>NZ_FONA01000028.1 GCF_900112795.1 Thermophagus xiamenensis
ATTATCCTGCCTTTCCTCAATTTAATTCACTATGCTACAAATATAGTGATAATTGAGCCCTTCTTTTATGTGGCAAACATACGAGTCATTAGTTATCTGACACTAACCATCTGTTGACTAATGACTATTGACTTCTTCTGTAGCAAAAGCCGCCATGCTCGTTTCATCCGTATAAATTTTACTTACTCATTGATATATTGTTCATTAAAAGTAGTAATTAGTGGTTAGTCGTTAGTCATTAGTGAATCAACACTAGTCACTAATGACTGTTGACTAATGACTAATCACTTCTTCTGCCTGTGCACTTCTGTCTTTGTCTTTTTATTCATATTCTTTTGAGACAATCCTATGTTGGTCATGCTCGTATCATACAATCTTTTAAATACCTACCCCACCTTTGTGGCAAATATTTTAAACCGATTCATGAGCTGTTCGCCTAATGATTTCATCCTGAAGCTCGGTTCCCAAATCATTAAAATAATCGCTGTAGCCGGCCACACGAACGATGAGATCCCGATATTTCTCAGGATGTCTCTGGGCATCAAGTAAAGTATCGGCATCCACCACATTGAACTGCACATGATGACCGTTGAGACGAAAATAACCACGCACCAGGGCTGCCACTTTTTTTATGGATTCCTCATCCGAAAAAAAGGAAGGACTGAATTTCTGGTTGAGAAGCGTTCCGCCGGTCCTCAGATGATCGATTTTAGCGGCAGATTTCATCACAGCGGTCGGCCCCTTGACATCCGCTCCCTGTACCGGGGAAATACCTTCTGACAAAGGTTTTCCTGCCCGCCGCCCATCTGCACTGGCATGCATCACGCTTCCAAAATAGACATGGCAGGTGGTTGGTAACATATTGATTCGATAAGTTGCCCCCCGCGGACTGGTATGGCCCGTTACTGCATCATGAAATATTTCAAACACCTCTACCGCATGGCGGTCCGCTTCATCATCATCGTTGCCATATTTGGGTGTATGATACAACAAATGGTACAGCGAATCTTCATATCCTTCAAAATCGTTCTGCAGCACCTGCAAAAAATCATACGGTGACATCCTCTTCTTCTCAAAAATGTTGACACGCCACGATGCAAGCGAATCCGTAATAGTACCCAGACCAACGCCCTGAATGTAATTGGTATTGTAACGGGCGCCACCCCGGATATAATCGGTTCCTTTGGCGATGCAGTCTTCAATAATGAGTGACAAAAAGGGTGTAGGCAGATGGTCCATAAAAATCTTTTCAATGGTATTACTGCCCCGGATCTTAATTTGAGCAAAATATTGTACCTGTTTTTTGAAAGCAGACAATAAATCGTCATACCCCTTAAATGTGCCAGGCTCTCCGGTTTTTAATCCAATTTGTTTTTGGGTACGAGGATCAAAACCATTATGAAGGGTTATTTCCAAGATTTTTGGCAAATTGAAATAACCGGTTAAAATATAACTCTCAGTGCCAAAGGCGCCACTTTCAACACATCCGCTGGCGCCCCCGTTGCGGGCATCCACAATGTTTTTCCCTTGAGCGGTCAGTTCTTTTTCTATGGCATCGGCATTAAAAATGGAGGGTTGCCCAAATCCGGTTTTAATGATTTTAAGAGCTCTCTCAATAAAGGCATCGGGATTAACCCTACTGAGCTGAATCATCGTTCCCGGCTGCAACAACCGCATCTCCTCAATAACGTCGAGCAGGAGGAAGGAAAGCTCATTGACGGCATCGGTACCATCGGGTTTTACACCCCCCAGATTGATCAGGGTAAAATCGGTATACGTGTTGCTTTCTTCGGCAGTAACCCCTACTTTGGGTGGCGCCGGATGATTGTTGAATTTTATCCAGAATGCCTCCAGCAACTCTTTTGCCCGTTCACGATCCAGGCGTCCCTCATTAATATCACGTTGGTAGAATGGCCACAAATGCTGATCCAGCCTGCCCGGATTAAACGAATCCCAAGGGTTTAGTTCAGTGATGACGCCCAGATGCATAAACCAATAATGTTGCAATGCTTCATGAAACGTGGCAGGGGCATTGGCCGGAAC
Source organism: Thermophagus xiamenensis (assembly GCF_900112795.1). Taxonomy (GTDB): domain Bacteria; phylum Bacteroidota; class Bacteroidia; order Bacteroidales; family Marinilabiliaceae; genus Thermophagus; species Thermophagus xiamenensis. The sequence continues at coordinate 2,044 of NZ_FONA01000028.1, forward strand.
ACGACGACAAATGGCCGCCATATCCTGGAGCTCCTGTTTTCGAATTCCCTCTTTTTCCTTTTCTGCCAGTCGTTCCAACTCGTCGGCATGGCGCCTGGCATACATCACAATGGCGTTGGCCGCTATTCTCATGGCACTCAGTTCATGGCGCATCTGTTGTTTGAGCGGCTCTTCTACAAATTCGGTTTTAGCCCAAGCCTCCTCGATCTCTTCCAACAGGTCGGTCATCCCCTTCCGAAAAATCATGGATCCGGCAACGGTGTGTCCCGGTGCCCGCTGCTCCATAAATTCAGTAAAAATGCCGGCCTGATAGGCATCCAGCCATTCGGGCGACATGCTCTCCATGATCCTATCCCGGTTGGAACGCCCCTTCCAGAAAGGAATGATCACCTCTTTGTATGCCTTGCGGGTCTCATCATCCACATAAAAAGATACCTTTTTACGATGATGCAACACCTCCAGATCTTCCATGGAATGAATGGTGATTTCGGGATAGGTGGGCGTTGCTTTGGGGGCCGGACCCCTCTCACCCACGATTAACTCGTTCTCCAGAATAGAAATCTTTTTACGGGAAAGTAAAAATTCAAAGGCTTTGGCCCGTTGAACAGGAACAGGGTCAGAAACATCAACATGATATTGGTAAAATTGGGTAATTAAGAGAGCTCTTTCGGCCGAAATACGGTTGACGGCTTCCAGACTCTGACGCCGAAGGTGTGCTATTCGTGGTTTCATAATCTGTTTTTTTTCATATTGTTCACTAAAACTAAGACATTGAGACCTCCTTTTATTTTAATCCATCACTATAAGAGCAACGTTGAACCCGACACAGTGATCCATCTATCCGCCAATATGCACTTCAAACCCGGCTGACTCCATTTGCCTTTTCATATCCTCTAACTCATCGGTATTGAGTGATGCCATATTCTGAAAAGCATTCTTCATCCCAAGGGGTTGAAATTTATGATTCCCTGTATTGTGATACGGTAAAAGATCTATTCCGTGGGGGGATACGGGAAGATGCTTCAAAAAACGAATTACCGCCTCAGTATTCGCCCGGTTAAAGGACACCCCGGGAATCACCGGTATTCGGATCCGGAACGGTATTCCCCTTTTCGAGAGAACCTTCAGATTATGCAAAATCTTTTGGTTGGATACTCCGGTATATTTCAGATGTAAGGCCTCATCCATCACTTTCAGGTCAACCAAAAAAAGGTTGGTCCATTCAGCCGCTTTCAATAAATATTCGGTCGGTGTATAAACCGTAGTGTCAACAACAGTATGAATCCCCATATTTCTACAGCGGCGAAGCATCTCCAAAAGAAAGCGGTATTGCATAAAAGGCTCACCACCCGAAAAGGTTACACCGCCGTCGGACTCTTCCATAAATACCTTGTCGCTCAAAATCTCCTGTATAAGCGTTTCAGCAGCAATGATACGTCCTACCGGTTCCAAATGATAAAAAGATCGGCATCCCACCTTGTGCGTTTTGACCACCTGCACCACCTCCGGTGATATCCCTTCTGGGTTATGGCACCAGGCGCAGCGAAGCGGACATCCTTTAAAAAACACCGTGGTGCGAATGCCGGGGCCGTCGTGAACGGCAAATTTTTTTATATCGAATATGGTACCGTTCATGCAAATATTTTTTTTAATTTCAGTTATTCATTCCACTTTGGTGTTTGCTGGTTCAGAAGCGTTCTGACAAAAAAGTCGCGCCGCTTCCGTTCTCCAAACTTCCCACCCAAAGTATGCTTTACTCCTGGCAAAACAACTAATTCAAATTCCTTTCCAGCTTTTATCAGAGCATCTGCTACCTGCATGGTAGAAGCCGGATCCACATTATCGTCCAATTCGCCCACAATCAACATCAGATCACCCTGTAAAAGATGAGCATTTTCCACATTGGACGACTCGGCATAATGAGGGCCAACCGGATATCCCATCCACTGCTCATTCCACCACATTTTGTCCAATCGGTTATCGTGACATCCGCAGGAAGCCACTGCTGCCTTATAAAATCCGGGATAAAAGAGAAGTGCTGCCAGAGCATTCTGGCCGCCTGCCGATCCACCAAAAATACCTACTCTGGTGGTATCCATATAGGGGTACTTTTCGGCTGCAGTTTTAATCCAGCGTATGCGATCGGGGAATCCTGCATCCTTCAAATTTTTATAACAGACATCGTGAAAGGCCTTACTGCGATTGGAGGTTCCCATACCGTCGATCTGTACCACTATAAACCCCAGTTCGGCCAGGCTGCTGAAGGAGGCCATATAAGGGGAAAAGCTTTTTTGTACAAAAGAGCCCTGGGGTCCCGCATAAATATATTCAATAACAGGATAAGATTTATTGGGATCAAAGGAGGTTGGACGATAAATATTACCCCAGATATCGGTCTTTCCATCCCGTCCTTTGGCCACAAAAGGTTCGGGAGCTATCCAGCCTTTCGCTTCGAGGAGGGAAATATCCGCTTCTTCCAGCACCATCAAGGTGCGTCCATCTTTGCTGCGTCGTAATACCGAGACTGGCGGAATGTCGGGCGTGGAATAGATATCCACAAAATAGGCATAATCGTGCGAAAAAAGGGCTCTATGCTGCCTCTTCTCAGGGGTCAGTTCTTTCAGGTTCTTACCATCAAAACCAATGCGGTAGTAATGTTCGAAGTAAGGATCCTCATTCCTATTACGCCCACTGGCGCGAAACAGAATGGTACGCTCCTTCTCATCCACATTTTCTACTCCCCGAACGACCCATTGCCCCTTGGTAACCTGATTAATAATTTCTCCGGTTTTTCCGTTAATCAGATACAGATGGTTCCAGCCGTCCCTTTCTGAAGCCCAGATAATCTCTCCGGTTTCCACCAAATCATACCGGTACCGTTTGCCGCTGTAATCGATGAAAGTATCGCTTTGCTCATGAATGATAATTTTTGTTTCTCCCGTTTGAACATCAACCCGAACCACCTGATAAACTTGATGTCCACGCTGATTATATTCAAAAGTAAATGCCCTGCTGTCGGCCGCCCATTTAATATTTGAAATGCTAAATTGGTTTTCGAAGGGACGGGTGTCTATCTTTATTTTCTTACCTTTTGCCACATCAAACAGGGTAGGACGGTACAGAGGCAAGGCATCCCCTGGACGAAGATATTCCCGTTTGTGTAGTTTGGGTAGCAATTGATCATCGGGCGAAGATTCAATAAACTGCATGTAACGTTTTTCGTGAATCCGTACTTTATTGGTGACCAAATAACGAGAGTCCGGCGACCATAAAAGGTAAGACGAATAAAGGTCTCCGGCACAGCCGTCATAGCTGAGTTGGTGTACCTCACCCGTATCCATTTGGCGAACAAAAACATTATAATCACGAATGAAGGCCTCTGCCTTCCCGTCGGGTGAAACTACAGGATCATTGGCCAACTCGTCACGCGATGTTCCCCAATAGGGCCATTCCTGTTTCTTTTCTTTGGCCGCCACCGGCTCCAGTCGATAACCATCAGCCAGATAGCATTTCCATGTGGTATCTTTTCGTTCAAATGTAAGGGTGGTGATATCGGCAGAAAATTTCAGATTAAAAAGTGACAACTTGTTGGCCTTGGCTTTTACTTTTAACCTCTTACGAATAGCGTTGGCAAGCCGGTCCTGATCGAAGGCAGTCCGCTTTTCCCGGGTTTGGGCATCAACAATGAAATATTTTATTGTGTCAACAGAAATGCGTGTTTTATACCATAACATACTGGTTGTATCAATCCAATGAACTTCAAGGATTTCATGTAACACCAGATTTCTGAATTCCGATACAGAATCGGCCCGCAAATAATCTTCTTTCGTGAACTGAGCATTTAAAGAAAAGCCAGCATAAACCAGAAGGATTAAAAAAATGACGCGTTTCATAGCTATGGAAAATATTGAATGTTATGCTTGATGGTTTGGAAGTCTTGATTCCAGGGCTGAGCTGGATGAGTACTTTCTCATTGTTAACCTCAACCTTTGTCTAATGGGAACAAACACAGTAAACAGGATAGTCATAAAAGAATATATCAGCAGAATTATGCCAGATACCATCTTGGTTAAGCATGATTCTCCCTGACCACATTTCAGAAAAAATCATTCAAGTGAGCCAGCACTCGTAAAGACCTACGCCAAAACGTCGGTATTGATTATTATAGTGCTTGATGGTAATCATTTCAAGAAGTTTTCTACTGCTAATTTAATTATTTTATTATTAATGATGGATAATTAATATCCTCAATGTTTGGGCAAGAAAAAACCCATTGGCCCAACAATGTCCCGATTATTCCGGGAAAATATTGACAATTTCTTGATTCTGCTCTATTAGTCGTGTTTATTGAATTTAATAAATGAAACTTTTTGATACTTATGATAAGGTCTCAGACCTTTATGATAAGGTCTCAGACCTTTATGATAGGGTCTCAGACCTTTATGATAGGGTCTCAGACCTTTATGATAAGGTCTTAGACCTTTATGATAGGGTCTCAGACCTTTATGATAAGGTCTTAGACCTTTATGATAAGGTCTTAGACCTTTATGCAGACGTTAAAGTCCTAAATGCAATGCCCCCGGAAAAAAGGAATTCCGGGGGGTAGATTATTTCTGGCCCACTATGGCCAATTGATAATATTTTAGGTCCTTTATTGGATGCTTCCACTCAATTCTTTCAATGTTCTCACGCCAAATATCGGGCCGGCCCGATGGTTCTCTTTGGGATTGAATTGGACGGTAATTCTACCTTTCGAAAGATCCAAATCATCCGGAAGGTCATATACTTTGGTATAGAATTGGCCAGGTCGTGCGTTGGAAATATTTTCGGTAGCAATCACTTTTCCGTTAACCAAAATATCAAAGGTACGGGAACCCTGGTAACCACCCCAATATTCAACAGCCAGTTGAACGGTAGCATCCTTAATCACTTTCATTTCGCAGGACATCCAGCCGCCACGATCAGCTTCTCGGTACTTGCGTCGCCGATACTCATGGGCCCAACTTTTTTCGCTTTTGAAATTGTGATCCCTTTCGGGTTGCATCTCTCCTGGCTGGAAGAAATCAATGGTTCGGGCCTCCAGTATTTTTTGGGCTTCCAGTTTGGCTTTATATTCCTCCTGAAACTGCTTCCATTTAGCCTCGTTAAAGATGTCGAAATAAACAGAGTATCTTCGGTCATGCGTTTTGTAAAAGGGTTTAAAAATAATATCCCTGGGTCGCCCGACATTTTGAGTTTTGAACATATTTGGTTCATCCGGAACAGGAATAGTCCAGCTTTGGGGATTGCGATCCTCAACCATTAATACCGGTACATAAAGCGGATCATTCGCCTTGGGATCGTCCACCGGCCCCAACTGTCCGGCCAGAACCAATGGTCCATACATCAAAGCCACCCTGTCTTTATTATCGGGCATAGCCTCCAGCCTGAGAGAAAAAGGAAAAGAAACCTCTACTTTATCTCCTGTTTTCCACTCCCGATGAATGGCTACAAAGCTTTGAGGTTTCTGGCTGTAGGATACCTTTTTCCCGTTTACAGTAACAATCATACCTTTTTCAGCCCAGTAAGGATAACGAATTTGAAGTATCAGATCGACAGGTTTTTCACATTCAAAAATAAAAGAGGTTTTTTGTTCGTCAGGGTAACGGGTATTTTGTGTCAACTTCAGACCTTTTTCCTTCCAATTGAGCCGGGAAGCAATGAACTGACTTACGAACAACTCTCTGTCATTATGGAAGTAAATATTTTTCGGATATTTGGCATGATTTTCCATTCCGGTCCCCACACAACAGGTAAACCCAAAGGGATTCTGATAATGCTTATGTCCTCCCATTTCTAAAGACAAATTATAGATAACATGGCCCGATTGAGGATGCTGGGATGACAAAATATGGTTAAACAGGGCTCTTTCATAATAATCGGCCACTTCCGCTTCAGCTTCCCACTTAAACAGATGATTTGAGAGCTTCAGCATGTTGTAAACATTGCAGGTTTCGGTGGTATTACTGCTGAGGCGATTGCTGAGAGTATCAGGTGGCCCGAAATATTCATGGTCTCCGTTACCACCGGTAACATAAGAGTGATGGTAAACAACGCGTTCCCAAAAGAATTGAGCCGTTTTTCGGTCAGTAGTATCACCGGTTAATTCATACAAACGAGACAGTCCGATAATTTTGGGAATTTGTGTATTTGCATGGTGTCCGGGAAGGATATCGATTCCTTTAGCAAGAGGATCTAATACCGCCTCATGATGAAAAAGCCTTGCTATTTTTAAATATCTTTCATTTCCAGTAACTGCAAACAATTCAGCATAGGCTTCATTTATCCCACCGTGTTCGCAATGCAACATTTTTTGAATTTCTTCATGAGATAGGTTTTCAACAATAGATCCTAGCCAATCGGCAAATTTTTGTTCAACTTCGAGCGCTTTTTTATTTCCGCACAATTTATAGGCATCCATTAGGCCGGCCATAATTTTGTGCTGTGTATAAATAGGGGCCCAAATACCATTTAAATCGAAACCTGCCGAACGGATATTGCCATTGGCAATTTCCTCTTCAAAAATTTTTTTTCCATTGTCAAAAGCACCGAGATAGCCATCACCGTGTGCCTTTTGAACGGTATCTAGTTCATTAACAATATAATTTACTCTCTTGAGAAATTCCTCATTTCCGGTAGTTTTGTACATCATGGAACAGGCCGACAAGTAATGGCCCAGGCTATGTCCGGTGAGCGATTCACCTTCCCATCCTCCATAGTGTTGGGCTTTGGGTTTTAGATGGGCCTGCTCCCGGAAGTGTGCCAGCAATCGATCTGGTTCATAATTTAAAAGAATTTTTTCATTAAGTTTGGAAGCCTCTAGAAATGGTCCGTCCAGTAATTCCACTTCTTCAAGGTCGAAAGGCAAAGCCCTGAATGAGACCATCTCCGGACCCTCGGTCCTGATATAATGTTTCTCTTCTTCTGCTACTTGCTGACAAGCACTCAACAACACAGCAGTTCCCCAAAAAACGGCTTTAATTGTATTCGTTACTTTTTTCATTTTTTCTTATTCGATTGATTTTTAACAAACATAATTCTTTCAATAATTTTTATTCGTAATTAATAAATCATCAAGATTTTAGGCTCTAAAATCGATGATAGGTTAATTCATTCGCAACAATAAAATGAAATAACACAAATAAAGGGTTTAAAATGCTGGCTTCCTTCAGTATCACTGAAGCCTAATTTTTACTTTTACATTGTAACATGACAGGAAGGACACTCCTCCGCCTCAAAATCAGGAAAATATTCACTAAGCAGATCATATAATGCCGGATCATACTCCTCTAACTCTTTTCGGGTATTCACATGGTTGTGTTTACCATCGGGTTGTGCTACTTCGGCATTTACATTGAACCAATTTTGGACACCTTCGGCCCAATATTCCCACACATTTGTGGCCGCATAGGTATTTTTATATTTACCATGCACAATGGCATTGTCCAGCATTCCCTGTAAAATATCATTAAACCCTGGTTGTAATGGCAAAATTCCTACGCTATGAATAGTATGTGCAAATTCATGAATTAAAATATCTTCGGCATGATACTTATCTATTTGATAGCACAAAAGATTTTCTTCTGCACAGGTTGTAAGCGGTAGCTCTAAAGTTCCGCCGAGACCGCGAGCTCTAACATCCCAGTTCAAACTGGTATCTTCTTTCAGGTAAGCATGTTCAGGAATATCAGTAGTTCCCTCATACCGTGCCATGATTCCAACCCTGGTATAATTTTTCTGAAGCTGCTTCAGAACCTCCGCCGGAAGACTCTTTGTCATAAAATCAATAATTCGACAAGCAACAAAAATAGCCGAATCAGGCACCCGATGAGAACTGATAATATGGATGCCATTAACATTGACATATTTCTTGTAAAAACCATTAAAATTCAAACTGTCAGGAGGCCGAATTATTTGAAACACCTTGCCTTTTGTATCTTTTATTTTTCCCCTACCAGTTATCAAACCATTCCAACAGAGGAATAAACAGGTGAATACACAAATTAATACTGTATTTTTTTTCATCTTTCTTCTTTTTTAATCTTTACTGGCAAGCATAGTAAATCCTAAAGTTTAACGATATAAAGCCTCGATTTTTAACAATCTTAATAAGAAGTATTATTACTTTTTCAGCCTCACCAGTAACACACCATGAGGGGGGATGTCGGCCGAAAGTTTTTCGTTGGTTGTACCAATATATTCATGCTTCCAGCAGTCCCATATTTTGTATTGATATTTATGTAAATTAACATCTTTCACAAAATACATAGTGTGTTGCTTCCAATTATAGGCCAACTTCCAAACTTCACTTGATCGATTCAGGAAGCAAACCGCGACTTCTCCTTTAGTCAAAGGTTTAGCCCAGATTTCATAGTCTCCCATATCCATAAATCGACGAGCCTGTTGTCCCAATTCATCCTGATTTATAGAAATTACATCAAGATTAGTCAGAATTTCCCGAGTCTGCCGATCCATATTTCTCAAATCATTTCCAGCCATAAGCGGAGCTGCCAACATGGCCCACATAGAAAAATGTGTTTTATACTCGGTATAGGTCATACCACCATTTCCCACCTCGAGCATATCGGGATCATTCCAATGACCAGGACCAGCATACGGATAAAGCTCCGCCTGCCGATCAATGATATCCATCACACCAAGTCCTCCCCAATCAAATTGGCACTGGAAACAATCCCTGATATCGGCTGTAGTTCTCCACAAATGGCCAATTCCCTTGCCCCACTTCCAGGGTTCATTATCACCCCACTCACAAATAGAAAAAACAATTGGCCGACCAGTGGCTTTCAACGCATCACTCATGGTCTTATATGCGGCCTCTGCATTCTGTCCTTCATTATAGCACCAGTCGTACTTTAAATAATCCACACCCCACTCTGCATAGGTACGGGCATCCTGAAACTGATACCCTCGACTGCCTGGCCGTCCCTGGCAAGTCTTTGATCCAGCGCAGGAATATATGCCAAATTTTAACCCCAATGAATGTATATAATCGCCCAAAGCTTTCATACCTGAAGGAAAGCGTTCGGAATCCGGAATAATATTCCCCAAACTGTCACGCCCGATCTGCCAGCAATCATCAATGACTATGAATTCATAACCTGCATCTCGCATGCCTGAATTAACCATGGCTTCGGCCATTTCCTTTATTATTGTTTCGTCCACATTACATCCAAACTTGTTCCACGAATTCCACCCCATCGGTGGAGTAAGGGCCAAACCATCATTTTCCTGGGATAAAACCGAATGAACAATATTTACAACAAGAAAAAACAAAAAACACTTTTTCATAATATTCATATTAATGCAAAAGAAAATCCATATCTTATCTTAGAAAGTGATTTTTTTATCCTTAAAATTTACTTAAGTTATTGGCCAGATGGAACGCGCACGAACTAAAGTTTATATATATTCTTGTTGGGAAAAACTTTCTTGGTCATGCTCATTTCATTCAATTTGTTTGCACAATTCTAATAGTTCTTGCTTTCCTTTTTAATGGAATTTCATAAAGACCACGGTCGTTTTTTGTAAACTTCAACACGTTCCAGGTGGTTTCCCCTGCCACATTATTAGACTTAACCTCCATAAATGCAACGGGAGTAAAATTGTTTTCGGCATCCAAAACTGCCTTAATTTCATTGGTTTCAGGATTAAACGAAACAGATTTAAACCTTCCTGCATTAAGCGATAGTTCAATACCAACAGGTGCTATAAAAACCCTGGAACGAGCAGCAGTAGTCAACTCCATCGTAATCCACTCATCTTCAGCTACGATATTACCTCCCATAGCAATCCATCCAAACTCCACATGTTTAGTCAGAAAAGAAGTAGTATTTACTGAATATCCCAAAAAGCCAGGGCCGTAATCACCAGAAATGCCATCAATATTTAGTGTTGATGGGAATGAGTGGAAGGCACAGGGTGCGAAACCTTCCTTCGTAATATTTGACAAAGCACCCATAAGTCCTCCATATCCCACTCTCAGCAGGTATAAGTTATCCGGATCTTCTTTATAAGCGTGTAAAACCGGAATGGCATTCAAAGCAGAGCCGTAATGATGAATCTGGCGCTCTACACGCGACAATTTACCGGCAAACAGAAAATCCCAGTAACGACGAGCACAACCATTATAGCCCCAATGGGGAACAGTTGGCATATATGCAAGAATAGCATTGAGGGTAATAGAAGCTTTTTCATCGAAGCCGAAATATTTGGACCACATATATACTTCTTCCTGGCCCGTGGAGTCCCAAGGCATTTCACTGCCGAATGGATAATTCAGGGAAGCCCAGTGTTCGGCACGTTTACGCATGACCTTTTCCAGTTTTTGGGCTTGATCAGACCAACCTTCCCTTTTCAAATCTTCCAGCACCAGGATAAATATGGTTCCTTCCATTTGTCCAAACCGCGCATAATAAGGCGCCTGTTCTACCATTGCAATAGCTGTATGATAGGCATTTTCAAGATACCATTCCCAAGATCGTTGCGTTACTAATCCCATGTAATTTCTCGCCAAACGATACATTACCCAATGTGCGGCAGTAACATGAGGATAATTATAGGATCGACCCACCGATTCTGAAGCTTCCTTACTCCATGCAGCCCAGGTATTGTAATTGATTTTATCGCTGTAAGTACCTTCCGGCATGCTGTCGGGTTCATAATAAAACAAACTTTTTCGAACTCCGTATTTATGCTCACCAGAACTATACTGAATACCCCCCCACATCGTCCGGTTTACAAAATCTTCCATTTTGGCAACTTCTTCCGGATCAGGTTGAACAAGCTGCTTCATAATGGCATTGAGCCAGCTTCCGGCCCCGCCCTCATCGCTCAGACCTGCGACCCAGGCACGCCCGTCCTGAACAACCTGTTCCTTATTCTCATAATCATAGGTAATAACAGACGGAGCTCGCCCAAAAGGATCATTCTCATCATCAAACCATTGTTCCGTCGTCAAAAAACGACCATTATCTTCCACAACTTTCGACTCTGGCTTAATAACCTTATAATTAATAGTTTGAAGAGTACCATCGTCAAAAGAGACGGAGAGACGGGCCCTGCCCCACTTCACGCCTTCCACATTAAATTTGCTCCAGCCATTGGGTGTGGTTTCGGCTTTGTGAACAGCTAGAGCACCCTCAGGCTCTACCTTTATAGACTGTATGGCTTTATCGTATTTGAGAAATAAGGAGGCATGCACATCCTGAGGCAGAACATAGCCGGGAAATCCGACCGCCACAGGACGGTGGTTCTTTATTAACGTTTCTTCGATGCTTTGTACGTCAGAAGCCAAAACAAATTTAAGACCTACAGTATAAGATTCGCCCGGAGCCAAAACCCTCGATGTGGGCTCATTCCATTGTTTAGCTTCTTTCCATTCATTTTCAGCGTATGCTTTGCTATGCACCATCCATTCATGAAACCCTTCGAAAGTAATTCCTCTTGGCATAGGATCATCAAGCAAGGGGCGATAAGCTTCAAAAGGTGTTTTTTCATAGGGAAGAACCAAAAGGACGGGACCTTCACCACTTAATCGGACCACTTGCAAATAACCGGCATCCATCCCAATATAGGGATCAAAAAATACATTTTCAGAATGGACCTCATCCAGATGCTTATTGTTAAGTATATTATTAAAAATCATTGGAATCCCCAACGCCCCAATTTCTATCGATTCCGTTGTTATGTTCTTTAGCTCGAAACGCAATAACAAACCTCCATCTATCTCTTCCCAATAACGGGTTATAGTCAGCGGAACATCCTCTGGTAAAGTATTGGAAAGGTTCGCGGCAGACAACACACCTGCCCCCCTATTTTCAAGCATCTCTACAGGATTTCTTTTAGCAGCGGTTGAATAACCTCTCCATTCATGCTGACCTTGCTCTCTTATTCTGAAGGTAATATCTCCTAATTGATAATACCCATCACCATGACGAACATCGGTCCACTCACCCGTAGTATAATTAAATTCATGATCAGAAGCAGGCGACAAAACAATAGCAGTTTGGGACGATTGGTCTAATGATAAATTAAAATTAGAAGTAGAGTAACTCAATAAATTAGATGAAGAAATTGAATCTTCAAGAGCAATAGCATTAATGTCAAAAACGGCAAACCCTATCACCAATAGAACAATAATTTGGAATTTCTTTTTTATACTATCCTTTTGTAACTTCATAAAAAATCCTCTTTTTTAAAATTAACCTTATGGAACTTATATAAAACATGCTTCATTTACCAACAAATTGCAATCCCTGTGGCAATGATTCGTTCATCAGTTTTATAACATCATCATGTGTCAATGGAATATCATACAATCTGATATTAGCTATATAACCTGAAAAATTTTCTTGTGGTAATCCAGACCCACCGATTAGGATACTACTATTCTTTACAAACAGATTAATTGGTTGCTCTTTTACAGCTTTCCCATTAATATAAAGTACCTCTTTCATGCCATCGAAAACCAACGCAAAATGATGCCACCTCCCTGGTTCAGGAACTTTTTCAAAAGCTAAATCCACATAACCATCACCATGAGCAACTGCACCATAATGACCTGATCCATACATCAATGCAGAATAGGATCCTTGTAACATATTTTTTCTTGAAGTCCATGTAATAATACATTCATTGGCTCCCACATCAGGATTATTAACCCATGCAGAAACAGAAAACGGTGCATTCCAGGACAAACTTTCCGGAGCATTTTTACTCGAATACAATACACTCTCACCATCAAATGCCAATGCCTTTACCCCATCGATTTTTTTTATTGCCAAAGGTTTTGATGCTGAAAAAAATCCTCCCAAAACTCCCAGATTTGGTATAGATTCCGTCATCCATCCACTATTCAGATTATCTGTATTTAAATGAATAATACATCCCATCGGTTTATGATTGCCAGAATCATTTAATTTAATTGAGTTCTGAAAAGAGGGAACTTCAAAAAGGGCATTAAAAATTTTAACTTCCCAAATGGCTGCAAATAGACCTGTTTTTTCTGTACCTGTTACTGTAATTTTCACAAATCTAGCCTTTGCCTCATTATCATCAATCATAGGAGAGCCAGATCGACGATTATCCGTTTTATCTGCGAACAATTTCCAATTAATACTGTCTGTTGAAGTTTCAATTCTATATTGATAATAAAATGTAGGATATTCAAAATAAATCATCACCCTTTTAATATTTTGAACTTTTCCTAGATCAAGAGTCAGGGTCTGTGGTAAAAACACAGAACCAGCTTTCCACAAAGTCCCATTGTTTCCATCAATTGCAAATTCGGGTTCAAATAAATAATTAATGTCTTCTTTTGAGAATTTGGTGGCTTTTGATGCCAAGTGATAAGAAGAAGATGCAAAAACAGATGCATTCCTTGCATAATTTTCATAATCAATTTGATTGGGCCCCAAATACCCAACTCCTTTGTGAGTAGGATCCACCTTTGCTATAGTGGTGTCATTTTCAAATAATAGTCGATCGGCACAAATTTGACGGAACATACCTCCTGTACTATGCGGATAATTGTGTCGATGATATAATATATAATAATTATTATTCACCTCTAATACGGAATTATGTCCAGGTCCATCAACCGTTCCGTCTTGCGATGATTGCAAAATAGGAGAGTTTTCACCGTAACTGTAAGGACCTTCCGGATGATCACCAACAGAGTAATGGACAGCATAAGAACTAAGACGGCAATCGCCTGATGAATACATTAAAAAATACTTTCCTTTTCTTTTAAACACAAACGGGGCTTCAAAAGCATGGGGAATTTGTTCCATTGGAATTCCTCCACTTTTCAAAATCGTGGACATGTCGGTGGGGTCAATTTGTGCCCACCCTAATCCCCCAAACAAATGGCACCACGTGCCAAACCAACTGTATATAGCCCCATTATCATCTATAAAGTATTGAGCATCCAGAGCTGGCAAATTATCAAGTCCTGTACCCACAGTAATCACAGCTTGGCCGTCATTAATAGCTTTCCAAGGTCCCATTGGCGAGTCTGCAACATAACCGTATATATTACACCCTAATTGGCAGTTTCCCCAAAATAAATAATACCGGCCGTCACTTCCTTTCTGAACATCAGGGGCCCAAACATTGGTCAGACCTTCCGGCACCTCCAGTTCCATCTCATGGTTAAACCAATTGACAAAGTCTTTGCTTATCCAAACCTGTGGCTCTCCCGAAGCCAGTTTTATTCCATCTGTTGTTGAATATAAATAGAAAGTATCTCCAAATTTCTTAACAGTTGGATCAGCAAAATAACCCGGAATAAGAGGGTTTCTAACATTCTTTGAACGAGCTTTCACCTGCGCACCGATCTCAGGGACAAAAAAAACTGTAGCAAAAAATATAATGCAGGTTAAAAATCTATTTTTCATATTTTAGTCACATTTAATCCTTCTTCATAATAAACTTCCATCAAAATGCTATTGGGCTCGTCTAGAGCTTTATTTTGCATCATCCATTCCAATAAGAATTAATAATTCATAGGATTTCCAAAAACGAAAGAAACAATACCTAGCCCCCACAAAACTCATAATAATACATATCCCTAATTACCAAATCTCAGAGCATACGAACTTAGGACATAAAATATTACCATAAAACCACCATTAAACCATTGAGATAAATTGATTTTATACCCACGAAACAAGCATGACCAGGAAAGGCTGACACAATAAGAAGATGTATAAACTATGGCCATGCAAGTTTCATCAAACCAACCAACGATTTAACCAAATTTGTATTGATGAAAGAGAGATGATCTGATGGGCTAATAAAAAGCCCATCAGCATCTTAGTCATCATCTTTATCAAAAATTATAATAACCAGAAATAATTTAACTATCGACAAAGTCACTCTTTACTTAGCAACACAAAATTCAAATCAATCTCATTCAATCTTAATATTAAACACAAATGTGATTACATATTGGATTCCATCTTTTAAATAAACAAAAGCTTCCTTTATTGTATATTCATCTCCTGCAACACATTTTCCCGGATATTGACCTATAGAAAACTCAAAACTGCTCAATGAAAATTCAGCAAAAACTTTACTGTCATTATCACTACCCCAATTTATGACATATCCTTCACTGTCAAACCAGAAACCATAGCCGTTGGCGGTAGTGGAATAATTGATTGATTCATCAGGCTCTAAAGCTGCAAAAGCTATTTTTCCTTCCTGAGGGGTTTCTCCCTCTTTTAATAATTTTCCGGAAATATCAGATGGTTGCATTACTAAAGCTTGGGCTACCTTAACAATATCACCATTATCATATATATTTACGGTAGTTCCTGAATAATTAGAAGCATCGGCAGGAAAAGCTAAGTTATATGTCAATGTAATATCTTTGGGTGAGTCATTCGGATCAATATGAATATTCCCCAACAGATCAGTATTTTCAAACTTTATTTTATATGGCCATTGATCATCGTTGCTTTCTTTTTCATCCCACGGATGAGCCTTATAAGAAGATGGTGCACCCAAAACAACAAACCAGAGTCTTTCACATTTTTCAGGCACCTCAAATAATACCTCAGCCGAAGGCTGCCTGTTCATGTCACTGTATAACCGCTGACCGTCATCCAACAAAGCAACATATCCGTATCTCCACCCTGCTCTTTCAATGGAACCACTATTATTATAATTTCTAGTAGTGTAAGTTTCGCCTTCATCCGCATATTCCCCCGGGTCGTTCTCTGCAAGGGCTGAACCAGGAGGCAATCCCGTAAATTTGGTTTTTATTACAGTTCCTGGTTCTGGAACATTTAGCGGTATCACATTATATCCGGTAGTTCCAGGACAATGACTATAGGCTACTTGATAACTACCATCGTCAATCTGGTACATTTTATAAGAATGCTTTCCTATGAAATTGTTTCCTTTGGCACGTATTGCATCAATATCCCATGTTACCAACCGAGTAGCTGCATCATATAATTCATCATTCAACTGATCAACGGTAAGATCATTTATGCGCATGTAAACTTCTAAAGGATCTTCCGGACTTATTGCTTCTTTCCAAAGTTTACCAATAAAATCTACCCCATGCTTATCGGCCCAATAATAATGAATCCAATAACTAGCATATCGCTGCCATTCATGACATATATGCCTGTGGTAGTTTTCGGTGTAAACGCCAAAGTTATAAGATTCAAATGCCTCGTCTGGATAGGCTTGATAAGCCTGCCACTGTGCGCATTGTTCCCAAAAAGTATTCCCGCCGTTTCCTCCGAAGCCATAACGAAATCCACGTGAATAGTCATTATTAATTTCCCCGGTTGCTAATAAATCGGCATAGACCTGATACTGGAAACTATGACCGATCTCGTGAGCGATGACAGAACCGACCGGTTTACAAGTAGAGGGATTAACCCATAAAGCACCGATAACATCATCATATCCACCACCGGTTGCCAACCACTCGGTCTGGTAAAACAGATAAATTTGCATTTTATACTTGTCAAGGTTCGATTTATCGGCCCCTACTTCTGCAAACTTCAATGTATTTACATTCAAGTCATAAAACCATTCGGCCTTCTGCAATAAATCGTCTATATCGACTCTTAACTCTTCCGAAATATTAGAGGAATTTGGATCTTCACCGAAACCGCTCTCCCAGAATATGATGAAATGGTCAGATTGACGACTTCGAACAAAGGACCATTTACTATCACTCCGAAGGAAATCCATATCCTTAAATTCATTCGGGCGATAAAATTTATCATAATCTTCAATATCAGACTCATTAAGAACTATTATTGAATCTTCCGTTATTAAATCTGTTGTATCTTCTTTTCCTTCTTCATTTTTATTGATGTTTTCAATTTCTTCATCAGTTCCACAGGAAAAAATAAAAGAAAAAAACACCATCAAGATTGCACAAGCCGGAAAAATCCGGCTCATGCTTTTCTTATAAAAACTTCTATAACTATTCATAATTATTACTCGATTTTGAAAGTAATATTAAATGTAACTGACCCACCATTGTAGGTTGCTATCAATTTTGTTGAAACTGTATCTCCAGGTTCAGCATTATCAGGGTGATTTCCACCAAAGAGATAAAGTTCTGATTCGCTATATCCAATGCTGCACCAAACAGCACCAGAAGCCCATTCAGAAACCATTCCATCAGCATCAAGCCAATAGCCTGGAACATCAGCAGTATAAGAAGGTGTCGCTTCTTCAACAGAACCTTGATATAATTTTAATTCACCCCTTACAATAGCCCGACCAACCTGATATGTGGTGCTTTTAAAAGCTTTCTTCATAATTTCTTTTATATCGAAAGTAACAATTGAATAATCATTACTATAAGGTTTACTTAAAACTATATCCGCCTCCAGATTTTCAGGATCACCTACTTCTGGCACCTCTGGATCATCATATGCAACCACCTTAACCGTAACTTCTAACATCTCAATTTTGTCATTTGCCAGGAATCCGTATTCGACCACAATTTCATCGCCTTCAGTTAGAGAACCAGGAAATTGGCCAATACTTATTTTATCATCACCATACTCGCCATAATCAACATAAATAACAGCATCCTCACCATATGTTCCTACATATCCATCTGAATTAAACCAGTATAAATTACCTACTGCAGGCTCTTGGTTGTAAGAACCATCCTGGTTCACAGCTATAAAACTAATTTCATTCATTGAAGATACCCCCAAGTCACTAAAAACCTGATTGAGGTCAAACTGCAACGAATCAGAATTAGTATTAAGTCTTGGATAAACATTTACGTTAATCTCTTGAGTGTTTACCACAGTGGCAGTTATTTCTTCCAACCCTTTGGCAGTTACAGTAATCACCACAGCAACACGAGTATCGTTAAATTTCAGACCTTCAATAATAGTAATTGTTTGATCTTCTATTAAATGACCAGGAAACTGACCAACGTAAAAAACACCGTTCTCAGTATCAAATTCAGCAAATAACATAGCATTATCGCCCCATGATACAACATCGCCGTTTGCATCCCACCAATGTCCCCATGGAGAATTGGTATTACTGGAGGTTGCATAATCGATACGAGTGGTTCCATTAATTGCAAAACCCTTTATTTCAAGGGCATCTTCCTCGCCCGCAATACCGGCAATAAGTTCTTCTTGGGTAATACCAAAAACGTCTGCAATTTTATCTAAATCAATTGAAAGGGTAGTTCCGTCATACAATGTTTGACTTATTGTGATTTCAACCGAATATTCCAGAATCAAATCAGCATTAATTTTATTTTTCTGGGCTTCCTCTATTGAATCTTGACGCGCAATTTCTTTGATTTCTTCATCAGTTAGTTCATGAAGAGTGCTAAAATTTTCATTCTCCCCACAACCCCAAATAAATCCCCCCATCATCAAAACAAGTAGGACAGTTTTATATAATCCATAAATCTTTTTCATATGACTTAAAATTTAAGTTTTCGACAAAACTTCTATAAACTACAGGTTTACAACAAATTATTCATATAAGCATTAATACACAAAAGACTACATCGCTTTTAAGGAAATTATCAAATTAATATCGATTATAAACGACACACATATTCATTACAAAAACATAATATTTAGTTAGAACCTGTATACCCTGCATTCTGTTTAAGTGAAATATTAGCATCTAATGCAGACTTGGGAATTGGGAAATAATCCCAATGAGTTTCAGTAGTTGCATCTTTGCAAAACCATGACTTTCCATTGAACACATTTCTTCCATCCGCCATTTTAAATCTAATTAAATCCTGGCGTCGATGATGTTCACCTACAAATTCCCAGGCCAAATCATCTAATAAGCCTCCAAATTCAATATCTTCTCCCCCTTCTTCGGTAGAAACGAATGTAGCTGGATCCCAATTTGCGTATCCTTCACCTGTATATTCTCTATGTCCATAATTGTAACGGCTGCCACCTTTGAGTTCAGCAACGGTTCGTATAGCATCTGCGGGATCATCAAATGCTCGACGACGAACTTCAGTAATTAAATCGGCAGCGGTTTGCTCATCACGTCCCAGACGAAGCAAACATTCAGCCTTTATAAACATTGCATCTGCCAGGCGAAAAAACGCTACATCATTACCATAAGTTCCTGCATCGCCCGAAACAATCTCGCTTTTAACAAAACGATATCCTTCCTGTTGATAAGCCCCCGGATTATCAATAGAGTGAACTTTTAATGAATAATTTAAAACACCCAGGCCAGACCAATCATCAGTAGTAAACTCTATTGGATCGCCTGATTGAGGTATAATATTCCCTTCTGCATCTTTTGTCGCTTCGTATTGAATTCCGCCAGTCCATGTATATTCTAACCGCTTATCATTTTCTTCATAACTTTCAATAAATTGGGGTACAGCACAACTACCATTCCATGGAGAACCAGTATAACCATAAGCTGCCGCACCAGCACCAACAAGACACTTGTTAACTAAATAATTATGAGAAGCATTTGTCTTATCTAAAGGAATAGCAAAGATGACTTCTGGTGAAGCAGAAATATCCTGTTTAAAATTATCCAAATAATGAGGGGCTAATGAATACCCGCCATTATCTAAAACTTCTTCGACCTCTTCTAATGCCTTTTCATAATAAGAAGTTTCCTCTGTGTTAAAATATGCATTATAATTTAAGTACAGTTTTGCCAAAACCATACAGGCCGCATATCGGTTAGGGTAACCAAAAATATTTTCAGTTCCCAAATCATCTTTTATGGCATTCAATTCATTTACACAAAAATTAAAAATAGAATCGGCCGAAACCTGCTTAGGAAGATATCCTGGCTCAACATCCTGGGTTGTTTCTAAAGGAACATTCCGAAAAGCATCAAGCAAAATGTAGTAGTTAAGGGCTCTTAAAAAACGCATCTCTGCCTGTTCCTTACCCTCTTCCGGCAAAACATCCAAACATTTATTTGCATAACCAATTCCGTTATAAGCATAATTCCACAATGATTCGATATGGCCCTGGCTGGAGTTCCAACTATGCTTATGCATATTTATGTACAAATCTCCCCAACCTACTCCAATACGTTTTGGGGTCATATAGGTATCACTACATTCCTCCATAAGATCAAAATAGCCATTCCAACCCCAATACAAAAAACGCAGCTGTGCATATGCCTCGCCCATCATATAACCAACAATCTCCGGGTCAGTAACATCAATGGTTTCATCGGTTAGCTGATCATAAACCGTCTCTGATAAATCAGTACATGCCCCAAATACCAACAGAAGACTTAAAGCAATACTAAATATTGAATATCTCATTAATTTCATAATTTACGGATTTTTAGAAGTTAACAGAAAGACCAAAAGTAAATGAACGAACGGTTGGATATTTATCCCGGTCATCGATTCCTGGAGCTAAGAAATAATTTGAAACCTCCGGATCAAGTCCTGAATAACCTGTTATGCAGAAGAGGTTTTGTCCAGATACATAAACACGAAGGTTTTTAATATATTCATTTGCTTTCCCTGAAATGGGGAAAGTATAGCCCAAGGTCGCATTTGTCAACTTAACAAAGTCGCCATCTTCTATATGATCGCTCCACACCCCTTGTGACATTGAACTAGACAATGAAACCATCAACTGCTTACCTGTTTCCTCATCTAAAACTGGCGCTCCTGAAGCATCAACAGCTGGATGCAGGTCTGCCGCTGATTTTAAACGATTATAGGCAATCGAATTATTTTCATAAAAACTTCGCTGTACATTCAATATTTTAAACCCAAATTGCCCAGTGAACTGCAAGTTAAGATCGAAGTTTTTGTATCGGAACGAATTATTCCATCCAGCATAGACTTGTGGAAGTCCATTGCCCAAGCGTTGGCGGTTGGCCTCTTCATTGTAGCTTGTGTCAAATTCTTTTACTTCCCATCCTCCATTTCCATCCGACACTTCAACCCAAACAAACCCATCTTTACTAACTCCTACTGATTTTAATCCCCAAAAATCGCCCAGGCGATGCCCTACTTCCATACAATGCGTGGGAACTGAAATTGGATCACTAACACCTCCTACTTCCATGAAATTGTCAGTCTCATAAAGATCATTGGATAAGCTCAGCAACTTATTTTCATTATGAGAAAGAGTTAGAGTTGTATTCCATTCAAAATCCTTTGTTTCAACAGGAAGGGCGGATATCATTACCTCAATCCCTCTGTTCCTCATTTTACCCACATTAGCAGTTGTATATCCATACATATTAGGAGGGACAGGTACTGCATAGTCATATAGTAAATCAACAGTCTTTTTTGAATAAACATCTATTGTCCCACTTAAGCGTGCATGCAATATAGACCAATCAATTCCAATATTTATTTCACTTGTTTTTTCCCATTTTAAATCAGGATTTGGGTTTTGAGCCACTTTTAAAGATGGTGTCCATTCGCCATCTTTACTTAAATGTTT
Organism: Thermophagus xiamenensis; assembly: GCF_900112795.1. Lineage (GTDB taxonomy): Bacteria > Bacteroidota > Bacteroidia > Bacteroidales > Marinilabiliaceae > Thermophagus > Thermophagus xiamenensis. The sequence continues at coordinate 23,535 of NZ_FONA01000028.1, forward strand.
ACCGTACGCATCATAGTCAAACATTGTGAGGGACATATAGGATGAGTTTGGTATTATGCCAGTTACTCCATACCCTGAACGAAGTTTTAAATTATCAAGCCAACTGATATTTTGCATAAAAGATTCGTTACTTATTGTCCATCCTAATGAAACCGAAGGGAATGTTCCCCATTTATGATTCTCTCCAAATTTAGAGGAACCTTCATGCCGAACGCTTACCAAAGCGTTGTAGCGATTATCATAACCGTAACTGACACGTCCAAAAAATCCAATTAATTTGTTATCGTTTTTATAGGAACTCATACTTGCGGTATGATCTTCATCTGTAAGATATAGTCCTTGTCCCAAATTGTTATACAGATAAGACTCTGACGGGAATTCAGAATTTCCAGCTCCAAAACCATCATAGAGATTGTACAAATAGCTGTATCCTATGAGGGTACTAAATCGGCTTTTATTGATAGAAAAATTATATTTGGAAGTCAGTTCTAAATTATCACTTCGAGAATTGCTTGAACCTTTTGTAGCAGTACCGCGTATTTGTGCTGTAGCCTGAGTAAAATAACTACTGGTATAGTAATTTTGTGAAGTGGATTCCGTTTCTTTACGTGAAAGCATCAAATTAGTCTGCCAACCTTTAATAGGTTCAAAAGTGACATTCCCAACAATTCTTGCAAAATGGGAACGAGTATCACCAATCAGCTCATTTTGAATTGCAACAGGATTGTAATACTGAAAAAGATTAAAATCCTCGTAATATGAACCATCTTCATTGTATACAGGCGAAGATGGATTATGAATTAACGCCTGACGATAAACATATGCATTATTATTATTTGTATTTTTATGAGTAGAATAAAGAATATTAAAATTGAATTTTAATATATCATTCATCGCATATTGATTAAAATCAAGCTGTGCTCTAATATCGTTCCTATCACTTTTTCGCATAATCCCCTCTTCATCTGAATAAGTGACATTAGCGGCATATGTAGATGATTCTGATCCACCCTCCAAACTCAATGAATGGTTTTGGGTATATCCAGCCTTGCGAGTCACAGCTTTTAACCAATCTGTATCATATCCTTCATATTCAAACTGCGTTCTACCATAAATTATGTCGTGAGTATCCATAAAATCAGGTGTTTTATACCATTGGGAAAATGAAAGGTAACTGGTATAACTGGCAGAGGTTTGAACACCCCGTTTCCCTGATTTTGTTGTTATCAGAATTACCCCATTAGCACCTCTAGTTCCATAAATAGCTGAAGCAGAAGCATCTTTCAACACGTCAATTGACTCAATATTTTCTGGGGCAACGGTTGTTAATGAACCTTCAATTCCATCAACCAATACAAGAGGCGAAACACTTCCCATAATTGTAGTAATACCCCGAAGCATAATACTGGATGTAGCATTAGGATCACCTGAAGTTTTAGTGATGCTAAGTCCTGCAATCTTCCCTTTCACCAACTCGGCCGCATCCTGAATCTTTCCTTGAATAAAATCTTCAGATTTGACACTCGCAACAGCACTGGTAACATCTCCTTTTCGCTGAGTTCCATATCCGATCACGACTACCTCGTCCAAACCAACAACTTCTGGATTCAATGAAACATCCAACCGACTCTGAGTCCCAATTATTATCTCTTGAGTCTCCATCCCCACAAATGAGAAAACTAATGTTTCAGCATCTGAAGGAATAGAAATTGTATAGTTACCATTCATATCGGAAATGGTACCAGTATTGGTCCCTTTCACTTGAATAGTAGCGCCAGGGATAGGATCTCCATTTTCATCTGTTACTTTTCCCGTAATAATTTTTTCATTTTGCTGGTAGAAAGAAAATGTTTCTAAAGAAACACTCTTTTTATTTCTCTTTATATTTTCATCAGGAAAGCTTTTGTCCTGAGAATTATCTGCATTCAGGTGAATCGATCCTGACATAAGTAGTAGCAGTGAAATTTTCACAAACTTTGATCGTTTCACCTTACTAGACATTTTGGAAATAGGCCACTCTTTTTTTCTTTTCATAGACAACAAATTTTATACACATTTGTAAACATTTTTTTGCTTTCATCAAAAATGAAATATCGCCTTAAATATGACTTTCAGCTATGTGTAAAATACTTTCACAATTATGTAATTCCTTAAATATCAATACAATAAACTTTCATATAATCAAAGACAAGGGAAAACACAATAAAAATTCTTGACCAATGCCATTCATTGAATAATTACTACCATAAAAAATGAACAAAATTTTAGCTGACGAAAAAGTAGAAATGAAAAAAATACCTTAATGTATTCCGGCATTGGAACATTAATTGCCAAAAGAATTTAACCTTTGGGTTTATAACATGAAAAATTGTCAATCCAGGAAATAAAAATTAAGACTTGAAATACTCTCTCGGTGACTGACCATAAACCTCCTTAAAACAGCGGGTAAAATAAGCTGGACTGGAAAAACCTGCCTCGTATGCAGCTTCCGTAATATTGCATTTCCCTGACGAAATAAGTTTGGAAGCCTCCTTCAATCGTATAACCCGAATAAATTCGGTAGCAGAACACCCGACAAGGCTTTTCAGTTTTTTGTGAAGCAAAGAGCGGCTTACTCCCAATTCGTTAGTCAAAAAGGACACATCCAATGATTCATTATTAAGGTTGTCATTAACCAGGGCTGTCAACTTTTCCAAAAAGAGCTTATCCGACTCGGAACATTTGATATCTCTTATGGAAAATGCATCTTCATTACGAAAACGATCAATAATTCTTTGGCGGTTATTTAAAATATTTTCAATAACCTGTACCAAAATATCTGGATAAAACGGTTTTTCAATATAATAATCAGCACCTGTCATTAATCCTTTTAGTTCATTTTTGACACCCGATCGGGAAGTCAACAAAATAACGGGTATATGCGATGTATTCAGATCTGTTTTAAGCTTTTTTGTAAAAGTAATTCCGTCCATTTCCGGCATCATAATATCACTTATAACCAGATCAGGGCTAAAATTTCCCAGTTTCTCCATGGCAATTTTCCCATTTAAAGCAGACTCTACCTGATAGCGGTCTTCCAGAATTTCCATCAGGAAACCTACTAATTCCTGATTGTCTTCAACAACCAAAACAGAAGGTTTCGTCTGAAGCGGATCAATAGCCCTAATGGACTTCAACGGGGAAGGGCTTTGAATCAGCTCATCAGAACATCTCTTCCAGTCCATGTATTGCTCTATCCGGGGAACAATTTCTGTTTCACAAAAATCGGACTTGGATACAGGAAGTGAAACAGTAAAAATGGACCCTTCACCAAGTTTACTTTTTACTTGAATCGTTCCCCTATGGAACATCACTAAACTTTTTACATAAGCCAAACCTATCCCTGAGCTAACATAATAATTACTTTCACCCCCAGTCTCAAAAAACCTGTCAAAAACTTGATCAAGCATCTCTGAAGGAATACCTTTTCCTGTATCCGAAACACTTATCATCAAATCCCAGCAGTCATCTCCTTCCTTGCCCTTTCGGGAATCAAGCTCAACAGACAGTACAATTTTCCCCCCATCGTTAGTAAATTTAAATGCGTTGGATAGCAAGTTCACAATTATTTTGTCCACCTTATCGGCATCAAACCATAATTGAAAATTCTGCTCTGGCAATTTGACAACAAACTCAATTCCGCGAGCTTCTGCAAGATCACAAAAAGCCTTTGAAATGGTTTCAATAAATTCTCTCACATCGTGTTGGGCCACTCTAAGTTGATCTTTTCCGCTTTCAATTTTTCTGAATTCAAGCAATTGGTTAATCAGTACATAAAGTCGATTGGCATTTCGTTCAATACCTGCCAGGCATTTACGAAAGGCTGGATTCATCTGCTCTTGACTCATTAAACGACTAAGAGGGCCTAAAATCAAGGTTAAGGGTGTTTTTAACTCATGCGAAATATTAGTAAAAAACTCGAGCTTAAATTTATGTATTTCCTCCTCGTGTTCCCGTTCCCTACGTTCCATGGCAAGTAATGCTTTTGAACGTTCCAGGTTTTTCCCCACCTTTAATACCAATAAAGAAAACAAAAAAGCCAATACAAAATAACCGATAAAAGCCCCTTTGGAAAGCCAAATAGGGGGACGAACAATAATTTTCAGTACCCGCTCCTTATAGTTGGTTTGAATATCACCTAACGAAGCTTTCACATGAAAATGATAAGTACCAGGACTTAAATTGGTATAGGTAGCAAAGTTCCGAGTACCCACATAATTCCACTTTTCTTCAAACCCTTCAAGATAGTAAGCATACTGACAACGACCTTTGGAGGCATAAGCCAGGGCAGTAAACTCGAGGGTCACCACATTCTGGTCATAATCCAGGACAATTCGGTCGATCTTATTGAGCGATTTTTTCAGGACAGGATCATCGCCGGGCGAAACGTACTCATTAAACAGTTTCATACCGGTAAACAACACCTGAGGAGCTTGCTGCTGTGGAGATTGGATCCTGTTTTCGTTAAAGGAAACCATACCGTTGTTTCCTCCAAAGTAGATATTTCCCTCACGGTCAATAAAAGAGGCCCGGTAGTTAAACTGATTAAAGGGAATACCCGAATTGCTGTCATATAAAATGGAGATATCCTCATCCGGATTAAATTTTACCAGGCCTCGGTCGCTGCTGGCCCAAAACCAACCATCCTTACCCTCTTCCAAACTAAATATCCAGGAAACAGGAAAACCGGTAGCGGTATTAAAAAATTTCACTGTCCCACTCTTTTCATTATAACGACACAACCCTTGATAACAATCTCCCAACCATATATAACCTTTTGAATCGGTTTTTACAAAGTTTATATTCTTCATTTGCTGTACCTGATCCAATGCAAAAAGGGAATCAGTCGCGGGAATATAGCCATAAACCATCCCACTTGATGAAAACCAAAGCTTTTGATAGTCACCCGCAATACTCTCAAACTGCGACACCCCCAAAATTTCGGGTCTCAACGGAGAAAACAAATCTGATACCAAATCGTAGACGACTATTCCCAATGAGGTGGCTATATATATAGAATCACCTACTTTATGAAAAGCATAGATGGCATTGGAGGTAAGTCCGGGAGAATTTTCAGGGGTTAAGTATCTGATATTATTCGTATTGGTATTCAAAACATTGATTCCTCCAGTATAAGAAGCAATCCAAAGTTCATCATCCGTAACAAACAACAAGTCATGAAGATTATTGTAAGAAAGATGTGCCGGCCCGCTCGTAGTAGAATAGTGAATTATTTCGCCTGTAATTTTATTGTATTTATTCAAACCATTATCTTCAAGCCCAATCCATAAGTTATTTTCATCATCTTCGGTCAGACAGCTAACCACATTCCCTCTCAGTTGTCCCTGTCCCAGTCCGGAACTCCAGATGTGAAAAAAACTTTTCCTGTTGCTCCAAAAATTAATCCCCCCAAAATAGGTGCCCAGCCAAACATTTCCCTCCGAATCACAAAAGGCATCATAAATCGGATTGGTATTAAGCCCCGAAGGATTTTCCAGATTAAAAGCATGCAGTTCCAGGAACCCAGTTAACGGGTCATGAATGGCCAGACCGGCTTCATATCCGATCCATACCCTTCCGTAATGATCCTCCGTCATGCAATGGACCAGATTGTGACGGATATGATAGGGTTCTTCAAGTTGACGGGAATAAAACCGATAAGCACCGGTTAGGAGATCCATAACCATCAAACCATGTTCGTATTCACCCAACCATCCCCTTCCCTTAGTATCGATTAAAAAGAGACTCAGATCTCCATTCCCGAGCTCAGCAGGTACATTCAATTTTCCGATCCTACCGTGTTTTTTATCGATAACAATAAGCATTCTATCGTCAGTTACTATGACCAAAAAGCCATTCTCATCCCGTAAATCCTGAAATCGAGTATCTTGGGGAATATTTAAATCCGAAAATTTTTCGCTTATGGGTTCTTCCATTCCTGATGAAAGATCCAAAAATGTAATCCTGTCTTGTCGGAAAATCCAGAATCCTCCCTCAGTTGGAACAACTGATGATATCATTCCCATTCCATTTAACAGCGTGTATGGGAAAAAACATTCTTTCTCTTCATCAAAATAATAATAATCACGTTTAATGGTTCTTGTAATTAAAACCGAATCTGATGAAAGAAAAAGCTTATCGCCAAAAATCCTCACCTTTTCGCCCATATGATTATAAGCCGGGAATACTTTAAAGGTCTGACCATCAAACCGGGTAACTGCCGCCCGGGTAGCAAACCACATAAACCCATCGGCATCCTGAGCTATGCTTTTTACATAAGATGAAGGTAATCCGTCCTCATTTGTATAGTGAACAAAACTAATCTTTTCGCTTTGAGCAAAAATGGAACTGAAAAAGAGAAAAAGCGCCAGAAAGAAATTAAACCTACCCATGACTAAAACTGAAAGTTGAGGTGAATGAATTTTAACAATTTAACTAAAATAAGCGCGACCCATAAAATCTGATGCCATATTCAGCCAATTATTCATGGGGGGCAGCAAATATAATGATTTTAACACACTATGTTATATTTTTACAATTTACTGCAACTTTATCAACTGTTTTTTAGAAATTTGTCGACTAAGGTAATTCTTCAGAAATAATTAATAAAAACGGACAATTTATTTTATGGTAGGCCTCCGTTTAATTCAATTTTTCCAAACCCGTGATCAGAAAGAGCGCATAAATATTTTGTTCTGCATTTTTGCAACGAAATGGAAAAATCATAAAATAGCAGGTTAATCATTATAAGAATACATAAAGTTTGATAACTTTTAACAGAATAACTTGCCTAAAACTTCACTTTTACAAACACCAACGGCGTAAACTCAACTGATTCAGCATCAACATAAATGGAATTCAACTGATCAAGGGGAATACGTTCAAAACTGGAATATTTAATGTTGTGGTGGTCAAGGGCGTTTAAGAGCGAAACACCCGCTTCCCCTTTAACTTTATTGAAATTAAATTGATAAACTAATGCCAAATCAAGCCTTGAATAATCGGGCTCAATATAATTTGTACTTAGATAATTGGAATACAAAGGGAAACCACTCCCATAAATATAGGTAGCCGAAAAATGAAATTTTTGCAAAAAGCGAGCCAGTGCCGCCACTTTTAACTCATGTCGTTGGTCATGGGGTGCTCGTCGATAGTCTTGTTCCGGGAAGTAAGGGAAAAGCTCTTCTGAACGTCCCAAGGTATAGGAAACCCAAAAGTTATAATCTTCCAAATCTTTTTTAACAAAAACATCTACACCATAACTTCTTCCTTCGCCATCATAAACGTTTTCATTAATCCTTCTTAACCGCACAAATCGAGTATAGCCATCCACCGTTTTGTAATATCCCTCAATGGAAACACTCAGGTTATTCTGATTCCAGAAAGCACCCGCCACAAAGTGCTGTGACCTCAGCACCGGAACATTCTCCTCATCAGCCAAGGTCCAGGAATAGCGAAAACTACCGGACTCATCATACAACGAACTTTTTATCAGGAACTGATGGTAACTGCCCCATGCCATATTTATCTTCAACGCACTCCATGGCTTCCATTCCACACCAAAGCGCGGGTCGATGTGAGTTGTTCCCGTAAAAAAAGAATGATTGACGCGCAATCCCGGTTTCAAAGTCAATCGCGGGGCGAAAAATATTTCATCCTGGACAAAGCAAGCTATTCGGTTACCCGCATCAGACAATGAAAAATATTCTACTTCGGACGAATCTTCTGTTAAATTTAATTCGTTCCGAAAAAATTCCACACCAATGGCTGGTTGATGCAGCTGATTTCCGGCCAGTTCATATTGATAATCCAAAGAAATTTCTCTAACCATAGTTTGCGATTTAACATCCACCCTATTGGCCAGGATATTAAACCTAATACTTTCAATAGAGCGGTCTATCCCATAATCAGAATGCAGTTCCGACCATGTTGCTTTAATATGAGAACGTCCGCCTGAGCCATTATTCATACTCCAATAGAGGGAAGCCCCTCCCTGTTTATTTTTATCATATTTTTCCTGATGGATAATAAAACGGGGTCGTTCCTGGTAAGCATTATATTTAAAATTATCCGACGCCCCCATCGCACTTATGTAGAATAAATTTCCATTATCGCCATGCAATGAATACTTGATATTAAAATCGCCAAACCAATAATCGGGCACTACATCAATTCTATATTTCAAATTTTCTGCTGAATTTAAGTTATTGATAGCAATATCATCCGCATCAAAAGGATTTTTAAAGGTACGACGACTTGCCACTATCAAAGAAGACTTTGAAGATATTGGAATCTCCACTTTTCCGTTAACCAACTGGTTATTTGCGAAAAAATTTAATTTTGTATGAGACCGATTTCCGGTATTTCCTGTAATGCGAACAATTCCTCCTACCAGGTCTTCTTTAGTGGCATCATATCCTCCTTTAAACAGGTCAATACTTTTAACCATAAAAGGATTAACTGCACTGATATTATCATTAAAATTTTTTAAGCCCCAGATGGTAATTCCGTCCAAAGTAACTCTGCTGGTTCCTTCGTAACTTCCCCACATAATAAGGTCGTTTGGCTGTTCACCGGCAGCAGTGATTCCCGGTTGTAAACGTAGCAGATTAAAAACAGAATTATCGCCGTTACCGGGAAGATATCCGGCAATGTAAGAGTTCAGGTTAATCAACCCTGATGTTTGCCCTATCTGAACCGAGCGTTCAATTAAATTATCCTTAACGACAATTTCGGGCAAAGAATAAACTGAAGGGGTGAGGAATAATTTATGGAATGACCCGGCAATTAAAAAGGTATCCAATACATAACATCCCAGATGAGAGGCTTTTACATCAAAAAGAGAATCATCCCGGGCTGAATAACTAAAAGCTCCTTTAAGGTCGGTAACCAATGGATGGCCATCAATAACCACATGTGAAAAAGGTAAGGGTTCTCCACTACCCTTTTCGAGAATCTGACCGCGGATAAGATATTGTGTGGGTAAAGAAGGATTTTCAACGGGAAAAATAACAAATACATCACCCATTTTTTCCCACCCAAGCGGCAATCCTGAAATCACATCATCAAGCAATGCCGCAGCTGACGAATAGGTTTGCCTTAACGTAACACGATAATTGGATAATAACCGGTCATCATATGAAAACTGAAGGTCATAGCGTCCTCGAAGCTCAACCAATAACTCATTAAGAGGCATATTCTTACACTTCACATCATAAGACTGCCCCCAAGTCGAAAAAGAAATAAAAAAAAATAAAATTAATAAACGGCCGTTTTTCTGAACCACAATTATTTTATTTCAATCAAGAACCCCTTTTCTGTTGTTACGAAATCCAGCCCGTAAGGTCGGCATACCATTTTCAACACTTGCTCTACAGGTTGGTTTCGGGAAAAATTACCTGTGTAAAGGTATTGATTCTCTCCCTTAAATACAATTTCAACAGCGTATTGGCGTTCTATTTCTTCAAAAACCACAGAAAGGGGGGTGGCCGTAAACATAAACATATTATTCATCCATGACACCGGCACTTTGGGGTCTTTCATTTTCGACAACCGCAGTGACCCGTCATTATTAAGGCTGGCCTGTTCGCCGGGTGTTATATCCAAAACATGACCGCTAAGACGTGACACAACTCTAACCTCGCCCGAATAACAGGTAACCTCGTATTGGTCGCCTCGCGCATATACATTGAAACGAGTTCCTAAAACGGTGGTTGTTCCGTTGGGTGATACAACATCAAATCTTTTACCTTTGGCCACATCAAAAAAAGCTTCACCTACCAAATTAACTTTCCGGTCGAACCGCCACCATAAAGGGTGATATTTCACTTCGGTACCGGCATTAAGCGTTATTTCCGAACCATCGGGAAGTATGGCACTTATGTGTTGGCCATAACCTGCCGACAACTCTTTGGAATAAAACCGGGCAAAAGTAGCCATACCCAACAAAAGCGCTATAGAAGCGGCCATAGCCCACCACATCCTGGTGACAGGCGACTTTCCTTCAGATGCCATTCCGGTATCAAGCGCATGAGATAACTCAGCCCACACCTGCTCTTTCGACTTCGGGAAGCTCAAATCCAAATCGGGCAAAGGGCTTTTGATACCTTCCGGCTTCTTTCTACCTATATCTTTATTAACATTCATCGTTATTAAACTCCTATCTTTTCACAATTCATCATAACCCAAAACCTGTTTCAAATAATGAAGTGCTTTGCTCATACGCTTTTCAACTGCTTTTATACTGAGTCCTAAACGCTCGGCTATTTCACGGTTTTTAAGCGCTTCACTCCGACTCATTAAAAACACCACTCTATAGTTTTCGGGCATCTCTTTCAAAGCCAGATTATATCTTTTCTCCAGTTCTGAATAATTGAATTCCTCTTCCGGCGACTGCGACAATTCTCCCGCATTACTTTGTTTAAAAATAAAATCCCGTTCAATTTTGGCGTGTCGGTATTGAGAGATAAATAAATCATTTCCAATTTTGAAAAGAAGTCTTTTGAGAGTTACTGAATCACCAATCGGCTGTTTTTCCCAAAGTTTCAGAAAACATTCCTGAGCCAAATCTGTGGCCAGTTCTTTATCACCTGAGCGATAATAAAGATAATTCCGAAGAGCATCGAAATGGGCATCAAACAATGATTTAAAAAACTCTTTAGTCACCGAAAATCACTTTATATTTAAACAAATATAGTAAAAGCAAGTCCGGAACCGTACCGTTCCGGACATTTATTGCTATTGGAATTACTTCCCGCATTTTTATGCTAATTATTCAGTCGCATTCTGATTCGCCGGCCAATATTAAATTCTTTAGTGCCCTCGGAAGTGGTATAGTAACCGATATTATCACAAGTTCCGTCACCATAATCTACCGTACCAAACACCTGGCCATTAACAGAATAAGATACTTCTCCACTAACCAGGAAGCGGCAACTACCTTTTTTCTTAAGCGATTCGGTAATTTCTCGTCTGTATTCATTGCCTTCAGAATCGGTGCAATTAGAATATCCCGTTATTTCCAAAACATCATCAGCATGATAGAAAGGCGTATCCATTCCTTCGGTCCAGCTACGAGTAACCTCGGCATAACAATCAATCTCAAGTCCGTCGGGAAGGGTGATGGTTAAATCTCTTACAATAAATACCTCTTTCTCTGTTACACCATATTCTTTTTCAATGGTTCCGTTAATGATTAAAGAGTCGACAGAAAAATCGGTAAAGGTGATGGTTCTGGTAGCACTGTCGGTATACAGCGGCGCAGAAACTTCGATTTGAATGATACCGCTAATGATTCGGCCATTGGCCAATTCGGTTTCTTCGCCGTAATCCAAAGTTACGGTACGAGGATAGTCACCGTCGGTCCATTCAATGGTTATATCAGGTCTACCAATACGATAGCGGTCGCGAAATCTCTCGGTAGAAGATTTTAACTGGTCATCACTCATTGCTTCAGCACTCAGGTCGTCCAATATGTCAAAGGTTCCGGTGTAAAGGTCGGCTTCATAATCGGCCGCTTCTACCACATCTTCAATGGCTGCATCGGTGGTAATAACCGACTCTGCTGTTACATTAAATGCCGGGGTTACATAATCTGCACCCGGAACTACCTCATCTTCTTCATTACATGCTGCAAATAATACTGCGGTGCTTAGTGTCAAATAAATTACTAACTTTTTCATAGCTCAATATATTTTAATTTGTTATTGCTTTACACTCTTACACCGCACAACTATTAAGTTACCCTACCCCATACAGGCTGCCCATCATCACCCATAACAATCCTCGATTCATCTAAAATCCAAATATATTCCCCGTTCTTACATTTAAACCGATATTCGGTTATATGATAGCCTTCTTCAAAAACCAAAGGAATTCCGCTCTGAACACGGTCACGGTCGTCTGGATGAATACAATTAATCCACAAACCTTCATTTCTTAAAAAATCATGACAACTATACCCTGTAAGACGAAATACATTTTCACTGATAAAGGTCCAATTCCAGGGTTTATTAACTTCGGAAGTGTAAATGACTGCCGGGTTAGTCATCAAAATATTTTTCATACGTCGTTCGCTACTTCGTAAAGCCTTCTCCGCTTTCACCCGCGATGTTATGTCTTCGTGAATTAAAACAATATACTCCAACTTTCCGGAAGACAAAAAAACGGGAAAAATGACCGACCCGACACAAATAGGATTATTGGGATATTTAGAATCGGTAAGATGCGCATTATACCAAACCGGCGGGGTTTCAACAACCTCCCCTTGCAATACACGTGAAAGTAATTCATTTAATCCACTATTTTTCACTTGCCAATCATCCATCAGCGACCAGTTTTTACCGGGCCTGGTCTTAAAAAGATTAAGAAACGCTTTGTTTTCACGTATATGATAACCCTTGCTATCCAAAATCTGGATACTATAAGGATTATAATCAATGAATCGATTCAACACTTCACTGTTTCTCTGTGCTTCCAGCTGAGTGATATGAACTTCAGTAATATCATGAATAATTCCCACTACCTCTTCAACCTGCCCTGTTGGGCCTCTTAAGAAAGGAATAACCATCACCGAAAAGAAACGCTTTCCATACAAAAAACCCCTATATTCCGCACTTTGTCCTTCAAATGCCTTATTATAATAAGGTTCAAGCTCGGCATATGTCTTTTCGCCCAAAACTTCACGAAGTTTTTTTCCTATTACTTGATTGTTTTTCAATCGGTATCTTTGAGCTATTCGCCCTGCGCTAAACAGAGGTATAATATCTCCCTTCTCATTTTTCCTGCAACGAAAAATATGACTATCCAGAGTATCAATAATTCTGTAAAACTCATTTTCTCTTTGACGAGCTGTAGCCAGTTCCCGTTCCAAATACCGGATTTGTTCCTTGGCTCGTTTCAATTCATCTGAAATAGTCATGGGACTAATTTTATATAATTTAATTACCTAAGATTCCCCACAAATTGCAATTTATCCATCACAAATTGCTCAATTATCAAACTACTGGCTTCATTAAGAGAAAGGGTCCCTATTTGTGTTCCAATTTACGAATTTAAAGATTCTCAATAAGCATATTTCCCTCATTAAAAATCCAATAAAAATAAAACGAGCATAACCTTGTTTTAGTATAAACGTCTCAGGTCATGCTCGCTAATGCTATTTTTACCGAAAAGAGGGGATTATTCTTTCAGGCAGTTCTGTCAGATTATAACATTTTCAAAAGCATTCCAAAGCGGTTCGTTAACCGGCACAGGTGCTTCAATCACAACCACTTCTTTTTTAATGGGATGGACAAATTCCAGGCGGCGGGAATGTAAGGAAATTCCACCATTGGGATTTGACCTCGGAAAACCATATTTCAGGTCACCCTTAATTGGGCAACCTATTTTAGCCAACTGACATCGTATTTGATGATGACGTCCCGTTTTCAAATCTACTTCCAACAAATGATAATTGGCTGAACTGGATATGAGCCGATAATTAAGAATGCCTTCTTTTGACCCGGGACGCTTTTTATGAAGAGCATAAGATTTGTTTTTTATGCTGTCTTTCAATATAAAATGCTTAAGTTGCCCTTCTTCGTCAGGTGGTAAATTTTTAACTATTGCCCAGTAAGTTTTCTTCACCTCTTTTTCCTGAAACAATTTGTTCATCCTGCTCAGGGCTTTGCTGGTACGAGCAAATAGTACCACTCCGCTAACAGGTCTGTCGAGGCGATGAACAACCCCCAAAAACACATTGCCGGGTTTGTTATATTTCTGTTTCAGATAGGCCTTCACTTTATCATTTAATGCTTCATCCCCGGTTTCGTCTCCCTGAACCAGGTCAGAATTACTCTTGTTTACAGCAATCAAATGATTGTCTTCATATAATATTTCCAAATCCATCTTTTCGGTTATTTATTTTTATTCTTCTCAATAATATATCCATTCAATAATTGAATTAGGCCGGATAGGGTCCAATTTTAAGCCTATCGATTTTTACTAAACCACAACTTTTATTCACACAAATCTTGCTTAACTCATTGTTCAAATGGAACTTAAAGTCATTCATTAGTGATTAGTCTCTTTAGCACATCAATCTCTTCAATTCCCTCAATCACATTATGTAACAGACTATCAGCCTATTGACCTAATGGCCTATCGGCCTTTCCAGCCTGTGCACTTTAATATTGTTCTCTCTCATTGGGAAAATCACCCGACTTCACATCATTAATATAGTTTTGCACAGCACCGGAAATCTCGGCATATAGATTATGATAACGCCGCAAAAATCGGGGTGAAAAAGACTGGTTAATACCCAACATATCATGAATGACTAACACCTGCCCATCGACCTGATTACCTGCCCCAATACCAATAACCGGAATTTTTAATTCTTTAGCCACTCTGGCCGCCAGGGTGGCAGGTATCTTTTCCAAAACCAAGGCAAAACACCCTGCTTCTTCCAGCAAATGGGCATCCTCTATCAATTTATTGGCTTCTTCTTCCTGACGAGCCCGAACCGTATAGGTTCCAAACTTATGAATAGATTGCGGGGTCAGACCCAAATGGCCCATAACAGGTATTCCTGCAGAAATAATTCTTTTTACTGATTCAATAACTTCAGCGCCACCTTCCATCTTCACGGCATCAGCTGCCGTTTCCTTCATAATTCTTATGGCCGATTGCAAAGCCTCGATACTATTGCCCTGATACGAACCAAAAGGCATATCGACAACCACCAACGCCGTTTTCACACCTCTAACCACCGACGCTCCATGATATATCATTTGATTTAGCGTAATGGGCAATGTAGTTTCCCATCCGGCCATTACATTCGATGCCGAATCACCAACCAATATCACATCAATACCGGCCTGGTCCAGTATATGAGCCATAGAATAGTCATAGGCCGTTAGCATCGAAATTTTTTCACCTTTCATTTTCATTTCACCCAAAACATGGGTAGTTACCTTTTTGGGTCGCTCATATGCAGTTGACATAATTCCTGTTTTTAAAAAATTGCAAAAGGCAAAGTTATTACTTTTCTCAGGATACTTTGCTATATTTTAAATAATAGATTTTTGGAATCTTATTTCATGACTTATTATCCACAAAATAAATTACCTTCTTATCCTTATTTTATCTCTTAAACCCCAATTCAAAAGAGGTTCCTCCCGATTTGACACTATTATACCATTATAGTATCTTAACAACTAAAAATCCGGAAGCAACACCCCTTTCCCACAATAAATCATTAATTTTGCTGCAATAATATAGCACAAATTATTAATTACAGAGTTTAAGCACCCTCGGAACCAATCCTTTTTCAATACTTCATGACACAAATAGGACAAATAAACCGGCTCACCGTAACCGAAATATCTCCTTTTGGGGCATTTCTGGATGGCGGCAATCTTGGTAAAATATTATTACCCAAACGATATATGCATCCGGCCATTAAACCGGGAACCGAACATAAGGTTTTTATTTATCTTGATTCTGACGACCGCCTGGTGGCCACCACTGAGATTCCCTTTGTAACGATTGGTCGGTTTGCTTTTTTAAAGGTGGTTGACGTCACTTCGGTAGGGGCGTTTCTTGATTGGGGGTTGTCCAAAGATTTGCTGGTACCATTCCGGGAACAAAAACAAAAAATGGAAGTGGGTAAAAAATACCTTGTTTACACCTATCTGGATGATGCCACCAAAAGAATTGTCGCTTCTGCCAAAATCGAAAAATTTCTTGACAATACCTCACCGGCTTATCTCACAGGTGATAAAGTAGAACTCATCATTATTGGGACTACTGACCTCGGAATTAAAGCCATCATTAACCACCGTCATACGGGACTTATCTACCATAACGAAATATCAAATCCTCTAAAAACGGGCCAAACTATCCGGGGATATATTAAACGTGTTCGCGAAGATGATAAAATCGATTTATCCCTTCATCCTCTGGGGCTCGAAGCCATCGAAGAAAATGCCAATAAAATCATTCATATTTTGGAACAATCTAACGGTTTCATACCGCTTACCGATGATTCAACACCGCATGAAATTAAACTTATTTTAAATATGAGTAAAAAAGCTTTTAAAAAGGCCGTAGGGAAATTATATAAACAAAATAAAATAAACATTGAACAAGAGGGGATTCGACTTATCCTTTAAATTTCACTTGGGCCTTTTGAAATTACCTCACAAAAAGAGCGTACATATATAAAAGAAATTGAGCAGATAACAGGAATTTTATAATTTAGCCCTCATATTTCAATTAATAATACATTTAGTAAGCAGCAAAAGATAATAGAAGAATGAGAAATAGTTTAATACTCTACAATACTTTAACCCGAAAAAAAGAATTATTTGTCCCAATACAACCACCACATGTAGGACTTTATGTTTGTGGACCAACGGTTTATGGCGACCCCCACCTGGGGCATGCCCGTCCTGCCATTACCTTCGACTTGCTTTTCAGATATTTAACTCACTTAGGTTATAAAGTGCGCTATGTACGTAACATTACCGATGTAGGACACCTGGAAAATGATGCGGACGAGGGAGAAGACAAAATTGCCCAAAAGGCACGGGTAGAGCAGCTCGAACCTATGGAAGTAGCACAATACTATTGCGACCGTTATCACCAATTTATGGACGCCCTGAACGTCAAACGCCCAAGCATTGAACCCCGCGCTTCAGGACATATTATCGAACAATTGCAAATTGTAAAAGAAATACTGGACAAAGGCTTTGCCTACGAAAAAAACGGCTCTGTCTATTTTGACGTTGAGAAATACAACCAAAAACATAAGTACGGAACGCTTTCGGGACGTGTGTTGGATGATTTATTGAGCACCACTCGGGAATTGGAAGGCCAAACCGAAAAGCGCAACAGTTTCGACTTTGCCCTATGGAAAAAAGCCAGCCCCACTCACATTATGCGATGGCCGTCACCTTACAGCGATGGCTTCCCCGGCTGGCACCTGGAATGTACGGCCATGAGTACCAAATACCTGGGAGAACAATTCGACATTCATGGTGGGGGCATGGATTTGCTTTTCCCTCATCACGAATGTGAAATTGCCCAATCAGTGGCTGCTAAAGGGAAAACGCCGGCACGTTACTGGATGCACAATAACATGATTACCATCAACGGACAAAAAATGGGCAAATCGCTGGGTAATTTCATCACCTTAGAAGAGTTTTTCACCGGGAGCCACTCAATGCTCACCAAAGCCTGGTCGCCCATGACCATCCGCTTCTTTATCCTTCAGGCTCATTACCGCAGCACCGTCGATTTTTCAAATGAAGCGTTACAAGCGGCAGAAAAAGGCTTTAATCGGCTTATGGACGCATTGCAACAAATGGAAAAAATTAAGCCGGCATCGCAATCTACTTTCGATGTGAAAGAATTCAAAGAAAAATGTTATGCAGCACTGGATGATGATTTGAACAGCCCTGTGCTTATTGCGCATCTGTTTGAAGGAGCAAAAATCATTAATTCTGCCATCGCCGGAAAAGAAACTTTTTCCAAAAACGATTTGGAAGAATTCCGGCAAACCATGCATCTTTTCAGTGAAGACATTCTGGGATTAAAAGTCGAGTCAACAGCCGAGTCGTCTCACCCGGAAGTATTGGATGGGGTAATGAATCTATTACTTTCTATTCGTCAGCAAGCCAAAAAGGCAAAAGATTTTGCTACGGCAGACAAGATAAGAGATGAACTTAAACAATTGGGTATTGAATTGCGTGACGCTAAAGATAAAACCGAGTGGGAAATAAAAAACTAACAAACCTACAAAAAACGCATTGAATATAATAATTTGTCACAATAAGAACATGTATAAAACTCTGAGGCAGAAGTGCACAGGCAGAAGGCAGAAGAAGTGATTAGTCATTAGTCAACAAGTGGTTAGTGTTAAATAACTAATGACTAACGACTAACCACTAACGACTACTTATAAGAAGCAATATATCAATAAAGTAAGTAAATTTTATACTGATGAAACGAGCATGGCGACTTTTACCACAAAAGGACATGTATAAACGACAAAGGCAGAAGTGCACAGGCAGAAGGCAGAAGAAGTGATTAGTCATTAGTTAACAAGTGGTTAGTATTAAATAACTAATGACTCGTATGTTTGCCACATAAAAGAAGGGCTCAATTATCACTATATTTGTAGCATAGTGAATTAAATTGAGGAAAGGCAGGATAAT
>NZ_FONA01000031.1 GCF_900112795.1 Thermophagus xiamenensis
GAATGAAATACTCTGGATATTTTTTGGCATACATACGGGCAACGCATTGGAGATAGGAAGGCGGATGTACCAGGCCGGGCAAGAGGTCACAAAGGCTGCTTAAAATCATTTTAGCAATACTATGAATTCTAACGGGCTTACCAATGGGGATGGTATGCTCTTAAAGCACCTATAACAACAATTTTAATTAACATATAACTATCTTGAATAACTTATGTAAATAAAAAAGCCGGAATTTAAATCCCGGCTTCTGTGTTTTATTCTAATTTTTTCTTACTTCTGAAATTGCCTATTTAGAGTTTGGTTGTTTTTCATCTTTTTTAAATATGCTATTGGACTTATACCACCTAGTGACTTGTGAGGATGAGATTCATTGTAATCATCCATCCACTCCCAGACTAATTCTCTGACTTGATGTAAATCACTAAACAGGTAAGCATCCAAAATATCTTCTCTGAACAAACGGTTAAATCTTTCTATATAGGCATTCTGCGTAGGACTGCCGGGTTGTATATACTTCAATTCAATTTCATTCTTTTGTGCCCACTGTTTAAGGGCTTTTGATATAAATTCAGGACCATTGTCTACTCGTATTTTTTTGGGCTTCCTTCGACTATATATAACCTCATTTAATATTTGTTTTACGCGCTCTCCGGACATTGAAAAATCAACCTCTATGGCCAAGGCTTCCCGATTATAATCATCGATAACATTCAATACCCGAAATTTTCGTCCAAAAACCAAACTGTCGCTCATAAAATCCATTGACCAGGTATTATTTATCTCTTGTGGCTGGCTTAACGATTCTTTTTCGCGAGCCGGCAATCTTCGTTTTCGCTTTCGTCTTAGATTTAAATTCATTAAGCGATAGACTCTTAATACCCGTTAGCGATTCCACTTCAGCCCTTCATTTCGAATACGGCCATAATATTCATCAAATCCTCTGGTGGGATATTTTTCACTCAGTTCATTGAGCTTATCAATTACTTCCCCATCATCCCGCTGACTTTCATAATACCACATAGAACGATGCAAATCCGTTAATCGGCATGCCCTGCCAATGCTAATACAATAGGTCTTCTGTAAGTATTCAGCTCTTGCTTTCTTCTGACAGGGCTTTAAAACTTTTTTCCCAATAAATCTTTTAACATCTTATTATCCAGACTCGCCTCAGCATACATTTGTTTTAGCTTCCGGTTTTCTTCTTCCAACTCTTTTAATCGTTTAAGCTGAGAGACTTCCATCCCGGAATATTTCTTGCGCCAATTATAAAAGGTGGCTCGGGATATCCCATATTCACGACATAAACTTTGGGCATCAATTCCACTTTCATACTCCTTGAGTATCTTTACAATCTGACTCTCTGTAAATCTTGACTTTTTCATAACTATTTTTTGACTGCTTAAAATTAATATTTTGTCTAATTTTAAGCTGTCCAATTCGCGGGGAAGGCTACACTATCCTAATCGTCCAAGGAAATGGCTGTATAAATCTTTCCAAGTTCAGTCTGCAAAAACTGATTGTAAAGTAAATGAAAATTATCTTCAACAGAAAATAACGGAAGTGTTCCTTGAATATTCGGAATTCTCTTTAACCTTGCCACTACATGAAAATTTTTGAACCCCGATTTTGGGCAAATGTGCCTAATTTCGGTTTTTTTTGTTTACTCAAAGATAGTGATAATAGCCTTTCCGTCAAAAGAATGGGCTTCTTGTGAATGTTCCTAAACTAATAACTCAAAAAATGAAACAGCGTACATTTACCATATATTATAAATAGTTTAATCCACACCAACTTTTCCAACACTCACAAAATTCAACCAACTCTACCTACTTAAAAAATTAGCCTTTACTCCTTTAAATGTTATTTTCACCGGTTTAATATATCCATTCTTATCAAAAAACATTCTATCAATACAGACAACTCGGCGATTAGGATCGGTTTCGCCTAACGGCCTACGATGATATACAATATACCAATCATCACTGCCTGGCTTATGCAGGACAGAATGATGTCCAGCTCCTGTCGCTACCTCAGGGTCTTGTTCCAATATAATTCCTATGCGTTTAAACGGCCCCATCGGGTTATCGGAAATCGCATAGGCTACTCTGTAATGGGGACCTCCCCATCCGCCCTCCGACCACATAAAATAGTATTTCCCATCTTTTTTAAGCATACATGGGCCTTCCACATATCCTTCGGGTGTCACTTCTTTATACCATTCTCCGGTCGAAAGAGGTTCCAACCCGGTAAAATCCTCATTGAGTTTTACAACGTTACAATGTCCCCATCCCCCATAATACATATAATAGGTATTGTCATCATCTTTAAAGATAAATTGATCAATAGGTTGCGCCCCGTTAACAATTACATTAATCAAAGGCTTTCCAAGCAAATCTTTGTAGGGTCCTTGAGGTTGATCACTTACGGCAACCCCAATGCCACCTACTTCTCCTTCATGGACGTCATTGGCTGCAAAGAATAAATAATATTTTCCATCCTTCCGAATTACACCAGGTGCCCACATGGCACGTTTCGCCCACGTTACTTCCGTCGTATCTAGAATTCGATGATGCCGGGTCCAATTCACCAGATCGGGCGATGAGAAACAATCGAAAAAAACCTGTTTTTCATACACATCAGAGTATGTCGGAAAAATCCAGTATTTTTCATCATAAATAATGGCTTCCGGATCGGCATACCATCCCTCAAATACAGGATTAGATGAATACCTGCCAGTCGACGCTTTTCTCTGCATTTTACAGCCAAAAACAATAAAGACAAATGACATTACAAACAGAATCTTACTCATAATTAAATAGTTATTTACAATTCAGCTTTTACCGGTTTCTATATGGATCCAACCGACTAAATAAAGGGATAAAACGTGCTTGCCCAACAATGATTGTTCCAATAAGAACATGAAAAAATTTATGGTCATGCAAGTTTCATCCGGCCTATGATTTAAATCAATTTGATAGGGAAGAACAATAGAAACCTTTATATATTTCCCCTTATTAAGAAAAGTTATCCCACGGATAACTAATTTGAGTTTATTAGGTCAATGCAACAGAAATTTAATTCTTTCGGAAATCAATTCCAACATTGACAGCCCACTTTTCCCATGCTCTTTCCAGTTCTTTCACTTTCTCGGGATATTGATCTGCCAGATCCCTGGTTTCCGTGTGATCTTCAGTTATCCTGAACAACTCCCATTGTTTGCCAGGAAGAGCCGACATCTTCCACATGGCAGTGCGAATGGCTCTCCCACCTTGGTGCTCCCAATACAAAGTATCATGAAGAGAAACATTTTCATCCCTAATTAAGGGGATTAAACTTTTCCCAACGGGAGGAATCACCTTCCTACCATTGACATATTCCGGAAATTTAGCACCAGTAACATCCAAACAGGTAGGAAGAATGTCCATAATATGTGCAACCCCGTGATTAATGCTGTTTTCTTTGCCCTTTAATCCGGCTGGCCAGTGAATGATAAAGGGGGTTGCGATACCACCTTCATACGACTCCATTTTCCAGTAACGAAACGGGGTATTGGAAGCACTGGCCCAGGCATCACCAATATAATTCCATGTGGTTTCTCCTCCAGGATAGTGGGCATTGTATTCAATCATGACGGAATCCCGCGTGAAACCAGGACGATCGAATCCGGGAGGATAACCTCTTTCATAGGAAGCCCCATTGTCTGAAAGGATCATAATAATAGTATTCTCATATTGACCTGTTTCCTTTAATTTTTGAATAATCCTGCCAACTCCCTGATCCACCCGGTCGATCATGGCGGCATGAACCGCCATACATGCGGCCTCGTAGTCTTTTTCCTCACAATCTTCCCAACGTTTTCCTGACGAATTAGCAGGCAAGGGATAGGTCTCCCTGTTTATAATTCCCATTTTCACCATTCGCTGATATCGTTTCTCCCGCATAACATCCCACCCCTCTTTGTATGTATCCTTGTATTTTTCTATATCCTCTGGAAGGGCATGCAAGGGCCAGTGAGGGGCTGTATGGGCAACATACAAAAAGAAAGGTTTATCATCTTTGCTATAAGAATCAATGAGCTCAATGGATTTTTCAGTTATAAAATCAGTCATGTAAAAATCTTCAGGAACCTCTTTTATGGGTTTCTCATTGTGAACCAAACTAAAAGGATCAAAATAATTGACCACTCCCCAAATGACACCCCAATGTTCATCAAAGCCACGGTTACATGGATAATTCTCTAACGGGGAAAAGGATCCGTAATCCACCCGATGGGCCAACCATCGTAACTGTTCTGTGGGGTCATCTAACGGTTTGGTTTCAGACAGATGCCACTTTCCAGTCATGCCGGTATGATAACCGTTTTCCTTTAGCACTTCAGCAATAGTTGCGGTATTCATGCTCAAATTAACCCCCATGCCGTTAATACCTGCCCGATGCGGATAGTGGCCAGTCAATAAGGAAGCTCGTGAAGGACAACACCTAGCAGTATTATACATTTGCGTAAAACGAATACCCTGGCTGGCCAATTGATCAATATTGGGGGTATGAATCTCTCCTCCATAACATCCCAAATCGGAATACCCCATGTCATCCAGCATCATAATCAGAATGTTGGGCCTTTCTTCCCTTGGTTCGCCGGCTAAAAAAGAACATCCAGACAGAAAACCGCCCGTCAAACAAAATAAAAATAATATCCTATACATATTGTTATTCTTTCTCTTTTAATTTCACCCTCTTAATTCAAAGAAAACTAAATTATAACCCATTAGGATCTTATGGACAGGCTAAAAAGGTTGTTCCAGTCTATATACCCCTTCAAAAATCGAGTTAAAACCATGTAGATAACTAAATCATTTCCATAATGAGCGCCTTTTAACCATCGACCAAAAACATTAAATCATTTCTTCCAAAAGTATTCAGAAACAAGCATGGGGCAAACCCCATGCTTATTGATTTCACTTTCAGACAAATAAACTCTGTTTGTTAATACAACGTAACTATATTATCAGATCCTATCTCTCTTTTCTTTCTGAGCCATATATTAACGAATTTTTATTAACCCCTCTCTAATCACTAACCACACTAATTACTTCCTGATTTATTTTTCGTATTCTTGGTTCCTCAACTTTAACAACTTTCCGGTCGTAGGTAATCAGGCCGTTGACTTCGACTTCCACATCGGTAATCTGGGTATAAACAGCGGCAGAAAAGCCTGATTTAACCAATTCTTTTAGTTTTTTGGCATATCGGACATATTCATCTGTCACTTCTTTGGAAGATTTGAACTGAACATATCCCCAATTTCGATCTTTTGCCCATAAATGTCCTTTAATGGGCAAACCAATACCACCATATTCTCCCAGAACGGTAGCTCTTTGTGCATCATAAAGGTACAAATCGGGTTCAGGATAATTATGAAGATCCAGAATATCACCGGTTTGAAAATGATTGCCGCCACTGGCAGGATTAACCAAACGCGTCGGATCATATTGTTTGGTCCATTCCGCTATTTCAACAGTTTTAAACTGTCCCCAGCTTTCATTAAAGGGAACCCACACCGCTATACTGGGATAGGAATAAAGATAATCTATGATCTCTTTCCACTCCTTACGGTAAATATTTTCTGAATGAGGGCTTCGCTGATTCTCGGAACCTTTAAAGTAAGTCTTGTTTTGCCACCCAGGTCCGGCATCGCCATTGGGCATATCCTGCCAGACCAAAATTCCGATGCGATCGCAATGGGTGTACCAGCGAGCCGGTTCAACCTTCACATGCTTACGTATCATATTAAATCCCAAATCCTTGGTCTTTTGAATATCATATCGAAGTGCTTCATCGCAAGGTGCCGTATACAACCCATCGGGCCACCATCCCTGATCCAGAGTTCCAAAATGAAAATAGTTTTTATTGTTAAGCTGAAGCCGCATAATACCCTTTTCATCCCTTCCGATGGATACTTTTCGCATGGCAAAATAGCTTTTTACCCGATCCAATTCTCTATCCTTGTTAAGAAGAACTACTTCCAAATCATAAAGAAAGGGGAATTCAGGACTCCAGAGTTGGGGATTCTCCAATTTTATTTCCACCGGATTAGGAACACTTGCCCTTACGGTTTTAATAACCTTTCCACCCTCTTTTACCTGAACTTCTAATACGTCACCATAATCTGCTCCCGCCACCAGGGCTTTTACTTCCACGATGTTATGGTCTATATCGGGAGTCGTACGTACCGCTGAAATATATTTGTCACCAACAGGTTCCAACCAAACCGTTTGCCATATACCTGTTACCGGAGTATACCAAATACCTCCTGGTCGAGAAACCTGTTTTCCTCTTGGCTGAGGTCCTTTATCCGTCGGATCCCAAACTTTTACAACTAATTCTTGTTCCCCAACTTTAAGAAATGGAGTTATATCAAAAGAGAAAGGTGTATAACCCCCTTCATGCATCCCAATTTTCACATCATTTAACCAAACTTCAGCCCTCCAGTCAACAGCCCCAAAATGCAATAGTATCCTTTTCTCTTTCCAATCTTCAGGAATTGAAAAGGTGCGTTTATACCATAAGATATTTTCCTCTCCTACCCTTTTTTGCACACCACTTAAACTGGATTCCACGGCAAAAGGCACTAAAATTTGGCCGTCAAAATTCTTAGGTTCACAACTCTCTTTGGAGGTAATAGCATATTCCCACAATCCGTTCAAATTTTTCCAATGAGTACGTTCCATAATGGGACGAGGATATTCTGCCCAAACGTTTTTTGGATTCACCTCCTCAGCCCAGGCAGTTTTAATTTTATCCCCCACCGGTTTCCACTGGGCCTGTACTAATATTCCAAATGTCCACATTGCTGTAAAAAATAACAGTACTTTTTTATACATATCAATTTAGTTTTATGGGTTATACTTCATTTATTTTATTGAGCTCTTTGTTCGAATGGAACTACCATGGTTAAACCTTATACATATTATTAGGGTGTCATCCATCCCTTTGCTCGTTTCATTTACAGTTTCAAATGGGAACTTCAAACAGGAAAGTTCCTCTTCCTGTTTTTTTGTATTACATGTAATAGATAAAAATCAATCTGAACAGGGAAATACGAATTCCTATTTCTTCCGGAAACTAGGTTTTGGCTGGAGGGTGGTCCCGGGAATTCCTTCTATGATTATTTTAGGCCAATCATCTTCCCAAATCACTCTATGAAGCATTAAGACCCTACCTTCAGGATTTGTTTTATCCACGGCATGGTAAAAAATCCAATCGGCACCCTCATCATCCTGCACAATTTCCGAATTGTGCCCTGTCCCCACAAAACGACTATTACCGCTAATTAACACCTCGTGGTGATTATCCATCATACTATTACCTTCTTTATCATGGTAAGGGCCAAATAATTTATCAGCACGACCGACAACTGTCGTATAAGTACTGTTGATCCCTTCGCAACAGGACCCGATAGAGGCAAACAAATAGTAATAACCATTCCTTTTATGAATGTAAGTTCCCTCATAAGCTGTACCGGCCACCTGTCGTTTTTGAGCTCCCGGCTTCAGTTTTAAACCATCATCCGAAAGTTCAATGGCATAAATCCCATGAAAACTGCCCCAGAAAAGGTATTTTTTACCATCTTCCTCCATAAAAAAAGGATCTATGGAATTTTGCACTCCAATCTCATTACTTCTAAATAATTTTCCATGATCGGTATAGGGCCCTTCAGGTAAGTCACTGGTGGCAACACCTATCCCACAGGTCCACTCACCGCCCCACACTGACATAGAGTAATAAAGCACATACCGGCCATCTATTATATTTATATCCGGTGCCCATAACCCTCCATTTGGCTCAAAGTCGGGTCGTGTCTCCTGGGTAAAAGCTGTACCCACAAATTCCCAATCGACAAGATTTTGCGACCGGTGGATGGGGATATTCCGAATATCTTCTGTTGCAAATAGATAGAAATATCCATCTTCTGCCTTTACCACCGAAGGATCCGGTAAACTCCTCCTAACCACAGGATTAACATATCCTTCATCATTTTTCTCTTCTGTATCAGAAGTCTCATTCTTTTCATTCCCATTACATTCGCATCCTGCAAAAATGATCGTAGTTATCAAAAGATTGAATATAACAGTGAACAAAGATTCTTTCATCTGCATAATTTTTATCTAAATTGTTTAATGTAACTTAAAATTTATTAGTAGTTAGTCAATAACACCTTGTGAAACCATCACTGTTGACTAATCACTAAAAAGCTTTCCTGATTATGCTCGTTTCACACACATTAATTATTGAATGGATTTACTGTACATAATTCATCTATCAGAATGTTGACCATTCTATTTCATGAACTCAACCCCATTCCCGGGAGTTAACATCTCCCACAACGACGCAACAGTCCAGCCGGGAGCAAATATATCGTTATAAAAACCCTTTCCGTTTTTTCCGTAGTCCCACTTGGTATGTTGCACCACTTCAGGATAATACCCTGTTCTGGCCACTCCACACATGTGTCCCGGAAAAGGTAACAACTGAAGCATGGAGGTTTCAATGACATGAGCAAATTCAGAAAACCTCTCTTCACCGGTTTCTTTGGACAGGTAATTCAGTACATCCACAAACTCAAAAATAAATACATCGATATGGTTGTTTTCAACCGATACGTTACCCCATCCTCTGGTTTTCAGACCCATATCTCCCAACATTTGCCCCTTGGCAAATGGAACGTCCCATAAATAATACCAGGACAAAGCGAAATATGCCGATTTTCTAGCCAGCCGAATATAATGGTCGCCTTTCCTGCCTGATGAAGCCAAAGCCAGATAATACATGGCCGTCGATGCATAAAGTGAAGCCTCCTTATCCTCACAGTAGGCATCCAATGTGGAAGAGAAATAATCAGATTTCTCTATCACCTCTGTCTCAAGGTAATCCCCAGCTTTTTCAGCACTCTTCAAATACAATTTCTCATTAAAATACCTGGAAGCCATAACCAGCGGAACGATGGCCGAAGCGGTACTTCCTCCGGTGGAATCCATTAACTCAAAATTATCTTTGAATTTCCGGGGAAAACTGCCATCAGGGTTTTGAAGTCTAAGAAAATTAGAGAGTAAATCTTTCATTCTGGCTTCCCATTTGAGATGCCGTCGTCCCTGTTTCCGTTCGTAATGAAGGTAGTTCAGTATCGCATATACTCCTTCCGATTGTCTGCGGATACTATAAACATGTGGTTCCTCATTGGTCCGATAATTTATGGATTCTCTAAAAAAACCCGATTCGGTAAATCCTTTTTCCAAGTAGCTTTCAAAAATTTTTTCAGCAATTTTTCCAAGCGTCGGATGGTCACTTTCAATAGCATATTCATGAGCAAAGAAGGCATTTAGAAGCACACGGCCAATAAAACCAACTTCGGCTCCCCCCATATCTCTGCAGTCATCGGTATGTAGATGTATACCGGAAAAATAGTTTAGATCCTCGGTCTCCACAAAACTCTCGGTAAAGAAGTTGGACAAAGTCTTTTTTACCATATCTCTGCTATAAACTGTTTCCACAGGTGCCGGTTTTAAATAATCATACGTAGAGGTCCAAACTTGTGACACAAAATCAGAAAAGTCGGAGGCTTTCCCTCTCTTTACTATCCAATTCAATGTTTTTGTTTCGCCCTTCTTTAGTTCACGAAATGTGATAACAGGGGGAGCTAATGTCAATTTCCGAATATATGCTTTGGGACTCTCTCTGTATGGATACCCAACGGAGAGCCATGCCTGCCCTTCCATACTTTCAAAGCCCGTGAACCCTAAATCGCTTTCACCCGACAGGATCACTTCACCGTGATATATGGCGGTATAGGCATCTGTATGAATATCATCCGTTCTCAAAACCGTAAAATATCGACCAGATGCTTCATCATAAACCCCGGTTAACGGTGAACTTAACCGGTCTTCTCTTACCTGCCAGCTCTCACTGGTGTGAAACGATGGTGCCTCCCGTGGGGAACGAAAATTGTGACGATACCAGAATCCCGGCATCAAAAACTGACAATCTTGATGATTTGCCCCACCGGCAGCTATATTTTGTTTGAAATTAAAAAAGACATCTTCATGAGCCGTCAAGGAAATTTTATAATGAACCGTATTTCCGGATGTCTCAATCCTTCCGGTTATTTCTACCGGAAGCACCTTCCCGGCTTTATAACTATAGGTGTTCTCTGAATTTGTTTTTTCAATTTCCAAATCGTAACACTCCGCCGGATTTCCAGGATTCTTTAGCATTATTTCAGCTTTTATCCCTTCTAGGGGTTGAGAACGCACAATGCTATAAAAAAAGGTCATCGTTAACAGACCAAACAAAAACCTGCTATTTAAATATTTTTTATTATTCATGAATTTCTTGAGTCTAATTATATTCCTAAAATGCACAATCGAATAATCTCCACCCTTCCAACACACCATCCCCTTCCCTATAAATAACCATTAACCAATTTGAAAATCCCTCTTTGCCTCTTTTTCCTTATGGGATAATCCGCCTGGGTGACTATTATACTGTCAACCAACTACAACATAAACATTTGGCTATAAACCAACCACACTTATTACTTCCAAAACCAATTTGCAATTAGGGTTTCAATTTCATTTTACACCAAGTGTTGGAAGCATCCTCCTGGCTGTGAACAACGCATTCTTCTGTTAGCCTTCCTTCCTCATCCTGGTAGCAGAGTTTGAAATTTATCCGCATATCATTTCCCAATTGATAATCCAGGGCAGAAAGTGGAACAGCCAATTCCAGAGAATATCCTTCCTGGCTCATTTCTTGAGTAGACAAGCGGATACCTTCAATATCATAATTTATCCACTTCCCTCTTTCTCCCTTGCTTATATGGTATTGTCCCTTTGAATTGCAGAAAACTTTAATAAGACCAGTGTCCGGGGAAGTAAGGCAAAAATTTCCACCATCTATATAAACAGTAACCCCTTCCTCTTCCATGATTACTTCATGCTCCCAATTGCCCTTATACTTTACTAATGCAGCGAAATACAAAAAGTCTTCATCATGCGCAACATCAGCCTGCAAATTGACCAAACCTCTGTGCCCGACAAATACAGGGAACTCTTCCTGCCACTCTTGCCGATCCAAATGGCCATCAACAAGAACCTCTCTGACAGGCGCCACTAGTTCCGGGATGACATGCCCTAAAATGATCCATACTTCGCTGATAGGGCTTCGAAAAGTGGTACTCGACGCCGCTACCACAGTGTTCCTGTCCCAAAGTGATATGGAATTCCATTTGGCTTCACGATCCATTGGAACTTCAAAAGGTTGTGTGATTCTGGAAAATTGAAGTCCGCGAGAATCACCAATAGCCACTTCCATCGTAGAGAGTTCCCAATTGGAAGATCTGCCACGCGTTGTCTGATAGGAAAGTAACAATTCTCCCGAAGGAAGTTGCATTAAATAAGGGGCTCCGGCGTATACCTGATCCGGCAATTGGGATTCATGGGCAACATGGCGGTTGGAAGAGGCACCGTCGACCGGTATTTCCCATGGGTTTTCAAGTGAAGTGCGTACAATGTACGGTTTGAACTGCCCAGACACATTGTCTTCTATAGCCATCACTATTTCATTTCCCGCAATTACAGGCACGGGCATCCCATCGCGATGGTTCTTCCTGAAGCTTACTTTGACACTTTCCTTACTCCATGATATTCCATAATCTAATGAGCTTAACATGGATATTTCCTGCTCATCGGATTGGGTGTATGGTCCTTCATTGGCAAAATAAACCTGCAATTCTCCTGAAGGTAACTCCAAAAAAGAGGGTTCCCAGCAACCGTTCGCAAATTCCTTGCCCGCTTCGTAAATGACCTGAGGGGTAGTCCATGTTTCTCCCAGGTTGGTGCTTCTGCTCACGGCTATGGCAAATGGTGCCATCCCGTCACGGGATGGACGATAGTTACACCCTGCCACAAGATCTCCGTTACTCAACTGGATCAATTCTCCATTGGCTTTGTTTATCGTTACCGATGATTGGGTATGTTTTTCAAAAAGAATGGTCGCATCACTCCAGGTATGACCATTATCTTCACTTTTTATGATCTCCACATTGCCATTGGTCTCATATATGGCCATCAAAACACCCTCTTTCAATCGTCTTATCCTGGGGTAACCTGCCCATGCCTGCTGCCCTCCCTGACGGGGCACCAACCGCTGCATAGAACTATTATCCCAGGCTATACGAATACCATCCAAAGGCTCATCCGTTGTTCTTTTAAAATCTGTCAAGCTTTCATGATTCTGCCCTTTACAGGATAATAGTATTGGCCCCAAAAGAACACATATAAAAAAGGATCTAAATTCGTTAATCATAATCTAATTGGTTTTCAAGTGAGGAACCATATAATTGGAATCGATCACCATCAAATCAGGTCCGTTACTTTGCTCCTCAAAGCTTACTGTACTGATATACATGTGACGGGGGTGAATACTCCTCTCATCGTTATGGGCATGGAATACTATTCTGAGATTTCCGCTTTTATCTCTGAACAGGGCACTATGGCCGGTGCCAACCAAATCACCGGGTTTCTGTAATATGGGATTTCCCTCGTATTTTTCCCAGGGGCCTGCCGGGTTTTCCGACGTAGCATAACCAACACCATAAAACGGGCTCTCATAGCTGTTGGCCGAATAGGTCATGTAATATATATCCTTATGTCGGATCACATAGGGCCCTTCATTGACACGAGGCCAAACGTTTTCCCACGCCTGCGAAACATGAATGCAGGGCTTCATGGTCCCCGGCTTAATATCAACAAGGTTTTCCTCAAGTTCTGCTACCCAGATATTAAGCCCATCATTAAACCGAACAAAATAGAGCCACGGAGTTCCCTCTTCATCAATAAAAAGGGAATTATCAATACATTTCTCATCTGCTATCATCGGTTTTTGCTCCGCTTGAACAAACGGCCCCAAAGGACTGTCACTGGTTGCAACACATATATGTTCATCTGCTGAATAGTACATATAAAATGTACCGTCTACATAATAAACTTCAGGGGCCCAGAACCATCTGTCACCCCACACATCTGACTTATGAAGAACCAATCCATTGGTCAATTCTTCAGGAATTCCCCAAGTCTTAAGGTCCGTTGAAGTGAAGACAATGATTCCATCCTCCGAAAAAGTCCCATAAGCATAGTAAACACCTTCAAAGTACATTATAAATGGATCACCAAGTGGCACCTTTACAATAACTTCTTGGGCATCTGAAGATCCATTTTTTCTTTCGGAACAGCTCCCCCAAAAGAATCCTACGACTGTTAGAAAAATAAATATTCTATTTGTCATTTTCTAAGTTTTAAAATTTTTGAATGCGGCCAAAATAGTTTTGACCGCATTCCACTTCAATATTTTGATATAAACACTCAAAATATTTTAACTATTTACCTAATAATTAGGATTTTGATCGAGATTCTCATTATTATTTACTTCGCTCGATGGAATAGGAAGGCAATCATGGCGTCCTACAACGAAATTATTGAAATCGGGATCTCTCTGAGCCAATTCATTAACTCCTTCTTGATTCTCCATCAAACCCCAACGCCGCAAATCGGCCCATCGGTGTCCTTCGAAGCACAATTCAAGAGAACGTTCCATTTGTAGACGCTTCAGAAAAACTTCTTTGGTTAGAGTGGCTTCAGGATAATTCACCTCAAGTTTTGGCATATTGGCGCGAGACCTAACTCGGTCTACCATGGCCACAGCTTCATCCAAATTCCCGGAAGGTAGATTGGCTATACACTCGGCATACATCAGTAATACGTCAGCATATCTAATTAAACGAACATTAACGGGACTATGATAATCATCATAATCGCGGTAATAATCGGTTCCATATTTTCTTATAAACACACGATTCCGGTAATTGTCCTGGTTCCATACTTCCATCCCGAATCGATAGATTTTGTCATTTCCCGGAAAATCTTCAGCCATTTGCTCATAAAATAGACTCTCTTTTAAACGAATATCATAACCCCCATCAAGATTCAATTCTTTTCTAAACTCTTCCACAATCCAAGGTCTTGCTTCTCCATCCGTCCATCCAATTCCGGGAGGTGCAAAAAATTGCCCACGATTGAGACCTAAATTGGGATCTATATCGAAATCTCCATCACCCGCTGGTGCTTTGTGTATATCGGAATATTGAATTTCAAATACCGATTCCATATTGTTCTCATTAAAATGAGTAAAATTATCTTTGTAATTGGGAACCAAATCATAATATTGAGCTCCATCACCATTCACAAGCCATTCCAAATCCTGAAGTGCTTCATCCCACTTGTGTTGCTGCATCAGACATTTGGCACGTAAGGCATAGGCAGCCCCTTTGGTGGCACGGCCCAAGTTATTATCATCCCACTGGGGCGGAAGCATCTCTATTGCATTTTGCAAA
Source organism: Thermophagus xiamenensis (assembly GCF_900112795.1). Taxonomy (GTDB): domain Bacteria; phylum Bacteroidota; class Bacteroidia; order Bacteroidales; family Marinilabiliaceae; genus Thermophagus; species Thermophagus xiamenensis. Next base: position 14,447 of record NZ_FONA01000031.1, read on the forward strand.
TCATTTTCTACCTGCTCCCAAACGTCAGAAACAGGATGGCCTTCCGGTGTATCTCCCGGTTTTGAAGGCTCCAGAACTATAGGCAAACTATTATTCTCGCTCCCCCAAAGAATAGCCAGATTATAATAGTATAGGGCCCTTAAGAAATAAGCTTGTCCCAGCACTTGATCTTTGCTCGCCTGATCTTGAAATTCTATGCCTGGCACATAATATAACACCTGATTAGCACGAAAAATAGCCTCATAGCAATCTCGGTAAGTCCATCCATTTCCTTCCCAAAAATTATAATTGTTATAAATAAATCTTGTCCATTCGGCCAATTCTATCCATGGACTGGAACTAAATCCTTCATCAGATGCCAAATCAAAACGAAACCAAATCCAGCGGGAATAGGTCCCCGGCTTATAAAACATGTTGTAGATAGCATTGACGCCACTCACGGCATCGGCTTCATTTTGCCAAAAGCTTCTAACCTCTATATTGTTTGGATTACTTACATCTACTATATCCTCACAGGATGATATTAGTAAGCCAAGGGAAAAAATATATATTATTAACTTTTTCATATCTCAAGACTTTTTTTAATGATTGAAGAATGATTTTTTAAACATTAAAAGGTCAATTGCGCTCCAATTGTTACTGATTTTGGATTTGGGAAAGCTCCATTGTCATATCCTCGTTCCCAAATATTACTATTGCGAAATTCCGGATCTAAACCGGTATATTTTGTAAAAGTGATCAGATTCTGAGCATTCACAAACAGCCGTAAATTTTCCACCGAACTTCCTAAGAATGTTTTTGGAAAATTGTAACCCAAAGCCATTTGTTTCACCCGCAGGTAAGACCCATCTTCTAACCAACGAGATTGATTACCTCTGGCATTCCGGCCATCCTGATAGATAGGTCTGGGATCTTTGGCATCCACATTATCCGGAGTCCAGGGATCATAATCAGCCCTGTAATTGGAGTTATCATCAAAACGATCCATGCCGCTTCGGGGACCATTAAATACCTCATGTCCAAAAGCTCCACCTAATTGAAGTTGAAAGTCAAATCCTTTCCAGGCAACCTCCGCATTCACACTAAGATAAAGATCCGGCCATGGACTTCCCACATGCTGACGATCAGCATCCGTAATCATCCCGTCATTATTGTAATCTTCAAACCGAATATCTCCCGGTTGGGCATCCGGCTGAATCAGATGGCCTTCATGAGTATGGGCCAACACTTCCTCCATGGAACGAAAAATTCCGTCTGTCTTTATCAGGTACCATTCCCCAATTGGTTCTCCAACATGCGATTGAGTGTTCCACTGGGTAAAGTATTCTCGTCCGTAACCCAATTCCAGAATCTCATTTTTGACCGTCCAAATATTTGGATTCACAGAATATCGCCAATTGCCTTTGGTCTCCCGCCAAGTAGCTGATAATTCAAAACCGGTATTCTTCAATGTGGCAGCATTCACATTGGGATTCCCTCCGTTATTTCCTGTCGACATCAAAATCTGCATGGCTGTGAGCACATCCCTTGTTTCAGACTGATAATACTCTGCCGACAATTCCAATCTGTTATTCAGAATAGTTGCATCAATTCCCACATTGAATTCGTGAAGTTCCTCCCATTTCAAATCTTCATTGACAAGTTTCACCTGTGTTTGTCCATTCACCAAATGCTGGTCGGTTCCAAATATAGCTTGTGGAAAGGAATTTATAAAAGCCACCCAATCCCACGGGCCAATATTGGAACTACCCAAAACACCATAGTTGGCCCTTATCTTCATGTCATCAATCCATGCTATTTCAAAAAAGTTTTCCTCACTTATTCTCCACGCACCTGCAATAGAAGGAAATACACCATTTCTATAATCAGGTCCGAATTTAGAAGAGGCATCCCGACGTATCGTTCCACTCACCAAATATTTATTATCATAGGAATAATTTAACCGTCCAAATACCGAAAACAGTTTCTGCATATCTTTATAGCCACCCGTTTTGGGATCTTTCTGAGCGGCATTTAACTGTTCAAAGTAAGTCCCGTCACTCAGACGCAACAACTCATTTTTGGTACCCCATAATTGTTCATAAGAAATATCCATAAAACTGGTTCCTACTACGGCACCAAAGGAATGGTTTCCAAAAAAATCATTGTATTCCAGAGTATTGTCATATACCAAAGAATTAAACCGGGCTTGATTCTTATTTAAAGAAGAGGGATCCCATGGCTGATTATAAGTCCAGTTTCCTTCCTTTCTCAAATACTTATGTTGGTCTGAGCTGGTTTCGAATCCAAAGTTGAATTTATACTTTAACTTTTCGAACAATTCCAGTTCCGTGAAGATATTTCCCCTTAACCTTAAATTTTGATTCTCCGTCTCTGTAAGACCTTCTTTTGCCACAGGATTGGTTCCAAAAGTTACATCCCTTGATCCATCACCATATCCATAACCTCCGGGATTGTCTTCATTATAAACAGGGATGGTTGGCAACATCCGCCATACATCAGTGATCGGATTGGTATCCAACTCCTCTACCTTGTAGTTACTTATTATTACATTTTCTCCAATTCGAAATCTGACATTTTCACCAAAGTCCCTAAATGCAGATGTATTTACGCGCAATGTGATTCGCTCGCTCTCTGTCCCTATGGTAGTTCCTGAATTACTTTGATAATTGGAAGAAACATAATAAGTTCCGCTCTCTGTTCCTCCTGAAAAGGATACATTATAATCATCTACATGACCCGTTTTAAAGGCAACATCTTGCCAATCGGTGTTGGCATCAAAATGATTGGCTGGAGCATATCCTCCATTTTCAAATGCCAAATCATTTAATTCAATCCATTGGTCGCGATTTGTCAGATCATATCGTGGAAGCCACTGGTAACTTTTCTTGACTGAAAGATCTATCTTCATAGGACCTTCCTGTCCTTTTTTAGTGGTGATAATAATCACCCCGTTAGCAGCTCGTGAACCGTAAATGGCGGCTGCAGAAGCATCCTTTAATACCTGTACAGATTCAATATCGTTAAAATTAAAGTCCCTATTTGCACCTCCCTCAACTGCAACTCCATCAATAACATAAAGCGGTTGACTCGAGCCAAAGGATGTGGTTCCCCTTATTTCGACCCATCCTTCAGCTCCCGGTTTTCCTTCCGTTCTGCTGAATACGCCCGGAATGGTTCCCAACACATCTCCAACAGTCCCCGTCACAACTGTATTTTTCATTTGTTCAGGTTTAAATACCGAAACCGCTCCGGTTAAATCGGCCTTCTTTACTGTTTGGTACCCGATAACGACTACTTCATCCAGCGATTTTAAACTTTCATACATTGTAACATCTAATGAGGATTCGCCACTGTAGGTAATCTCTTGAGCCTCCATCCCAATAAAGGAAAACAATAATGTTTCACCGAGACTCACTTCAATGGAATAGTTTCCTTCTGTATCCGTAATAGTCCCCTTTTGGGTATCTTTTACTATAATGTTTACGCCGGGAATAGGGACCCCGGATCCATCGGTAACCTTTCCCCGAAGGGTTTCTGTTTGAGCAAATAAACCCGTCGGAATTAACATTAAAATCAAAAAGAAGATTCTTTTCATAGTTAAAATGTTTTAATTGAATATTACGAAGCTTTTTAAACCTTTTTTAACCTCACTACAAATAAACAACACTTATTAACTTTTAAATGCAATTTTTTAAGCAAAAAATCACATCTGGTGATCAATCCAATTATTTTTTTTATTTTATGACATTAAATGCCTAAATTGTGGCATATCCCGACCAATTTGTGGCATCAGATGAAATAGAGTTTTCATTTATTTACCATTCACAACAACATTCAACGCCATGTTTTTTTTTGATATGCGGCCTAAAACGCGGATATTTATTTTGCTACTGCATTTTTCATTAGTGCAGGCGGTTTCTGCCTACAATTTTAAATTCATAAATTTCCAGGTTAACGATGGCCTTTCCGAAAACACCGTTCAATGCATCCTACAGGACCATCAGGGCTTTTTGTGGTTTGGCACCAAGGATGGATTAAATCGTTTCGATGGAAAAGAGTTTAAAATATTTAAACACGAGCCAGGAAATCCGTATTCTATTGGAAATAATTTTATCCGGGATCTATTTCAAGATGAAGACCACATAATATGGGTAGGGACGGATCATCAGCTCTATTTATTTGACCCGGTGACAGAACGGTTCAGTCCGTTCCGTTTTCAGACGCAAGACGGGGTCTCTATTAATTCGTCAGTAACATCCATTAAATCGGAAAGTCAGGATAAGATCTGGATTGGTACTCTAGACCAAGGTGTATTCTGTTTTACAAAATCTACAAAGACCTTGATTCAATATACTCAAGGCAGCTCCAGTACCTCTATAGGCTCCAATCTGGTCTGGAGAATTTACCGCGACAATGCAGGTACCATATGGATAGGGACCAGGAATGGTCTTAGTGCCTATAATAAGGAGACCAACACCTTTGTTACATATGGATCCCGAAAACCAGACAGCCCCATAGAAGATCCTGAAATACTGGCTATTTCAGAAGATTCGGACGGAGAATTATGGCTGGGAACCTGGAGTGGAGGACTGGTTCGATTTAACAGAACCTCCGGCAAATTCACCACTTATTTTAATTCAAAGGATAGGACCTATATCACTCATATCAGAGCCATATTCGAATATCAAAAAAACGAACTTTTAGTAGGGGCAGACGACGGGTTATACCTCTTTAATAAAAAAACACTCGAATACAACAGAATAGATGACCCTGGGGATCCGCATAGTCTAAAAGATCAAAATGTCTATGCCATTTTTAAAGACCGAGAAGAAGGTATCTGGATAGGCACTTACTTTGGGGGCGTTCATTACCTATCATCAAACAGTAAAATCATTGAACATTATTATCCCAAACAACATAAAAACTCTCTTTCGGGAAAAGCGGTCAGCCAGTTTTGCGAAGACCCTGCCGGCAATCTCTGGATAGCTACTGAAGATGGAGGATTGAATTATTTTGACACAAAAACAAAAAAATTTACTTCATTTCTCCCTTCCATCAACGCAAGGAGTATCAGTTATCACAACCTTCATGCCTTGGTTCTGGATAATAACAAACTGTGGATCGGAACTTTTTCAAGGGGGCTGGACTTAATGGATCTGAATACGGGGCATTTTAAAAACTACCAGTATAATCCCAACGACACTAACTCTATTAACGACAACTGTGTTTTTTCCCTTTACCAATCAAAATCCGGAATTCTTTATGTAGGTACTCCTTTTGGTCTGTGTCGATATAATCCCCAAAGCGATAACTTTACCCGTATCCCTGAAATCAAGGGTTTTGTTTATGATATGACCGAAGATCATTTGGGAAACTTTTGGGTAGCTTGCTACGGAGATGGACTATTTAAACGCAACCCAGAAACAGGAAGATGGAAAAATTACAGACATAAAGCAAACGACCGAAAATCTCTTTGTTTCAATAAACTGACTGATGTTTTTATGGATGAGCAACACAGACTCTGGGTGTCAAGTGAAGGAGGTGGAATCTGCAAATACAACTATGATTCGGATGATTTTTGGACCATTAATACATCAAACGGATTGCCCAACAATGTCGCTTATGGAGTTGTTGATGATAATCACGGAAACATTTGGGTGAGTACCAATAAGGGTATCTCAAGAATCGATCCCACCACTTTAGCCATTAAAACCTATACTCAGGAAGATGGTTTGCAAAGCAACCAATTTAATTACCGTTCCACTTTCAAAGCTCGCAATGGTAAATTTTATTTTGGGGGAATTAACGGCTTCAATGCCTTTTATCCAAACGACCTTAAAACCAATAAATATGTTCCGCCGGTTTTAATTACCAAATTCGAATTGCTGGATTCTCTTGATTCCACCCTCAATGATTCCGTCTTTAATCAGGCGCTCAATACTACGGGGAAAATTACGCTAAAATATAATCAGGCCTCATTCAGAATCAGCTTTGTTAATCTAAGCTTTCAGGCACCTTCAAAAAACAAATGCGCTTATATTCTCGAAAATCTTAACACTAGTTGGATCACTACCACCAAACAAAATCAAGTCTCATACATTAATCTTGCCCCTGGACATTATATTTTCAAAGTTAAAGGATGTAATAATGATGGGGTGTGGAACACCGAAGGAGACTCACTGAGCATTGTTATCCTTCCTCCTCCATGGAAAACTAATTTTGCCTATACCATCTACTTTACCCTACTCTTTATTATCATCCTCTCATTGGTAAGGATTTACCTTAAAATTTCTCATGCAAGGCATGAAAAAAAACTGGAAGAATTTAAAATAAAGAAGGAAAGAGAGATGTACCTTTCAAAAATAAATTTTTTCACCAATATTGCGCACGAAATCCGCACCCCGTTAAGTCTGATCAAGGCGCCGCTCGATTGCATCAAATCATCCAACCTCAGCAAGAAAGATATCGAAGAAAACATTCAAGTCATCGACAAAAATGCCGAACGGTTGCTAAACCTAGTAAACCAATTGCTCGATTTTCGTAAAATCGAAGAAAATCATTATACTCCTAACTTTAATCCTGTCAACTTCAACACCCTCATTACAGACATTTGTTACCGGTTTAAGCCTGCCGCCACTCAAAGAAAGATCCTCTTAACTACCAATATCCCACCAAATCCCATTATTTGCAATGCTGATCGCGATGCTTTGACTAAAATTATCAGCAATCTTCTAACCAACGCCCTAAAATATGCCAGCCATGAAATCAACATTGCTTTATATAAAACCGATGATTTGGTAGAAATTACCGTCACTGACGACGGCCCAGGGATTGAACCCAAATACCGGGAACGTATCTTTGACCCTTTCTTTCAAATCATTAATAACAACAAAGATGATAAACAGTACGGCACAGGCATAGGGTTGGCTTTTTCCAAACAGCTTGCTGAAAAACACAACGGCACCATCATTTTAAAAGATGATTCCGACCACCGCGGAACCTGTTTTGTGGTCCGAATAAGTACCAAACTTCAGAAAAGCGCTCATTCAATGTTGTCGGAAGAGAGGCCTCAACCCCTCGATGACAAAGAAAACACCCTGGATATTCCGGCCAAATCTAATGGTAAACTCAATTTGCTCATTGTGGAAGACAATGAAGATCTTTGCAATTTCTTGGAACGAAACCTAAAAGTTGAATACAACGTATTCAAATCCTCCAATGGGAAAGAAGCCATGAAACTTCTGGAAATTCACAACATAGACATCATCATTAGTGATATAGTAATGCCTGAAATCGACGGGCTGGAGCTAGTACAAAGCACAAAAAACAATACTCAGTTCAGCCATCTGCCCATTATTCTCCTGTCGGCAAGAACAAATGTGGAAACCAAAATTCAAGGCCTCGACGCTGGAGCGGACAGCTATATTGAAAAACCATTTTCATTGGATTATTTGAAAGCTCAAATACACAGTCTTATTCGAAACCGGGAGCGACTTCTGGAAAAGTTTGCCAACTCTCCTTTTGTACCTTATGGAAGCATCGCAAACAATAAAAAAGATGAAGAATTTTTAAACAAGCTCAACCAAGAAATAGAAAACAATTTGACAAATCCCGATTTTTCTATTAACCACTTAGCCAGTGCTTTATTAATGAGCCGTTCTAATCTCCAACGAAAAATCAAAGGAATTTCAGGAATGACCCCCAATGATTATATCCGGGTTTATAAATTGAAAAGAGCCGCCCGATTGATTATCGAAGGAGATTACCGGATCAATGAAATATGTTATCTTGTTGGGTTTAATAATCCCTCATATTTTGCCAAATGTTTCCAAAAACAGTTTGGAAAACTCCCCAGTGAATTTCAAAAAGAAAATGCTATAAATTAAAATGTGATTCTCGGTCCATAAAAAAATCATAGGAACAATTTACCAAACAACACTAAAAAAATTACAACATACAACATATTAATATTCAATCTTTTCCGTTAAGCCACTAAAGACAACAACTATTCAAGCATTTTATTGCCGGAATAAAAAAACGTTGTATATTTGTATCGGGTTAGGGTTAAGGTTAGAGGGTTGTCGGCATCGCTGGCAGCCTTTTTTAATTTAATTTTTTCCCATACACCGCAAGGAAGTGTTAAAGTTAAAAGTATGACTGTAGATAGTTTTCAGTAATTTCTTTCCAAAACTGTTATGCGGTCCAGTAAAATTTTGAAAAATTTCTAGGGAATTTTAGAACTAAGAAAAAATCGCAATAAATATTAAAAGTCTGGATATTTGGAAGTGTTTAAAAAGTGCGTCCGAAAATGATCTATCTCAGTTTAGTTAGTATTGCAGAATTAATTTTTATCCTGGTTGGATAAATATTCTTATGAGATTAGTAGTTATTCTGGCAAGGCACCCGACGGGAAGGAAGGACTTGTATAGTCTTGACAGTATAACTGTTAAACACTTCCTTTATTAATCAAATCAGGATGTTCCATCTGCTTTTCAGGGAATAATGTTTTATCTCTGTCAATAACCCGGCAATTGTCTAAAATATGCACATTTATCCATTGCCGTTTTGGCCATCAACACAATAAAAGATTCTTCATTAGGCATAAATCCACGTATACGCAATTCCCTCCTGAAGTCTCGCTGTAACCGCTCAATCCAGTTGGCGGTATAAATCATTGACTGAATTCGGTAATCATAGTTCAGATACGTAAAGAAATAATGTTATGTTGGGTCGTATCCACCCGTGCAAATGCTTATTTTTGGAGTTCACTTTTATCAATAAATTGCGGCAAAAGTTCTTTGAAATTTTCGGAAGGAGTGGTATGGATGTTTTCCATTACGTACTTCAACCACATTTGAGGATCGATTTCAAGTTTCTTGCAAGTGCCGAAGAAGCTGTAGAACATAGCGATATTTTTGGCAGCATCGTGTGAGCCGGCGAACAGATAGTTCTTTCGTCCCAAAGCCAGAGGACGAATGGCGTTCTCCACCGGATTGCTGTCTATCTCCAGCATACCATTGGTTAGATAGTTTTGCAGACTTGTCCATCGGTTTTTGCAATATTCAAAAGCTTTACCCAAAGGACTTCTCGGTATAACAGAGCTTTTGTGTTTGTTGATGTATGTCCCTATTTTATTAATTACCGGCAGTGATTTTTCCAGCCGCAGGGCATGTCTTTGCTCATGAGATAAATTTTGATCCCGAGCAATGGCTTCAATAGAATAGAGAAGCTGAATCAGACTAAGCACATGAGAGGCTCGTTCTTTATCATTTTTCAATGCAGCTTCAAAATACCGCCTGGCATGAG
>NZ_FONA01000017.1 GCF_900112795.1 Thermophagus xiamenensis
GAATGAAATACTCTGGATATTTTTTGGCATACATACGGGCAACGCATTGGAGATAGGAAGGCGGATGTACCAGGCCGGGCAAGAGGTCACAAAGGTTGCTTAAAATCATTTTAGCAATACTATTAATTCTAACGGGCTTCCCGATGGGGATGGTATGCTCTTAAAGCACCTATAATAACAATTTTAATTAACATATAACTGTCTTGAATAACTTATGTAAATAAAAAAGCCGGAATTTAAATCCCGGCTTCTGTGTTTTATTCTAATTTTTTCTTACTTCTGAAATTGCCTACTCTAAAGAGTATCATAAAGAAAAGAAATCCTGAAATTGACTATTCAAAAATTTTATAAACCTAAAACACATTTTTAAAAGCTTGATAGGCCAAAATGTCTAAAATTTAATGGTCAGTACTAAATAAGAAATCACAATACAATTTCTTATCCATTTCAAAATCGGGGGGTTGAATTCTTCCTTTGAAATCATAAGATTTTATATTATTTACGATATCCAAAAAATCCTTTTCTGATAGGTAAAACAAAGAAGGAAAATTAAAATAGGGCTCATTAAACACTTCATGGCAAATCATTGGAATAGAATAACTAACCGATTGAATAAAGGTGCCGGAAGCTTTATATTTTAAATAATCTTTAACAGAAGGTGTTGTGGGATGAATAAGAGGAAGAAGATAATCCGAATTCAACATGTAATTAAAAAATACCTTTTCCGGCACAAATTCCTCAAACCATATAAATTTATCCCCTAAGTTATTCTTTCGTATTTCCTCAATAAATTTTGGTCCTTCAAATCTTGAAGAATTACCAAGTAAAACAAAACGAATGAAATCAGGGAAATCAGGACATTTTGCCACTCTCAAAAGAAAATCATAATCTCTTCTTTTCTTTTCAACCGATCCCGGAATGGTTATCCATATCTCATTATTTGGTTTTTGCAAGTCAATTTTGTCGAAAGTCGGCGAATAGCAACAACTCATGAATCCTTTTTTTATCCCTTTTTTTTTCGGAAAGAATTCATACATATACTTTGTTAAGACAAAATAATTCTTAACCTTCCTGCTTATTATTTTTTGACCAAGACTAGTTTCGATTTTTTTTGTATTATGCAATATACCAACCATTTTAATTCGCCTAGGAAGACAAAAGAGAGAAAATTTAAGCATCCTATTCCCTTGAGCAGTATTAAAGACCACAAAATTTACCTTTGATTTTAAAAGGTAAAGCCAAAGTTTAACTAGAGAACTAAACTTTTTAAAATTATAAGTCTTTAACGTTGCGAACTCTTCTAAATTTTCCAATTTTCGGGCGTTCTGTACATCGCAAAACAGGATAGTTTTACAGTGATTTCTTTTCAAAAAAAGCAGATGTGAATAAATAAGTTCAGAATGATAGGGATAGAACTCTATTAAAGCAACAGAAATATTTTTATGGGTACTTATATAGTCCATATTCAATTAGCTAAAAACCATACTTCTTTATTTCAAGTGTCGAGAAATGCCATCATCCATCCAAAATCGATTTTTTCTTCTCACCTCCGCCCTAATCGCCTTGTTACGTTGAATCGACTCTTTAGTCTTATACGGTCTACCATGCTCCAAATGAACACAAACAGCGGAATAACGAATCTGTTTTGATTTTATGCCATAGTTAATAAGGCGTTCGCCCAATTCACGGTCCTGACCTCCATAAAGCATTGTTTCGTTAAAACCATTAATAGCCACAATATCGGCTTTCCATCCGGAAGAGTTATGGCCATTCCAGGAAGCTTTCGTGGGCGTAAACCGGTTCAATAGACTAGAATACCATGATATATTAAAAAGTTTGGTGCTCTTAAAAGTTCGGGGCAATCCGTGGGTATATAACCATTTCAGGTTAAAGACGCGTTCTTCAATTACATCTTGGCGAGTTATTTTTTTACTTAAAGAAAGGGGTAAACGCAAAGTACCGCCGGAGAGAAAATACCCTGATTCAGCATATTTCAGATGAACCTCAACAAAATCCTTTCTAGGGATACAATCACCATCGGTAAAAATCAGGTATTCACTTTGAGAAGCAATAATGGCTTTATTTAAAATAGTGCACTTCTGATAGCCATCATCGGGATGCCAGACATGTTGGATGTTAAGAAGACTATTTGATTTAAAATGGTCAATAACCTTTTGGGTTTCTTCTCCCGAACCATCATCAGCAATAACAATTTCGAAATTTTTTTCAGTCTGGCATTCATAACCCCATAAAACTTTTCTGAGCCATTCAGGCTGATTGTAGGTGGTAAAAATAACAGTTGCTTTAATTGCCATAAATGAATGCTATATTCTAAAGGTATTACGTCACTATTTCTAATTTATGCAAATATAGTTATTTAGTTTTAGTAAGGTCCATATTTAAATTCGTTGTTTATGTGGTTCCTGCATTAAGTCCCGAGGAAATCATTTAGCTCAATTTACTATTAGAACGTAATGGCAGACAAAAAGCTACTATAAATTCCAAACCAATTTGAAAAATCATGCTCATCAAAGGTGAAAAACATAGGCATGGAATTTTCCAATCATTCCTTTTCAAATTTCACGTTTTTAAGAGCCTCCTAAATTCTTAGTCCGGTGGTAAAAATAACCCTAACACGTTTAATGGCATCAGAGGTTACATCTTCATCCTTTTCTTTACTTTCTGAACTGAAATTGATACGTAAAGACCCCAGAACGGCAAGCTCTGCACTTCGTCCGGCCAACAAGCCCTCACAATCGATACATCGACAGCCCCATAGATGGAACCATGAACATCAGCACCTCTAACGGTACTAATCTTTTCAATTCTACTAATCATTTCGGAGGTGGTAAATTTCCCTTTTCTAACAGGGATAGCATAATGTTTCTTTTCACCTCCACCAGGCACTCCGGGTTGACCCCGTTGAATAACCTAAAATTTTACAGCCATATTACAACATTTTAAGGTTAATAATATGATTAAAATAAATATAAGGTCATTAACCTTAAAAAACAGTAGAGAGACCAATAAAATTGCAAAAAATTAAGACTCCAAGCTTCTATAGTTTCACACCTTCTCTTAAAATACTTTCCCGAACAAAAATTAGGGAAACTCCGTTAAAGATTTGAAAGTTATATTTCTTTGCTTAAGTCCCGAGTAAATAAAGAATTTTGAATGATTAATTAAACTAAATTTGCATACATTGCCATCTTAATTGATGGCTATTTATTTCATAAGTATATAATTTACCTAATTCATTGGCCTGATGGAACTCGCATGGCTTAGTCAAATTTATACATGCTCTTTGGTAGTAAAAGCTGCCATGCTCGTTTCATTCTTCAGACTATTAAATTTTTTAATTTCATCCAGAAAACCATAAATTTTTAAAATATGAAATCTACATTAGACCTTAATTGGACAGGAAAAATGTCTTTTGAGGCCGATATGAGCGGCCACAAAATTGTACTTGATGCCGATCCTTCGGTAGGTGGAGAAGATAAAGGAGTGCGTCCTAAACCACTGATGCTTCTTGCCTTGGCCGGCTGTACTGCCATGGACGTTGTTTCCATTCTAAAAAAAATGCGCGTAGAAATTGAAGACTTTAAAGTACGAGTGGAGGCAGATATGACCGAAGAACATCCCAAACATTACAGCAAAATGCATGTAATTTATATTTTTAAGGGGAAGGATTTGCCTAAAGAAAAAATTGAAAAGGCTGTTAATTTATCGGATGAAAAATATTGCGGCGTATCGGCGGTTTATAAAAAAGCAATGGAATTAACCCATGAAATAAGGATAGAGGAATGATATTGCAGCCGGTTGAGTTTTAATTACCCAAAATTTGATTGGCTTGACAAATCAATTGGAAGCAAAGAGAAAACTAAAGGGCGACCAATAAAATGAGTCGCCCTTAATATTTTGAAATTTCACCATTAAAATCAACTTGCTTTAAGTCTCCTTAAATTAGTATGTTCAACTTTTTCTATGGCAAAATCAAGTGTAATAGTAAGTTTTTTTGAGTTTTTGGAGGGTGTATGAAACATGTGGTCAATCATAATAGTTTCACAAATTGACCGTAATCCACGTGCTCCAAGCTTAAATTCTATTGCTTTGTCAACAATGTAATCCAATACTTCCTTCGAAAACTCCAATTCAATCCCATCAATGGCGAATAGTTTCTTGTATTGCTTTATAATTGAGTTTTTAGGCTCAACAAGAATCCTTCGCAAAGCCTTTCTGTCCAACGGATTTAGATAGGTTAATATGGGCAAACGACCTATAATTTCAGGGATTAATCCGTACGCTTTCAAATCTTGAGGTGAAATATACTGTAGCAGGTTCTTCTCATCGATGCGTTCTTTATCCTTATTGGCAGAGTAGCCTACTACATTGGTATTGAGACGACGGGCAATTTTTTGCTCAATACCGTCGAAAGCACCTCCACAAATAAACAGGATGTTTTTGGTATTAACCGGAATCATCTTTTGGTCAGGATGTTTTCGTCCACCTTGAGGCGGAACATTCACCACAGAACCTTCAAGAAGTTTCAGCAGCCCTTGCTGAACACCCTCTCCCGAAACATCCCGTGTAATGGACGGATTGTCACTCTTTCTGGCAATTTTATCTATTTCGTCGATAAAAACAATTCCTTTTTCGGCTGCTTCAACATTGTAATCAGCCGCCTGAAGAAGACGGCTCAAAATACTTTCAATATCTTCGCCCACATATCCGGCTTCGGTCAAAACCGTAGCATCAACAATTGTAAATGGGACATGAAGCATCCGGGCAATGGTGCGAGCAAGCAGGGTTTTACCGGTTCCTGTCTCACCTACAAGAATGATGTTTGATTTTTCTATTTCTACCTCATCATCATCGTCTTTTTGCATTAATCTTTTATAATGATTATAGACGGCAACCGACAAGTATTTTTTAGCCTCTTCCTGACCAATAACATATTGGTCTAAAAAGGCTTTAATCTCTGCTGGTTTTAAGATTTGTATTTCATCAACATTAAAGGCACTCTTTTTTTTAACTTCTTCTTCAAGAATAGAATAGGCCTGTTCAATACAGCTATCACATATATGACCTGAAATTCCAGCCACCAATAGGTTAGTATCTTTCCTGGGGCGTCCGCAAAATGAACATTTATCCATACATTAATTTCCTTTCTGTTTAATTCCTTTAGAGGTCACATTCGGCCTGTTTTATTATTTTTCTTCCTTTTCTTTCTTCGTCCGCACAAGTACCTCATCGATCATGCCATATTTTTTAGCTTCTTCAGCCGTCATCCAATAGTCGCGATCAGCGTCTTTTTCAACTTTTTTATATGAATTACCTGTATGCTCAGCAAGAATTTCATAAAGTTCCTTTTTCAGCTTAAGAATTTCTCTTGCTGTAATTTCAATGTCGGTTGCCTGTCCCTGAGCCCCCCCCATAGGCTGATGGATCATTACTCTGGAGTGTTTAAGGGCAGAACGTTTTCCTTTTGTCCCGGCAGTCAAAAGAACAGCACCCATAGAGGCAGCCATCCCGGTACAGATAGTCTGTATGTCGGAAGAAATAAATTGCATTGTATCATATATTCCCAGACCGGAATGAACAGACCCACCGGGAGTATTAAAATAGATGCTGATATCTTTCGTGGAATCAACTGAATCCAGATAAAGCAACTGGGCTTGTATTATATTAGCCACATAATCATCGATGGGAACCCCCAAAAAGATGATGCGGTCCATCATTAAACGTGAAAATACATCCATGCTGGCAACATTTAATTGCCTTTCTTCTATAATCGTGGGAGAAATATAACTATTTGTAATGGAAGTATATTTATCCAACACTAAGCTGTTAATGCCACGATGTTTGGTTGCATATTTTTGAAAATCTTTTGGATCAATCATAGTTTACCTGTTATTTGTGTTTTACAAGGTTGCTAAGTTAGAAATATTTTTATTAATAACGTCTACTAACATTTTAACCTGAAAACATAACCATTGAGGCAATGAAATGTTTGTCCTCAAATGGAAATATTTTCAGGTTAATATTAGAAACTCTTTATTTATTCAATCCTTGCCAAACGAAGTCTGACAACAACTTCAATTGACTTACCGGCAAATGATATATTCCGGCCTACTCACACGGGATATCCCGTTCCTATTTTTTATTTTTTTTGGATTCCAAAAGTTCATTGAACTCTTCCCGCGAAACCTCTTTTGTATCTATCTTGATAGCTTCCTTAACAAATTCCATAACCTTATCATGCATGGCTCCTTCCGCCATATTGCGGCGCTGCTCTTCATTATTAAGCATATCCATTGCATAATTTTCAAGATATTCTTCGGGTATATTATTCAATCCATATTGCATAAACTGAAGCCTCGCTGACTTCTTGGCAAAATCAATAATATCTTGTTGTTCAACCTTCAGATTATTGTCTTTTACCAGTTGGTTCCGGATAATTTGCCATTTTAAATCTTCAAGGAAACGTGGCATTTCCTCATCAATCTGCTCATCAGAAAGGGGGTTACCATCCTTATCCTTGGAATTTGCTTTTAACCATCGTTTTAAAAACTCTTCAGGGAATTTAACATCTACTTTCCCCATGAGTTTTTCTTTTGCATCAAGAGAAAATTTGTATTCAGACTCCAGCTTCAATGAATCTTCTAAATCCTTCTTAACCTGAGTAGTAAACTCTTCTTCATTTGAAACTTTATCGGGACCAAAGATCTTATCAAATAATTCCTGATTTAATTCAGGATCAACATATTTGGTAATCTCTTTTACTTTGAATTTAAATTCACCCTTTACATTTTTAGCCTCTTCTTTAGAGATTTTCAGAAGATAAGACAGCTCAGTCTCATTTGGAAGCGCTTTATTAAGTTCAAATACAACATCATCACCTACTTTTGCTTCCAACAATTTGGTCTTGGCATCTTCTGATTTTATAATATTAACAGCCAAAATAGCATCTTCAACCTTAATACCTTCATCTAATTCAGCACCATTTTGATCGAGCTGAGCCAAATCACCCTTAAGCATGCTGCTTTCATCTGCCTTTTCACATTTTTCAATGGTGGCAAAACGGCTAATTATGTTTTTTTTCTGACCGTCTACCATATCATCGGTAACTTCAATGACATAGTAGGGCAATTTTTCCCGTTTGGAAAGTTTCACCTCCACTTCGGGGCTTAACCCCATATCAAAAGAAAACTTAAACTGCTCGTCCTGATCAAAATCAATAGTTTGTTGTTTTTCGGAAGGGAGGGGTTCACCCAGAATATCTAAATTGTTTTCAACAATATATTTCGATAAATTTTCTGATACCAGTTTATTGATTTCATCAGCCAAGACAGCTTTCCCATACATTTTTTTAACGAGGCTAGCCGGCACATGCCCGGGACGGAAACCCGGCATGTTTATTTTTTTTCGATAGTCCTTCAGGACTTTCTCAACGCGTGGTTCATAATCATCTTTCTGGACAGTGATGTGTACCACAGCATTCAAATCATCAATTTGCTCTTTCTCAATGTTCATGTGAATTTTTTTTGTTTGTTAAGACCTTTCATGGACCTTTAATACCCGGAAGATTTCGCATCGGAAATCAATCCAACATTTACTGCATAACACCATTCAGTAATTATATCCCAAAGGTGTTATAAGGTGATGAAATATTAAAAGCACAAAAACGATTGCAAAGATAATGAAGCATTTACAAGTTGCCAAAAAGTTATATAGTGCTACATCGGTTTTTGAGAAAATTAACGTCTTTTTTACTGCTTAATGATATAAAAAACCGCCCAAAGGTAAAATTACCCGAGGCGGCTTTTGAGTGCGGACGGAGGGACTCGAACCCACACGCCTTTCGGCACTAGATCCTAAATCTAGCGCGGCTACCAATTACGCCACGTCCGCAAATTGCGGTGCAAATTTCGTTATTTTTTTGACCTTTTCCAAAATTCTTTATAAAAAAGTGCCTATAAACTTTCTGATGATTGAAAATTTCTACGGCGTAACTCAAAATCATCACCTAAATAAACGCGTCTGACATCCGGGTCTTCCGCCAATTCTTCAGCTGTTCCGGCCTTTAAAATTTTACCTTCAAACAAAAGGTAAGCACGGTCGGTAATCGAAAGCGTTTCATGTACATTGTGGTCGGTAATCAATATCCCAATATTTTTATACTTTAATTTCGCAACAATTTCCTGGATATCTCTAACGGCAATAGGGTCGACTCCTGCAAAAGGTTCATCAAGCAGAATAAATTTAGGGTTTATAGCCAATGCTCTGGCGATTTCGGTTCGTCTACGTTCACCGCCCGAAAGTTGAATCCCTAAACTTTTTCTAATATGTCCTAACCCAAATTCATTAATCAATTCTTCCAATCGTTGCTTTTGATAATCTTTGGGATAGTTGGTCATTTCGAGTACCGATCGGATATTATCCTCTACACTAAGTTTTCTAAAAACGCTGGCCTCCTGCGCCAAATACCCAATACCTTTTTGAGCTCTTCTATAAACCGGTTCATTGGTAATAACATCCTGATCAAGATAAATTTCACCACCATTGGGCTTAATCAAACCAACAATCATATAAAAGGTAGTGGTTTTCCCTGCACCGTTAGGTCCTAACAGCCCTACAATTTCGCCTTGCTTAACTTCGACCGAAACTCCTTTAACAACTGTACGGTTCCGATATTTTTTAACTAAGTTATTAGTATATAATCGCATCTTATGTTCTTCCATACATTACCTAACTTTAAAATTATTTTTGAGGTGCTAAAGTTTTTTCTCGCTTACTCTCAACACCTCTTGCAATAATAATGCCCGCTTCATACAATAATATAAGAGGTAAACAAACCATAATTTGGCTTATGACATCAGGCGGAGTAATAATTGCGGCTAAAGCCAATGTAACCACAACAGAGTGACGGCGATATTTTTTTAATGTCTCTGATGTCACCAACCCTACCTTACTCATAAAGTAAATAAACATCGGCAATTCAAATAAAATGCCGCTGGCCAGAATAATGGATGAAACGGTATTAATATATGATCCAAGATTTACGATATTATCAACTTGCTCACTCACTTTGTAATTACTCAAAAAATGAACGGATAAAGGGCATATCAAATAATACGCAAACAAAATACCTAATGAAAAAAGAATGGATGCAAAAAAAATGGCACCTCTACTTTGTTCAATTTCTTCTTTATAGAGAGCAGGTTTAACAAAGCGCCAAAATTCCCAAAAAATAAGAGGAAATGCAGCAATAATACCAGCCAAAAAAGAAATCCATAAATGGATTGTGAATTGTCCGGTCATATTAATATTTTGAAGTGATATGGCTTTCTGGTTAATGCATAGGGAAGGCATACCTAAATCATTGCCCAAGTCACAAAGAATTCTATTGGTAAAAAAATCGGGTTTACTGGGACCCAGCAATATAACATCAAAAACAATCCGCTTAAATACAAAGGCTAATACGGCAAAAATAAAAATGTAAATTAATGATCTAACCAAATGCCAGCGCAATTCTTCAAGATGTTCAAGAAATGACATTTCGGCTTGGCTCTTTTCACTCATACCCCAATAACAAGATTTTAAAGTTAATGAACCTCTTTAAATTGAAATTTATCGTACGAAGATAAAAACACTTTCTAAATTATTTGTTTTTGCTTTAGCTATTTTATACCTTCAGTATATTTTAACTCCCATAACCTAAAAAAGGGTTATTAGTGGTCAAAAAAGATTGCCAACAACTCTCTATTATTTACATCAAGCATAAAAACAGCTGATCTAAAACAAATTTTAGGGACATAAAATATCAGATTTTTGTTCGGTATTTATAAATAACTATTAATTTTGTTGGTTTTGGAGGTTCCGCAAAAAAATAAATTTCATCAATCTGATATTGTGAAGGATATTGTGAAATAGTTAGATTTTGTTATGACAAAGCAGGTTGACCTAAAAAGGTATTTAAAAAAGCATTTTGGTTTCGATACGTTCAAAGGAAACCAGGAAGAAATTATTAAAAATGTTCTCGCCGGGAATGACACATTCGTATTAATGCCCACCGGAGGGGGAAAGTCTCTTTGCTATCAACTTCCTGCATTAATATTAGAGGGAACTGCAATCGTTATCTCACCCCTCATCGCCTTAATGAAAAACCAGGTCGATGCCATGCGTAGTTTTAGTGAAGATGACGGCATCGCCCATTTTTTAAACTCCTCATTAACAAAATCAGCCATTCAAAAAGTTAAAGAGGATGTAATAGCAGGAAGGACCCGGCTATTGTATGTTGCGCCTGAGTCACTAACGAAGGAAGAGAATATTCAGTTTCTGAAGCAAGTTAAAATCTCTTTTTATGCGGTGGATGAAGCTCACTGTATTTCGGAATGGGGCCACGATTTCAGACCGGAATACAGGCGAATTCGCCCCATAATAAATGAGATTGGGGAAGCACCTGTTATTGCCCTTACCGCTACTGCTACGCCTAAAGTTCAACATGATATTCAGAAAAATCTTGGCATGTTGAATGCCCGCGTTTTTAAGTCTTCCTTTAATCGTCCCAACTTATATTATGAAGTACGTCCAAAAGTTAATGCCACAAGGGAAATCATTAAGATATTAAAGGATAATCCCGGAAAATCTGCCATCATATATTGTTTAAGCAGAAAAAAGGTAGAAGAACTAGCCGAAACGCTCGTTGTGAATGGCATTAAAGCCCTTGCTTATCATGCCGGGATGGATGCTGCCACCCGAAGCAAGAATCAGGATAAATTCCTGATGGAAGAAATTGATGTCATCGTGGCTACCATAGCTTTCGGAATGGGAATAGATAAACCCGACGTCAGAATGGTAATCCACTATGACATTCCTAAAAGCCTTGAAGGCTATTACCAGGAAACCGGAAGAGCCGGGAGAGACGGTGGCGAAGGAAAATGTATTGCCTTTTACAGCTATAAAGACATTCAAAAGCTGGAAAAGTTCATGCAGGGCAAACCCCTGGCCGAGCAGGAAATCGGGAAACAACTCCTTCTCGAAACCGTGGCCTATGCCGAATCTTCTTTATGTAGAAGAAAAACACTTCTCCATTATTTTGGTGAATCCTATACTGAAGAAAATTGCGGTGCCTGTGATAATTGTCTGAATCCAAAAGAACAATTTGACGGAGAAGAGTACATTTTAAAAGTACTGAATGTTGTTAAAGAAGTTAAGGAGCGCTTTAAAACAGAGCATATTGTAGACATTTTAACAGGTAAAGTTACAAGCGTTATAAAATCATATCACCATCATGAATTAGATATTTTCGGATGTGGAGATGATGAAGATGAAAAGTTCTGGCTAGCCGTTATTCGTCAAGCTCTTGTAGCCGGCTTATTATCTAAGGACATTGAAAACTATGGCCTGCTTAAATTAACCGATAAAGGTCATCAATATCTTGAAAAGCCATATCAGATTCGGCTTACCCGCGATCACGATTTTGATGAGATGGAACAGGAATCCCTCTCAGCTGGCGGAACAGCAGCTCTTGACAATACTCTTTTTTCTATGCTGAAAGATTTGAGAAAAAAGATTTCCAAAGAGAAAAAGCTTCCTCCTTTTGTAATCTTTCAGGATACTTCTCTAGAGGCTATGGCTACCTATTATCCCATAACTCTTGAAGAGTTGCAAAATATGCCGGGTGTTGGAGCAGGAAAAGCCAAAAGATATGGTAGTGAATTCGTTAAGCTCATTAAACGCCACGTCGAAGAAAACGAGATAGAAAGACCGATGGACATGGTGGTCAAAACCGTGGCCAATAAAAGTAAGTTTAAGGTATCTATTATTCAAAGTATTGACCGCCAGATATCACTTGATGACATTGCTGAGTCAAAAGGTATTGACCTACTTGAACTTCTTAAGGAAATTGAATCTATTGTCTATTCCGGAACAAAAGTAAACATCGATTATTACATCAATCAGGTGATGGATGAAGAACACCGCGATGATATCTTTTATTATTTTAAGGAAGATGCCGAAACCGACGATATCAATGTAGCGTTAGAAGAGTTAGGTGAGGATGAGTATTCGGAAGAAGATATCAGAATGGTTAGGATAAAATTTATTTCTGAAGTAGGCAATTAAAATTTATGAGGCGAGGACAGATTCTGTCAAAACTTTATTCTTAATTGTAAGGTAATATTTGTCTTTTTATTGGAACGAATCAATTGGTTTCCACTTCCAATTTCTTCTTTGTCGAAATAATGCCACCTGGCCCACCGAAACCATAGGTGGACTTTTTTGGTGGCTTTGTAATTTAGTAACATGAGGTAGCGGCAACCTTTACCGTAATAGGCAGGAACCGAAAGAGAATATAATACATCTGGTTCGTAAACATACAATCGGGAAAGATAATCGGTTGTATTAAATAGTGCCCACTTCGCTGTAATGGTTAGGTTTTCTTTTTGATTCCACCATTTAAGATCCTGCGATATAAGATTTCCTTTTTCATTTAAAGTATCCCCTCTAACCAGTTGCCATTGGAGGAGGGTAGTAAATTGCCAATAAGCAGCAATATTTTGGCGATATTGACATTTTATCAGATTTATTTGTTGTTTAAAAACGGTATTTTCATTGGTATTAAACTGAGTATTTTGCGGTTTTTCTTTATACCGAAATTTTATATGCCAGTTTCTTTCACTATTACCCGATTGAATATTAGTCATCCAATCAAAACCCGAAGAAGGGGCATCAATACCATACTTAACCCAATTAAACTTAAAATAATCGAAATAAGATGACACGGTAAAAAAGGGGAACTCCCATGTTATTCCGGTATAGAAGCCGGTTTCTCCGGAAAAACTACTACTCTCTGTCATTGGCCCTGCTAATGGCGCCTGGTAACGAACCGGAATTCTTCTATAATTCAGCGCCAATGTGAAACCCGAAGCAGCATTCCAACTCATTCCCTGGTATAAGGCAAGATGAGAAAAATCATCAAAAGCAACCTCCCCATATAAAATACATTTTTGAAATCCTGAAACATAAGATATCCAACTGTTTTGGTTATCTGTTCCACTAAAGTAAAACTTATTGTAAGGTTCAAGGTTGGGGCAAAGCGCTTTATTAAGGTGATAATTTAGATGCCCCACATCCAGATTTAATTGTTTACCATAGTAGGAGATTCTCCCGCCTGTAATAAATTCTTGAATATTATGACGTTGTTCCAGTTCAGTTTTGGTACGATGTAAACCATCCTCTTTGAAACCAGAAAAACAACTATCTGAATTATTTCTTCCATCTCTTCTATTCATCGAAAAGAAGGGGGATATAAATAGATTATTTCGCCCCATTGTAAGATAAGCCCCATTTAAACCTGAAGACTCAGCCGCCGACAGAGAACAACGAAATCCAGGTCGCCGATTTCTATTGGTCACGGCGAAGGAACTTTTAAGCTGCGGGAACCCTGTTTGGACAGCCAATCCTTGTCCTGCACTCATCTGATAACGTCCAATACCCACCTCTTTTATCCAACAATTTTGAAATTTATAATGCACATATCCAGAAAATAAGTCAAATGTATTTATCCCTTTCGAGAACATTGGTTCTCCTGCATCTTTTTTTGCTACCATTCCTGCTTCAATACCACGATTACTCTTTATATTCAATCTTTGATAAAAATCCAGGGGACTTCCCAAATAGGGAATATTACCCTCTTCATCAGGCTTATAGCCCTCGGCCTTCTCAAGAGTGTAAAAGCCTCTTAAAAAAAGATCACCCCAAATTTTTAAAGATGAGAGCTTTGGTTCAGCAGATCCAAAATAAATAAGAGGTTCAAGGTTTTTAATGATTTCAATATCTAGTCCTTCAACAGCCTGTAGCTCATAAATGGATAAATAGGGCCCATTTACATATCTTTTAAATAAAATATTCTCAATTTGCCAATCACTCAAAAAAAAGATCCGCTCCAAATCTTCACGCTCTGCTGTATTAATATTTATAGGATTATTAAATAAATCAAGAATATCTTCAATCAGTAATATTAAATCATCCTCATCGGCGTCGGCAGCATATTCAACGACTAAATCCTCGGCCCACCGTTGTATTTCTGTAACATTTTGCGAATAAACCGATGGGTTAAACAGAACAACTAAAAATACCAATGAAATTTCTACAATTGTTAAACTCAATTTCATTCGTATATAATTTATTTAACTCATTGGCCGAATGGAACTCACATGGCTTAATAAAGTTTATACATGTCCTTTTGTGGCAACAGCCGCCATGCTCGTTTCATCCGTATATAATTTACTTACTTCATTGATATATTGGTTATTAAAAGTAGTCATTAGTGGTTAGTCGTTAGTTTTTAGTGATTAGTCTATTTATCACGCCAATCTCACCAATCTCTTCAATCCATTCAATCTCCTTATCTAACGACCTATTGGGCCTATTAACCTATTGGCCTATTGGCCTTTCCAGCATGCGCACTTCTGCCACTATTATTTTTATACATGTTCCTGTGGCAAAAGGCGACATGCTCAATTCATGCCTATTTACCTTTACTGCCACCAAAGCAATAGGTAATCCCAACATTAGTACTTAATCCTAAAGTATCATGGTGATTCCCGGCAATCTTAACTTCAATATTATTCCAGCTAATATTTGTTCCAATAGCCAACCGCAGAGGTTTTGCAGAAATGGCACCACAAAATTCAACCATTCGGTGAACCTGTGCATTCAGCCCAAAAGCGTAAACCATAGTTGAATAATCTGAGCGTTGTAGAATATCCAACGTCAAGTAGAATTCATCTGACAATTTGGAAATACAAGCAACGGCTATTGAGGTTGGTAAAATCTGTTCGTTATATTCATCGGCAAAGCCTTGCCTGGCTGGATTGTTTACGGACACCGCCACATCAACATTATGATAAGCTTTATATCGAAAACCCGCATCTACAATCAACGCCCCTACTTTTGAATGATTTTGAATTCGTCTTAGGAAATACTCGAATCTAAAGCCAAATTGCAGGTCGGGTGAAAGGGCCCGGGCAAACGTTGCACTCAAATTTTGAATGTTATAAAGATTTTCCCCGTATTTTGAATACGCTAATCCTAATTTAATTAAGGAAGAGGGGATAATACAAAAAGCCGATTGAGCACTTAATGCTTTCAATTGATAAGCATTATGATATCCAATCCCTGTTACAACCTTATTAAAATGATAAATACCAGCAGGATTGGAAAATAATGCCCAGGCAGTGGAGTCACTGGCACCGGAAAGTCCCAGAGCCTTGGTGGATGGTGAAGGAAATTCATAAGCCTGAGTAAAAGAAGAAACAGTAAGGTTGACCAGAAGTCCAAAAACGTAAAACTTCCTGAACATCTCGGGTCTTAGTATTAATTACCAATTTTAATAAAATTCGGGTTTTAAACCCAGTTCATTTAAAAACTGCTTTTTAGGCAGAGATTATCAAAACGGTTCAAAATACTGCTACCAATTTAAAAATATCAACAATAAAAGAATTAAAAAACGTATAAAAGACTCAGCAAAACTACCCCTAAACCAACAAGATACCCAATAAAAACCTGCAATGGGGTATGAGCCTTTAAATAAAGACGAGCAGTGGCTACTATTCCGGATATCAGGACCATTATGGAAAGTAAAAGTAAAAGGTCTATTCCATAACGGAATATTAAGGCCAAAATCAAACCGGTTACTCCACCTATGGCAAGAGCATGCAAACTAATCTTCCAGTAGATAGAAATCACTGATGAAAGTATTACTGCAAAAAAGGAAGCCAACAAAAATGATTCGATCAAAGATGAAATATTAAGCCGAAAAAGAAGAAAATACCCCAAAAAGAAGAAAATCGCCGAAGACAAAGCAGGGGCTATACGCTCCCGGGAAGTCTCCATTTCGAAGCTCTTAATAACTTTGGTTTGTAAAAATAATGGAAGAAGGGATAATGGCAATAAACATGTTGATGCAAAAACTACAATATATACAATTCGCTTTATAGAAAAAGGTAACAATGAATGATGAGGTACAACATTCAGAATAAAAAATGTCCCCAAAGAGGGCATTAACATTGGGTGAAATAAGTAGGAGAGTATTTTACTTAAACGCCTCATTCATTCGTATATAATTTATTTAACTCATTGGCCGAATGGAATTTGCGCGAAATTTAATGGAAAACCATTCATATTGTCGGAACTCCACTCCATATTGGATTCGTAAAAATAATATAGCCTAATAAAAGAATACTTTTTGACAAATATAACACAGTAAAAAGAGAGACTCAACTACCAAACTAATTTCTCACTTTCATCAGTATAAATTTTGCTTACCTCATTGATATATTGCTTCTTAAAGGTTGTCATTAGTGGTTAGTCATTAGTTATTTAACACTAACCACTTGTTGACTAATGACTAATCACTAAAAACTTATGCTGCCTGTGCACTTCTGCCTTTGTCATTTATACATGTTCTTTTGTGGCAAAAGTCGCCATGCTCGTTTCATCCGTATAAAATTTATCTAAGTTATTGGCCGGATGGAACTCGCATGACTTAAATTTATACATGTTCTTATTGTGACAAATCTTCTTGGTCATGCTCGTTTCATTGCAATTCTTTTCTGAGGCGAGCCACAGGAATGTTCAATTGTTCCCGGTATTTAGCGACCGTGCGACGTGCAATGTTGTAAGATTTTTCTTGCAATATTTTAGCCAGCTTGTCGTCAGTAAGGGGTTTTCTTTTGTCCTCATTTTCTATACAATCCTGAAGAATTCGTTTAATTTCACGGGTAGATACCTCCTCACCGGAATCAGTTTGCAGGCCTTCAGAAAAGAAAAATTTAAGCGGGAAAATACCAAAATGTGTTTGAATATATTTACTGTTCGAAACCCTGGATACTGTTGAGATATCAAGATTGGTTCTGTCAGCAATATCTTTCAGTATCATTGGTTTTAGTTTTGTTTCATCCCCTTCAAGGAAATATTCATATTGATAATCCACAATGGCCTGCATAACGGTCATTAATGTTTGCTGACGCTGTTTTATGGCATCGATAAACCATTTAGCAGAATCCAGCTTTTGTTTGACAAACATCAATGCCTCTTTTTGTTCCTTGCTTTGATTCTTTTTATTGGCCTGATAATCCTCAAACATTTCGGAATAAGTATGGCTTATTCTGAGCTCAGGAACATTCCGATTGTTAAGAGAAAGCTTTGGTTTCCCATCTTCAATATCAAGAATAAAATCGGGGATTATGTGTTGTATAGTTTTGGTAACCGGATTACTATATGAACTCCCGGGTTTTGGGTTAAGCTTCAAAATTTCATCAAGAATAGCCTTTAGTTCACCCGTTTCCAGGTGCATTCTTTTTTCAATCTTATCATAATGCTTCCGGGTAAACTCCTCAAAATGGTGCTTTATCAGATGAAACGCTTTTTGTATAAGCGGATCATTCAAATCTTTTCTCTTAAGCTGAAGCATTAAACACTCTCGTAAATCACGGGCACCTACTCCAGGGGGGTCAAAATCCTGTACTATTTCGAGAACTTCTAGTGCCTCTACCTCCTCAATTTCAACGTTCTGAGAAAAGGCAATATCATCAATGATTTCATCGATTTCTCTTCGTAAATATCCGTCCTCATCAATGTTGCCAATGATGTATTCAGCAATCAAAGCCTGGCGCTCACTTAGAATACGTAAACCCATTTGAGAGATGAGGTGCTCATGAAAGGTCGTTCCCGAAGAAAAAGGAACATCCTCTTGCTTATCATCTTTTGAAAAGTTACGGGCACTTAATTTATAGGCGGGAATGTCTTCATTTTGAATATACTCATCAATAGACATTTCATCTTTTTCATTGTCGTTTTCAGCAACCGGTTCCTCTTCTTCTTCAGAATCACGAGATTCCCCTTCCAATTCGAGCACGGGATTTTTTTCCAACTCTTCCTTTATGCGTTGCTCAAGTTGGGTAGTAGGAATCTCCAAAAGCTTAATAACCTGTATCTGAAGAGGAGATAATTTCTGTAATAGTTTTTGCTGTAAACTCTGTTTTAACATTCCCTTTTCCCGTTTTTAACCTGTTGGTCTATTACAAAAATACAGTAATTTGGACAATTCAGAAAACATCATAGACATTTTAAAGAACTGAATCATAATCTCTCCAAAAACACTTAAATATTCTCAGGTATTCCACAAACTTTCCTTTTACAAAATAATAAAGATTAAAATTCAGCATTTTTAGGTGTACGCGGGAAAGGAATTACATCCCTTATATTGGTCATTCCTGTCACAAATAACATTAACCGCTCAAAACCAAGACCAAACCCACTATGCGGGACAGAACCAAATCTTCGGGTATCTAAAAACCACCACATCTCTTCTTCCGGAATATTCATTTCCCTCATTCGTTGAACCAATTTTCCATAGTCTTCTTCTCTCTGAGAACCGCCAATAATTTCACCTATTTGAGGAAACAAAACATCCATAGCCCGCACCGTCTTGTTATCTTCATTTAGCTTCATATAAAAAGCCTTAATTTCTTTAGGATAGTCAGTCAAAATCACTGGCTTTTTAAAATGTTTCTCCACCAAATACCGCTCATGCTCCGATTGAAGATCTGTTCCAAACCCCTGAATGGGATATTGAAATTTACCTTTCTTATTGGGCTTAGAATTTTCTAATATATTGATGGCCTCTGTATATGTTAGCCTTACAAATTGATTCTCCAGAACGAATTTTAGCTTTTCGATAAGTTCCATTGAGCGCTCAGAGGCTTTTTTGTTTTTTTCTTCCTCCTGTAGGCGTTTGCTCAGAAACTGAAGATCTTCCATGCAATGATCCAAGGCATATTGAATAAGGTATTTAAGGAATTCCTCAGCCAGGTCCATATTATCATTTAAATCATAAAAAGCCATTTCGGGCTCAATCATCCAGAACTCTGCCAGATGTCGCGAAGTATTAGAATTTTCTGCTCTAAAAGTTGGCCCAAAAGTATAAATCTCCGACATTGCCAACGCCGCCAGTTCGCCTTCCAATTGACCGGAAACAGTTAAATTAGTAGGCTTTCCAAAAAAATCTTTAGAATAATCTATTTTATTTTCTTCATTACGTGGCGGATTCTCCAGGTCTAAGGTCGTAACCTGAAACATTTCTCCCGCACCTTCTGCATCTGAAGCAGTAATAATAGGTGTATGAATATTATAAAAGCCTTTTTGATTGAAGAACTGATGCACCGCAAAAATCATGGCATGTCTTATCCTTGTAATAGCACCAAAGGTATTGGTACGGAATCGAAGGTGAGCTATCTCCCTCAAAAATTCAAGGGAATGTTTTTTGGGTTGCAAGGGATATTTCTCCGGGTCACAATCACCTAATACCTCTATCTTTCGGGCATGTAATTCCACCTTTTGTGCGGACCCCAACGATTCCTTCAATTCACCTTCAACCGATAAGGCAGCACCGGTTGTAATCCGGCGAATTAAAGCCTCATCAAATTGGTCCATATCAACAACTATTTGAAGGTTGTTAATTCCTGAACCATCATTCAGAGCTACAAAATTTACTTTTTTATTTCCTCTACGGGTTCTCACCCAACCTTTTACCGTAAATGTTTTTCCAATTTCGTTCGACCTTAACAGATCGGCTACCTTAGTTCTCTGCATCAGCTTATATATTTTTAGTCCTGAAGTCCACAAAATTAATGAATAGTTTTAATCAGACCATTTCTTTTACTTTATTTATACCAAATTCAATACAATAAAAAATAAAATTTTTGTAGCTATTTTAATGTAGATAAACAGATTCAATATTAAACCACCCTATCTATTTCTATTCCTCCAACCTTTACCTTTTCCATTTCCACGTCCTTCGCCTCGTCCCTGACCACGACGATATTGACCTATTTCTGAAATCACCTCCATAAAGCGTTCCTGTTGTTTCGGGGTACATAAATTTTTAATTTGAATGAAATGTTCATAGGTAGCTTTTTTTAGAGCATATTGAATTTTACCGGATTGATAAGCCAATGAATCCAATTGATTTTTATCCGGTTTTTCCTTTTGTATTTCCCGGATGATAGCTAAATCTATACTGTCGAGCCGATTTATATATTCGGTCATTTTTTGACGATACTGCCCCTCTGTCTGCAAAAAATTAACAGACTGTTCCTTCGAAAATCCTAATAGATTTATCATTCTGTAATACCCGGTTCCGGCCGATATATTATTAGAACCCGATGTATCTTCATTCAACGAAGATATGGACCCGGAAGCTTCCCCCGAAGGTATGTTATTTGGCTTCCAGCATTGATAAATAAACCATCCTGACAAAAAGGCGCCTAATAAGATGAGAATGGTTACTATAATCGTCTTTTTATTCATTTTGATAGGTATTTAGCCATGTTTCTTCTAATAACGTTCCCGGATTATCTGATAAATAATATTCCGAAGCAATAATTTCAACGGATTCTTCAGAAATAGTATCTAAGCTGATAAATATTTGGGCTGAAAAAAAACCTAACAGCAAAAAAATAAACGACAACACAGGTATAAGTACCCTTTTCATTTGCCTTTCTCTATTGGTTCTACGCTCAATTTTCGCTATTACACGAGTGGTAATGAAAGGGGAAATTTTTTCGGATTTCTCTTCAGATATATATTGAAATAATTTTAGAAATTGTTCATATGCAGCATGGCACGAAGGGCATTCTTCCATATGTTTTTGCATATCCTTCGTAATGTTTTTCTGCTCTCTTTCCGGTAAAGCCAACAGTTTATTAAATTCTTTACAATTCATGAAGAATGATATTATAAGATTGAATTAAAAGTCAATTTGTTTTTTGTGACAACATTTTCTGTAAGTTCTTTCTGGCTCTGAAAAGTAAACTTTCAGCTGCCTTTGGTGAAATTTTCATTACAGAAGCAACTTCTTTGATGCTTAATTCCTGGTAATAAACCAAAATAAAAGCTTTTCTTTGATTAATTTTTAAACGGCCTATTGCTTCTTTAATTTCCTGTTTAACCTCTGTCCTCATTAAACGATGATCTGCATTTTCTGAGGGGTTAGAGAAATCATTCACCGCTTTACTTAACCCAACAAATGACCTTAATTTATTTTTTCTAACCTGATTAATGGCACTATTAACAGCGATACGGTAAAGCCATGTACTAAAAGTTGAGCGCTCGTCAAAGGATTTTAGTGAATTCCATACTTTAATAAAAATATCCTGGGTCAGGTCCTCTGCATCATCCCTACTATGTAAAAATCCCATACAAGTTTGAAATACTTTTTGTCGGTATAAGTCAATCAACTTAGAAAAAGCTTCTATATTGCCTTCCTTTGACAGTTTAACCAGTTCATATTCGGATGGAGATGACTGCATGCAATATAATTAGGGTATAGCTAAATTAAACGTTAACAGATATGATAAGTGATGCAGAAGATTCATAATAAACCTCCTGCATCAACTCTTTTCAAATTATTTTTTCTTTAAAGTTACATTAAATACCAATAGTTTAGTTACCTTCTTTATTTGTATTTCCGGCAGGTTGAAGTATTGCTCCGTTTTCAATCCTGTCACAAATACCGTTATTGTTGGCATCTACATAATTGGCCAAACCAAATCGCCGACCATAGTTTCCTTTTCCTGAACCATTCCGAATGCCATTGCCATTTCCATTGAAAGACCTGTTTCCGGAATTTCGGTTTAACCCTTTTCCGTTATTCCTGCCCTGACCTAATCCATTGCCGGGACCCAGGCCTTGTCCCGGACGTTTTCCATCATAATGGTCACAAATACCATCACCATTGTTATCGATAAAGCCCGGTCGGTTAGTCTGGATAACCTGACTTGATTCTTCACTCTGGTTGTTTTCCTGAGCCTGAAGGTTTTGGTAGCTAAAGATAAACCCTAAAACCATTAACAACGTAAATCCTAACTTTTTCATAATGCTATAATTTTTTATTGTTTGTATCTTTTTGACACCTTTCTGAGAAAAATCATTCGTTTTTTTTAAAAAAAATCATCAAACTGTTTGCATTTTGGATAAAGTTATCCATATTTGCAAACGAATAATACATTGAATGAAGAATACAACCACAAATATTAATTCACTGGTTGCCGCAATAAGTACCCGCGGAACTTCCTTCACTACCTCTACAGGTATGATGATGGGACGAATGTCTATGGCATAAGTCTCGTTGACGCATCATATCTGTACATCTTATCAAATTCCACAAAGCTTAAAATTCAGAATTAAATCAGATACCGGTGCGTCAACGCAGCGGAATAGGATGATTTTTTTATTTATTAACCTATAAATTCTAAAAACTATGTCTGATTTAAAATTTGAAACACTGCAATTGCATGCCGGTCAGGAAGTGGACCCAACAACAAATTCGAGGGCTGTACCCATTTATCAAACCACTTCGTACCTGTTTAATGATGCCCAACATGCGGCAAACCTTTTCGGGTTAAAGGAATTCGGCAACATCTACACCCGTATAATGAACCCTACCACCGATGTGTTCGAAAAACGTATTGCCGCTCTTGAAGGAGGTGTGGCAGCGGTAGCGGTATCATCGGGTCAGGCAGCACAATTTATCGCCATAACCAATTTCTTACAGGCAGGCGATAACTTTATTTCCACTTCAAATCTTTATGGCGGAACCTTTAATCAATTTAAAGTTCAATTTAAACGGCTGGGGATAAATGTTAAATTTGTAGAAACCGATGACCCGGCCGATTATGAAGCAAAAATCGACGAGAATACAAAAGCCATATATGTTGAAACCATCGGTAATCCCCGATTTAATATTCCCGATTTTGAAAAGTTGGGTGAAATAGCTGCTAAACATGATATCCCACTGATTGTGGATAACACCTTTGGTGCAGGCGGTTATCTCTTTAGACCGCTGGAACATGGTGCCAATGTAGTAGTAGAATCGGCTACTAAATGGATTGGAGGTCATGGCACTTCAATTGGTGGGGTAATCGTCGATGGTGGCAATTTTAATTGGGGTAACGGCAAGTTTCCTGCCTTTTCGGAACCCTCTGAAGGTTATCATGGATTAAAGTTTTGGGAAGTATTCGGTTCTGATGGTCCTTTTGGAAACATTGCCTTTTCTATCCGGGCACGCGTTGAAGGCTTACGCGATTTTGGTCCGGCATTGAGTCCATTTAACGCCTTTTTACTTCTGCAGGGATTGGAAACCCTATCTCTGAGGGTAGAACGAACCGTTCAAAATGCCCTTGAATTGGCCCAATGGCTCGAAAATCATCCCCAGGTTGAATATGTCAATTATCCCGGGTTACCTTCAAGCCCATATCATGAATTAGCAAAGAAATATCTAAAACGCGGATTCGGGGGAGTCCTCTCTTTCAAAATCAAAGGGCCTGCCGATACTGCCGATAAGTTTATTGACAACTTGTCTTTGGTTAGTCATTTGGCTAACGTGGGTGATGCCAAAACTTTGATTATTCATCCAAGTTCAACCACCCATGAACAACTTTCGGCTGAAGAACAAAAGGCTGCAGGAGTTGAACCCGGCTTATTAAGGGTTTCGGTAGGAATTGAGCATATCGACGATATCAAATCCGATTTTACTAGTGCATTTGAAAAAGTATCCCAAAAATGATTTGCTTTTCCCTATTTTTGGAGCCCCTTATTTCCCCTTTAAAAATGGAGTAAGGGGCTTAGCTTTTCACTTCCTTTGAATTCAAAATATAAATTTAAGTCCATGACTCGTCAAAAACTAACGTTAGGATTATTTGGCTTTGGTGTTGTAGGGCAAGGCCTTTATGATGTATTAAAGAAGAGTCCCGCACTGGATGTTAAAGTGGAAAAAATATGCGTTAAACGGAAAATTAAACGCTCGTTGCCCGAACATTTTTTTTGTTATAATCCGGATGATATTCTGGAAAATGACCGTATAAATACAATTGTGGAATTAATAGATAATGCCGATGAAGCATACTTTATTGTAAAAAAAGCACTGCTTAAAGGGAAAAATGTGGTTTCGGCCAACAAAAAAATGCTAGCCGAAAATCTTGCAGAACTAGTGTCGCTGGCTAAAGAAAAAAATGTATCTCTTCTGTACGAAGCATCGGCTTGTGGAAGCATCCCTGTTATTCGAAACCTGGAAGAGTATTACGATAACGATTTATTGCTTTCCGTTACCGGTATTCTCAATGGGTCTTCAAATTATATCCTTTCTAAAATTTTTGATAATAATCAAAGTTACGAAGAAGCTCTAAAGGAAGCACAAAATTTGGGGTTTGCCGAATCCAATCCGTCCTTTGACGTGGATGGCTTTGATTCTTTATATAAGCTGATTATATTAACAATGCACAGCTTTGGAGTCATTGTACCACCCAACGATGTGCTCAATTACGGAATTTCCAATATATCGGATTTTGATATTAATTTCGCAAAAGAAAAAGGTTACAAAATAAAATTGGTAGGGCAGGTAGAACGTCTTCATGATAAAAAAATTACCCTCTTTGTATTACCACGGTTCGTATCAAAAGATAAATACATTTATAGTGTAGAGGATGAATTCAATGGTGTGGTTATCAAAGGACTGGCATACGACAAACAATTTATGTTCGGAAAAGGCGCAGGCGGTCATCCAACAGGTTCGGCAGTATTATCGGATATAACTGCTTTAGGCCATTCTTATCGTTATGAATATAAGAAGGCTACTTATTTCGGCGGGTTCGAATACTATAAAGAAGGGGCCATTGAAGTATATCTACGGTACAGTAATCCGGAAATTCTAAAATATTTTGAGTTCAATTCCATTTCAGAAGAATATCATGGACCGAAATATCACTATAAAATTGGATTCATTCGGCTGGATAAACTTATCGACATCAAAGACAAATTAAGAACCATGGACATTTTTTTGGCTGCTACCGGCAAAACATTGAATTATTAATATTACCTGTCGGCATAGCCTATGGTTAATGCTGAAAGCTTAATGCCCGGAACATCCCTTAGCGATTGACAAAATGATTCTATAGTTGAACCGGTGGTAACCACATCGTCCAAAACTAAAATATGTTTGTTTATGAGAGGGACTTGGTCAATGACCCTAAAAATATCTTTTACATTTTGCCACCTCTCATATCGTCCACGCCGGGTTTGGCTTTCATTATATTCCGGTCGGACTACAGCTTTATTAATTACAGGGATTGATGTAATTTCGTTAATGCCATAAGCAAGCAACTCGGATTGGTTATAGCCTCTTATTCTTTGTTTTCGGTAATGAAGTGGTATGGGTACAATGGCATCGAATTGCCCGGCCATTTCCGTTTGTTTCAACATTTTTCCGGCCAACCGGCCTAAATAAATACCGGTTTCTTTACCTCCATGATACTTTAAATGATGAATTAGCTTTTGAAGAAGCTCTGCCTTCCGGTAGTAAAACAGTGAGGCTGCATATTCCAATTTTACCCGTCCCCAAAACATTTGAGCAACCGGATTATCTTTTTTCTTTAGAAAGTTGGTTCTGGGCAACTCCATTTCACAGCGCCCACAAATGACTGTACGTGAACTTTTCAGTATCTTTCCACACCCCTTACATATAACAGGAAAAAATAGTGATGTTAAACCGGATAAATACCTGGCTAATGGTGCTAAATCCATCATCATTTCATTTATCAGATTTCTATAATTTCCTTTACAGGTTGTAATGTACAGACCTTTAATTGTCAAAGAAATTCTTAAGCGACTTAACAAGATTTACCGAATATAAAATCAAATTTCGCGATTCCGAAAGCAGTTCAAGGTATAGAATATTAATGCGTGTTTTCCCCGAACCCGACCTTATCTTTTTTAAATGACGAAAACGTAAAAGTTCTATAAGATTAAAGATAGCTTCCTGCCGCTGAATAAGTTCCGGAAACATAAAATATTTTTTATCTTTTTCCAAATAAACCATAAAGTTAAAAAAGGCGGTGGTTTCTTCTGCCAAAGTCGTCAAATCCTCCTTTTGATAATCGGTAAGACCTCTATGTTGATTCTTGAAATGCGCATATGCTGGTTCTACCATCAACGACAATGTGTTGCCTAATTCCGTTAAATAATCGAGGGCCTGAACAAAATATTGCCCAGAATCCTGTGTTTCTTCTGGTATTCGGGTTAAGGTTGAAAAAAATTCCGTTTTGGAATGTTTGATATGCCTTTTAAGTTGTTTGGTTTTCTCGGATACTTCGAACAATTCATTTTTGTTTTCTTCCAAAAGCCCTTTTATCAATAGCATATATATTTTGGACGATTCCAGAATCATTTTTCGGATTGTGTCACTGCCCGAATTTTGAAGCCAATCAATATTTTGTGCTACTTCTTCATAAATTTCCCGTTTAAATAATTCCCGCTCTTCAATCCTTTTTTTATGAAACTGAGTGGTTTTTATTAAAAATAATGTCATTAATAATAATGAAATAAGTATGGCAATCCATCCTCCCCACCATAACAGAAGAGTCAGGAAAAAAGCACCCAAAAACCCCAGGCAGGCGGTTATAAACCATCCGCCAAGTATTGTTAATACCCCTGATATACGATAAACAGCACTCTCCCGACTCCAGGCCTGGTCGGCCATGGATGTTCCCATGGCTACCATAAATACGACGAAAGTGGTGGATAAAGGAAAAGCCCAGGCCGTGCCAAGACTGATTAATAGACTTGCAACAATCAAATTTACCGTAGCACGTATAGTATCAAAATAGATTACCCCATCCAAGGCTTCAGAAGTTTTAATATCATCCATCTTTTGATACCTATTGGCCACATATTGGTGAATTGGTTTGGGTATTAACTGAACTACCTTATTATATAATCCTAAAAAACTCCTTACCACAACTCTGGAAAGTTGCGATGGTTCAAAATGTTCATGACCTGCCCGTTGCCGACCCAGATATACTTCGGTCTCTGTAACACTTCGTAATTTCTTCGAATAAAATAACGTAATTACCATTACCACTCCGGAAAGGAGAAAAAACAACGCATTAGCATTACCACCTATCCCATGATTTCTTAGCCATTCTTTACTTAAAAAAGACAAACTAAATTGTTCCGGCATTACGCCCGGGTCTTTAGTAAGATAGGCTTTAAAACTTTCTATGCCTGCCAACGGGATACCTATAAAATTCACTAAATCATTTGCTGCAAACGAAAGGGCCAAAGCAAAAGTACCGATTACAACTACTACCCGCGAAGTATTGACTTGAAACAGAAAACGTAAAACAAATAGGACAAAAAACGTGATTGAAAAAAACAATACGAAAAAAATTACGGGGTGATGATTTAACCACTCATTGGCATTGATATTTATAACTTCCGAAACCTTAATTCCTTTGTGCAATATCAAGTAAAGTATAATGGTTATGGAAATAGTTCCATACAACAATCGTATCCAACCTGACCGACTTTGAAAGTTAAAACCCAATAATAATCTGGTAATAAACTGAATGATTGCTCCCAGGACAAAAGAGATGATGATCGATACCAAAATCCCTGAAAAGAGTATAAATACTCGTCCGGTATTTATGTAATCGGTAAGCAGAGCATCGCCTGTTATCGAATGATTGCTTTTTATCAAGGCCATTGCCAGTGCTGCACCGGTAAGCTCAAATACTACTGCCATGGTTGTTGAAGTGGGAAAACCTAAAGTATTAAAGGTGTCTATTAAAATTATATCCACTATCATTACACCCAAAAAGAGAACCAAAAGTTCTGTTAAATAAAAATTTTGAGGATAGATTACACCTTCCCGTGCCACCTCCATCATCCCCACCGAATAAAGTGTACCTATTATCAAACCAAAACCGGCAATCCAATATATGGTGCGGCTTTTTGCTACTCTGCTACCTATAGCCGAATTGAGAAAGTTAACGGCATCATTGGATACCCCAACAATTAAATCTATTATACCCAGTATGGCGAGTAATATGGCAATAACCCAAACGAATGTCATTATGCTTTTTTTATTTGATGAACAACAAAAATAGTGTCATATTAGCTGACTAAGCAGACCCCTATGTTAAATTATTGTTAGCTTTATTCCTTTTTTTTATTCAAATTTACTTTTAAAAAATTTAGTTTCAGGCTCATTGTCGTCTTAACATTAATTTAAAATAGCTACCGAAACATCTATTGACTTACTTCATGGTATTTTCATTTATATTTGTGTACCATGCTGTTGGGAAATGTATAATAAAATAGTATGAAGACTGTTGCTCCTCAAAAAATTGCAGGTTACCTGGCAGTTACCTTTTTAGGTCTGTCTATAATTTTTTTTCTAATCAATTATTTTAGTCCCAACCTTGTTATTTCTCTTATTATTACTATTCCTCTATTTACCGGTATCGCTTTCTCTGCAATAAATTATTTCATCAATTCTTTTATATATGCTAAAATTAAACCCATCTACAAAACCATATATAGCTTTAAACCAGGCGTTAAAGATTTAAACGAAACAGATACGGACATTTTTTCCCGGGTCAATAAGGAAGTTGTTGAGTGGATGAAAGGCAAAACCATGGAAATTCAACATCTTAAACAACTCGAAAAATATAGAAAAGAATTTTTAGGTAATGTTTCTCACGAACTGAAAACCCCAATATTTAACATTCAAGGATATATACTTACTCTGTTAGAGGGGGGGATTGATGATCCGGAAATTAACATGTTGTATTTGAAGAGAACAGAACGAAGTATTGACCGTATGATTTCTATTATAGAGGACCTCGAGTCCATTTCCAAACTAGAATCCGGTGAAATGGTTTTGAATCCATCTCGTTTCAATATATTTCAATTAACAGAAGAGGTTTTTGACCTACAAGAGGTTAGAGCTGATAAACGGAATATAAAACTTAAATTTGGACGTAATATTGATCGTAACATTTTTGTTATGGCTGATAAACCTCGAATTTTTCAGGTTTTAAGCAATTTAGTAGTAAACTCTATAAATTACGGAAAAGAAGGGGGTACCACCACCGTTAACTTTTATGATATGGATAACCTGGTATTAATCGAAGTAAAGGACAACGGAATTGGTATTGCTTCAAAAGATTTACCGCGAATCTTCGAACGCTTTTACCGAGTTGATAAAAGCAGGTCAAGGGAACAGGGGGGGACAGGCCTGGGTCTTGCTATTGTTAAACATATCATTGAAGCTCACAACCAAACCATCAATGTGAATAGTAAACCGGGGGAAGGTACTTCTTTTACTTTTACTTTGAAAAAAGCCTGAATCTCTGGTGAAACCAAAAATTTTACTTCCTTCTTTCATATTAATTAAAATGTTTATCAACCAATAAGCCATGAATGAGACAAACAATTACAAAATTCTTTTAGTGGATGACGAACCGGATATTCTGGAATTTATCGGCTATAATCTTAAAAAAGAAGGTTTTCAGGTAAAAACCGCCGCCAATGGTTCCGAAGCACTTAAAGTGGCTCAAACATACTGTCCACATCTGATTATTTTAGATGTAATGATGCCGGGTATGGATGGCATCGAAACCTGCGAAGAGATGCGTCAGATACCTGTACTCAAGGATTCGCTGGTGGTTTTTCTAACCGCTCGCGGAGAAGATTATTCGCAGATAGCAGGATTTGAAGCCGGGGCCGATGACTATATTACCAAACCCATTAAACCTAAAGTACTAATTTCGCGAGTAAAGGCCTTACTTAAACGTTATAAAAGTGGTTCAACCAACGAACAACCGTCTGATGAAACCCGTATTGCTGTAGGTGATTTAACTATTGATCGTGAAAAATATATAGTTCTTATCCAAAATAAAGAGCTGGTTTTACCCAAAAAAGAGTTTGAATTACTTCTTCTTTTGGCTTCCAAACCTAATCGTGTTTTTACCCGGGACGAAATTTATTCGGCTGTCTGGGGCGACAACATTATTGTGGGCGACCGTACCATTGATGTCCATATTCGAAAGCTCAGAGAAAAAATCGGACAAAATCATATAAAAACTATTAAAGGTGTAGGCTACAAGTTCATTGGTTGATTTTTAAGGGATTCTAAATTTTTCTCTTTAATTTGTAATTTTGTTTCGTAAATTGCATCACTAAAAGAGAATTTTTGAATGTAGTCACTCTAAAAGTCCCTTTATGAAGAAAATAATTTTTGTATCTGTAACGTTGTTATTGTTTGTAGCTGCCTGTAAAAATAACCCCAAAAAAGCAAAAGTAGAACCTGTAAAACAGGAAACACCAGCTCCTGCCATAGCCGATACTACTGTTCAAAACAATACTGAAACCGAAATATCTGAACCAGAACCCGCACCTGAGCCCGACAAATATTTCCTTATTGCAGGAAGTTTTGCTAATCTTTCCAATGCAGAAGCTTTACAAAAAAAGTTGACCGACCAAGGGTTCAATTCTCAGGTTATTGTGCGCAACACTGGCATTAACAGTGAATTCTACAAGGTTTCCTATATGGGCTTTAGAAACAAAAAAGAAGCCATTGCCAAAATGAAAGAGGAACGTCTGGTACCTGGCAAAGAAGATGTGTGGGTTTTAGTGAAAAAATAAACCCTTAAAAAGCTTCAAAACATTTTTCCAGGTTAATATCGGGAGTCACCTGTAAGGTTTGTATACCTAATTCGCTGGCCGATTCAATGTTTTCTCGCAAATCATCGGCAAAAAGTGTTTCCGATGGCTTAAGACGATTTTGGTCCAATACCCGTTGATAAATCTCTTTCTGGGGTTTTCGAAATCCTTCTAAATGCGAGTAGTATACTTTTTTAAATACCTGATGAATATTTAAAATGCCATCTATCTTATATTCGAAGTGATTGGCATGTAATTCATTTGTGTTACTCAATAAAAATAACTGGTAACGATTGCTTAGGCGTTTTAACAATCTGGCATGAGCATCCGGCAAATCACCTATAATCATATTCCAGGCAATTTCAAAATCACTTATGGAAACTTCTTCCTTAAAATAAGGCTTTAAACTCTGAAAAAAATCTTTCGTAGATATTTTGCCGGTTTCGTAGAGGGTAAAACTTTCCAGATAGCTTAACTCCATAGGATCTTTTATACCGCTTTGGTCTGAAATAAGCTTTCTGAATTCCAAGCCGGCCTGTTCCATTTGTAACGGAATAAGTACATTCCCTAAATCAAAAATAATATTTTTTATCCCGTCAGGTTTAATCATATACATAATCCAATTTTCCTTGTTTTTCTTAAATCATTGAACAAATTAAAACCTACCTCACAATCTAATTTTTTCATCAGTATAAAATTTATCTAATTCATTGGTCTGATGGAACTCGCATGACTTAAAGTTTATACATGTTCTTATTGTGACAAGCCATTTTAGCCATGCTCGTTTCATTAAAAAACTAGATTATCCTGCCCCAATATTCCTGAATTGGTTTACATCAGAGTATGCAAATGTAAAGAATTATTCGTTTTAAAATTTTATTCACCCATTCCCTGAACGATAATTTTATGTTATTAATTAGATTTAACCCAATGATTTAGGTAAGGTTCGTTTATATTTAGCTCTATTGTAAAAGTTTTAATTCTTTTTAAAAACATAAAATATCTATAACCACCCAAAATACAACATGATAAGATATCAGAGATAAATTTATTCATAATTTAATACCAACTAATGGTAAAATGAAGTTTGAAAATTACCTTCCTTTTTGTAATTTTGCATCCGCTCGACGAAAACAATAGTTGTTTGGAACCGGGCCCATAGCTCAGTTGGTTAGAGCACCTGACTCATAATCAGGGAGTCGCAGGTTCAAGCCCTGCTGGGCCCACAAAAACGTCACTTACATTTTTATAGTTGTAAGTGGCGTTTTTTTTTTCAACTTAAGCGAAAAATTAATAACATAACAGGCGAATTACTCAATGAAGTCTCTTATTTACCCTTCATTTGGACCATATCCTCTAGAGGATTAAGTTTGTCTAAACAGAATAACAAACATTATATCCTCTAGAGGATTAAGTCTGTCTAAACAGAATAATAAACTTCATATCCTCTAGAGGATTAAGTCTGCCTAAACAGAATAATAAACTTCATATCCTCTAGAGGATTAAGTCTGTCTAAACAGAATAACAAACTTCATATCCTCTAGAGGATTAAGTCTGTCTAAACAGAATAATAAACTTCATATCCTCTAGAGGATTAAGTCTGTCTAAACAGAATAATAAACTTCATATCCTCTAGAGGATTAAGTCTGCCTAAACAGAATAACAAACTTCATATCCTCTAGAGGATTAAGTCTGTCTAAACAGAATAATAAACTTCATATCCTCTAGAGGATTAAGTCTGTCTAAACAGAATAATGAACGTCATATTCTCTAGAGAATTAAAATTTAATATCGATTTAAACTACTAATATTCATCAATATATGCAGAGCACATATATTTATTTCGTAATGTAGCCTTCTCAGGAAACCGGACCGGTTAAAATTAAATAAGATATTAATTTTAAGCAGTCAAAAATCAGTTCTGAAAAAGTCAATATTTACAGTGAGTCAAATTGTAAAGAGGAAAAGGGTGTAATTCTGCATTTTATTTACATTAAGAACTTTAAAATTATCACTTAAATTTTCTTTCACATAATAAATTTGAGTCAGCCTGTTACAAGACCAGACTGACTCAAAAAACTTTAGCCACAACATGGCTTATCCTTACTTTCTTCTTTTGAAGCTTCTTTTTTTGTGTTATTATTGCTTTCACAACACTTCGGTTCATCATTTTTTTGAG
The DNA here is from genome assembly GCF_900112795.1 of Thermophagus xiamenensis. Classification (GTDB taxonomy): domain Bacteria; phylum Bacteroidota; class Bacteroidia; order Bacteroidales; family Marinilabiliaceae; genus Thermophagus; species Thermophagus xiamenensis. The sequence goes on from NZ_FONA01000017.1 coordinate 32,747, forward strand.
GTGTTTCTTTTACCTCTTCAATCTGAATGTTACAACAGCCCGACGCCTTTTTGGACTTTTTAAATAGTCTCATAGCATTAATTTTTAAGGTTAAAAATTGATTTATAAAATAATATTGAACGTATAACCGGAAATTACTGCCACCAGAAAAATGACGGTAATAAACGACACCAATAATGGTCTTCTAAATATTTTGGCGAGCATAGTCATTTCGGGGATAGCCATTCCGGCACCACCGATGATAAGAGATATGGCCGTTCCCATACCAACGCCCTTAGATATTAATGACATAGCTATAGGTATAGCTGTTTCAGCCCTAACATAAAGTGGTATTCCGATAATAGAGGCTATAGGTACGGCAAAAAGATTATTTTTACCGGCAAAGCGTGTAAAAGAATCGCCCCCCGGCAGGTATCCGTATATGGCTGCTCCTATACCTACCCCTATAAAAAGATATGGCAAAATAGGCGTTAAAGAATCCCTCCCGGCTTTTAAGGATATAGTTATTTTTTTCTTAAAGGAATATTTACTTCTTGCGTCTTGTCCATCCTCATCTACATGTTTGCCGCCACTCACTCTAACAGATTTAACATACCGTGCATAACCTAACTTTTCCAGCACATAACCAAACAGCGTTGAAAGCGCAAAAGCAAGGATAAAATATATTATTGCATTTCGAACACCTACAGTTCCTGCGAGCATGGCAACAATGACAGGATTTAACAGGGGAGAAGATATTAAAAAAGACATTACTGACCCGAAAGGCATTCGGGCATTCAAAAAACCTACTGTCATAGGTATGGTAGAACACGCACAAAAGGGCGTTATGGCCCCAAAAAGTGAACCCGCAACGTTTCCCAGAAGCCCGTTTCCGCGAAATAATTGTTCAAGCCTGTTACGATTTACATGCATCATGATGTACTCAATGAGGGCCGTTATGGCTATGAACAAAATGAGTAATTCCAATGTAATAAAAACAAAATTTCCTAACGTTTTGCTTAAATTATCTACAAAATGGGAAGGAGATACTCCCAAAAGGTTGTAAAATAAATTTCGAATGGCCGTTATTAATACTTCCTGCATGATTTATAATTTTTATTAATTGCTTCTTTTCCTGTAGTCGTTTTAACCTTAAAAAAGTCACATTTTTGACCCGAAAAAACAGCAAAAAAAATCCCTGTGCTATGAATAAACACAGAGATTTATGCAAATTCCATTAAGTCTTTATTTATAAAAAAGACTAGAACAGCAGTAAATTAACTTTGACCAATCATTTTTTCCTGTTCTTTTAATAAAACATCACATGACGCTTTTAAAGTGCAGTGCGAAAAAGCACCATCTTTAGTGTATTCAATATCGCAACATTCCTCAAAAAGTTGATGTAATTTCATTCTGCCCCGTTGGCATCGCATTTTAACTGCTGATAACGATAGATTTAACTTTTGCGCTATCTCCGCTTGTTTTAAATTTTCTATATCACTCATATAAAGCGGAATGCGATATTTTTCCGGCAACAAGTTTAGCATGGGGATAATAAAATCTTCGGCTGATAATTCGAAATTTCCCTTTTCTGCAGGAAGGTCCACATTTTTTTCATCATAAAGAACTAAGTTATTCTTACGATAATAATCGGAAATAACATTATTAGTTACCCGGAACAACCAACCGCTTACATTTTTTATGAGAATATTTTTGTTATAAGCATTAATAATACACACCATCACTTCCTGAGTAATGTCGGAAGCAATGGTTTCATTATGAACCTTTTTAATAACATATTTCCAAATTTTACCGTAAAATTCAGAAGCTATTTTTTCCAAATTACAACAAGCCGAATTTTTCTCATTTTCTTGCATAATAATTCCCATCAGAAATAAAATTTGTCAAACACATAAGCCGAAAGAAACTTGCATAACCTTAATTGTTTTGATGTTACTTTCATCAGTATAAAATTTATCTAACTCATTGGCCTGATGGAACTCGCATGACAAAGAGTTTTATACATTCTCTTTTGTGAAAATCTCTCATTGTCATGCTCGTTTCATTCTATTCCACCGGTTCAATATGAATGGTAACCTCTAAGCTGTATTTATCTTCAATAAGGGCTTCATATTCGCTGGCAATGGCATGGGCTTTAGCCAGACTGTAATCGCCGGGTAATCGGATATGAAACACCAGTTCAGAATGATTTCCATAGTGATGGATTTTGAAATCATGTGGGTCTAAGAACAAGTTATTTCTAATATTTAGTCCAATAGATTCAATTTCATCTTTCATTTCCTTTTCAATATTCTCACCCAGCAAAACACTTATAGTATCTTTCATAATTCCATAGGTGGTATAAAAAATCATGAAAGAGACAAAAATACCCAACACACTGTCCATCCACCAGATTTTCGAACCAATGAAAATGCCAATTAAAATAACCAAACTGGAAATAGCATCCGAACGATGATGCCATCCGTCGGCTTTCAATGAATTGGAATGAATATTTTTTCCCACATAAATGGAATACCTGGCCATTGCTTCCTTAACAACAATTGATATAACGGTAACCCATATAGCCAATGGCTTAAAATTAAAAGCAGCCTGTTCCTTAAATTTGATAATTGAATCAGCCAGGAAATTAAAACCTACTACGGCTAATAAAATCCCCACAATTAAGGAAGCAATTAATTCGGCACGCCCGTGTCCATAAGGATGCCGCTGGTCGGCAGGCATATTGGAAAATTTAAGTCCTAGTAACACAGCTAAAGATGAGACCGAATCAGAAAGGGTATGCCATGCATCGGCAACTAAAGCAACAGAATGAGACACTATTCCTGCCCAGTATTTTATTGCAAATAATCCAATATTTAAAACAATAGAGACCCAAGTGACAATAATGCCTTTTTTAAAATTCATTAGTATATAATTTATTTAACTCATTGGTATAATGGAAACTAAAATTAGTCATTAGTGGTTAGTTCCTTAGTCGTTAGTTAATCAACACTTGTCACTAATGACTATTGACTAATGACTAATGACTTGTTCTTCCTTCTGCCTTTGTCGTTTATACATGTCCTATTGTGGCAAAAGCCGCCATGCTCGTTTTATACGGGTATAATTTACATGCCGTCTTATTGGCCAAGTAAAACTTGCCAGCTTAATTTTAGATAACTTCATCGTTTAATAATATTTTATTGGCCATGGGCATTTTATTCGTTCAATAATTACAGATGGTATAACTAAAAAATAACCTAATTGGCTATCTTCTCAATTTTGAACTATTGGATAACCTTTTCTTCTCCATTCAACAAAACCTTTCTTTAACTGGTAAATATTTTTGAATCCCTTATTTTTGAGTAATTCTAAAGCGCTTTTGGACCTATTACCCATATTACAATAAACCAAAATAGGTTGTTGTTTATCAATAGTATCAGTCACCTGAAACAGGGCATCCTTATTTTCACAACTTATAGCTCCGGGTATTCTTTCTTCTAAAAATTCTTCTTTATTTCTGACGTCTATAACAACAACATTTTTACAGGTATCCATAAATAAAGAAAACTGCTTAGCCGTAAGGTTGCCCTGAGCATACAAAGTAAGGCAAGGAAAAATTAAAAACAGCAACAACAAATAGTTTCTCATTAAAAAACAGATGTTATATTAAATTCTATTTTAAGCATTCAAAACAAAGCTATTTCAACCAATTTTGGTATTAAAGAAATACTATTTCATCCTTATAAAATTTACTTACTTTATTGATATATTTTTTCTTAAAGGTAGTCATTAGTGGTTAGTCGTTAGTCATTAGTTATTTAACACTAACCACTTGTTGACTTATGACTAATCACTTCTTCTGCCTTCTGCCTGTGCACTTCTGCCTCAGTTTTATACATGTTCTTTTGTGGCAAAAAGTCGCCATGCTCGTTTCATGCTTTGGATGTTACCTAATCAACAAGAAAAAGGTCTTTAATAACTCCATCAATCACAAACCAACCTTTTCGAGTACCTCTAATGTATCCATCTTCACATTCCAAAAAATCACTATCTAACCACTTCTGTACTTTGGGCTGTATATTAATCCAAAACTCTTCAAAATTTTCCATCATTCTTTTAATATCAATTCCTTTTTGAGTTCTCAAACCAAGCATTAAATATTCATTAAAACGGTCAGTTGTAGTCAGTGATTCGCAACTAAGTCCTTCTGAATAACCTTTAGTTACATATTGATGAAGGTCAGGTTTTATCCAGTATCTATGATTCCCGTCGTAAGAATGAGAACCGGGACCAACCCCCAGATAAGGTTCGTTATTCCAGTAGGAAGAATTATGACGGGAAAAATAATCTTCTTTACAAAAATTGGAAATTTCATAATGTTCAAAGCCTAATTGTTCGACTTTATCATGAAGGTTCCAAAAAAGTTTTTCACTCTTAGAATCTTCTATCTCAAAAAGTTTTTTTTGCAACTTTAATTTCCCGAATTGAGTATTGGGCTCAATGGTAAGGTGATAAGCAGACAAATGTACTATTGGATATTCTTGCAGAACATCAAGATTTGACAGAAAGAGATTAGAATCGGACCAGGGAAGACCATAAATAAGGTCGATACCAACATTTTGGAATCCTGCTTTAAATGCCCACTCCAATGCGGACCGACTTTGAAGGGCATTATGCCTGCGTCCCATTCTTTTTAAATCTTCATCAAAAAAACTCTGAACCCCAATACTAAGTCTGTTGATTCCAATATTTTTTATTGCTTTAAGGTATTCGAAATTCAAGTCATCAGGATTAGCTTCCAAGGTAATTTCCACATTATCGATAACCCGAAAATTTGTCTGTATGGATTCCAATATTTTTTCAATCCACTCAACTTTCAGAAGGCTAGGTGTTCCTCCACCAAAATATATTGTTTGAACAGGTGTATTATTTTTTTCAAAAAAATCACTTCTTTCCCTTATTTCTTCTAAAAGCTTTTCAAGATATTGTTTTCTAAAAGCAAGGTTAGTACTTTTAAAAAAATCACAATAATGACAACGCGTTTTACAAAAAGGGACATGAATATATATACCGGCCATCCAGATTTCACTTTAATTATTTTAACTTTCCCAAATCTAAGTCCAACACAAAAATAATCTGTCCAATAAGAATATGCAAACAGCTTTAATTAAAAAAATTATAAACCAATAAACCTTTTGAACCACTTTTGCCGCATAAAGAATTTATATATTTTAGCAACTCATTATAGTTGGATTCGAGCTAAAGTTTCAGTGAACAAAAATGGATTATTTTTTTATGATTCATATAACACTTCAAGTAATAAATTGTTCCACGTGAAACACTCAAAAACAATAAGTTATCAACAGATTTTAATAAGTTATCAACAATAACCGGTAATGAAGAAAATATTTCAACGCATTAATAATTATAAATTTACATTAATAACAGTTGGTGTAATATTGTTTCTAAGTTTATCATCGAGTGAAGATATCAACAAGCCCGATTTTTTTGATTTTAAAAATTCGGATAAAGTTATTCACTTTTTAATGTATGCATTTCTGACGTTAATTTACCTAATGGAAAGGACGCACTTTTTAAAATTCAGAACACAAACAAAAAAAACGCGGTGGTATTTTGTGTTATGGATTTTTCTTGCCGGTGGAATTATAGAGATATTACAGCCCATCCTTTCTGACCGGAATCAAGACATCTGGGATTTTGTCGCTAACACATCCGGTATAATTACCGCCTATCTATTTTTCATTATTTTAAAAACTACAACTTCAATAAAATTCTTTCGTCGTGACCCATCCGCTCAATAATACCTTTAATATTTTCACTTTTAAAGTAATTAACCACTTGTTCCCGTACTGCGCTAAAGCGGTCATGAACAGGGCACCGTTCAATTTTATTGGTAGAACTTTGACATAACCCTGTACCAATAAGACACGTTTCAAAAAATCCCGGTCCATCAATAATTTTTACAATATCATACAGAGTAATCTCCTCGGGTTTCCTGGCCAAAAAAAATCCACCGGTGGGACCTTTTACACTTTTAAGTAATCCTTTTCGAACAAAAATCTGCAAAATTTTACTCAAAAATTGCATTGGTATTCCTAACTCATTGGCAATAATTCGGGCATTAGCACGATTTTCCTCACTTCCTTTCATACCTATATAAATCAGGGCCCTAACAGCATATTTACAAGTAGTAGATAACATAATTCAAAAATTTAGTGCTTAGATTTTCTTTTTTTCCATTGTTTGCTAAACGATGAATCGGCAAATTCAGGGAAAGCCCTCTTATCCCCAACAACAGTTCCAATACCACCTTGTTTAACGAGGAAATTTTTTACGGAACCGTCAGCCATATCCATCAAAGAACGAGAACTTAAACCCATCTTCATACCTTTCATGATTACCGATTCCAATAAAGGTCTATAACCTTTTTCAACGGCGAGACGACGATTTTCCAACAATAACTCGGGTAAAGGAATTTTAACCGGACAAACCTCACCGCATTTACCGCACAAAGAACTGGCAAAACTTAAATGTTGGTATTCTTTTAGCCCCTTAAGATGTGGCGTAATAACAGAACCTATAGGACCACTGTATACTGAGTTATAGGTATATCCCCCCACATTTTTATAAATAGGGCAAGCATTCAAACAGGCACCGCAGCGAATACAACTCAATGCTTCAGACTGCTCAGGTGTATTATACAAATTACTCCTGCCATTGTCTAACAAAATAACAATCATTCTTTCTGGACCATCCTTTTCATCACTCTTTGCAGGACCAAAAACCACTGAGTTATATACTGTTACTTTTTGTCCGGTTCCATGAACTGCTAATAATGGCCACATCAAATCCAAATCTTTATATGAGGGCAATAGTTTTTCTATTCCCACCAAAACAATGTGTACCTTAGGTAAAGAAAAAGATAACATACCATTACCTTCATTTTCGGTAAGGGCAATACCACCTTCTTCGGCCAATAAAAAATTTGCACCGGTAATACCCACTAAAGCATTTTTAAATTTTTCACGTAACTTTTGTCGGACAAAAGCAGTCATCTGCTCAGGGGTAGATTCTTCTGAAATATTGAATTTTTCATGAAAAAGCGCAGCGATGTCCTTTTTTGACTTATGCATTGCAGGCGTAACAATGTGATAGGGTTTTTCACCGGCAACTTGTACGATAAATTCACCAAGGTCAGTTTCAATAGATTGAACCCCAATTTTTTGCAGATGTGAATTTAATTCGACTTCTTCCGAAGTCATCGACTTACTTTTGACAATGAATTGAGCATTTGATTCTTTAACAATTTTAGAAATGATATCAATTGCTTCGTTAGCGTCTACGGCCCATTTTACTTCACACCCGTTAGCGATGGCATTTTTTTCAAATTTTTCGAGATAAAAGGGAAGATTTTTTAAAACCTTACGCTTTAATATTGCTGCCTTTTCTTTTGCCAACTCTAAATTTTTATAACGACTTTTACCTTTTTCAACGGCAGCATCATATTTCGAAATATTAAATCTGATTGTTGCCCTGTGCTTATAGTCAAAAGCAACATTTTCTGATTCTTTTAAAAATTGTCGACTCTTTTCACTCGCCATACAAACTATTTTTTACACTGAATCTTTTTTATTCTACGCTCATGTCGTCCACCTTCAAAGCCGGTTGTTAGAAAGGCATTCACAATTTTCCATGCTTCCTGTTGTTTTAAAAACCTGCCGGGTAAGGAACAAATGTTGGCATCGTTATGAAGCCGGGCCAAATAAGCAATTTCAGTGTTCCAACACACAGCCGACCGAATGCCCTGATGTTTATTAACAGTCATGTTAATACCATTACCGCTTCCGCAAATGGCAATACCAATTTCGCATTCACCGTTTTCAACAGCTTCGGCTAATGGATGAGCGTAATCAGGATAATCTGTACTATCTTCTGAATTTGTTCCAAAGTCAACTACTTCAATACCTTTCTTAATTAATTCACCCTTTAAAAATGTCTTAAGGGCAAAGCCTGCATGGTCACAACCTAAACCTATCTTTTTGAAACGCATGATTTTTTATTTCAAATATAGTAAATAATCGGTCTTTTTTATCCTTTTTCAACACTGTTGATAACTTGTTATATCTTTGTGTCTATTGTGTGAAAAATATTTCTTGACACTTAAAGAAATTTGTATATAACGAATTAAACCCTAAAATTCATTTAAAGAAAGCATCAATTATCAATTAGTTATTCACCGATTTAAATCGTTTCATCAACAAGATGCCATTAATTATTTTTTAAATTTGTGTGATATTAACCGTTGTTGATAAAGTAATAGAAAAGGATGAATTTTATACATTTAGGTATATTCATAAAGGGTTGATAAATGAAAATGGAATGTTTATTAAAGAAGAAATCAATAGCAAATAAGATTTTTTTTAAACATTATTGACAAGCTAATACCATCATCATATATTTTTTTAAAACTTTATAATATGAATAGTAATTGGTTGAAAAAAGGGTTTGTGGACGAAAATATTCCAACGGATATCGATTTGGTTAACGAGATAAACAAGTTAAAGAAGGAAAAGAATGCCCTTTTAATGGCGCATTATTATCAACAAAACGATATTCAGGATATTGCCGATTTTGTGGGGGATAGTCTGGCTTTAGCATGGGAAGCTTCAAAAACCGATGCAAGTATTATTTTATTGGCAGGTGTTTATTTTATGGGTGAAACTGCCAAGATTTTATCTCCTGAAAAAAAGGTTTTAGTACCTGATTTAAATGCGGGCTGCTCGCTTGCCGATAGTTGTCCCGCCGATGCTTTTGAGGCCTTTATAGCAGAACATCCCGACCATATCGTTGTTACATACGTTAATACCACTGCCGAAGTTAAGGCGCTTTCTGATATAGTAGTTACTTCTACAAATGCTGTTAAAATTATTAATAGCATTCCCGAGGAACAAAAAATTATATTTGGACCCGACCGTAATTTGGGAAATTATTTACAAAGTATTTCCGGCAGAGAAATGGTTTTGTGGGATGGTGCCTGCCATGTGCATGAAAAATTCTCTGTTGAAAAAATTGTTGAGCTTAAAAAAGAAAATCCCGATGCTTTAATATTAGCTCATCCTGAGTGTAAAAAGCCCGTTTTAACTCTTGCAGATTTTATTGGAAGTACTGCCAGTTTATTGAAATTTACTCAAAATTCAGATTCCGGTAAATTTATTGTAGCCACCGAATCGGGTATTTTGCATCAAATGCAAAATTCTTCGCCTAACAAAACTTTTATTCCGGCACCCCCCTCTGACTCTACTTGCGGATGTAATGATTGTGAATTTATGAAACTTAATACCTTGCAAAAAATTTATTTAACTTTAAAATATGAATATCCGGAAGTGTTTGTTAAAGAAGATATTCGACAAAAAGCTATTAAGCCTATTCAGAAGATGTTTGAATTATCAGGTGAACTTATTAAAAAGTGAAGAATGATTTAATTTTATATAATTCTTTCATTGTTTGATTCATTAACTTAGGATTGATTGTTTTTTTGAAGTTAGTTTCTATTTAATTTTTTACCTTTAAATTTTTAATTGGTTTTATGTTAAAATTAGTTTCCAGAAACGGTATATTTTCATGAGTTATATAAAGTTATTATTAGTTGAAGATAACGTATTGAATCAAAAGCTTATTAATTTAACCCTTTCCAAATATGGTTTTGAGATAGAGGTGGCAAATAATGGTAAGGAAGCTTTGGATAAGCTCAAGGATAATCATTATGATATTATTTTAATGGATTTAATGATGCCCGTTATGGATGGGTTAGAAACAACCAGGCTTATAAGAGAGCAAGAAAAAGAAACAGGGTCAAGAAATATTATTATCGGGTTAACAGCCAACACTTATGATGCCGATAGAGACAAGTGTTTAAAAGGGGGGATGGATGAATATATGACTAAACCTTTTGATATTAAACAATTCGGGCAAATAGTCAGTAGTTTTGGTTTCGAAATGAGTAAGGTTTAATTTTGAGAGATGGATTTTGATATTAGAAATACGGAATTGGAAGAAACCAAGGACTTTGATTTTGAGCAAAAACTTCGTCCTTTATCTTTTTCGGAGTTTCGGGGTCAACATAAAGTAGTTGAAAATTTAGAAATATTCGTTAAGTCAGCCTTAATGCGTGGCGAAGCACTTGATCATGTATTATTGCATGGCCCTCCCGGTCTTGGTAAAACTACTCTTTCCAATATTATATCTCATGAGTTAGGTGTAGGTTTTAAGCTTACCAGTGGTCCGGTTTTAGATAAACCAGGTGATTTGGCTGGTATTCTTACTTCTCTTCAGCCCAGAGATGTTTTATTTATTGATGAAATTCATCGGTTGAGCCCGGTTGTAGAGGAATATCTTTACTCAGCCATGGAGGACTTTAGAATAGATATTGTTATCGATAAAGGGCCAGGGGCTAAGAGTATTCAAATAGAATTAAATCCTTTTACTTTAATAGGCGCAACCACCCGAAGTGGATTACTAACCAGTCCTTTAAGAGCCAGGTTTGGAATTAATTGCCATTTAGAGTATTATGATTCCGAAGTCTTAAAAGGAATTGTTAAACGTTCTGCCAAAATTTTGAAAGTGGGAATAGAAGATGATGCGGCAGGAGAGATTTCCCGAAGGAGTAGGGGGACACCCCGAATTGCTAATGCATTGTTGCGTAGAGTACGAGATTTTGCCTTGGTTAAGGGGAATGGTGTTATTGATATGGCTATTACTAAAATGAGCCTTAAAGCTTTAAATATCGATAAATATGGGCTTGATCAAATGGACCATAAAATATTACTAACTCTTATTGACAAATTCAATGGTGGTCCTGTTGGTATTTCTACCATTGCTACAGCTATAGGGGAAGATTCCGGTACCTTGGAAGAGGTCTATGAGCCTTTTCTTATTAAAGAGGGATTTTTAAAACGTACTCCCAGAGGTCGGGTAGTTACCCCATTAGCTTATAAACATTTTGGTCGTGAAAAAAATGGTCCTCAGCCTTCTCTATTTTAATTTTCATTCATGTCTTTAAGTTTAAAAAAATTAGCCGGCGAAACAGTTATTTATGGGGCGTCCACAATGATAGGGCGCCTTTTAAATTGGTTATTGATGCCCTTTTATATTCGTACGTTATCTACTTATGAATATGGGGTTGTTGTTAATTTTTATGGTGTAATATCGGTTCTTTTAGTTATTTTGACTTATGGACTTGAAACGGGTTTTTTTCGTTTTGCCGGTAAAGCTAAATCTTATAAATCGGTTTATGAAACTTTATTGTGTTTATTAAGTTTTACCAGTTTTATTTTTCTATCTTTTGGTATATTTTTTTTCAGAAATGTAAGCGTTAGCTTTTATGGTGGTCAGCATCAATATGCTATTCTTTTGGTTTTCTTTATTCTTGCGATAGATTCTTTTGTTTCATTACCCTTCGCAAAGCTTAGGTTAGAAAATAAATCCTTAAAATTTGGTATTATTAAATTGATTAGTATAGGTGCCAATATTTTCTTTAATCTATTTTTTCTGGTTGGTGTTCCTTATTTCATAAATAAAGGACTTTTTCAGGGCTTTCTGTCATTTATACACTTCGAGGAATTAGGTAAGGTATTTTTTGTTTTTCTAAGTAACGGTATTAGTAGTTTAATTACTTTGTTTCTTTTGATGTCTGAAATCAAATGGCATCGAAATTATTTGGATTTTAGGCTTATAAAACCCGTACTCATTTATTCTTTACCAATACTTTTTGTTGGTATTTGCGGTATGGTCACCCAAAATATAGATAAAATATTGCTACCTTCTCTTTTAGGAAGTAATGGTTTTGAACAGCTTGCTATATATGGTGCCAACTTTAAAATAGGGGTTTTAATGAGTTTATTTGCGCAATCCTTTAGGTTTGCCTTTGAACCTTATTTTTTTAAAAACCGTGAACACGGTAAAGAACAATATGCCAAAATAATGGATTATTTCATTTTTTTTGGTTTAACTATATTTCTTGGAGTAAATATCTTTCTCGATTGGATTAATATTTTATTAACTGATATCTATACAGAGGGGAATTATATAATTCCTATTATTCTTTTAGCACTATTATTTTATGGGATCTATTATAATTTATCCCTATGGTATAAACTTACCGATAAAACGTGGATTGGCGCTCTTTTAGGGGGTGTAGGGGCTTTAATTTCTGTTACGTTAAATTTTGTGCTTGTTCCGATATATGGCATCATAGGTTCGGCTATTGCCTTGTTTTTTGGGTATTTTTCTATTACTTTATTATCCTGGTTGCTTGGTAAAAAATTTTACCCCGTTCCTTATAAACCTTTAAGGTATTTATTCTATTTTGTTCTTGCAGGTATTTTCTTTTTACTAGATCATTATACTGTCTTTGAAATACTTTTTTTTCAGTATCTGTATAAAGGAACTATATTTGTTGTTTTCATTGGTTCGTTTTTTGTAATTCAAAAGTATGGTCAAAATTAAGCTAGTTAATAAAAGTAGTAATAAAGTTCCTGAATTTGCTACAGAAGGTTCAGCGGGTGTTGATTTATGTGCCAATTTGAGTGAACCGTTAATTTTAAAGCCTTTGGAAAGGGCTTTGGTACCAACAGGCTTATTTATTGAACTTCCGGAAGGAATGGAAGCGCAAATTAGGCCGCGTAGTGGGTTAGCCCTTAAATACGGTATTACTGTTTTGAATTCACCGGGAACTATTGATAGTGATTATCGGGGCGAAATTAAGGTTATTTTAATTAATTTGTCGGATAAGGAATTTGTTATTAATCATGGTGATCGTATTTGCCAAATGGTAATCAATAAATATGAAAAGTTCGAGTGGGATATTAATGAAAATTTAAGTATTACTTCCAGAGGAGAAGGGGGATTTGGTCATACAGGCATTTAATTAGCATTTTGGTTTTGTGTCGATTTTAAATTTACCACTAATGAGGTATTTGAGTATTATTTCTTTAGTTATTATTTTTTTTACCTCTTGTTCTGTTTTAAGTAAATATCAGGCAGGTGAAAACAAATATTCTAAATTATCCGATTCTTTAAATGTTCGATCCATCAGTTTGGATGAAAGCGAGCAAAGAAAATTTGATTATTATTTCTATGAAGGTATTCGGTACAAAGCCTTGAATGAAGTTAATAAAAGTTTTATGTATTTCGCCGAAGCCTTTAAAATTGATTCTACCTGTTCTGCTTGTGCTTATGAGCTTTCCAGAATATTGTTAGCCAACAATAGTGTTGAAGACGCTCAAAAGTTGATGGTGAAGGCGGTCCAATATGATCCTTATAATCGTTATTACATATTATTACTTTCCAGAATATACCAAAATTTAGGAAATGGTGAGGCAGCCGTTGATATTGCTCGTAGACTATTAAATAACAATGGAAATTCTTCTGTTGAAGATATTTATTATGTTGCCGAATTAGAAGTTCAAAATGGTTTTATTGATGCAGCTATTGATAATTTAAAGATTATAGAAAATCGTCTTGGCATCTCTGAACCCATTAATTTAAGAATTTATCAGCTTTATCTTCAAAAGGAGGATTTTAATAATGCTGAAAAAGAGCTTTACAAATTGATAAAAAATAATCCATATAATTCCAATTACAGAATTCTGTTGGGTGATTTTTACCTTGAGAATGGAAATTTTAAGAAAGCTTTTTCAGAATATAATGAAGTATTAAAAATAGAACCTGTTAATGGAAATGTATATTTTTCATTGGGTAATTATTATCTTGAAAAAGGGGATACTCTTTCCTTTAAGAAAAATTTCTTTAAAGGTTTTGAATCTAAAAATGTTGATTTCACCAATAAATTCAGAAAGCTTCTTTCCTTAGTTGGAAACAATGATAATAGTAAAGAACTTTTTGAAAAAGAAGAGATTAAAACACTTTATAGAATTTTAATTAGGGTTCATCCCTATGAAGTTGATGTATATCATAGTTTTGGTAATTATTTAATGAGTCTTGGAGAGAAAGATTTAGCAAGGGATATTTTTCAACAAGGCTTGGAGATAGATGCTTCTCAACCATTATTATGGCAAGATTATTTGATTTTATTATCAGAATTTCAGGATTATAATACTTTATCAAATAAGGCATCGCAAGCCATAAAATTTTATCCTGAAGAACCTGTTTTTAGGTTATTATATGGAGTTGCTCTTTTCCAGCTTAAAGATTATCGGGCTGCTGCTAATGTTCTTTTAAATGGATTAGAACTTGAAAAGGTTAAATCAAATCTGCCTTTAAAAGGGCAATTTCACGCCTATTTAGGGGATATTTTTTATTCAATGAAAAATGTTGATAGTTGTTTTTATCATTATGAAGAAGCCCTTAAAATAGATGAGAATAATATAATAGTATTAAATAACTATAGTTACTATTTGGCATTGGAAGGCCTTAACCTGGAAAAAGCCGAACATATGAGTGCCAAAACAATTCAATTAGAGCCCGGAAATCCTACCTATTTGGATACTTATGCCTGGGTTTTATTTAAACGTAAAAGATTTAATGAAGCAAAATTTATTATAGAACGAGCTGTTGAAAATTTGGATGAACCCAATGGTGTTATTTTAGAACATTATGGGGATATTTTGTATAAAACCGGTGATTTAGAAGGTGCCCTTATTCAATGGCAAAAAGCTCTTGAATTAGGTGAACACTCCAAAACTTTGGAAAAGAAAATAGAATTGAAAAAGTTTGTTGATGAATAGGCGAGTTTATTGGGTTATTTTTTTGTTAGTTTTTTTTGTTAGTTGTAAATCTCTTGATATAGTTTCAAGTGAATATGATATTCCTTTATTGGAAAAAAAGGAAATTTTTAAACAGTTATCTGTAAATTCAGAAAAGGAAAGTTTAAACAATGTTCTTTTTAAAAGAGCATCTATAGTTATTAATTCAGAAACCTTCAAACAAAATTTTAAGTGTAATATTGCATTAAAAAGGGATAGTTTTTTAAGAGTTAGTGTTTTAGGTCCTATAGGAATTGAAGTTTTGAGAATATCTTTTGAACCCGATTTGGTTAAAATTATTGACCGAATTAATAGGGAAGTTATTTTTTCTCATTATTCAGAATTATATACCAGTATTGGTCTTTCATTAGATTTTCAGTTTTTACAAAAAATTATTTTAAACGAACCATATTCTTATTTTACTTCTGATGTTTTAGGTTTATTTGATTTTGAATATTGTGGTGTTGAAAATTCTTTTTACAAATTTTCCTCTGTTAAGGAGAAGAAACTTAATAGGAAGTTAAATTACCATAATTTAGAAGATTTAGCGTATCAGCAGTTTTGGATCAATCCCAATGACTTTTATATGGTTCGTAATTTTATTGAACTTTCTGATTCTCAACTTAAGCTGGATATTAGATATAAAGATTTTAAAAAGCGGAATAATGATTTTTATTTTCCTTTTGCCTTTGAGATTGAAGGTAGTATGGAAAATAAAATCTATCATTTACAACTAAGTTTTACCGATATTCAATTTAATGCTTCAAATTTGATTGGTTTCAGTATACCTAAGAAATATGTTAAGGTTTATCGTTAATGCCATTTTTATTTTGATCTCCTGTGTTAATCTTTACGGACAATCTGTTGAAAGTCTTCGTAAAGAAAGGGAAAATATTATAGAAGAAATAATTAAGCTTCAAAAGTTACTGAACGAAAAGATTGAGACCAAAGATGCCTTTATGCAAAAATTATCTCTTTTAGATAGAGAAATTTTTAGTCGTAGGAAACTTATAAATAATTTCGAAAGAGAAATTAATAAACTTGACGAACAAATTGAAGTTAATGAGCTATTAATTAATGATTTGGAAAAGGATATTCAGTCTTTAAAAGAAGAATATGCCCAACTTATAAGGTACACCTATAGGCAAAGAGGAGAATTAAATCAATTGATGTTTCTTTTTAGCGCTGAATCTTTTAGTAATTTATATACAAGGTTTAGATTGTTTAAGGAGTATAGTAATTACCGAAAAACTCAGGGTGAAAAGCTTGTTAAATCCCAAAATCAGGTTAAGGGTTTACTTAAAGAAATTCAAGTACAAAAAAATGAAAAACAGGCTGTACTAAATGAAATAGAAAGCGAATTAGCTCGTTTGGAAGAAAACAGGAAAAATAGGGCTTTATTGATTAAAAAACTTCAAGAGGAACAAAAGTGGTTACAACAAAACTTAAAACAGAAAGAAGTGGCAGCTCAACAGCTTGAAAAGAAAATTAAGGAGCTTATCGCTGCTGAAAAAGCTTCAAGTATTAACAAAGATGAATCTATTACTTTTGAAGATATGAAAGGTCAGTTGGTTTGGCCGGTCGAAAACGGTGTGATAGTTAATCCTTTTGGTGAACATGCTCATCCTATTTTAAAAAATGTATCTATTAAAAATAATGGTATTGATATTCAGACTTTAGAAAGTAGTGATGTTAGATGTGTTCATTCCGGGGTTGTTTCTATGGTTGTGGCCATACCTGGTTTAAATAAAACAGTAATTGTTCGTCACGGTAAATATTTAACAGTTTATGGAAATTTAATTGAAGTTGTAGTGAAAAAGGGAGATATTGTAGAGGCTGGAGAAATTTTAGGAAAAATTTATCATGGCAATACCAATATGAATAAAGTTCTTCATTTCGAAGTTTGGGAAGAAAATAATAAGTTAGATCCTGCACTGTGGCTTAAACCATAGTTTTTTATCAAAAATCGATACATTTTAGAAACTCTTTTTTTGTATAAGAGTATAAGTTGATGTAATTTAAATAGATTAAGACAGCTAACGTTAAAACCTATGTTGTGAATAAAGTTGTTTTCAAGTCTGAAATTAAAAACATTAGTTTAGTTGAAAGATTAATTGACGATATTTCAGTTAAATATAATTTGCATTCCGACATTTATGGTAAGTTGTTACTTGCCGTTGTTGAGGGTGTTAATAATGCTATTGTTCATGGAAATAAACTTGAAAAAGAAAAAATAGTTATTTTAAAATATATAATTACTGACGAAAAGATTGAATTTATTATCAGAGATAGTGGTGAAGGTTTTGATTATAGAAATCTTCCTGATCCGACTAAACCTGAAAATATTGAAAAAACCCATGGAAGAGGCATTTTTTTGATGAAACATTTATCGGATGAATTGGAATTTAATGAAAAGGGTAATGAAGTTAGGATTGTATTTAATTTAACATAAGTAACGTGTCTATTTTTTTCGATTCAATAGATATTGAATATATCCTCGAGAATGAAAGCATTATTCGTCGTTGGATTATAGAAGTTATTGAAAATAAGCAATTTAGGGTAGGTGAAATTAATTATATTTTTTGTTCCGACGAATATATTTACAAAATTAATAAAAAATTTCTTGGACACGATTATACTACCGATGTTATAACTTTTGATTACTCCAAAAAGAATATTATTTCAGGGGATATTTTGATTAGTATACCTACAGTTAGTTTGAATGCCGAGTTTTATAAAGTTCCTTTTTTTCATGAACTTCTTCGGGTTATTATTCATGGTGTTCTGCATTTAATGGGTTATAAAGATAGTACAGAAGAGGAAAAATCCTTAATGCGGTCTGCTGAGGATTTGGCTCTACTATTCTTCGAAACAAATTTCCGTTAGTGCTGTTTATTTACTATTATTTAAGGGTTTAAAAGTATGGATTTTAATTACGATATAATTGTAATTGGTGGAGGTCATGCCGGTTGTGAAGCTAGTGTAGCTGCAGCTAAATTGGGGGCTAAAACACTTCTTATTTCTATGGACTTAACTAAATTAGCCCAGATGAGTTGTAATCCTGCTGTAGGTGGTATTGCCAAAGGTCAAATAGTTAGGGAGATAGATGCACTTGGAGGTCAAATGGGAATTGTAACCGATTTGTCATCTATTCAATTTAGGATGCTTAACAGATCTAAAGGTCCTGCTATGTGGAGTCCTAGATCCCAATGTGATAGGATGGTATTTTCCAAAGAATGGAGGCATATTATTGAAAATACTGAAAATTTATATTTATGGCAGGATTTGGTTGTAGATATTGATTTTTCTAATTCTGATTTTTTTGCGGTATTTACCTCTCAGAATGTAAAATTTTATTCTAAAAAGGTTATTTTAACTACAGGAACTTTTTTAAATGGACTTATTCATATCGGTAAGGTTCAAATTGAAGGTGGAAGGATTTCTGAAAAATCAAGTAAGGGATTAAGCGATAAATTTTTTAAACGTGGTTTTAAAACAGGCAGGATGAAAACCGGTACGCCTGTACGTGTTGATGGTAGAACTGTAGATTTTACCAGATTACAGGAACAACCCGGAGATGAAGATTTCTATAAATTTTCGTTTCTTCCTGTTTCTAATAAAAAGTTAAAACAACGTAGTTGTTATCTAACTTATACCAATCCGATCGTTCATAATACCATACGAGAACGTTTAGATGAAAGTCCTATGTATAACGGGACTATTAAGAGTATAGGTCCGCGATACTGTCCTAGTATTGAAACTAAAATTGTAACTTTCTCTGATAAGGATAGTCATCAATTACATTTAGAACCAGAAGGCGAAGATACTATTGAATATTATTTAAATGGTTTCAGTAGTTCCTTACCCTTGGAGACACAATTGGAGGCTTTAAAATCGATTCCTGGCCTTGAAAATGCTTTTATTTTTCGTCCTGGTTATGCTATTGAATATGATTTTTTTGATCCTACTCAATTATATCATACACTTGAAACCAAATTAATTAACGGTTTATATTTTGCAGGTCAAATTAATGGTACTACCGGTTATGAAGAAGCCGCTGCACAGGGTTTAATGGCAGGGATTAACGCAGCCTTAAGTTTAAAAGGGAAGGACCCTTTTGTGTTAAATAGAGATGAAGCCTATATTGGAGTATTAATAGATGATTTGGTTACCAAAGGTGTGGATGAGCCTTATAGAATGTTTACCTCACGTGCTGAATATCGTTTATTATTACGTCAAGATGATGCCGATTTAAGATTGACACCCAAAGGCCGAAATATTGGATTGGTAGATGACTATAGGTATAATTTCTATAAGGAAAAAATTCTTTGGCGTGAAAAAATTTTTCAATTTATTGAAGATTATAGCGTAAAACCTGAAGAAGTTAATAACTATTTATTAGAAAAAGGTACTTCTATTTTGAAACAAAAAATTAAAATTAAAGAGTTAATTACGCGTCCCCAAGTTAATATTATTGAGTTGGTTAATATTATTGGTTCTTTTAGGGAATTTTGTAAGGACATTCCTAATGACAGAAAATTTGAAATTTTAGATAGTGTAGAAATTGCGATTAAATATCAAGGATATATTGCACGAGAAAGGCAATTGGCAGATAAACTTAAAAGATTAGAAAAGTTAAAGATTAGAGGTAAATTCGATTACGAATCGATCCATAACTTGTCTATTGAAGCCCGGCAAAAATTGAAGAAAGTGGATCCCGAAACATTAGGTCAGGCCTCACGAATTAGTGGTGTTTCACCCAGTGATATTAATGTATTATTGGTTCTTATGGGAAGATAATGTTCCACGTGGAACATTATCTTTTGACTGTTTTTTTAAAAAAAAGACTCATATATTTTGTGGGTCTTTTTTGTTTTTTTTTTTTGAATTTATTTAGATTTTATGTTAGTGTATTAATTTTTAAGATTATGAAAGTAATTAAAGGTAATATTGTAGATATTCATAATAGAGAAATTTTTCCAGGGAAAGTTTATTTTAAAAGGGGTTTTATTGAAAGAATAGAACGATGTGGTGATAATTTTGGGCAATACATTTTACCCGGATTTATCGATTCTCATGTTCATATCGAGAGTAGTATGGTTGTGCCTTCTCTGTTTTCCCGGTTGGTTGTTCCACGTGGAACAATTGGGGTGTTAACCGATCCACATGAGATAGGTAATGTGTTGGGAGTGGAGGGTGTAGAGTATATGATTGATGATGCAAAAAATACGCCGTTAAAGATATTTTTTGGTGCACCATCCTGTGTGCCGGCAACCAATTTAGAATCGTCAGGTGCCATTATTGATTGTACGGGAGTAGATTATCTTTTAAATAGAAAAGAAGTATGTTTTTTGAGTGAAATGATGAATTATGTAGGGGTTATTAATAATGACAAGGAAGTTTGGAAGAAAATTCGGTTGGCTCAGAAAAGAAGAATTCCTATCGATGGTCATGCTCCGGGAATTGGCGGTGAAGAGTTAAACAAATATGCCTCGGCGGGAATTTCTACCGATCATGAGTGTTTTACGTTAAAAGAAGCGCTTGACAAAATTAAATGTGGTATGAAAATTCAAATTAGAGAAGGAAGTGCCGCTAAAAATTTTGAAGCTTTAGTTCCCCTCTTTAATTCTCATCCTGATTCTTTGATGTTGTGTACTGACGATTCTCATCCACATGAATTGATTAAAGATGGACATATCGATAAATTAATTAAATTGGGTCTGAAAAAAGGTGTTGATTTGTATGATTTGCTTAGGGCTGCTTCTTTGAATCCCGTTGAACATTACAATCTTCCTGTAGGGTTATTGAGAGAAGGTGATAAAGCCGATTTTATTGTTATTGATAATCTAGATGAATTTAATGTCAAAGAAAGCTATATTGATGGAGAAAAAGTCTTTGATCATCGTTATGGCGTTCTTTTTGATAAGAAAGAAGTCAAAATTGTTAATCAATTTAAAGCCCATGAAATTTCTTTAGAGGATATTAAAGTAATGGTTCCTCAAAATGCAAGCAAAGTAAATGTTATACAATGTTTTGATGGATCTCTTGTTACCGATGCTTTAACTTTGGATATATGGGATGATAAAGTTTTAGAGTCCTGCGCAGATAAGGATATTCTTAAAATTGTTGTTGTGGATCGGTATAAAAATAAACCTGCTTCTGTTGGTTTTATAAAAGGTTTTGGATTTAAAAAAGGTGCCATAGCTTCGTCTGTTGCGCATGATAGTCATAATGTAGTCGCTGTAGGTGTGGAAGATGAACATATAGTTAATGCCCTTAATTTGATAATGGAAAATAAAGGAGGACTTTCTGTTTCCTCTAAAAATAATCAAAGTGTTTTGCCGTTGCCTATTGGGGGAATTATGAGTAATCAAGATGGCATAGAAGTAGGGAAAAAATATGCCAATATTGAGAAAATGGCTGTTGATATGGGGTGTAATCTTAAAAGTCCGTTTATGACTTTATCTTTCATGTCTTTATTGGTTATTCCCAAATTGAAGATTGGTGATAAAGGACTATTTGATGGAGAAAAGTTCGAGTTTATATCACTTTTCAATTAAAAAAATATGAATGAAATATATCAGGGTCGATTAAGTTATCTTAAAGAATTAATAAAGGTATTACCAGAAGGTCCTGGTGTTTATCAGTATTTAGATAGTGCAGGAAATATTATATATGTTGGTAAAGCTAAAAATTTAAAGAAAAGGGTCTCTTCATATTTTTATCGTACACCCGATAATGCTAAAACTAGAATTTTGGTGAGAAAAATTTATGATATTCGCCATATTGTAGTAAATAGTGAAGAAGATGCTCTTCTTTTAGAAAATAATTTAATAAAGAAATATCAACCACGATATAATGTCCTACTAAAAGATGATAAAAGTTTTCCCTGGATAGTAGTAAAGAATGAGCCATTCCCGCGGGTATTTTCCACGCGTCGAATCATAAAAGATGGCAGTTATTATTTTGGACCTTATACCAGCAGTGGTATGGTTAGAACTTTGATCGATCTTTTTCGGCAATTATATTTTTTAAGAACATGTCGACATGCACTCACCCCTGAAAATATTGCAAAAGGTAAGTTTAAAGTTTGTTTAGAGTATCATATTGGCAATTGTAAAGGTCCATGTGAAGGCCTCCAAAAAGAGGAGGATTATAATCTCCAGATTGAAGAAATTAAAAATATATTGAAAGGGAATATTTCTTCGGTTATAAAGTATATGAAAGAAACCATGATGAAGTTGGCTAAGGATTTTAAATTTGAAGAAGCCGAGGAAATTAAACAAAAATTATTAACTCTTGAGGGCTTTCAAAGTAAATCAACCATTGTTAATCCCAAAATTAATGATGTTGATGTCTTTTCTATTATTGAGGATAAAAAGTCTGCTTATGTGAATTTTCTTAAAATCGTTAATGGGGCCATTATTCAAGCTCATACTATTGAGTACAAAAAGAAAATGGATGAAGATATTAAATCCTTACTTGCATTAGCTATTGTCGATATTCGAGAACGATTGCATAGCAATTCCCCTGAAATTATTGTTCCATTTAATCCTGGTATTGAATTTAGCGGCGTTAAATTCTTAATACCCAAGAAAGGTGATAAAAAGAAGTTGCTCGAACTATCTGAGCGAAATGTAAAATATTATCGTTTTGAAAAGCTCAAACAACAAGCTAATAGGACTAAATCTAGCAGAGAAAATTCTATTTTGGAATGGGTAAAACGAGATCTGCATTTGAATGTACTCCCAATACATATTGAATGTTTTGATAATTCAAATATTCAAGGTCATCACCCGGTAGCAGCTTGTGTTGTTTTTAAGAATGGGAAACCTGCTAAAAATGAATACCGACATTTCAATATTAAAACAGTTGAGGGCCCCAATGATTTTGCCTCCATGGAAGAAGTTGTTTATAGACGATATAGTCGATTAAAAAATGAAGGTCAGCCTCTTCCTCAACTTGTCGTTATTGATGGAGGGAAAGGTCAATTAGGGTCGGCAGTTAAAGCTCTGAGAGAGTTAGACTTAATTGATCAAATTAATATTATTGGAATAGCTAAACGTTTAGAAGAGATATATTTTCCAGGCGACCCGGTTCCTTTATATATTGATAAAAATTCGCCTTCCTTAAAATTAATTCAACATCTTCGAAATGAAGCTCACAGATTTGGTATAACTTTTCATCGTCAAAAACGAAGTAAAGCTTTTATAAATTCTAAACTAGAAGATATTCCCGGCATTGGGCCTCAATCTGTAAAGAAGTTATTGACCCACTTTAAATCGGTAAATGGAGTCAAAAACGCCTCCCTTAACCAGTTAAAAGAAGTTGTGGGAGAGGCCAGGGCTAAGAAAATTGTCCGATTTTTTACTGAGAATGTTGAATAATGCTTTTTTTTTTTATGTGAGAAATGAGTTTGAATTCAAATCATAACGATTAAATATTATATGGTGCAAGAGGAAATAATTCCTACAACCAATAGGTAAAAATGGCATTGAAATGATACTAAAATAATGAATTTATAATACCTTCCTGAATTTCGGAAGGAAGGTCGGACAAACAATTTTGAATGTATTCTTTTTCATGGTATGCCATATGGATGACTTTCTCGGCTTTTTTAATGAAGTTTGCGTTTGGATAGTTGCTTTTAATTTCAATGTGTTGAATAATGCCCTTTTCTACTTTAAGTTGAGATAAGAAGGTATAATTTCCTGTTTTATATGCCTTTTTAAATTCATACATAGGGCTATATCCATAATTCCATTGCCAGGTTTCATATTTGTTTTTAATTAATTCGTCTATTTTTTCAATATCTTTTGTCGTTAGATTCCATGGTTGAGCGTTGTATTTTTTCTTTAAATACTCTCCTATTTCTAATAGGAATTCAGTGGTTTGCTTTTTTGATTTAATTATTCTGGAAATATTTTCCACTTCACTACGAACCGATTTTACTGCTCGGTCTTTAAAATGTATATTTTTTGTTTTGAGGCTTTCAGTAAGGTAGGAGAGATTTGAATTATAAAGAAGGGTTCCATGGTGCATGGAACGAGATTTATAAACATGACAAGCATTTCCTGAAATTTTTTTATATCCGCAAAGTAAATCATTTCTTTTGCCATGGCGAGCATTAATACCTAAATGTTTTAATACTTCAACAACGGGTGTGGTGGCTCTAACAAAATCCACCAATTTGCCTGCTTCTCCATTTTCTATTAAACAATAATTAATATTGCCTAAATCATGATAAACTGTTCCACCTCCAGAAAGACGGCGATATACAGGTATATTGTGCGATTTTAAGAAAGACAAATTGATTTCTGATAATGTATTTTGATGTTTTCCTACAATGACCGATGGCTTATTTATGTATAAAAAAACTATATTTTCTTCATAATTTCTTAATAATACCTCTTCTGTGGCTAAATTATAAGCGGGATCGTTTGATTTACTTATGACATAAAGTGTTTTCTTGTGCTCCATTTGTTTTAATTTTTACGGATATCACCTATAAAAGCTAATTTTATTTTATAAAATCATTCAAAAATATAAAAATTGGTTAGTTTAAATTTTACAGGAGACTATTTGGTTGCTACATATATAATTGAATTTCAATTGGGTTAAGAGATAAACTTCTTGTTGAGATATAATTTTTATTCTACATGTTTATTTTAATTTTTAAGTGATAGTGATTTATGGTTTTCAAATTTAGTTTTTAAATAATATAAGAAATTAAAAATCAGTTGTATAATGTGTAATTAGAGTTAGTCATTTTATATTTGCGTAATTTTATTTAATCGTTAACCTAACCATTTCTCAGGTAAAAGGTTTTTAATATTTAATTTTAGTTGTTCCCTATTGATTAGTTTTTTTTCAAGAATAGCTGTAAACCGGACTAATTAGGTGATAGCAAATAAATATTATTGGCGTACATTTTTTGTTTAAAATTGATTTAACTTATTATTGTTGAATTACTACGGATTGTCTTTAATGGTTTCCAATTTAAGTTAGCTCGCTAACTACCTAAAGAAAATTTTCTCTGATTTTTCCTGAAAAATTTTTTTCTGATTGGGAAATTTCATTATTTCGAAAAGTTTGGATAGAAGTTAACGGATAAAATTAAAATGAGAGCAGTAATACAAAGAGTTTTAAAGGCTTCTGTTACCATCAATGGGCAAGAAACTCGCTCTATTGGACAAGGATTAATGGTTCTTGTTGGTATTGAAGCGCAGGATGGAGAAGAAGATATCTCTTGGCTTTCCAAAAAGATTGTAAATCTACGTATTTTTGATAATCAGGAAGGTGTAATGGATCTGTCGGTCAAAGACATAAATGGGGAAATTTTAGTAGTTAGCCAATTTACTTTACATGCCCGTACAAAAAAAGGAAACCGACCTTCATATGTAGAGGCTGCACCCCCTAATATTTCGGTTCCTATTTATGAAAAATTTAAGAAGCAACTTTCATGCTCTTTAGGAAAAGAAATTGTTTGTGGTGAATTTGGTGCCTCTATGGACGTTGAGCTTATTAATAATGGCCCGGTTACTATTATTATTGATACTAAAAATAAACAGTGAACCATGTATGGGAAAATGGTAACCAGTAGAAGGGAAGGGATTATCCCAAAAAACAGAGGTAGAAGCCGAGGGGCAGACGTGCCCAGGCTGAAGGCAGAAGAAGTGATTAGTTATTAGTAATCAGGTGGTTGGTGTTAAATAACTAATGACTAATGACTTACTACTAATTATTAATTTTAGGAGACAATAGTTCAATGAGTTAAGTAAACTTTATGCGAATGATATTGTTTTTCAATTGATTAAAATTGATATGGAACTAAAAGAAGCTCAGAAGATTGTTGACCATTGGATTAAAGAACATGGAGTCAGATATTTCAGTGAGTTAACTAATATGGCGATATTGACCGAGGAAGTCGGTGAATTGGCCCGTGTAATAGCCCGTCAATATGGCGATCAATCGGTAAAGGAAGGCGAAAAGATGAATCTGGCAGAAGAGATGGCCGATGTATTATGGGTGCTTATCTGTTTGGCCAATCAGACAGGAGTTGATCTTACCACTGCTTTCCAACAATCATTAATGAAAAAAACAAATCGTGATAAATACCGTCATAAAAATAATCCAAAACTAAAAAGATAATGGAACTATTGCTTGAAAAATTTAAAGATCAATTTCATCAATTGCCTGAATATAATGGTAATTTCGAAATTACCGAATACAGAAGCCCTGAAGTTTTAAAAAAGATTTTTTCTTGTATTGATCTCACTTCATTAAATTCTACCGACAGTACAGCATCTATTGAGGATTTTTGTAATCGTTTGAATGCTTTTCATCATAAAAATCCGGAAATGCCTTTAGTTAGTGCCATATGTGTTTATCCTGTTTTCGCCGGTGTGTTAAAGTCGAGGTTAAATAAGCTCGATGTAAAAAGGGCAGTGGTGGCTGGAGGATTCCCCTCTTCACAAACCTTTCTTGATTTGAAAGTCCAGGAAATTAAAAAAGCTTTGGAGTTGGGTGCGAATGAAGTTGATATTGTTTTGTCGGTTGGAGAATTCTTGGAGGGTAACTATTCATTTGTAGCTGAGGAAATTAAAACCATTAAATCCGTTTTGGAGGGACATCATTTAAAAGTTATATTAGAAACAGGAGCATTAAAAAATAATCAAAATATATGGGATGCAGCTATTTTATCTATGGCATCAGGAGCTGATTTTATAAAGACCTCTACAGGGAAACTTAGTCCTGCGGCAACCCCTGAAGCTGTTTGGGTAATGAGTCATGCAATTAAGATATGGCATAAAGAAACGGGTAAAAAAGTAGGGTTAAAGGCGGCAGGAGGTATTTCTACTACCGAAGATTCATTGCTTTACTATTCCATCGTGAAGAATGTGTTGGGCGATGATTGGCTATGTCCCGAACTTTTTAGGATTGGTGCCAGTCGTTTAGCCAATAATCTATTAAGTGATTTGGCTGTATTGGAAGGGAAGGATTTTCATCAGCCTTTTTAGCCTTTCCTGGTTGTTGTAAAAATGACCAGTTCCTTTAATCCTTCGCGTGCGTCACTTTCAGGATAAGTATTTAAAATATCGAGGGCTTTATTTCTGTATTCTATCATTTTTTTCCTTGCGTATTCTATGCCTCCTTGCTGTTTTACGAATTCAACAATGGGGGCAATTTTTTTTTCATTTTTATGATGTCTTTTTATCGTTCTCAAAATTTCCCGCCGTTTCCAATTTGACTGCTTTGATAACACATAAATGAGCGGAAGGGTCATTTTTTTCTCTTTAAGATCGTTACCGGTCGGTTTTCCGGCAAAATTGGTTTGTTCGTAATCCAACAGGTCATCTCTGATTTGGAACGCTATTCCCAAATTTAATCCGAAATCATGCATTTTAGTTGTATTTTCCTTAGGCGCACCTACCGAATGAGCACCGGCGGCCGTGCATGCTGCTATCAGTGTCGCCGTCTTTTTACGTATGATTTCGTAGTATATATCTTCAGTAATACTAAGATTTCTTGACTTTTCAATTTGTAATAGCTCGCCTTCACTCATCTCTTTTACTGCGGTAGAGATGATCCGTAATATCTCTGTTTGGTTCTCTTCCAATGACTTAATGAGACCCATTGCTAAAAAATAATCGCCAACCAGAACTGCTATCTTGGAACGCCATAAGGCATTGATCGAAAAAAAACCTCGTCGCTGATAGGTCTCGTCTACTACATCATCATGAATTAATGTAGCATTATGTAGAAGTTCTATTAATCCTGCTGCGTTATAGGTGCCTTTATTTACTGATCCGTTTAATTTTGCGGACAAGAAAACCAACATAGGCCGCATTTGTTTCCCTTTTCGACGGATTAAATAGTTCGTAATAATATTTAGCAACGGAAAATTTGTATCAAAGTTTTTTTTGTAATAGATGCCAAATTCCTTCATTTCCTCCTTTATGGGAGATAATATTTTGGTTGATATTTTCATCGTAAGTAATTTATATAATTCATTGGTTTAATGGAACTCGTATGGCTTAACCAATTTTATACATGCCCTTTTGTTGCATTAGCCGCCATCCTCGCTTTTTTAGGTTTATTAATATGCATTTTATATATCATCATTCTATGCTCTATTTGATAATTCCTGCAAATCTCGGCAAAGAAATGTTCTTACACGAGGTTGCCCAAACAAAACCTATTTGCGCATTCAAATGTTCAAAAATAACAAATCGGATTATTATATCGTTGCTACATCTACTCATTATATCATATAGTATATAAATATTTGCATGTTTTTAAATGTCAAATATCTAACAATCAAAATATCTTCATTATCTTTGTGCATTCTCAATTAGGTTTCGAATAGGATACCAAAAAGCGGTATGGATATATGAATTTAGAATTTAATTTATATTAATTGTTGTTTTGATTGTGTTTAAGAATTTGATATTTGGTGTTTTATAAATTTGTTTCGATTGCTGTTATTTCCTACTTTAAAGTAAGGTAATTTATTTCAAAAAAGTTTTTGGAAAATAAAAAATATGGAAGAACAAACCATAAAAATCAAGGATTTGGATGCCAATCAGCTGGAACGGGCAGTAGGAATGCTTAAAGCCATTGCACATCCTATGCGTATTGCTATCTTGAGTCATTTGGAAGATGGGAAAAAATTAACCGTTACCCAAATTCATAAATTGTTGAATATCGAACAAAGCACTACCTCGCATCATTTAGGCATTCTTAAAGATAAAGGGGTATTGGGTTCACAAAGAGAAGGGAAAAATACATATTATTTCCTGAAGCATGAAAGTCTAAGTCATATAGTGGAATGCGTTAGTCGTTGTACTATTGAATAAACCACTATTGACGGGTCATTCTATGAATTTGCCGTTTGGTCTTCAGTAAGATATGCATTTAAGTTGTTTATTTGGTGGGAATTTTATTTTAAGGGGTGGAAAATAATGTCTAAAATAAGGTTAACTAAAGAATTTCGTTTCGAGATGGCCCATGCCTTGTGGAATTATGATGGGCTGTGTAAACATATTCACGGACATTCATATATTCTTCAGGTTACTGTTATTGGCCAACCTAATGATAACGAAAAGGACCCCAAGTGCGGAATGGTTATGGATTTTGGGGACTTAAAGAAGATTGTTAAGGAAGAGATTGTGGAAAAATTGGACCACGCTATAGTGCTTAACCAAAAAGCCAGAAATCAACATCTATTTGAAATACCGCAAATGTTTGATAAGATACATTTTGTCCCTTATCAACCTACTTGCGAAAATCTTCTTTTGGATTTTGCACAAAAAATACAGGCTCGCCTCCCCGAAAATATCGCTCTTCATAAATTAAAACTTAACGAAACCGCCAATTCTTTTGCCGAATGGTATGCTTCCGATAATTTATAGCGGTTTACCTGTTGTCTTTTGCACCTCTCTTGGACATTAATGGGGTTTTTTTCTTATTTTTCGGAATTAAACCTCAATCAATATGTCTGCTAATATCAGAAAACTTTGTCTTGTAGATGCTTATGCTTTAATTTTTCGGGCATATTATGCTTTTTTGCGCAATCCGAGAATTAATTCCAAAGGGTTAAACACTTCTGCAATTTTTGGATTTACCAATTCACTGCTCGAAGTTATTAATAGAGAAAATCCGTCTCATTTAGCCGTGGCTTTCGACCCCTCAGGGCCTACTTTTAGAAATTACCTATTCCCCGATTATAAAGCCAATAGAGAAGATACACCAGAAGACATCAAAAAAGCGGTCCCATACATCAAGAAAATCCTCGATGCATTTAATATTAAAATTGTGCAGGTTGATGGTTATGAAGCTGATGATGTAGTGGGAACGTTGTCTCGCATGGCCTCTAATGCCGGATTTAAAACTTTTATGGTTACCCCCGATAAAGATTATGCACAACTTGTTACAGATGATATTGTGATGTATAAACCCAAAACTGCTGGTAACGATATTGAAAAATGGGGCGTGGAAGAAATTAAAAAGAAATTTTCTGTTGAAAAGCCGGAACAGGTTATAGACCTTCTTGCTTTATGGGGCGATAGTGCTGACAATATTCCGGGTTGTCCGGGCATTGGCGAAAAAAGAGCTAAAATCATTATCGGTAAATATGGGTCCATTGAAAATGTTTATGCTCACATTGATGAATTTTCAGGCAAACAAAAAGAAAATCTTATCAAGTTTAAAGAACAGGTTGAATTGTCAAAAAAACTGGCAACCATTAAAACAGATGTGCCCATTCAATTTGATGAAAAGTTATTGTTGAGGGGAAATCCGGACCTGGATAAATTACAACCTGTATTTGAAGAGCTTGAATTTAAATCTTTATGGGAAAAAATAACCAATAATGTATCCGGTCATATTCAGACATCTCTTTTTGATGACAATAATTTACCATCCGATATCCCGGCGCGTTCATCTAAAGCAACAATTAATGAAACAGACCATCGCTATTTTGTGGTTGATACAACTCAGGCACTTGATTCTTTAGCGGCCGATTTAAGTGTTCAAAAAGAGTTTTGTATAGACACTGAAACTTCCAGCCTTGATGTGTGGAACAATGAATTGGTAGGCCTTTCCTTTAGTTTTAAAAAGGGCGAAGCCTATTATGTTCCGGTTCCGGAAGATAGAGCTCAGGCAGAAAAAATTGTAAAGCGTTTTGCAGCTGTGCTGACCGATAGTAATATTTTGAAGATAGGTCAGAACGTAAAATTTGATTACCTGATGCTTAAACGGTATGGGGTAGAAATGCAAGGGCCTTTTTTTGACACAATGATTGCTCATCATTTGGTTCAGCCCGGGCTTAAACATAACATGGATTTTCTTGCCGAAACTTATCTTAACTATACGCCTGTCTCTATAGAAAAGCTAATCGGATCAAAGGGCAAGAATCAGAAAAGTATGCGGCAGGTGGATATAAATGTCGTTGCAGAATACGCCGGAGAAGATGCTGATATTACATTCCAACTAAAAAAAACATTACTGGAAGAACTTAAAAAGTATCATTTAACATCTCTTTTTTGGGACATTGAAATGCCCTTAATTAAGGTGCTTGCCGAAATGGAATTTGCCGGGGTCTGCCTCGATACCGATGCATTAAAAAAATATGCCTTAGAACTTCAGGATAGAATAGATAAGTTGGAAACAACTATTAAAAATGAGGCAGGAACCGAATTTAACGTTTCCAGTCCCAAGCAGGTTGGAGAGGTTTTATTCGATAAATTAAACCTCGACCCTAAAGCAAAAAAAACAAAATCGGGGCAGTACAGTACTAACGAAGAAATATTACAAAAAATTCGTGACAGGCATCCTATTATTGGGCATATTCTTGAATATCGTGGACTTAAAAAGTTGTTAAATACCTATGTAGAGGCTTTACCTAAATTAATAAATAAAGAAACGGGTCGTTTGCATACTTCTTTCAATCAGGCGGTGGTGGTTACGGGAAGGCTTAGTAGTTCAAACCCTAATCTTCAAAACATTCCTATTAGAGAAGAAGAGGGTAGAGAAATGCGCAGAGCTTTTGTTGTACCCGATGAAAATCATCTTTTTTTGAGTGCCGATTATTCTCAAATTGAATTACGTTTAATGGCTCATCTTAGTGAAGATGAACATTTATTAGATGCATTTAATAATCAAAAAGATGTTCATGCGGCAACAGCTGCCAGAATTTTCAATGTAGATTTGGACGAAGTTACACCGGATATGCGCAGAAAGGCTAAAACAGCCAATTTTGGCATTATTTATGGCATATCGGCCTTTGGACTCTCTGAGCGATTAAATATTTCACGTTCCGAGGCCAAAAGTATTATTGATGAATATTTTGAAAATTTCCCCGGCGTTAAAGAATACATGAATAAGGCCATAGAACAGGCCCGGAAGCTCGGTTATGTAGAAACCTTGTTTGGGCGCCGACGCTATCTTCCGGATATCAATAGTCGCAATAGTGTTGTGAGAGGTGTGGCTGAAAGAAATGCTATAAATGCACCTATTCAAGGAACTGCTGCAGATATTATTAAAAAGGCAATGGTTGCCGTTGATAAAGCTTTTAAATCGGAAAATCTTCAGAGCAGAATGGTTCTTCAGGTTCATGACGAACTTAATTTTGAGGTTAGAAAAGAGGAACTTCAAAGAGTGACTGAAATTGTAAAAAGAGAGATGGAATCGGCAGTATCATTAAAAGTGCCTCTGATTGTGGATATTGGAGTAGGACAAAACTGGCTGGAAGCCCATTAAAAAAGAAATTTTCGATGAAGTAAAAAACTTATTTAATATTTTGGCAAATAGATTGTTGGATTAATGGGCCGTGAGAAAAGAATAGAAAATTGAGAGTGTTCTTCTTAAATATCTAATTACAAGGCACTAATCATCAAGGACTATAAAAATAATTGCTTCTGCTCAATTACTGTTGTAACTTTTCCGATGGAGAGTGCGTCCCACTCTTGTCAATCATACAAATCCATGACCGTAGAAGAGTACAACGATTGTGTAAAAAAATTTGCTGATAATGTTTTTCGTTTTGTCCTGAAAAATGTTCAAGACGAGGAGAAAGCGGCAGACATTGTTCAGGATACTTATGAGAAAATGTGGAAGCATCACAAATCTGTCCATCCCGAAAAAGGTAAAAGTTATCTCTTTTCAACTGCTTATCATACATTGATTGATTATGTTCGTCGGGAAAAACATGCTGTAAGAATCGAAGATGCTGACCTGAAAAATTATGCTCATAACCGTCAGTATTCTGATTTGCAGGAAATTTTACACAAAGCCATTAAACAATTGCCGGATGACCAAAAAATGGTTTTGATGCTACGTGATTATGAAGGATATTCATATCAGGAAATTGGTGAGATTACTGGCTTGAGCGAAAGTCAGGTAAAAGTGTATATTTATCGTGCTCGTGTCTTTTTAAGGAAATATATTGGTAAAATGGAGGTGGTTATCTGATGAATATTAACAGACAAAATTACGAAGTCTGGTTCGTCGATTTTCTTGACGGAAACCTGGATGAGCAATCCAGGAGGGAATTGTTTGCATTTTTAAAAGATAATCCCGACCTGGCAAAGGAGTTGGACCAATTTGCCGAAATATCCCTCGATTGCGATAACGTTTCTTTTAATGGAAAGGAGAGGCTGTTCAAATCTGAGGCCGATTTAATAGGTATTGAATATCCCGATTATTTGCTAATAAAACGAATTGAAGAAGGATTATCTATTAAAGAAGAAGCGCAATTAAACAATTTGATTACTGATAATGTGAACCTGATAAACAGGGATGCCGAGTTTCAACAAACGCGATTGATTGGGGAGAAAATTCTTTTCCCCGGAAAAGAAAAATTATTGCGAAAACAGGTGAATCCACTGTTTACTTTCGTTAAACGAACTGTTGTTGCCGCTTCATTGCTGGTGATGATATTTTTCGGGTATAAAATGTTCAATAGGGAAAATCAGTTGACCAGGACGGCAATGGTTCCGCTTGACCCGATAAGAAACGTCCATTTTGAGGATGTGCAAATTATTTCTAATTCCCTGGTACCGATTTCTCAAAAACAAAATGAACCAAATACTCAGTTGGCTCATATTAAAGAGATGAAACCAAATCAGGCGGTTAATGCAAAAAATTTAAAGGATACCTACTTCGGTCAGGATTTACCCGAAAATGCCCCCGTTTTACCACTTGTGGCAAATTATAAGACTACTTTGCTTCCCGTGGAAATTCCTAATGCCTATGAGACCGGACTGCGTCATATGATGCCCCAGTATCTCGATATCAATAATAATCCTTCATTTATGGCTTATGGTGAAGTAAATGATACCGACAAACCTGATGAAAGCCTTTTGTTGCGTGGCCTTCAATTTTTTGACAAGGTAGGGGTTAATCTTATCCAATTTGAACAGGTGTTTGATGAAGAGGGTAATTTTGTAGCCTTTAATTTAAAGGCCGGGGCCATAGAAATGCAAAAAAAGATAAAGCACTAATAAATTATTACTTTGCCTTGTAAAAAATTCCTCTTTCACCTATTTCGGTGGTTATTTTTCCTCTTTCTTCTAATACCCCTAAATATTTGTTAAGTTCATTGACGTGAAGACCAAGAATGTTTCGTAAATCATAAACGGTACAAGGGCGTCTTGAGATGGTTTCTAATATGGTATCTTCAGTATCATCCCGATAAACTTTGTTTACTTCCCTTGTTGCAGCTGAAGATATTATTTCAACTTTATTGTAATTCAATTTTTTGCTGATACGTTCCAGTTCCTCACGAGAGGCCGGTATAAGTCCTTTTATTGAACCAGGTCTGTCTAATGTGTTGATTTGAAGTCTATCAGGATGGATTTTTTCAACTACTTCTTTTAATGCTTCTATTTCTTTATCGTGGTCGTTGTATCCCGGAAGTATAAATAGTTCTAACCAAACTTCACCTTTAAATGTTTGCTTAAATTTAATAAGTCCTTCAATATGATTTTCAACTGTTAAATGTCTTTCAGGGCGGTTGATTTTTTGAAAAGTTTCATTGGTGGCAGCATCAAGAGAAGGAAGAACCACATCAGCACTCATCAATACTTCTCTGATATGCGCATCGGAAAATAGCGTCCCATTGGTCAATACAGCTACTTTAATATCGGGATAGTGACGTTTGATATAATTTAAAACTTTTCCCATCTCTGAGTTTAATGTGGGTTCCCCATAACCCGAAAAGGTAATAAAATCAGGAGCTGGATTGTTTTCTAGATATGAGTTGAGTTCATCTATTACTTTTTGACAGGGGACATATTCTTTTCGTTCAGTGGTTAATTTGGTGGTGCGACCCACTTCACAATAGACACAATCGAGTGAGCATACTTTTCGCGGAACAATATCTATTCCCAAAGACATTCCCAATCGTCTTGATGGAACCGGACCAAATATGAATTTATACATTTCTTTGTTTTTTATGAAGCTTAGTCTGTTAATCTCGCTTGCACTTACAACTTTATTTGTTGAAAATAATTAGGCAACCTTTTTCCAAAGGTACTATCTTGTCTTGAACTTTTGCAAAATATGTTTTGAAATTATTTGAATTACTATTATCACTGGAAAATCAGAACCTATTTTTGACTTTTTATCTGTATAAAATATATTCAGCCCAGTTATAAAATCTTCTTTAAAGTTAGTTTTTTAGTTTTGGGGCCCTAGTCCCTGCTGCTAACTGCATTAATGACTTTTGACTTACCACTAAAACTTCTTCTTCCTTCTGCCTTCACACTTTTTTCGACATTATTGTTTATATAATGTCGACTCAATCGCCTCTATGCAGGCGATTGAGTCGCTTGCATAGAGGCGAAGGTGTCGACTGTATAAAGACGATGGAGTAACTTGCGAAGGTCAGTTTCCAATTTGATTCCAAATAAAGTGTTGATAATTGAGAGAATTAATGTAATTTTGATTCATAAAAGTGTTGTTTTTACACTAATGATTTCTGAATAGATTATAATGATTTATAATCCTGATTTTATAAACATTAAAATAAGAAGATACATATGATGTATGGGTTAAAAGAATATAAAGCTTAAATATTAGTAGATATCGAAACACTAACTAATAAAACCTTGAATATGAAAACAAAATGTATTTTTATGGTGCTTTTGGCCTTTATTTTTGGGGAGGGTAAAATGGCTAAAGCACAGAAAAAAGAAATTGAAAAAATTCCTGAAGTAGAAGCCTTATTAAAAAAGATGACGCTTGAGGAAAAAGTGGGTCAGATGGCTCAGGTGACTATTGATGTGTTGACTGTTGGTAACAGTGTTTATCATACAGCTGAGCCTGTGAAACTGGACCGGGATATGTTGCATAAAGCAATTGTAGATTACAAAATCGGGTCGGTTTTGAATACTCCCAATGGTAAGGCCAGAACTCTTGAAGAGTGGAATTATATTATTTCTTCCATTCAAGAAATGGCAGTGAATGAAACCCGGTTGGGCATTCCGATTCTCTACGGTGTGGATGCCATCCATGGAACAACCTATACGGCCGGTGCCACTTTTTTCCCGCAGCAAATAGGAATGGCTGCTACCTGGAACAGAGAACTGGTTCGAAAAGCCGGAGAAATAACTGCTTATGAAACTCGTGCATCGGCTATCCCCTGGAACTTTTCACCTGTTCTGGATATGGGTCGTGACCCTCGTTGGCCACGGATGTGGGAAACCTTTGGGGAAGATGTTTATCTGACTTCTCAATTGGGTATTGAGTTGGTAAAGGGTTATGAAGGAGACAATAATGATGTGAGCAATCCCTATCATGTAGCCGCTTGTTTAAAACATTATTTGGGGTATGGGACTCCAGTGTCGGGGAAGGACCGAACCCCTGCATTAATTCCGGACATTGAACTTAGAGAGCGCCATCTTCCACCATTTAAAGCTGCAATTGAGGCCGGGGCTCATTCTGTTATGGTAAATTCAGGAATTATTAATGGGGTGCCTGTTCATGCCAGTTACAAAATTTTAACTGAAATATTAAAGAATGAGTTAGGATTTGAAGGGGTGGTAGTAACCGATTGGAAAGATATTGAAAATCTTCATGAACGTGACCGGGTGGCACATACTCAGAAAGAGGCAGTAAAGCTGGCCATTAATGCCGGTATTGATATGTCGATGATTCCGTACAATTTTAAATTTTGCGATTATCTAATTGAATTGGTTAATGAAGGGGAAGTACCCATGTCTCGCATCGATGATGCTGTGCGACGTATTCTAAATATGAAATATAAATTGGGGCTTTTTGATACCCCTGTGACCAATTATAAGGATTATCCCAAGTTTGGCAGTAAAGAGTTTGAGGATGTGGCACGCCAATGTGCTTCGGAATCTATTACATTACTCAAAAATGAAGATGATATCCTTCCGCTCAGTAAGGATGTTAAGATTTTAGTGACAGGACCCAATGCCAATAGTATGAGGCCATTAAATGGTGGATGGACTTACTCATGGCAGGGCGATAAGGTAGACCAGTTTGCCGGCCGATATTATACCATATTGGAGGCTCTACGTGAAAAATTAGGTGCCGAAAATGTCGTTTATGTTCCGGGCGTTGAATACAAAATGGACGGAAAATATTGGGAAGAGATACCCGGAGATATTGATGCCGTGGTCAAAGCGGCGGAGAATGTTGACTTTATCCTTTTAGCTTTAGGTGAAAATTCCTATACTGAAAAGCCTGGCGATTTGCATGATTTGTCCCTTTCTGAGAATCAATTGGAACTGGCACAAAAAGTTATTGAAACCGGTAAACCGGTAATTGTAGTATTGAATGAAGGACGACCTCGTATTATTCGCGATATTGTCCCAAAAGTGAAAGGGATTCTTCAGGCTTATTTGCCCGGAAATTTTGGAGGCTTAGCTATTGCCGACGTTATTTTTGGTGATGTTAACCCAAGTGGTAAACTTCCTTATACCTATCCCATGTATGTTAATACACTGGTTACGTACGACCATAAACCATCAGAACATCAGGCTCGTATGGCCGGCATGTATGACTATGAATCCGATTTTGCCATCCAGTTCCCCTTTGGTTTTGGGCTTAGCTATACTACTTTTCAATACAGCGACCTTACATTGAGTTCTAAACAATTGAAATCTAACCAAACTTTAACAGTATCGGTAAAGGTTACCAATACGGGTGACAGACCGGGTAAAGAGGTGGTACAACTGTTTACATCCGATCGTTATGCATCTATAACACCAGATGTGAAACGACTGCGTCGTTTCAACAAAATATTCCTACAGCCGGGGGAAACCAAAACGGTATCATTTTCATTGACACCTAATGATTTGGCATTTATTAATGATAAACTTCAAACTGTAACAGAGCCGGGAGAATTTGAAGTATTGGTAGGTGACCTTAAAGCAACATTTGAATATGTTGAATAAATAATTACAATCTAATTATATTTTCGTAGTAGAGGGTTTCTCAAAAGGTTGTGGTGTTCAGTATGTTTTTTAGAGCTTTGTTAAAAGGCTCTGGGAATTCAAACAAATTGCGATTTTCCTTTGAGAAACCCTCTATTCTCTTTTAAACGTTGTATTTCACAATTCTTTGTCATAATTAATGGGTTGGGTGCTAATTTCTGCTATATTTGCATTTTATCGGGGAAAATGTTATAAATCATTATGAGCAATAAGGCGGCCAAACGTAAACTTAGAAGTTCCTATGTAACAACCGTGATAAGCATATCTCTGGTATTATTCCTTCTTGGAATAATCGGTTTGTTAATTCTCAATGCCCGGCGCTTGTCAACGTATGTGCGAGAAAATTTGGGGTTTACTGTTTTAATTAATGACAATTCACGAGAAGCTGAAGTACAACGATTGCAAAAAATACTGAATGCTTCACCCTATGTTCGAAGTGCTTCATATATCAGTAAAGATGAAGCCGCTTCCATTATGAAAGAGGAATTGGGTGAAGACTTCGTCGATTTTTTAGGTTACAACCCGTTGTTGTCAAGCATCGAAGTTAAAGTATTTGCCGAATATGCCAACCCCGACAGCATGGCTGTTATCGAAAATCAAATTTTGAATTTCCCTCAGGTTAAAGAAGTTTATTACCAGAAAAACCTCCTTCACGCTGTAAATGACAATATCGAAAAAATTACTGTAGTGTTGGGGGCTTTTGTCTTGCTTTTGATGATTATTTCGATTGCACTAATCAATAATACCATTCGATTATCGGTTTATTCCAGACGGTTTTTAATTAAAACCATGCAGCTGGTTGGAGCCACAAGAGCGTTCATTCGAAAGCCCTTTCTTATCAAAGGTATTTTACACGGTTTGGCCGGGGCTACCGTGGCTATAATCTTGCTTTCGGCTTTAATTTATGGATTGAACAAGGAACTGGAAGGAATGATTGGTTTTGATAGTTTTTGGTTAATAGGAACACTTTTTGGCATCGTCATTGTCCTGGGAATATTGATTTCTTTGATTTCTACTTTTTTTGCCGTTAATAAATATTTACGTCTTAACGCCGATGAATTATATTATTAAAAAGGACATATGTCATGACTCTTAGATGATAACAAACACAAAATGACCAAGAAAGCCTGGCATATTAAAAGAATATGTAAAAGAGGACACAAGCAAAAGTAATTAATATAACGGGTTTTGTTTAGTTTTAACAACCGATAATCCATTGTGTTGGAAAACAAGATTAAACAACCTATCAATACCACTAAAAACTATAATCTAAATAATTAATACTATAGCATGTCAAAGAAAACAGTAAACAAGAAAAAGACAGGTATGGCCTTGGATAAAATAAATTATCAATTACTGGCCGTTGCTTTTGTTATTGTTGTTATTGGCTTTTTGTTGATGACCGGTTCCAGCAATGATGACCCCCGGGTTTTTAACGAGGATATTTACAGTTTTCGACGGATTACGCTTGCCCCGATAGTTGTACTTTTTGGTTTTCTTTTTGGTATTTATGCCATTTTGAAAAAACCTTCTGACGAAAATTCAACTGAAAAAAATTCCAATTAGTTATTTCCCATTTAATTGGTCGGTTGTATTGGGCATGGTCGAACTATATAGATTGTGGTAAGAAAAACATGCCCGCGGGGTTAGTGAATGATGTCTGCCATTTTTGGGGGGCATTTTTATCGTTTTTGAAATTCAATAACATTGAAATAACTTCTTTTAATATTTTTCTTCCTCTTCTTTAGAATGTATTGGTTTGTTAACTTTTTTATTTCAGAATATAATGCAGTGGTTTGAAGCTTTAATATTAGGATTGATACAGGGATTAACCGAATTTTTACCTGTTAGTAGTAGCGGACATCTGGAACTTGGTAGGCATCTTTTAGGGGTAGAAACAACTGAAAATTTGCGTTTTACCGTTGTTGTTCATGGTGCTACCGTTTTAAGCACGCTCGTAGTTTTCCGACGCGATATTGCCCAACTTCTTATCGGTCTGTTTCAATTTAAATGGAATGATGAAACCAAATATATTGCCCGAATAATTTTATCCATGGTACCTATTGCTATAGTCGGTTTGTTTTTTAAAGATTATGTTGAAGAATTGTTTGATTCGGAAAACATTTTGCTGATAGTTGGACTAATGTTGTTGGTGACTGCTCTTTTGCTGGGTTTTAGCTATTTTCGGAAAACAGGCCATCGAAATATTGGATACGGTGATGCATTTATTATCGGATTAGCTCAAACCATAGCTGTTGTTCCGGGTATTTCTCGCTCCGGGTCAACCATTGCAACCGGGCTTTTGTTAGGGAATAAACGTAGCGAAGTTGCTCGTTTTTCATTTCTTATGGTACTTATCCCCATTATTGGGGAAAATATTCTTTCCTTAATAAAAACAGACGTACCTGCTGTGCAAATGGGAGGTCATATTGATACAGGCGTTCTGTTTATAGGCTTTTTGGCCGCTTTTGTTAGTGGTTTATTGGCTTGTAAATGGATGATAGATATTGTGAAA
This sequence comes from Thermophagus xiamenensis, assembly GCF_900112795.1. Taxonomy (GTDB): domain Bacteria; phylum Bacteroidota; class Bacteroidia; order Bacteroidales; family Marinilabiliaceae; genus Thermophagus; species Thermophagus xiamenensis. Next base: position 72,994 of record NZ_FONA01000017.1, read on the forward strand.
AGGGGTAAATTAATCTATTTTGCAATATACTGTGCAATTGTTGGTACTATGGCAATTGTTGGTGCATTGTGATAAATATTTATGGATAAGGGAAAGATAATAGCAGACATTACAGAGCTTTCACACCCTGATGAAGTAAAAGGTGGAATTGTTCTTTTGATAGATAAGCCATTGGGATGGACTTCTTTTGATGTGGTCAATAAAATACGTTCCCGACTTCGAAAGTTGATGAATATCAAAAAAATTAAAGTCGGACATGCCGGTACTTTGGACCCTTTAGCTACGGGCTTGGTAATTGTGTGTATTGGAAGAGCCACCAAAGCCATCGATTTTTTTATGGCTTCCGAAAAAGAATATGTTGCTCGTGTGAAATTTGGTGCTACTACACCTTCTTTTGACCTTGAAACTGAGATTGACCAAGTATTTCCCGTTGAACATATTAACAGGGAGAAATTAAAAAAAACGCTTGAAGATTTTTGTGGAATTCAGCAACAAATACCGCCTGCTTTTTCTGCTGTAAAAATAAATGGGACACGGGCATATCATCTTGCCAGAAATAGCAAAGAAGTTAACATTGAGGCCAGAGAAGTTACTTTTCATGAAATTAAATTACTTGATTTTCAGAATTACGAAGCTGATATTTACTTGCGGTGCAGTAAAGGAACCTATATCCGTTCTTTCGCACGGGATTTGGGGAAGGCCCTGAAATCAGGTGCTCATTTATCTGGCTTAAGACGTACCGGTATAGGACAACATAAAGTTTCAGATGCTATGGGGATAGAGACATTTGATAAGCAATGCGATGCTTTGAACGATAAATGGCTGAAAGTTGGTTTGATTTAATGAGAATTGCCGGAAAAAGTATTGCGGATTTTAAAAAAAATTGCAATACTGATAGATGTTAATTTGCTGAAGGTGGATTAAATGAGTAATGCCTTATCCGTGAATATGCTGATATTATAAAAAAATATAAAAAACGTTTTTTCGAAAACAAAATCACTATTCTTACGTATAAGTTAGGCTTAATTTTGTCCTGAAACCAATTTATAAACCATACAAAAATTAAGGCAGTTTTATGAAATTATCGAAGTTTAAATACAAATTACCTGAGGAGCTTATTGCCTTGCATCCGGCACCTAATCGCGATGAATCCAGACTTATGGTGGTTCACAAAAGTACCGGGAAAATCGAACATAAAATATTTAAGGACATTATTGACTACTTTGATGAAAAGGATGTATTAATTTTTAATGACACCAAGGTATTTCCTGCCCGTTTGTATGGGAAAAAAGAAAAAACAGGTGCCGAAATTGAAGTATTCTTGCTTCGTGAATTGAACAAAGACCAACGGTTATGGGATGTTTTGGTTGACCCTGCACGAAAAATTCGCATAGGAAATAAACTCTATTTTGGAGATAATGATGCATTAGTCGCCGAAGTTATTGACAATACTACCTCACGGGGACGTACCTTACGTTTTCTCTTTGACGGGTCGTATGATGAATTTAAGAAGACTCTTTATAGCCTTGGCGAAACGCCTTTACCGAAATTTATTAAACGAAAAGTTGAACCAGAGGATAGAGAGCGCTATCAAACCATTTTTGCCAAGCATGAAGGTGCCGTTGCTGCTCCTACTGCCGGAATGCATTTTAGCAGGGAATTATTGAAACGCTTTGAAATTAAAGGAATCGATTTCGCGTTTATAACTCTTCATGTTGGCTTGGGTAGCTTCCGTTCAGTTGATGTAGAGGACCTTACCAAACATAAAATGGATTCCGAACAGATTTTTATTTCTGAAGAAGCAGCTAAGATTATTAACAATGCCAAGGACCAACGTAAGAGAATTTGCGCTGTTGGAACAACTGTTATGAGAACCATTGAAAGTTCAGTTTCTACTAATGGACATGTGAATCCCTTTGAGGGGTGGACCAATAAATTTATTTTTCCCCCTTATGATTTTAATGTGGCGGATGCAATGGTTTCTAATTTCCACTTGCCTTATTCTACTTTATTAATGATGGTGGCTGCCTTTGGTGGGTATGACCTTGTCATGAAAGCTTATAAAACCGCTGTAAAAGAAAAATACCGGTTTGGTACCTATGGCGATGCCATGCTCATAATTTAAAAAATCATTTTAAGACGAGGGTGTTTAAAAATGCTGCTTGCTCCTGGGGTTATCTGTATAAATTGTTGTTTTACAGATTTCACTGAACAAAAATAGTCTTTTTAAACACCCTTGTTTTTTAATTTTTTTGTACCTTTTGTGCTCCAATAAGGTAATTTGCTAAACTATTCTTGAGTCATGATTAACATCCTTGTCCCCGTGTCTTTTACTGACTATTCTGTCAATGCGCTCACTTATGCTCTTACCTTGGCCAAACGCTTCCCTGCAAAAGTTACAATTCTTCATAGTTTCTCTGAATATGAAGATATTGAAGAAGATGCTCTTCCCGATATGCCCAATTCCGAAGAGAGTGTTCAACGTAGAGAAATGGATGCCCGTAAACGCCTTTTATCACTCTGTAAATCGGTTATTAATAAAATTAATAAGGCACATGAAATAGAAATAGAGAGCAGATTTGAATTTGGGTATCCCGAAGATATTATTGTAGATGTTTGTGAGGAACTGAAGGCAGATGTTGTTATCATGGGAACAAAAAGTAAAGGTGAAACCATTAAAGAACTGCTGGGAAGTATTACCAGTGATGTTATGAAAAGGGCCTCTGCGCCGGTTTTGGCTGTTCCCGCTCATTCCTCCGTTAACTTGGAGAAATTGAGTCAGGTTTTGTTTATTACCGAATTTAGTGATAAAGATTATTTATCCGTTCATAAGTTGATTCGACTTATTACCCCTTTTAATTCTGTAATTCATGCCATTGGATTTATTCAGAAAAAACCCGATAATGATGATTTACTTAAACTTGAAAAATTTAAGGAGTATTGTAAGTCGACCTATCGCAACAATCAAATGATTTTTGATTATGAACTTTGCCAAAGTTTTATCCCTGGCATTGAAGATTATGTATCACATAATAACATTGACTTAATTGCCATGACTAGACGAAAACGCAATATGATTGCCAAATTGTTTAATACCGAAATTACAAGAAAAATTCTTTTTCATACCGATATACCTTTGCTGGTATTTCATCCGTGACATTTTGAATTTTATAGCGGGTGCCTGCAACCACTCGTTGATTTTTTACATAATAAGGACAATTACCATGGGAATAAAAAAAATGAAAATAGGAATCCTTTCAGCAGGGGGCGATTGTCCCGGAATTAATGCCACCATCAGGGGTATCGGAAAAACCGCAATTGTTGAATATGGCATGGAGGTTTTGGGGATTGCCAATGGTTTTGCAGGACTTCTGGAAAAAGATGTAATTCCTTTAAATGAGCAATTGCTTTCGGGAATCCTCACGTTGGGAGGAACCATTCTTGGTACTTCCCGTATGAAACCATTTAAACATCAGGAAGGGGATATGGTTTCTGACAAGCCTCAATTAATAATGCAAAACTATAAAGAACTAGGTCTTGATGCATTGGTTTGCATTGGCGGTAATGGGACTCAGGAAACGGCATCCCTTCTCAGTAAAGAAGGTTTAAATATTATTGGAATCCCCAAAACAATTGATAATGATGTCTGGGGAACCGACGTAACTTTTGGTTTTGATACAGCTTTACATATTGCCACCGAAGCTATTGACCGTCTTCACACCACTGCCAATTCACATAAAAGAGTGATGGTTATCGAAGTTATGGGTCATCACGCCGGATGGATTGCCCTCTATTCCGGTATTGCCGGCGGCGGGGATGTTATTCTGATTCCTGAGATAGAATACGATATGGATGTGGTGGCCAACTGCTTACTTGAGCGGTACCGAAAAAAGAAACCCTATTCTATTGTTGTCGTAGCTGAAGGGATTAAAACCGGAAAAAAGAAAAAAAATGCCGGTGCTTATATTGCCAAAAAAATCAGAAAGATGACCGGGCTCGAAACAAGAGAAACCGTGCTTGGGTATATTCAACGTGGGGGAAGCCCTACCCCCGCCGATAGAATCTTGGCGACCCGTTATGGAGCCTATGCTGCACGCATGATTAGCGAGGGTGATTTTGGTAAAATGGTAGGTATACGTGGTAATGAAATTGTTAGTGTGCCTCTTGAGGAGGTGGGAGGTCGGTTACGGCTGGTGAATCCTGATAACGGATTGGTGGATAAGGCTCGACACATGGGCGTTTGTTTTGGTGAAAAATAATGGGCCTTTCCCGTGTTAATCTTTTTAGTAAAAGATATTCTGTTACTTTTGCTTTTTTCTATGTACGTTGTTTCAGCAACATTCCAAATAACAAGAAAGGTTCCTTTCAAAAGGGAATGGGTAATGTAATTTCGATATTGGGTTTAATTGTCATAAGGTTAATAATTTGGAGCGTTACTGATAATGGTTGAATAGTTATATGACACCTTAAGCCGAAATCCTTAATCGAACGAAAATCATTTTATAATTTGTCCAATAATTGCTTAAAGTTTTCTGGTTTCATGAATAAAGCTAAAATTGAAGAACTTAATAGTCGTTTCAGGGATAAAAGTCCTGAAGATTTGATCTCATGGTTTTTAGATGAATATGGTCATCGTGTGGCATTATCTTCCAGTTTAGGAGCAGAGGATCAAGTGCTCACCGATATGGTTTTAAAAATTCGACCGGACGCCAGGATTTTTACATTGGATACAGGAAGACTTTTTCCTGAAACTTATGATTTAATCGATCGGACCAACAAAAAGTACAATGTAAAAATCGAGGTTCTCTTCCCAGATTACAAGAGAGTAGAAGAAATGGTTAATAGCAAAGGAATAAACCTTTTTTACGACAGCATAGAAAACCGAAAGCTTTGTTGTCATATTAGAAAGATAGAACCCTTGACACGTGTTTTTAAAACCCTGGATGCCTGGATTTGTGGATTGAGAGCAGGACAGGCTGTTACCCGTCAAAACATTCAATTGGTTGAATGGGATGATAATAATGGATTAATTAAAGTGAATCCGTTGGCTTATTGGTCAGAAAGTCAAGTTTGGGATTACATTAAAGCCAACAAGGTTCCTTATAATCCTCTCCATGATAAAGGCTATCCAAGTATTGGCTGCCTGCCTTGCACCCGGGCTATTGAGCCGGGCGAAGATGTTCGTGCCGGGCGTTGGTGGTGGGAAAATCCGGAAAGTAAAGAATGCGGCCTTCATAAACGTTGATTGTGTTTTGTTCCAATGGTTAGAATGATTCTTTATTTTGAGCCTGTGTGCCCCATTCAGCCTATAACTTAGATAAATTTTATACGGATGAAACGGGCATTGCGACTTTTGCCATAAAATGACTTGTATAAATAGACAATGGAAGAAGTGCACAGGCAGGAGAAGTCATTAGTCAACAGTCATTAGTGACTAGTGTTGATTAACTAATGACTAAGGACTAACCACTAATGACTAACTTTAAGTTCCATCAGACTAATGAGTTAGACAAATTTTATGCTGATGAAGCGCGTGAGAGTGATTGTAAGTGGACGGGTACAAGGGGTAGGTTTCAGATATTTTGTTCAAGAACAGGCGTACCGCTTTTCTATTAAAGGCTATGTTAAAAATATGCCGGGGGGAAGTGTGGAAATAGATGCCGAAGGTGAAGAAAAACAATTGGATAATTTTTTGGCTGCCTGTCGGAGGGGGACGGTGCATGCACAAATTGATAAGTTTGTGGTTAAACAGATCCCTGAATATGGGTATACTCGTTTTCGAATCCGGCATTGCAGTGATTTTTAATCTAATGAATTGTGGATTTGATAGAAAATTTATACGAATGAAACGAGCATGGCGGCTTTAACTACAAACGAGCATGTATAAAACTCTGAGGCATAAGTGCACAGGCAGAAGGCAGAAGAAGTGATTAGTCATTAGTCAACAGTCATTAGTGATTAGTTTTGATTAACTAATGACTAACGACTAACCACTAATGACTACTTTTAAGAAACAATATATCAATGAAGTAAGTAAAATTTTTACGGATGAAACGAGCATGACTAAAAAGATGTGTCAAAAAAGAACATGTATAAACTTTAATTCATGCGAGTTCCATCAGACCAATAACTTAGAAAAATTTTATACTAATGAATTTTCAAAAGCTTAAGCCGTTATTTAATTTTTTAGGAATCCTTGTCTTTTTCATTGTTCTGAGTTTTGCCTATTTCAGTCCCGTTCTTAAAGGTTTTGAATTACCCCAGATGGACAATCTACATGCTTTGGGGATGTCTCGAGAGCTTGTAGAATATGAAAATGAAACCGGGAAGCATGCCTATTGGACCAATTCTATGTTCGGTGGGATGCCGGCCTATCAGATTAAAGGTGATTCCTCTGCCAATATCTTTAGTTATTTGAATAAGTTTTTCCGCTTGGGCTTGCCGTTTTATACTGTTGCTATTTTGTTTTTGTATCTATTAGGATTTTACATTTTGTTGCGTAGCGTCAAAACCAATCGCTGGCTTTCTTTATTGGGCTCGATTGCTTTTGCTTTTGGGTCTTATAATATCATAATTATTATAGCCGGTCATATTACCAAAGCATATGCCATTGCTTTAATGGCGCCTGTTGTTGCCGGAATTCTTTATACGCTTAATAAGAATAAATGGCAAGGAGCTCTTTTTACCACATTAGCACTTGGACTACATATTGCTTATAACCATGTTCAAATTACCTACTACCTTTTTATTCTGGTTTTAATTTTAATGGTTAGCCGATTTATTTATGCGCTTAAAGAAAAAAATATTAAAGATTTTTTAAGTAGGTCGGCTATTTTGATTGGCGCAGCTATTTTGGCCATTTTACCAAATCTTCCACATTTACTGCCAACCTATGAATATGGGAAATATAGTATCCGAGGGGCTTCGGAACTGAAGAGTGAGGCCAAAACAGATAATAAACCTCAGAAAGGTTTAGACCGGGATTATGCTTTTGCCTGGAGTTATGGAAAAGCAGAAACGCTTACTTTAATGATTCCGAATGTAATGGGCGGTGCCTCCCAACCTTTGGCACAAAATCCCCGCGCTATGCAAGCCGTTGAACCACGGTTAAAGGATATTGTTGGAGGACAGTCTCAATATTGGGGTAGCAAGCCTTTTACTTCCGGACCGGTTTATCTTGGAGCATTAATTTGCTTTTTCTTTGTGTTATCTCTTTTCTTTTATCATGGGCCTGAAAAATGGTGGCTGGTCGCTGCCACTATTCTTTCCATACTTTTAGCATGGGGGAAAAACCTTGAATGGTTTAATTATTTTATGTTTGACCATTTCCCTTTATATAATAAATTTCGTACCGTTGAGATGACTCTGGTTATTGCTAGTGTCACGGTTCCTTTCTTGGGTTTAATGGGATTGAAAAAACTGGTGGATAATCCCGCATATATTCGGGAACAAAGTGGTAACTTTCTTGCAGCTTTTGGGCTTACCGGTGGTGTTGCCTTAATCTTGTATCTTTTCCCCGATTTATTTTTTAATTTCATTAGTTCAGAAGAGGCTAAAGCCCTGGCGCAGCAGAAAAAAGATCTTCCCGATCAAGCCGCGTTGATCGACCTTGTAATCGAAAATCTTCGTAATGCCAGGATGACGCTTCTTAAATCAGATGCATTACGTTCGTTCTTTTTTATACTTTTGGGTAGCGGTTCGCTATGGTTATATTCAACTAATCGGGTTTCCAAAAAATATATACTTCTGGGTCTTACGCTTTTAGTTTTAATAGACCTGTGGGCTGTGGATAAACGCTATTTAAGTTCAAAAGACTTTGTAGAACCACGACAAATAGAAAATCAATTTCAAAAGACGCCTGCTGATAAATTTATCCTTAATGATGATGATATATGTTTTAGAGTTTTCTCTATTTATCGAAATCCGTTTACTGAAGTTAATACTTCCTATTACCATAAATCCATTGGCGGGTATCATGGGGCTAAATTGCGCTTATATCAGGATATAATTGATTATTATTTGCAGAACGATTGGCAAATGTTACTGGGCCATTTTAGAAATGGCGGCAGTCCTGAAGATGCCTTAGACCTCTTGGCCGATATGCCGGTGCTTAATATGTTGAATACGAAATATGTTATCTATAATCCGTCCCAGTCACCTTTATTAAACATCCATAATTTTGGAGAGGCATGGCTTGTTGATAACCTAAAGGTTGTTTCTTCTGCTGAAGAAGAGATTTCAACGCTGGCAAAGGTGGATTTAAAAACCACGGCTGTTATTCGGGACAATCGGCTTGATAATAACTGGAAAGATTATAATAGCAATAACCGTGAAGGGTTTATTCAGTTGACCTCTTATGCCCCCGACAGGTTGGTTTATAATGCCCAGACTACCGAACCCAAAGTGGCTGTTTTTAGCGAAATTTTTTATCCGGCTGGCTGGAACGCCTATATCGATGGTAAAAAAACTGATATCAAAAGAGTAAACTATTTGCTTCGTGCCATTATGGTTCCTCCCGGAAAGCATGTTATTGAATTTAGGTTTGAACCCAATTCGGTACAGTGGGCCAACAGATTGGCCATTTTAGGTGGCATTGCCATTTTTGTCTTTGCAATTTTCCTGATTTGGACCTATCGAAAGCAATGGTTGGGCAAAATTGAATAGCGCTTAAGATATATACCTTGGCATGATTTGTGTTTCATTTTTGAATTCCATAAAATTGGCTTGTGTTCTTTTATATTTATTTTTACGGGGGAATAGCTATGTTTTTATGATTTGTTGAATATTTGCCTTTGGTGATCAAATAGGTTTACAGCATGACAAATAGAGCAATCTTAATTGGGCGTCATGCGGATTTAATATATTTTCAACAGGTTTGATAAACTTTATACTAATGAAGAAGTTAAAAACTAAAAAGTGGTTGAATTGGACATCCGGGATTCTATTCGTATTAATTCTTTCTCTGGGATTTGTTTCTGCCAATAATGAGGAGCGGAATTTTTCCATTGTTAAAAATCTGGATATATTTTACTCTCTTTTTCGGGAGTTAAACACCTATTACGTAGATAAAACCGACCCTGGAGAATTAATTGAGACGGCTATTAATGCCATGTTAGAATCTTTGGACCCCTACACTACTTTTATCCCGGAAAAGGAGATGGAAGATTTTAATTTTATGACTACAGGCGAATATGCCGGGATTGGGGCGCTTATTACTCGCGTGGACGACTACGTCTACATTTCTGAACCATACAAAGGGTTCCCTGCTGACAAAGCCGGACTTAAAGCAGGTGATAAGATTATTGCCATTGATGGCGTTGAAATGAAAGGTAAAAGTACTGAAGATGTCAGCAATAAATTAAAAGGACCTGCCAATACTGAAGTAAAAGTTACTATCGAAAGATACGGTTCCGAAAAACCTATTGAGATTACTATTGTCCGGAAAAACATTCAAATCAATCCTGTTCCATATTATGGTTTGGTAGAAGATAATACAGGACTTATTATCTTGAATAATTTTACCCATAATTGTTCTGAGGTAGTAGAACAAGCCCTGGAAGATTTAAAAAAACAAGGTGCTGAAAAAATTATTCTCGATTTAAGGGGAAATCCCGGTGGCTTGCTCGATGAAGCTGTAAAGGTAGTCAATCTTTTTGTGCCAAGAGGCTCTGAAGTGGTTAGTACTAAAGGGAAAATTAAGCAGTGGGATAAGGTTTATAGGGCCACTAAAGCCCCTGTTGATACTGTGATCCCACTGGCTATAATGATAAATCGTGGGTCGGCATCAGCTTCTGAGATCGTTGCCGGTGCCATCCAGGATTTGGATAGAGGAGTTATTGTCGGTAGTCGTTCCTTTGGAAAAGGATTAGTGCAAACCACACGTAACTTGCCGTATAATACCAAATTAAAAGTTACTACTGCCAAATATTATATTCCTAGCGGACGATGCATTCAAGCACTGGACTATTCTCATCGTAACGAAGATGGTAGCGTAGGTTATGTCCCCGATTCCCTTGTCTCCGAGTTCCAAACCCTTAATGGACGTACCGTTTATGACGGTGGTGGAATTTCTCCTGACATTGTTGTCCCCAGAGATACCTTCAGTAACATTGCCTATGCTTTGGTTGCTCAACAAACCATTTTTAAATATGCTAATGTTTTTTGTGCCGAACATAAATCGATTCCTGAGCCTGAAGAGTTTGCTGTTTCTGATGAAATGTATAACCATTTTACCGGTTTTGTTCTTTCGTTAGATGATTTTAAATATACATCAGCCAGCCGCGAACGCTTCAAAAAGCTTGTCGAAGCAGCAAAAAGTGAAGGGTATTATGACCTCAATAAAGAAGAATTTGAAGCGTTGGAAGAGAAGCTTAATGTAGATGTCTCTTTTGATTTAAAGAATTTCAGAGATGAAGTTGAAGACTTGCTGGCCAATGAATTGTTGAAACGATTTTATTATCAGGAAGGGGCTATCAAATATGCGTTGAAGGATGATAAAGTTCTTAAGAAAACCATAGAAGTTATTAATGATGAAGGTTATTATCGGGGAATTTTAAACGGAACTGTGCTAAGTCATGCCGGTGACCGATTGCGCAGATAAGCAATTTTTTCTTTTTAATACTTATAACCGGGGATATATTTAAATATACTCCGGTTTTTTTATTTGTTTTTCAATTATTTTTATCAAAAACAAACCTTTAAATCTGTTTTTCGTATCTCCCATTATTTAGGATAAACATGTATTAAAAAACAAATTTTTATTTTTATTGTTAATAATTTTACAAAACGATTCCGTATTAATTTTCTTTATTCTGTTACAGTAAAAACCTCCCTGCCTCTTTTTTCTTTGCTTTTTGTTATTGGTTGGTTAATTGAATAATTATTTAGCCAATGCTATTTAGGCTTTATAGGTCTGAAAAGAAAGTTTTGGCTTAATTGGGTATATTTTAGCGATACAGACAAATGCAAAATGACAAAAGGAATTTATCATTTAATTTTTTTATTAGACCACTGGGGTTGTAGATGAAATATTAAGATTAAAAACCTTTATCCTTTTCTCTTTCAACTAATAACTAAGAATTATAACTAATTACTGATAGCCGTAATCTAATATTAGGTTTGTTAAATCTATAACTTTGAACTATTTCATTCTGATGAAAACAATAAATAATTGATTTATAAATTGTTATGTTATGAAAATTAAAGGAAAATGGCCTCTTTTGTTTTTAGTATCGTTATGGGTATTAACCGGATGTCAGGATGATGATATTTGGGTTAATACCGAAAACAATGATGATAATCGGGAGTTGGAAATAGCTGCCCCAATAGGTGAAATAACCTATAAAATCGCTGATTTTTTAGAAGAAATTGATAATGAATATATTTTTATTGATCAGCAGGGGATGGTTTATGCCCGGTTTTTTCAAGAAGTTGATATCGATTGGGAGACTCTGGTCAGACTAAGAGATTTTTCGGAAGTTTGGCAATATCCTTTGAACGAAGTGGATTTATTTCCAGACTTAAAAGCTGCTTCTTCAGCACAGTTTAAAGAAAAAGTAAAACTTAATTCCCGCGATGATGTCCGTATCGATTCGGCTTTTATGGATGAGGGTAGATTGCAATTTCAATTATCCGTGCCATTTGGTACTACCGGAAATGTTCAAATCTCTGTTCCGGAAGTGTTTCACAATGGTGAGCCGCTTCACTATTCATTTGATGTAAATGCTTCCAATTATACTTTTGGGGTAGACGAAGATTTGGCAGGGAAAAAGATTGTTCCATCTCAGGGACAAGACTCTAGTTATTTATCGGTTATAACCTCCGTTAATTTGGAAAATGTTGTTCGTGGGAATGCCATTCTCGATTTTTCCTTAAGCAATATGAATCCAGCGTTAACATTTGGTTATTTCGGACAGCAAGAAGCTTCAAAATTGGAACAGGATATTTCTTTCGATGTCTTTGACGATTTGGAAGAAGATGTGGATAACATTGAATTTTTTGATTTAAACCTTTCTTTAAAAGTGGAAAGCGGGATAGGCGTTCCTTTTGATGTTACGGTGGAAAATCTGCAATTTTTTCATGAAAATGGTGACCTTGTTGGCACATTGAATGTCGACGGCGAAAACTTTGTCAATCTTTTTTTGGAAGCTGCCATCTATAGCGATCCCATAGAAAATGCCGTTACATCTATTACCATCGACAGAGATAATTCCGACAACATTGTGGATATTGTTAACAGTTATCCCGATCGGGTACGTTTCGATGTTACTTCTTTCTCCAATCCCAACGGTGAAACCGAACTTCAGAATTTTATGGGGCTTGATAACGTATTGAAGGGAACTCTGGAAGTGAATTTGCCTGCCTGGTTTAAAGCTTCGGGCTATAGTCGTAAGGATACTGTCGATTTTGATATTCATGATATTTTAGGAGAGGACGAAGATGATGTTCGTAAGATTGAGGATATAACGCTCTTCTTTGATTTCTTTAGTCGAATTCCTGTAGATATTGCCGCCAGAATTTGGGTTATCGATGGTCAGGGCAATAAGATAGATGACCTTCTCGATTCTACTAAAGTTATCGTTTCCGGTGATCTCAATCCGGAAACCGGATATGTTGATGAGCCCAAACATTCTGAATTTTCTGTTGCCATTTCCGGCAATCAAATTAATGAGTTCCTCGACAAGGATGCTATGAATATTGTTATTGAAACGGCTTATAATACACCTTCGGGAGATAATCCTGAGTTGGATTTTATCCGAATTTATGACGATATGGATTTCAAAGGGGAGCTGTCAATAAAAATTAATGGTAGTATCCCTTCTTTGTAAATATTCAATAAGTTATCCTATAAATAGTTAAAGAAATGAAAGCGGTTTTTTATATATTATTTCTGATTATTCTTTATTTATTTGTTCTGGTTCCTCTGAGTGCTCAAAATCCTATGGGACTCTACTTTATGGAAACCATTCCGCAGTCCCAAAAGCTTAATCCGGCCTTTCAGCCAAGGGCTAACGGTTTTTTTTCTATGCCTTCCGTCAACGTTTTGATGCAATCTGATATGGCTTTTAAGGATGCTTTTCAGGATAAAGGTAGTGAATGGGTCACCCCTTTGAGTCGTCGATTCGATTATTCTGACCTTTACCAAGTCATCGGTAAGGCGGCTAATTTTAATCATTATACGGAGGCTGACTTGATGGGGATAGGTTTTCGTTCGGGGAAAGATTATTTTTCCTTTTCTGTTGGGTTACGAAATGTTTTACAAACCGGTCTTCCGGCCGATCTTTTTAAGATTACCGAGTTGGGATTTCCCGAAGATGAGCAATTCGATTTTTCTTCGCTTAGAATTAAACAGGCTCTTTATTATCAATTTGCTTTTGGGTACAGCAGGCAATGGAACGACCAATGGACTTTCGGGATTAAAGTTAAACCCCTTTTCGGCGTTTTTGGCGGCATTACCGATATTGACCGTTTCCAGCTAAATACTTCACATCTTCAGTGGGATTTGCTGGTATCGGGTCAAATACACACTTCCGGACCCCTGGATGTTGAAGAGGGTCAGCCCGGCGATTTCCCGGAATCCATAGAGATGCGTGATCTATCTGACGATGAAGTGGGGGATTATTTTGGCGGGTTTAATAATTTTGGACTGGCTTTCGACCTTGGTGCTGAATATCGACCTGATAGCCTGTGGACCTTTTCAGTCGCTCTTAACAATCTGGGATCCCTGAAATTTAAAAATGACCTCAATACCCTGGCGTTTGATGGAGCCTATGCTTTCGATGGAATCAGTGTTGAAGGAACCGATGATGATGAAATTGAACAAGCATTTGAAGACATCGGAGATTCCATCAAAACAGTGATTAATTATGATGTCAATCACGATAAATTTCGCATTCCTTTGTCGCCCGAAATATATTTAGGGGCATCATATCAATGGACGCCGGCCGTGTCTTTCGGGCTCTTGTCAAGGAGCATTTTCCAAAAATATAATTTCCGTCAGGATTTTTGTCTTTCCGCCAATCTTCAGCCTTATTCTTTTGTGTCCTTTAATTTGAATTACAGTAAACGTATTAAAGGCGGTAGTGGTCTGGGGATGGCTTCTTCCATTTTGTTTGGGCCTCTTCAACTGTTTTTGGCGGCAGATTATATGCCCTTACGCTATGCACAGGTCTCTTTCGATGATGAAGAAGATTCTTTCCCTATGGCTTATCGGCAAAAAGATTTGAGTTTTTTGTTCGGCCTTAATTTTATTTTCGGACGACACGGAACACGCAATAAACAACCCCGATCGGAATAATCTTTTATCAAGAATCAAGAAGTCTTTTTCTTTATCCAGGAAATTTCCCGGTTTATATGAATTTTGTGTTTATAGGTTGAGTGTAGAGAATCAGTGGTTTAAGTAAATAAAGGCAGGAAATTAGTTTTGTGATCTCTTGTTTGCACAAATTAATTTCCTTTTTTTGTGTTTTGAATGAACATGTATATTTGTTTAGTCAAATGCGTTTCGTTAACCCGAATAAAATATAATTTATGAGTCAATTGCCCGATTTTAAAGACAGAATTTTTATTCGACAATGGTTGGTGCTAAAGCCTTACCGAAAAATAATGCCCACTGATAATTATTATCTGCAACTTAGTAATAAGGTTAAAATGGCAGCTTATGGCTGTCAGGAAGCATTGATGTTGTCCCTATATTTGGAAAGCGAAGAGATTGACCTTTTGTGGTGTTTTTTGACATCTTATTTGGAGGACCTTGTTTCTGATACAAACCTGTGGAACACTTTTGTAAAACTTCATAAAGCTCTTTATCAAAAACCTTTGCCTTTTTTTGACCTTGAAGATTATTATGAGGGGGAAGTTAACTGGCAGGATATTGCTTTTCTCATTTGGTATTATTTGAATACCATGCAAAAGGAAAAGTTCATATTGGCATCCAGTGGCTTCATAACAACACTTGCGCACGCCGTTTTTGAAGTATTAGATGAGGCTTGGGAATATGCCCCTGAGAACAATGCACTTAAACCATTTTATTCATTGGATGACTCTGAGGATATTGGGTTTTATGAGTCGAGAGTTCTTATGGACCAAATTTTTTTCAATTCGTATTTATTTTACCCTGATACACAGCTGGAACTTAAGAATGAAGTGGAAATAATATTTGAAGAAAATAAAGGCGAAAGACATTTGCTTTCCTATTTAAATGAAAGGAGGGATTTAATGGTGCATTCATTATATTCCCGCCTTTTGGCACTGAGAGCTAAAGATTGGGCATCAGCTATTTTACCGGAAGGACATCGGTTGGCGCCCAAAATTAAAGACATGTCCCATAAAGTCAAAGGTTTCTTCTTTTATAAGGGGCAGGACCAACAAAATATTTTTCTTGAGCATATTGCCTCCGGGAAACAGTTTGCTTTGACCAAAAAATCTTTTGATAGCCACCAACAGCTTAATAATTTAGATGAAATTGTATACATTGGTATGGTCAGGTGGGACAATGAATGGTGGTTCTCCGGAAATTTCTTTAGTTCCGAGTATGATGCCGAATTGGTTGTAAAAGAAAGAAACTCTGTTGAAAGTAAAATGGAAGTTGATTTCTTGGATCGTCAAAATAAAGCCCTTTATAAGGTATTGGAAAAACAAGAGCGTGCTTTTAAAAAATTTACAAATGGATCCTCTCTTGTTTTCCTGGAATCTGATAAAATTGAGAGATTTCTTTACGATTTTTTTGATTACTACAATAACTCTATCCTGAAACTTAAAAATAAAAAGCACTTGGAAAGCAATTTGTCGAGAAAAATTGAATACGAGGTATCCTCAAGTTTTGTGGATGAGTTCGACAACGGGCTTGTTTTTTTTAATCCTAAAAGTGGTATTGAAGTGGCCATGGATGTAAATAGTGCATTCCCTTCCAAAGAAAATCCTTTTTTTGATGAAGAATTAAGCGAGCAGCATATTATAGATGTTATTATTGCTGAAGGATTTTCAACCGAACTTGCGCTACATTGCGTAAATGAATATAAATCGCGGTTACCTTTTTTTGATTCAGAGAAGGGAAAATTAATCCTGAATAATTTGGATTTTCTTCTCAGATTTGGGAAAGGAGAATATTACTTTAGTTATCCCTCTGTGACTTTAGTGGGAGATAATAAAAGCTAAATGCCTTTAAGATTAAAGTATTTCCAATAATGATTCAATAAATTGTTCATCTGAAATTTTTTTCCGTTATTTTTGTGGCGTTTTCAAAACTACCGGTTTATTAAAGTATTGCAAAAAATTAAGAGTCCGGTTGCTTTGTGAACCCGGCTATATGAATTTACCTTTTAGGACAGAACAAGGTGAATTGATAGGCTGCAAATTGGATTAAACGAAAATTAATTACGGAAAATAAAAGATTTGTTTATGGCCCGGGATGATGTATTTAAAAAATTGGTAGCTCACTGTAAAGAGTATGGCTTTGTTTTTCCTTCAAGTGAAATTTATGACGGATTGGGTGCTGTTTATGATTATGGTCCCAACGGCGTAGAGCTTAAAAATAATATTAAAAAATATTGGTGGGATTCCATGGTGTTGCTTCACGAAAATGTGGTAGGACTCGATTCCGCCATTTTCATGCATCCAACAACGTGGAAAGCATCCGGTCATGTGGATGCTTTTAACGACCCGCTTATCGACAATAAAGACAGTAAAAAGCGATACCGGGCCGATGTGCTCATCGAAGACCTCATGGCTAAAATAGAGGCCAAAATCACCAAAGAAACAGAGAAAGCACGCAAAAAATTTGGGGATGATTTTGATGAAGCCAAATTTAGAGCTACCAATCCCCGGGTGAAGGCCAACCAGGAAAAACTGGATGAGATTCACAACCGGTTCGTAAAGGCATTGAATGATAATGATCTTAAGGAACTGCGCCAAATAATTCTCGATTATGATGTGGTTTGTCCGGTCTCAGGGTCAAAAAACTGGACCGATGTTCGCCAGTTCAACCTCATGTTTTCTACCGAAGTAGGTTCAACGGCCGAAGGTGCTTCCAAAATTTATCTGCGGCCCGAAACCGCTCAAGGCATTTTTGTTAACTTTCTTAATGTGCAGAAAACGGGCAGAATGAAACTGCCTTTCGGTATTGCACAAATCGGAAAAGCTTTTCGGAATGAAATCGTGGCGCGTCAGTTCATCTTCCGCATGCGCGAATTCGAACAAATGGAAATGCAATTCTTTGTGCGGCCGGGTGAGGAGATGAAATGGTTCGATTACTGGAAAAACATGCGCATGAAATGGCATAAAGCATTGGACATGGGTGATGAAAAATACCGCTTCCACGACCATGATAAGCTGGCCCACTATGCCAATGCCGCTACCGACGTGGAATTTGAAATGCCTTTTGGATTCAAGGAGGTGGAAGGGATACATTCACGTACCGATTTCGACCTGTCGCAGCATCAACAATACTCAGGTAAAAAAATGCAATATTTTGACCCTGAGCTCAATAAAAGCTATGTGCCATATGTTATTGAAACTTCCATTGGTGTCGACAGGATGTTTCTGAGCATTTTAGCCGGTGCTTATACCGAAGAGGAGGTCCCCGATAAAGACGGGAAAACCGGTGAAACACGTGTTGTACTTAAGTTGCCACCCGTTTTGGCTCCTGTTAAACTGGCTGTTCTGCCTCTGGTCCGCAAAGATGGATTACCTGAAAAAGCTCTGAAAATTGTCGATCAGTTTAAATTTGATTTTAACTGTCGGTATGAGGAAAAAGATTCCATTGGGAAACGATACCGGCGACAGGATGCAATCGGTACGCCATATTGCATTACCGTTGACCATCAGACTTTAAAAGATGATACTGTTACTATACGATATCGGGATACGATGGAACAAGAGCGTGTGAAAATTGAACAGCTTTATGATATTATCACCAAGAAAGTGAGTTTGAAGGAGCTGTTAAAAACATTAGTTTAGATGAATTGCTAATTATTTTTGTTTTTCAGTCGATTATTAAAGATATAATTGCCCCGGATCTGTGATAGAAATATCTTCCGGGGCATTTTTACTTTTTTAAGAAAAGAAAGAGAAAATATTTTGTTGTTCAGAATCAAATTAATTTAAAAATATCCGAAGGCGGTCTTTGTTCAAATGTAGATGCTCGTTTATATATATCCATACCTCTCAGTGATTGTGGCTTTTCTTCTATAATTGATTCAAGTAGTTTTGTGTAAAATTCTGAAATGCCAGGTGTTTCAATGTCGTTTATTCGACAGTTGTGCCATAATAGGCTAAAAAGTCCGCCGAATTTTCGTGCTTCCTGAATATAATGGTTAACCGCTTGTTTTAATTCTTCAAAGGATGCCTGTCGATAGTTGAGCACCGATACTTCCATCATGACAAGTGGGATTTCCCAAATTTGCATCATTTGGTCTGTTTCAAAATCATAGGGATGAAAAGGCAGACAATAACCGTTGCGGTATCCATCGTGTTCGGCAAAGGCCAGTGAAGTGTCGTATATTAATCCTGCATTAGACTGAAGTTTAAATGTGTGTGGATGGGAAAAGCGTAAATAGTGTTGCCTTATTCCAATGGATTTGGTTCCTGTGGCGGTTTCAAATTCCTGCTTTTGGAAACTTAAATTTTGACCATCTTCAGCAGAGCGATATGTGCCGTGAAGTCCTACTTCAAATCCTTCTTTTTTTAATGTTGATATTAAACTCTTTATTTTTTTGTTTTTGTAATGATAGAGTGAATTTTTAAAGCCATCCTCACGTTTCAAAAAAAAGTAGGTGGAACGAATTCCCAACTTTTTTTCCAGATTTATCAGTTTGCCAAAATTCCACCACGGATCTTCTTTTTTAAATGGATTTAGGTTATATCCCAATCCTTGAAAAAAGAGGTTTATAATTTTACTCTTACTTAAATTGGATGGTGATAATCCTAAGAACTGCTTAAGTCTATATAATACATAAAAGGGATGATGGAAGGCTATGCGGTCAACATCATGGCTTAGAAAAAATGCAAAAGAATCGAACAAGCGCAGGCGGTCGATTTTCTTGTTGTGGTTTTGTGCAAAAGTTTCCAGCCCTTCTGTTATTATCTCAAAATAGTAGTTAACTACGGGTAGATGGACAAAATTTAGTTTTTTCTGAATGGACAATTCAAAAGGAAATCGTCCGTGCTGATCTTTTTGTTCTACTTCGATCTCTTGTTGTCCTGAAAGCAGATAAAAAGCCGAGGAGAGTAAATCATGCCTAAATATCAAATTACCTTTGGTGTCGAAATGGTATATTTCTCCATTGGGGTCTTTTGTGCCGAACAGGATCGGGATTTTTTTGCCGTGAAATATTATTTCAAATGGCTCTGGGTGGGCTTGTGACGATTGAATGAAAATTATTTTATTTTCCAGATATGGTGGTATTTCTTTGCAGTCATTTACAATTATAATTGAATGTGGTTCCAGGTTGTGGATACGGACGTGTTGCCAAAGGTGATGAAAAATATATTTAACCTTGTTTTCAGAAAGATACATGGTATTAATTCTATTTTTTATTGAGTTTTATACAGATGAGTTAATTTTTTGTTCTTGTAAATACTTTTGCTCTTAATAATAAGATCAGTTTTATTGATTTGATTTAGGCTTTCGTAATGTATAAGGCTAAATCAACTTAGTTGTTGAAGGTGATGTTTTTATTAAAACAAAGGTAACTATATTTAACCGGAAGATCGTTTAAGATTCATCAATAATAAAAACAATAATTGAGCTTTAGTAAAATTTAACTTGGTCTCACATTTCTACAAAAGGTTTTGCCGTACCTTTGTCGTCAACTAATTAATAACTAAATCAATGGAAGTTTTTACTGCTGAGTATTTTGGTTTGTTTGTAATTATTTGTCTGGGCTTTATCTTGGGTAGTATTAAAATTAAAGGTATTTCCCTTGATATTTCAGCAATTATCTTTGTGGCTTTGGTTTTTGGTCATTTCGGAATGACTATGCCGTCGATAATAGGCAAGCTTGGTCTTGTTCTTTTCATATATACCATTGGGATGCAGGCCGGCCCGGGTTTTTTTGAGTCTTTTCAAAAGCAGGGACGTAATCTCGCCTTGTTAGCCTTTATTGTAGTAGGAACAGCGGCTTTAGTTACAGTTGTAGCCTATTATTTTACAGGGATAGATATATCTGTAGCAATAGGATTGCTAACGGGAGCACTGACAAGCACACCAGGCCTCGCCGCGGCGATAGATGCCACAGGCTCTCCTTTGGCCTCTATTGGGTATGGTATTGCCTATCCGTTCGGGGTAATAGGGGTTATTCTTTTTGTTAGGTTATATCCCAAATTAATAAAGGCTGACATTGGTAAAGCGGAAAAAGAATACGAAAAATTAAGTGAATCTGGTTTCCCGGATATTAAAAGTAAAACCTTCCGTGTCGAAAACGATAATGTGAATGGCAAGTCTATTTCTGAATTACGTATAAGGTCGATGACTAAGGCCGTTATTTCGCGGATTATGCATGAGGGTGAAGCAGTAGCACCTTCACCCAATACCATTTTGCAGAAAGGTGATTTGGTGAAAGCTGTCGGTACCAACGATGCCTTACGAAAGTTCAGACTACTAATCGGACGTGAAACTGATGAAGAAATTCCTCTGCATAAATCTTATGAGGTACAATCGATACTTGTTACCAATAAGGAAGCAGTTAATCAACCTTTGGGTACTTTTAATTTATGGAATAATTATCAAGCCACCGTTACGCGGTTACGCCGTAGTGGAATTGACATTACTCCGTCCCCATCCATGAGGCTCCATTTAGGCGATAAGTTAACTGTTGCCTGTAGCCGGGAAAATATGAAACAAGTGGTACGCATCTTTGGCAACGATGACAAAAAACTTTCGGATACAGATTTCTTCCCTGTTGCCGCTGGTATTGTTTTAGGAATTGTTTTGGGGAATTTATCTTTATCTTTTGGGGGGATGTCATTTAATTTGGGTCTTACTGGTGGTATTTTGGCTGTTGCAATGATTCTTAGCCGGATTGGACGTACCGGACCGGTTATATGGAGTATGTCGGGGGCGGCTACTCAGTTGTTGCGACAAATTGGTCTTATGTTTTTTCTGGCCGAGGTGGGAACTAAAGCCGGGGCACAACTGGTGGACACTTACTCGGAATATGGTGGCCAGCTTTTTTTAATAGGTGGTGTCATTACTCTAATGCCAATGATTCTTGCAGTTATTGCTGCCCGGTTTATGAAAAATATGGACATATTGACTTTGTTGGGAGGTATTACCGGCTCAATGACCAGTACACCTGGCCTGGCAGCTGTTGATCCCATGACCAAAACCAATGCGCCGGCTATTGCTTATGCTACCGTTTATCCCGTGGCAATGGTTTTATTGATTATTTTTACTCAGTTTTTAGCAATTTTATAGCCGGCTTCTATGGTTTTATTTGCTAAAATACATTGATTTAGTGATGAAATTCGGGCCTGTTAATGGCCCTTTTTTGCTCTTTCAGGTTTAATAAACCGCGCAGACTTTAAAAAATTATTATAAGTTTATATGTTTTATAGGGTAATCTGATTTAATAGTTTTAAATAGTGGTAATTACCGAATATAATTAATGATTTTCCGGATAGAAAAAAAGAAAGATAATTCTAAAGGCAATACTTTAGGAACTAATTTATTTTTTCGAAAAATTACTCGGTTGCTCATTTTTCTATCCGTTTTGTTTTTTCTTTTTTTGTTGGTTCCGGTTCCGAAATTTTCTTCCCCGCAATCTACCGTTGTTCTGGCCCGTGACGGCTCCTTGTTGGGCGCACGTATTGCGTCTGACGGGCAATGGCGTTTCCCGGCATCGCAGCAATTACCTGAAAAATACAAAACATGCTTGTTGCTTTTCGAAGACGAATATTTTTATTTCCACCCGGGGGTTAATCCAATTTCTATCCTGCGCGCCACCGTTCAAAACATACGTACGGGGAATGTGGTGAGTGGTGCCAGCACTATCTCAATGCAAGTTGCACGAATGGCCCGAAAAGCGCCTCGTACCTTCCTAAATAAACTTTGGGAAATGGTTTTGGCATTAAGACTGGAGCTTGCAAAAAACAAAGAGGAAATTTTATTGATGTACACTGCCAATGCCCCTTTTGGCGGAAATATTGTTGGTCTTGATGCTGCTTCGTGGCAATATTTTCAACGTCCTCCGAAACATCTTACCTGGGCTGAAGCAGCCTGTTTAGCTGTCCTTCCCAATGCTCCCGGATTGATAAGACCGGGGCACAACCATCACATACTGAAAGGGAAAAGAGATAGGTTGCTTCATAAACTTTTTGAAAAAGGTTATATCGATTCTACGGAACTTCAACTTTCTCTCCTGGAACCTTTGCCTTCCGGTAAAAGATTGTTGCCGGACAAGGCTCCTCATTTGGTTGATTATTTTTGGATTAACCAGCCCGGACAGAGAATCCATACGACTATAGATCCAGAGCTTCAAACTCTTGCCGAACAGGTCGTACAGCGACATACGGTTAAACTTTTGACTAACCATATCCGCCACGCTGCAACATTAATTGCTGATATTGAATCGGGCCAGGTTTTGGCTTATGTGGGTAATAGCCGGCCTGTCGATATGGATGATGGTTATAATGTGGATATGGTTCGGGCCAAAAGAAGTTCCGGAAGCATCCTGAAGCCAATGCTTTATGCTGCTTCACTGCAGGAGGGTCTTATCCTTCCCAACTCATTGCTTGCCGATGTACCTACCCGAATAGGCAGTTATGCCCCTGAAAATTTTTATCCTCGTTTCGATGGTGCCGTACCTGCCGATGAGGCCTTGTCGCGCTCTCTTAATGTTCCTTTTGTAAGGCTGCTCAGACAATATGGAGGTGAGAAGTTCCTTAAAAAACTTTCGGAGGCCGGCATTTCTACGCTTAATAAAGGGTTTGACCACTATGGGCTGAGTCTAATTCTGGGAGGAGGGGAGGTAACTCTTTGGGATCTGACAGGAAGTTATGCCTCTATGGGAAGAACTCTAATTCATTATACTTCCGAAAATAGTCGTTATCGTATTTCTGATTTTCATCCGCTTAGTTTAACAGATACTGTGGCCGGTGAAATCAAATTTACTGATCATCCCCCGGTATTTTCGGCCGGGGCGTTGTGGTGGACTTTTCAGTCCATGCAAAGTTTGGTGAGACCACCCGAAGAAAAAGGATGGGAAAATTTTAGTACGCAACAAAATATAGCCTGGAAAACCGGTACCAGTTTTGGTTTCAGAGATGCATGGTGTATCGGTCTCAATGGCCGTTTTGTTGTTGGGGTATGGGTAGGAAACGCATCGGGTGAAGGTCGACCAGGGTTGATCGGTGGAACGGTCGCTGCACCTTTAATGTTTAAGTTGTTTGATCTTTTGCCGCATGGTCGCTGGTTTGAAAGGCCATATGATGATTTAAAAGAAGTGACCATTTGCCAAAAATCCGGTTACAGAGCTGGGCCTAATTGTCCCTCGAAATTGTTACAGGTTCCAAAGTCAGTTAAATCATCATCATTATGTCCCTGGCATAGGCTTGTACATCTCACCATAGATCGTCGTTATAGAACCAAAATAACTTGCGAGCCTTCCGGAAAAATCATTTCGGAACCATGGTTTGTTTTACCTCCGGTAATGGCGTGGTATTACAGTAAGCTTCACTCCGATTATCGGTTTCTCCCCCCTTTAAAACCCGGCTGTTTTGATGAGGATTTCTTGCCTATGGCCTTTATT
Source organism: Thermophagus xiamenensis (assembly GCF_900112795.1). Lineage (GTDB taxonomy): Bacteria > Bacteroidota > Bacteroidia > Bacteroidales > Marinilabiliaceae > Thermophagus > Thermophagus xiamenensis. Next base: position 96,738 of record NZ_FONA01000017.1, read on the forward strand.
TATCCAAATCCGGGGATTTCAGTTATTCGCCCAGTTGACCTGGATGGTAAACGACAATCTGTGGTCTTTAAAGCTGTGCATAATAATCCCGACGCTATCGTTTTCTGGCATCTCGACAATCAATATTTAGGACAAACTCAGCGTATCCATGAAATGGAAATTATGCCCGAGCAAGGAACTCACCAGATTACCATTGTTGATCATGACGGAAACCGTTTAACAAGATCATTTAAGGTGCTCTTCTGATTTTGTTTTTTTTATGGATTCTTTGGCATTCATCGGGGCATACTTTTTCTACAATAAACAAAAATCTGTAATTTAGGGTTTTCTGTTTCGGCCTTAAGTTTAGCTAAGTAGCTTCACTGGTTGAATTTTCGGAAAATTTTATGCAGTTATGAAAAAGGAAAATTTCTTTACTATCCCAAACTTGTTGAGTTTTTATCGTCTATTGGCTTTCCCCTGGATTTTGTTTTTGGTAGTATCTAAAAAGGAAAACTTATTTAGCATTTTTTTAGTTATTAATTTAGTAACGGATATTTTAGATGGGTTGTTGGCCCGTATTCTGCATCAGCGAACCGAAATAGGTGCCCGGCTTGATTCTGCGGCTGATGATCTTACTTATGCCTTAGCAATTATAGGTATTTTTGTTTTTAAATATGAGGTTTTAGAACCTCACTTACAAAGCTTCATTGTTTTTATTGTTTTCTTGATTTTGCCGATAGTTTTATTTTTAATAAGATTTGGCCGATTACCCAGCTTTCATCTTTATTCTACTAAAATTGGGGGATATATTGAGGGTATTTTTTTTATTTTGCTCTTTTCCGGGAATTTTATTGTCCCCTATTATTATTTTATGGTGGTTTGGGGCATTATGGCTTCCATGGAGCATATCGCGATTCAGGCTATCATACCTGATGTTCGTTCGGATGTAAAAGGTTTGTATTGGGTATTGAAAGAAGAATTAAGGCAGAGGAAAAGAGAATGACAACCGGGTTGGTCGGCCTTAAATTATTTGCTTTTTTGTTCCATTCGAAAATGAATATTATCGATTCTAAAATACCGGGCACCGGAAACTAAAAACTAATCACTAAAAATTTATATACTTGTTCTTTTTTATTGGCCGAAAAAAATAAAATATGATATTTTATTCAACGTTTGAGTGGAGTTTTTTGTGGCTACCCATTATCGGTTTTATTATAGGATTTGGAGCCTCAGTAACCGGTGGTGGGGGAGGCTTTTTTTTTCTTCCGGTTTTAATTCTGCTATTTCATGTTCCGGGGCAGGTAGCTGTAACTACTTCTCTGGCCGCCACTTTGCCGGTTTGTCTTGCCGGCTCATGGAGCCATTACCGCCAAAAGCATATAGATTTATCTATTGCCTTGATTTTTATATTAACGGGTATAGCGGGAGCCCTGATTGGGGCCTGGCTTACCAATATGGTATCATCCTCGTTATTTGAGCTGGTTTTTGGTTTTTATTGCCTTATTTTGGCTTTGCAAATGGTATATGTCCGCTTTCGGCGAAAACGAAGCGGAAAGACGGATGAAATGAAGTTATTTTCCAGGAGTAAAGTTATTCAAAGTTCTGTTTACGGATTATTGGCAGGAGTGGTTACCGGACTATTTGGTACCAGCGGTACGGCGCCGGTGCTGGCCGGACTGCTGGCACTGGAACTTCCTTTAAAAATAGTAGCAGGAACTTCTCTTCTGGTTGTTACCACCAATACATTTTCGGCACTTGGAGCTCATCTGTTGATTGGGGAAATTGATATGACATTGATATTGTTCCTTACTGCCGGAACCATTTTGGGAGCGTTCATGGGGCCCCGTCGTATGGCACGTGTCAAAACCGACCGTTTCGATGATAAGGTTCGGTTTTGGTATGCCGTAGTTCTCGCAATTTTTGGACTGGGCATTATAATTTCAGCCATCTGATTTTTGAGCAGGTGTTGAATTTAAATTTAAATTTCGGTGTTTTAATCGAGGTTTAATTTGGACGGTAATTACCTTTAAATAGTTGGTTAGGAAATTAGCTTATCAATATTATTGAATTTTCCGGCAAAAAAAACTTGACAAAAATATATGATTGTTATTAACTTTGGAAGTGCTTTCAGAGTATAATATGATGCTGTATTTTTCGGTCTTTCTCAGTGTTTGAAGTTTTTTTGGCCAGTTGGCACAAATGGTCCTTTTTTGGTCATTTTAATGATGTTTAACCCCAAAACCGAAAACCTGCTAACCCGCTTCAATGACCATTAAATGACCCGTTTTAGAGATGATGAAAATTTCAATTCTGTTTGGATGCGGGAGCAGGATTGAGGTTTTTAAAATCAACTGATTATGCCACAAAAGACTGATTTTGAAGCGCACAAAGAGGAAGCTTTAGCCATTAAAGAAGATGAGGTTAAAGTTCCTTACATGCCGGTGGGTATTTACATCCAGGAAGCTGAAGACCTGGTTAAGTGGGCCGAAAGAGACAAGGAAAAATTAGTGGCTGCCGGGTTGCCCGAAGGAATTCTTGAAAGCATTCAATCAAAAGCCGGCGCTTTGCGTGAAGCTCAATCCATTTGGATGAAAGAGCGGCAGGAGCGCGACGAAGCCGAACTGGAATGGAAAAAAAGGTCGCCAGAAGCTTATGAGTATCGGGACGAAATGTTGGCTGCCATGCGATATGCCTTCCGGCACAGAGATGATTTGCTGGTTAAGGTTTCGGCTATTGCCGAAGGTTCAGGACATGCTGATATGATTCAGGACCTTAACGATGCTGCTGTTTTGGCACGTGAAAATGCCGACCTGATGATGGCTATCGGCAAAGACGAATCGTTTTGGGAAAAAGGTGCTCAGTTGTCTGATGAAATGGCCGATTTAAGAGCTAAAGCCAATGGTGAAAAGTTTGAAGAAAGCCAAAACAAATTGATGCGTGATCGCATGTATACCTTACTTAAACGCGATGTTGATGAGGTAAAAGCCTGTGGAAAATATGTTTTTAGAAAAGACAAAAACAGGCTGCAAGGTTATTTCAGTAATTATAATCGTAAGTAGATAGTTTTGGTTTTAAAATAAGGAAGGTGACAAGGGAAGAGGGCCTATAGAGGCCCTTCCCTGTTTATTGAGATTTTTGAGAAAACAGGTTAACTGTTTTCTTAAAAAGGCTTAAAACCTCATAGTTAGTCTGTTTTACATGTGGAATTGAAAAATAGTGTCTCGGGCATATTTTTTCAGGTTTAAGCAGCATTCAGGGGCTTCCTGCCACTTTTTTCAGAAATTCTGGTGTTTTTGACGTGTGCCTGCCGCAAAATGGTATGGCGCTGGCGTACCTCTGAAGCCTCCTGCTTGCCAGCTGTGCTCCAACCCCCGGCAGGACGGCATAATGTTGCGGCAGGACGACTACATTCACTGGCAGGAGCCCAAATTTTTCGACAGGAGGCAGTTATTTTGCGCCAGCACCTTAACAAATTATGGCAGGACAGGCATTACATTGCCCGGAGTAATCAATAAGCCACAATTGAATTTATATTGATGCAAGAAGAGTGATGTTAATTTGGCAGGAGGGGAGATTGTTTACCCGCCCGTTTAGAAAAATGCACTTTATAGCGAAATTTTTAGAAGGTTCCGCCGGAAAAATTACGGAACTACCTACTTCTTGAATGATTTGGCTTGTTCATTCTTTTTTCTAAATAAATCTTTCAAATCAATTGGCGGAAGTATATAAGGCCCGAGGGGGGCGGAAGCAGTCATGTTGGATAGTGAATTACGTAGGTAACCTATCATAATGCTTACCGTTGAATAATATTTCAGATTGTCTTTAACACTTCTTTCGATTCTATCTACTTCATTAATTAAAAATATTCCGGAACCTTCAATAAATAGGCTATATCCGGGAAGAGGAGCTTCTGTATTATTTACAGAAATCTTGGTAAATACTTGTATTTCTCCTTTCTTTTTGGCCTGATGGGCAAAATCAATATCAATTTGATAACCATCAATGAGTTCATATATATTTTTGTGAAGCTTCTTCAGAGGTGTAAATTTGTAATGTGATTGCAAAACAGCAAAATTTTTTAATTGTATCTCAGATGGTTTTGCTAACATATCTTTGGTTATTTAGGCAACACAATCTTCATTTTGAGAAGATATAGGGATATCTTCTGATTCTTCGTAATTAGGTGTGCTAAACGATTTAAATGTTTTGTAAACCCAAAATCCTTTTCCGTCCGAGACAAAAGTGTGGTATTTTTTTATTTGCTCTTCATACGGTATTTTTTCTTTTATTTCAAATTCAATGTTTAGGGCTTGTTTCATTTTTGCCAATATGGAAAGGTTTATTAGCTTATCCCCTGGTAGTGTTTAAATTAGTGTGTCCGGATAAAGATCTATCTCAGTTTAGTTAGTATTGCAAATTTAATTTTTTCTTTTTCCTGATTTGATAAATA
>NZ_FONA01000024.1 GCF_900112795.1 Thermophagus xiamenensis
CTAACATTCTATGGTCAAACAGCCTAATGGCCTAGTGGCCTATCAGCCTATCGGCCTTTATTGTCAGCCCCGGAGGGGCGGCAGAATGGTAGACCGGAAGGCCAGATTAAGAAATATGTTGAAATAAATGGAAATAAAGTAGATATTAATAGATATAGGTAGATTTAACCTTTAATCAAATTGCATTAACAGTAAATCCAATTCTTCAATTTTTGCAAATTCTTTGTCGAACGTAAACAAAGGGATATTGTAGACTATCGATGTCGCTGCAATAATGGCATCAGGAAGTTTTAATGAATATGTTCGTCTAATCAATATTGCCTTCTCTTTAATTTTTTCACTTAAATCAATAATATGAATATCATTGAACAATTCTTTTAAAATGCAGATTTCATATTCACTTATTTTAGGCCATGAAAGTAGTTCCATTTCCGATATAACGGAAATATAAATTACTCTGTCATTAAGAATAGGGATAACATCTTTATTACCATTTGTAAGGGCTATAATTACATTAGAGTCCACCAGTATGCTATTCCCATTCATCCCTCATCTTTTTTTGGATTTCTGTTGGTTTCTCCTTCCAATTGATAGTATTAAAATATTTTTTCGGATCGAATGTTTTCTGATTAGACCTTCGGGATGATAATTTACGCCCTATTTCTCTAACTTTTGAAGCACTTATTGGTTTTTTAATCTCTATAATCATAAGACACACACATTTAGTTTCCTCAAAGTTACGAAATTTTCCATAATGACTCTTTTACTATTTAACAAACAGACCCCGGATGACAGAGGATAGAAATCAGAGGCCGGAAGCCAATTAGGCCATTGGGTCATTAGGCCATTAGGCCATTAGGCTGATAGGCCATTAGGCTGATAGGCGATTAGGCCGTTAGGAAGTTGTGTGCGATGGAGGTTCCACCTTTAGGGGGTTAGGGGGTGAGCGAAGAATAGGCTGTCAGCCATAATAATAGAAACCGGTAATTACCCTACCCCATCTGCAAAGATACAGAGAAAAAACAATTGGGACTTTCGATGCGATACGGAGTCCTTCGGACTCCCATGTTTATAGCTTATATGCAACAAACCGGAAGCCGGAAACCAGAAGCCAGATGCCAGAAAAAAAGATATATGTGGATATAAATAGATATAGGTAGATAAAAGATAGATATAAATTGTATGCTGCAAAATCAGCCTAATTGCCTAATGGCCTAATAGCCTAATGACCTATCAGCCTATTGACCTAATAGCCTAATGGCCTGCTAATATTCATCAAAAGTATACCACTTTTCATGAATATTCCCGGCATTCTTCTTCCTTATTTTAACACTATTCGACTTGTGACTCCAATTCTATGGCTAATCAATTAGGAAAGAGTTAAGGCATGCTTCGATGCGACCCAATCGCATGCTTCGATGTGACGCAATCGCATGCCTCGATGCGACGCAATCGCATGCTTCGATGCGACTCAATCGCATGCCTCGATGCGACTCAATCGCATGCCTCGATGCGACGCAATCGCATGCTTCGATGCGACTCAATCGCATGCCCCGATGTGACGCAATCGCATGCCTCGATGCGACGCAATCGCATGCTTCGATGCGACTCAATCGCATGCTTCGATGCGACGCAATCGCATGTATAAAGTAAATACAGAGGTATCACAGCATCTGCGGGAATAAGAATTATCAATGCTTGTTGATTAGGGGGAAGAAAATTTTTCCCTTTATGAATTAAGGGATGAGCGTAGACCTTTAGGTTTTAAACCAACTACTTTGGTAAAAATTAAAAAGCAGCCAAAAAAGCATGTCTTTTAGCTTTACTGATTGACTAAAAACAATCACTGCTTTCCCGGCTGCTATCTTTCACCAAATTATGAGGATACCCTTAATTTTCCGCTCTGTGAGCATTCAGCAAATAAATAAGGATAAGAATCCTTCATTCAACCACTACCGGAAGTGGCAAAATACTGGTACGGGGTGTCTTTCTTAAATTACGGCCATATCCGTACTGAGTAGTGATAGAAACTTCATATTCACCGGGCTCCAGAGTATCAGGAACCAGTATAATAACTCTGGAGGGTTCATTTACAACAATAAACTCTTCCGGAATTTTTACGGCCTCTTTCGTATCTGTTTTTGTAAAAAAGAGACCAACGCTTTCATCCTCGCCATCAATCTTTATTGCATTACCCTTTATTTCAGCATTACGGCCTCCGGTTAAATATCCATCTGTATTGCCATTAACCAAATTGGTAATGGTAAATAACTGCATGGCTTCTCCTTTCTCTCCTAAAATTCGAACCTCTACATCAGCCAATGCTTCACGAATGTCGGCACCCTGAGTGGCAACAACATATACGCTATGCTTGGCAGGATCCCATACAGTATCATAAAATCTTCCCTTTATCATGGGTTGCAAATAAACCAACCCCGTATTAACATTGTGACCCGAAACCGCTAACTGGGCAGCCTTACGGTTAACACGCGTTACAGAAGCCTTAATCGTAGCTTCTGAGGTCTCTACACCTTCTTCTTTAACCATTCGGATGACATCGTCTAAATTGTAACTACCATTGGTTACTACATACCCCCGATAATCATCCGGATCCTCAGTCATGAAATTAGGACCTAATTGTACATTTAATACATATTTCATAACCTGGGACTTTTGGTTAATGGGCTCTTCAACCTCCGACACCACTCGTGACGGTACAGCTGAAGTTTACCCGGTATTATCTTCTGTTTCGGTTTTCTGATGAAACTCAAATGACGCCTTCTTTATAATTGTTTTAGTTTGCTTAGTAGTAACTAACTTAAGTCGATCATCCTCGCTTCATTCTTTTATATGGTTGGTTTACTTCTTACTGTTACCGACACCCTTATTTATATTAAAGAACGTTTTGTAATGGCTATTTCTTTGTTATTTATGCAACCCCTGACCCCTACAAATTATTTCGCGTAAGTACCTCTTATTTCTTAATTATTTATCATTTCTGATTTATCATTTATATTTTTGAGTCTATTAATGGATTACACTTTTTAATTTTCTTATGTTATTTAATCAACCATTATTACCATAAAAAACATCTAATCTAAATCCTTAAAACCTTTAGTTCAACACACTCCATCATCCCAAACAGCATTGTAAATTTATTTCATTTTTTTGTTTTTGTCAATAGTTTTTTATGATTTTTTTATGCTATTAAGGATAAGTATATGTTTTTTGAATTAGAAAGAGGTATGAATTAGTTTGAAAAATGGCAGTGTTTAATTTTTTTCTGTATAAAGATTTATCCCAAACTAGTTAATATGCTAAAGAAATTATTCTCTATTTCGGATTAATACTTTTTCTAATGAGGGTTGGAATTATTCCTGACAGATGGGAGTAACTTACATATCTCTAAAAGAGAGGTTTAGGCTAACCGTCTGTAAGGGGTACATTTATGTGAATGGCATCAGAAGTTATTTATTAGGTCGGAAATAAAAAAACGATTCCAAGATGCACGTAACACTAATACAGGACCATTTCCGTAACTTCTCTGCAAGAACCATTTCATTTTCCCCTAGTGAGGCATCCGGAAATTCTCGTAACTCAAAACCCATCACACGTTCCAATATAATGCCCTAAAAGTTATGCGACCCTTTTTTTTGGTTTAATTGTATTTTTATTAAATCTTTTGATTGTCCCTTAAAAAAAATCTATAAGGGCTTCTCTTTTTTAGTATACTTTTATTGTTTCCCTTTTGTAAAATTAACCAGAGTAGAACTTATTTCGTGACTGGAAAATATACTTTTTAAAACTATATTGAGAATTGAAATAACCTTTTGAATTTACCAGGGAATTCAATTGTTAAGAACAAGGTATTTTTAACTTACTCCTCTATAAAGAAAAAAATTGTTTATAATTGGGAACATACAAAAAAGCCTCGGTAATACCGAGGCTTCAACTATAAAAATTATTCTTTTTAATCTTCGTAAACAGGCAATTCTAATACGCTAGAAAGATCATAACCAGGAAATCCTAAAAATACTGGGTTCAATCCAAAACCTCCTAGACCATCAATATAGAAAGAAGGATAAAGTTCAAAATAAAGAATATTCTCATCATCGTCTTTAACAACAACACTTTGCTCATCTCCTTCTTTACCAATTGCAGAAGGCAAATATGCTTTAATGGATTGTCCTGAGACCCCTTGGTATAATAAATTTGTATACCAAAAACCCTCCCAAGTTACATTGTCGCCATCAACAGTAAATACAATTTTGTCTTGAGTTGGGCCTCCAATCCACCCCTCCCATTCGGCTTCCAATAGAATGCCTTCTGTATAAGGGGAATTAATTCTATAAACTTCAGGCATGTCATCACGCTGTTCCAAATCAACTTCAGCAATTGAGTAGAACGAGAACGAATCATAAAAATGAACAGTTCCTAATTGATTCCATTTAATAATAGCCACTTCACCTTCAAAAATAGAATAAGTCGTTTCTAAATAAGGATTAATAAATGACTCATCTATTTCAATTTGGAAGGGAAGTACCTCCCCTATTGGAGCCGAATCGGATATCCCAATTGTGATACTCGTAGTATCCTCACCATCTTCAAACACAATCGACTCTGGAAAAACAAAACTATTTTCAGTATTTTGAAGGACATATAATGGCACCTCCAGTTTCCCACTCTCATTATTTCGTATAACACTAAGGGAAAATTCTATATTACTAGCAGGATCAAATTCAAAAGTTGTAGGATTATCAAAATCAAATCTAACTTCGGGATTATCCTTAGAAACACTAGGACTTACCTCTTCTGTATCTTCATAATCACTACAAGCTCCAAAAGTAAAAGTTATAAGAGCTAAAAGTGTTATTAATATTTTATTTTTCTTCATAACCAAAAAAATAATAATTAGGTTAAAATAATTATTCTTCAACTGGCGTAGGTAATGGAGTAGCCGGGTTATTATCTCCATCCGTTAACCCTGGATTAGCCTGAATTTCAGCTTCTGGAATACGCCATAACAAAATAGGATCATCGGGAGCAATATTAAATACCATTGTGGCATTAGGATAACCTGCACCACGACGATCTACCCCTGTTTTTAAACGCATCACATCGAACCAGTTTAATCCTTCACCCCACAATTCAATTCTTCTATGCCTAAACACCTCTTTTTGAATTTCTTCAGGTGAGGATGCTTCACATACATAATCAGGATCACGATATTCTTTAATGAAGTTTTCAAGAGTTGTGGCTCCATCACCTCCACTCATTGCTTGAGCTTCAGCTAAAATGAGATACATCTCTTCAATTCTCATCAGTGGGATATCATTGGCATTGGTAGAAGTCGCCACTTCTTCTTTGTAGGGTGCGAATTTAACTTGCGTATAGGGAGCAAAGCTATATTTATCTATAACGGCTTGTGCTTCATCAGTCAAATTGGCAGAGGTACTATTCTCATCCAACCACCAACCTTTTCTTATATCACTGGAATTAATAGACTCATACAGAATTTTATTAATTTGTTTTCCTTTAGAATACCAGGCATATCCATAATTCAATGAGCCCATGTGAGAAATCCAGTTAACAATACCGGAGGTAACTACACGATCCGTTTCAGCAATAATAATACCCCACATCCAGTTAGATTCATCAGCCGACCAAAATGCCGGTTTGCTAACATCATCTATACTGGCCGGTGTAGCCTCTGAATGATCGATAGCACTCTGTGCGTCCTGAGCAGCTTCTGACCATTTTTGCATGGTTAAATTAACTCGTGCACGCAAACCATATGCTACAGCCAAACTAATATAGCGCTTATCAGCCCTTGTAACCCCTTCGCTTTCTGCATCTTCCAACAATCCAATAGCAGTATTCAAATCACTATTGATTAAATCATAAACCTCCTTTACGGTAGACCTTCTTACACCATCAATTGCTGCAATATCGATATTTTCAGGAGTAATAATTGGGACACAAGGCTCAGTTTCATTGCCCACATAGTTAAATTGATAAAGTTGTGCCAAAACCCAATAACTAAAAGCTCTGGTAGCTAAACCCTGGGCCAGGTAAAATTTGGAAGTAGCATCTTCAGTATCGGATGATATAGCACCTATAACGTTGTTAGTAGCCCTAATTATAGCATACATATCATTCCATACCATCTGACTTTCATACGAAGTATAAACACGATCAGAAAATTCAAGACTATTACCAGTCCAGTTATAACCATTGTCATCACTTATTACATCATAACCATTAGCGTCAGTAAAAAGCATAATGGAAGGATAACCAAAATCATTATGACGCTCAACATCCCCAAAAGCATCGTAATTAGGCATATACTGACTAAACTGTGCAAAAACGGCATTTACACTGGCTTCAGCTTTTTTAGGGTCATTAGCAACTACCTCTTCTTTTTGTTCCGAGGTAACAATGTCGCCATCCGGCTTGGTATCTAAATTATCCTCACATCCTATAAAACTCAAGAGAGCCGGAAAGAATAAAGCTATTATATATTTTCTATTCATAATTCTTCTTGATTAATAATTAAAACACCAGATTAATTCCTCCAGAAATGGTTCTTATAGGAGTATAACGGGCTGTTGTAGCAGATGTAAAGCTTTGACGAGGGTCTAACCCTTTTCTGCTACTCAACAAAGCAACATTATCAGCGCTAAAATAAATCCGAAGCTTTTCAATATTTAAACTTCTGATCAAATTTTCAGGAATGGTATAACCAACCGTAATATTATTAATACTCAAATAATCAGAACTAGTAATAAAACGAGTAGAAGTAGCATTGGCATATTTGTCATTTGCATTCAAACGAGGCACATCAGTATTGGGATTTTCCGGTGTCCAGGCTTTGTAGATATCTTTATGCCAATTATTACCTGCATAGCTAGACATGCCGCTATGCATTAACCGCCGATAACCGGAATCATAAATTTTACCACCCAACTGATAAGCACATTGAATAGACGCATCAATACCATATGCCTCAACAGAAGTTCCAAAACCTCCATAAACGGCGGGAAGCAAATCATCAGTCATAACTTTGTACTGTTCAGCTACAGAATAATCTGAGGTCTTGATAGGATTCCCTTCTTCATCTTCGGCCCAGTACAATGCCAAGCCTGTCTCCGGATCAACCCCTGCATAATCTACCATGTAAAAATGGTACATGGATTCCCCTTCCTTATAAATTCGGGTACCATCAATCAGCTCACCATTCAAATCTGGATGTAACTCATTAATTTTATTCTTAATGAAAGTGGCATTAGCATTAATGGACCAGGTCAAATCCCTAAGATTTAAAATATTATAACCAAGGTCAATTTCTAATCCGGAATTGGTCATTGAACCAATATTCATAGGAATAGAAGTATAGCCGTTACTACCTGCCACCGGTTTATAATAAAGCATATCCTTGGACTGACGTCCAAAATATTCAATATTTCCACTCATCCGGTTGCGAAACATACTAAAATCAAAACCAACGTTATACGAAGTAGATGTCTCCCAAGTTATATCAGGATTTCCTTTATAATCAAGCGTTCCATCTGAAAAAACACCATCGGCACCGGTCATTTTATATTGATCCAAATAGGCATAGTAATTACCGATATTATCGTTTCCTTGTTCTCCGTAAGATGCTTTCAATTTCAGCATATCGATCCAATCAACAGATGCCATAAAAGATTCTTTACTTATCATCCATGCGACACTGGCAGACCAGAAATCACCCCAACGATTGTCAGGACTAAATCTGGAAGAAGCGTCTCTACGATAAGCGATATTTCCAAAATATGTATCTCTATAGGAATAATTTACACGAGTAAAAATACCTTCAGTTGCATAGGTATCTTTTGTCCCTCCTCCTGATAAGTTATCAATAGCATTACTTATATAGTAACTTTCGGGATTATACAAATTTTGTCCCATTGCATACAAATCCTCTGTACTATACTGATAACCGTCATAACCAGCCGTAATGTCGAACTGATGCAAATCATTTACATTAAATTGATAAAAAGCGACATACTGTTGGTCGAAACCATAAACGCGAGTTTGCTCCTGATAGGCGGTACCTCCATAAGATGAACTTTGCCCCATATAAGCATTACCCAAATCACTGTATTTGGTATTATCAATGTGTATACCATATTTGGCCGTCAACTTCAGTCCCCGCATTGGCGAAACCTCAGCATACCAACTGCTATTGATAATATCCATCAAATAATCGGTTTTATTATAAGTCAAATCACCGGACGGATTGGCGATAGACATAAATGTCCTTGAAAAATTGGTGCTCACACCATCTCCATAGTCATAAACTTTACGTCCGTTATTATACATTATTGATTTAGATGCAGCATCACGTACGTACAGAGGGTAAATGGGCGCAATGTAGTTGGCAATAAAGAAAGCATTTCCACTAGAATTGGTTTCTGTTTGCTCATCAGGATAGTTGCTTTCAATATTATTGTAATTTACACTTGCTCCAACTTTAAGCCAATCATTTACTTGATGGTCGCCACTAAAACGTCCGGAGAAACGTTGAAATCCTGAACCTGAAACAACACCTTGGTCATCCAGAAAGCTAAAAGAAAGATAATAAGTTTGTTTATCCGACCCACCTGAAATAGAAAGATTATACTCTTGTCTGGGATTGTTTTGGAAAGTTTCATCAGCCCAATCGTCGGGAATATAGTAATATGTTCCATCACTATAACCTAACTTAGCATTTGGATTTAAAAATCCATTAGTTCCAATTAAATATTCACCATCAGGCACAGTATAAATCTGATAACCAATACCACCTTCTGCTTCGCCGGTAATTTTGTTATTGGCATAAATATGAGCATCAATAGGCGAATAGCCCAAATTATAGATACCGGCATTATATATTGCCTTATAAACTGTTTCCATATAATTCTTCGGGCTGGTCATAACTTCATAATTTTCAACAGCCCGCGAATTCACACCATATTTCGCATCGAAACTAATCCTCGGTTTACCAGAACCTTTTTTAGTAGTAATCATTATAATTCCATTGGCTCCACGAGCTCCATACAATGCGGTAGATGCGGCATCTTTCAATACAGTAATGGATTCAATATCGGCAGGATTTAAAGAAGATAAATCTCCATCAAAAGGAATTCCATCAACAACATATAATGGAGAGGTTCCTGCATTAATGGACCCAACACCTCTAATACGTACAGTGGCCTCAGTACCGGGTTGACCGTTATTACTTAAAACCTGTACCCCTGCAACAGTTCCTGAAAGAGCATTGGATACATTAGCAACCTGTCTTTTTTCAATAACTTCAGCATCAATTTCAGCCGCAGATCCGGTAAACGAACCTTTTGTTGAAGTACCATACGCTACCACAACAATTTCATCCACCAACTGGGCATCACTCTCCAGCTGAACGTCGATGGTAGATTGGCCGGTATAGGGTATTTCCTGAGTTTGCATACCGACGAAAGAGAAGACGATGGTTTGAGCGTCTTCAGGTACGCGTAAAGAGTAAGTACCATCCGGTTGGGTAACAGTACCTACAGTAGTTCCTTTAACGAAAACGGATACACCCGGGATGGGCATACCATCTTCACTTCCCGTAACAGTTCCCGTGACGGTTCGGCTTTGGACGAACAAATGACCCAACCCGATAACCGTAAGGAACGAAAGCGCTAAAAGTACTTTCTTCATAGATTAAAGGTTTAAAATTAAAAAATAGAACAACAATTATTAATAAAAATCAAAAACACATCCAAATTAATAAATATTTTGGATTATTCAATAATATTAACATCAATTTTCTACCACAAAAAATCCCGGCATCAGACAAATAATGACATTTATCATGGTGATTTCGATCTTTTCTTAAGAGAGGATGGGATTAAATCGAAATTCTGTTACAAAGATAGAACTTTTTGCTTTCAAAAAATAACCTAAGGTATTTTTTTTTGATTTTTATCAGCCTTTGCCCCTCTCACCTCTCCTATTGTCAATTGCAAAAGTAATATTTTTTCTTTTTATCCCCCAAAAAAGAGGGGGTCAATATTATTTTTTATCTTTTTTCAAAAAACAATCCCCACAATAAACCAACATTGAGTAACAGCAAAGTTCATTTTTAAATTATAACCCTCAAAAAGGAAATTAACTGGAAATATCCATGCTTTGAAAAAAATATGGTTATTAATGAATATTTAATAGGCAATAGTGAATAGTATTCAGTGTTTAGCGGAGAATCCTTGGTCATCAAAAAATAGTTTATGAGTCATTATTGAGGCAGAGAGAACTTTTGACATTTTTTAACAATAGAGATATTAGGCCAATAGGCGGTTAGGTCAATAGGCGGTTAGGTCAATAGGCTAATAGGCCAATGGGCCGTTAGGCCGTTAGGCTAATAGGCCATTAGGTCGTTAGGTCGTTAGGCTGTTAGGCTATTAGGCTATAGGTTGTTAGGCATTTTTTACATCATACAATTTATATCTATTATATTTCTATCTTATTTCTACTTATATCTTTTTATGTGGTTTCTGACCGTTAGCCTCTGGCATCTGGCCTCTGGCCTCTGGTTTCCGGCTTCTGGCTTCTGGCTTCTGGCTTCTGGCTTCTAGCTTCTGGCTTCTGGCCTCTGGCTTCTGACCTCTGGTTTGTTGCATCTAAGCTATAAACATGGGAGTCCTTCGGACTCCGTATCTAATAGCCTAATGGCCTATTGGCCCAATGGCCTAATTGGCTTCTGGCCTCTGGCTTCTGCGGGCCGGTTCTCCCGCTTCAGGGGATTGGGGGGTGAGCGGGGGGGGTTGCCTATGGTCTACCTTTCTGCCGCCTCTCCGGGGCTGACAATAAAGGCCGATAGGCTGATAGGTCAATGGGCCGTTAGGTTGTTAGGCCAATAGGCTATTAGGTTAATAGGCCATTGGGCCGATAGACAATAGAATGTTAGGCCATTTGCACCAAACAATTTATATCTATCATATTTCTACCTATATCTATTTATATCCACATATATCTTTTTTCTAGCTTCTGGTTTCTAGCTTCTAGCTTCTGGCTTCTGGTTTCTAGCTTCTAGCTTCTGGCTTCTGGTTTCTGGCATCTGCTTTGTTGCATCTAATCTATAAACATGGAAGTCCTTCGGACTCCGTATCTAATAACCTAATAGCCTATTGGCCCAATGGCCTAATTGGCTTCCGGCTTCCGGCCTCTGCGGCCGGTTCTCCCGCTTCAGGGGGTTGGGGGGTGAGCGGGGGTATTTGCCTCTGATCTATCTTTCTGCCGCCCCTCCGGGGCTGGCGCCACTAGGCCATTAGGCCAATAGGTTGTTAGGCAGATAGGCTATTTTTATCTATTTATATCAACATAAATTTAATATATATCTAACTTCTAATTTCTGGCTTCTGATCTCTATTTATATCATAAAACTCTCAGTTATTTCCACTGTGTTACACTGTGAAGTCCTCTGTGATACTCTGTGTAATTTATTATTTCACAGAGTCACACAGAGGTAACACAGTGTTTCACAGAGTGATATTAGGCCAATAGGCCGATAGGTCAATAGACCCTTAGATATTTATATCTACTATATTTCCATTTATATCAACTTATATCCTCTTGTTATTTCTGACTTCTGGCCTCTAGCTTCTGACCTCTGTCTTTTGGCTTCCGGCTTCTGAAATCATTTTGCCAAATTTATTTTTCAATCGTAAATTTGTCCGAAATCTTTTATAAGCGTAAAATAATTTGTAAAAATTCAATCGAACAGATAAGCGGAATTGCACCTGTCATAGAATAAGTGATTTTAATGGAATTAAATGTGAATTAGAAGACTAAAACCTTAAAAATGTATATACCAAGGACTATCGAAAAAAAAATCAAGGAACTGTCATTAAAGTATCCGGTGATCACCCTCACGGGACCGCGACAATCGGGGAAATCAACTTTATTACAAAAGAGTTTTCCTGATTATGCTTATGTATCACTTGAAGATCCGGATATTCGCCTTTTCGCAGAAGAAGATCCAAGAAGCTTTCTAGAAACGTATCCCGAAAAAACCATATTGGATGAAGTTCAACGAGTGCCGTCATTGTTTTCTTATCTCCAAACCCATGTTGACCGCCAAAACCGGGAAGGGTTATACCTACTGGCAGGTTCTCATAATTTTTTATTAATGCAAAAAATCAGTCAGTCGCTAGCCGGACGAACCGCTATCTTAAAGTTGCTTCCCTTTTCTCATGAAGAAATGCGTACCGTTTCTCTCGTCGACCCAAATACAGACATAGAAATCTTTAACGGTAGTTATCCACGTTTGTACGACAAAAAAATATTTCCTACCGACTTCTATCCCTATTATCTACAAACATATATAGAACGAGACGTTCAACAAATAAAGAATATAGGCAATTTGAACAAATTTGTGCGTTTTATAAAATTGTGTGCCGGCCGTATAGGTCAGCTTCTAAACCTCTCGTCATTAGCAAATGATTGTGATATAGCAGTATCCACCGCCCAGCAGTGGATATCGGTACTGGAAGCCAGTTATGTAATTTATCTTTTGCCGCCCAATCATAAAAATTATTCCAAAAGAGTAGTTAAAACTCCCAAACTATATTTTCATGATACAGGTCTGGCTTGTTCACTATTATCACTAACTTCGTCAGAACAACTCATTAACCATTACCATCGGGGTGCGCTGTTTGAAAACCTGGTAATAAATGAGTTTTTCAAATTCTTTACTCACCGGGGTATGGTCCCTCCCTTCTCGTTCTGGCGCGATAAAACCGGTAATGAAATAGATTTAATCATAGAATTCAACAACAGGTCAATAGCTATTGAAATCAAATCAGGAAAAACCCTAACACCACAGTATTTCAGTAACCTTAAAAAATGGAGTAAACTTTCAGAAACACCCATAAACGACCTTTTCGTGATTTACAACGGCAACCAAAATATTAAAACTGCAAATGGGAACTTGCTCGCATGGCAAAAGCTTAATATAAATACAATTGTAAAACAAGCAGAAGTGAACAGGCCATAATAGTTATGCCTGACAGGCCATTAGGCGGGTAGGCTATTGGGCCGATAGGCTAATAGGCCATTAGGCAATAGAATGTAAGACTAAATTTGCACCAAACAATTTATATCTATCATATTTCTACCTATATCTATTTATATCCACATATATCTTATTTTCTAGCTTCTGGTTTCTAGCTTCTAGCTTCTGGCTTCTGGTTTCTAGCTTCTGGTTTGTTGCATCTAAGCTATAAACATGGGAGTCCTTCGGACTCCGTATCTTATAGCCTAATAGCCTATTGGCCCAATGGCCTAATTGGCTTCCGGCTTCCGCGGGCCGGTTCTCCCCCTTCAGAGGGTTGGGGGGTGAACGAGGGTGATTGCCTCTGATCTATCTTTCTGCCGCCCCTCCGGGACTGGAATAGGCCGTTAGGCTGATAGGCCAATGGGCCGTTAGGTTGTTAGGCCAATAGGCTATTAGGTTAATAGGCCATTGGGCCGATAGACAATAGAATGTTAGGCCATTTGCACCAAACAATTTATATCTATCATATTTCTACCTATATCTATTTATATCCACATATATCTTTTTTCTGGCTTCTGGTTTCTGGCATCTGGTTTCCGGCTTCTGGTTTGTTGCATCTAAGCTATAAACATGGGAGTCCTTCGGACTCCGTATCTTATAGCCTAATAGCCTATTGGCCCAATGGCCTAATTGGCTTCCGGCTTCCGCGGGCCGGTTCTCCCCCTTCAGTGGGTTGGGGGGTGAGCGGGGGTGTTTGCCTCTGATCTATCTTTCTGCCGCCCCTCCGGGGCTGGAATAGGCCGTTAGGCTGATAGGCCAATGGGCCGTTAGGTTGTTAGGCCAATAGGCTATTAGGTTAATAGGCCATTGGGCCGATAGACAATAGAATGTTAGGCCATTTGCACTAAACAATTTATTTCTATCATATTTCTAACTATATCTATTTATATCCACATTTATCTTTTTTCTGGCTTCTAGCTTCTAGCTTCTGGCTTCTGGCTTCCGGCTTCTGAAATCCCTTTTGCATCGTTCTATATTATCACTATCTTTGCGAGTCATACTATAATAATATATAAGCAATAAAAACTATCCGATGATAAAAATAACATTACCAGATGAATCGGTTCGAGAGTATCCGGCCGGCATAACGGGCCTGGAAATAGCCCGCGACATTAGCCCCCGTCTGGCTAAAGAAGTGCTGGCCATAACGGTGAATGATCAGTTGTACGATCTTCATCGGCCGATAAATGAAGATGCCAAAATTAAACTTCATAAGTGGGAAGATGCCGAAGGAAAACATGCTTTCTGGCACTCATCGGCCCATTTGATGGCCGAAGCATTGGAAGCCCTTTATCCGGGCATAAAGTTCGGCATTGGCCCTGCCATCGAAAACGGTTTCTACTATGATGTGGATACAGGAGAACAAACCATTACCGATGCCGACCTTCCCAAAATAGAAAAAAAGATGATAGAGCTTGCCCGACAAAAAGAAGAATATAAGCGTCGGGAAGTGCCGAAACAGGAAGCTTTACAATATTTCGAAGCCAAAGGCGACCCCTATAAAGTGGAACTGCTAAGTGAGTTGGAAGATGGAACAATCACGTTCTATCAACAGGGTAATTTCACGGACCTATGTCGAGGCCCTCACCTGCCCAGTACGGCTCCTATCAAAGCCATCAAACTGCTTAGTATTGCGGGAGCATATTGGCGTGGAGATGAAAAACGCAAACAGCTGACCCGTATTTACGGTATATCTTTCCCAAAACAAAAAATGCTGGATGAATATCTACAAAAGCTGGAAGAAGCACAAAAGAGGGATCACCGAAAGCTGGGGAAAGAGCTGGAACTGTTTGCTTTCTCGCAACGCGTAGGTCAGGGACTACCCTTGTGGCTACCTAAAGGTGCCAAATTGCGTGAGCGGCTGGAAAACTTTTTAAAGAAAGTGCAGGTAAAATACGGTTACGAGCAGGTTATTACACCGCATATCGGACAAAAAGAGTTGTACGAAACTTCGGGCCATTATGCCAAATATGGTGCCGACTCGTTTCAACCCATTAAAACCCCAAACGAAAATGAAGAATTCCTGCTCAAACCCATGAATTGCCCGCACCATTGCGAAATTTACAAGGTAAAACCACGGTCGTACCGTGACCTGCCCCTTCGATTAGCAGAATTTGGCACGGTTTATCGTTACGAACAAAGCGGAGAACTACACGGTTTGACCAGGGTACGTGGTTTTACGCAAGACGATGCCCACATTTTTTGTCGTCCCGACCAGTTAAAAGATGAGTTTAAAAAAGTTATCGATATCATCTTTTACATCTTTAAAGCATTAGACTTTAAAGAGTATACAGCACAGATATCGCTGCGCGACCCCGATAATAAGGAAAAATACATCGGGAGCGATGAAAATTGGGAAAAAGCCGAACAAGCCATCATAGAAGCTTGCCGGGAAAAAGGCCTTCAAACCGTAGAAGAACTTGGAGAAGCAGCCTTTTACGGTCCGAAGCTTGATTTTATGATTCGCGATGCCATCGGTCGTAAATGGCAGCTGGGAACCATACAGGTTGACTACAACCTTCCGGAACGCTTTGAGCTGGAATACATTGGCGAAGATAACCAACCTCACAGACCTATAATGATTCACCGTGCCCCGTTTGGCAGCATGGAACGCTTTGTTGCGGTATTAATAGAACATACGGCCGGAAAATTCCCGCTATGGCTCACACCCGAACAGGCAGTTATCCTGCCTATAAGTGAAAAATATAACGATTACGCAAAAAATGTTTTAAATTTGCTGAATAATTCCGATATTCGCGCAGTGATTGACGACCGTAACGAAAAGATAGGTAAAAAGATACGCGACAATGAACTCAAGCGCATCCCTTACCTGTTAATTGTAGGCGAAAAAGAAGCCGGCGAAAACCTCGTTTCGGTGCGTCGTCAGGGCCAAGGTGATAAAGGGGTGATGACCATTGATGACTTTATTAAGTTCATTCATGAAGAAGAACAAAAAGAGCTCGCCCAATAAGGTTTGTCACTTAAAAAGTGCAAAGCCGGCCTGACGAAGTCCAGTGGTTAAGCGTTGCAATAACAGATTTTTAAGTTAATACAGATAAAAAATTGCCATAAATCACGTGTGGTAATTCAATTAAGTTTATTTTTGCAGCAAATAATTATTTTTTTGCAAAGCAAATAAAACTTACTTTTGAATTTTATAGATAAATAAATGTCTAACTAAAATAAAGGAGGATTTAGATATAGGAAGACCAAGAACACATACCGGACGTAATGCCAAAGATGAAATACGGTACAGGATAAACCATCAAATTTCTGTACCACAGGTGCGTTTGGTGGGAGATAACATTGACGAACCAGGAATTTATCCGACAAGGGAAGCCTTAAAACTGGCTGATGAAATGGAACTGGATTTGGTAGAAATATCCCCAAATGCCGATCCGCCCGTTTGTCGGATTATTGATTATCAAAAGTTTCTCTATCAACAGAAAAAAAGACAAAAGGAACAGAAGCAAAAGCTTGCGCAGGTCACGGTTAAAGAGGTGCGATTCGGACCTAATACCGACGACCATGATTACAACTTTAAATTGAAGCATGCCGAAAAATTCCTTAGAGACGGCGATAAAGTAAAAGCCTATGTCTTTTTTAAGGGTCGAAGTATTCTGTTTAAAGATAAAGGCGAAATATTATTGCTGCGTTTAGCCCAAGACCTGGAAGAGGTGGGAAAAGTAGAGCAATTGCCTCGTCTGGAAGGAAAACGCATGACCATGTTCCTGGCACCCAAAAAGAAGAAATAATTTGTAATTTCAAATATATTGAACGATGCCAAAAATGAAAACAAATTCCAGTGCCAAGAAACGGTTTGTGCTGACCGGCACCGGAAAAATTAAGCGGAAACACGCTTTTAAAAGTCACATCCTGACGAAAAAAGCGAAAAAAAGGAAACGGAATTTGACTTATTTTGGGGAGGTACATCAAGCCGACCGCAATAACGTCAAGATATTACTTGGAATGAAGTAATCTTCCGTTTCGTAATTTAATTCTATTATCGTTTAACCTGAATGACTTAGCTCAAAAGTTCCTCGCCATAGAGGACGCTAACCATTCTAAAAAACAGTAAAAAAATGCCTAGATCAGTAAATGCTGTTGCTTCAAGAGCACGAAGAAAAAAGGTGATGAAACTCACCAAAGGCTATTTCGGTCGTCGTAAAAATGTGTGGACCGTAGCCAAAAACGCATGGGAAAAAGCAATGCTTTATGCGTATCGCGACCGCAAAGCCAAAAAACGTAATTTCCGGTCCCTCTGGATTCAGCGTATCAACGCTGCCGCAAGACTCGAAGGTATTTCTTACAGCCGCCTGATGGGACTCATGAAACAACAAAACATAGAAATTAACCGAAAAGTACTGGCCGACCTGGCGGTTAATCACCCCGAAGCCTTTAAAGCGGTGGTGAAAAAAGCTTTGAACAAGAACTAAAGACTTCAGATAATGTTTCTTAAAACCTCGTGCTCCTTAAAAGTACGAGGTTTTTTATATAAAATATTTAAGGTCAATAGGTTATCAGACCATTAGGCTGTTAGGCCGTTAGGTTGTTAGGCCAATAGGCCATTAGGTCGCTGGGCTATTAGGCTATTAGGCTATTAGGCTATTAGGCTGTTAGACCGTTGGGCCAATAGGCCATTAGGCTATTAGGCCGTTAGGCTATTAGGCTGATTTTGCAGCATGCAATTTATATCCACATATATCTTTTTTCTGGCATCTGGCATCTGGCTTCTGACATCTGGCTTCTAGCTTCTGACCTCTGGCCTCTGGCTTCTGACCTCTGGTTTGTTGCATCTAAGCTATAAACATGGGAGTCCTTCGGACTCCGTGTCTAATAGCCTAATGACCCAATGGCCTAATTGGCTTCCGGCTTCCGCGGGCCGGCGCACCCCCTTCAGAGGGTTGGGGGGTGAGCGAGGATATTTGTTTCCGGCTTCCTTCCTGAAGATAAAAAAATTGAAATCTCCCGTAAATACTTAAAAATAAATCCAGGAGTATTTTGCTATCTTTGTCTCCGGTAGATTATATTTTTATAAATATCACCGAAAGGAACCAGCATGATAATAATTGAACAAAAACAGATATATTAAGCACAACCTTAAGGGTTTTATCTCAGCATTAAAACAGACATTTAAAATATATTTTAATAATTATAAGACCACAAAAGCACTCCGACATGAAAATAGCATTAATTGGATATGGAAAAATGGGAAAAGAAATAGAAAAAGTGGCACAATCACGCGGACATGAAATCGTTGCACGCATCGACCCGGCTGCTACGGGTGAAAGCTTTGACGACGGCGGATTTCAATCAGCTGATGTTGCCATTGAATTTACCGCTCCCAGGGTAGCTTTTTCCAATTATTTGAAATGTTTTGAATATAACAAGCCGGTTGTTTCAGGTACTACCGGATGGCTCGATAAACTACCCGAGATAAAAAAAGCGTGTAGCAACAATCAACAAACTTTTTTCTATGCATCTAATTTTAGTATCGGGGTTAATATCTTGTTCGAACTGAATCGTCGCCTTGCACAAATTATGAATGACCGCGATGAATATGATGTGGAAATTACCGAAGTACATCATACTCAAAAGTTGGATGCTCCCAGTGGCACTGCCATATCGCTGGCTCAGGACATCATTGATAATATAGACCGAAAAAAAGACTGGAAACTCGATAAAACCGACACAGATACCGACCTGTTGATAAAAGCCAAACGCGAAGGTGACATACCCGGAATTCATACCGTAAAATATGAATCGGAAATCGACGAAATCACCATTCATCATAGTGCCAAATCTCGAAAAGGCTTCGCTCTTGGCGCGGTTCTTGCCGCCGAATTTACCATCAATAACAAAGGCTTTCTTACCATGAAAGATATGTTAAAATTTTAGTCTGTATTGATGGCTTTTATCAATAATTTGTTTCCTAATTTTAGCAATGGTTTATTGGGCTTTTAGCCTATGCGGTCAATAAACTTTTTATGGGACTTAAATACTTAACCAAAATCACTAAAAACTGAAACAAAAATCAATTAACAACCGGACAAAACCTTGTTTTTTAATTCCTCAAAATATAAATCAATAAAATATCACGTTTACAAAATAATCAACAAACAACAATGATAAACCTTCAGAATGTATCA
This sequence comes from Thermophagus xiamenensis, assembly GCF_900112795.1. GTDB lineage: Bacteria > Bacteroidota > Bacteroidia > Bacteroidales > Marinilabiliaceae > Thermophagus > Thermophagus xiamenensis. The sequence goes on from NZ_FONA01000024.1 coordinate 19,267, forward strand.
AAAGTTAGCTGGATAAAATTCAGCATCGTCGCCTTGATATTTGTATTATGGGTGATATGGATAGGGAATTTTTGGATTTTACTGGGATTACCCTTCATCTTCGATATCTATATTACCAAAATTATTCCCTGGGGGGCATGGAAAAAAACCAAAGACGGGAGCAAACCACCGGCATGGAAGGAATGGTTAGATGCCCTTATCTTTGCCCTCATAGCCGTTTACCTGATTAATATATTCTTTTTTCAGAACTATAAAATTCCCACCTCATCACTGGAAAAGAGTCTATTAGTAGGCGACCACCTGTTTGTTAGCAAGATGAGTTATGGTCCGCGAATGCCCAATACTCCCTTGTCTTTCCCCCTGGTGCAAAATACCTTTCCCATCATCAATACCAAATCCTATTTTGAAAAGCCGCATTGGGAGTATAAGCGACTAAAAGGTTTCGGTAAGGTAAAAAGAGGCGACATCGTTGTTTTTAACTTTCCTGCCGGCGACACCGTGGCTTTCCTGCGTCCCAATCCTGCCTATTTCAATATTGTTCGCGAAATTGGACAAAGTTTGGCACAAAGAAACGGGATTACGTCCATTAATAGTCCTTTTGAGGAATATCTACTGCGTTTAAAGGAGCGTTCATTGGGTGCAGAGTATGTGAAACAAAACCCTGCCGAATTTGGTGAAGTAGTAGGTCGACCGGTAGACAGGCGCGACAATTACGTAAAACGATGTGTTGCCTTACCGGGCGATACTTTTGAAATACGTTACAACCAATTATTTATTAATGGTCAGCTTTTCCGGGAACCGGATGGAGTTCAGCATAACTACAATATTCTGACCGATGGAACTACCTTAAATAAAAACTTTTTTGAACGGCTCGACATCAGCGATCCCGAACGTTATTCCGGCCTGACAGGCCCTTATTACTCTCTGCCGCTCACCCAGGCTATGGTGGAAAAAGTTAAACAAATGCCATTTATTGAAAAGCTTGAAATAAGCGAGGAGCCCGTCGATACCACCCGGCATCAGGTATTCCCTTACAGCAAATATTTTCAATGGAGTCGCGACAATTACGGGCCCGTTGTTATTCCCCAAAAAGGAGAAACGGTAAAATTATCCCCCCAAAATATCCTTCTTTACGAACGTATCATAAGAAATTATGAAGGCAATAAACTTGAAATTCGCAACAATCAAATTTATATTAACGATAAGCCAACGGATAATTATACGTTTAAAATGGATTACTACTTTATGATGGGTGATAATCGCCATAACTCAGCCGACTCGCGTTACTGGGGTTTTGTTCCGGAGGATCACATCGTCGGAAAACCAATATTGGTATGGTTATCATTAGATCAAAATAAATCATTTCCTAAAAACATTCGCTGGAACAGATTCTTTAAATACGCCGGTAATTAATGTTGCCCTTCATAAAATATATTTTTTTATCCATATTAATCATTGCAGCAGGGTGGTGGTTCCAAATAATCCTTTTGCCACTCTTGCTGCTACTTTTTATTTGGATATTGTGGTATTACCGCAGTCAGGCTTCAAGGCTGCTGCAAAAACTCAAATTGGTTAGCCATACCCTTTTCCGATCATTATCCTTAATTTTTTATCTTGCTCTGGGTCTTTTGGCCGGAATATTAATATATCGGTTTGGTTTTGAAGTGATAACCGTTCCTTCACGTTCCATGGAAAAAGCCATCCATTCCGGCGACCTTATACTGGTAAATAAATTGGTCCCGGGGCCCAGGCGGTTTCCGGAAAATCCGGATAAATATTTTCGGATGGCCGGCATAGGCGAATTAAAACGGGGAGACATTATACTCTTTAATTTCCCTGAAGGAGACACTATCCTGGAAAACCGGCCCAACGAAAGCTATTATTATCTAAAAAGACACTTTAATAACTTTGACCGATTACGGAAAATACGAAACTGGGGAAAACTGATGCCACTGAGTGTAAAAAAAAGACCTCGTTTTGTGAAGCGTCTGGTAGCCCTCCCCGGTGATACCCTGGAAATCAATAATGGTATATTGTTGATTAATAATAAAACCTTCGATATTTCTCCATCAATTATTAAGAAATTCCGGTGGACCGGTTCAAAGGAAGACTTTCAGAAAAAAGTTAAGGATGACTATATTATTACCCATTACCAGTTCAGAAATAATATCGTTGTTGAAATGACTACCGGTACCTTCAACAACCTACCGCATGAAGTAAAAACTTGGTTCAGTCCTGCCCTGCTCGAAAAAAATGTGCCCGACCGCTATACCTTCCCGTTTAATACTGCAACAGGTTGGAATACCGATTTTATGGGCCCCATTATCATTCCGGCAAATGGTGATTCAATCTATCTCGACCTTAAAAATTTGGACCTTTATAAAAGAGCTATTACCGTTTATGAAGGAAATAACCTTGAAATAATTGATGGAAAAATATTTATTAACGGAAGTCATCGGTACTATTATCGTTTTAAATTCAATTATTATTGGGTTATGGGCGATAACCGACCTCATTCATTTGACAGTCGGTTTTGGGGACTGCTTCCCGAAAATCACATCATTGGAAAAATTCCGGATATATTTGTAAATTGAAACGAGCATGGCGGCTTTTGCCACAAAAGAGCATGTATAAAAGGCAAAGGCAGAAGGCAGAAGTAGTGATTAGTCATTAGTCAACAAGTGGTTAGTGTTAAATTACTAATGACTAAAGACTAACCACTAATGACTAATTTTAAACACCAATAGTTCAATAAAATAAGTAAATTTAATACTAATGAAACGAGCATGACAATGAGAGATTTTCACAAAAGAGAATGTATAAAATTCTTTGTCATGCGAGTTCCATTCGGCCAATGAGTTAAATAAATTATATACGAATGAAACGAAACACAACCTTCTCGTTATGGGGAATTATTTTTTCCTCCTTAATTTTGGTTATATTTTCTGTGCAAAATGCTCAGGAAGTAAACTTTCAATTCCTGGTGTGGCGTACCCATCTCTCTCTTTCCATATTGCTAATTGTAGCTTTTCTCTTAGGGGTAATTGTTGGTGCCATCTTCTCATTCCGACGGCGACATCGGATTAGTAAAACTGAAAAAAACAAATTAAAAGCTTCTTCACAAGAGAAACAAACATCCCAAAAAGATAGTCCTGAAACCGACAAATTGGAATGAATCCAATAGGCCGTTAGGCCATTAGGCTATTAGATACGGAGTCCGAAGGACTCCCATATTTATAGCTTATATGCAACAAATCAGAAGCCAGAGGTCAAAAAAAAACGATATAGGTGGATAAAAATAGATATAATGTAGAAATAAATAGATATATAGAAATTGATGGGAAAATTAGCCTAATAGCCTAATGGCCTAACAACCTATTGGCCTATTAGCCTTTATAGCCAGCCGCGGAGCGGCGAAAGAGCGGGAAACCGGAAGCGAACACCCTCCCTCACCCCCCAACCCCCTGCAGGAGGTGCACCGACCCGCGGAAGCCGGAAGCCAGCAACCAGAGGCCAGAGGTCAGAGGTCAGAAGCCAGAATAAAAGATATAAGTAGAAATAAATAGAAATATGTAGATATAAATTGTTTAGTGCAAAATTAGCCCAACATCTTATCGCCTAATGGCCTATTAACCTATCGGCCCATTGGTCTAATGGCCTAACAACCTAATGGCCTGTATTTCCAGCCGCAGAGCGGCGACACCTTTGTAGCAACAGTGCACCCATATACAACCTGAGCCCCAGCGGGGCGGCAGAGACCAGAAGCCAGAGGTCAGAAACCAGAAGCCAGAAAAAAGATAGATATAAATATATATAGGTAGATGTATGATTGATATAAATTGCATACTGCAAAAATAGCCTAACATCCTATTACCTAATAGCCTAACGGCCCATTAGCCTAACGGCCCATTGGCCCAACGGCCTAACAGCCTAATGGCCTAAGAACCTAATAGCCTAATGGCCCAGCGGCCTAATGGCCTAACAACCTATCGGCCATTGGCCTAATAGTCTAATAATCTAATAATCTATTATTTTATATGATCCGACAAATATTAATGTCTCAGACCTGTTTTGGTCCTGTTCAGTATTTCGTACACCTAATGCATGCAGATAAAGTAATAATAGAACAACATACCAACTATCAGCGTCAAACCTATAGAAACAGATATCGAATACTAGGCGCCAATGGCCCGTTAACATTATCGGTACCTATTGAAAAAGGAAAGACTCCTAAAACCAAAGACAAGGATGTTAAGATAGCTTATCATACCCAATGGCAAGCCCATCAATGGCGCTCAATAGTTTCGGCATACAATTCCTCCCCCTATTTTCAATTTTACAAAGATGACATTGAACCTTTCTTTGTCAAAAAGTACTCCCGATTATTTGATCTCAACTTGGAAATCACCCATTTAATTTGCGATTTACTCGACATAAGCACACCGATAGAACCTTCATCGTCTTTTGTGAAAGAACCGGGCGAAGAAGTATTAGATTTGAGAGAAACCATTCACCCCAAAAAACCGTTGGAACAAGTCGACCCATTTATTAAAATAATACCTTATAAGCAAGTTTTTGACGACCGCTTTGGATTTGTTCCCAATCTAAGTATTCTGGACTTACTTTTCAACAAAGGACCGGAAGCGACACTCATTCTGAACGAAATGGCACAAGGCGGTTAATGCTCATGCCGGTGGCTGCCATATTTGTAGGGCCTTTTTAATAATATCTCCGTGATCGAAGGCGAGCAATGGCAAATGGTTGATCGAAAACCAGCCGGCTTCCGCAGCATCATCTCTCCCTTCCACCAAAGCCGGCTGCTTCAAACATGCCAGATAAGCTATGGTTATGGTTCGGTGACGCGGGTCTCGGTGTGGTTTTCCAAAAGCACCAATCTGTTTTAAAGCAACCCCGTTAAGGCCCGTTTCTTCTTCCAGTTCGCGGTGGGCAGCAGCATCTATATCCTCATCAATATCCACAAATCCGCCAGGCAAAGCCCACATGTCTTGAAACGGGGGATGCTTACGTTTGATTAAAAGTATTTGCAAATTATTTTTTTTCTGGCCGGCCAAAGCCACGACATCTGCCGTTACGGCAGGACGGGGATATGAATAACAATATTTTTCTGAAGTCATTTTTCGGATATTTTACTTAACAAACAAAACTACAAAACCCTCTTAATCACGCGAAGCCGGTGGGTATATTTCCGAAGATCGGCATTAAATATGCCCTGATGATCGAGCGTGTCTATCCTTACCGAGCCGCTGGCATGAATTATTCGTCCGCTTCCAAGACATATCCCAACGTGCACAATATTACCTTCTTCATCATCGAAAAAAGCCAGATCACCTGATTGTGCTTCCTCCACATAACTGACAACTTGTCCTTTCTCTATCTGTTGAGAGGCATTGCGAGGCATAAAAATTCCGGCGGTTTTATAAACAACCTGTACCAACCCACTGCAATCAATACCAAAAAAAGATCTACCTCCCCACAAATAAGGAGTATTTAAAAATCCTCGTGCCACTTCTTCAATATCAACTTTTTCCTTATCAGCAACCCCTTGCCAGTAAAATTCCTTTTTGCCAATTCTTATGGCATTTCTCTCATTACCGTTAAAAACCACCCTACTCCCGGCAGTTAAATATTGTACCGTAGAATCCGATTCTTTAACAACCTTAACAAATGAGCCCTTTATTATTAGGCCCTCGGAACGTTCCCATAACTCTACATCCCGATCATCCAGATTATCTATGAGTTTTTCATCAATCCACCCCGTATAACCGTCATACCTCAATTTTACCAACGCCCAGTTATTATGGCGTTCCATAATTTCATAAGTTTCACCAAAAAGAATTTGTGTCTCCATCTGGGAAGCTTCCGACGGCTCGGTCCGAACGGGAATAAACCCATAAGTGCAAATCGACTGTGGCATATGTTAATATTTTCAAAATTGATCGAATGTTTTTTTAATAAGCAAAAAGTAAACCAAAAATATTGTCACTGCCATCATTTACTCTGAACTTTCAAGGAAAATATAACGTTCTATGTCGTATATTAGTGCTTTGAAATATTTTTTAAATGTCATCTATGATGAACCGTTTATTTTCAACACTTAAGAAACATTCTGTTGCCATATATAGAGTATTAATCTTTTTGGCAGCTATCGCCATTGTGGTTTATATCTTACCGCGTGAAGGGAAATTCCCGTATGAGTATGCGAAAGGGAAACCATGGAAACATGAAATGATGATTGCCCCCTTCGATTTTCCTATATATAAAAGTCAGCAGGAATTGTTGAAGGAACGCGACAGCTTAATGGCTAACTTCCGACCTTATTTTGTTTTTGATTCGTTGAAACAATCGGATCAAATCCGACAAACCCTACTTGACCTGGAACACCGCAAAGAACAGCTCACCAAAAATTTTCCCTTTTTAACCCAACCGGCGGTCAATAGTGATTCAACCGTTTGGTTCGAATTAAAAAACACTTTGAGAAACGAATTGGAGTCGGTATATTCCAAAGGCCTTATACATGTGCCCGACGACTATGAGAAAAGCGATGGTACCTTTGAATTCATGCTAATAAAAAACAACTATGCCGAACCTTCGGGCGCAAGTGAATTCCACAATTATCTGAGTGCTTATAAGCATCTTTCTGAAAGTTTATCCCAACTCCTGGGTAATATTTCGGAAGAAGATCCAACCCGAATCGAGAATTTCATATCCGACTTACAACTCAATAAATACATAACACCCAACATAATTTTAGATAAAGAACGTACCAATCGAGAAAAAGAAACCATTCTGAAAAACATCAGTCTCACCAGTGGGGTCGTTTTATCCGGACAAAAAATTGTTGATACAGGAGAAATTATCGATGAAAAGACAGTTAAAATATTGGATTCCCTAAAAAAAGAGTATGAAAGTGCATTGGGAGGAGGAAGTGGTTATTATTTCATACTTCTGGGACAAACTCTGCTTACATTTTTGTTTTTCACCATCATTTATTTGTTTCTTTACTTTTTCAGAAGAGATGTTTTTAACAATCTGATGTCAGTAGTATTCATTCTGCTGATGGTTATAGGCATACTGCTGTTGACTAGTATATCCAACCACTTTGAATTTTTCCCGCTTTACATTATTCCTTTTGCCATTCTGCCCATCATAATACGTACCTTTTTCGACTCACGACTAGCCTTCTTCATGCATGTTATCACCATAATGATGGCATCCTTTTTTACGCGCAACAGTTTTGAATTTGTTTATATGCAGGTACCTATTGGATTGATAGCAATATTTAGTCTTTTTAAGATGGTGCGCCGCGAACAATTGGTGCGTTCATCAATATATATTGTTTTAACCTATTCGGCTTTTTACAGTGCATTAGCCATTTTACAAGAGGGTGATTTGAGAAGCATCGACATTTCCTTATATGGCCAGTTTTTAGTCAATGGCGGCCTGATACTTTTGGTATACCCATTAATTTACATCTTTGAAAAGGCGTTTGGTTTTATTTCTGATGTCACTCTTGTTGAATTATCAGATACCAATCATCCGTTATTGCGTAAGTTGGCCGAAAAGGCCCCGGGCTCATTTCAACATTCCTTACAGGTTGGTAATTTAGCCCAGGAAGCGGTTTATCGCATTGGTGGTAATCCATTATTGGTTAGAGCCGGAGCTATGTACCACGACATCGGGAAAATCGTTTCGCCCATTTTCTTTACCGAAAATCAAAGTACGGGGTTCAATCCTCACACCAACCTTGATTTTGAGAAAAGTGCGCAGGCTATCATACACCACATCGAAGACGGTGTTAAAATTGCACGGAAACACAAACTACCCGAACAAATTATTGATTTTATCAGAACTCACCAAGGAACTACTAAGGCTCGGTTTTTCTATAATTCCTTCAAAAACCAACATCCGGAAAAAGAACCCGATGAGTCCAAATTCACCTATCCGGGACCTACCCCCTTTACTAAAGAAACAGCTATCTTAATGATGGCCGATGCCGTTGAGGCTGCTTCCCGAAGTCTTAAAACTTATTCCGACGAAGAAATCGACAAAGTAGTAGAAAACATTATTAACAACCAAATAGAAGAGAATCAATTTGTTAATGCACCCATTACCTTCAGGGAAATAACACAGGTAAAAGAAGTTTTTAAACAAAAACTGAAAAATATTTATCATGCCAGAATTGAGTACCCAAAACTAAATTCTCAAAACACTGATTCATCAAATGATAATAAACAAACTTCAGAAAAGAGTTAATAACTAAACATGTAATATCAACACAAAAAAGGGTGTCTAAAAAAAAAATTTCATCCTTTGGGAACAGGGTCACTGCAAACAATTCAGTGAACAATGTATTTAGTACACCAATAATTACACCTTAAGGATAGCAAACTTTTTAAACACCCTTTTTTGTAAAATAAGGTTACAGTTTAAAATTGCTCATAATCGTCATCCGAAAAATCACTTTTTCTAACTTTTCCTGACTTTTTTTCATCCTCTTTGAGTTTGGAAGTTTTACTCTTTTTAGGCTTTCCAACCTCATCCGTCATCATGGCACTATCTTTTCTGCTTTGTTGGGAATTGGAAAAATCAGTACTATTATTGCTTAAGTCGGAATGGCTACCATCATCATTTAACTTAAAAACAGAAACTGCTTTTTCAAGGCGTTCGGACAGTTTATCAATTCTTTGAGCGGCCAAACTTATCTCTTCCGAGTTAGCTGCATTTCGCTGTGTCACCTGATTCAACTGTTGCAAGGCATTGTTAATTTGTTCCACACCGCTTAATTGTTCCATTGAAGCCACAGAAATCTCCTGAATTAAGCCGGCCGTTTTTTCTATTTCAGGGGTGAGTTCCAAAAGCATTTCACGGGTTTGGCGTGATGATGATATGGTTTGTGAAGAGACCTTGTTAATCTCATTGGCTGCTTGTTGACTTCGTTCTGCCAATTTTCTCACTTCGGCAGCGACAACCGCAAATCCGCGTCCTTCCACGCCGGCACGAGCCGCTTCAACCGCAGCATTAAGTGCTAAAATATTGGTTTGAAAAGCTATTTCGCCAATTACCGAAATCTTGGAAGTAATTTCTTCCAAATAATCAGCTGCTTTTTCGGAAAGTTGATTACTGTGATTCATATCCTTCGCTGCTTTCTGGGCTATGCTCTCGGTTTGCCTGGCATTTTCACTATTCTGCTGAATATTGGCATACATCTCTTCCATTGATGACGAAACCTCTTCGGCGGCAGAAGCCTGCTCACTGGCCCCTTCGGCCAAATCGGACGACTCTTTCATCAAACTGGAACTGGCTTCTACCATCTCCTTGGCTCCGGCACGTATATTTAATATCACCGAACGCAAGTTTTTCACCATATTATCCAACGCAATATTTAACCTTCCGACTTCATCCTTGCGGTCAGTCTCAAATCGTACCGACAGATTGCCCTGCGAAATTTTCTCGGCCAAACCAATACCCCTTAATATCGGATTTGCTATAGAGCCCGGCAAATAATAGGATAAAATAAAGCCTAATAACAACAATACTATCAGTGCTAAAATCACTGTCCTCTGAACACTATCAACTATACGGGCACTCTGATTCCCCATCGCAATGATATCGCCCTGACCCATATCTGAAATGGATCGAACATCCCACATAATATCTTTGGCTTTTTCAAAACGCTTAACCTCTGCTATTCGGGCTTCCTGATAATTATTAACAAACAATTCAGCAATAGAGCAGAAAGAGTTTAACGCATCTTTTACCGTTGAAGCAAGATACAGAGATGATATTTTGTTTTTAAAATTTTGCAGCTCTTGCAATTCAGCATCCATAGCCACGGCTTCCCTGGCATAATCTTTAGCCTGTATTTTGGCCCATATAGCCAGGGCCTGTCGTATATAACGCTGATAGGTTAAATTACCCTGATAATCCTCGCCAAGCAAAGTAAGAGCTTCACCGGCTTTACGCAGTTCCTTACGGTAATCATCTGTTTGTGCCTGAAGGGCCTGATAACTTTTATAAAGGCCATTATATTCTTCCATTTCCGTTTTGAGTTGGTCAAATATCTCAACTCTATTCGAATCTCCGCCCAGCTCAATTAAATCATTTAAGGCAACCAACATCTGATTGTAATACCGGTCAAATACAATATGAAAATAAGGGTTCGAAGAAAAATCGTATGAACGGGTTACTTCAGTCAGCCTACGCCAATTTTGATCAATCAAGCTTGTTTCATTTACAGTAGGAATATACTTTTGAGATAAATCCTTTACCCCTTTTCCTATTGTCAATAAATTATAAAAAGTAATGCTCCCCATTATTAAGGTTAGCACTACCACAACAGCTATACTGCCTCGAATTTTTGTGCTGATTTTTAAATCCTTCCAATTCATAATTTGCTATATATTTTTTCCAAAAAAAATTACTAAATTACAATTCCCAATAAAACGTTCAAATTTGTTAACAAAAAATTTTACTATTAAAGTTTTAAAATAAAAATTCACAAACTTTAATCCTATCCAAGGTGACAAATGACTACCTGCACCAAACATAAATTTCAGAACTTAAAAAAAAGTAAATATTTTCAAAACAAGTAAAGGCAAAAAAACGTAAAATAAACACTCGTTTTTTGCAAAATTTTCTCCCGTTACAAATTAACCAAACCAAAACATACTAAAAATGAAAAAATTAAATATCAATCTGCCTACTACTTTAGCATTTATACTAATTGTAGGCCTTTCAGGTTGCAGAAAACAAGAACAAATAAAAATTGGTTTTCTCTACAGTTCGGATGTGACCGTTCGTTTCTACAAAGAAAGTCATTTTTTTAAAGAACATGCCGAAGCGCTTGGTGCACAGGTCATCCTCGACCACGCAAATGATAATGATGCTTTGCAGTACGACAAAGCCATCGAAATGATGGATCAGGACATTGACCTTTTGGCACTTATTGCCGTAAATGTCAATACTGCCGAAAATATTGTAAAAGAGGCTAAGGCTCGTGGAATTCCAGTTCTTGCGTATAACAGGCTTATCTCAAATTGTGATCTGGATGTTTACATTTCAGGTAATAATGAACAGCTGGGTAAAGATATGGCCGGATATGTGGTAGAACAGCGACCTCAAGGTAATTATATTATTCTTGGTGGTGACCGATTCGACAGAAATGCGGTTGAATTAATGGCCTCAATAGAAAAAACACTAAAACCGCACATAGAGTCGGGTAATATCAATATTCTGTATAAAACTTACATTGAAAACTGGAATCCTGATCATGCCGCTTATGAACTGGATCAGGTTCTAGCCGCTTATCCACAGTCGATAGAGGCCGTCATTGCATGTTTTGACGGCATGGCTGTCAGTTGCATTGAAGTTCTGAAAAAATACAACCTGGATGGCAAAGTCATTGTTACTGGTCAGGATGCACAGCTGGAATCCTGTCGTAGAATTGTGGAAGGAACACAGCATATCACCCTCTACCACCCCTTAAAAGATATCGCCTACAAAGCGGCCGAGGTTGCCATCGACATAATTAACCGTGTCAAACTTGAAAAAAAATACAACATTACCTATGTAAATAATGGCTTTGAAGATGTTCCTACCGTTCAAATTAATTCCATTCCTGTCACCAAAGAGAATATAGACGATGTTTTAATTAAGAGTGGATTTTACAAACAGGAAGAAATCTATCAATAATTTTCCGAAAAGATTTTAATGCATTGCAGTTGTCCATTTGAAAAAATAGTCGAAAATCAAAGCCAAAGACCATAAATCATCAACTCTTAACTAAAACATCAACCCTCTTACTACCTGTTTTATAATTCCTTACTGCATTCAACCTAATCTAGGTTGAAATGCACAGTAAGGAAGTAGATGGGGTATGCCATAAGTCAAATCTAACTTAAAAATTATCTCTCGAACTACTTATTTTTTCTTAATCTCAATCCTATTTCCATAGATCTTACTATTACCCCCGGCATCTTTTGGCCTCTGAAGTTTAAAATCTATCCCAAAGTAAAAGAGACCAATAGCAGGTGTAACCACCAGGATATTTCTGAACCACCAGAAAATTTTTAAAGAAAACACCAATAAAAACTAAATCCATTTCTAAACCAAGTGTAAAAAAATACGTAGTAAAGTTTGTTTTAAAATTCAAAAGAATTGATTAAAATGAAAAAGAATCTTTTCCTTCCTTTTGGTGTAATAATTTCTTTATTAATGATCACCCTCTCTGGTTGTGGAAAAAAAGACAAAATCAAAATCGGGTTTCTTTACAACTCTGAGGTAACGTTTCGTTTTTTCTTAGAGGGCAACTTTTTCAAAGAACATGCAGAGGCACTTGGAGCGCAAGTTATTTTAGATCATGCAAATAACAATGATGCTTTGCAGTACGACAAAGCAATAGAGATGATGGATCAAGACATCGACCTTTTGGTGCTCGTTGCTGTCAATATCAACACTGCAGAAAATATTGTTAAAGAAGCAAAAGCCCAAAATATTCCTGTAATGGCCTATAACAGGCTGATATCAAATTGTGACCTGGATATTTATATTTCAGGCAATAATGATCAATTGGGGAAAGACTTGATAGGATATGTAATTAAACAAAAACCTAAAGGAAATTATATCATTTTGAATGGTGACCGATTCGACAGAAATGCTGTCGAATTAATGACTTCCATTGATAAAACCTTAAAACCACATATCGAATCAGGAAATATCAACGTTTTGTATAAAACCTATATCGAAAATTGGAATCCCGAACATGCCGCTTTTGAATTAGATCAGATATTATCAGTTTATCCACAATCTGTTGATGCTGTCATCTCCTGTTTTGATGGAATGAGTGTCAGTTGTGTCGATGTGTTAAAAAAATATGGACTTGACGGGAAGGTTATCGTCACCGGACAAGATGCTCAAATAGAGTCGTGCCGCAGAATTGTGGAAGGAACACAACATCTTACCCTTTACCACCCGTTAAAAGATATCGCTTATAAAGCTGCAGAAGTTGCCATCGATATTGTTAATGGTGTCAAACTCGAAAAAAAATACAACATTACCTATGTGAATAATGGCTTTGAAGATGTCCCCACCGTTCAAATTAATTCCATCCCCGTTACCAAAGAGAATATCGACGAGGTATTAATTGAGAGCGGATTTTACAAACGAGAAGAAATTTATCAATAAACATTAGATATTAGGCAAATAGGTCGTTAGGTTATTAGGCTATTAGGCTATTAGGCTATTAGGCCATTAGGCTGATAGGCCATTAGGCGATAAGATGTTAGGCTAATTTTACACTAAACAATTTATATCTACATATTTCTATTTTTTCTACTTATATCTTTTATTCTGGCATCTGGCCTCTAGCCTCTGGCCTCTGGTTTGTGGTTTGTGGTCTACCGTTCTGCTGCCCCTCCGGGGCTCATGTTGTATATGGTTGGACTATTGCTACAAAGGTGTCGCCGCTCTGCGGCTGGCACCATTAGGCCGCTAGGCTGATAGGCCATTAGGCGGTTAGGTCATTAGGCCGGTAGGCCGGTAGGTTGTTAGGCTATTAGGAAAATAGGCCCTTAGGCCATTAGACCATTTTTCCATCATACAATTTATATCTGTTTTATTTCTATTTATATCTATTTGTATCTACCTTATATCTATTTATTTCAATTTATATTTTATGTCTGGCTTCTGACTTCCGGCCTCTGGCTTCTGGTTTGTTGCTTTTTACCTATAAACATGGGAGTCCTTCGGACTCCGTATCTAATAGCCTAATGGCCTAATGACCCAATGGCCTAACTGGCTTCTGGTTTGTTGCATCTAAGCTATAAACATGGGAGTCCTTCCGACTCCGTATCGCATCGAAAGTCCCAATTGTTTTTACTCTGTATCATTGCGCATGGGGAAGGGTAATTACCGGTTTCTATTATTATGCCTGACAGCCTATCCCTCGCTCACCCCCTAACCCCCTAAAGGTGGAACCGCCATCGCACACAACTTTCAAACGGCCTAATCGCCTATCAGCCTAATGGCCTAATTGACCTCTGGACTCTGGCTTCTGACCTCCTCTCACGGCCTTTTCCCTTTTTTCAAAGCCTCGACTAATCCACATTTATTTTCGCTTTCTCGTTCAACTAATCAGCGAACACGCTTCAGTATGCTTTTATTATGTTTCAGTAATTGATTTCCTGAACTTCATTTGTTCCCATCATATTTTTGTCCAACTAAATACAAGGACAACTATTGCAGGTTTTATTGAATTTTATTACAATGTTTTATATTTCCATACAAAATATTTGAACAGTTTTTTTAACTTAAACCTTGAAAACCATGTACCCAAACAAACAATACAAACATTTATTAATCACGGCAATAGCTGGTTTATTCATCACAACGGGGTGTTCCTCAAGAAACAACGAACAAAACCAAACTGTCCCTATCGTTAAAACGGTTCGGGTTCAATATCAAAACGACCGGTTTACCAAAAGTTATCCGGCACGTGTAAAAGCTGCCTCAAATATCAGATTGGCCTTCAGGGTAGCCGGACCTATCAAAAATATTTATGTAGACGAGGGAGACCAGGTTCAAAAAGGTGCTGTAATAGCCCAATTAGACCCTCGCGATTATGAGCTTCAGTTAAATGGTACTGAAGCTAAATACCGGGAAGTTAAAGCAGAGGTAGACAGAATCACCGCCCTTTACAATAAAGGAAAAGTATCCGACAACGACTACGACAAAGCCGTTTCAGGACTCAAACAAATTAAGGCTTTGTACGAATCTCACAAAAATGCCATTAAAGACACCAAATTAATTGCCCCATTTGCCGGAACTGTTACCAAAGTTTTTTTCGATGAACAGGAAATCGTAGATGCCGGTATGCCCATAATTGCATTGGCCGATACCCGAAATCTGGAAGTTGTCGCTCATTTACCTGAACAAGAATTAGACAACAAAGAACGTATCATGAACGTTGTTTGCCATAGCATTTATCACTCCGAGCAGCAATGGCCATTAACTTTGAAAAACATCGTTACGCAAAGCAATGTCAATGGTTTATACCCTGCTTATTTTAAATTTCCCGATAATAATATTGAAGGTTTATTACCGGGAATGAGCGTCAGAATTTCTTTTCATTATAAATCGTCAGACAAACCTTACTTCTCGGTCCCTTCAACCGCTTTATTCGAAAAGGATAATGCCTCGCACGTCTGGAAGGTGGATACCACCTCTTCCATGGTAAATCGGGTCAGGGTGAACATTATCCGTATCGATGCCAATGGTAATGCCCTTATTGAAGGCGATTTAAATCCTGACGATATTATTGTATGTTGTGGTGTCCATGCCATTCATGATGGTGAAAAAATAAAGGAACAAAGTCCTTCATCCAATACCAATATTGGAAATCTACTGTAAATAGGAAATGAGTATCCCCCTCTGAC
Organism: Thermophagus xiamenensis; assembly: GCF_900112795.1. Classification (GTDB taxonomy): domain Bacteria; phylum Bacteroidota; class Bacteroidia; order Bacteroidales; family Marinilabiliaceae; genus Thermophagus; species Thermophagus xiamenensis. Next base: position 34,719 of record NZ_FONA01000024.1, read on the forward strand.
AATGGAAAACTTATTTCCAAAAAATTAAACCGGCAATTAGCAATGACAGAGTTTGCATTCAAAAACAAGACATTAATTTACTTTTTTTTGATGGTGCTTGCCATTGGCGGAATCTTTTCATTTCAGTCGATGAGCAAGCTGGAAGACCCGGAAATAAAAGTCAAGCAGGCCCTGGTGGTAACCATCTATCCCGGAGCTTCGGCTCATGAAGTGGAATTGGAGGTCACCGATGTACTGGAGAAAGCCATTAAAACCATGGGCGACATAAAACAAATAGAGTCCCGCTCAGAAGCCGATTATTCGGAAATAAAAGTAGAACTGGACCCAACCGTTAGTCCGGAGCAAATTGAACAAAAGTGGGACTTGCTACGACGTAAAGTTAGCCGTGCTGCTGCCAGTTTACCTGAAGGGGCCCAACCACCCATGGTTGTGGATGACTTTGGCGATGTTTATGGCCTGTTTTATGCCATGACATCCGATGGCTTTTCCTACGAAGAAATGCACCGATACGGTTTACTGGTCAAGCAAAAACTGGAAGAACTGCCCGAAGTGAAGCGAGTCGAAATTTACGGCGACCGCAAACCCTGTATCTACATAAACATGAAACAAGACCGGATGGCCAACCTGGGCGTTCATCCTGCCGAAGTATTGAAAACACTCAACGACCAACACAAAATGGTGTATGCCGGCTATTTTAATGCCGGCAACGAACGTATTAGAGTGGATGTGGGGGAAGATTTTAATAACCTGAATGACATCCGCAACCTCATCATCCAGGGTCATCAAGACGACCAGGTGAAATTGAGTGACATTGCAGAGGTCGAAAAAGCCCTCGAATCACCCTATCGTGAGGCTTTACGCTATAATACAAAACCGGCACTCGGTATTTCCGTCGCCATGCAATCGGGGAAAAATATTATCAAACTCGGGGATAAAGTAGATAAAATTCTTAGCGACCTAAAGGACGAGCGCATTCCTGCCGGCATCGATTTCAAAAAAGTATTTTTCCAGCCCGAAAAGGTAGAAGAAGCCATCTCAACCTTTATGTTTAACCTGTTGCAGTCTATAGCCATCGTAGTTTTAATTCTTATGTTGACCATGGGATGGCGGAGCGGCTATATCATAGGTTTTGTATTGCTACTAACCATCCTTGGCTCGTTTGTAATACTGAAACTTTTTAATGGTACACTTCAAAGGGTTTCGTTAGCATCCCTTATCGTGGCCATGGGTATGTTGGTCGACAATGCCATTGTAATTGTCGACGGTATTTTGGTGGACCTAAAAAATGGTATGGACAAGTCGAAGGCCCTGCTAAATACAGCCCGAAAAACGGCATGGCCACTTCTGGGTGCTACCCTTATTGCCATTTTTGCTTTTCTTCCCATATTTCTGTCGCCCGACACTTCGGGTGAATATGTTCGCGACCTTTTTATAGTATTGGCCGTATCGCTTCTTCTGAGCTGGATTCTCGCCCTTACCCAGGCACCATTAATGGCCGACAAACAATTTAAAAACCTAAAAATATATAATAACGATTCCAAACCTTATAGTGGTCCAATCTATACCTTCCACAGAAAATTTTTAAGCTATCTGCTCTACCACAAAACAATAGCTATTGCTATCGTAACGCTACTAATGGGAATTAGTGCCCTCCTGTTTCCGCTAATTCCTCAAACCTTTTTCCCCGACCTGAATTACAATCAGCTTTACATTGAATATAAAATGCCAATCGGAACAAGAATTGAAACCGTTGACAAAGATTTATCGGAAATTGAGAATTATCTGCTGAAACAGCCGCAAATCACAAATGTCACCACCAGCCTCGGGGGAACACCTTCGCGGTACAACCTGGTGCGTTCCATCGCAGAGCCTTCCATGAGATATGGTGAGCTCATCGTTGACTTTGTGGATGAACAAGCCCTTAAAGAAAAACTACCTGCAATACAGGATTATCTTAACACTAATTACCCACAAGCCTATGCTCGGGTAAAACGTTACAACCTGATGTACAAAGACTTTCCTATCGAGGTGGTTTTCTCGGGACCCGACCCGGCCATATTGAAGAACCTTGCCGCTCAGGCAAAGGCTATTATGGATAAGGAACCCGGAGCCATATTAGTGACCGATAATTGGGAGCCCGCCTCTAAAGTTATGGTGGCCCATTATCAGCAGGCTCTGGCTCGCAGAGCGGGTCTCTCCCGCCCCGACATTGCGCTGTCGCTGCTCACTACCACCGAAGGGTTACCTGTTGGTACTTTTCATGAAGGTACCCGCTCTTTGCCAATCTATTTAAAAAGCACCGGTATTGATGGTAAACAGGTTGACAATTTAGAAACTGCTCCTGCTTTTAGTACAGTTCCCTCCCTATCTGGTAGCGACCCCAAAACACTAAGTGATATTTTTTCCGGTATTACCTCTTATGAAGATATTCTGGAGTCAACCTTTGGGGCAATACCTCTTAACCAGGCTGTTAAGAATATTGAAGTAACATGGGAAGAACCTGTTGTAAGACGTTTAAACGGGCAAAGGGCCATCAAAGCTCAATGTAATACGGCACCCGGTCTCACCGCCGACGATGTCAGAAACCGCATCCGCGATAAAATAGAAGCGATACCTCTGCCCGTTGGTTACAAAATGGAATGGCAAGGGGAATTTCAGGCCAGTTCCGAATCACAACAATACCTTTTTATGTATCTGCCATTGGCCGTGGTCTTGATGATAGCATTACTTATTGCTTTGTTCAAAGATTACAAAAAGCCGCTTATCATCCTCCTCAGCCTGCCCCTCGCTTTTATTGGCATTGTAATGGGTATGCTGCTTACGGGCAAGGAATTTGGTTTTGTGGCCATTGTCGGTGCGCTCGGGCTCATGGGGATGATGATTAAAAACGGTGTGGTTTTACTGGATGAAGTGGAACTACAGCTTCGGCAGGGGAAAAAGCCTTTTGTTGCACTAATGGACGCCTCTACATCGCGACTGCGTCCCGTTATGATGGCTTCACTGACTACTATTATGGGAATGATACCCCTTATCAACGATGATATGTTCGGTTCTATGGCGGTAACCATGATGTCCGGTTTATTGATTGGAAGCATCATTACGCTTATGATGGTGCCCGTATTATATGCCATATTTTTCCATGTTATTCATCCCTTAAGTAAACAAGCTCAAAAACAACAACTATGAAGTCACCCATTATATCGACCATAATAGTACTAATATGTTATAACATACCTGCGACGGCTCAAATAGTACTGAACCGCCAACAGTGTCGCGAAATGGCGCTGGAATATTCCGAAACCTTGCAACTATCACAAAACCAACACGAACAAGCTGTTTTAAGTAAAAAAATAGCAAAGTCCGCTTTTTTCCCTAAAATAGAAGCATCGGGTACTTACCTTTACAAACCCGATGCTTTGGAATATTCGCTCGAGGGTGGTTACCTGCCCACCTATTTGCCCGATGCCGATGGCGACGGAATACCGGACCCTAATATAGTCCTGTCACCCGACGGAACACCTGTTTTAGATGCCGGCAAGAATCCGGTCTTTAACATGTATGCCTTCTTGCCGGACATCAACCTAAACATTGGCCTGGAAGGCGTTACTATGGCCGGCTTAACTATCCAACAACCCCTCTATGCCGGGGGTAAAATTCGTACTGCCAATAAAATGGCCAAAACAGGCATCGACATCGCCGGATTACAGGTAGAGAAATCCCGCGCCGAGGTACTGGCTCAAACCGATGAAGCTTTCTTCCGGTTAGTTTCTTTGTCTGCCAAAAAAAAGGCGGCCATCCATTACCAAACGCTTTTGGATTCTCTTACTTCCAATATACAAGCAGCGGTGAACGAAGGTATGGCTACCAAAAACGACCTGCTAAAAGTACAGGTTAAAAGAAATGAAGCATTACTCATGGTGCAAAAGGCAACAAACGGCGAAACCTTGGCTCGCATGAACCTTTGCCGAATAATTGGACTTCCTCTGCAAGCCGATATTTCAATCTCGCCGGAACAGAATGATACAATTTTTAAACCTCAACTTATAGAAACAGAAGCATCACCTGATGGTCGGCCCGAATATCAACTATTAAACAAAGCCATCGAAATAAAAAAATACGAATCACGCATAACCAAAGCAGGCATGTTACCTGAAATAGGGGTCTCGGCAGGATATCATTATTTTGTCGGAATGGAATTAAATGGAATGGATTCCGATGAATTCTCTTTTATGGCACTTGCTTCCGTCAAAATACCCATCTTTCATTGGTTCGAAGAACAAAATAAACTTTCGAAAGCCAAATTACAGGAACAAGCAGCTCAACTACAGTTAGAAGAAACCGAAAAACTCATAGCCCTTGAAATAGCACAAGCTAAATATAACTTACAAGATGCATTAAAACGATTCGAACTAACACAAACTGCACTGGAGCAAGCAACCGAAAATCTTGAAACCAGTCAGCAACAATTTGAAGAAGGCCTGGAAACACTGGTGAACCTTCTCGAAGCCCAGGCTCAATGGCAAGAGGCCTTAAGCAATCATATCGATGCACAAACCTCTGTTAAACTTATGGAAACCAAATTCCTTAAAGCTATGGGAAAATTAAATTAATTTAGAGGCCAGAAGTCAGAAGCTAGATGCCAGAAATAATTAATGGATATAAGTGGATATAAATGGAAATAAGTAGATACAAATATAGATATAAGTAGCTATCGGCCTAATGACCTAATGGCCTAATGGCACTCTGCGAAACTCTGTGTTTCCTCTGTGAAATTTTAAATTAGAAGCCAGAAGCCAGAGGTCAGAAGCTAGATGTTATTAAACGATATAAGTTGATATAAATGGAAATATAGTAGATATAAATAGCCTATCGGCCTAACAACCTATTGGCCTAATGGCCTATTGGCGCCAGCCGCGGAGCGGCGGCAGAACGGTAAACCAGAGGCAAATACCCTCGCTCACCCCCCAACCCCCTGAAGGGGGTGCACCGGCCCGCGAAAGCCAGAAGCCAGTTAGGCCATTGGGGCATTAGGCTATTAGATACGGAGTCCGAAGGACTCCCATGTTTATAGATTAGATGCAACAAACCAGAAGCCAGAGGCCAGAGGCTAGAAGCCAGATGTAAGAAACCAGATGCCAGAAAAAAAGATATATGTGGATATAAATAGATATAATTAGAAATATAATGGATATAAATTGCATGCTGCAAAATCAGCCTAACATTCTATGGTCAAACAGCCTAATGGCCTAGTGGCCTATCAGCCTATCGGCCTTTATTGTCAGCCCCAGCGGGGCGGCAGAACAGTAGACCAGAGGCAAATACCCTCGCTCACCCCCCAACCCCCTGAAAGGGGTGCACCGGCCCACGGAAGCCAGTTAGGCCATTGGGGCATTAGGCCATTAGATACGGAGTCCGAAGGATTCCCATGTTTATAGATTAGATGCAACAAACCAGAAGCCAGATGTCAGAAACCAGATGCCAGAAACCAGATGCCAGAAAAAAGATATATGTGGATATAAATAGATATAGGTAGAAATATGATAGATATAAATTGTTTAGTGCAAATGGCCTAACATTCTATTGTCTAACGACCCAATGGCCTATTAGCCCAGCAACCTAATAGCCTAATGGCCTATTGGCCTATTGGCCTAACAACCTAACGGCCCAATGGCCTATTAGCCCAGCAACCTAATAGCCTAATGGCCTATTAACCTATCGGGGAACTTTGAAATTATTATCTTTCGAGGCCCTGCACCAATAGAGAACAAATACTAATATCAGGTAACAATTTAAAATTTGAACAGCATTGACATTTGAAAAAACATCCATACAAAAAAATGAGATTGAGCCTATTCCGGAAGAATTTAAAAAACCGGAAAAATCGATTATTGACAAAGGCTGGCGTCCCGCCCTGTGGCGTTTTCTTATCATCTCTTTTATAGGCTTTTCTGTTATAAAATTTGTATTTCTTATGTTTGGGGATGACCAGGACCCGCGCAAAACACCACTCCCCTTCTTTTTGTCTATTTTAGCTTTTAACCTGGCCAGCGAAGGCAACATTATCATTAATCGTTATCTGGACAAAAAGGCACCGTGGTTTTTCAGCATTTCACGCCGGGTAAAAAAACAGTTAATTTTAAGTTTCGTGTGGACCTCATGTCTGGTTATTCTTTCATTGATGGTGCTGCCCGACCATATCTATGCCGAGCCTTTTTTCCGTCAAGCCGCCCTTCTGACCATCATTTTGGGATTTTTGTTTGTGCTGATATTTAACAGTTCACTATTTATCAAAAGCTTTCTTTTAAATTGGCGGAAGTCACTTCTGGAAGTGGAAGCCCTCAAGCAAGCCAAACTGAAAGCCGATTATCGGATTCTGCAAAATCAACTTAACCCCCACTTTCTCTTCAATAGTTTTAGTACGTTAATTTCCGAAATTCATTATAACCCCGGACAGGCCATTGAATTCACCCAAAAACTGGCTGAAGTTTATCGATATGTCCTCCAAAAAAGAAATGAGATAACCGTACCGCTCCATGAAGAATTACGTTTCCTGAATGATTTTATTTACTTGCATAAAAAACGTATGGGCAACTCTTTGGAAGTACATATCAACATTCCGGAAGAACAGATGGATTACCATGTGCCACCGCTTTCTCTTCAATTACTGTTGGAAAATGCCATAAAGCACAATCGGGCATCGGAAAAGTGTCCCTTAATCATTGAAATTGAAATAGCCGGGGGCCGTTGGTTACAGACCTGCAACAACCTCCAGCCTAAAAGGTCGGTATCTTCTACTGGTACCGGATTGGAAAACATTGCCCAACGCTATAAATTGCTCACCGGCGAAGACATTATTTTCGGAAAAACCGAAAAAAAGTATTGCATTAAGTTACCCCTACTCCTGAATGCCGAATAAATCTGATAACCATGAATATATTAATTATTGAAGATGAAATACCCACCCGTCGGTTAATTGCCGATATGATAAAAAAATTACGACCTCAATGGAATATCTCTGCCGCCATGGGTTCCATTGAAGAAACCATCGAATTTTTCGGGCAAAACCCTCAACCCGAGCTAATATTTATGGATATTCAGCTTTCGGATGGCAATTGTTTTGAAATATTTAAACAGATTGACGTAAAAAGTTTTGTCATCTTTACCACGGCTTACGATGAATATGCCATCCAGGCCTTTAAGGTTAACAGCATCGATTATTTACTGAAGCCGGTCAATATGGACAAACTGGAAGAGGCTATTCAAAAGTTTGAACGCCTTTTCACACAAGCAACGCCACCACCTGCGTTAGTCGATTACCAAACCATTGCCAAAATCATTTCTACCGGAAAGCATAACTACCGTTCCCGCCTCTTAGTAAACTTACATAATGGTTTTCAGAAAATTGATGTAGTGGATGTGGCCTGGTTTAACAGCTCTAACAAGGTGACCACGGCTTTCACCTTTGATGGCAATCATCATATTATTGATTTTACCCTCGACCGCCTCGACAAGGAACTAAACCCCGAAATGTTTTTCCGTGTTAACCGTCAGTACATCCTGAATATTGAGGCCATACATCGGGTCGAAAACTGGTTTAACGGCAAATTAGTCATCAAAACAAAGCCCGCTAATTCTGAAAAGATTATTGTAAGTCGTGAAAAAGCAAAACGTTTCAAAGAGTGGGTTAATCATTAGATGTACGTGCCGTTGTTATCCGGCACGTTAACCTAAGCAGTATTGAGCCATCTACAAAAAAGCAGGACATTGATACCAATGCCCCGCTTTTTTTGAATGACTCCAATTACCGTTTAAGCTTCCTGAATTTGTTTGAAATACCCCAAATCATTCAGGGATGAGTTGGCTATAAATTCTGCTCGGGCCTTATTTTCGGCCCTGCCTAAACGAATAAAAATCTCTGTAGAATTACGATACCTGTCATCCCGCTCGGTATCCAGCAAAAGCAGATATCCCATAATGATGTGACCGGCCATCTCCACCAGTCGGCGAGCATGAAAGTCCAGGAATTCATTATCTTTCACATCCGTAACACTTTTCACGGCACGCTCATACTCTTCGGTCATCCCTATTAAAGTACGTCTAAATCCGTGCAGTTCGGGTCGCAGTGGCATAGCCTCATACTCACGGATACGTTTCAGATAACCATCGGTGGTAACTCCGCGAATAGCTGCTACAACCTGCAGCTGCGTAGTACCTTCGTATATGGTGGTTATCCGGGCATCACGATAAATCCGTTCGATGGGATAATCCTTCATAAATCCACTACCACCATGAATTTGCAAGGCATCGTAGGCAATCTGATTGCAATACTCACTGCTCATGCCTTTTAACAGTGGCGTGAAAAAGTCAGCCAGCCGCTGATAATATTTCATTTCCTGGCGTTCTTCCCTGGTAAGAGTACGCTTTTTTGAAAGATGCATGTAAGCTTTGTAGACATCCACAAATCGGCTGGTTTCGTACAGCAGCGAACGTGAGGCATCCAGTTTAGCCTTCATGGTTGCCAGCATCTCATATACTGCAGGAAATTTAATGATTGGCTTTCCAAATTGTTCTCTTTCTTCGGCATAGGCCAATGCCTCACGATAGGCTGCCTCGCTAATGCCCACCGATTGGGCTCCAATACCCAGCCGGGCACCGTTCATCAGGGCCATCACATACTTGATAAGTCCCATTTTACGGTCGCCCACCAGTTCGGCCGGCGCATTTTGGAACACCAACTCACAGGTAGGTGAGCCTTTTATTCCCATTTTATTTTCGATGCGACGTATTTTAACAGCCTTATGGTTACGGTCGTAGATAAACATTGACAAGCCACGACCATCGGTAGTGCCGGGTTCTGAGCGGGCCAGCACCAGCGAAATGTTACCATCGCCATTGGTAATAAAACGCTTAACCCCATTAAGATACCATTTGCCATCCTTTTCATTGTAAGTAGCTTTCAGCTGCACCGACTGCAAATCAGAGCCGGCATCGGGCTCGGTAAGGTCCATGGCGGCAGTTTCTCCTCGCGATATCCGTGGAAGATAGCGCATTTTCTGGTCATCATCGGCAAACTCATGAATGGTTTCGGCACAGTCCTGCAAACCCCAGATATTTACAAACCCGGCATCGGCACGCGAAACCATGTCGGCAGCCATGATGTAGGGAACAATCGGGAAATTAAGCCCTTCGTACTTACGTGGCAGGGTAATACCCATAAGGCCGGCTTTAACCAGGGCATCGAGGTTTTGCTGTGTTCCGGCGGCATAGACCACTTCATTATTTTCAATTCTGGGACCTTCGGCATCCACCCCTTCGGCATTGGGTGCCACAATATCACCGCATATTTCACCCACAATTTCCAGCACTTTTTCGTAGCTGTCCATGGCATCCTCAAAATCCAGCGGGGCATAGTCGTATTGGTCTTTGTCCTCAAAGTTGTCCTCTTTGAGGGCCACGATCTTTTTCATCAACGGATGCGTCAGATGAAATTTAAGATCCGGATTATCTGTAAAAAAATTTGCCATTGTTTCTCTTTTATTTAACAGACACCCCAAAGTGTCCATAATCCTACAATCAGGTAATATCCTGTAATTATTTGGTATTTTTCTTATAAGCCTTAATCAGCCTGGGAATCACTTCCATTACATCACCGGTAATCACATAGTCGGCAATTTTGTTAATGGGTGCCGTCGGGTCGTTGTTGATGGCAATAACCATTGCCGATTCCTCCATTCCGGCCGTATGCTGTATCTGCCCCGAGATACCGCAGGCAATATACAGTTTGGGACGCACCGTCACACCCGTTTGACCTATCTGACGGTCGTGTTCGGCAAAACCGGCATCTACGGCAGCACGCGAGGCACCCACTTCTCCGCCCAGCACTTCGGCCAATTCATAAAGAAGCGAGAAATTCTCTTTGGAACCCATACCGTAGCCACCCGATACAATGATGGATGAATTCTTAATATTGATCCGGTTTTTCTCCATGTGGCGCTCAACAACCTTGACAACAGCATCTTCCGGCTTTAAATACTTGTCGACCTCAATCTTTTTAATTTCCCCTTTATGCGAGGGCGAATAAATTTCCTTTTTCATCACCCCTTCGCGAACAGTGGCCATCTGTGGACGACAATCGGGATTGATAATGGTGGCTACTATATTTCCTCCAAAAGCGGGACGTATCTGATACAAAAGATTCTTATATTCTTTCCCGGCTTTCTTATCTTCGTGGTCCCCTATTTCCAGGGCCGTACAATCGGCTGTCAGACCACTATGCAGGGCCGATGAAACACGCGGGCCCAAATCGCGCCCCATTGTGGTTGCTCCCAGAAGCGCTATTTGCGGTTTCTCTTTTTTAAACAATTCAACTATAACGGATGTATAAGGAAGTGTGGTATACGGTTCGAGCCGCGGATCATCGCCGATATGTACCACATCGGCCCCATAGGGAAAGAGTTGCTCCTCCACGCCTTCTAACTGATGTCCCAAAACGACGGCTTCCAGACGACAATTCAACTGATTGGCCAACGAACGGCCCTTGGTGAGTAACTCCAGACTCACATCAGCAATTTTGCCTTCTTCCGTTTCGCATATAACAAATATATTGTTCATTTTTTTCTGTTTTAATTAAATGATATTGCCCACATTTTTACCCAATGGTGTGGTTGGCAATCAATTCTTTAACCAGTTCTTCTATTTCCTGCTCATTGGCCTGAATATGTCGTGCCTCCTTTGCCTGAAATACTACGTTCTCAATCTTTTTAACTTTGGTTGGCGAGCCCGATAATCCCAGGCTGTTAGCATCGCACTCAATATCGTTGACACTCCATTCAGGAATATTCAGATACGGACGGTCATTGGCCAAATCAATATAATCTTCCGACAGATTCTGACGTTCGGTAACCGTACGGGCATGTTTATACTTCATAACCAACCTGGCATTTCTTGGGCGACATGGTGCTGCCGAGCCATTGATGGTAAGCAACACGGGCATGGGGGTCTCTACTGTTTCAACACCACGTTCCAGACGTCGTTTCAGGCGTAGTTTCCCTTTTTCGGCACTTAATATTTCCTCAACGTAAGTCACCTGCGGCAAGCCCAGCTTTTCGGCCACCTGCGGTCCTACCTGTGCCGTATCGCCGTCAATAGCCTGACGTCCGGCCAATATCAAATCATAAGTTTTTATTTTTCTGATGGCGCACGACAAGGCATATGAAGTGGCCAGCGTATCGGAACCCGCAAAGGCCCTGTCGGTGAGCAATATTCCCCCATCGGCACCACGAAACAAGCCTTCACGTATAATTTCGGCAGCACGTCCCGGACCCATCGTTAATAACGTGACTTTGGTTCCGGGATATTTTTCTTTCAGACGTAACGCTTGTTCCAGGGCATTCAAGTCTTCCGGATTGAAAATGGCCGGCAAGGCAGCTCGGTTTACTGTCCCGTCGGCTTTCATGGCATCCTTACCAACGTTACGGGTGTCGGGCACCTGCTTGGCAAGAACAATAATGTTTAGTCCCATTTTTTATAATGTGTTTAAATTTGATAATATTCTTTTCGCAGAAGCACAAATATAACAAAACAGTTGAATCGCCAAACACACCCCTATTGCACTCCACTTATTCAGCTATTTACATTATTAACAGCACCTAAGATACCCACCAAAACACACTGTCATTAAACACCAAAACATCAGTTGTTTACAACATTTTTTTACATTTTCGGTTAAACCCCAAAACAATTTTCTTTTCTTTCTGATTTTAAGTAATTTTTATCTAATCTTAATAGCCGAAACTTTATGAGGCTATTAGGCAATTAGGCCAATAGGCTATTAGGCTATTAGGTTATTGGGCGGTTAGGTTGTTAGGCCAATAGGTCATTAGGCAATTAGGCTATTAGGCTATTAGGCTATTAGGCTATTAGACACGGAGTCCGAAGGACTCCAATGTTTATAGCTAAAAAGCAACAAAAAGAAGCCAGAGGCCAGAAACCAGAAATCAGATAAAAGGATATAAGTAGAAATAAGGTGGAAATAAAATAGATATAAATTGTATGATGTAAAAATGGTCTAACGGCCCATTAGCCTAGGGGCCTATTTTCTAATGGCCTATAGCCTAAAAACCTAACAGCCCATTGGCCTAATTGCCTATTAGCCTAACGGCCTAATAACCTAACAGCCTATTGGCCTAATTGCCTATCAGCCTAATCGCCTAACAGCCTGCTCCAGCCCCGTCTGGAATTTTCGGGAAAAATTTATTTCTTTTACCGTAGATCCGACTCGAAATTTAGCATTAAATTAAGCAACAAAAATTTAAATTTTTAATCGTCTTCGTTAAATGTCAGCCGCTATGACCACCCTATGCCTCTACACATCCGGTTTTCCCTATGGTTCGGGCGAACAATTCATTGAAACAGAAATAAAATACCTTGTTAAAGAATTTGACCGGGTAGTCATCATCCCCGCGAACATATCAGGGCCACGAAGAGAGCTCCCGGACGGTGTTGAAATCCTCCAACCGGAATACAGCGGATTCACAAAACTCAAAGGACTCCTTAGCATCGGATGGTGGGTTCTCTATTGTCTGAAAGATGTATGGCGGCATCCCAATAAAATACTAATTATTAGTGCTATTCTCCACCGGGGATACGAGGCTAAAATCATGGATGCATTTCTGAAAAAGCATCATTTAAAACACAACACCCTCCACTACACCTACTGGTTCACAGACCAAAGCACGATACTGGCAATATTAAAATCAAGAGGTAAAATAGAACACTTTGTTTCCCGCGCACACGGTTACGATTTATATTTTGAAAGACGAAAAGAAGGCTTTATCCCCTTCCGCAAATTTCAACTGAAACAAGTTTCTCGCCTGTTTCTTATATCTAAAAACGGGGTTGATTACATGAAAAAGAAATATCCCCGGTTTGCCAGTAAATACCGATTGTCGTACATGGGAACCGAAAACAGTGAGTCGCCCCTCCTGTCCCCACCACCTGAAAACAATACTTATATTGTTGTCAGCTGCTCAATGGTCATAAAACTAAAAAGGATAGATCTTATTGTTCGGGCATTGGCTGAAATCAAAGATATTAAAATAAGATGGGTCCATTTTGGTGACGGAATTCTGTCAGAGGACGTCAAAGACCTGGCTCAAAGACTTCTTCCCAAAAACATTAAAGCGGAATTTAAAGGGTTGGTACCCAATGACACCGTTCTTAAATTCTTCCGCGACAATTATATTGATTGTTTTATCAACGTCTCATCTTCCGAAGGTCTGCCTGTAAGCATCATGGAAGCCACCAGCTTTGGAATACCTGTTTTAGCCACCGATGTAGGTGGTACCAAAGAAATTGTTAATTCAGAAACCGGAATCCTAATGCCGGCCTCCCCTGATCCGCATTCTGTTGCCAATAACCTTCGTTTAATACTCGAAACAAAAGCCCGAAATCCCGAAGCAAGACTAAAAACCTATAATTTTTGGAATTCCCATTTCAACGCAAAAAACAATTACATCGCGTTTTGCAAAAGCTTAAAAGAGACTAATAGGCCGTTAGGACGTTAGGCCGTTAGGTCAATAGGCCATTAGGCCATTGGGTTGTTAGGCTATTAGGCGGTTAGGCCGATAGGTCAATAGGTTGTTAGGCCACTAGGTTATTAGGCGATTAGGCTGTTAGGCCGTTAGGTTATTGGGCCGTTAGCCCAACATCTTACTTACTTTCTCTAACCTTTGCCTATTCCTTTATATTGCTATTATGTTTCTGAAACATTATTTTTGTGAAGCATAATCCATTAATATGAAATTTTTCAATCGACACCGGGAACAAGAAAGAATAAGAAAAGCCCTTCTTAGAGAGGATGGACAATTAATCGTGATTTACGGTCGTCGAAGATGTGGGAAATCAACATTAATAAAAAATATTATTAAAGCGGGCGACATCTATTTCATGGCTCAACAAACCGATGATAACATACAACGACAGCAATTGGCTGCTGTTATTGCAGAAAAATTTCAAGGTTTTGATGCCATGATTTACCCTACGTGGGAAGCGCTCTTTAGCAATCTAAACCGGCAAACAAAAGAAAAATTTATCTTGGCTCTGGACGAATTTCCTTACATGGTCAAAAGCAGTCCTATACTGCCAAGCCTTATTCAAAAAATTATCGACCAAAAACTAAACAGCAACTATCATATTATTATTTGTGGATCGTCTCAGCAAATGATGAACAGCATGACGTTAGAGGCCTCATCACCACTATATGGAAGAGCCTCTGAAATCATAAAAATTAAACCTTTAGAAGCAGGATGGATCACAGATTACCTGGAGTGTGATGCCACACAGGGCGTAAAAGAATATGCTGTTTGGGGAGGTATCCCCAGATACTGGGAACTGCGCCGAAATTATCCTTCCTTTTCCCAAGCTGTAAAAAACCTGATTCTGGATAATCAAGGAATACTGCACGAAGAACCTTCCCGGCTCTTTCTCGACGATATGAGAGAATCTGTTCAGGCCTATTCCTTACTTTCGTTAGTAGGGAAAGGAGCTCATCGTATTTCAGAAATAGCATCCAGACTTAACAAACCGGCTAGCCAAATTTCCCGACCCATCGATAAACTTATCAATCTCGGATACTTGAAACGAGACATTCCTTTCGGGGAAAATCCCAAAAACAGCAAAAAAGGTCTTTACACTATCGCCGAACCGTTCTTTGGTTTCTATTTTTCATTCGTAGTTCCTTTTCTTTCATCGTTAGAGTTAAACCTAATCGACCAAGTTTTTGATATTTTTTCTTCCCGCGAAAATCTTTTCATATCATCATGGTGGGAAAATCTATGCAGACGCTCCGTTCCGGCAAAACCTTTTAACGATATATATTTTGGCCCCGCTCAAAGATGGTGGGGGAACAACATCAATAATCAACCCATGGAAATCGACGTGGTTGCTCAATCACTCGATGGCAAATATCTGCTTGTAGGCGAATGTAAATGGTCAGAAGTTCCAAACCCTAAAAGCTTACTGGAAAATACTCAAAAAAAAGGAGCTTTACT
This sequence comes from Thermophagus xiamenensis, assembly GCF_900112795.1. Classification (GTDB taxonomy): domain Bacteria; phylum Bacteroidota; class Bacteroidia; order Bacteroidales; family Marinilabiliaceae; genus Thermophagus; species Thermophagus xiamenensis. The sequence continues at coordinate 49,769 of NZ_FONA01000024.1, forward strand.
TCCTTTTGCTAAAAACAAAATAATTATTCCGGTACTTTTTGCTAAATCATCTCCCGACAGCAACAACAATCCTAATATCCTTACCCCCATTCAGGTCATGAATAGATTAAAAACCGGGTAGATGAGGCAATCAGGCAATTAGGCCATTGGGCCGTTTAGGCTGGTAGGCTATTAGGCTATTAGGCGGTTAGGCCGTTTGGTCAATAGGTTGTTAGGCCACTAGGTTATTAGGCGATTAGGCTGTTAGGCCGGTAGGCTATTAGGATTATAGGGTGTATTTTCCTTTAATAATTGATAGAATTATTATGGAAAATTTTAGCTTTAAGAATCTTCGGGTCTGGCAAAAAGCGATGCATTTTGCAGAAAGATGTTTGGATATTGCCGAAGGTGTTCATGGGCATTATCGCTTGGTTGAGCAATTGGAGGCGGCGGCATCTTCTATCCCGCAAAATATTGCTGAAGGAGAAGGAAGAATAAGTAATAAAGAAAAAATAAATTATCTATATTTTGCCCGTGGTTCATTGTTTGAAGCCATCACTGTTTTAAATCTGTTTTATTATAAAAAGCTAATATCCTCTAGTACCCTTGACGAAATGGAAGAATTAGGCATTGAAATATCAAAGATGATTAACTCTTTAATCGCACAAAAAAGGAAATTTAACTCACAATAATCCCCTAGCCGCCTAATGGCCTATTGGCCCATCGGCCTATCAGCCTAACGACCTAGTGGCCTAAAAACCTAACGGCCCATTGGCCTATTAGCCTATTGGCCTAATAGAGCCGCAGAGCGGCGACACCTTTGTAGCAACAGTGCAACCATATACAACCTGAGCCCCAGCGGGGCGACAGAGCGGTAAAACGGAAAGAAGCTACCCCACCCTCACCCCCCCAACCCCCTGAAGGGGGTGCGCCGGCCCGCAGAAGTCAGTTAGGCCATTGGGTTATTAGGCCATTTGGCTATTAGATACGGAGTCCGAAGGACTCCAATGTTTATAGCAAAAATGCAAAAATAAAAAACCATCGACGCCGTAGGTGTCGAATAATCATTGGTCATAAATGGGAGGAACAAATGATAAAATGGTGGAAAGGCGGAATGGTGGAACGGTAGCCGCGGAGCGGCGGCAGAACGGTAAAACGGAAATAGCTCCCCCTCCCTCACCCCCCAACCCCCTGAAGGGGGTGCGCCGGCCCGCAGATGACGGAAACCAGAGGCCAGAAACTAGAAACCAGAAGCCAGAGGCCAATTAGGCCATTGGGTTATTAGGCTATTAGATACGGAGTCCGAAGGACTCCAATGTTTATAGCTAAAAAGCAGCAACAATAAAAACCATCGACGCCGTAGGTGTCGAATAATCATTGGCCATAAATGGTAGGGTAAAATGGTAAAATGGCAAAATGGTTGAAAGGCCGAATGGTAGAATGGCAGCCCCAACGAGACAGCAGAACGTTAAGGCATAAATAATTAAAGGATATAGGTAGAAATATAATAGATATAAATTGTTTAGCGCAAAATCAGCCTAATGGCCTATTGGCCTAATAGCCTATTGGCCTAATAGAGCCGCAGAGCGGCGACATCTTTGTAGCAACAGTGAACCCATATACAACCTAAGCCCCAGCGGGGCGACAGAGTGGTAACCCGGAAATAGCCCTCCTCTCTCACCCCCCAACCCCCTGAAGGGGGTGCGCCGGCCCGCAGAAGTCAGTTAGGCCATTGGGTTATTAGGCCATTTGGCTATTAGATACGGAGTCCGAAGGACTCCAATGTTTATAGCTAAAAAGCAACAAACCAGAAGCCAGAGACCGGAAGTTAGAAGCCAGACATAAGATATAAATTGAAATAAATAGATATAAGGTAGATACAAATAGAAATAATTAGAAATAAAATTGATATAAATGGTATGCTGCAAAATAAACCTAACAACCTATCAGCCTAATGGCCTAACGGCCTAATAGCCTATCAGCCTTTATTTCCAGCCGCAGAGCGGCGACATCTTTGTAGCAACAGTGAACCCATATACAACCTAAGCCCCAGCGGGGCGACAGAGTGGTAACCCGGAAATAGCCCTCCTCTCTCACCCCCCAACCCCCTGAAGGGGGTGCGCCGGCCCGCAGAAGTCAGTTAGGCCATTGGGTTATTAGGCCATTTGGCTATTAGATACGGAGTCCGAAGGACTCCAATGTTTATAGCTAAAAAGCAACAAAAAGAAGTCAGAGGCCAGAAGCTAGAATAAAAGATATAAATAGAAATAAGGTAGAAATATGTAGATATAAATTGTATGATGTAAAAATGGTCTAATGGTCTAACGGCCCATTAGCCTAGGGGCCTATTTTCTAATGGCCTATCAGCCTAATAACCCATTGGCCTAACAGCCTATTGGCCTAATGGCCTATTAGCCTAATGGCCAAAAAACCTATTGGCCTATTTGCCTAACAACCTAACAGCCTAATAGCCTAAGGGCCTAACAACCTATCGGCCTAATGGCCCAATTGCCCATCGGCCTATTTCCCTATCCGCCTCTCCCTTCTCCATTGCAAACCAACTAAAGACTATCGACTAAAAACTAACGACTTTTTCCCCATTCCCCAAAACTTATTTATTTTTGCACCGTTATAATACGACCATTTAATCTCATTTAAGTGATTCCTATGGGAGTCACCGTGCCGAAGGCGTGGAAAAAATCAGGTCATTAGGCCATTGGGTTGTTAGGCCAATAGGCTATTAGATATGGATCCGAAGGACTCCAATGTTTATAACTTAATGCGACAATAAATCCAACTCTTTATAAGAATTAGAATTGAAACAAATTTCGAAATGATGTAACTTTATCCGAACCTTATACTTAAACATTATGCCAAAGACGCCCATAAATAATACTAAGGATTTTAGTGAGAGATCAGACAAATTACCATATCTCGATTTATTGTCTGATCATTTATTCTGGGATGTCAACAAAAAAACTTTGGATATTCAAAAAAGCAAAAAGACCATTGTCCACAGGGTTCTGGATTACGGACTGCTAAAGGATTGGAAAATTTTGGTTCATTTATATGGTATTGAAGAAATCGCAAAAGTGGCCATGAAAATTCCCGATCTGGAAAAAAAATCGGCCAACCTCATTGCTTTTCTTAGTAATACAAGCATTAAAAACTTTGCATGTTATTCATCGAAGCAATCGACCCCGCCACATTGGAACTTTTAATTCAATTGCAGGCACTGCCGGCATTTAGTTCCTTAAGGTTGGTAAGAGGAACCGGCCTGGCTCTGCAAATTGGACACAGAATATCCATCGACATAGACCTTTTCGGAAACATTAAAGCCGACGAATTTGAAGTTGTAAACCAATTGAAGTCAATAGCGACACCTACTGTACTGAAAAAATCTAAAAACATCAATATCTTCATTATTAATGGTATTAAAGTTGATATCGTAAATTATCCCTATCCTTGGTTAGCACCACCATTAAGAGAAAATAATCTAACCATCGCAAATATAATTGATATCGCTGCAATGAAACTTAGTGCTATTACCGGACGGGGCACCAAGAAAGATTTCATTGATTTGTTCTTTTTGTTAAAACTGTATAGCCTAAATCAATTGCTTAACTTCTATAAACAAAAATATCCGGATGGTTCCGAATTTCTCGTCATTAAAAGTCTGACTTATTTTGATGATGCAGAAGATGATGACTTCCCGGTTATGCTGGTTGATACTAACTGGCAAGCCGTAAAACAACGCATCCGGAATGCAGTAAAACAATTCCTCGAATTAGGCCATTAAGGCAATTAGATACGGAGTCCGAAGGACTCCTATGTTTATAGGTAAAAAGCACAACAAACCAGAAGCAGAAGCCAGAAATTACAAGAGGATATAAGTGGATATAAATTGAAATAAAGTAGATATAAATAGTCTATTGGCCTAATGGCCTAATGGCCTAATGGTCTATCGGCCTAACAGAGCCGCAGAGCGGCGACAGATTTTTTTAAGAATTATTGAATCGAAATAAACCTTTTAATTCCTAGAGAGGTTTAAAATATATGTGCTCAAAACTAATTCATTGCTGTTTATTACTATCTACGCCATCGTCGTCACTTACAACGGTGCCAAATGGGTTGACAAATGCTTTGGCAGCTTGGTTAACTCATCTTATCATATAAACATAAGCTAAGATATGAAGCTTAAAGACCTGTTAAGCCAACCGGAAGGACGCCGAATTGAATTCAAAGAGCAATTGCCATCAAAAGCCGATTTGTGTAAAACCGTGGTAGCATTTGCCAATGATGCCGGAGGCGAATTGTATATTGGTATTAAAGACAATCCGCGAATAATTACAGGTCTGGATGAAAATGATTTGTTAAAGATAGAAGAACAAATTATCAATATCATTCACGACGGTTGCGCACCGGTCATTTTACCTGAAATATCCTTTAGAAGATATCAAAACAAACCCGTTATAGTAGTAAAAATTTTTAAGGGGAATAACCCACCATATTATTTAAAAAGTAAAGGTATAGAAAAAGGCACATATATTCGTATCGGCTCTTCAAGTCGTTTGGCAAACCGGGAAATTATTGAAGAACTTCAACGGCAAAGCAACAACATCTCATTTGATGCTCTGCCGATTTATAACAAAGAAGTTAAAAACCTTAAATGGAACGATTTTAAAAATCAATTAAAAGAAATAATAGGTGAAAAAGTAAACCTTACCCATTTGGCAAAGCTTAATCTGATAGTTAATGAACAAAACCGTAAATTTCCTAACAATGCTTTAATTTTATTATCTTCGGATGACCTCAAAACACAATTATTTCCAAATGCCAAAATAGAGTGTGCCCGTTTCAAAGGAACTGTTCCCGGCGATTTTATCGACCAAAAAACGATTGATGTGCCATTAAGCTTTCAGGCAGAAGAAGCCTACCGTTTCGTTTTAAGGCATATTTCTAAAGGATCGGAATATGAAGGCGTTTTTCGCAAAGACCGTTGGGAATATCCTGTGGTAGCCATACGGGAGTTGATTCGAAATGCCGTTATTCATCGCGATTATGCTCTTAAAGGAATGGATATTAAAATTGCGATTTTTGATGATAAAATTGAAATATCAAGTCCGGGAAAACTCCTGCCATCAATCGATTTTAACGATATGGAGGCCGGACAATCAGATATACGCAACAGAACCCTGGCACCCGTATTTAAATTACTGGGAATTATTGAACAATGGGGTAACGGCCTCAGATTAATTCATGAAGAATTAAAACGTTATCCCGAAATTGACTTTTTGTGGAATGAACATGGTATGATGTTCAGAGTATCCTTAATAAAAAAGAATTTTAATGCTGTGCCAAATTCACAATCGATTTCTGACCATTACCACCAGACGCCGTCGGACACTGTCGAATACCGTCGGAACACCGTCGGAATACCGTCGGAATACCGTCGGATACTGGCCGATTGCTCTGAACAAGAAAAAACAATTATTCTATACATTCTCAAAAACAATAAAATAACCTCAAAATCGGTTGAAAATTTAATAAACATTAAGGAAAGCAGAGCAAGAGAACTTCTTAGGCTTATGGTTAGCAAAAATTTTATCGAACGGCACGGAAAAGGGAAAAATACCTATTACACATTGAAGGCCTGAAAATACAACTATAATTGCCTGCTATAATGATAATGAAATAAGTTCATCCTGTTTTGACTTAGATTTTTGGACAGATTACAAGCACAATTATATCGAACCATTTAATTAACTAATGACTAATTTTAAGAACCAATAGTTCAATGAAATAAGCAAATTTTATACAAATGATTTGCTAATGCAAAATGTTCATCTTAAATCTTACATCTAAAAATCTAATTTCTAGTATTTGATGTGCCAATGTGCTAATATTCTGATGTGCTGATGATATTAGAAGCCAGAGGTCAGAAACTAGAAGCCGGATATAATTATATAAATTGAAATAAGTAGATACAAAAGATATAAGTAGGTATCGGCCTAGTGGTCTAATGGCCTAACGACCTATTAGCCTAATGGCCTAGTAGCCTAGTGGCCTATTTGTCTAATCGCCTAACGACCTAATAGCCTAATGGCCTAATAGCCTATTGGCCTATTGGCCTATCGGCCTAATGGCCTAGCAACCTAACAGCCTATCGGCCTAAAAACCTAAAAGCCTAATGACCTATTGGCCTATCAGCCTATTGGCCTATTAGCCTATCAGCCTATTAGCCTATCGGCCTAATGGCCTATTAGCCTAATCCTCAGCCACGGTTATTGATTCTGAATTCGCTTTAAAGTATATTTGTCAAAAAATATAATACTATGGATAATATCCATATTCAAGACAAGAAAGATAGTATAGTCCTTACCATCAGCAAAAAAGGTTTGGATAAGGATTATCTTGTCCAACTCGTAAAACGTTTAGAAACCGAAAACCTAATTTATCAGTCCGGAATTAATGAAAATAATCTTCGGATTGCTGAAGATATTAAAAGTCATTGGTGGAAAAATAACAAACACAGTTTTCTGGGAACTTCTAAGGAATAATGGATCACAAAATATTAGTTATTGATACTAATATTATTTTTCCCGCTTTAATACCCCAAAAGTCCAAAATTAGAAACTTACTGTTTGACAGTGACATTAAATTTTATGCACCAAATTTTTTAATTTATGAGATCTACGCTCACAAAGAAAAAATTTTGAAAAGCTCAAAACTTAATGAGCACAATTTTTATATCCTTTTCAACAACATTTTAGAATGTATAAGATTTGTCCCAATGGATTTAATTGACATGCAATCAAGACATAAAGCTTACGAACTCTGTAAAGGTATCGATGAAAAAGACACCCCTTTCGTTGCTCTCGCTATTTATCTGGATTGTCCTCTTTGGACCGGTGACAAAACCCTAAAAAAGGGATTACTAAAAAAGGGTTTTAAGTTGTTGTATTAACTAAACAATACTGATAAACCGTTAATCGATTAGGTAATTAGCCTTTTATGCAATGAGGTTGAAGGAATTAATTTGCTGATTTGCTAATATGCTAATGTGCTGATGTGCTAATGTACTAATGCAAAAAAATATTTCTGTAAAATGTTCATCTTAAATCTTACATCTAAAAATCTAATAGAAGCCAGAGGTCAGAAACCAGAAGCCAGATGCTAGTTAGGCCATTAGGTAATTAGGCCATTAGGCGATTAGATACGGAGTCCGAAGGACTCCCATGTTTATAGATGCAGCAAACCAGAGGCCAGAAGCTAATTAGGCCATTAGGCCATTAGGTCATTAGGCCATTAGACACGGAGTCCGAAGTAGCAACTCCCATGTTTATAGCTAAAAAGCAGCAAACCAGAGGCCGGAAGCTAAATAGGCCATTAGGTTATTAGGCCATTAGGCGATTAGATACGGAGTCCGAAGGACTCCCATGTTTATAGATGCAGCAAACCAGAAACCAGATGCTAGTTAGGCCATTAGGTCATTAGGCCATTAGGCTATTAGATACCGAGTCCGAAGTAGCAACTCCCATGTTTATAGCTAAAAAGCAGCAAACCAGAGGCCGGAAAAAAGATATATGTGGATATAAATAGAAATAAGGTAGAAATAAATAGAAATAGGTAGAAATTGGAAAAAATTAGCCTAAAAGCCTAGGGGCCCAATGGCCTATTAGCCTAATAGCCTATCAGCCTATCAGCCTTTATTTCCAGCCGCGTAGCGGCGACATCTTTGTAGCAACAGTGCAACCATATACAACCTGAGCCCCGGCGGGGCGACAGAGTGGTAGACCGGATGCCAGAGGTCAGAAGCCGGAAGCCAGAAGTCAGAAGCCAATTAGGCCATTAGGTCATTAGGCTATTAGGCTATTAGATACCGAGTCCGAAGTAGCAACTCCCATGTTTATAGCTAAAAAGCAGCAAACCAGAGGCCAGAAACCGGAGACCAGAAAAAAGATATATGTGGATATAAATAGAAATAAGGTAGAAATAAATAGATATAGGTAGAAATTGGAAAAAATTAGCCTAAAAGCCAAGGGGCCTAATGGCCTATCAGCCTAACAACCTATTAGCCTAGTGGCCTATTGGCCTAATAACCTAATAGCCTAGCCGCCTATCAGCCTAATGGCCTAAAACCATACATCCATTCTCAACTCATACCTTTTTATTATCTTGCACCCATATTTTTTAGTTGAAAAGATCCAATGTTTATTAATTAATCAATGATAAAATACTAAAAACCATCCCTGACAATGCGAAACCCGATTACCAACAATATCATAATTCACAGCATCAAACGAATCATTGAAATATTGCCACCGGGATACAAAATAAAATCAGTGAAGATGATGCTGTTGTTATTCTTCAATTCCATCCTCGAGATGGCAGGGCTTGCAGCCTTTTTGCCTCTCTTCACCGTTATTCTTCAAGAAGGGGTTACGCAATCACATCCGGTCATCAGCAAAGCCTATCAGCTGGGTGGGTTTACCTCCGAGAACCAGTTTGTTCTTGTGTTAGCAGCACTGATTGTGGTGGTTATAACCTTCAAGAACGTGATGGGTTTATTAATCAACCGGTCGCAGGCACGCTTCTCCCTTTCCCTCTACCAATACTTTGCTATCAGGTTGCATAAATACTTCTATCAAAAAGGCTTTCCATTCTTTAAGAGCACCAACTCGAACGTCATCATGCGCGATGTAAATGTAGTTACTCAAAAGTTCGCCAACAGCATGGTGTTGCCGATGTTTAACTTTCTTACCGAAATTTTTGTTCTTTTCTTTATTTTAATCAGTCTTTTGCTTTACGACTGGCGGGCAATAGTACTACTTTCAACCACCATTCTGCCCATTTTTCTTCTCTTCTATACCTGGGTGAAAAATAAAAGCATGCGGCTGGAGAATGAAACCAATAAAATAACGCCCTTACTCACAAGAAGTATCTTCCAGAGCATTTTTGGATATGTAGATGTAGTCATTACCGGTTCATTGAAATACTTTCAGAAAAAGATCAGTCATTACCTAAATCGTCAAATAAAACTCAGCACCAGGAGGGTCGTCTATCAGCAGGCACCAACCCGAGTCATTGAGACAGGCATGGTTATTACCATTTTTGTTATTACTGCCTACGGATTGTATTTTCTGCCGGACAAGGCCGGACTGGCAGCCCTTCTCGGACTGTTCGCACTGGCAGCCTACCGAATACTGCCTTCCATAAATCGTATTATGCTGGCCCTCATCAGCATCAAAGGCCATCAATATACATTTGACATCGTGTCTCAGGTAAAGAGTCTGAAAAAAGACAGTGAAGAAGATCAGGAAGAAGCCCGGTCACTTCCTTTCAAACACCAGATATCCCTCCAAAATGTTTCTTTCCGATTTCCGGATGCGACTGAAGATGTTCTAAAGAACATTAACCTCACCATAAAAAAGGGGGAATCCATTGGTTTTATGGGGCCTTCCGGATCGGGAAAAACAACTCTTATGAACCTCATGTTAGGATTCTGGACACCCAACAAGGGTTCTTTTATGGTGGATGATACGCCTATTAAACCATCCAACCTGAAGGCATGGCATAAACTGGTGGGGTATGTCCAACAGGAAGTTTATCTCATCGATGCCTCCCTCGCCGAAAATGTAGCTTTTGGCGTTGATTCCAAAAACATTAACCATAATCGGCTGGAACAGGTACTGAAAAAAACCAGCCTGTGGGATATGGTACAAGAACTGCCCGAAGGGGTTCATACCAACATCGGAGAACGGGGAGCCAGACTCTCCGGCGGACAACGTCAAAGAATAGGCATAGCACGTGCCATTTACAGCGGTGCCGAAATTCTCTTTTTCGATGAGGCCACATCTGCTCTTGACACGCAAACCGAAGAGGACATCACCGAATCCATCCGCGAATTGTCGGACAGTAATCTGACCATTATTGTTATTGCTCATAGAATTACGACGTTAAAATACTGCAACAGAATTATTGATATCAATACCGGAAGAATTGTGAGGGAATGCCAGTATAAAGAAATTGCGGAGGAGGTAATAAAAATTTAAATACCTACAGAAAAATAAACTTTATCCATACTCATTTTAACAAATGATTGTCATATGACTTTTAAATTCTTTCTAACCCCCTTTTACATACCGGACAATTATTCACCCGAAGCCATTGCCTTGGCTGAAGGTTTGGAACAGTTGGGGCATTCAGTATTTTCCAATATTGATTACTGGTTCGTTCCTGAAGAAAACCGATATCTTTTTAATAAAAATGAAAATGATGATTATGATGTTGGCATTTATGATTATAAATACCTCTATCATTCAAAAAAATGGACATTGAACAGGATAGATGCATCAAAAGTCAACATTTTACTCGACCGAAATGATTGGATTATTCCTGAATGGAATAATAAAATGGTTTTAAGAAAATTCGATTTTATTTTGGCAGACCATCTATTGGAAAACGTCAAATATCCATCAAATGTATTACCATGGGCTATAGGATATACAAAACGTATCGAACGATATATAGATCGCTTTAGAAATACACATCCACCAATTGAAGAAATTGTCTATAATTTCAGAGTTGCCCACAATTTAAGAGGAAGGCTGGTTAAGAGCTTCCTGGATAATGATTTTCATTATCCTGTTAAACAAAGACTAACAGACAGTTTAAAGGATAAACAAACTGCTGTTAATAAATCTAAAATTGATCATATTTATTGGGAACAAACAGCCAAAAGACATAATCCGGAATTTTATAAACTTCTTGACAAAAGCCTTTTAACTCTTTCTTTCGGTGGCTACTTGGAGGTAAAACCTTTCTTTTATCAACCTTATAACCTCATTCAAAAATTGATTCGGAAACCTATATTTATTATTTCTAGTCTTTGCCAAAAGTTTAATATTGACAATTCTAAATTACTCTTTGTATTCCAATACGATAGTTTTAGGATGTGGGAAACGTTTTACGCCAATACCTGTCCAATTCTTTTGGACATGGATTATTGGAAATTCAAACTTCCGGCAAAACCCATTGAAGGAAAGCATTATATAGGAATAAGAAATTTAACTTTAAAGGATTTTAAAAAGAGGTTAAATTCTCTAAACACCAACCAAATCAGAGAAATTGGAATAAACGGTTCAATTTGGGTAAAAGAAAATTATAGCCCTGAAGCCGTAGCCAATCGTCTATTAAAACTAATCAATAAATGAATGTACTGCATATAGCGACAAAGGATACAGGAGGGGCAGGAATAGCTGCCATTAGAATACACAATGCTCTCAATAAATACCTTCCTAATAGCAAACTAAAATCTCGGCTGCTGCTCTTATGGTGTAATAATGAGCAAAATTTAAAACCAGGAAATGGCATTGTAACCTACCAAAGTTTTTATCCGGTCAGGAAAAAGTTAGGTGATTATCAATCTTTTATTCACAAAAGATTTTTTTCTACAAATAATATTTCAACAAAATTTATTAAAGGAAATTACTATCAATCATTTTATAAACCTGAGATCATTCCTCTTCTTGACTGGGCTGATATCATTCACTTACATTGGGTAAATGGCTTCGTAAATCCTTTTCACTTTTTGAAAAAAATTAACAAACCTATAGTGTGGACATTTCATGACATGACTCCATTTAGTGGAGGAAATCCTTATGAAAGTGGTATCTTCAAGGATAAATTAGAATTATTTAGGCCATTTCTAAACAAGAAAATAAAATTATTTCAACAACATGGACGCATCTATGGTCACGCAACGTCAGATACTTTTAAACTTAAAGCAGTAAACCAATACCAAACCTTTAAGGATTCGAAGACAGAAGTTATTCCATACCCTCTTGACCCCAATCATTTTAATATTATCCATCAAGATATTGCTCGAACAAGATTAAACATCAAATCCAACAAACCTCTATTACTCTTTGTTGCCGCCGATACCAACAACAAAAGAAAAGGAATTCAATATTTAATAGATTCTCCTCATATTAAAGACTTCACCCTGTTAATGGTTGGGGAAAAATCAAATAATCTTGAGAAATCACCAAATATTATTCAACTGGGAACTTTAGATATCCCCAAATTAAATTTAGCTTATTCAGCTGCCGACCTCTTTATTACACCTGCCATTGAAGAGGCATATGGCCAAACCACTATTGAATCATTTTATTGTGGGACCCCGGTAGTAGCATTTCCTACTGCGGGAGCAAAACAGATAATTCAGCCATATAAAAATGGAATAATAGCAGATACCATCGACAATAAAGCTCTTTATAAAGCTATTAATAAAGCACTAAGCACTTCTTTTAATAGAAAAGAAATAAGTATTAAAGCCAAAGAAACTTTTAATCCTCAAAAAATTTCCCAACAATTCTTAAGCTTCTACAACAAGATTCTACAAAATGAAAAATAGGTACCTCATTTTAAAAGGTTGCGCCGGTCTTGGAAACAGACTTATAACGTTAAGCAACACCATTGATTATGCCAGGAAAACCAAAAGAACATTGTTTGTTGACTGGAGCGATGGACAGTTTGGAAAAAAATTCGATAATGTATTCTACAAATACTTCAGACTCATTAATATTCCTCACATTCAATCTCTCGAGGTGATAAAAGGATACAACAATTTAACATTTTACCCTCCCCTTTGGGGCAAAATGCCTGAAAAAAGTCTTTATGATCTTTATGTCCAGGCTGGCTCTGACAAATTAAAAAGGCTCCTTCCTTTTTCACTAAAGGGAGCAATTAGTAAAAAAGATGGCTATTGGTTACAAAAAACATCCTTAACCACAAATTCCAATAAGGATTTACAAACAATTAAATCATTATTTAAAAAAAACGATATCCCCTATGGCGGTCGTTATAAAACAGGAATTAAAGAAGATGTTGTTTTTTATGCTGACTTTTGTCCGCCTTTAAAAAAAGAATATCTTCGGAATAATTTGGACCTCTCAAATGAACTTGCTGAAGAAATTGGACTTTTAAAAAATCAACTAAAAATAAACCAGAAAACCATTGGTGTGCATGTTCGTATGACAGATAAACAACCGGATTCATCGCTCGATTCATTAAAAAAAATAATTAATGATTTAAAAACAAAAAGTTCAAACATTTTTCTTGCAACCGACAACAAGATGGTTGAAGATTACTTCTTGAAAAATTTCAAGAATGTTGTTTTCACGTCAAAATGGCGACCTGAAGACTATGGGCAAAAAATGGGGATTCATCAATTTGCCATCCGACACGAAAAATATGATCATGCAGAAACAATCTTAAAAGAAAGTATTATCGACATGTGGCTACTGGCTCACTGTGAATTTCTTATTTATCAGAAAAACTCAAGCTTTTCAAAAATATCGGCCATTATAAAAAACGAACCAGAAAAAACCTTTTCATGGTAAAAAAAAACACCCTTTGTCTCCACACAGCCGGTTTTCCCTATGGTTTGGGAGAACAATTTATTGAAACAGAAATCAAATACATAGCCCGTGCTTTTAATAGGGTTGTTATTATACCCAATACAATATCAGAAACCCGACGCCCCCTACGTGACGGTGTTGAAGTTTTTAAGCCGGAATATAACGGATACACAACACTCAATGGAATCCTTAACATGGGTTGGTGGGTCAGATATTGCTGGAAAGATGCATGGCGCCATCCGAATAAAAAACTAATATTCAGCACTATACTTCATATAGGGTACCAGGCAAAAATAATGTATTCATTTCTGAAAAAGCACGGATTATTAAACAATACTCTGCATTATACTTATTGGTTTGATGAGCAAAGCACTTTACTGGCAATATTAAAATCAAAAGGAAAAATAAAACACTTTGTTTCCCGTGCTCATCGCTTCGATTTGTATTCAGAACGACGCAAAGAAGGTTTTATTCCATTTCGCAAATTTCAATTGAGACAGGTTTCCCGCCTTTTTCTGATATCTAAAAATGGGGTGGAATATATGAAAACAAAGTATCCCCAATTTGCCCATAAATATCGCTTATCTTATCTGGGAACTGAAAACAATCACCCGCCTTGTACCCAACCAACAATTGGGCATGACACTTATCTGGTTGTCAGTTGTTCGAGAGTCGTAGATATAAAAAGAGTAGACCTCATTGTTAAAGCCCTGGCTGAAATCAAAGACATAAAAATAAAATGGGTCCATTTTGGGGATGGCATTCTACTAGAGGAAGTTAAAGCCTTAGCGCAAAAGCTACTTCCGGATAATATTACAACAGAATTTAAAGGTTTGGTTCCCAACCAAACCGTCCTTAAATATTTCCAAAACAATTTTATTGATTGTTTTATTAACGTCTCATCATCCGAAGGATTACCGGTTAGTATTATGGAAGCCACAAGCTTTGGAATACCAATTTTAGCAACAGACGTGGGAGGAACCAGTGAAATTGTTAATTCCCAAACAGGTTTTTTATTACCATCCTCGCCTAATCCACATGTAATTGCCAAGAACCTTTATCTAATTTTCCAAAGAAAATCCCGAAACTCTGAAGCCAGAAAAGATATCTATAAATTTTGGGAAACTCATTTTAATGCAAAAAGCAATTATATTGAGTTCTGCAATATCTTAAAAGAAATGGTCGATTAAAATTTCTATTTATAATATTTTTTCCACCAATTCCATGCTCATCTCCATCATCATCCCCGCCTACAACGTTGAAAACTATATAGAAGAATGTGTCCATTCGGCCTTTAGCCAGACGTGGCCGGAAAAAGAGGTGATCTGCATCGACAACAACAGCACCGACGGTACATGGAAAAAATTACAGCAATTGCAACATCAATACCCAGAACTAATAATTGACAAAGAATTAAAGGCCGGGGCACCGGCAGCGCGCAACAAAGGGTTAAGGCTAAGCCACGGCCAATGGCTGCAGTTTCTGGATGCTGACGATCTTCTGATGCCGGGGAAAATTGAACACCAACAAAAACAAATTCAACAAAACCCTAAAAGCAGCTTCATCGCAGGCGCATGCATCAAGCGTGACCTCAAAGGTATCGAGACCAAACATATTCCAAGGCACGATCATCCTCTAAAAAGTTTGTTTATAACCCAACTTGGTATTACCAGTTCAAACCTTTGGAACCGCACCTTAATTGAACAGGTAAACGGCTGGGACGAATCGCTGAAAAGCAGTCAGGAAGCCGATCTGATGTTTCGACTTTTACAAGTGAATGACCAGGTGATTTTTGATGACGAACCACTTACCATTGTAAGAGAACGTCCTTCAGGACAGATCTCACAGACCAATCCAAAAGAAAAATGGATGCGCTACTTTAATAAAAGGTTGGAAATGGTAAGGTGGATCGACCAGCACCGTCCGGAGTTGTACATAAAAGAAAAGGACTTTTTCATGGACAATCTCTTCGGACTACTCAAGATCATTGGCAATGAAGACCTCAATGCAGCATGTCAGCTATATCGTCAACATTTGAAGGGACGTTACCGTCCTTCACCCAATCAGAACCACTCTACCCACCCCTATCTGTGGCTTTACAAGAGTTTTGGTTTTCGAGGTGCAGAGATATGCCGTAAGTGGCAGAACAGGCTGTTAGGACGGTAGACCGGATTAGGCGGTTAGGCCTTTGGGCGGTTAGGTTATTAGACATTAGCCTTCCCCGCCCTCACCCCTCTGACTTCCCTAAAGGGGAGAACCGCCTCACTCACATCACTTTATACTCAGTAAAATTCCAAATTTTATTATTTTTACAATTCCGCGCGGAGGCTCTCCCCCTTTAGGGGGTTGGGGGGTGCGCGATGGACAAACCCTTTATTAATTTGCACTAATTTCTCAACTTCCCCGCCCTCACCCCTCTAACTCCCCTAAAGGGGAGAACCACCTCACCCACACCACTTTACACCAAATAAAATCCAAATATTACTATTTTTACAATTCCGCGCGTGGGCTCACCCCCTTTAGGGGGTTGGGGGGTGCGCGATGGACAAACCCTTTATTAATTTGCACTAATTTCTCAACTTCCCCGCCCTCACCCCTCTAACTCCCC
>NZ_FONA01000004.1 GCF_900112795.1 Thermophagus xiamenensis
GAATTAAAGATTATGCGAAAATTGATTAATTTTCCCCTATTTTAGTGGTATACTTTTCGTGAACATTCCTGGTATACTTCTTCCTTATTTTAACATTTTTTGGAGATTTTACCGCTGATTTTAGCGGCAATCAAGTTTTCCTCTTTTGTTTCCATTATCTGCATCATCTTACTAATTGTTCATGGGTTTCTAAGTCTGTTTATGTTCAAATCATTGTTGTTTGCAGCATGTCCCTCCTCCACATACCGGTGTTTCATTTCAACTGGACGCATTAACATCTTAAAATCGCTTTAGACCTGTTTTCGGATCGACTCACCCGTTTTTATCCGAAACGCATCCTCAATTTCCGAAACGTATATAATCCCATCTCCCGGCTCAGGTGTTTTGGCCTTGCCAATTATCAACTGTACCGCTTTATCCATTTCTTCATTCTGGCAGACCAGCTCCAGCTTTACCACCGGGCTATCGGTAACATGAAAATCAAGAGAGGGTGAGGCGCCCTTTGCTTTGTGGGCTCCTGTACCCTCTGCCTGTGAGATAGTCATGCTTTGAAAACCAGCCTCGCTCAAGGCTTCAATGACTACCTGTGCCCGCTTGGGCTTGATAAATGCTTTTATTTCTTTCATAATTCCTTTATTTTTATTGATTGTAGCGCATTGGCAAAAAACCGGTATTGGCCTGCTGCCAATGCGCTGCTAAATTCATTTCAAGAGGCTTTCTCAATGGTCGTGGCCTTCATGGTTTTCTTCTGACTCCCCATGCTCCTCGCTATTTTCGTGCTGGTGTGTGCCTTCCTGTTGCTTCGAGTTACAGCCGGTAGCCATAAAGCCTCCGGCTATTATGAAAGAAGCAATCCACAGTTTTAAAAAACTCGTCTTCATAATGGTATGTATTTAATTTTAAGATAATTAATGACTATGCGATGTCTGGCTTTTCTTCATCTCTGAGATCAGGTAATAGGCATTGTTCCAGGCGACTTTTGTTCCCGCAGGTAGTGGTTCCAACAAGTTTATTTCCACCCAACCCTCATCGGCAATACCGGTACGTATTTCCACCGGTTTGAAGGCCCATTCCGTCTCACCGTCTTCATTGTGCTGTTCGGCAATGAAGATATAGGGTTTGCCTTCTTCCTCGATAATAGCTCCTTCCGGCAGGGCTTTTACAGCCTTATTTTCCGTGTAGATATTTCCGTTGATGTACATCCCTGGTATCAGGAATTCCTTCTTTTGCTCAATTTCTGCGTGGACGTGAACCGCTTTGGGGTTTTGTTCGAACTGTTTCCCTACTGCAAAGATTTTTGCAGTTAGCCGTGTGCCGGGCACGGACTCCACAGTAAAAGAAACTTTCTGCCCTTCTTTCACTTTGTACACATCTTTTTCGAATACCATCAGGTCAGCATGAATATGTTTGGTATTGACAATTTTGAACATTCCCGTTTGCGGCTGAATGTACTGACCTAACTGGATCAACACTTTTTCAATGTAGCCATCTATGGGGCTTACCACCGGTACCTGCTCATACACATCGCCATTCCTGATTTTCTCTACATTCAGGTTCAACTGGCGCAGTTGGGCTTCGTAGCCCTTTACTTCTCCTTTCATGGATTGATAGTCAGACTTGGTCTCCTGAAAGGTTTTGCCGGAACCTACTTCTTCTTCGTACAGCTTCTTTTGCCGGTTGTATTCCTGCTTAAGGTATTCACTGCGGTTGTAGGCCGTGATGTACTTGGTTTGAATCTCGGTTAGATCAGGGTGAGACAGGTAGGCCAGCACCTGGCCTTTACTGACCTTATCCCCTTCTATCACTTTGATGGAAGTGATATTGCCTCCAACTATCGCTGTAACGGTGGCCTCGTGTTGTGGTGGCACTTCCAACTGGCCATTGGCTTCTACCACGCCCGATATGGGGCGAGTGGGCATAGTGTCCACTTTCATCCCCAGGCTCTTAAATTTTAAGTTGGACAAATGAACTTCGCCCATACCTTCTTCACCGTGGCCTTCGTGCGATTCGTGCTGCTCACCTTCCTCGTGATTATGCCCATCGCCATCGGTTTCGTTGCCACAGGCCGAAACAAAACCTGCTATAAATAGCAGTGCAAATAATTTTATGATCTGATTTTTCATGTCGTTTATTTTTATCCGTTACCGGTTTTAGTTTGTTGTTTGTAAATAGTATTCAAGTTCATAGCGGCTGTCCAGGTAATTGCCCAAAGCATTCCATGAATCCACTTCTATGCGGATTGCATCCCTTATGTTTTGCAAAAAACTTACATAGTCTATTGCGCCTTCACGGTAAGCCGTTATCGAACCTTTTCTTTGCTCGCGGGCCAGCGGCAATGCCTGGTCACGATAGTAAATCCATGAGTTACGCCATTTCAGGTATTCTTCCAGCATGGATTGGTATTCGGCATTGAGTTGTAGCTGATTTTGCCTGAGATTTTCCGTGGCAATTTCGCGCTGGATTTTAGCCTCTTGAGTACGGCCCAGCTCAGGACCAAAAAACAAGGGGATCTGTATGCCTATTTGGTAGGTGTAAAACCCGGTTTTCCCCCCAACTTCTTGCCAGCTATACTGAACTTGTAGTTTTGGTAAAAACTCCGATCTTCTTTCCTTTAACCGCGCATCTGCCACTTTTATTTGCTGTTGATACACGTTAAGCAAAGGGTGAGTACTTAGGGAATCCAAGTCATAATTAAGGATTCCGGTCAATTGCTCACTGGGCACATCCGGTACTGTATAAAGGGTATCGCTGACCAGCCATAAGTTGAGCCGCTGCAAAGCGCCCAGGTAATCGCGATAGGCCTGTTCCTTTTGGATGCGCACTTCATTGGCCTGGTTTTTAGTGGCCAAATAGGCCAGTTTAGAAGTTTCTTCTACTTCCAATCTCACATCTGCCGCTCGTTCTATATCGGTAAAGAGCGAATCCAAACGGTTGTACACCTGGTAGATGTTTTTAGCGGTGTAAACCTGGCCCCAGGCCAACTTCACTTCTCGTTTAAGCTCTGTTAATGACAGATCGAGAGCGCTTTCGGCAAGGGCTACCCGTTCCTTTTGCAAGCGCAGTCGTGGAGCAATTCCAAAAACATCAATATTTTGTTGTTGAACCCCTATCCGCGTATAAACTCCATCAGTATTGCTGCTTGCTTCTTCCGCTCCCGTGAAAATTTGGGTGTTCCCAAAGTCCCAGGCTGTTTTCTTCAGCGCTGCTTCGCTTTCTATTTGAAGCCTTTTGGCCTTGATCTGAGGGAAATACTCAACAGCCCGATTTAGGGCATCTTCAAGTGAAATGCTTTGCAAGGTATCCGGGTTTATTCCTTGCGCCTTTGCAGATTGGGAAAAGCCAAGAAAACTACCTAAACCAATGAGTAGAACGATGGTGTTCAGCGCTGTTTTATGCCCCTGGTTTCCGATTTTCTTTTCCCTGCGTTTCTCAACGAAGGTATAGAGTACAGGCAGTACAACCAGCGTAAGAAGTGTAGCCGACAGCATTCCGCCAATTACTACGGTGGCCAAAGGCCGTTGCACTTCCGCTCCGGCAGATGCCGAGAAAGCCATAGGCAGGAAACCGAATATATCCGTGGTTGCCGTAAGCATGATGGGGCGAATCCTTTCTTTGGTACCGGTCAAAATTCGATCCTTTAAGCTGGTCACCCCTTCTTCTTTGAGGGAATTGAAGCGGTTGATCAGAACCAAACCATTTAGCACTGCTACCCCGAAAAGCACAATAAATCCAACACCGGCTGAAATACTAAATGGCATATCTCTCATCCACAAGGCAAAAACGCCCCCAATAGCTGCCAGGGGAATGGCCATGTAGATCATAATGGATTGCGAAAATGACTTAAGGGCAAAATAGAGCAGCACGAAAATCAAAAAGAGTGCAATGGGCACTACAATAGTGAGCCGTTTTTTGGCACTCTGTAAATTCTCAAATTCGCCACCATACGTAATATAATAGCCAGATGGTAAATCCAATTGATCATCCAATTTAGCCTGTATGTCATTTACTACCGACTCCACATCCCTGCCTCGCACGTTTACACCTACGTAAGTCCTACGGTAGGTATTGTCGCGGCTAATCTGCATCGGACCTGGTTGGTAGCTAATGTCGGCTACCTCCTTAATAGGGATTTGTGTTCCGTCCTCAAGATCAATGTACAGTGTCCGTAAGTCGTCAATGCCCTGGCGGTGGGCCTCATCAAAACGGATGACCAGATCAAAGCGTTTTTCGCCTTCAAAAATCACCCCTGCCTTTCCACCTGCAAAAGCAGAACTGATGTAGGCGTTCACCTTTTCAATGTCCAAGCCGTATTGCGCCATTTTCTTGCGGTTATAGCGCACGGTCATTTGAGGCAAACCCGAAGTCCGTTCGGGATTAACATCACCTGCACCCGGCACGGTCTCAATAATATCGGCCATTTCCTGAACTTTGGTAGCCAATACATCCAGGTCTTCACCATAGAGCTTGACAGCAATGTCTTCGCGCACTCCCTCCAAAAGTTCATTGAATCGAAGTTCCACAGGTTGTGTGAACACAAGGTTGACACCAGTCAACCGCTCTTCAAGCAGTTCCTTGATTTCGTCAATAAGCCCTTCCTTCGTTTCTGCCGTAGTCCACTTATCCCGGTCTTTTTCCAGAATGAGGTACATATCGGCAATATCCATTGGCATAGGGTCGGTAGGAATGTCGGCCACACCTATGCGAGCTGTTACGGTTTTGATTTCAGGGAAATTCTCCAGTAACAGGTTCTCAATTTTATAGGAAACATCTATTGCCTCACTCAGCGAACTTCCCGGCCTTATCAATGCCTGCATGGCGATATCACCTTCATCCAGTTGGGGTACAAATTCTCCTCCCATTCGGGAAAAGGTATAGCCCGCTATGCCGAGCAGAACAACAGCAACGATAATTACCATTGTTTTAAACCGGAGTGCACTTTTGAGTAAGGGCAGATAGGCCCAATGAATGCCACCAATGACTTTATCACTGATTTTTTCCAGCCAGCGTTCAAACTTTCCAAACCAGTTCTTTTTGTTTTGGATGGGTTTCATAAACAAGGCCGACATCATTGGCACATAGGTCAGACACAGGATAATGGCGCCTATCATAGCAAACCCGAAGGTGTAGGCCATCGGCTGGAACATTTTACCCTCCACACCCGTGAGGAAAAGAATAGGGGCGAATACGATCAGGATGATAATCTGTCCGAAAAATGCCGAACTCATCATCGTACTGCCGGCATCGTAAGCCACCTCATCCATCACGTCCTGGTTGAATTTAATCTTTCCTGAGCGGATGCGTTTCTGGATTTCGTAAACCGTTCCTTCAATGATGATGACCGCCCCGTCAATGATGATCCCGAAGTCAATAGCGCCTAGGCTCATTAAATTAGCCCACACATTGAACTGCTTCATCAAAATGAAAGCGAAGAGCAGGGACAAGGGTATGGTAGTGGCCGTAATCAGGCCCCCGCGCAAACTCCCCAGGATGATTACCAGTGCAAATATTACGATCAGTGCGCCTTCAATCAGGTTTGTCTTTACCGTACTAGTTGTCCTTCCTATAAGTTCGCTTCGATCTATGATTGGCTCAATCGTGAGCCCTTCGGGAAGCGATTTTTCTACTTCCTCCATGCGCTCTTTCACGTTTTGGATAACGGCATTAGGGTTGGATCCCTTCAGCATCATTATTATGCCACCTACGGCTTCTTTACCATCACGGGTAAAAGCCCCGTAGCGCACCTGGTGACCAAAATGTACTTTCTCGGCAACGTCATCAATGGTGATGGGAATACCATTTTCGTTTCGGATTACAATACTCCGTATGTCGTCCAGAGAGCGCACCAGTCCTTCCCCGCGAATGAAATTGGACATCCGGTTTTTTTCGATGTAAGCACCGCCAGTATTTACGTTATTTCGGGCAAGGGCACGGTAAACCTCTGAAATGCTCACATCCATAGCGTTGAGCTTTTCAGGATTAATAGCCACTTCGTATTGTTTGATGTAACCACCAAATGAGTTGACCTCCACCACACCATCAAGCAAGGTGAGTTGTCTTTTTACGATCCAATCCTGAATGGTTCGCAGTTCCATCGGGCTGTAGACTGTGTCATAACCCGGTTTCGGTTGGATGGTATATTCATAGATCTGGCCCAAGCCTGTAGAAATAGGGCCCATAGTTGGGTCGCCAAACTTTTCAGGGATGGTCTCCTGTAATTCATTCAGTTTTTCCTGTACCAGTTGGCGGGGCAGATAAGTACCCATATCGTCTTCAAAAACGATGGTGACGACCGACAGGCCAAACCTTGAAACGGAACGGATTTCTTCCACTCCGGGAAGATTTCCCATGGCCAACTCCACAGGATAAGTGACAAACTGCTCGATATCTTCGGCAGCCAGGTTTTCTGATACGGTTATTACCTGTACTTGGTTGTTGGTGATATCCGGCACCGAACCGAGGTTAACCGTGGACATGGAGTAGATGCCTACTCCTATGAGGGCCAGCGTGAGCAGGCCCACAATAAATTTATTCCTTATGGAAAAGGAAATGATTTTGTCTATCATAATGCTTTGATGTTATTTTAAATGGACAGTGAAGTAATGATGTATCCGTTCGATAGTGGCTAAGAGCAGGATTATACAAGCAATGGCAATAAAGAACCACTTTAGCACTTTTTGCCAGGTAACTTTCTCGCTGCCTTTTTTCTTTTTACTCAACTGCCCTTTTCTTGAATTAAAAATTCTTGCTACAGATAATGCCGTTTTCCGGCCTGATACAAAAAAGGCTTATGAAATCAGGATTATTAAAATAGCTGCTCTATCAGCTCCTCTGAGGAGATGAAAAGGCATAACTATCCTGAAATTGCCCGGGTTTAGGCCATTGGAGGAATAAAAAGCTCGAAGAGGTCGAGGCTTTTGAAATTTTGATGATAAAAAGGGTAATGCGATGGATTGCCAAGTGGATTGGCTTCGCTCATTGCATTGGGGAAGATAACATGGATATGGCAACAATGGCAGGAGCATATTGGATTACATAAGTCATTGGAAGATGACCCGTTATCGTGCCCGGAATGGGAATCACTGCTCATTACAACCTGCTGATTTTCAGTAGAGGAATAATTGCTAAGATCACCCGCGCAGGTTATGAACGAAAGACCCAGAAAATAAACTGCCAATATGTAGCATAGCCATTTCATAGTTTGCGAAAATAAAGAAAGATCTTGAATTTTCAAAAATGTGAAGCGGGGGCTTTTTCTTTTTTCTTTCTTGTTAGTCATCATTGTCCTTGTCCGGTTACAAGGTTGGTCAAATCGAGTTAGTCCGGTCGTACAGTCGGTTTGTAAAATGATATGTTTTTTGTTACTCGTCATTGTCAATGTGTCCGTTGTCTTTTTTGCATGTGCCCCAACGTTTAGTATATGCAAAGTAGGCGATTGCGGGCTTCAAACTTATCAAACCGAGATGAAGTTGAAGCGAGCTACAACCGTTGAATTTACTGCTATTTCGCCTATTTTGTATATACATTGTTAGCGGTTCGGGCTTTTTTTCTTCGGTCAGCAACATTTCTCGTCTTGTTGAATTGGTGGACATTTCTCGCTCCCATAACTGCAATAAACACAGCAGTCTCCTTGTTGTGGTTTCAATACAGTTTTGCAGTTTTCGCACTCGTAAAAGTATTGGCAAGCATCTGTCGGCATTGTTTCTTCTTTTTTGTGTCCGCAGTTGGGGCAAGTGATTGTTGATTGCAATTTTATTTCCATTTTATTTTTCCTTTTTGTCTCTTACTGAATATCCTGTTCCGTTAATTGCTGTTTCGATTTCGGCTATGTTAGTTTTTGAGTTGTCAAATTCAACGATTGCGTTTCCATTCTCGTATGAAGCAGTTGATTTGATTATTCCTGAAAGTTTGTTCACTTCGTGGTTTACGTGTTCTTCGCATCCTGCACAAGTCATTCCGCTGATAGTAAACTCAACGGTCTGTAAATTTGATTTGTCAACTACTATTACTTGTTTTTCTGTCTTAGGGTAGAAAATAAGTGCATAGTAAGGAAAGGCAAGCATTACAATTGCGAATGCTGTAACAATTCCTAAAAACTTTTTACTCTGAATGAATTTTGGCTTTTCATCAGTTTCACAATCACAGTCTATTTCCTTTTTCGGTTTTAGTTTTTGATACCAAGCAAAACCAAGAACCAAAATTGTCAAACCAATTAAATACGGTCGGAAAGGTTCAAGCCACGAAAAAGAGGCAGCAAGTCCGCTTGTTCCTGCAATTAGTGCCAAAACTGGTGTAATACAGCATAGAGAAGCAGCGAATGCCGTTAAAATTCCTGCTCCGATTAGTTTATTGTCCTTTTTCATATTGTCTCCAAAATTTTGTTTTCGTCAAGTATTATGAAAAACGGTTCAAGCAAGTTTTTGTATTCGTTTGTCAGCGAATAGAAAATGGTCTGTGCTTGCCTTTCTGTTTCAATGAGTTTTCGGTCTTTGAGTTTTCGCAGGTGTTGAGAAACTGCCGAAATGGTCATTCCAAGAATGTCACTCAGGTCGCAAACGCAAAGTTGTTTCTCTTCGTAAAGTAGGAATAGGATTTTCAGTCTGACGTTGTTACCCGCCAATTCAAGTCCGTTCGATAAGTAGTCAAACGAGCCGTTGAGTTCTGCAACTCGGTCTTTACAACGGTTGATTTGTTTAATGTCCGCTTGTTGTCTTATGCAAGAATTATTTTCCATAAGCACAAAGATAGTCAACTTGTTTATTTAAGCAAATGCTAAAATACAATATTTTAAAAATAACCCGATTAGTTTCTCGGGGCGTTTTTTTGCCTGACCGCTAACGGTGGGATAAACGACATATGTCTTTTATCCGCCTTATGTTTCTGTTCAATCTAACAAGTTTTTTATATTAATAAAAGAATTAGTTGCCACGTGGGTATAAATTTCGGTTGTGGTACTCGATTTATGACCTAAAAACGTTTGAATGTATCTAAGGTCGACACCATGTTCTAATAAATGAGTTGCAAATGAGTGGCACATGAGTGTTAATATGTAGTTGTTAATCTCTTCTTTTTTTTTCTGCTAAGACCTTTGGTGTGTTGAGATTTGGGGGGCCATACGAACTATGGTCGCAACAGGGGCGAAAACTTTATTAAACACTGTTTTATTGAATGGTGATCTAAAAACATCGTAATCTGTAAACGCTATTTTTACAACATCCATCTTCCGGTGTTGGGCTAAAGAGAGGATTATTTTAGGCTTTACAGGCATCAAATCATATTTTTATATATACAAATATATATAAATTTTGTTTGTATGCAAGTGTGTGTAAATTCAATTTTTGTACGGTGATGAAGTTAATCTCTGTTGTCTATTTTTTATAGGTATTTTCAAGAAAAAGTTCGGTGTAAGCTATCATTAACTAAAAAAAGTAATGACAAATCTAAAGTACATGTAAATAGATTTGTTATTTTAGCATATAAGTAAAAACGATAAAGATTCATCGCGAAAAAAGCATTATGAAACGAACATGAATTTTAATTCTTCAAATTCAAAAACAAAAAGAATTAAAATTCATCGAGAATTACATCGAATGCAAATGACACAAATAATTTTAATGAGATGAAACATCCATAACAAAGCATTTTGACAGACAGGAGGATGATTATAATGGTGTGCGAACGTAGTACCTTTGAAAAGGTATAAACACCATGGAAAAAAATAACAAAATAGAATTCGAACACGTCATCGAGCGTGGATGTGGGATGGATAGCCACAAAAAAGTTTTGCTCATTTGCATATCCATTATGCTGATTTAAAAGTATGGTTCATGAATCTTTTTCATAAAGTGAAAATCCGACAATTGAACGGGTAGATTGCGACATATGGTTTCGTTAATTTTGTTAAAAACCAATCACTTATGAAGCATATATCTATTTTAATTCCCCGGGGCGATTACAGTGTGGTTAACATTATGGGGTGTAGACAAATGTTGGCTGCAGCCAGCCACAGGCACAAAATGCAAAGCGGCAAGGATTTATTTTGCATTGATTTGGTTGGATTTGAAGAAGCAGACCGTCCGAAGCCTGGTAGGGCAGAGGTGGCACCTACCAAACAATGGCAGGACATCGCGCGCACCGATTTGATTTTGATTCCTGCCGTTCACCAGGCACCAAATGTGGTTATACAAAACAATACTTCGTTGATTGCCTTTGTATCGGAACAGTACCAAAAAGGTGCAACGGTGGCCTCCCTTTGCATTGGTGCTTATCTGTTGGCTGCCACGGGCTTAATGAATGGAAAAAGCTGCTCCACCCACTGGCAGCATGCCGCAGAGCTTAAAGCCTTATTTCCAGAGGTTAGAGTGAAAGAAGAACGCATCATCACCGATGAGCAACGACTTATTACCAGCGGTGGGGCCTACGCCTTTACCAATCTGATCTTGTATGTGGTAGAAAAATTTGGTGGACGGGAATTGGCGCTTTTTCTTGCCAAAACCTTTATGATTGATATTGATCGTACCAGACAATCGGTGTACAGTCAATTCATTGGTGCAAAACAACATGCGGATGAGGTGGTCTTGCAGGTGCAGGATTTTATTGAAAATCACTTTGCCGAAAAATTCACCATTGCCCAACTGGCAGAAAAGTTCCATTTGGTAAGGCGTACGTTGGAACGAAGGTTTAAATCGGCTACGGGATTTTCTATCGTGAAATACACTCAAAAAGTAAGGGTTGAAAAAGCTAAAAGACAGTTAGAGAAGGGAAGAAAATCAGTTACTGAAGTGATGTACGATTGTGGCTATAACGACCCCAAATCGTTTCGAGAGGTCTTTAAAAAAAATGTAGGGATTACTCCCCTTGAGTATAGCAGAAAATTTGAACAAGTATGGTAAAATTGCATTGAGTAGATTATATTAGAAATTTAGTTATATTGTGGCTTTCCATTCTCAAAATACGTTTCTTATTTCTTTAAGGAATCGCCACACCTTTAAAGCAGATCAAAAACTACTAAAGCTGGCATTATCTCTGGCATGGCTCCGTTTTTCATACTTAAGGTCACGCAGCATACTACTGTTGACGGCTATAGAAAAGAAGTAAGATTTATAGGTTCCTATGGGTACCAAATTAAAGCTCATATTCCAGCAATGTAAATCTCTGGAAATTCGGATGTTGGTATGCGATAGTTCCTTGTCATCGAAGCTATAACCGGTTGAAAAATTAATGCCCCATTTTTTCGTAAGTTCAATATTGCCGCTTATGCTAACATCAGCCGTAATTTTTTTGTCATAATCCATTTTTTCCTCATTAAAACCGTCCTGAGTGACGCGCATATTGTAATTTAATGAGATATTCCAAGGCATAGAAAATTGAGCATATTCTCGTTTTATGGTTTCGGCATCGACTGGCGGCGGTTGATTGATATTATCATTACCTGGCGGAGGCCCGTCATTGGGAAATTGATTGTTTTGGTCAGGATCGGATTGACTTTTATCCTTTTTTTGAAAGGTTTTGGATCCAAAGTTTAAACCGAAGCTAAGGCTGGCACTCTCGAGCCTGGCTATTTTTTTCTTATCTTTCCATATGTATCGGTCCACCCGTGTAGGCGAGCCATTTTGGTTCAATTGTATGCTATATGGGTCAAAGATGGCATTGAAATTAACAGAGGTTCCAAAAATTTTGGTGCGACCACTCATAGATATTTTTTGCAGGTTCATCGAATCGGCCAGGAAATTATAAGAAGTACTAAAGTTAAGTGATTCCAATATGGAAATTTTCTTGTAACCGGTTGAATCTTTTTTGCTTTTCACCTTCATTTCAAGGTTGTTGTTTAGGCCTAAAGACATGGAAGCAGATTCTCCTTTTCCCGGCGAGCCGTATAATGCCCCTTCGTAAATTGAATATTCGTAATTTTTTATGGTATCATTAATTGCATCATAATATTCAAACCATTCGTAATATCCATATTTAGGATCACTGAAATCCGGACGATAAGACATGCTGACAGAGGGTGTCATCATATGTCTGATAGCTTGTATAGCATCTCCAAAAAGCTTTCTGGAAGGCCTGTAAAAAGTATAAATTTTGGTTTGGGTTCCTATTGAAAAACTATAGTCGTAAACGCGGTTAAAACCTTCAATGGTATCAGTGTTAACGATTGACTGAGATTCCTCGTCGTACGATTTTCTAATAGATTTAAAATACCATCGTTCTTTGTAGCTAAAGCTGGGGGATAGGGTAAAATACCGAAAAAGTTTGAAATTCATACTTACGGGAATACTATGTTGAATTCCGTTCTTCCAGTCTTGGGCCAAACTGGATTCAAACAACTCACTCTCATGGGTAGAAATAGTATTACTAGCATTTCCGGTATAACTCAGACTTACTTTTTCATACCACCGTTCATCCGAACCCACCTTATTTTTTCGTTTGAAGGGATAAATGCGGTTCATGGTTAAAGTAAGGTTGGGCATGGTTAAATCGATTGTCGTATCTCTGCTGTTTTGTGAATGTTGAAGGTTAACTGATAGATTGAAGGGGCTATCGGGCCACTGGCGGGAGTAGGAGATGCTCGACCGCTTGGTATTTGTGGCAAGTTGAACTGGGTCAATAATGCTACCCACGTTGTTTCGGTCGAAAGAACTTGTAGAAAAGTTAACGCTGGCAGAAAAACGACTGTAAGGATTGGCTTTGGAATCCTGAGAGTGTGACCAGCTAATGGACATGTCTTTGGATTTACTATAATCAGGTAAATCTTTTTCGCTGGTAATATTGGTAATATATTGAAAATTAAAGCTACCTGAAAATTTATATCTTACTTTGTATCGGGAAGCTACCCGTGCCCCCCATGAAAGGTTAGAGTAAATATCACCGGTAAGCGAAAGATCAAAATAGTCATTTGCAGCCCAATAGTATCCACCATCTCTGAGGAAAAAACCACGCGAGCTTTCTTCTCCATACGAAGGTAAGATAAAGCCAGAGCTGTAGGTAGAGGTACTGGGTACAAAGCCAAAAGGAATAGCGATAGGCATTATAACATCTTCAACAACCAGATAGGCGGGACCGGTAATGATTTTTTTCCCGGGAATAACCTTCGCCTTTGTAAGGTTTAGATAAAAGTGTGGGTGATCATGATTGTTGCAGGTAGTATATTTGCCATTTCTAAGACAATAAACATTTTCTTCGGTTTTTTTGGCTTTTTGACTCACAACATACCCTTCACCTTGTTCGGTTACAACATGTTCAATAATGGCTTTTTCCGTTTCAAAGTTGTAACGTATGGATCGCATAGTATATTCCCCACTGGGATCTTTAAAAACCGGTAATCCTACTTCATTACCTGTTGAATCAATTCGTCCGGTAGCATATGCTAAACTACTGTCAAGATCAAGTTCAATTTTGTAGGCCGTAAGAAGTACATCCTGGTAGCTTACCTGGGCATCTCCGAATAAGAATACTTTTCTACCCAAAAAGGTTATTGAATCGGAAGCAGAATATTTAACTTCAGACTCGATAAATGGTTTTCTTCCTGTGGTGGAAACCGTGTCAGGCTGGGAAATAAGGGTATCTCTTCTACCAACAGATGTTAATGAATCGGTTTGATAAAATACACTCGGAATAGTAGCTAAAATAACAGGATGATTCAATAAAGTAAAGGCCAGTAGAAAGCCTAACTTTAAAAATGTCGATCTATATGATTGATTTATTGTTGCCAAGACTAAATAGCTTCTGTTTTTATTTTCCAAAACTGCACAAAAATAAGCTAAAAAAAGGTCTTAATGGTGCAAAACCTTCGCAAAATTGAGACCAATTTATCATTGGGGTGATAAGTTTTTTTATTTTTGGGATGAATTTTGTTGCGAAAACTCTCAACTTTGCAAGATAATTCGGTTATTTGATTTTTAGAGCTCAGTAATTTTTTAAACCGATTTTTTAATAATTAAAAACCACTGGTAAATATACGGTTGGCTAAAGACTGGCAAAGTGAGAGATTAAATGATGTTAGTGAGTTAAATTAAACAATGAGTTAGATAAATATTAGTGCTAATGAGTAGAGTAGTGCTGCTGAGTTTTTTATTTTTATTTATAGCTGTAAAAGTTTATGGTCAGGCATCTGAAGCTGAGCGTTTTCGGTTAAAAACCGTGGTTATAGATCCCGGTCATGGAGGAAAGGATACCGGCGCCATTGGCAGACACCATAAAGAGAAAGATATTGTGTTGGATATTGCTTTGAAGGTACGTGATTATTTAAGAAAATATTTGCCCGAATTGAATGTTATCATGACGCGGGAAGAAGATGTATTTGTACCGTTGGACGAGCGTGCACGAATAGCCAATGAAAATGATGCTGATCTTTTTGTGTCGATACATGCAAATTCGATACGTAATCCGCGCATTTATGGTGCCGAAACCTTTGTTTTAGGTCTTCACCGTTCAGAAGAAAACCTGGAAGTTGCGAAAAAGGAAAACTCGGTAATTGTGTTGGAAGATGACTATAAGGCTAAGTATGAGGGTTTTGACCCTGATTTGACCGAATCCTATATTATCTTTGAATTGATGCAAAATGTTTATCTGGACGAGAGTATTAGTTTTGCCTCGGCTGTACAAAACCAGTTTAAAAATAGGGTGGGAAGGTATGACCGAGGTGTGAAACAAGCCGGATTTTTGGTGCTCAGAGAGACCTCAATGCCAGGTGTGCTTATTGAAGTTGGATTTATTAGTAACAGGAACGAAGAGCGGTTTATGGCCTCGGAGAGTGGGAAAGTTTATTTAGCTTCAGCCATTTTTAGAGCTATTCGGGATTATAAAGAAAGTTTTGATGCGAGAAATTCCAATTTGCTTGTCCAAAATAATAATGAAGCCATTCAAAATAATGAAATTCAGTATCGAATACAAATAGCCACATCAATGAAACCGATCCCTAAAAACGAGGGACCGTATAAACATTTTGATGATGTGTGGGAGTATCAAGAAGGTAATTATTATAAGTATACAACCGGTTTGGCCTATTCTTATGAAGAAATTGAAAAATTACTCCCACAGGTAAAAGCTGTTGTTCCCGACTGCTTTATTGTAGGGTTTCGGAATGGAGAAAGAGTTATTCCTTAATTTGAATTTGTTTACCTTTAAATATTAATTGATTAAAAATAAGGGGATTTTTTAGTATACTACAATCCCTGATCATCAAATTTTATTAAATATGCTAAATCTGAAGAAAGAGTATAAAATTGCCATTACAGTTGTTATTGCTCTAGGTGTTTTGATTTGGGGTGTAAATTTTTTAAAGGGAAAAAATATTTTTAGTAGCGGCTTAACCTTTCATGCCGTCTATTCTGACTTAGAGGGTTTAACCGAGGCCAGTCCTGTATTTTTTCACGGATATAAAGTTGGGTCGGTAAGGAATATAGAATTTCATCCCGAGCGTGATAAGAAATTTATAGTTACCTTGTCGCTGGAAAAAGAATTACCACTTTATAAAAGTACGGTTGCCCAGATATATAGTTCTGATTTAATGGGTACCATGGCCATTCAATTGCTGGACGGCACCCCGGATGTGCTTCTGGAACCCGGCGACACCCTGAAAACGAGCATTAAAGAAGGACTTTTAGACCAGATGAGTACTACGGTTATGCCGTTAAAGGATAAAGTGGAATCGTTGGTTGTAAAAATTGATTCTGCCATTTCCGGATTGTCAACAATCTTTTCAGATGCCAATACCCAAAACTTATCGGAAGGGATGAAAAGCCTTTCCTATATCTTGAAGAATCTGGAAAATGCCACTGCACAACTAAACCGGGAGATGGCTAAAGGAGGTTCAATTCACAATACTTTGGCAAGCATTGATACCATTACCGGAACGGTCAATCAAAACAGAGATGCTATTGTTTCTACATTGAATAATATGTCCCGATTTAGTGATGAGTTAGCCCGTCTTAATTTGAATGCTATGGCATTTAAAATTGATTCTACATTGCGGGTTTTGAATGTAATGTTACAACAGGTTCAGAATGGAGAGGGAAGTTTAGGATTATTACTTTCCGACGAAGATTTATATTATAATCTTCTGGATGCATCAGCAAATCTCAATAAACTATTGGCCGATGTCCGGCACAATCCCGGCCGATACATTAATATTTCAGCCTTTGATTTTGGCAAAAACGTTAATATAATGGTGGATGACGAAGAGGCAAAAAACAAAGAAATAACATATAAAGTTAAAGTAGCTCAATCTGATGTTCCCCTCGATATAAAAAACAAACTTATCAGAAATAAATTCCGCATCATTGAAGAATCAGATGGGAAAAGGTACACTTACACCGTTGGCGAATCTCATTCTTACCGGGAAATAATAAGTATCAGAGATGAAATCGCTCATCAATATCCTAATGCTCAAATTGTAGCCTTCAGAAAAGGCAAACCCGTTAAAGTCAATAAAGCCCTTAAACTATCCGAAAGAAAAAATTAAATATTTTGTTAAATAAAAGAGCCTGTTTTTTGAGGTGAAAAAAATATTTAATGAATGAATGAATATTTTTTCGTTTTGTTATCAAAGGCCTTTCCTTCAATGTTTTGAGAGTGTTAACTGAAAGTTAATTTTTTTGTTTTACTTGCTGATTGTTAGTTGTTTATATAAGGTTAATTTCAATAGTTTGAATATTAACCGTATAAGACATTTTTCAAAAATTCAACCCTGAAGGCATTTTTTTTTCCAGTTTTTTTTAGCAAATTTTGTGGTAAATGAAGTTTGATTAATTAACATATTGCATGAAATGGAAGGCATAGAAACAAAACTGGATCATAAGCAAGTTTGGTCTGAGTGTCTCAATTACATACAGGCAGCCATACCTAAGAATGATTTCCGTACCTGGTTCGAACCCATCGTTCCTTTGAAACTGGAGAATAAAGTGCTTACTATTCAGGTGCCGACCTACTATTTCTATGAATTTATTGAAGAACAATATATAAAACTTGTTAGTAGAGCGCTTAGAGAGGTGATAGGTGCCGGAGCTAAGTTGGAATATAGTGTGGTAATGGATCAGCCAACGTCGCCCTCGCCTGCTGCTGTACCAAGAATAAATTATGGTCCGGCCCCGAGTCATCCTGATCTTCGCAACCGTGTCGTTGATAAAAAATATAGTCGCGAGGAGCAGCCAAAAATCCGGAATCCTTTTGTAATACCGGGTGTAAAAAAACTTGATATCGATCCACAGCTTAATAGTGAATATACCTTTGAAAATTTTGTGGAAGGTGATTGTAATCGGCTTGCACGCTCGGCCAGTGAAGCAGTGGCCAAAAATCCCGGTAAAACAGCCTTTAATCCTTTATTTCTTTACGGGAATAGCGGTCTGGGCAAAACACACCTTGGGCAAGCGATAGGTATTGAGGTAAAAAAACGATATCCCGAGAAAACAGTCCTATATGTGAGCGCCAACAAATTTACCACCCAGTATACTGATTCGGTAGCTCATAACTCAGCCAACGATTTTATGCATTTTTATCAAATGATAGATGTGTTAATTATCGATGATATACAAGAGTTGGCCGGGAAAGAAGGTACTCAGAACACCTTTTTTCATATCTTTAATCATCTTCACCAGTCGGGAAAACAATTGGTGTTGACTTCTGATAAACCACCGGTTGCCCTAAAAGGGATGAAAGAGCGTTTGCTATCCCGATTTAAATGGGGATTGCCTGCTGATTTGCAGGCGCCCGATTTTGATACCCGGTTGGAAATATTGTGGAATAAGATTAGAAAAGATGGCATTCAAATTTCTGAAGATATTGTTCATTATATTGCCTCGCACATAACTGATAATGTTCGGGAATTGGAAGGGGCATTGATATCATTATTGGCCATGTCAACTCTTAATAAAACGGAAATTACCTTTGATGTTGCCAAAAGCGTGGTAGACCGGTTGGTTAGTAAACCTCAAAAAGATATTACTGTAGAGCAAATATTGGATAAAGTTTGTGATTATTATGGTATAAAACCTGAGCTTTTGCAATCGCGAAGTCGAAAACGAGAAATTGTCCAGGCACGTCAGGTTGCTATGTATTTTTCTAAAAATTTTACCAATTCATCACTGTCGTCAATTGGTGCCCTCATTGGCGGAAGAGATCATGCTACCGTGTTACATGCCTGTAAGGCTGTGAAAAATCTTAAAGAAACCAATACTGAATTTAAACACCAGCTAAAAGAAATCGAAAATCTTATCCGAAAATGAATTTAAACCTTAATGGTTTTGGTTTATTGAGACCTGTATTGTTGCTCTTGGTATGGTTTTATTTCAGTTTGTAATACTTGTTAAATCCCTAATAATTTTTCTTTATTAGGGATTTTAGTTTTTTTATAGGTGAGGATATTTTTTCTAAAAACCATATCTTTGGTACTTTCTTTGATAATTTATTCATTTTTAAAATTGTGTAAATTATTGGGTTGCTGGAAGTATCAGGATGGCAAAAAATTTTTATATGTTTTTTATTTCAGTTTAATTATTTGCCTTGCCTGATTTAATTATCTTCAGCAAAACAATCTGTCGGGAATTGATGATGCGGTAGATTTATTGTTTTCAAATTTTTGATTTTTATCATGATGAAGAACTTTTCAAATAGAGTTATCTTATTGTTGTTTGCCGGACATTTGATGTTCTCAATATTTTCTCTTCAAGCTCAGGATAGTGAGTTGACCAGAAGACGGATTATTATTGATGGAAAGGAATACTATCTTCATGTTATCCAACCCGGTGAAGGTCTATTTTCTATTGCTCGTCAGTATAATGTTACGCAGCAGGAGATTCTGGATGCCAACCCTCAACTGGATGGTGTATTACAAAAAGGACAAATTTTACATATTCCGATAATTAAAGGGCGAAACTCCAGTGTGGAAGATCTGAAAAGTTCTGATAGGTTTATTTTACATACCGTTGAAAAGGGACAAACGGTTTGGTTTATTTCACAAAAATATGGAGTAGATGTAGAGGATATTTATAAATACAATCCGGGAGCGAGACAGGCTCTTATTGTTGGTAGTATTATCAAAGTGCCCGTTAATGTAACCAGGCAGGAGGAGCTGCTTTCCGATACCGAGAGTGATTTTATTATTTATGAGATTAAGCCGGGAGATACGTTGTATTCTCTTTCTTTAAAATTTAGAATTCCTATCAATGAATTATTAGAATATAATCCCGGTGTACGAAACGGTATTTTGGTAACAGGTACTTATCTCCGAATTCCTCGTAAAGAAAAGGAAGGAAGTGATGAATTGGCTATTGTGCAACCTTTAGAACCCAGCCAAATATCTATTAAAGAAGGCGATTTTATTTATCACGAAATTCAACCTGGGCAAACGCTTTATTCTATTAGTCGCCGCTATCAGACAGATGTGCACGATATTAAAGAGGCTAATCCCGATATTAATCCGGATGAATTAAAACCGGGTTATATACTTCGTATCCCTCGCCCCAAAAAGGATATTTTCTCTGATTTTCAGCAACCTGAAGACGAAGACTTGTTTGATTTCCATAAGGTAAGACGAAAAGAAACGCTTTTTTCCATTTCCAGACGTTACGATGTGGATATGGATATCATACAAAAAGTTAATCCACAGGTCGATTTTTCTAACCTTAAAAAAGGTGTTGTTTTAAAAATTCCTACTGACAGGTGGTTTATTATGCATCATCCCGGCAGGGATGGAGGTGAGGCCGGTTTTGCTACCTTACCCGAAGATTCTATAAGAAAAATGGTACTGGTTGCGCATGACAGCCTATGTGTTAATGCTGAGCAGATAGGCAGCGTTATACGTCCCGTAAAAATTGCTTTACTGCTTCCTTTTAATTTGAGGGCTACCCAACAAGCTAATATTATTGAAAAAATTCAAAATGGTGATACAATAAAAACGGAACGGCAAAATCGTGTTATTGCTCGTCGTTCCATGGTTTTTGAAGAGTTTTATGAAGGTGTGCTAATAGCTCTCGATAGATTGAAAGAAGATGGTGTTAATGTTGAGTTAAAAGTGTATGATATTGCATCCGGTAGTACGTCCGTGGAATCTTTTTTGCGTGTCCATGAAAAAGTTCTGAGTGACGTAGATTTAATTATCGGACCGGCTCTTTCCGAAAAATTGAAACCAATTTCCGACTTTGCCTTAAAGCACCAAATAAAATTAGTCTATCCGTTATCAAATGTAAATCCTGAATTAAGCAGGAATCCTTACCTGTTCCAGGTAAATACACCTGACACCCTTGTTTTTGACAAAATGGCCACAGAAATAGTCAGACAAGCAGAAAGCTATAATCTTTTGGCTGTTCTTCCCGAAGCTGATGACCCTTATGCTTCCCGTTTAATGAAATCTTTAAGGCAAAAAGTCTTTTATAACGAGTTTGCTCTTAATAAAAAAATTAACTATGTCGAGTATAAAATGTCCGGAAAATCGGATCAAACCAACCTGGAAGCATTACTCGACCCCTCGAAGAAAAATTATGTGGTAGTACCAACCAATAATGAGGCAACCATTTCTAAAATTGTGCCTACTTTGGCAGGTCTTTCCGAAAAAAATAAAATACCCATTCATTTGATTGGAATGACTGAATGGTTAAGGGCTCAATCAATCAATTCGGAAGATATGTTCCAATTGAATGCTCAGATTTTTACTTTTTTTGCTTTTGATTACGATCGGACCGTTACCCGCCAGTTTATTGAAAAATACCATGAATGGTTTCATACTGAACCACAAGCCGTCTCTTCCTATTTTCAAAGTCCCACTTCATCTTCCGGGTATTCCCGTTACGGCGCCTGGGGATTTGATGTAACATACTTTTTTGTTTCGTCATTGGCTCAAAAAGGGCCACATTTCGAATATTGCCCCGAACCGGTTGATGTTGATTTGGTTCAATTTAATTTCTCGTTTAAAAGAGTTTCTAATTGGGGTGGTTTTTATAATGATGGCCTCTTTTTATTAAAATTTTTGCCCAATTATAAGGTAAAAAGGGTGCCATTATTATCCATTCCATCGGCATTGCAACGCATCGAAATGGATTCATCACCTTCGTATTAGAAGCAATTATATAGTGCTACCCGGATATTTTGACCGTTACAGCTTCGATTTGTTTTAGGGTTAATTCTCTGGCGTGGGAATGTGAGTAGCACAATAACGAAATTAATAATAATCAGTTTTATGGTATCTGTTAATCAGTTGACTCTTGACTTTGGTACTTTTGTCCTGTTTGAGGATATTTCCTTTCTAATAAATCCGCACGACCGCATAGGGTTGGTTGGGAAAAACGGCGCAGGCAAATCTACTCTATTAAAAGTGCTAAGTGGTTTGCAGAAGCCAACATCCGGTGAGGTAACCATGCCTCGGGATTTTACCATTGGCTATCTGCCACAGGTGATGAAGCATGATAATCGTTTTACAGTTTTTGAAGAAGTTGAACAAGCCTTCTCAGATATAAAATCGCTAGAAAAAGAGATAAATCGTTTAAATAAAGTTATTTGTGAGCGAGACGACTATCATTCTGACGAATATCTTGCCTTAATAAACAAATTGACGGAAGCCACTGACAGGTTAAATATATTGGGTGGGCAAGATTATAAATCCCGGATAGAACAAACGTTAAAAGGACTGGGTTTTCATTCCTCTGATTTTAATCGTTCTACTTCTGAGTTTAGTGGTGGCTGGAGAATGCGAATTGAACTGGCAAAAATTTTATTGAAGAAGCCTAACTTATTTTTGCTCGATGAACCTACCAATCACCTGGATATTGAGTCAATCACCTGGCTCGAAGAGTTTTTAAAAACCTACAATGGAGCTATGGTCGTCATTTCCCATGATAAAGCTTTTCTCGATAATGTTACCACCCGAACGTTAGAGATATCACTCGGAAAAGTATATGATTATAAAGTGCCGTATTCTCGTTTTATTGAGTTAAGGAAAGAGCGACGAGAGCAACAATTAGCTGCTTTCCGTAATCAGCAAAAAAAGATTGAAGCTACCGAGCAATTTATTGAACGATTTAGATATAAAGCCACAAAGGCGGTGCAGGTTCAGTCGAGAATCAAGTATCTTGAAAAACTGGAAAGAATTGAAGTAGATGAATTTGATGATACTAAATTAAATATAAAGTTTCCGCCGGCACCGCATTCAGGAAAAATTGTTGTTGAAGGAAGACATATTCGTAAATCTTATGGTAACCATTTAGTGTTAGACGATATAGATTTTACCATTGAACGCGGTGAGAAAGTAGCCTTTGTCGGTAAAAACGGCGAAGGAAAAACTACTTTGACGCGAATCATCCTACAGGAATTAGACCATCAGGGAAACATAAAACTTGGACACCAGGTCAAGATTGGTTATTTTGCGCAAAACCAGGCTGAATTACTGGATGAAAACTTAACTATTCTGGAAACAATTGACAAGGTTGCTGTAGGTGATATTAGAACAAAAATTAGAGACCTTTTGGGAGCTTTTATGTTTCGGGGTGACGATGTAGATAAAAAAGTTGCGGTGTTATCGGGGGGTGAACGGACCCGACTGGCAATGGTACGTTTACTGCTTGAACCTGCTAATTTTTTGGTTTTGGATGAGCCGACCAATCATCTTGATATGCGTTCTAAAGAAATTTTAAAGACTGCTTTAAAAGATTTTGATGGCACTGTTTTGCTGGTGTCGCATGATCGTGAATTTTTGGATGGTCTGGTTTCAAAAGTTTATGAGTTTACCAATAAAAAGATTAAAGAACATATTGGAGGTATATACGACTTTCTGGCGAAAAAACGAATGGAAAACTTTAGAGAGTTGGAAGTGTCGAAAAGTCCTGATTCCATTAATTCAGCATCATCATCTAAAACCGATAGCCCGAATAATGGAAAGTTTGCCTTTGTAGAAAGGAAAGAACTTAATAAAAAAATAAAAAAGGCTGAGAAAGAAGTGGTTTCTGCCGAAAATACTATTGCCCAGATAGAACAAAAATTGGAGGAAATATCCAGACAACTGGAAAATCCTGACAATGCTACGGATAACAACTTATTTGAAGAATATCAAACATTACAAAAAGAGATGGAAGGCAAGATGGTTGAATGGGAAAAGGCGCATTCTCTACTGGAAGAATTAAAAAATGTGAGAATTCAAATGGATGCATAAATCCTTATTGGTTTTAATTTCAACCTGAAGTGACAGTGCTATTATTGTATTTGTTTTTGTAGGGTTAATTATAAACCTAAGCCATGCGGGTTCCATTTAACCAATGAGTAAAGTAAACTTTACACGGATGAAACGAGCATGGCGGTTTTCGCCACAAAAGAACATGTATAAAAAGCCCAAGGCAGAAGTGCACAGGCAGAAGGCAGAAGAAGTGATTAGTCATTAGTCAACAAGTGGTTAGTGTTAAATAACTAGTGACTAACGAACTAACCACTAATGACTACTTTTAAGAATTAATATATCATTGAAGTAAGTAAATTTTATACGGTTGAAACGAGCATGACTAAAAAGATTTGTCACTATAAGAACATGTATAAACTTTAAGTCATGCGAGTTCCATCAGACCAATGAATTAGATAAATTTTATACTGATGAAAAAAGATATTGTATTTGGTATAAGGCCTGTTATGGAAGCCATAAATGCCGGGAAAAGCATTGATAAAATATTGATCAGCCAAACTTTGAAAGGTTCATTGGTTTATGAATTACAGGATTTGATAAAGAGCAAAGGTATTCGGTGTGACAGAGTTGTTCCTGAACGGTTAGATTGGATTACTAAGAAGAATCACCAAGGGGTAGTAGCCTTTTTCTCACCAATAGAATATCAAAAATTTGAGGAGGTTTTGGACAAATTATTGTCCAGACCTAAAGCACCATTTATTCTTATTTTGGACGGAATAACCGATGTTAGGAATTTTGGTGCCATTGCACGTACTGCCGAATGTGCAGGGGTCGACGCCATTGTTATTCCCGAAAAAAGAAGCGTTTCAGTAACCCCCGATGCCATAAAAACGTCGGCAGGTGCTCTTTTTAGAATCCCTGTATGCCGTGAAAAAAAGTTGTACTTTGTGCTTCGTCATCTAAAAAATCGTGGATTTTTTATAGCTGCGGCTTCCGAAAAAGCTGAAACGGATTATCGAGAAGTTGATTATCCTGAATCGGTAGCTCTTATTATGGGTTCCGAAGATAAAGGTGTTTCTTCCCAGTTGCTCAAGATTGCTGATGCACAAATTTCCATTCCTGTTCGAGGAAGTATAGGCTCGTTGAATGTATCGGTAGCTGCCGGCATTTTAATATATGAGATGCTTCGAAATCGGAAGTAAAAGGGTTGTTGTATGCACCAGAGGTTTTGTTTATATTTGTTGCTCTCATAGTTATTTATTATGGAATACATTGTTTCTGCGCGAAAATACAGACCTAATACTTTTGCTTCGGTAGTAGGACAAAGCAGCATTACTACTACTTTGCAAAATGCCATCAAAAATCAGCAATTGGCTCATGCCTATCTGTTTTGCGGTCCCAGAGGGGTCGGGAAAACTACTTGTGCGCGGATTTTTGCTAAAACCATTAATTGTGAAAATGTTACTGCTAATTTTGAAGCATGTAACGAATGTGATTCCTGTAAGGCTTTTAACGAAAACCGATCCTATAACATTCATGAATTAGATGCTGCAAGTAATAATTCGGTAGATGATATCCGTACACTTATTGATAAAGTTCGGGTCCCACCCCAAATGGGGAAGTACAGCGTCTATATTATCGATGAGGTGCATATGCTTTCACAGCAGGCATTCAATGCATTTCTTAAGACGCTCGAAGAACCGCCGAGGCATGCCATCTTTATTTTGGCTACTACTGAGAAACATAAGATTTTACCTACCATATTATCTCGATGTCAAACCTTTGACTTCAATCGCATCAGTGTAGAAGATGCTGTTGAACATCTTAAGTTGGTGGCCAAAAATGAAGGAGTGGAAGCAGAGGAAGAAGGACTCAATGTCATTGCCCGTAAAGCTGACGGTGCCATGCGGGATGCCTTGTCTATTTTCGATCAAATTGTTGCCTTTTCGGGTAAGCGGATTTCCTATCAGCAAGTTATCGAAAACTTAAATGTTTTAGATTATGATTATTATTTTAAGTTGGTTGATGCTTTCCTGAAAGAGGATACTACCAATGCATTACTGATTTTGGACGAGATTTTGGAGCATGGATTTGATGAAGGACACTTTGTGGAAGGCCTGTGTAGTCATCTTCGTGACCTTATGATGTGCAAAGATGAAGCCACTTTGCCTTTGTTGGAAGTGGGCGCCTCAATTCGTGATAAATATCTGCAACAGGCCAGGAGTTGTTCGGTTGATTTTTTGGTTAAAGCTTTGGATATAGCTACACAGTGCGATTTGCAATTTCGTTCGGCACGAAACAAAAGATTACATACCGAATTTGCGCTTATAAATCTTTCGCGCATTATTACCGAAAAAAAAAAGTAGAAACTAATGCAGAAAATTCTACCTCTACTTCAACCCAAACAACCAAACCTAATATAAATGCTTCCAAAAGTTCTCCCTCGTCTTTTGCTGGCAATCAAATTTCCTCAAAACATTCAGGCAAAAAACTAAAAAGTTTTTCAATAAAAAAACTGAGTAGCCTTCAACAGACCTCGGAACAATCTTCCAATATACAGGGGAACCAGCCGCATAGTGGAATTGATTCAGAAATTGACCCTTCGTGGGATAATGATGTCACACCCGAAATGTTGCAAAAAGCCTGGGCCAATTATGCCCAGACCATTGAATCGAAAAATCCCAGGTTATTTAGTATGTTAATGGCTCATTCGCCGCGTCTTAAAGGTAAACATGCGGTAGTATTCCCGCTTCAAAATGAAACGCAGGAAGTTGAGCTGGTGAGGGAGAAAGGTCCTTTGATGAGGTTTCTCAGAAAAGAACTAAAAAATGCCAGGTTACAACTAGAGGTTGAATATGTGCGCGAAGAAAGTGAACCCACAAAAGCTTTTACTGCGGCCGATAAATATAAATTATTGGTACAAAAAAATCCTGTTCTTGACAAACTTAGAGATGCCCTTAACCTCGATCTGGAATAATGTTTTTAATTAATAATGAACTTTGTAAATATTTGAGTGTTTATTTCACCAAACAGAAATACAAATTATTGAAAAATGGCGAAAATTAAAGTACAGAATCCGGTTGTCGAACTCGATGGCGACGAGATGACAAGAGTCATCTGGAAAATGATCAAGGAACAGCTTATTCTACCTTACCTTGATTTGGATATTAAATATTATGATTTGAGTATCCAGAGCAGGGATGCAACTGACGACCAGATAACCGTGGAGGCTGCCAAAGCCATCCAAAAATATCACGTGGGTATTAAATGTGCCACCATTACTCCGGATGAACATCGGGTAGAAGAATTCGGCCTGAAAAAAATGTGGAAGTCCCCCAATGGGACTATCCGAAACATAATTGGTGGAACCGTTTTTAGGGAACCCATTATTATAAAAAATGTACCCCGATTGGTACCGGGCTGGGAAAAACCTATTTGTATTGGTCGTCATGCCTTCGGAGACCAATATAGGGCTACAGATTTTGTAACTAAAGGGAAAGGAAAATTGACCATCACTTTTACGCCCGAAGATGGTTCAGAACCCCAGGAATACCATGTCTACGATTTTGAAGGTGATGGAGTGGCTCTGGCCATGTACAATACCGATGAAAGTATTCGTGGGTTTGCTCACAGTTGCTTCAATCAGGCTATCATGAAAAAATGGCCGCTTTATTTGTCTACCAAAAACACCATTCTGAAGAAATATGATGGGCGGTTTAAAGATATTTTTCAGGAGATATATGAAAGTGATTATAAGGAAAAATTTGAAGAGTTAGGCATAACCTACGAACATCGTTTGATTGACGACATGGTGGCTGCGGCATTGAAATGGAATGGCGGCTTTGTATGGGCTTGTAAAAACTATGACGGCGATGTTCAATCCGATACCTTGGCACAAGGTTTTGGTTCTTTGGGTTTAATGACTTCTACGCTGGTTACGCCCGACGGAAAAACTATGGAAGCAGAAGCGGCCCACGGTACCGTAACACGCCATTATCGTCAATACCAACAAGGTAAACCAACATCTACCAATCCCATAGCTTCTATCTTTGCCTGGACGCGTGGACTAGCTTTCCGTGGTAAATTAGATAACAATGAGGAACTGATCAATTTCTGCCATACGCTGGAACAAGTATGTATCGAAACTGTTGAAAGTGGCAAAATGACTAAAGATTTGGCCCTCACCATTCACGGTAAAGACTTGAAAGAAGAGCATTACCTCAATACTGAAGCATTTATGGAAATGCTTGCAAATAATCTGAAAGCTAAAATGGAAGGTTGAGGTTTTGACATTGCTTATTCTGTTATTAATTATTCTGGAATAACACTCTTTTAATTCTAACAAATTAAGCCCCCTTTGGGAACGATAGCTCGTCCCTGAAATTGCAGGGGGCTTTGTCGTTAGCCTAATGGTTAGATTTGGTGTGGAATATTACTCTTTTAAGAAATTGTTCTGCTTCGATGGGTGTAATCTGAGTAGTTGAAATAAATGCCTGTAATTTAATTAGAATATCGTTGAAAGAGAGTGGTGAATTCTCATCAATATAATTGTTTTGAATCAAGAAATCTTCCAAGTCTTGTATTTTAGCCTTTCTAAATCCTGTAACCTCGCCTTTTTGAAGAGCTTCGATAAGTAATTTCGGATTCCCATTATATTGCGCAAGTTTATCGGCTACGGCATCTATAAATTTAGCTGAAATTTGGCCTGATTCCAGAAGAATTTCCCGATTAATGGGTTTGGACCTTCCAATGGAAAATAGTTCCTGGAAATGCATCAATAAATTAGCTTTTTGAACCATATGTTCCCATTTGTCTTCTTTTAAATCGGGGATAATACCATGGTTATGAATGTAGCTTTGTAATGGGCCCCAGTGCTGAATGCCTCTGCACAAACAGTAATACAACCAGTCTAAGTCTTCGTCTTCAGTTAAATACCATAAATGCAGCATGGTTATATCGTTTTGCAACAGGTTGAAGGGAGGTACATTGATATATTTTCTGTATTGGTCATGACTTTTCCCTTCAGGTGGAGGAACAGCATGAAAAAGCTTTTTTTCCTGTAGCAAAGATTCCCAATAGGGGCTATTGTTGGGAGAGGTACCATTTTTTATGGTAATAAAACTGTAGGATACATCATTTTGTTCTTTTAAAAAGGCCATCCATTTCCTGACTTCATCTTCTTGAGCAGTGAAATAGAAAATCTGTCGTCCTTCCCGACTGATAGCGATTAAAGCATTGATAATTGCCGAGGCGCGTTCATCATCGCTATTGGCCAGAAGTTCATCCACCAGCAGTGGTAATTTAATGGAGGTTTCTTGCTTTTCAATAAAAGCCAGTTTTACCGCTAACAATAGTTGTATTCTGGTGCCGGTAGATAATTGGGAAAGAGGTTGTTCTTTTCTCAGCAAGGTGTCGTATGCCGAGAATGAAATAGTTTCTTCATTGGTAAGGCGTAATTCATATCGCCCGGCTGTAATTTTATTAAAAAGTTCATTAGCCCCTTTGAATACCTGAGGCCGGTTTTGGTCGCGTGTTTCCTCTTTTAATTCGTTTACAATTAAATTGCCAGTTAGTTCCGACAGGTTTTTGTCGTATACTTCCTGAAGATTATCCAGTTCTTTTTCTTTTTGAGCTAATAGATCCTCCAACTTATGTCCGAGAGAGATATGTTTAACAGTGTTTTCGATTTCATTGATATGCTTGAAAATTGATTCCCAATTTTGTGCCTTGCTGGAAAATTCCTTTGCCTTAAAATTTGCTTCTTCAGGTGTTAGTTGCAAAGTTTCCTGGCCTAAGATTGGATACAGTGCATGTCTTTTTAATGCTATCTCCTTTTCTTCAAGTTTAATCTTGTTTTTTTCATATTTCTCCTTCCAATGCTTGTAATCATTTA
The DNA here is from genome assembly GCF_900112795.1 of Thermophagus xiamenensis. GTDB lineage: Bacteria > Bacteroidota > Bacteroidia > Bacteroidales > Marinilabiliaceae > Thermophagus > Thermophagus xiamenensis. The sequence continues at coordinate 28,986 of NZ_FONA01000004.1, forward strand.
ATTGATGGATTAAAGCAATGATTTGATGTTTATCTTCGTGGCCAATATTGAGTTCGGAATAGATTTGATTTAAATCATTTCTTTTACTTTGTAAATGTTGCTCTTCATACTTGATGTTAGTTTCAAGTCGTTGAGCTTCCTGGGCTAGTTGATTGTGTCTTTTTTCTTGCATTTTCAACTCTGAAAGTCTGGCCCTTATTTGTTGCAGGTCGGCAGCTTTTTCAATGCCAATTGCGGTAAATATTCGGTTGCATTCTTCAATTTGATGGAAAAATTCTGATTGCAGTTGTTCGGACTCAGTACGGAGTGAGGTAAGTTTTAAGTGAGCATCTTGCCATTTTTTTATGTTTTCTAAAAGCCATGTAAGACTTTGGAAATTATTTTGAGCAATTTCATCGATTTGTGGAACTACCAGGAGCTTCCCGACAAGGTTATTCCGGACCTTTCGAATCTCATCGATTTGAAACTCTATATCTCTTAAATGTGTGTTCAGTTCATTTTTTTTATTGATGAGCTCCTCATATTTCCGTGCATCAAAAAGCGCTTTTACTAGATCGTTTATTTTGTTGATAACCGCTTGGTTATTCCAGGTTACAGGAGGTTCTAAACCCGTTTTTAAATAATCTTCTTTGCGTATATTGAGGTTATCTTCTGGTGAAGAACCAATGGTTGCATAAATCCATAAGCCAATAAGCGGAATGGTGCCTATAAGACCAGGCCAGCCCCAAACCATAGCTGCAACAATGGAAATAATTCCATCAATAACAAGCAGCGGCAGCAACCATTTCGGCCTGTTTTTTTCTTTAGGTGCCTCGGTAAGCCAATTGTTTAGGGCACTAATGGCATTTCTTATTCTATCGCTATCGTTTATGGGATTTAATAACTGAGATAGTTGCTGATTTATAAATTCTATTTCGGTTTTTAATTTTGTTTGCTGATTTAAAACATTAATGGCTTTGGGCATAAACCGTTCTAATTCATCCAAGTCTTTTAAGTTTATCCCATGCCATTGATAAGGGGAAATATCATTTCCAAGTCTGTTTGATGTCTCTTTTACCTGAATCTCTTGGTTGGCAATCTCTTTCTTTAAAGAGAGTATCTCTTTGTCTAAATCAGAAATACGTTCGGTTCGATTTTCCAGCTCTTCAATTGTTCCGGAGGGTAGACCGTCGCCGGGAATTTTTAATTGATTTAGTTCCTGGTAAATTAAGTCCAGTTGCTCTTTAGCTTTTAAAATACTTTCTTCTGAGGATTTTATTTTTGATTCATAATCTTCTATTATTTTTATTTCATCTCCTTTGATTTTAGTTAACGAGGGATGAAATGTTTTCAGTACCGATGCTGCTTCATTTAATGCGTTTTGAGTGGTTAGATAATCATGAAGTAATGAAAAGTATTCACTTTTTTTTCTGGCTTTTTCAGCTTCTTCTTTTTCTTTATACAGTTGAGATAGGTTCTCTTCTTCTTTTTTTATTTTTTCTTGAAAGCTTAAAGCTTCGTGATACTCATCAAAGGCTTTTTCAACCTTATTGTAAATGCCGGAATTTTTTGAAATAATTGAAGATGAATATTTTAAATTGTTTTTGGCTCCATCGAGGTCGTAACCTCCAATAGATTCACGGATTATGGTTTCTGCTGCTTCGCTTTCTTCTTCTGTAATCATATTCTGCAGAGCCAGCAAATAACGATGGCTCCCTTCTTTGGCCGGTATCCCAGCAATGGTATCGGGTTTACCATTATGGAGATGCATCACCTGGTCGGCATCAATTTTTATTTCCCATGGTTGCTCATTGTTGATTAAAATAAAAGCGTTAGCTCTTATTTCCTTGGATCGTTGGGGCCAGATTAGTTGTTGAATGAGGCGTGCAGTAGAACTTTTTCCTGAAGCATTGGGGCCTGCAACTATATTAATGTTTGGCGCCAGTGATTCAAATGGTTGTAAACCATCAGGAAGCCCCGGAAGCTTTTGGATATGTAGCTTTTGTATGATATATGGTTGTTTTATCATTAGTAAAAATTTTTTTTAACTCCTTGGTTTAGTGGTGCTGACATAATTGTGTTTTGTACATTGTTCCCTGATTCCAATTGCTGACTCACGGTTATTGCATTCAACGCAGAAAAGCCAGAGCGCTGAAAAGCTCTAACCGTAGTACTCTCGGGATTAATAGTAACTGATTAGTAAAAACTTTTTACACTTACAAACAATCTAACTGGCACCGAAAACCAGCAACTAAATGCCGGTTCATTCAATCTGCCAGCGCACTTAATGATGCACCATACTTTTGGTATGCCATTTTTTCTTTGGTCATGCTTATTCATTCTTCAGACTTTTGTATTAATAATTCGGCCAGCAGTCTTCGACATTGTGTTAATATTTCTCTTTTGGCCGTATGATCATTAGGATCAATAGTTCTGTGGTTGGTTTTTAATCGATAAAAAACGGGGGCGTTGTTGATTCGCTCGGCTTCATCTTTCCATTTTTTTATTAGGTTATTGAGTAACGGTGTGTTGTTTCCATTTTGAATAGCAAGGATTGTTTCAGCCAGTAAACCTGCCGGTGAAGCTTCTTGAGCAAGATTGGTGAGACGTTCTATGGCAGGCATGAGGTCATAATCAATCTTTCTTACCGAAATATTTATTGCTTCCTCATAGCTAAAATGTTCCTGTATTGTAGACATCCATTCTTCAATTTTCCGAACATTGGAATGCTCGCCGGTTAATAACAGATCCAAAATTAGATAACGAACTTCTATTAAGTTGTCTCTGTTCTCTTCTTTAAATTCTTGAATACTATCGACCACTAATTTTCTCAGGCTTTCTTCGTTTAATGTCTTAGTTATATTTATTGTTAGAGTTTCATAGCGTACCGGTGAGAGAGGAATTTGATTAAAACGAATATTATGTTTTGATTCTACCATGATTTGCAAAGGTCCATGAATGCCTTGTTCTTTAGGACTTAAGGCATGAGGCGACCCTGGGTAGCTTATTAAGGGGGCGTTATCTCGAATGGTTTGTGGCTTATGAATGTGGCCCAGAACCCATGCATCAACCGGGTGTTCAAAAAAGTTTTCTATTCTAACAGGAGCATAGTGGCTTTTTTTTGAATCCAGGTCAGTATGAAGCAGTCCGATAGTAGGTATATCCTGATGGTTGATCTTTAAATCTAATAATGGATTAATTGCTACGTGTTGGCTGGGGAATGACCACCCAACGAACCTGATTTCTTGACCATTAATTGTTATTGTTTTTGTTTCCCATCTTCCGTTAGCTCCTAAAATATGAATGTTTCTATATTTTGTTTGATCAGCCGTTTGCCGTAAAACATCGTAGTCATGATTGCCGGATATCAAGAATACCTGAATTCCTGCTTCGCGTAGACGGTTAAAGCCCGCTTGAAGAGGCCCCACTGCTTCAAAATATCGATTATCGCGATCTACTATGTCGCCGGTCAATACTAAAACATCGAAATTGTCATTTATAACTCTTTTTATTATTTGCTCCCATGTATGTTTGGTGGCTAATTCCTTGGCATCAGTCGATAGAGCAGAAGATTTTTTGCCAATATGGAGATCTCCCGTTGCTAGAATTTTTACGGACATAGAACTGTGTATCTGTTTTTGTTTGTTGTCGATTAATAATTGTAAGTTCAATAAACAAATTTTCTTTCGGGTATATCTTTATTTTACCTTAAGTTGAAAACTTGTCTAATACCCATACTTCAACACAATATTAAATTTATTCATGGAAAATTCAAATGTTTCTTAAGAAACATTTTTACGGGTTTAAGATGCAGGAATTAGTTTAAAGTTAATTTGTTCCTTAATGCATTATCGGCTCTATAGCCGATATTTTTAAATATCGGTTCCAGAGCCGATATTTGCAATTATCGGTTCCAGAGCCGATATTTGTAATTATCGGTTCCAGAGCCGATATTTGTAACTGAGTACTTTCTGAAAAATGAGTTTTGACTTTGATATAAAATTCAATAAATTTGGATTTAATGAAACGAGCTGTAATAACGGGTGATATAATAAGATCACGCGAGAAGAAAACGGAAAATTGGATTAAAAATCTGAAATCAGTTCTTGCTCATCATGGCAAAGCGTTTTCGGAATGGGAAATTTTTCGCGGAGATAGTTTTCAACTAATGGTGGAACCTTTATATGCATTAATGGCCACCTTTCATATTAAGGCATCCATGAAATGTGTTAGCGAGTTGGATGTTCGTATGGCCATAGGAGTTGGAGAGGTGACTCATTTGTCGGCAAGGATTACCGAATCCAATGGGCCGGCTTTTATCTATTCGGGCGAGTGTTTTGATGATTTAAAGAAGCAAACCCTGGCAATAAAAACGGGCCATCGTGAGACGGATAAAACCTTAAATATGATGTTTAAACTGGCGATGCTTACTGCCAATAACTGGTCGCCTAAAGTAGCTACAGTGATAAAAACGTTTTTAGAACATCCCGGAAGTAATCAAAAAGAACTTGCCCAACGATTAAATATTTCTCAAAGCAATGCCAGTGAGGCTTTAAAAAGAGGTGGATTTAACGAAATGATGCAATTAGATGAGTTTTACAGAGAAAAAATTGCCAATATATGATTTCTCTGACACTAAAACTGTTAATTGCCCATATGCTGGGTGATTTTGTTTTTCAGCCCGACCGTTGGGTTGAAGACAAAAAGGTGAAACAATATAAATCACGCTATTTTTATTATCATTTATTTGTCCATCTGTTCTTCCTTTGGCTCTTATTGGGTTTTCGGTGGTATTATTGGCCTTTGGTATTAATTTCGGTTGGTAGTCATTTTTTTATTGATTTGGGAAAGCTGAAGCTGGAAAAAGTTGTTAATCACAGGTGGCTCTTTTTTGTGGACCAGCTCTTTCATTTAATAGTAATTTTTTTGTTGGCATATTTTAATGAACCTTTTGCTTTGAATTTAGAAGGGCTGTTTTCTGTGCAATTGTTGGTGTTCATTGCTGCATTACTGTTATTAACGTCTGTTTCATCAGTAATAGTAAAGACTCTGATTTCGGGATGGGCATTAAACGAAATTAGTTCTAAAGAGTCGCTTCCTGGTGCCGGCAAATATATAGGCATGTTGGAGCGGTTATTCATTTTTACTTTCATTGTCCTCAATCAGTGGCAAGCCATTGGATTTCTGATTGCTGCCAAATCCATTTTCAGATTTAGTGATATTTCAAAGGCCAGAGATCGAAAATTAACTGAATATATGCTCGTTGGCACTCTGATGAGTTTCGGGTTGGCTACCCTGACAGGTCTTGGCTATCTCTATGTGATGGATTTCTTATCGTAGGGTAATCTTCATTTATTTTTCGGAAATAGTCCACAAAAAATTATCCTCGGAGGCTGAAAAGCTAAAACTAATATTATTGTACTCAATGTGAATATTATAGCACTGACCACATTTAAAAACCGTGCCGTTGGTTGCCTGTTTATATTATGCGTATATATAGGCAGAAGTGCACAGGCAGAAGGAGCTTAAAGTCATTTCATTAGTGCATGGTCATTAGTGTTGGTAACACAAAGCACTAAAATCAGATAACTATAAATTAATGACCAACCACTAACTACTAACCCAAATGACAAATTTTAAGAACAGTTCAATGAAATAAGTAAATTTTAATACGAATGTAAGGAATTTGTAAGTGCATTTCATATTCTGAGGTTTTAATTCAGTTAACATTTAATCAGATTGTTAGCCTGATAAAATGCTAAAGTTTTATCATTATTCCCGTGAAAAATAACAACTGACATGAATCCTTGGGGGAAAACATTTTTAGAAGACTTTTGTTTATGCTATTGTTAAAGCAATATTGGCATGGTTAAATATACCGGAAAATCTTATTTTTTTTGCGGAAATAATTGTTTGAATACCAGTTTTATAAAATAGAAGATAATGAAAATTTAAATTGCAAGTATTTTGATTTCAATGTCCCTGGGCAAATAGAGGGGTTGAACAGGATGAGTGTAGGCAGGTACGAAAAAAATTTGAAAGCACTAATGTTAAAATATTATGCAGGACAATAGATTACCCTACCGGAAGTTTTATGCCAGAAAAGAAAAACTGGAAAATCAATATTCCGGAGACTATAACCAGAAACAGCATTCAAAAGGAAAGCTAACAGCCAGAGAACGTATAGATTTGCTTTTGGATGAAGGCAGTTTTCATGAAATAGATGCATATGTCAAATCGCAGGATAATAACCATGATTTTTTTGGTGACGGAGTTATTTGCGGTTATGGGACTATAAATGGGCGTAAGGTTCTATTGTACGTACAAGATTTCAACTTTTTAGGCGGCTCATTAGGGGCTGTTCACGCCCGTAAAATTCAAAAAGTGCAAGATATAGCACTAAAAATGGGTTATCCCATTATTGGTCTCATTGATTCAGGTGGCGCCCGTATTCAGGAAGGAGTGGCCAGTTTGGCAGGGTATGCTGGTATATTTAAGCGCAATGTGCAATCGTCGGGGGTTATTCCTCAAATTTCAGTCATTTTAGGACCTGCCGCCGGCGGTGCTGTTTATTCGCCTGCTTTAACCGATTTCCGTTTTATGGTGAAAAACACCTCTCACATGTTTGTTACCGGACCGGGCGTGGTAAAGGAAGTTCTTAACGAAGATGTTAGTTTTGAGGATTTAGGTGGTGCCGAAATTCATTCTACCACTTCAGGTGTGGCAGACTTTGTCTATTCCGATGAGGAAAACTGCTTGTTAGGAGTTAAGAAGTTACTTTCTTACTTACCTTCAAATAATGTTGAACATCCGCCGATTGCCCGACGCGACGATATTGAACCCAACAGGTTGGATAATATTTCGTTGATTATTCCCGACGATTCGGGTAAACCCTACGATATTATTGATATTATCAACCGTATAGTGGATACGGGAAGTTTTTTTGAAGTAGCAGAAAATTTTGCACAGAATATTGTTACCGGATTTGCCAGGTTAGACAACCAGGTGATTGGTATAATTGCCAATCAACCTAAGTGTTTAGCCGGAACACTCGACATTAATGCTTCGCGTAAAGCTGCCCGTTTTGTCCGTTTTTGCGATGCTTTTAACATTCCCATCCTTGTTTTGGAAGATGTGCCGGGATTCATGCCCGGACAAAACCAGGAACATAACGCTATTATTTTGCATGGTGCAAAACTTCTTTATGCTTTTGCCGAGGCTTCTGTGCCCAAAATTACCGTTATCCTGAGAAAAGCCTACGGCGGCGCATATATTGTAATGAACAGCAAAGCTATGGGAGGCGATTTTAATTTTGCCTGGCCTACGGCTGAAGTAGCCGTTATGGGGCCCGAAGGCGCTGTTAAAATTCTTAATCGAAAAGATTTGGCAAACGCTGAAGACCCCGAAGCGTTGAGAAAAAAGCTGGCACAAGATTATAAAGAGAACATTGCCAATCCTTTTATAGCCGAAGAAAAAGGGTTTATTGATGAGGTTATTGATCCTGCCGATACCAGAAAGGTACTGATCGATACCTTTGCGCTATTGGAAAACAAGGTGGAAGAAAAAATTTCGCGTAAACACGGAAATATCCCTCTTTAACTAATGCTTTGATACTGAATTTTTGTTTTAAGATATTTGGCTTAAGGTTATTTAACTCAGTATACACTGTTGTTGGAATAATTTACTCTTGGCATTGACGTGTTTTGGGAGCGCTGGTCCTGTAATTGTGAAAACATCCAAACCTATTGCCAGGGGAGTTACTTTCGACATTAATTTTATATTCTATGAAAAATAAAATTAAATCGGTATTAATTGCCAATAGGGGAGAAATAGCCATACGTATAGCACGTACAGCAAAAAAAATGGGGATAAAAACCTTCATGTTCATGACACATGAAGAACCCAATGCCACCTATTTGAAATCGGCTGATGAAATTATTGATGTGACCGAAGAAACCTTCTACAACATATTTACCAACGTCAATAAGATTATTGAATCGGCCTTGAAATATAATATTGATGCCATTCATCCGGGATATGGTTTTTTATCTGAAAATCCGGCATTGGCTAGAGAATGTTTGCATAACAACATTGTTTTCATCGGGCCGTCACATCAACATATCGACCAAATGGGCAACAAAGGGGTGGCCCGCGATATCGCTATCAAAAACAATGTGCCTGTTTTGCCGGGAAGTACCGGGGTAATAACTTCATTGGCCGAGGCAGAAAAAATAGCTGCTTCTATTGGATATCCTGTCATTGTTAAAGCTGTGGCTGGTGGTGGTGGGAAAGGTATGCGTGTAGCATACTCGGAGGATGATTTGCCCAGAATGTTTAATGCTGCTTCCAGAGAAGCCATGTCGGTTTTTGGTAATGCCGCTGTTTTTATTGAAAAATATGTAGAAAATCCCAGACATATTGAGTTCCAGGTATTAGCCGACCAACATGGCAATGTTGTTCATCTCTTTGAACGGGAATGCTCTATTCAGCGAAAACATCAAAAATTGCTGGAAGAGGCACCTTCGCCGGCACTCGACGAAGAGACCAGAAATAAAATGGGACAGGATGCTGTCAGGTTATGCAAAGCAACAGGTTATTATAGCGTAGGAACGGTTGAATTTCTCGTAGATGAGCATCTTAATCATTTCTTCATGGAAATGAATACGCGTATTCAGGTGGAGCATCCCGTAACTGAAGAGATAACGGGTATTGACTTAATTGAACAACAGTTCAGGGTTGCAAATGGCGAAAAACTATCTTTTACACAAAAGGATATCACGCGCAAGGGATGCGCCATAGAATTTCGCATTAACGCCGAAGATGTGCAGGCCGATTTTACCCCCGACAATGGAATTGTTGAAACAATTAAATTCCCCAGAAAGCGCAAAATTAGAGTTGACTCGGGATATGTGGATGGCGATATTATTCCTTCCTGTTACGATTCACTAATTGCCAAACTTATTGTTAAGGGCGCCGATAGAAAAGCTGTACTAAAAACGGCTATTAGTACCATTAATAATATCAAAATTAAGGGGGTGAAAACCACTTTGCCCTTCTTCAAAATGGTGCTTAATAATGAGGCCTTTAAGCAAGGTAATTATTCAACTTCGTTTATAGAAACTGAGCTGGAACAAAACTTTTATCAGGAAGATAATGAACTGGTAGCGGCCATATTGCTTGGTATGACCAAATATCTGAATGAAATCAACAGTATCGATAACCAGCAAATCAGTGAGAAAAACGTGAGTCCCTGGCGATTGAGTCGGTTTTTTAAATAAAGCGAGCATGGCAACTATTGTCACTAAAGAACATGTACAAAAATATTTAGGCAGAAGTGCACAGGCAGAAAAGGCCGATAGGCCAATAGGTTATTTTGTTGTTAGATGATGAGATTGAATGGCTTGAAGAGTTTGGTAAGATTAATGCACAAAATAGACAATTAACTAACCACTAATAACTAATCACTAATAACTAACCACTAATGACTTATTTTAATAATCATTAGTGCAGTGAGTTAAGTGAATTTTGTATGAATATATTATTTGGGAATAAATTTTTAATAAATACCAGTTATGAGTTCAAAAAGCAATCGTTATATTGTACTGGTCGAGGGTAAAAAAATTCCGGTGGAGGTGAATAGGGGAGTCATTCAAAAGATAGGAAATACTCGGCACGAAATGGCTTTAAAAAGAGTTGATACCGATGAATACATTGTTGAAATTGACGGGAAACAACATTCAGGTGAGATTATTCGACTTAAACAAAACAAATGTATCGTCTCGGTAAATGGAAATACTTACAGCTTTGAAATAACTTCAGAAGCTGCTCACCGACGTACAAAAAAAATCAAGGAAAAAGCAGCGAATGCTTCTCTGAAATTAACGGCCCCGCTGCCCGGTAAAATTGTTGAAGTATTAGCCACGCCCGGACAAAAAGTAAAAAAAGGTGAAGCTTTGCTGGTGCTTGAAGCTATGAAAATGCAAAACGAAATTCAAAGCCCGGTAAACGGTATTATTAAAAGTCTAAATGTCCATGTAGGTGCTTCGGTCATGAAAGAGCATATCCTAATGGATATCGAGGTTGAATAATTTATATAACATAAAGTAGTTATTTTTCTTTTTGTCATTTCTTGTAAAGACTGTCAATAACTCTTGAAAGGTCATCATAAAATGTTGATTTTGGGGAATAAAGAGTATTTTGGCAGTTTTTTATTCCACATCCCCTTTTGTTGGTATTTTGTATATCACTAATCTATAGGGTATAGAGAAAAACGATAAAACCATTACTTTTGCATCCGTAAGGTAAGCATGTCATCATAAGTACGAATATTATCCGCATGCTACCTAATCATATAAATATAGTATAAACAGAACATGTTTCAACTCAATTGATTTTCGGATGCAAATAGGCCATCAAAATAAACTAATCCAATTTACAGCACTAATATTAGGTGTTGTAATGGTTTTGCTTATTGTTAACAGAGCCTTATTTGTTCATACGCATATCAATGCAAACGGAGAAGTAATTGTCCATTCCCATCCTTTTAAAAAAAGCGGGCAAAATGATGCGACTTCGCACCATCATTCCAATGCTCAATTCCATTATTTGGATAATTTGAGTCTTCTTTTTCCTATTCTCTTTCTTATCATTGCATTGGTTAATCCTTTTGTAAGGAAAGATTTTTATCTGACCAACCTGTCGGTTAATTTCTCTCCCTTTTTAATAATGCATAAGGGTAGAGAGCCTCCCTTTCTATTTAATTTAACTCATTAGCCGAATGGGACCCGCATGGCTTAACCAAATTTAAACATACCATTTTTGTGGGTTGGGGTGGCCTGCTCGTTTCAATCGATTTTAACTCCTTTTTTAGTGTTCTTCCCTTGCCGGAAGGTCCTTGCTGAGTGTATCTGCTTGATATTTAAGTTGTCTTATTTGATTGCCGGTCGGATAATCGTTTAAAAATTATGATTATTAAAATTGATTATTGATCGGGACAGGGAAGTATTGTCTTGTTCAATTATCAATTGTTTATTTTCATTAAAAATCAGAATGGCCAACCCAATAAAGTAGTCAGGCAGGTGGGCGAATAGGTCACTAGGCGAATAGGCAATTAGATTGTTGACCGATAGGCTGTTGGGCGATGAGTTTAAAGGCATAAATCCGATGCAAAACCCTCATCTTATATCTTGTGTCTAATCATCTAATCATTTGGTTTAAAATGATGTGCCAAACAGACTAACCACTAACGATTAATCATAATTAGTAATAGTTCAATGAAATAAGTAATTTTTTTTTACGAATGAAGATATAAAAGCACATAACAATAGCCCATTCATCCATTAAACCATTTAATAATTTTTTGTATATGAAGTTGATTAAATATTTTTTCCTGTCATTAACATTATTAACCGCATCCATAACTATTCAAGCACAACAAAAATGGAGGTCAGATGCCAATATCATTGGACATGTGGTAGACCAAGACGGCAATCATATTCCGTTTGCCAATGTAAGTATCGTCAATACAACTATTGGTACGGCTACCGATGAGACCGGACATTATCGGCTCATTAACCTGCCTGTTGGACACCACCAGGTTAAAGCTCAATTTTTGGGCTATAAGCCACAAATTGTTGAAGTTGAATTAAAAGGTAATGAAACTAAAGAGATAAAATTCCAGTTGCAGGAAGATGTGTTAGGCGTAGAAGAAGTGGTTGTTACAGCAGATAGGAACGAAACTAACCGCCGGGAATCATCTACCATTGTAAATACGCTTACGCCCAAGCTTTTTGCAACGGCTCAGGTTAGCACTTTAAGTGAGGGGCTCAATTTTTGTCCGGGGTTGCGCATGGAAACCAACTGTCAAAACTGTGGCTTTTCACAGGTTCGTATGAATGGTATGGAAGGGCCCTATTCTCAGATTCTCATTAACAGTCGTCCCATTTTTAGCGGTTTGGCTGGCGTTTATGGTTTGGAGCTGATTCCTTCGAACATGATTGAACGCATTGAGGTTATCCGTGGGGGAGGGTCGGCCCTCTACGGCAGCAATGCCATTGCGGGTACCATAAATTTAATTCTTAAAGACCCAATTAACAACTCATACGAGTTTGGAACAGGAAATAGTATATCCGGAATTGGTGTTGATGGTGCCGGCGACCCGGCGCAAGATTATACTGTCAATTTCAATGCATCAGTGGTTTCGAATGATAATAAGACCGGATTGGCGATATATGGTTTTTACCGCGACCGTGAACCCTTTGATGCTAACGATGATTCATTTTCCGAACTTACCGAATTGAAAAATACCACCATCGGAGGAAGAGTTTTTCACCGATTTGGTACACGGGATAAGTTAACCGCCGACTTTTTTAATATTAAAGAGAGTAGGCGAGGGGGAAATAAATTTGATATGCCTGAACACATGGCCGATATTGCCGAATCGGTTGACCATAATATTACAACCGGCGCTTTGGCATATGACCGTTTCTTCCGTGATGCAGACAAGCTATCGGTTTATGCTTCCGGACAGCATGTGGTTCGCGACTCTTATTATGGTGCTGAGCAATCGCTGGCCGACTATGGTAATACCAAAGATTTCTCATATACCGTCGGGGCCCAGTATAATTGGCACTTTCTGAATTCTGACCTTTTATTAGGCATTGAAGATGTGGGTGCCTGGCTGAAAGATAAAAAGTTGGGCTATCCTGATCTGGAAGATCCTAATTTTACCGTGGAAGATGGTCCTTATATTGAAAACCGCATTGTGGCAGACCAGGAAACTAATACTCTTGGTATGTTTGCTCAATATGAATTTGACATTAATAAGCTCAATGTTTCGGTCGGGGCTCGGTTCGACCATTATTCTATTGAAGATGATGCGGAAAATTCTTCTACCTCAGGAGATGTGTTAAGTCCAAGAATTACGCTGAAATACGATATTGTCGAGTCGTTACAGGCCAGAGTCAGCTATTCGCAAGGGTACAGAGCGCCTCAAATTTTTGATGAAGATTTGCATATCGAAACATCGGGTGCAAAAAAAATAATTCATGAGAATGCCGATGATTTGAAACAAGAAACCAGTCACAGTTATATGGTTTCGCTCGATTTTAATCGGCAATTGGGAAATTCTTATATGGGGGTATTGGTAGAAGGATTTTATACCCAACTGGATGATGCTTTTGCCAATGAGTTTGGTGAGCCCGACGAGGATGGTGTCGTAATTTATACACGCGTTAATGCCGAAGGGGGAGCAACTGTTAAAGGGATCAACATTGAAGCTAATTTAGTGCCATCTGACAAATGGGAGTTTAAAGGCGGTTTCACCATTCAGCGCAGCGAATATGAAGAGGTGCACGAACTGAATGAGACCCGCTTTTTCCGTACCCCCGATTATTATGGTTATTTTACCATAGACTGGGACCCTACTAAAAAGTTATGTGTTTCATCCACAGGAAATTATACCGGTTCAATGCTGGTGCCTTACAACGAAAGTGTGTTGCGTGAATCAGACCCATTCTTTGACTTTGGGATGAAAGTTCGATATACCATTCCTATAAATGGAGCTAAACTACAATTTTATGCTGGTATGAAAAATATATTCAACTCATTTCAGGATGATTTTGATACCGGTATCGACCGTGACCCGGCTTATATCTATGGACCTGCCCTGCCAAGAACGCTCTATTTCGGAATTAAACTTGGAAATATGCTGAAATAATAGCATTGATAAGTGCTTAATTAGTTTATACTTATAAAAAGGTTAGCTTAAACCTGCCATATGCTTTTGATTATGCCATTTTCTGCAAGCAGGATTAAGCTAACTTTTTTATGTTCAGTGTATTTTGCTCCCTTTAATCGATATCAGTTGCTCTCTGATGTTTGCAATTAACTGTCCTATAGGTTGTTATCTAACACCCGTCCGGGTGTTTACCAGACACCCACTCGGGTGCTTACCAGACACCCACTCGGGTGCTTACCAGACACCCACTCGGGTGCTTACCAGACACCCGCTCGGGTGCTTATCAGACACCCGTTCGGGTGCTTACCAGACACCCGCTCGGGTGCTTACCAGACACCCGCTCGGGTGCTTACCAGACACCCGCTCGGGTGCTTACCAGACACCCGCTCGGGTGCTTATCAGACACCCGTTCGGGTGTTAGGCAATAACTAAGTAAAGGCGATGAATCAAATTCTATAATTTCGACATGGTCTGGTGAAGGAAAGCTAAGACTTTCTTATGAAGAAGTGTTATTCGATTCTGATATTCAGAAACAATAAATTGATTTCAACAACTTAGAGGGCTAAATCCAAAAAATGTTCCGTTGTTATATAGATAATCTATATTTATGTTAGGAAACAAATTAAACTATTTGCATTTAAATTTTTGAGGAAATTTATAAATTTGAGTTTCTGAAAAAAGATAACTTTGCATTTCTTATTTGATATGAGTTACCTTAGGCAAAAGTCTGATTTTAATATAGATGCAGCAAAGGTGCTTATTTCAAAAGGGTTATATGCACCAAGTGTTCATTGCTCTTATTATAGTTGTTTTCAGTTAATGAAGTATGCCATTAAATCTTTTTTTGGAACAACTTATAAAGAACAAACAGCAAGTATTGCGGGCAATCCAAAACAATCTACACATAAGTATGTTATTGATTATATAATCAGAGAATTAAAGAAAATTGAACAAAGTCGTGAAGTGCAAAATCTTAGGCGCAATATAAAGGATTTACAAAATTTTAGAATAGAAGCTGACTACGAAAACATTGAAATAAATTATGATAATGGGCAAAAAGCTTTGGAAAAAGCTGAAGAAATTAGAAGTTATCTAATAACCAATTTGAAGTTATGAACCCCAAAGAATTTATAAAGAAGAGATTGCAATTTCTTGCTTCCAAGTTTAGTGAAGCAAAAATTCGTTATGAGTACAGAGAAAATACGCATAGCCATATCATTGAAATTATTCCTCTTAATCTTTATGAAAATAATGAGGATTATTTGCTGGAAGAAACCCGAATCGAGGATGAATTCGAGGAATTGTTTCCTACTGAAAACATTATTTTTATTTCAGAAAATTCTCTTACAGAAATTAAGAGTCCTGAGTTTGAACTTGGTTATTCGGATTTTATTTTCGAGTCTGAAACATCATGTATAGAGTTTGAATTTTTAGGGGTTTCAGAAGAAGTTGATCCTATCAGTGTTGATTATTTAGCCATTGCTGCTTAAAATATTTATGGAAAATTCTAAGTTTCAATTTAAAGGTTTTAGTATTGTTCGGTCATTAATTGAGCGAAAAGATAAAAAACCTGCCCAAAAACTGACTTTAGATTTTAACCCACGAGGTATCATTTTTAAGGATAAATCAATTTTTCAGCTTCACTTGGGTGTAAAAATAAAGGATGAGGATAATGTTTTGAATATTGAAATAGAGGCTGTTGCAAACTATTCTTTTGATAACGAGATAGAAAAAGATACATTGGATAAATTGTTTTATATTAATGCTCCTGCCTTATTATTCCCGTATATTAGAGCTTATATTTCTACAATTACAAATCTCTCCGGCTTTGAACCAGTGGTTTTACCCACACTAAATTTGACCAAATTGGGTGAAACATTAAAAAAGAATACAATAGTAAGCTAATTTTATTTTTTTAGGTGTAACATAAATAGAGGATTAGGCTTTTTGTCAAAAATGAAACGAGCATGGCGACTTTTGCCACAAATAAAGGCAGAAGTGCACAGGCAGAAGGCAGAAGAAGTCAATAGTCATTAGTCAATAGTCAACAGTCATTAGTGGTTAGTGTTAAATAACTAATGACTAAAGACTAACCACTGAAGACTACTTTTAATAAACAATATATCAGTGAAATAAGTGAAATTTATTGACTTCATGAATATATAAAGTTATTGAGAAGTAAATGATACTAAAAACCCCTGACAGTAAAGAATTTTACCATCAGGGGTTTAATTTTTGGCTTCTGCTTTATTCAGCGTAAAAGTCCAATGTTATCATTTAACCGGTGCTTCAGGAATTGTGGGCAGCGGTTTGCGGTCTTTCAGTTGTTGCATAACCACTTCAATGGCTTTGTTCAACTGTTCATCCTCGCCGTTAAATTCTTTCCACGGGTCGTTTTCCACTTCGATGTCGGGCTGGACACCTTTCCCTTCAATAATCCATTTACCATCCATTGAGAGCGATGTAAATTGAGGAATTCGTAACTGAGTTCCGTCAATGAATGGGAGTGAACCGGTGATACCAACAATACCGCCCCATGTGCGGGTTCCTATGGTTTGGCCGATGCCCAGCGCTTTAAATCCAAAGGCAAATAAATCGCCATCTGATGCGGAATATTTATCGATAAGCGCTACTTTAGGTCCTACAAGGGTCTCGTTGGGTACGGGTGTTACTTCGGGAGAATTTCTTCTCATGTTAACACGGTAGGCTTCACGGGCCAGACGTTCCAGAATCATTGGAGATACGTTTCCGCCACCATTACCACGGTCATCGATGATAAGTCCTTCTTTGTCCAACTGGGGATAAAAGAAACGCACAAACTTATTCAACCCGTTGGGGCCCATGTCGGGAATGTGAATATAACCAACACGTCCGTTGGTGGCCTCATTCACTTTTCGGATGTTATCGTTAACCCATTTGAAATAGTAGAGTTCACTTTCATCGTCGATGGGAGTAACCAGTACACGTCTGGCACCGTCGGATTCAGGCCTACTGTTAACCAACAACTCAACAGTTTGCCCGGCTTTTCCTACAAGTAATTCATAGATATTATCTGCTTGTTTTACCGACTGCCGGTCAATAGCCAGAATATAATCACCTACGTTGACATCTACACCCGGGGCTTGTAATGGTGAATACATCTTTTCACTCCAGGGCGCTCCGTCTAATATTTCGGTAATTTTAAAGTATCCGGATTCATGCTGTTGGAATGTGGCACCTAATAGTCCGGTTTTAATCCGTTCGGCCGAGGGTTTTTCCCCGGTATTAACATAGGCGTGCCCTACGTTCAGCTCTCCAATCATTTCACCGATTACGTAGTTGAGGTCGTTACGATGGTTTACATAGGGTAACAAAACAGCATATTTGTCATGAATGGCTTTCCAGTCACGACCATGCATGTTTTCTACATAGAAGAAATCACGCATTTGCCGCCACGCTTCATCAAAAATTTGTTTCCATTCGGCTCTATAGTCTACTTTCACTTTCATGCCTGAGAGGTCCACAGGCTCGTCGATCGAGATGGAAGAAGAAGGAAGGCCAATAACTTTCCATCTTTTGTTTTTTCCAACGAGCATTTTTTTATTGTCGGGCGAAAGGGTATAGAAATAATCGCCTAATGACTGTTCCTTTTCTTTATCAAGGTCGAATACAAACAATCCCTCATTATCCTTACGCACCTGGAAACGTCGGTTATAATAAACTTTTCCGTCTACGCAGCTAATATTATAATAGAGTCCCGGTTCAATAGGCAATGCCACAATGCGTTGGGCAATGCCATCAAAATCAATTTCGACGTTAACCTTTGATTCCTTGTTATCACCATTGTCTTTTTCTTTTTTGGCTTTTTTGTCTGAAGTTTTATCGTTTTTCTCTTCAACCGGGTTTACATCGATATTTTCAGGTGCGAAGGGTGATGGCGTGGCTTTATCCAGAATGGCAAAATAGATGCGATAAGAATTGATATAGGCATGGTTCCATTCCGTTTCACTGTAAACGGGGCTAAAGTCTCGTTGCGAACTGAAGAAGAGATATTTCCCGTCGTTGGAGAAGGAAGGATAACCTGAGTCATACCATTTTTCGGTAATCATTTTCACCTCGCCTGTTTCGAGGTTGGCCACCTTGATAACATCCAACCGATTTGGCATTCCATCGGTAAAAGCTAACCATCGGCTGTCGGGACTCCAGGCAAAATCATCCAAATGTGAAAAATTACTTTTGGCTATCATCCTGGTTTTTCCTGAAGGAACTTCTGTAACCATAAGGCGATAATGTTGGTCGCTCCATGCAATATAACGGCTATCAGGACTCCATCCAAGATTAAACTTGTAGGTATCACCACCGGAGGTTAGCTGAATAGCTTCACCTTCGCCATTGGCAGCTTTAATCCATATTTCATATTCACCACTTTGATCAGAGAGCCATGCCATCCATTTGCCATCGGGGGAATATTCGCCGTCGCGGTCATGAACACCCGGTGAAAGAGTATGATTATAGGTAAGCCCTTCTTCGGCAGGTACTGAGAAGAGTTCTCCTCTTGCGGAAAACAATATCCGTTCGCCATTGGGTGACAGGCTTGCGGCATTAATATCACCGGAAGCATCTTTTATTTCATTTCTGGCCAAAACCATATCATTATTAATTGTTACGGGAACCTGTTTAAGTTCTCTGGTTTTGGCATTAAAAGTATAGATGTAACCACCTTTTTCAAAGACAATGGTATTCCCGTTGCAGGAAGGAAATTTAATATCGTAATCGGTAAAGTTGGTTACCTTTTCAGTCTCTCCGGTTTTGATATTGTAAACAAACAAATTCATAGTACGGTCGCGGTCCGAAAGGAAAAAGATTTCATCACCAATCCACATGGGAAAGATGTCCTGGGCATCATTGTCGGTAATGGCTTTTGTCTCATGGGTATTAAAGTCATGAATCCAAACTTCATCAGCCATCCCGCCGCGATAATACTTCCAGGTACGGAATTCTCTAAAAACTCTGTTATAGGCTAGTTTGGTGCCATCAGAATTGAAAGAGGAAAAGCCGCCCTCGGGGAATGGTAATTGTTCTGGCATTCCTCCATCCACCGGCACTTTATATAAATGCCCTTTAAAAGAGTTGAATGACTTTTTGCGGGTGCGGAATACGATGCTTTTCCCGTCGGGCGTCCAGGTCATAACAATGTTATTGGGTCCCATACGGTCCGACACATCGTCACGCCCCAGAGTAGCAGTATAAGTAAGCCTTTTAGGTATTCCCCCTTCGGCAGGCATTACATACACTTCGGTATTACCATCATATTGGCCTGTGAAAGCAATTTGTGTGCCGTCAGGAGAAAACCGGGCAAACATTTCCATGCCTTTGTGCGATGTTAATTTTCGCGCTACACCACCTTCAATTGGGACAGTATAAAGGTCGCCGGCATAGGTAAAAACAATTTTGTCATTGCTAACACCGGGAAATCGCATTAATCGGGCTTCTTCGGCTAAGAGCACAGCCGGAAGGGTAAGAAGCCATGTTAGAGATAGAAAAAATTGTTTTAGGTTCATACTGTTTAATTTTTAAATAAGATATATTTTATCGAACAAGACAAATTTGAAACAT
Organism: Thermophagus xiamenensis; assembly: GCF_900112795.1. Lineage (GTDB taxonomy): Bacteria > Bacteroidota > Bacteroidia > Bacteroidales > Marinilabiliaceae > Thermophagus > Thermophagus xiamenensis. The sequence continues at coordinate 48,298 of NZ_FONA01000004.1, forward strand.
AAAAATATCCAATTTGTTTTGATTTGAAAAACGGAACTTCAAAGTTCCTTCCAATTGAATTGTTTTTAACTTGCTATATGAAAAAATTAGTTTTTATTATTTGGGAAACACTATAGTAACCATTTGTAATGAATAAGTTGGTATTGGGCCAAAGAAATATGTTATTTTCGCATTTTTTTGTAAAGGCATTTTCAGTGTTTGGATTATCCTATGATATTAACCAGCATTTGAGATTAGGATACATAAAATGCCTGAATGAAATGAGCATTGCAGCTTAAGGTCACAAAAGAACATGTATAAAGAGTGCGTAGACCGAAAGCAAAAGAGGTTTCTTGTGGTTAATCAATAATCTTTTGTGATGGTTACACTATTGATTATTGCCTAAAGATTTACTTGAATTCTTAAGTAAATAACTTAGATGGATTTTATGAGAATGCAAATATAAAATTTGTATGGCTGATGATAAGAAACTATGGATGAAGTTTAAGCAGGGGAATAATTCTGCTCTATCGACCATATATAATCAACATGCCGATTTTTTGTATCACTTTGGACTTAAATTTACATCCGATGAAGCAATTGTGTTGGATGCGATTCATGATTTATTTCTGACATTAATTAAATCAAGAGAAAACTTGGGTAATACGGATAATATTCGGTTATATCTTCTTAAAGCTTTTCGCCGTCAAATATTGAAAATGCTGAAAGGAGCAGGCAGATATTCTTCAATAGATACCGCCAATAGTTCTTCAGATGAAATTTCTTTTTCCATCGAAGAGGAGATTCTGGAAAGAGAAACCATTGAGGCCAGAAATGAGTCTTTGTACAAGGCTGTTCGATCGCTTAAATCTCGTCAACAGGAAATATTGTATTATAAATTTACCTGTGGCTTGAAATATGAAGAAATATGTGAAATTATGGATGTTCCATATGATACAGCTCGTCAACTGGTGTCCAGGGCTATACAAATATTAAGGAAGAAGCTTTAAAGTTAACTGGATAAAACAGAAAAAATCCAAAAATCATTTGCTCAATCATTTCTTAGGTCGCTTTTTTATTGGGTAGCTTAATTTTTTATTTGTATTAATCTAAATAAGAGGGAAATAGAATTTTTTTGCAAAAAAAATATAAAAAACTGTCACAAATCATCGTTTTCCACCTTTATAATTTTAAACAGGATGAAACTGACAAAATTTACGGGGCTTTCGATAGATGAACTGATTGAGGATTCTTCATTTCTATCTATTATTTCGGAGCTGGATGACACTGAATGGGAAAAAGAAGTTGCCAACTGCTCAAAGGAAGACCAGGTTGTGTTAGAAGAGGCACGAAACTTAGTACGTCTGTTTTGTGCGAAAGAATCGGTACCATTGATGCCAAGCTCAATTAAACGACAACTATGGAACCGAATTGTTTCTGACAGTCGAAAAGAACTGGTATTTGGAGCTGTCAGATATGGTATCAGGCAGTATATCAAAGTTGCGGCAATGATGTTGGTGATTCTTTCAATAGGAGTATATGGGTATTGGCATTTAAAGGATAAAGAAGCGACATACCAATTTTCAACTGGTGAAGCATGGATTTATTCCGATGAACCGGTTTTGTTTCTGTCAAAAGGCGAGAAGATTAAACTGGATGGTGAAAAGAAAGAAATAGAGGTATTGGAAAAAGAAAATGCCGTACGGATAGGAGGCGACAGCATTGTGAAAAATGTGGTGCCAAAGGATGAAAATAGTGAATATGTATTGATGAATGAAGTTACAGTGCCCTTTGGCAGGCAGACAAAGTTGGTATTATCGGACGGGTCAAAAGTATGGTTAAATGCCGGTAGTAGGTTGGCATTTGCTCAGGAATTTAGAAGAAATAATAGAACCGTTTTTCTTGAAGGAGAAGGTTATTTTGAAGTGGCAAAGAATAAGAATAAACCATTTTTTGTAAAAACCGAATCGGTTATCATTAGGGTATTAGGAACAAAATTCAATATTTCGGCTTATACAACTGACGATAAAGTGGAAACTGCTCTTCTGGAAGGAAGTGTAAAGGTCATTCCCCTGAAAAGTATATTTAATCGAGAAGTTACCATTAAGCCGGGGGATAGAGCCATTTATGTGAAATCCGGAAAAAAGATGCAAGTGAAGAGAGAAGACAATATAGAACAATTTATATCCTGGAAGGATGGTTGGTATCAGTTTTCCAATGAAAATATAATTAATGTTTTAGCAAAACTTGAGCGAATTTATAATGTTAAATTTATTTATAATGCAGAAGATGTTAGTCATACATTTCCAATTAGTGGAAAATTAAGTATGTATAATTCGATTGATTCCGTTCTGACAAATCTGACTGTTGTTGCAGGCATTGAATATAAGATGTTGAATGACAGTATTTTTGTGTACAGTAGAAATTCTACTGAATAAAGATTGCGGCTCAAAGGGGCAGTTTAATTAGATATATCTGTCCTAACTTTCTTTTACAGATTAATTTAAATTTTTCAATTGATTTGGATTATTTTATAAATCCAAAGGGGTATTTTATGTTTAAAATATACAGATAATAAACTAGAGATACGAGAATTCATGAGAAAAAGAAGAACAGGAAAAAGTATTGAAAGGGTTTTAGAACCTTTAAGGCCGTTAGCTATGCTAGCATTTGTTTTTTTTATTTCCGGATTCATGATGGCTTACCCACATGATAAGGGTGACCGGACTAAATTAAACATGGAATTAAAAAATGTTTCGGTAGCGGATGTAATTAAAGAGATAGAATCCATGACCGAGTATATCTTTATTTATAGTGAAAAAAATGTTGATTTAGAAAGAAAAGTAGATGTTATTGCTTTTGGTGAGGAGCTTGAATCTGTCCTTAAAAAGGTATTTGAAGATACACAAAATGGATTTAAAATAAACGGTCGTCAAATAGTTATATTTCGTAAAGCTCAAGATCAAAAAAATCAACAGAATAACAAAAATCCGCAATCGGAAAGAATAATAACCGGAAAGGTATTGGATGAAAAAAATATACCTCTTCCCGGTGTAAATATAATTTTAAAAGGCACCAATTATGGTGTTGTTACAGATTCAGAAGGGAATTACAGTATACGTGTTCGTAATGGAATGGTGGAAGTACTTCGTTTTTCTTTTATTGGGATGAGGGATCAAGAAGTGGCTGTAAATGACCAAAATGAAATCAATGTGGTGATGCAACCCGATGAGATTTTTATCGATGATGTAGTGGTCGTTGGTGCTTACGGGAAAAAACAAAATCAAATTGATATGACCGGAAGTGCTTTTCAGTTAAATGCTAAAGATATAGAGACCTTACCATCGGGAAGAGTGGACCTTTTATTGGATGGCATTGTTCCCGGTGTTAGAATTGACCCCAATACAGATGCACCTTCGAGTACCAGAACACGTTATAATACGAGAGTGAGGGGCGAGGCATCACTCTCAGCTTCTAACGAACCTCTGTGGATTGTTGACGGAACACCCATTTTTACCGGTGACAGAACCAATATGATTACCGGGATGGAAGTATCGGTAAGTCCTTTATCCTATATCAATCCAGAAGATATTGAATCTATTACGGTTTTGAAGGATGCTTCGGAAACTTCAATCTATGGTGCCAACGGGGCTAATGGAGTAATTCTTATAACCACCCGTCAAGGCAAAAAAGGAGATACCCGAATTAATTTTTCCGGTAGATATGGGATTGCAAGGGTCAACGAATCGACAAGGTTTAAAGTGTTAAATGCAGAGGAGTATCTGATGCTTGCCAAAGAAGCCTATGTTAATGCGGGAAAAGATTTGGCTTATTTCCCTTTTCAGGATAATGATTTGAATCAATACAGCACTACTTCTACCGACTGGTATGACGTTTTTTACGGTTTAGGCCATACTTATCAAGGTAATCTTACGCTTAGCGGAGGAAATGATAATTCTACCTATTTTATTTCCGGTGGTTATTTCCGGGAGGAACAAACAGTATTGGGGAACAGCCAAGACCGTTTTTCACTTCGCATCAATGATGATTTGGAATTAGGGAAAAAGCTAACAGCCAGTTTTAGAATTAGCGCATCCTATAACATTAACGAAATTTTTAATCCGGGAAGTGATTATTATGAATTTCTGCCGATATATTCAGTTTACAACGATGATGGTTCTTTTAGGTTGTATAATAAATATATTGACGGAATGGATGTTAATGGAAATCCTTATTGGAAAACTTCCAAGTTTTACAACAGTGTAGCCGAACGTGAGGAAAACGACCATACACAACGAACTTTTGCTTCAAATAGTAATATTTCACTTCAATATAATTTCAATAGCTCTTTGTCCATTACATCTCAAATTGGAGTAGATTATCAGAGCTACTATGAGGACAGGTATCGCGCCAGAACCAATTGGTCAGGCATGTCGCTTACTGATGGTGAGCCAATAGGTTACTCTTCACGTGGACATTCCAATTTTTTATACTGGACAAATATTGAGCGGATAAATTATGAAAAATCCATTGGAAAGCATCATCTGGATGGTATGTTTGGGTTTGAAATGAAATCTCAAAAAAGAAACTCTGTAAGTGCTAGTGGAGAAGGATTTGTTAACGACCACATTAAAGAGATTGCCTACTCGGAAGACCAGGATGGGAGTAGCAGTTCCGACCTTGACAGGTCAATGTCATTTTTTGCTAGAGGAGGGTATTCTTACGATACGAGATATTATCTCAACTTAATCTACCGCCGAGATGGAAACTCACTTTTTGGTGAAGATGTCAGATGGGCCAATTTTTGGTCACTTGCTGGTTCCTGGAATATTCACAAAGAAGATTTTTTTGATGTTCCTTACATTGATATTCTTAAGATTAAGGGAAGTTATGGAACCAACGGAAATTCCCGTCTGGGCAACAGGCAATCCGAGGGGGTGTATTCTTATAGTGAGAGTTATAATTATAACAATAATTCGGGGGTGGCAATGACTTTGAGCCCCAATCCCTCTCTTAGCTGGGAAACGACGTATATGACAAACCTGGGATTGCGCATTAAATTTTTTAGAAGATTTGAGATTGATGCAGAATGGTACAATAATAAAACAGTTGACTTAATCAGTAATGTTGATGTTTCCTGGACCACTGGAAGTACCAAGATATATCGCAATGTGGGTTCTATTAGAAACAGAGGGTATGAAATAACTATGTATTCCAATAATGTGGTTACACCAGTGTTTCGATGGACTTCACGTTTGAATTTTTCTCACAATGATAATAAACTGTTGGAGTTGTACAATGGTATCGAAAAAGTTATGGGGACAAAAATATGGCGCGAAGGATACGGTCTAGATACCTACTATCTTGTTCGTTGGGCAGGAGTTGACCCCAGAGACGGTAGCCCTATGTGGTACGATGCTGAAGGTAATATCAGCAAAACATACAGTTATGATTACCGTGTCCCATACAAGTCTTCTTCGCCCGACTTAGACGGGGCATTTATCAATACAGTTGAATACAAAAATTTTGAATTTCAGGTAATTTTTAGTTATGTAATAGGCGGTTATGGTTTTAGTTCTTTTGGACGAGGGACTTCTTCCGATGGATTAAATATTATGTCAGAAAATCAATCAGTCAATCAGCTTGATCGCTGGCAAAAACCAGGTGATCTGGCCTTATCCCCAAAGCCAATTTGGGGTGTTTCCACTAATTCAACTATGAATTCAACGCGTTTCCTGTATGAGAAAACACACATCAAACTTCAAAATATTTCCTTGTCCTATAATTTACCCAAATTCTTTTTGGAAAAAATTAACCTAAATCGGTGTCGTATTTCCTTTATCGCCGATAATCTTGGCTTATGGACACCATATGATAAAAGTAACAGAAATTCATACAAACAATCGATGAGTGGCTATCCCATGGAATCTTTGTATACCTTGAGTCTGGATTTATCTTTTTAGGCAAAAGAAGTTTCTAGTGGTTAGTCAATAGTAACTAGTTTAGGTTAAAATAGGGACTATGGGCAAATAACTAATCACTAATATGACTAATGAACTAACCACTAAAAACTAACTTTAAGTTACATTAGACCAATAATTTAAATAGTTTTTATACTGATTAAAAACAGAAATTAATTATGATAGTTTTTTTAAAAAGATTAATAAAAGATGGTTTTCAAAGGGTGCTAAAAGTAGGATTAATGACTCTTTTGTTGGTTTTTATATCAGGATTTTGGGGCTGTGATTTTTTGGAGGTCGATCCTATAGGAAAAACCACTATCCCGGTTCTGTTTTCAGATATGGATGGCATTCAATCAGCTTTGCCCGGTGCTTATAGTGCTGTATATGAGTATTATGATAATAATTTTTATCTATATCCGGATGTTGCGGGAGATATGCTCTCTTTAAATGTTGTTGGCGGGAGTGCTGAAATGGTGGAACAATATAATTTTTCTTCCACCCCGGATGATGCGGCAGGTACTGTTGGACACATTTGGCGCTATACTTATGAAGCTCTTGCAAATATTAATAACATTATAGAGTATCAACCCAGCTTGGTCGAAAAATATCCTCAATATGAAGATCAGTTGAATGAGATTTTGGCAGAAGCTTTATTCCTTAGGGCTTTGGTGCATTTTGATGTGTGTCGTTGTTATGCACAACCCTACAATTATACTGAAGATGCTTCTCATCCTGGTGTTCCGATTGTTTTAAAAACACCCGGACCAGACGATAATTTGCCACGAAGCAGTGTTGCCGAAGTATATGACCAAATTCTAAAAGACCTTGATCTGGCTATCGAGCTGTTCGAAGGGAAAGTAGCATCAACTCCTTACTATGCTTCCCAGGAGGCTGCTTATGCTCTTAAAGCCAGAGTTGCTTTGTATATGGAGAATTGGGATGATGTTATTGCCTATTCTGATATTCTTATAGGGCAAAGGGAATTAACTAAACGGGAAGACTATACAGATATGTTTAATAATCTTGAAGCCGGAGATGAAATGATTTTTAGATTAAATGGGCTGTATAAAAGCTCTTCTCTTTCTTCGTTTTATTCTCCAATTTCTCCTGTAGCCATTCCGGCAGATACCTTGATTTCATTATTCGACGATCCCAATGATATTCGGCTTGAGCTCTTAACTGATGAAAGCAATGAGCCCGTTTGTAAAAAATTCTGGATTACTGCAGAGGTCAGTGAGCAGGAGAAACATTATGATCCGATTGTTTTACGTTTATCAGAGGTTTTTCTTAATAGGGCAGAGGCCTACCTGAATAAACAAATGTATGAGGAAGCAGCAAATGATGTTAAAGTTATCCAGGCGCGGGCTACCGGTAAAGATCCGGAAGATATTTTGATTAGTTATGACCCCGTTGAACTGGAGAAGATTATTGATCGAGAACGCGCTAAAGAGTTGTGTTTTGAAGGAATCAGGTTTTTTGATATTACCAGAAGGAAAAAAGATTTGGTACGAGAAGCATCTACCACTTCTACTGTTCAATACATTGCATATCCCAGCGATTTATTTGTTCTCCCGATACCTGAGAAGGAGCTAAATGCTAATAATAATATTACTCCAAATCCCACTGTAAATGATTAGTTATCGGTGAAATTTTACAAATGCAATCCATATCGTTGTTGATAAAGTATTTAATTAGACAGACAACAAAAGAATATGTTTCTAAAGTACAGAGGCAGAAGTACACGGGAAGAAAAAGTTTTTAGCGATTAATATAAAGTCAATAACCATTTGTGTGTTAAACTAGGACGATTAATTACTATAATTTAAATTGCATTTAATCAATAATTTAGGATGAATTTATGCGAATGAAACGAGCATGGCGACTTTTACCATAACAGGATAAGCCATGCAGCTTTCATTAGACCAATAAGTTAAATAAATAATATACTAATGAAGACAAAACGTTTATTTCCCATACTGTTGTTAATTCTTTTTTCTGGTTGCAATAAAAATGAAATAGAGGTTTTTGATCATCCTTTTATTCATATAATGTATGAAGGAGCATCGTCAATAACGGTTTCTTCAAAGGCAACAGTATTAAAGGAGTATAACATTTATCTGAGTTCCAAACCCCTATCACAGAACCTGATTGTTGATTATGAGGTGGTGGTAGGTGACGGGCTGCAGGAAGGAGTAGATTTTGAAATGATTACACAGGGAAATAGCCTTACTTTTTTACCGGGAATTTATGAAATGCCGGTAAGAATCAAATGGCTACCCAATACATTGGACCCTTCTAAGGACAATAGTCTTATAATACGCATTACGGGAAACAATCTTGGATTTACAATAGGATTGCCTGGACCGGATCATAATCAAACTGAACTGGTAATTACTAAAATAGAATAACTCATCAATATGGGAAACATGGGAAATCAAGTGTTTAATGGTGATGGGGCGGAGTTCCTATTAAGCTATATTGTCCATCGAGGGAAATAGTTGTTGCCCAATTAAAGCGGAAAGTTGTTAAATAGTAGTTCGATGATAAAATATAAAATTCTTTTTTTCTTGTTCTTCTTGGAAATATGTGCTATTGGTCAAGAGTTGATGCAATCTTCCGATCTATTGAAAGGTCGGTTAAAAAACGGACTGACCTATTATATTCTTCCTAATGATTATCCTAAAGGAGAGGCTATATTCCGGTTATTTATAAAATCCGGTTCTGTTTACGAAGAGGACGATCAATTGGGATTAGCTCATTTTATTGAACATATGGCCTTTAATGGTACTCGTAATTTTCCGGGGAAAACAATGATTGAGTTTCTGGAATCAAAAGGGGCCAAATTTGGGGTGGATTTCAATGCCCACACTTCCTTGAATGAAACTGTGTACAAACTAAAAATGCCTGTCTCATCCCAAGAATTGCTTGATTCAACTCTCATGGTGCTTGCAGATATTGCTGGTGGGTTATTGTTGGATAGTGTTGAAATAGAAAATGAGCGAGGCGTAATCGTTTCGGAATGGTTACAGCAAACCGGTCCTGAAAGAAAAGCTCGGGAGGCTTTGTTACTCGAACTTCTCAATGGCTCCAGATATTCACAAAGGTTAACCATTGGTGATACATCCATCATTAAGAATTTTCCACATCAGCGATTGCGGGATTATTATGAAAAATGGTATTCTCCCTCTGTAATGGCTGTTGCTGTGGTAGGTGATGTAGATCCCAAAGTAACTAAAAAACTTATAAAAAGCAGGTTCGGCAAATTCGGCAAGGTGAATCTGACTGAGAATCCCCCTTGTTACGAAATCCCTGATTTTGACAATGTATTGGTTAAATATATTCATCATTCCTCTTTGGATAAGGTAGAATTAAACATCTTACAGTTAACCAAAAAACCTTCAAGTGTAAAAACTGAGGAAGATTATTATGCCTATTTGCAACGACAATTAATAAATAGACTTTTCAAAGAACGCTTTGCCAATCTTTCATTTAAAGATCTACCCTATAATGATGGGAGTTATTCTCTGAGCAGTTTTATAAATGTGAAAGGGGTATTAATGGGATCGGTTGAATTGATTCCGGGGCGCATTAAAGAAGGCATAATCACGTTTGCCAGGGATGTTGAACAAATTTTTCGATATGGTTTTACTTCCTTGGAAATTGAGAAAATAAAAACCAAATATTTAAATGCTTTAGCTAATAAGGCCGAGTCAAATTCTCCAAAAGAATCAAGCTCGTTTGTTCCTGAAATATATAATGATTTTTTTGCAGGAAACATGGTGGTTGATATTGATTATGAATACCAACTGGCGAAAAAATATAGCAGCTTGATTGATTCTGCATCTATCGTTAACCGGCTGCAACAAATTAGAGATCTAAACAAAACTCATTATCTGTTGTCTTATTTTGATGATGCCTCAAAAACAATCCCTTCTGAAAAGGAATTGCAGTTCATATTTGATTCAATAGCAGAATGTAGAATAGAGCCTTATAAATTAACTTTTAGTGTTCCTGACCGGTTGATGCAAAAAGAACCGAATGAAGGAGTAATCACGAAAATAGAAGAGATTAAAGAAATCGGAGTCCATCGTATTATTCTTGAAAATGGTGCCGAGGTTTATTACAAATATTCAGAAAGAGACCGGGACTATATTGCGCTTAGTGGTTTTCGTAAAGGGGGATTATATGCGTTAGACAGTAGTGACTATGTAAACGGTATTATTGCCCGAACATTGGTGCCGTTAAGTGGTGCCGGTGCTTTTCAACGTGAGGCTTTGAACCATTTTCTGGCTGATAAAACCCTTTCATTACATTTTGTCATTGAAAAAAATCGTTCCGGCATTGTAGGTCGGTCAGATCACAAAAATATTGAAACGCTTTTTAAATTGCTCTATCTTAAATGGAATGAACCTCGAGCTGATTCTTCCGTGTTCCGTCTAATAAAAGCCAAAACAATAGAGAAGTATTTGACATCCAATAAAACAGCGCAGGATACATTTTATCAGGACTTAAATGTTTTATTAAATGGTCGAAGTTATGTTCGCCAAGAATTGAGTGATTCTGTTTTAGAAAAGTCACTGCGTTTTGAAAGGATGCTGCCAGTATTTCAACAAAATTTTGGAAATGCAACCGGGTTTAAGTTTGTTATTCTTTCCGACCTCTCATTGGACGATGTAAAGCCTTTAATTAAAAAATATATTGGTGGTCTTCCTAAGGGAGAGGGAGGCAATCCATTTGTCTACAAAGGTCCAAGGCTTCTTGGTGTTGAAAAAAGCATTGAAAGAAATGCCGGAAATAATCCGAGATCGGTGGTCTCTTTAGTTTTTCAGGATTACAATTACCCTGGAACGTTGAGTCACTACAGCATCAAAGCTGAAATGATGAAAGCGGTAATTAGAGCTCGTCTTCTTCAGATATTGCGAGAAGATATGGGAAAGGTTTATAGCGTGGGAGTAATGTCCGCAGCTACCAAATTTCCACGAAAATTTAGAAGGTCCTCGATTAGTTTTTCCTGCTCACCTGAAGATGTAAATGTTTTAATTGATAGAACCTTTCAGGAGTTGAAGTTACTTTCTGATGATACGGATCTAATTAATTCGATTTTGGTAGATGTAAAGAAAAACTTTGTGAAAGATTGGTCTACAAATATGCAAAAAAATATGTATTGGTCCAGAGCCATTAGAAACCAGTTGTTTTACGAAGAAAAAGACTGGAATTCTATTATTCATTACGATAAATTGGTGGAAGCTGTAACGGCAGAAGAGTTGGCTGTTATGATTAAGAATAACCTTTTAAGATTACCGGTAATAAAAGCCATATTAAATCCATGTGAAGATGTTGCTACGAGCGATGACAATATTTTGAATGGTGAAAAAAATGATAGCCATGTTAATAGCCTGTATTGAAGAAAAAAATGATATGTAGCAGGGTAGCTATTGAGTGGATAATTATTTTTAATCTTAAAAATCAATATTATGAAAAAAAACATTTATTTCTTTTTGACTCTACTTTTAATGGGTAACTTTTTTTCATCGTGTGAAGACGATGAAAACGATGTTAAATTACCGGAATACGGTGATGCCGAATTTGTTAGCTTTGGATTTTATGCCGAAGATAACCCTGGCAACTTATTGAATGATTACGTCGTGGACAATATTACCGGCGATATTTCTGTCGCTTTACCTCAATATGTAGATAAAACTTCACTGGTTGCTCGTTTTGAGGTTACAGACGATGATACGGTTTTTGTAAATGGGGTGATTCAGGAAAGTGGTGTGAGTGCAAATGATTTTACAACACCTGTTGACTATTTGGTAACAGAAGGTACCAGCAATTCATTATACACCGTAACAATAGAAGATCTGCCTGATGCTGTTTGGACGCCTTTGGCCAGCGATACAACTGATATGAGGGAAACAGTGATGAAAGTTAATCCGGTAACAGGAATACCTTATATTGCTTATGTCCAATCAGCTGATGATTCGGATAATTATAAAGCCGGAGTATTGATGCTGGATGGAACACAACTAACTATTTTGGGGGGCAGCACCCTTTCAGAAGCAAGAGCCAGCGATGTAAATCTGGCCTTCGACGCCGATGGTATTCCATATGTTGTATTTACCGATTATTCTAACGAAAATAAAAGTGCTTCTGTTATGTCTTTTACCGGTTCGGCATGGAATTATGTGGGAGGCTCTTTGGGAAAAGGCATTACAGATACTGAAATTGGTTATAATGATTTAGTGCTTTTGAGTGATAATAACCCGATGCTTGTTGCAGTAAATGATGGGCGTGATGGGGCAATTGAAAGAAGGAACTTAAATATTTCGCTATATGACGGTTCCGCATGGCAAACATCTATCACTATTCCCGGGCGTCCAACTACCAATACTTATTATCCTAAAGCCTGTCGTTATGGAAATAGCGTTATTGTGGGTGTACTAAATGTAAGTGAATCAACTATTTCTGTTTATAAATATACTGATGGAAGTTGGACAACCATCTCTGAGGGTTATAGTGACGAAAGAGCAACAGGTATTTACTATAGGGATTTTGATATGGATGTTGATGCCAGTGGGAATATTTATGTTGCTTTAGCCGATAATATCTTGGGTGAAGATATCGTACGCCCACGGGTTATCAAGTATAATGAGGAAACATCCTCATGGGTTGATTTAGGATCGCCAATTAATGTTGATGGAAAAGTCGGTCGGGAATTTAGTCTTGCCATTTCACCTGCAGGAATACCTTGCATGCTCTATAGAGATGAAAATATGTATCCAGTAATGGTTGCTTTTGATGAAACTACTCAGGATTGGTCCAATCCTGATGTTCTTGAAAATGTGGAAAGTGAATCTCTTTACCTTGATTTTGCACCTAATGGTGTGGGATATGCGATATTTACAAATACTAGTTTAGAAAATACTATGCTTTATAAGTATGATATCCCGCAAGAATAATTAATAGAATAATATTTTGATAGAAGGGGTGCTGTATCAAATTTTGGAAAGGCACCCTTTCTTGTTTTTGTATAATTTCACTATGGTTTGAAAATTTTTACCGAGAAATATAACAACTGACCTAATAAAACTGAATATCAATGGTGCGATATTATTTTTTTTTGACAACCATAATTATATTTAAATTTTCTCTCCTTTCAGGACAATCAACAAAAGTCTCGGGAAGGGTTTATTGGGATAAAAATGGGAACAATCTGTTTGATAGAGGAGACAGATTATTAAAAAATATTCCATTATCAAATGGTGATACTATTGTTTTGAGCAGCAATAAAGGCGAGTTTGAGATTGAGGTTTCGGTTGGCAAAAGTTTGTTCCCTATACTACCTTCGGGATATGATGTCGCTCAAAAAATAAAAAACTCGGCATTTCAATATTTTGACAAATTGACTGAGAATACGTCTTTTTTTATTTCATTCCCCCTTATAAAAAAAGAAATAAATGCGAAATTCCGAATTGGTGCGGTGGGAGATGTGCAAATTGACAACCTTCAGGAAGCATTTTATGCCAATAAAACAATAATGGCTGAACTTTTATCGCGAAATGATTTGGATTTCCATATCTTTCTCGGCGATATGGTCAATAGCGATAGTCAAATGGAACCAATTATTTCAAGCATGCTGAAACAGTTAAATACACCTTCCTGGGTGGTTTATGGTAATCATGACAGAAATTACGATGCTAAGCATCAAGATAGTACTTTTAATAGTTATTTTGGTGCTTCCCATTATGCTTTTAATTACGGGGAAGTACATTTTATTGTTTTAAATAATGTATGGTCAGATGGTGGAAGGGCCTATAAAGGGCTGTTTTCGCCTGAACAGATTCGATTTGTGGCAAATGACCTTGCTTTGGTTCCAGAAAATAAGCTTGTTGTGCTTTGCCAACACATTCCCATGGCTTATACAAGAAATAAGGAAGAATTATTTTCTGTGATTGGTGATTCTAGAAAAGTGTTAATTCTCTCAGGACATACTCATCGGGTTGAAAGACATTTTTATACCGATAATATTAGTGAGTTGGGGGTAGGTGCATCATGTGGAGGATGGTGGACAGGTGAGAGATACTTCTGTGGAATACCGCATGCTTTGATGCAGGATGGGTCCCCTCGAAATTATTTTATTATTGATTTTGATGGCAGTGATTATTCTTTTCGATTCAAAGGGGTAGGAATGGATGATTCAAAGCAAATGAATATTTGGGTAAACGGTCAGGACACTATTGATACTTATGTTAAAACATTGAAAGAACTTGATAAAAATAGTGTTATTGTAAATGTATATGCTGGCTCAGAGCGTACGAAAGTTTTTATGAATATTAATAATAATGGTTGGCAGGCCATGGAGCCAATTAGAATGATAGCTCCGGAAGTGGCGCGTATAATTGCTATGAACAGAAGTAATGTTTTCCCTACAAAATTCAGTAGAAAATCGGCTTTAAGAAGTTCTTCTTCTCCTCATTTATGGTTGGGATATATTCCTGATACTATAGAGGTGAATACCGGTAAAATTGAAATTAAAGCTTTCGATAATTATGGACTTGAAGTGTATGGCAGCAACCTGTTCCTGATAAAATGATAGAACCTTTTTGGTGCAGTAAGATTAAGGTCTAATTATAATTTTTTTTGTCAGTTTGTCTTGATTGCTAGTTGCATGGATATAATATATGCCACTGGGAATACCAGTCAAATTCAAATCGAACGTTGTGTTCTGTGGACTGATAGAAATTTCTTTGGAAAGAACTTTTTTCCCGGTAGCAGATAAAACAGAAAGGTTAAAAGTCTGTTCATCCGATACACCCGAAATGGTTAAATGAAATATCCCGTCAGAAGGATTTGGGTATACCTCAATGGTATGACTTAAAAGGGTTATTTCGATATCCCCGTATTCCTGGTCGGAGTAAACCTGCAGCCAATATTGTTTAAATGGCTCGACGATTAAATTACCCAATGACGGAGTGGTTGAATATCCGGAGGCTGCGACTAATGAGAAGTCATTATTGGTGGTTGTAATGTCATCATAGGTTTTAGATTGAAATACGGATAATTGCATTGGTGTACCATCGGCATAGACGGATATTTGACCATTGGAAGGAGCTTTGAAACTGAACCAAACTGAATTGTCACTTTCATCTGCAGTGGTAGTGAAGCAATTTTGATTTTGAGAACATTCGGTGGCGGGAGGTGCCGGTTCCAATGTATTGACAGTACCGCAATCAATAGAAAAGCTACCGTTATAACCCAATGAAAGAGGAATGGCATTTTCTATCTTGTCGTTTATAGGGTATAAAACATGGAGTAGTACGGTATCAGAAGAAAGACAGCTTCCATGTCCCCCGGTTGTTACGACATAAGAGTCAAACGAACCGTTTTGCCGGGCAGATTCATTGGTTGCAAGAGTTATGACATTGTCATTGTATTCATAATCGATAAGATTGTCTTGCGACACCCAAAAGGAGTAATTTTCGGCCCCTTGTGCTTGCCACTCAATGTGGTCAATACTTTTTCCGCACATGGATATTTCATCACTTAAATTGATAAAGGAAACGTTAAATGTCGATTTGGCTTCAACTATATTATTTTTTTGAAGGGTATCAGTCCCAAATTCATTTGAAACAATTAAAGTTATAGTGTAAATATTTTCTTCTGTAAAGATAACTTCCGGATTCTGAGTGTATTCATTAGTGCCATTTACAAATGCGAAGGTGGAAGGTTGTATTTCCCAGTGCCATTGTTCGGGACTTCCCTTGCTTTGGTCTGTTAGGTAAACAGTAGTGTTAAGGCAAGCCAAAGAGACATCTGTTTCAAAATTGGCAGTAGGGGTACGATTATAATCAAGGCCATCTAATACCTTGATTCCACTATTTATCGGGTCGAGCCAATACTTTAATTGAGCTGTTGCATTAGAATAATAGTCCCAGGAAAGTGAAAACTTTCCGAATAAAGAGATGTCATCATCGCCACCGTGCAGTTGCCCTATTATTCTATGGTTGTCATCAAACAGAGGACTTCCAGAAGAACCGCTCGCATCGGCGCCACTATCGTACTGAACCATCCAGTGTGTATTGGCATCAGTAATGAGGTCATCATCCCATATCACTCTATAATCATAGCTGACAGGGGCATCATAATCAATGGCAATACTTTTGGGATTTCCTTCCGGATGATGAATACATGTGGCCGAAGTTGTAGTAATTGTGTCATTGGCATTCCACCCGGCAAAATAGGGTTGATAGGCATCTGGCGGATCTTCCGATAATTTTAAAAGGGTAAAATCGTTATAATCACTTGTAGCTAAAAGTTCAGCGCCGGAAAGAGATTGGTCTGGCGAGGCGTCAGAGCCATTGCAAACCGAATTTTCATAGTTAAAATAAGTGATTAAAGTTTGGGCAACCTCTTCTGAATAGATACAATGATTGGCCGTTAGAAAGAAGGGTGTTGCATCTTCCCTGGTGTTATTAACCAAAGCACCGGTACAAACATACCAATCCCGTCCTTCAGCGAAAGTCATCAGGCATACGGAACGTTTCTGATCCTTCCAATCGTTGCCTTCTTCGCAATTAATATCGATATAAGGGCTGTCAGTAGTGACCATGTTTCGATATGCTGTAAACACTGACTCTAAAAATAGTTCACCCTCGAATTGCGCATCAACAGGCTCGTTATATTCAATAATTATCGAATTTCCTGGAACAGTCGCAATTGATAATTTTCTATATTTCTTATTGTTAATTTCAGTAAATGCTCCTCTTAAAGTGGTTGTGTCAGCATTGTAAACGAATAACTCGGCACCGGGAGGAAGTAAGTAGCTGCTGAAAAATAATCCCAGAGAAACTGCATCCGGACAATGAATCCGGTAACGCCATATTTGCACACCACCAATGGTTGTTTTAAGTGCTGAATCTCTTAGGTTAATAGCAATTTTTTGAACGATACCCATTCGATTGGGTATTCCGTTTTTTTCGTCCAATGCTTTCTGTAAATCAACTTTAATGGAATCTAATATCTGAATAGGAATTTTGTGTGTTCCCTTAAGAGATGCTTCTTGGTTAAAACTGGCCGGAGTGGTATGAATGGAAATTTGAGATATAACTATTGGGCCATTAATAAGGCCAAAAAGTAGGAATAGCGAAAAATATATTTGTTTTCTCATGAAAATTTATTTGCAATATTTCAGTCCACAGATTATGGATGTATTTAGAAACAGCAAAAATAAGAGAAAATTGTTCAGCTAATTGTTTTTTCCAATATGTACTCGATTCTTTCAATAAAAAGAAGTTTTACTTCAATGAAGAATAATACGAAACGAGAATGCCAAGAAGGCTTTCAACAATAAAAACATGGATAAATATATATAGGCAGAAGTGCACAAGTAGAAGGGTTTTTTATTCATCAATGGTTAGTAATTAATCTTTAGTGCTTTGTGTAAAACACTACAGACTGATGACTATGCACAAATGACAAATGATAGATTTTAAGAGACAATAGTTCAGTGAAATAAGTATATTTTATAAGAATGAAACGAGCATGGCGACTTTTGCCACAAAAGGACATGTATAAACGACAAAGGCAGAATTGCACAGGCAGAAGGCAGAAGAAGTCAATAGTCATTAATTAAATAGTCATTAGTGTTAATGGACTAGTGACTAATGACTAACCACTAATGACTACTATTAAGAAACAATATATCAATGAAGTAAGTGAGTTTTATACGGAAGAAACGAGCATGATCAAGAAGGTCTTCCAAAACAAGAATATGTTTAAACTTAAGCCAAGCGAGTATAATCGGTCCAATAACTTAAGTAATTTTTATACCGATGAAACAGCATTGCCCTTTTAAAATGAAAAAAATTTACAAAGAGCAATAATTGTATAAAAGCTATTAAAACTATTATTGGGGTTTATTTAAAAATTTAGAAAGTGTATCCATCAACACCTGCAAGCGAATAGGCTTGGCTAAATAATCGTCGCATCCGGCTTCCATACATTTTTCCCGTTCACCGGACATTACGTGGGCAGTTTGAGCTACAACCGGAACGTTAGGATTGATTTTTTTTATTTCACGTGTAGCGGTATATCCATCCATTATAGGCAGCTGCAAATCCATTAACACCAAATCCACAGCGTTGTTTTTAAAGAGATCGATCGCTTGTTGCCCATCTTTAGCCCATAATATTTTAGCATTGGTTCGACGCAAGGCTGCATCAAAAAATATCTTATTGGTATCAACATCTTCAACAACTAAAATTACTTTATCGCCCCAATTTTGGTTAAGGGCTTTGCTTAAATCTGAGTCCAACATAACTGATCCGGTAATTGAATATTGACAATATCTATTTCTTTTGATTAGAAAGACCAAATTAATATTTTATTTCTAAACATCTCTTCATTTTCGATGAAAAATTATCAATAAATATGTTTTTGGAAAAATCGTTAGTTAGTTCACGGTTTTTTTTGTTGTTTTGAGATAAAAAGAAAAAATAACTTTTTTATCTATCAACAAAAATAACCGGGGGAATCCAATGATTGGGAGGAGAATGACTTTCAGGATCTTTCTTATTGTATTTGTATTGTGCTTGACTAAAGGAAGATTGGTGGTTAGAGCATCAGATAAGGAAACTACTGACTGGTTAATGAGGGTGAAAAGCATGGATCTGTCCCAAAAAATTAGTTTAATTCTGTTTCCAATGATACATGAAAGGGATGGTACAGTGATTTTTCCTAAGGCCGAAAGTATTCCCCAAGGTGGTTGGTCTAATATTCCTCTTTTGAATGGCTTAAATGGTTTTAAAACTTCAAATATTTTAGCGCCGTTTCCTGACGTTCGGGCTGTGGGTTGTGTCAAAGATTCTTTTCTTAGGGATATCTTGAGAGAAGATTTAATGCAATATATGGCAAGGAAGCAGATAGTCGGTATTTTAGCCTCAAATAAATATTTATTTGAGGTGGCAAAGAACCATTTGCCGTCTGTTTATTCCCAAAATTCGTTAGCCTTATGGCTTTTCTCTAAAAGTGAAGGTAATTTTAGATGTATTCCTGCTGTTCCATTAACTAATAATTTCTTTTCTTATCTCCGTCCCATTAAAAGACTTGGAGATTATGATACGAGTGAATTTATTGTAAAAAAGCATAATAATAGGACACAAAAAGTTAAAGATAGCTTTGAAGAGAGAGTAAAAAAAGGAACGATTTTCTTGACATTTGATTATGCTGAGGATTTTAAACGGTTGCTCAGGGCTTACGAAAACAGGTTACTAAATGAAGAGGATCTTGATATCGGATGCAGTATAATTTTAAAGCATATTTTAGAGTGTGGAAGTGTTGTAAAACCATCTGATAGGAAATCTTTTGATCTTTCGATAATAGAATATGCAAGAAGAAGTGCTTTTGAAAAGGGTATCCGTTTTTTTGGGCAGAAAAAAGAACCATTTTTACCAACCGATTTAAGTTCAGTAAAAATTAAAATTGTTTCGGATGTTCCCGATAAATATTACAGCCCTTTTATTGCTATGCTTCAGAATCATTTTACTGTTGAGAAGAACGATTCGGTTTCAGTCAATTATGTAGTTTGGTTATGTGAAAAACAAGAGATAACTGAAGCGAATATAAGTAAAAAATCACAAGAGATTCGCCTGCAAAATCCTGAAGCAAAAATTGCCTTGCTAGTTGCTGATCCATCTGATTATTTTAAGGTGAATGGCTTCCCCGAAGAGATAGATGCCCTTTATACAGGTACTTCCGAATGGGATATGGTTTGGGAATTCCTGGCTCAAGCCTTGTTTGCCGGCATTAATGTAGAAGAAGTGCGTAATTTTGAAGATTGGTATGAAGGTATTCGTTCATTTTCGTTGTCAATTATTAAAAGTCGCTTAAAATTTGGTGTGCCCGAAGAAGTAAGCATGATTACCGACAGCTTAATTAAAATCGACTCATTGATGTTGAAGGCCATTCAAGAAAAGGCGCTTCCCGGTGGTCAAATAGTGGTGGCACGTAATGGAGTTGTGGTATGGAACAAAGCATATGGATTTCACACATATGAAAAAAAACAACCGGTGCTCACTTCTGATATTTATGATTTGGCATCCATAACAAAAATTGCAGCAACTGTACCAGCACTAATGAAACTGTATGATGATAATAAGTGGGAATTGAAGGATACTTTAGGTAGATTTCTGCCACAATTAAATTCTACTGAAAAGGCATCATTAACTATAGAAGAACTGTTGCTTCATGAAAGTGGCCTTGCTTCTTATATCCCTTTTTATCTGCAAGCTGTTGATGAAACCAAATTGAAAGGTCGATTATTTGCCAATAGATATTCATGGCTTTACAACATTAAATTGGATGATTATATTTATTTGAATCGAACCGTTACATACCGAAAAGATGTTTTCAGCCATAAACCTGATACTTTGTTTTCAGTGCCTGTGGCTCAAAACTGGTTTATGAATAAAAATTATCTTGATTCCATAATGCAGCAAGTTTTAGAATCGCCCTTACATCAAAAAGGAAGATATCGGTATAGTGACCTTGGGTTCTATTTACTGGGCAAAATGATAACTGAACTCACCAATAGCTCATTGGATACTTTTACTTATGAATACTTTTATGGTCCGATGGGTATGAAAAATACAGCTTTTAGACCCCTTGAACACTTCGAAAAAGAAAGAATAGTACCTACTGAAAATGACAAAGCTTTTCGTAAACAATTATTGCATGGGTGGGTACAGGATCCTGGTGCTGCAATGATGGGAGGGGTGGCCGGACATGCAGGTTTGTTTGCCAATGCTTTGGATATCGCTAAAATGATGCAGTTGTATTTAAATGGAGGTCATTATGGTGGGAAAGAATACATTAAATCTAATACCATTAAATTGTTTACGAGTCGCCATAACGACAAAAATCGTCGAGGTCTAGGTTTTGATAAACCTGAATCCGACACCACCAAAGTTAATCCTGTCTCATCCTTTGCATCTCCAGCTTCTTTCGGACACAGTGGATTTACCGGAACCCTTGCATGGGCCGACCCCTTAACCGGAATTGTTTACGTTTTTCTTTCTAATAGAGTGCATCCAAATCAATATAATAAAAAACTTATAGAGGAAAACTATCGGACAACTATCCAAGATATAATTTATAACTCTATTATTGGTTTTAATGAAAAGTTTGAGTGGGAAAATGATAAAACAAAGGAGGAATATTGGTTTTTAAACTAAATTTTCCCCCTTTGTTTTATAAATGACTTATAAAAGCTATTCTTAATCATTAAAAAATTTTTCGAATACCCTTATCATATAATAGTGGTCTTTTACACCTGCTAATTCTCTGACCGAGTGCATTGCCAGCATAGGATTGCCTACATCTACCGATCGAATATCCAATTGAGAAGTTAAAATGTTCCCTAAGGTTGACCCACCGGCCATATCGCTTCGGTTTACAAATCGTTGACAGGGAACACCGGCTTGCCGGCACAACGATTCAAATACTGCACCGCTGTCGCCATCAGTAGTGTATTTCTGATTTGCATGAATTTTTATTACAGGACCTTTATTTATTAGGGGATGTAATTTAGGATCATGTTTTTCCGGGAAGTTTGGATGAACCGAATGGGCCATATCAGCTGATATCATAAAAGATTGGTAAATACATTGTTGAATGGCTTCTTCATCATTTCCTAATAAACTGAGTAAGCGGTAAAAAATATTTTTAAATAGGGGAGAGCCGGCTCCCTGCTTAGTTTGACTTCCTACTTCTTCATTATCAAAAATACCCAACATTAGGGTCGATCCTGTAGGAGATGCTTCCAGTATCGCTTTTAAGCCGGCATGTACCATAGCCAAATCGTCTAACCTCGGACTTGATATAAATTCGTTATTAGCGCCCCAAATGCATCCTCTATGGTATTCATGAAGTGTTAGATCAAAATCAAGTATTTTGTCGGTTTCTGTGCCTATTTCTCTTGCAATTAACTCTTTTAATATTCCTTTTTGTACACCCTCATCATTTAATATTCCCATAATTGGCAACAGATCTTTTTGAGGGTTTAGTTTAACCCCATCATTTACCTGGCGATTTAAGTGAATTGCTAAATTGGGAATAACAACCATGGGACGGTTGAAATTAACCAAGTATATTCGTGGGTTTAACACATCTTCACTCTGGCATGCAACCCTTCCTGATATAGATAGCGGGCGGTCGAGCCAGCTCATAAAAATGGGCCCCCCATACACTTCTGTATTCAGAGACAAATAATAATCATCTCCGACTATTTCAGGAGAAGGTTTAATTTTAAAGGATGGGGAGTCACTATGTGCGCAAATTAATCGAACCCCTTTTTCCGAAGCTGGCTCTGTTCCCGTTATAAAGGCAAAAAGGGATGAGCCGTTTCGAGTGGTAAAGTATTTTTTACCTCTCTCAATATTCCACTTATCTTGTAAGTTTAGTTTTTGGAAACCTGCTTTTTCAAGCATTTTAGACGCACTGTTTACAACATGAAAAGGACTTGGACTCTCATGAATAAAGTCAATGAGTTCGGTGGCTAATTTTAAATTTTGTTTCATAGCTGCTTTACTGTTGATTCTTTAATAAAGTTCCAGGCTCGCTGGTAATTGTTAATTAGTCTGTCCAATTTAAATCCATTAGAAACTGTTGTTCGGACTATAAATTTAGTTTATTTTTTTGCAATTAAAGTTACAAACAAAAAGATACACATTCATGTTTTTTCAATAATTCGATGAATAGAATTGTTTGGTAAATGATTTTGTGAATATAGTAAAAACTTGTTTTTGCAATATTTTAAGGAGAAAAGATTATTGTTTTCTTAAATTTATTATTTATGTAAATTTACCTAATGGCAATTTGTAAAAATTATTCTTAAAAAAAATATGTTAATTTTAATGCAGTCTTAAATTAAGAATTTTGTTGCGAGTGGTTTTTTATAGAATTAATATTCAGTTTTTTTATTGTTAGTTTTGAAAAAAGAAAGATAATGAAAATTTATTTTATGGATGATGATATTTGTAAATTTATGGAAGTGATTATCGACAATTATGTTTAGAATTGACAATTCCAGAACATCTTTCTTGATTTTTTGATAGGAAAATAAGAATTTATGTTCTAATAATTAAATTTAGAATATGAATTGCAAAAATAATTAATTTTAATTATGTGGTATGGAATTTGTAGATTAATTAAAATTGCTTTTTCAAAATATTAGGGATGTGGATTTTACAGTAAAGTGTTGAATAAAAATTAAAAAGCTAACAGATATGAAACATTATAGAATAAAAGTAAGAGACGATAAAGCAAAGTTTTTCGAAGAGTTGTTAAGGTATTTGGATTTTTTAGATTATGAAGAAGTAGAGAATTTTTCGGAGCCAAGGATTTATCCCAATTTTGAACTTAAACCTCAATTGGATAGGGATTCTAAAAATCTAATTCATGAAACCAATCTTTCTAAATTGAAAAACAGAAATACCCAGGATGAATCTTATCCCGATAACCTAAGAGAGGTTATTGCGCGTATTGATGAAATTAGGGACAAAGCAAGAAAAAGAAAATAGATTTTTGTAATTTTTTCGTTCCTATTCATTTGTTAGACGAACTTGTATGGCCTAATTTAAAAGGCTAAATCTTTTTAAGTCCCAAAGGTATCTTTTTATTTGCATTCAGCCAGGCTCAAGTCGTAACCTATTGGTTCCTCCTGAGGCTGGTTGAATGTAAATATTTTCTTCTTTGCTAATTATGGATGTGATTTTTTTAACTTCTTCCAACTTGCCTGTGCATTTTCCATAATTGTTTTGGGTGACAAACCTTCTTAGTTTTCGTTGTTTCATCCTTTTATGACAACAACTTGTGATTGCGAAAAGAATTAAATTAAATTTTCAGGACAATTGGATTATTGTGTTAAATCCAAAAAATAGCCCATTATACAGGAATCAACTTAGCAAACGGGATAAACCAATAAGTTATTAGTATCACTTGTTACACTTCTCAACACCCTTGTTAAAGAAATCATGGTTTTTATTTTAAATTTGCACAGTTATTATAAATTTTTAAATAAAAGATGAAACACTCTAAAGAAGGGAATGAATATTTTATTTTACTATTCCGTTTTGGGTTAATAATGCTTCTTTATACCATTTGCCGTTTGGCATTTTATTTTTTTAATTCTGATTTGTTTGAAAATTTATCCTTTCAAACCTTCAAGCGAATACTTTATGGTGGCTTAAGGTTTGACTTGAGTGCGGTACTTTATATTAATTCGTTATACTTATTACTATACCTTATTCCATTTAAAATAAAATTTCGGATTGGATATCAGAACTTTTTGAAATGGTTATTTATTGTAACCAATGCCATTGGTTTAGCTGCCAACGTTTCGGATATTATCTACTATAGGTTTACATTGAAAAGAACCACAGCCAGTGTATTTAAAATCTTTAGTCACGAAGAGAATCTGTTGCTCTTATGGGGACGATTTCTGGTCGATTATTGGTATGCAACACTATTGTGGTTGGTTTTAATAGGTGTTATGGTGTGGGGATATTCTCGGTTTAAACCCAGACCAATGGGGTTTCGGAATAGATGGCAATATTCGATGGTTGGAATATTGTTTTTGGCAATAATTGGAGGTTTGACGATAGGAGGGATGCGGGGAGGATTCAGACATAGTACCCGACCAATTAATATTAGTAATGCCGCTCAATATGTGGAACGGCCTGAGGAAATCCCCATTGTTCTTAATACTCCTTTTGCCATTCTTCGTACCTTCGATAAATCGACTTTTCAAGAAGTAAAATACTTTTCATCCGAGGAACTGGATAGTATTTTTTCACCAGTTCATTACCCTAAGCGTTCTGCTTCTTTTAATCAACACATAATTCAAGAAAAACGGCCCAATATTGTTTTAATTATTCTTGAAAGTTTTGGCCGTGAACATATTGGTGCACTTAATAAAAACTTAGAAGACGGCAATTATAAAGGTTATACCCCTTTTCTTGATAGCTTGATTGCTCAATCCTGGGCTTTTAATAGAGCATATGCCAACGGACGTAAATCCATCGACGCATTGCCATCGATTGTGGCATCCGTGCCCTCGTTGGTTCAACCCTACATTGTTTCGGAATATGCTAATAATAGAATCAATGGGATGGCCCATCTTTTAAAAAAAATTGGATATGAAACCGCATTTTATCATGGGGCTCCAAATGGTTCTATGGGATTTTTGGCTTTTACCAAAATGGCAGGATATGATCAGTATTTAGGGAAAAATGAATTTAATAATGATGGTGAGTTTGATGGTATTTGGGGGATTTGGGATGAGCCATTTTTCCAATTTTTTGCCCAAGATATGAATCGGCTTAATGAGCCTTTCTTTACTACTATTTTTTCTCTTTCCTCACATCATCCGTTTAAAGTGCCAGAAAAATATGAGGGTGTATTTCCCGAAGGACCACTTCCTTTGCATAAATGCATGGGGTATACCGACATGGCCCTTCGGCGCTTTTTTGAATCGGCAGCCAAAGCACCATGGTTTAAAAATACCTTATTTATTATTACCGCCGATCATTGTACCATCCCTTTTCATGAAGAATACAAAACACCTGTTGAAAGTTTTGCAATACCTATACTTTTCTATAAACCCGACGAAATTGAACCACGTATGGATAATTCGCTGGCGCAACAAACCGATATTCTTCCTACGGTAATGTCATTTATCGACTATCCCTATCCTTTTGTTGCGTTTGGTAATGATCTTTGGTCGGCAAAAAATAATAAGCGCTTTGTCATTAATTATTTTAACGAATCCTTTCAGTTTTTGTATGAGAATTATGCCTTGTATTTTGATGGGAAAAATGTAACTGGTATTTATGATTTAGAGCACGATCCATTGCAAAAGCATAACTTAATAGGACAAGTTGATAAACCGAGTGCCGAAAAACTCTTGAAAGCGGTTATACAGCAGTATATTTCTCGCATGATTAATGATCGGCTGGCCTGGAATGTAGAAGGAAACAAACATGACCACTAAAATGTACCACAATTAGTAGATGTAAAAATTATATAGGCAGAAGTGCACAGGTAGAAGAAGTTATTAGTGATCAGTCAATAGTTAATAGTCATTATAGGTGGTTTTAATAAAGACTATGAACTAATTATAAAAAACATTTGGTCAGTAAGTTAATTGAATTTTACACCAGTCAAAATCAATATTACTTATGTCAATTTTCTAACCATATATAAACAAATCGAATAAAATATTTGAATTGATCATAAAATAATTCAAAGTCATTAAAGTATCATTGCAATAAAGCTTGAACATATGTAGGGCAATGAATTGTTAAAATTAGCCTGTTTAACTACAATTTTGTATCGTTGTTCAAAAAAAAATAGATTTTAGTGCAATTTTTATGCTTTGAAATTTGGTAAACACCAAAAACCGTCTATATTTGTGCATGGAAGATTGGGAAACCTAGTTTATAACCCTAAAATTAATTATTATTATGAACAAAGCTCAATTAATTGAAGCAATTGCCGGCGAATCAGGTTTGACCAAAGCCGATGCTAAGAAAGCATTAGATGGTTTTATTAAAGTAACCGGCGAAGCATTGAAAAAAGGTGACCGGATTGCACTGGTCGGTTTTGGCTCTTTTTCTGTTTCTGAAAGGAGTGCCCGTACCGGAAGAAATCCTCAAACCGGCAAGGAAATTCAAATTCCTGCCAAAAAAGTAGTTAAGTTCAAAGCTGGCAGTGAACTTAACGATGCTGTAAATTAATTCTTTTTTGGTTTAAAGAATTAAATGGGGGTGTTTCTGTTGGGAATGCCCCTTTTTTATCGAATTATGGAAAAAGAACTTATCAGATATTTATCAGATTTTTTGACACCAGAACGTTTTCGGTTATTTGAAAAGGTCTTACAATGCAGAACAAATTATCTAACGGTTGTTGTTGAAAACATCTTTAATCCTCATAATATTTCTGCAGTCCTTAGAAGTTGCGATTGTTTTGGGATACAGGATATTCATATAATTGATGATAACCAGAATTATGAAGTAAATCCCGAAATTGCTCTTGGAGCTTTTAAATGGCTTTCCATCCATAAGTATAGCCAAGGAATGGGAAATTCTTCCCAATTTGTATTAAATGAATTAAAAAGTAAAAAATATAGGATTTTTGCTACGGTCCCTGACCATAAAGCCGTTGCCTTTTCAGAGATAGATGTAAGTAAAGGACCTATTGCTCTTGTTTTTGGAAATGAAAAAGAGGGTATTTCTGATAGTACTCGAGAGTTGGCCGATGGATTGATTACTATTCCCATGGTGGGCTTTACGGAAAGTTTAAATATCTCTGTTGCTGCAGCTATTATGTTGCAACATTTTTCTTCTCATATTCGTAAGTATTTAGACAAAAGTGTTTGGGAACTTGATAATGATTATCGTGAGCAATTATTGCTTAATTGGATGAGAAAAACCATTAAAAAAGCCGATTTGATTGAAAAGGCTTTTAATAAAAAGCAAAAATGAAACGACCTTGACTAAGATGGTTGCTCACTTATTGCCTATGAGCTGATAATACATGATTAGGTTGTATGGTGAAAAGAATTATAACTGCTTCTGTGATTTTGAAAAACAATTGTTGGTTGAAAAATGCAAATAAACAGACCGAATTCGCTGTTGCTTTCGAATTATTTCTTTTTTAAACTGCGAATGAATTGTTTAAAAATGGTTTATTTATTACATTTGAAGTTGATTAAATAGCTTAAATTTTGAATTTGCTTATAGAACCGAGCATCATTATTTATTGTTATAACATTTAAAAAGGAGGAATTAAGAAATTTTAATTTTGTCAGGCTAATTTCATTCGTCAGGCAGCATAGAATAATTAAAAAGTAGAAATGTTTCAATTTAATTAATCCCAAAGAAGCTTGAACGTCCAGAATTAATTTATTGAATGTGTTTCTATTTCAAACAGAAGAAAAGGTATTTATGTAAGATTAAATTATGGCTAAGATTTTATAAAGGTTATAAGTATGAATTGTATTATTATTGATGATGACAAGCTGTCAATAAAAATAATTGAGGAGTTTGTGGGTCGAACTGAAGGATTGAACTTGACCGGTTCTTTTTCTAGCGCAGTAGAAGCGTTTAATGCATTGACTCAGACCGGAGCGGAAAAAGTAGATTTGATTTTTTTAGATATTGAAATGCCAGAAATGTCGGGGATTGAGTTTCTGGATTCTTTGGATATTATTCCTCAGGTAATTATTTACTCATCCCAGGAAAAATATGCTTTGGAATCGTATGAATATGATGTTACTGACTATTTATTGAAACCTGTTCAATTTGGGCGATTTATTAAAGCTGTGAACCGTGCCAGAGAACGTTTTGAGCGAAAAGAGAAACCGGTAAAGGAAAGTACAGAAATTTTTATTAAGAATAATGGCTCATTAGTGCGTATTAAATATGATGATATTCTTTGGATTGAAGCATTGGAAAATTATGTGGTTTTAAATACTTTCAACGAAAAATATACTATTCATTTTACCATGAAGGCTATTGCCGATAAAATGCCTTCCGATAAGTTTATGCGTATTCACAGGTCGTTTATTGTAAACTTCAGCAAAATCAAGGTTATTGAGGATAATTCGGTAGTCATTAAAACCGATAGCGGAACTAAAGTGATTCCCATTGGTAAATCGTACCGAGATAAATTAATGAATGATATTAACCTGATCTCAAAATAAGAATAATTTACAAAAGATTTGTATAGAAATCAATCTTCAGAAATCCAGAAATGGAAAATAAATGTGTTTGGAACGAAATATTATTGGAAATTTTCACCAAACAAACCATCTGTATATAAAATACTCCAGCTATTTAACCAGTTATTTGAATTCCCAAATGCTCCTTTAAAATTTGGGTTTTCAAACCATTCATGCTCTAGTAAAAATACGTCCCCCAATTGAGAATTTTCCGGCAATAAATTCATTACATCAATATTCTGGGGATTATAAATTATTGCCGGATCTTTGAGTTGATTATTGCCAGAGTTAAAAGATGCCGCTACTAAAGAATCTTGAGCCGAATAATTGGTTAAATTGGAATAGACACCCAAAATTTGTTCATCTAAATTTTTACCTACCATGTAAAATACATTGTTCAGAATGTTAATATGACCGTCAGTAAATTGTTGGTAACTATCCAAATTATGGTCCGAATATTCAATAAAAATCCCGGCGGTTTGATGAAGGATAATTGAATTTACCAATGTTCCGGCAGAACCATTACCAAATTTAGCAATGGTATCGTTTTCGTCCATTCCTCGTCCAATTAATGTGGCATGACTTATATATGGTTTTGTCTGGGGATAACCATAACGATCGCTTACTTCGATAAGCAGGTCACCCGTTGAACCTGCCTGAAGACCAACAATATATTGGCAATTTCCCCGATATCCCAAGTCAAAATCAAAGGCATCATCACCACAAAAGGCTGCCAGCAAATAACGAACATTTACCGTTCCTCCAAAAAATTCAAAGCCATCATCCCTATTAGAAATTACCTCTACATATTCTATGGTTGTTCCGCTTCCCACTCCCCCCAAGGTTAAGCCGTTAATTTCATTCCCATCATCTAATTTTGTGCCGGCATGGCGAATAGATACATATCGTAGTATTCCTGAATTATCATCTTCGATGCTGCCTCCGTAGAGGGCACGGGAATCTTCAATAGGTAAACCTTCTATCAAGGCCTCGCCCGACGGGGCGTTTACCGGTGCATTGCCCAAAATGATGACACCACCCCATAACCCATTATTTTCAATTGGAACTGCCCCTTTAAGGTCATCCCCTTTTACAGTAAATATTATTGGTTTTTCGGGTGTTCCTTCGGCTCTTATTTTGCCACCGCGGGCAACTACAAGTGCACTGGCGTTTTCGCCTTGCCCTGGTTCAGCACGTATAACGGTTCCGGGTTCTATGGTCAAAATTTGGCCTTCATTAACAAATACTATTCCATCCAACAGATATTCTTTGTCTGCAGTCCAGGTTACTGTTCCGGTACCATTTCCCGTATCATAAATGGTTGTATAGTCATTAGGAAGTAAGTATTCCGAATCACGACATCCGAAAATAAGGATTCCTGTGATTGAGCATATTAATAGTTTGTATATAAATGGATAGTTTTTCATTTCCAACTTATTTAAAAAGAAGCTTCCAGATTAATATAAAAAGCCGAAATAACATCCATGTTTTTCGCCTTGGGATAATGGTCTTGATAATTAGCAGCGATTCTGATGTTCTTATTAGCAATGTATTCAATTCCTGCAATCAATGCTGATTCATCGTTTGCTAAATTCCATGGTATTGATTCCCCTTCCAAAATATTGGAATCAATTTTATCATATCTGGCTAAAAGTTTAATTTTTTCCTGTATCTGAAAATCACTCTTAATGGAATAGCCATAAACGTTGTGATTTTCCAGAAAGTCCCGGTTCCAATGCATGGCATATTCTCCACCTAATGAAAATCGTTTATGACGGTAACCCACAAATCCTACAGCCGTTGTTTGGTTGATAGATTTAGCGGATAAATCACCATAAATTCTGCAAATCCATCCATCGACAGGATAGATGGTAATGCCCATTGCCCCTTTAAAGGTATTATCATTTTGCAGACTGGAATAGCCTTCTCCGTTGAAAAAAGCTAGATCAAAGTTTAATTTTTGATGATTCCAGCAAGCTTTAATGCCTATATCTGCACTGGGGCCAAAACCATATTTATCCATAAATGGTCGTACAATATACCTGCGATTCCAAAATTTTTCCTGTTGTTTAAACTGCATCGCATCTTGTAAGCCAAAAGTGATTTCAAGATTTTCGACAGGATAATAATAGACCGCAGCGGTTTTAAAATAACCAAATCGGCGTTGCAATGAGTATTCGGCATCATTGGGAGAGCCAATGTCAAGCTTTATCTCTGCTGAAAATTGAGGTGATATAAAGTGCTTATATCCCAAATAGGCGCGCCGTACTTCGAATGCGGTTTGTTTATCCGGACCGCTAAGAGATGTGTTAAAGTTTGTAAAAATTCTTCCATAGACTCTTCCGGAAGGTTTAAATGGTTCTGTTTGTGATGTTTTTTGTGCTTGCATGGGCCAACATAATATAATGGTCCCAAGTAAAAGAACAAAAAAGCAGTTTTTGGTCTGCATCTCCCAACAATTTTATGATAAATTATGTCCTGTGTGCAATTATAAATTGACTAATGAATGATTTTGGGGTATAATTTATGCGAAAATATAAATATTAAAGAGTTTTCCTCATGATTAATTCCCTACCATACTAAAGAGAGGGTATTTTTTGAATGTCAAGACCCTATTCCTTTTTTTCTTTAATAGCTTTAACAAAGTCGCGTTGTGCTTTTAATAAGTTGATTAAGTGCAATAACATATTTTGAGTTTCATGTAATACAGAGAGGTAAAGCATACTTATTTTGGTACCTGCTTTTTCTTTTTTGATGCGTTTTAATTGTTTTTTGCGCATTCCCTTAATTACCTCTATTATATTGGATTGTTCTTCTGCCAGTTCAGGAAGAAGCGTAAAATCAGACTTATTAATCATGTTATAGCTTTTAATGAGAAGTGATCTGATTTTACCTTCCAGAATATTGATCTCTTCAAATTGGTCTTCAGAAAAAACTTTATGGTTGTTGTCTAAATGCTCAAAACAAGGTTTTACAATAAAGGTGAGTGAATGAACAGTTTCTCTTAAGTAGTCAATTACCTGTACATAAAAGAGACCTGAATCAACGGAATCTTCTTGTAATTTTCGAACCGTATTATAAATGTTGGCTTTAAGCTTTTTGGTGCGTTTATTTAAAGAATCCACTTCTTTGACACATTCTTTTAAGTGCTTTCTGTCTTCGGCTTCAAAATAGCTTAAAGTATTGCTATAAAGTTTTAACAGGTCATTGATGATTTCGGAAATATTTAATTGACATTTTTCAAGAACTTTTAATGAAGATATTTCACCGTTAACATCTTCAATTTCCATTTCCTGAAAGCGTTTTATTTCTTTCTCTTGTTTTTTTGTGATTACTTGTGTTCGATAAACCATAAAGGCTGCCAATAGAATTAGAGCAATGATCGCATAATTTCCCCCAAACATCATTATGGTAGCCATCATAAAAGCAATTGTTGCCGCAGAAAAAGCAGTAAGAAACCAGCCGCCTATAACCGAAACTACACCGGTAATGCGGTATACAGCACTTTCTCGTCCCCAAGCCCGGTCGGCGAGCGATGTACCCATGGCAACCATAAAGGTGACGTAGGTGGTAGACAACGGAAGTTTCATAGAGGTGGCATAGGCTATAAGAATACTGGCAACAACCAAATTTACTGAGGCTCTTAATGCATCGAACGAAGGTGCCTCTTTTCCCAATTTCTGCCTTTCTTCTTCATATTTTGAGCTATCAAACTGGCGATTAATGAAATTTCGTATTCCAGTCGGAATGAATTGATTGATTGAGTTGGATACTGCAATACTTCCCCGGACTATGGAACGGGCAAAAAAGGATGATCCAAACCGTTCTTCGCCTTCGGTTTGCCGCCCTAAATCGATTGATGTTTGTACAACTTTTTTGGCTTTTTTGGACGTCCATAGGGTGATGACCATGATTAAACCCGCCAATACTAACAGATAGGCCTGCGTATGTATTTCGCCTGCCAGTGAATCCATCAAAAGGGTGGCAGTGGGGGCGCCTGAGGCTTTGAAAATTTTAAATGATTCCAACCCTGCAAGTGGTACGCCGATGAAATTTACCAAATCGTTTCCGGCAAAGGCCATTGCTAAGGCAAATGTACCGGTCAAAACCGTAAACTTTAGAATATTGAAATTAAATAACCAATATAGAACCTGCAATATGAGTGTCCAGAAAATTAGACTATAACTGATAACTATTCCTGCATTTTCTGTAACCCATATTCGAATAGAATCGGAAATAAAAGTGGCATTTTTCACCCCTTTAACAATTAAAAAATAGGTTATGGCTGTAATGGCTATACCACCCCAAAGGCCACCTAAATATTTCAGACGATTTTTAAAGTTAAATGAAAATATAAGCCTTGTTATAAATTGGGTTATAACTCCAACTGTAAAAGAGATGGCTACCGACAGTAATATTCCGGAAATTATGGCTAATGCTTTTGCAGAGTTTATATAGTCAGCTACAACCATTTCCGGATTCTTAAACGATTTTATTACCGCTACCCCGATAGCTGCTCCCAACAATTCAAATACTATTGATACGGTGGTTGAAGTAGGCAAACCGAAGGTATTAAAAAGGTCTAAAATTATTATGTCGGTCAGCATTACAGCCAGAAATACAATCATTATCTCTTCAAAAAGAAAAAACTGTGGATTAAAAATTCCTTTTCTGGCCACTTCCATCATTCCGCCGGAAAAACTGGCACCAACAAAAACTCCTAATGCAGCTATGGATAGGATAACTTTGAATGAGGCAATGCGTGCGCCTATGGCTGAATTGAGAAAGTTTACTGCGTCATTACTTACGCCTACTACAAGGTCGGAGATGGCAAGAAGAAAAAGAACACCTACGATTACTAAATAAATTGTTTCCATTAGTTAAAGTGAAGTTTAATTTTTTCGCTGGCAAACATACAAGCTATTCATCTCTGCCATATTTATTCTGCGTTAATTCTGTGTTAAGGAATTGTTAAGCCTATATGGTAAAATGCTCTAAATCAATTGATAATTTGAAATAATTTAAGTCAACTCAAAATTAATATTTGCTTCTAATCAAAAATAAAAATTTCTTTTCTTCCTTCTGCTTGTGTGCTTCTGCCATTGGCTTTTTATACATATTTTATTGTGCTAAACCTTTTAGGCATGCCCGTTTCCTTTGTTTTATACAAAGCAATTTATTTAAAAAGACGAGAAAGAAAAAGAAAAAGATGATAAAAATAAAAGTTAATTAGTGCAATTTTCCAATATTTGCAGGGCAAAAATAAAAAATCATGTATTGGCACACACTATGGGATGGCATAATGGTTGGGTTTTCTGCCTCGGTACCAATAGGACCTATCGGACTATTAATCATTCAACGTACTTTGCAAAATGGTAAAATTTCCGGTATTTCTTCTGGTTTGGGAGCAGTGATGTCAGATGTAATATATGCTGTTATTGCAGGTTTTAGCCTCTCTTATGTGGTCACTTTTATTGAGGCTCGAATGTTCTGGATTCAGTTAATAGGAGCACTGGTTCTTTCAGCTATGGGGATAAAAATTTTCCGCACCAACCCGGCTATTAGTTTACGAAAACAAAAAGAAGGGAAACATTCATTTTTTACTGATTTTATTTCTTCATTTTTTCTTACCCTTAGTAATCCGTTAGCTATCTTTTTATTTATTGCCTTTTTTGCCGGGTTTCAGGTTTTGAAGCCGGAATATGGAATGGTTGGCCATTTGATTATTATTACCGGTGTTTTTTTGGGTGCTACTCTTTGGTGGACAATCTTAACTTCATTTGTGAGTTTATTCAGATCACGGATAAATCTTCGGCGCCTTTATTGGATAAACAAAATAGCCGGGTCTCTTATAATTGTTTTAGTTATCCTTGCCTTCTTTTTTCGTAAAAAATTTTCGTAAAAACCTTGCGATATTAACTTCGGTTGGTGGGTGAACATTTACTTTTTTGAAATATTTTTATTGATGTTTGAAATGATTAAATCCCTGTCCTGAAAAATTGATCGGTTTCCCTTTTTCAGTCCAATTAATCTTCCCTGGATTATCTCCTTTTTTAATATGGCCAATTGGGGATAAAGGAAGTGAAAATTCCTGGTTATATTGGCTGGCCAATTTCTCAAAAGAGGATGGATTAATAGAAAATAATAATCGATAATCTTCGCCTGCTGTTACGGCTATTTCCACCGCATTCCACTTCTGTTCGGCCGAAACATGTTTTAATTCATCGGATATAGGAATCTTTGACAAATCTATAACCGCTTCGCATTTTGATGCTTTTAGAATGTATTGAAGGTCGGATGCCAGTCCGTCGGATATGTCCATCATGGCTCCAATCCCTGGGAAGGATGTTAATTTACGGCCTTCTTTAATGGCTGGTTCAGGACGGTGATGCCATTGCAACAATTGGTCATAAGAAGCATCTCGGGGATGAATATTTTCCAAAAGGATTTTTAATCCTCCGCCTGAGTCACCTAATGGCCCCGTTACTGCTATAATATCGCCGGGTTGAGCTGATGATCTTTGACGTGCTTTCCCTTTCTCTACCTTTCCCATCACGCAAACGTTTATGGTTAATTTTTCAGGTGATTTGGTCGTATCGCCGCCCAACAAAGCAACCTCATATTTTTGGGAAAGGTCTTTATAGCCCTCAATGAACCCATCAAGGTATTCAACATCAAGGTCAGATGGTATGGCTATTGAAAGAAATGATGCTATGGGATTAGCGCCCATGGCTGCAATGTCACTGAGGTTGACTGCCAACGACTTATATCCCAAATCATAAGATGTCGTTTTATTTCTGAGAAAATGAATGTCTTCTACTAGTAAATCGGTAGTGACTACAAGGTCATACCGTTCATCCATTGGAAGTATTGCACAATCATCGCCAATTCCCTTTTTCCCGGATGTGGAAATATCCGTAAATTTTTTGCTTAATCGTTCAATAAATCCAAATTCCCCGATCTCTGATAACTTCATCCGTTTAATTTTACTTACTTCATTGATATATTGTTTCAAAAGTAGTCATTAGTGGTTAGTCATTAGTCACTAGTCCATTAACACTAATGACAGTTCAACTAATGACTATTGACTTCTTCTGCCTTCTCACTGTGCACTTCTGCCTTTGTCTTTTATACATGTTCTTTTGTGGCGAAAGCCGCCATTCTCGTTTCATTCGTATAAATTTCACTTACTTCATTGATATATTGTTTTTTAAAAGTAGTCATTAGTGGTTAGTAATTAGTCACTAGTCCATTAACACTAATGACTAACCACTAAATACTTCTTCTGCCTTCTCCTTTATGGCTGTCAATTATTAATAATAAAAGTTTTAACCAGCTGATATATAGCTTTTAGGGTAATAAGAGTAGGAAATATCCTTCCCAAAAATATGGTCCATTAAGCTTCGGGAAAGCTATTATTACCTTCTGTTGTATTAATTTTTAATCCTGAGCAGGGGGGAAGGGTTTCATTTTAAGTTTATCTCCTGCATCCTCCACTACTTTTCTGTAGTATTCTTTATCATATCCCGGGAAAATAGGATCATGGGGATTACCATATTCGTTTTTCAGGAATACGCCGTCTTTTTCGGGATGAATATTTCCGTCGAGGTACTTCACCATCAAAAATTGTCCAAGTTTTTGCCATTTGTTTACAGTGATGCTGGCCTGGCTGTGAGAATATTCGGTAAGAAATTCTCTGGCCAGTGCAGGATCTTGTTTGTATAATGTGCTGGCTGTCTGGTCGATTGCCGGCTGCATCTTTTCAAACTTATCTTCAAGTTCGGTTTGTACCTTGCGAATATCTTCAATCATGTAGCTATAGCGACTGTAAGCCATGTTGGAAACCCAGTTGAAGACCCAAAAAGCTGCGTCCCACGAAAATTCCAACATATTTCCATTACCTTCGGCATATTCGTAAGGCGCACTATTTATGCCTGCATACATGGGAACATAGACTGTTGAATTGGCATCATCCACGCCAAACCACAGAATGCCTCCAATCGGGTTGGGTAACCAATTACGCATCTGTGCCACAAAGGAAAAGCCCGTTTGCTGGGTTGCGATAGCTCGTTCATTTAAATATTCCACACTATCTACTTTCCAGGTTAAAGGCCTCCATCTGTAAGGAACTTTGAAAGGACCTGCTCCTGCATCTTTGGTCATATCAAGAGGCGTCCCTTCAAAATGGTCGCGCATAATATTCATGATATCCCTTGCGGAAACTTTTTTTGTAGGTTTAAAAAACAATGGCATACGCTCAGTGGAACGACCCATAATAAAGTCTTCATACTGGTCTGCTTCGGATTCATTTACATGACGGAAAACACTCCACACCCGGGCTTCACAAAATCGTACTGCACCATAGTCGAGTGGGGCGTAGGCATCGGCAAAACTAAAGTCTTTGTTTTTTCCGTTAAAATAGCCCTGTTCTCTGGCAAATGATATTACATCATGTGAATAGAGACAGTTTTCTTCATCGTTCAGCGGGAATGTGGTAATTCTGGCCTGATTGGCATGTGCTGAAATATAGCCTTCGGGCACTTTTCTGGCTACCCAAACAGCACCTTTATTGTTGGGGCCCTTACCAATCATCTCCAGAATCCATGCTTCATTGGGATCGGCAATGGAAAAACTTTCGCCGGAACTGTAATAACCGTATTCTTCTACCAATGAAGTCATTATTTTAATGGCTTCACGAGCACTTTTGGCTCTCTGCAAGGTTACATACATTAAACTGCCGTAATCCAAAATGCCGGTGGTATCGCGCAATTCGCTTCTTCCGCCAAAAGTAGTTTCAGCTATGGTTACCTGATATTCATTCATGTTGCCTACTACCTGGTAGGTATGAGGTACTTGTTTGATTTGTCCCAAATATTTGCCGGTATCCCATTCATAAATATCGAGCATCGCCCCGCTGGGATGATCTTGTGCCGGCCAAAAGTAGAGTTCTCCGTATAGAACATGTGAATCAGCAGCATAAGATACCATTACCGATCCATCGGCTGAGGCATTTTTCGTTACTAAAACATTGGTGCAGGCTAATGCCTCGCTTGAATGACCTGTAATTCCCGTTATGAGGGAAATAATAAATCCCCAATAAAGTACTTTCATCATGTGTATTCGGTTCAAAATGTTATACTTGTGATATTAAAGGTAGGAAGGGACAAAAATATAAAAAATGATTCGATAGGATATGATAATTGACAGAATTAAGCCCTGATTTAAGTTTTGTTTACTTTTCTAATTAAACGTGCATGGCGGCTTCTGCCACAGAAGAATATGTACATAAGTTTAGAGGCAGAAGAAGCTTTTAGAGGTTAGTCTGTGTCTTTTAGAAAGTAATTATCTTGACCGCCAGTAGCTGACAAACCGTCTGAGTTCTATCAGTCCTAAGGGGCCCTCATAAATACCACCACCTTCTCCGATATCAAAAACTCTCACGGCTATGGTATTAACTTTGCCTGGTATTAGGTCGTTTTCGTCAAGGTAATAGTAACGTTGGCGTGAATATTCGCTGTCGGCGTGATTGCGGGACGGGTCATCGTACATTTGTCCGGTATGAGCCACAAGCTTTCCGTTGATGTAAACTTCATCGATGTCATCGATTTTCCCCAGCATAAGCACAAAACGTTTTCCGGAAAATGACGCAGGAACCATTATTTGCTTGCGATACCAGGCGAACCCGTCGTAATGCTTTCCGTATTGGTCTTCCCAAAGGCCCGGAGCTAAAATGTCAAACCATTGACTATCATCATAATCGGGTGATGCCCATATTTTGTTGTCTCCGGTTTGGAATTTCCAATAACCTTCCAACTCTATGTCGGGAACCAGGTCTCTGATGCGTTGGTAAATACCAATATTGCCTTTCATGATGCCACCATCTAACTGAGCATCATAAACCCTTACGGCGATGGTATTGTATCCATTGAAATTAATCAATCCGGCAGGAATAATATACCTTCGTTCGGCATTGTAGGCCGTAAAAAAGTAAGGTGGGAAAGACCCTTTATGCCCGATTTTTTGGCCATTAACATAAACTTCGTCCACATCATCGATGTATCCCAGAAACAGCATTAAAGAAGCATCTTTATAATCGGGTGGTAAAATAAACGTTTTGCGATACCAGGCATAACCATCGTAACCGTGAAAACCCTGGTTTTCCCAGCTTGAAGGTACATGGATGGTTTCCCAGCTGCGGTCATCAAAGCCGGGTTCGGCACGTTTCGGGTCGTCGCCAATCATAAATTTCCAATCGCCTTCCAGGTTCAGGATTTGGCGGTACTCTTCCCGGGGCTGATAGGCATAAACCATCGGTCCGAAAAGAAGAGTCAAATATAGTATGGTAAGAAAGGTTCTCATATTTCTTTTTTACGTCGGATTAATCCGGGAAAAGCAATCTTATAAATTTTTGAAAGGGAAACCATACTTCTGTTTCGTACTTATCTTCATACTGTAAATATTGTTTTTTGGTCATTAATCCTACAGGGCCTTCAAAGATACCACCCATTCCGCCGTGGTCATCCACTAAAACCACAACGGTGTTTTTGCCTGAAAAGTTGAGTAGTCCTTCTGGAATAGGGTAGGCCCGTCGGATTTGCCAGTCGCCCCAAAAACTGTTCCCCAATGGTGTTTTGTACATTTTTTCTGTTGACCCGATGAGTTTGCCGTTGATGAAAACCTGGTCTTTATCGTCTATTTTTCCCCCAATAAAATAAAGGGTTTTACCTTGTAGCGCCTTATCCAATGTAAAGGTTTTACGGTAGCATGCCTGACCGTCATAATTGTTATAGCCTTGACTTTCCCAGGTTGAGGGAACAATGATGTTGTCCCATTCGGTATCGTTAAAATCCGGTTTCAGACAACTAAGGGTATAATAAAAACTAAATTTCCATTGACCGGATAAATCGAGTGCCAACAGTTGCGTGTTTGTATCGTATCCCAGTTTTAATTCGGTTCCTACCAATCCTCCTTCTTCGCCGTCGTCGTATACCCGGATGGCAATGGTATTATTTCCACCGTATTGAATAAGATGCGAAGGGATGGGATAGGCTACCTGAATGTTATAGGCAGTTTCGAATTGAGGGGGAAAGAGGCCCGTTTGACCAATCAGGGTGCCATTAAAATAAGTTTCATTGACATCATCAATTCTGTCGAGGTAGAGGTAGAGCTGTCTTTGTTGGACATCTCCGGGAATATGAATGGTTTTTCGATACCATGCATATCCGTTGTATTCCACATAACCTTGGTTTTCCCAACTGCTGGTGGCCTTGATTTGGTCCCATTCACTATCGTCAAAATCTTTGGCCGCCCATTCCGGATGGTCTCCGATATTGAATTTCCAATATCCGTCCAGAGGAACGACCGGATATATTTGGCAAAATATCGACTGGTTCATCAGAAAAAGGAATAGTCCAAAATAAATTATGCGGAACGATTTCATAATTGGTTTAATTAAGATGTTTGCCCGATGGAACTGGTATGACCATGTTTTTACGCATTTTTTGTAATAACCTTACTTAATCATGTTCAATTCATGAATAATGGTTTTGTAATGATTTCTAATTTAAAGATGGGAATAAAATAGGTTTTAACTGTCAGCAGAAAATCATAAAATGTCATGAAATGTCACCGTTATAGCACCATTTTATATCCGATACCATGAACTGTAAGAATAATTCTGGGGTCGTTCGGGTCTTCTTCTATTTTCTGTCTAAGCTTAAGGATGAAGTTATCTATGGTTCGTGAGGTAGGTTGATAGTCGGTACCCCATATTTCGTCGAGCAATTCATCACGGTCGACGGTCTCATTTTTATGTGTAAACAGATAATGAAGTATTTCAAACTCTTTGTAGGAAAGTTTTGTTTCCACGCCATCGATAGAGGCTGTGTAGGCCGTGAAGTTTACCAGTAACCGACCGACTTGATGCGTTTGGTTTTGTTCTGTCGTTGCGTCGGCGCCGGTGCGCCGCAAGATGGCTCTGATACGGGCCAATAGTTCCCTCAGGCTGAAAGGTTTCGTGATATAATCATCGGCACCCAGTTCAAGACCTAATACTTTGTCAATTTCTTCGGCTTTGGCGGTAAGCATAATAACCGGTGTCTTATTGCCTTTGGCCCGGGCCTGTTTGCAAACATCAAAACCTGAAAGACCCGGCATCATTACATCCAATAAGGCTACATGAAAACGATTGGTCATGAGCTTTTTTAGTGCATCGGTACCGTTGGTGGCCGTAGCTACCTCGTAACCTTCGAACTCCAGGTTGTCTTTTAAGCCCTGAAGCATGGGAAGTTCGTCTTCTGCAATTAATACTCTTATCATTAGGGGTATTCGTTTTTTTAGATATTGTTATTGCTTAAATCTTTATCGGTGAATAAGATGGGAAAATACAGCCTGAAAGTGCATCCCTCACCGGGCTTACTGGTTAATGTTACTTTCCCTTTATGGGCTTTAACAATTTCGTTAACGATGGCCAGGCCCAGGCCGGTGCCTTTCACCTCATGGGCCAGGTGACCGGTTGTTATTCGGTAAAACTTATCAAATACCAGTTTCTGTTTCTTTTTGGGGATTCCCGGGCCGTGGTCTTTGACCTCAACAAATGTATAGTTCTTTCTGGTCCCGGTGGTAATTTCAATTTTCTTTATATCTCTGCTGTACTTTATAGCGTTGTCTATAAGATTTATCAAGGCATCGGCTATGGCTTCCCTGTCACATCGAATGGGCTTTAGCCTGTCGGCCGGGAAATATTTGACATCAAAACCTTTGTTTTTCAGATGAAACTGATAGGTGTCCAATACTTTTTGGGTGATGATGTTCAGGTTGCAGGTATCGAAATCAAACTTTTGGCGACCGCTTTCCAATCGCGAAAAATTGAGAATTTTATTTACCATTCCGGTCAGTCGCTGGGTCTCTTTGCCAATGATGCGGTAGTATTCGTTAACTTTTTCGATGGTTTTAATGCGTCCCATTTCCAGCGTCTCGATGTACATGCTGATGAGGGCCAAAGGCGTACGTATCTCGTGCGAAACGTTGGAGATAAATTCCGATTTAATGCGAGCCAGCTCTATCTCTCGTTTTACACTTAAAAACAGGAACCATATTCCGATAAAGATGACCAGCAAGACCAGAGCCATGAGTCTTAACCCTTCGCGAATGCGGCGATTGGCCATATCGGCAATGGATTGGTTTTTGAGACCGATGCCAATTTTAATGGTTGGGAAAAACCACATGCTTCCTTTCTGGTCGTATTGTTCCATTGGTGAAGCATTGGGTTCGGACGATATCAGCAAAATATTGGTTGTTGTGTCCACCAAATCGATGCGGAAATGCTCCTGTGCAATGGATTGAATACGCGGACTTACCTGATTCCGGAAAAAAGCAAGCAAATCAATGTTTACGAAAAAAACGTTCAGCTTTTCGTCACGGTCTTCAGCAATAAACAGCAGTAACGTTTCATCATCCAGGCCGGGAACCGAAATAAGTTTGCGGTAACCGTTTTGATAGTAAGTTTTTAACTGTTCTATCTCTTTGGAATATTTGTTTAATATGGAATCTAATTTAGAGAAAAGGTCGGGGTGCGGCGAACGACCATATACCAGCGAATAGGTTTTGTTGGCTTTTGCCAGATAGATTTCTTTAATCGATTGATTTTCGGCAACCATTTTTTTGAGACGGTTGCTATCCGTTGGATATTTAAGCCACAACTCCAGTCGGGTACTCCAGGTGTCCGAGATATCCAACGTGTAGGAATTAATGGAAGATACGATGGTTTCAAGTTGCTCTTTATAAACAGTGCTGATGAGTTCCTCGTTTTCATTGATTTTTACATATTCGTAAATGGTGGCAATGACTACGGGGAACAGCAACAGCACTGTCATTCCGGCTAAAATTTTTTGCAACTTTTTGGTCATTCAAGATTTATATATTGGTTCGAAAATTAAAGCTAAAAAAACTATTTGAATTTTGGGTGGATTGCCGGTAAAAATAAATGATATATCTTTCATCTTTACTGCCGGGCCATTTTATCATCATTTTTGGATTCTTCATCCGGACTGAATTTCTCCAAATAGGCCATAATATTATCTACATCCGGATTGCTCTGAATATTTAGACATTGTCCGTCTTTGTAATAGTAAAAATGAGCATCCAGCGATTCTTTGGCGCCGTTGTAATATTCATCTTTAAAGACCATCACGCCGTTTTTGCATTTTACCAGTTCCATCATGCTAAAACGGCCGGTTTTACGGTTATTTCGATATACCGGCATTTTTACAAAGAGGCGGCCGTCTTTTGAATACCTTACAATGTCTTTGTTGGAAACAGTAATGGTTTTACCATCTTCCAACGTACATTTGGTTTTAAAAGTTCTAACATCAATTTTCCCACAAAAGATGGTGTCGGAATGGGTGACAACATGGTTGGTCATCAGATTTTGGGCACTTCCAATCATTACTCCCAAAAACATTGCTCCTAAAGAAATAATTAAAGTTTTCATGATAAAAAATTTTAAGTGATACAATTAGTGATTGATTCTCAGAAGCAAATGTATGGCAGCAAATATCTTTGGGTGTCACCCTTTTTTCAGATGTTGTCATAAATTGTCATGGAATTGTTTTAATTCGTTGACAAAGCAGTTGAGAAAACTACAGAAGGGAATTAAAACGTTCTTTTCCACA
This sequence comes from Thermophagus xiamenensis, assembly GCF_900112795.1. GTDB lineage: Bacteria > Bacteroidota > Bacteroidia > Bacteroidales > Marinilabiliaceae > Thermophagus > Thermophagus xiamenensis. The sequence continues at coordinate 91,689 of NZ_FONA01000004.1, forward strand.
TAATGAAGGGCATTACCGGAAATAACGTTAATTGTTTGTATGCATTGTCATCATTATCGAAATAAATCAGATATGGATTTTGACGGTTATAGGCATTATACAAACCAAACGAAAGTGTCCTTGCCCCATGTTTCTTTTTCTTAGTGGTTTCGTATGATATATCCAAGCGGTGATAATCGGGCATCCTGGTATTATTGGGGCCCGAATAGTGGGGTATGAAAGAAAAATCATACCAATAGGATTCCTTCAGAAGGGGCGGATAGAGGCCTGATACTTCAGAAGAAGGAAGTGTCAGGGGTTGGCCCGTGCGGTAATAGAAATTGACGGAAAGCTGGCGTTTCCTGGTAGCATCATTTTTTAAACTGAATAATAGATTTAGATGAAGGTCATGACGCCTGTCATAATCCCCGTTAAACCATTGGCCGTCATAGTATTCGTTAAATTTAGCCTGTGTTCGGGATAAGGTATAAGCTAATTTCAAAGCACCAAAGGGATAATGGCATTCACCCAGAAATTCCAGGCCTGAAGAACGACCGTCTCCAATCTTTATTTTTTCTGCCCAATCGATTTGTGCAAAGGCATCTGATGGGATTTCATAGCTCGCGGCGATATTTTTGTATTGTCGAATGTAGCCTTGAATATCAATGTTCCATTTCCGGTTTGTAGATACGTTGAATCCTACAGATAGGTCTGTGCCCATGGAACTGTCAACATGTGGTGGTACCGGGACATAGAAATAGCCGGGCCAGCCACTGCTTGATTTACTCAAAACATAAAAGGATTGCCTGGTAATCATTCCACTTGCCTTTAATGCAAATTGTTCTGACAGATTATGCCCTATTGACAGGCGGGGCAGAATAGCTGTGATACTTTTGCCATCTCTTTTTTCACCTAAAGTTCTGATACCTGCTTGCAGGTTCCAGTGCTCTGTTGACCAGATACCTTCACCATACAGATTGATGGTTTTAATGTCAGAGTAGGGACTATTCTCACTGTAATATTGCCCTTGAAGCGATTGATTTGTTTTAGCAGGTCTAAAACGTTGATAACTTCCGGCTATTCCCGTTTTGATAAGAAGATTTGTGTTTATTTGCCAATCCAATGAAAGCTTTGTGCCCAGTTCCCGGAAAAGAGATAGCCGTTCAAAATAGTCGTTATATGCCTGACTTGAGTTTTCGCTTTCCTCTTTATCGAAGTAGTTGCTGAAATAAAGCAAGGCATGGGCAAAAAGGTCGGAGGACAAGACACTAGTATATCCTGCCGATGCCAGATAATTTCCCCAACTTAAATGGTAGTTGGTTTTGTTTGTGGCGGTTTCGGAGCGTACAAAGAAATTATCTTTCCCGTGATACAGATTTAAAAACAGTCTGTCGGTTCCTATTTTGAAATTGACGCGGGCCGTGATATCAGAAAAAGAAATGCCGGGAACAAAACGGCCATTGCTTGAGAGGCTCTGAAATCCTGAATAGAGAAGGTCAGGCCATGACCTCCGTGCCGATAATAACCATGTGCTTTTTTTCTTTACTACAGGACCCTCAAGGGTGAGGCCTGTACCAATGGAGCTAAAAAAGAAACTTCCTTGGTTTTTGTTTTCGTTTCCTTCACGTCCCCAAACATCTATTACAGATGAAAGGCGTCCCCCAAATCTGGCCGGAATGCCTCCCTTATATATGGTGGCCTCTTTTAAGGCATCCACATTAAAAATGGATAATAAACCAAACGCATGATTAATATTATATACGGGTGCACCGTCAAGCATTATGAGATTTTGACCGGGATGACCTCCACGTACATATATTTCAGAACCTCCTTCTTTTCCCTGGCTGATTCCCGGTAAGGTTTGAATTTTTTTTAGCAGGTCTGGTTCTCCGAATATGGAACCGGCTTGCCTGAATTCAGACTGGCGGAGTTTAAGTATTGGTGAATTGGGTGTGGCAATAAAATTTTGAAGCGTGTTTGTTTTTACAGTAATATCATTCAAGATATACCCGGGCTCCAAAAACAGTATCAGGGTGCTGTCGGGAAGTTCGCTGGTTGATATTTCAATAGGTTTATAACCAATGTATGAGATGGTGACCTTTTGCGTTTGGTTGGGCAGGGACAACGAAAAGTAGCCATATTGATTGGTTGTAGTACCGGTTCCCCAAGGATACGTAATAATATTGGCGCCGGGAAGTGATTCGCCTGTTTCTATATCCAGAACATAGCCATTGACCTTTTGCTGGGAATAGCCGTTCGCCATGTTTGCAAACAGGGGAAAAAATATGAGAATTACATGAAAAAGGCGGTGAATGTAGGGCATAGTGTTAAGCTATTTACTAAAACCGAAATTTCTGAATATTGCATCCGGCAAAAATTCCATAGCCATTGGTAATGTTGGAATAGATAAATATTGGTTGATAGGAAAAGGGGAGGTCCACTTCCGGGTCCCAACTCTTTTGTTCCCACGCTGTTTTGAAATATTTGTCGTAATCTTCCGAAGCAGTGATGATAAAGACATCTATTTGGCTAGACATTGTCCACGGTTTGAAAAAAAGAACCTGGGAGGTGGTATTTAAACTTTGGGCATCAATGCGAATAAAAAACTCATATTCATAGACGTATCCATCAGGGACGGAGGAGTCGTACGTTCTGTTAAAAACGTCCGGAAGGACTGAGTTGCAGTATAATCCCGAGGCCTGCTCTACAGATGTGCCGTTGTTATTATTTAAAGTGGTGACTATCCATAACCCTCTCATGCTATCGGTTGGACCACCAAGCGTCAGTTTGAAATGATTTTTATCCCATTCCCCCAGCGGATTTTCCTCTAAAATAACGGATGCTTCCATGTTTTCTGGAACAATGGTTGTCGCACTGACTGTTTTCATGCCTGATTTCGATACTTCAATACGATATATACATCCAGCTTTAGCTGAATGATTAAATAAATATACCCCCTCCTCGGTTTCCTGTGGCAAGTCTAGCAGAGTGTTGTTTTCCCAAAGGAGAATTTCAGCACCTGTGATGGGGACAAATGCCTCCATTGAATTGGGCCTGCGCGTCCATGACAGGGTTACCGAAATGGTACTGTCAGCAGTGATTATGGCATTAATAACAGGCATGGGTGCTTCCCGGGGAAATTCACCTTCAAATTCACTGGTACAGGAAAGCGTTAAATTCAGAGACAATAGAAACAGGATAAAGGATAGGGGCTTGCCAGGCATGTACATGTACGCTATTTCTTTTTTAGAAATTTAAACAACGGGATAACCACACCCACCTCAAAACGTCGGCTGTAGCCTTCTGTTTCGGGACCAAAAGACTCACTATTTGAGGGTCCGTTATCTCCATAATACGAAGACTGAACAGGTTCATATCCGTATGAATCTGAAAGACCGAAATAGTAGCGTGCATAAATATCGGCCCATTTGAAATGTTTTAGTAAGCCGGCAGAAAGTTCAACATTGAAGTTTGACTTTCGGGACCCAAATAATGCATATTCCCACCTGGGTCCCGCCTGTAAATTAAAACCTTTGTACACCATAGAGTTAACAAAGGTATTCATGGAAAAATAGAAAATAGAGCGGTCTATGTCACTAAAATTAGTTAAATAATCATCAGAATAATCCAATGGCAATTTACCTATTGCCGGTTCAATTTGAAAACTTATTACTTTAATGGCCGGAATATGGAATGAATATCCCAATTCCCATCCGGAACCCTCACTGTATTGTATAAACTCCTGTTCTCCGTCCGATTTTAATTTGGTATCACTAAATGTAGTTGAAAATTTTATTCCCGAGTGGGGTTGGGCGCTTAAAGCTGAAAAAATAAAAAAAACATAAATTAAAACAAATGCTGCTCTTTTCATAATTTGTTTAATGTGATAATATTAGTTTAAAAAACGGCAAGAATGTAGTTCTGTCCTAAAAATCAATTGAAATATTTGTGTTTATTAAATTCATTTTTTGAAAATTGGACTTTGTATCAAAAATTAGCCTGGGGCCCACATCTATTTGGATATTCTTCATGTTCCCCGACAGGCCGGCACCTGCTTCCGTTTGCGGAAATAATGGATTCATTATAGCAAAACTGCTTTTTTGAGATTTGCTGAAGTCCCAAAGTCTTTGTCCGTATAGGTAAAGACTTAAGTGAGAGTTGAATGCATACCGAACCGAAGACTGCATGCCATATTGAAGCGACGGATGGGGTGATTCGGGCGTGTCAATGCGAAGAAGGCTACCGCCTAAAGTAACGGTTAGCTTATTCACCGGCTTAAACACGATATCGCTTTTGAAATGCTGGTAACCGCCGAAGGCAGGGTAATGCATAATGCTTCCGGTATTCTGAAAATAAATCTTCCCGGCTGGAGGAATGGAATCCAAAGAATTGTTGTCGAAAGTCCAGTTTCGTTGGAGACGGATACCGTTGTATTCGAAATAAGGATTTAATAATTGGTTTTCTTGTTGTAATGTGAGCGAAGGAAGTTGGTATTTTAAAGGTGTGTTTATATTCGGCTTTGGTATGATATCAATATCCCGGGTTGATTGGGCTAAAGATAAATGCAATGGCCAGGAGAAGAGCAGAAGGGGCATGACGATAAAAAGCATGCAATGCCTAAATGGCATTGAACATGCATTTTTCGGCAATTTTTTTATCCGTCTGTCAGGAATATTTTTGCCGGCAATAAGTGATCTTTTTTTTAATTGGCATGAAACAATCCCTGTAATCTGCATTAAAGATATTTGTTCCATAAAAGAGGTTATGTGGATAAGTTGACCGCACTTACAAAGAAAAAAAAAATAACTGAATAAAGCAAAATGATTATTATATAATATAGTTCATGCCCCAATAATTGTCAAACTGCCTTGTCATTTTTTACGGCACAGAGGTTCCCGCACATGGTGCAGTGGTCTTCATTGCTGCTTTCCGATTCTTTTTTTCGTTTCCTGGCCATTTGGGGGTCGAGGGCCAGTTCGTACATAGTTTCCCAGTCGAGGTCGCACCGGGCCTTGGACATTTGATGACAATCAAAAATCTATGGAGTGCGGTACTGATAAAGGTGAGCATACGATAAAATCTCTTCCCTTCGCAGGCATTATCCTGTGCAGGTTCAATGGGTATGATCTCAGCCTGTTAAGTAAGGCACCCCTAAATTGAATTTCAAAAATAGGAATTGTATTGTTAAACCGCAAAAATAGGTTTCTTTTTCATCCGTATAAAATTTACTTAAATCATTGGTCGGATGGAACTCGCATGACTTAAAGTTTATACATGTTCTTATTGTGACAAATCTTTTTAGTCATTCTCGTTTTATCTGTATAAAATTTACTTACTTTATTGATATATTGGTTCTTAAAAGTAATCATTAGTGGTTAGTGGTTAGTAGTTAGTTAATCAACACTTGTCACTAATGACTGTTGACTAATGACTAATCACTTCTTCTGCCTGTGCACTTCTGCCTTAGAGTTTTATACATGTTCTTATTGTGACAAACCTATTTGGTCATGCTCGTTTTTTTTCTTTAGGAGGATTACTCTCTTCAAATTCGGGCATCTTTTTTACAACCTGTCCTACTATTATCAATAGCGGTGTTTCTTGTAAAAGCGGATGTTGACATAATTGGTCGAGTTGCGATATTACTACTTTTGATTGAGGATTGGAAACATTACTTATGAGTGCAACCGGGGTATTTTTATTCCATCCTTTTTTTATCAGTATCTTGGAAATTTCGCATTGTTGTCGTGCCCCCATATAAAAGACCAGAGTACTGGCCTGAGGTAATTCCCGTTCGGCCAGGTTATGCCCCACACAAAAGGCGACGGAAGACCCTATTTCGCGATGGGTTAGTGGGATCTGAAATTGTGCTGCCGCCGCAAAGGCACTGGTGATGCCCGGTACTATCTCCACATCGATATTATGACTGTTAAGAAATTGTATTTCTTCGCCGGCACGACCAAAAATGAGGGGGTCTCCGCCTTTGAGACGAACCACTTTTTTTCCATTCCATGCAGCCGCCACCAATAACTGATTGATTTCTTCCTGATCGATGTGGTGCCGCCCGCAACGTTTCCCGACAGCAACTTTACGGGCAGGATAATTTTCCAGGAATTGAGCATCTAACAAAGCATCATGAAAAATAATATCTGCTTCCAACAAATAGTTGTGGGTTTTTAGTGTGATTAACTCGGGATCGCCTGGACCAAAACCTGCCAAAACAACTTTGGGATAAGTCGTTGTTTTTACATTTTCTGTTGGCTTGGGTTGGCCGTTAATACCCGGTTTTTCGGGTTCGGGCAAGCCGGCTAAGCCGGACCCGGAGTTTTTTTTTATATTATCACGAATCATTATTGACTGTTTCACGTTTTTTCCATTAGAGCCTACGGCTACAGTTACGTCTTCTTCACGGTAAATGGCAGGTGAAACAAAATCACTAAGGCGCGGATTGTCGGCCAAATTAACCAGAATATTGCGGGCGTGACAATGTTCGCGGATAATCTCGTTGGTATGGCGGTTGTCGGTGCAGGCATAAACCATGAAGAATCCATCCAAATCGGAAGGATCATAGCTTTTATGAATGATGTGAATATTATCTATTTCCAAAAACGCCGGATCGATTTTTATGCCGACCACGGTGATCGAAACATTAAAGCGACGCAGACTTTTAACTTTTGACAGGGCTGCATTGCCACCTCCTACTACTAAAATTTTTTTCCCGGTAATATTAACCGATATGGGCAAATATTCCTGTTGATGATGCTTTAAGTTGTTCATGGCTCCTGATTTTAGGTTATTAATAATTATTTAAGGCCGGATGTTTTTGATTTCTGCTGTCGTTTGCCGGTGCACCCCGCTGTCGTTGTGGATTTTCAATCCGCAACGCATTATTTTCGGGATTTGTAAGCCCGTTCCTATACCCGATAAAGATTTAATCACAATAAAACTTTTTTCTTTTGATTTGGGTACGGGGCTTACCAATCCACTCAGACGTCTTTTAATGCCGGAAATCTTTTCCTTGCACTGTTTCTTTGACATATTTTTTCCGGATTACGAAATCCCCAAAACCTTCTCCCGATTTTTTGTTTTTGGCATAATCGGCAAAAATTGGTTTAAGGGTTTCCAGTATTTCATCTTCGGTAAGGGTTTCACGATATAGGGTGTTAAGCCTTGTTCCTTTTTTGTTGCCACCAAGATAGAGGTTGTAGTGGCCAACAGATTTTCCGATAAGACCTATTTCGGCCAGATAGGGTCGACCACATCCATTCGGACATCCGGTCATGCGAATGACGATTTCCTCTTTCAGCAAATCATACTCTTTCAGAATAGATTCGATTTTTCCGACCAATGCGGGTAAATACCTTTCGGCTTCGGCAAAGGCTAGTCCGCAGGTGTTGAGCGCTACACAGGCAATGGAATTTTTCCGCAGTCCTGATAGGGTAGCTGGCCATACATTATGTTTCTTTAATATTTTGGCTACTGTTTCTTTTTTATCGGTATTGGCAATTATTAAATTTTGGTTACCGGTCAAAATAAATTTGGCATCCGTAACTTGTTGTGCTACTTCGCGCAGCGCTGTTTTCAACCGAAGCGAAGGTGTATCCTTAACCCTTCCGCCTTCCACAAACAGGTTGAGACTCCATTTCCCGTCGGTCCCTTGTTTCCAACCATAGCGGTCGCCGTTACGGATAAAACGAAAGGAACGGGGCGATTCCAGCTCGAATCCCAGGCGTTTGTTCACTTCCTGTTTGAACCATTCCAGGCCATGATCGTCTATGGTATATTTCAAACGGGCTCGCTTGCGGTCCTGACGGTTTCCATACTCTTTCTGAATCAGTACGATGGTTTCGGCAACTTTCAGCACCTGATCGGGGCGGCAAAATCCTATCACATCGCCCAGTCGGGGATAAGTGTTGGGATTCCCAAAGGTAGACCCCATGCCACCGCCGGCTGTAACGTTGAAACCGGCCAATTCACCTTTTTCTTCGATGGCTATAAATCCCAAATCCTGCGAAAAGACATCCACATCGTTATAGGGTGGGATGGCAATGCCAATTTTAAATTTCCGTGGCAAATATGTTCGCCCGTAAATAGGTTCAATTTCTTCTTTTGAAGATACCAACAGCTGTTTATCAAGCCATATTTCATGATAAGCAGGCGTTTGAGGCGTAAGATGCCTGGATATTTCGCCTGCCAGTTCATACACCTGCGCGTGTAGCGCCGATTCGGCCGGGTTGGCATGCGACATCACATTACGATTTACATCTCCGCAGGCAGCGATGGTATCCAGCAGCACCTCGTTGATGCCTTGTATGGTGGTTTTCAGGTTTTTCTTGATGACACCATGCAGCTGGAACGCCTGTCGCGTCGTGAGCTTTAGGGTTCCGTTGGCGTAACGGTCGGCCAGCTCATCCATTTGCAGCCATTGTTGCGGGGTGGCTATGCCACCAGGGAGACGAACACGTATCAAAAAGAAAAATGCGGGTTCCAGCTTACTCCGTTTGCGTTCTTTTTCCGTGTCGCGGTCAAATTGTTGATAGATGCCATGAAATTTAGATATTTGCGTATCGGAATCGGCAATAGCACCGGTTACAGGGTCGCCTAAACTATCGGTGAGGGTGCCGCGCAAATAATTGCTGTCGTATTTAATTTTTTCCAGTTGAGACAATTTGCTCCAGTCAATTTGTTGATTCATGATTTTGCTTTTTAGTTCAGAGTTTTTGGTTGCTAATAATTGTTTTTTTGTTGCATGATAGCATCGAAAGGTTTGATAAATGTTTCTATTCTGGCTTGCCTAAATACTCAATACCACTTAATTAAAATGACTAACCACAATAACTAACCACTAACGACTAACCACTAACGACTAAAAATCAGTAAACATCAATTTTAAAGCGTTTTTGCCGTTTAAGCTGATGAAGGTATTCTTTGGCCTTTTCGGGGGTCATTCCACCTTGTTTTTGGATGATTTCCGTAAGGGTTTTTTCTACGTCAGGAGCCATTTTTTTTCGGTCGCCACATAAGTATATATAAGCCCCTTTTTTAATCCATTGAAAGAGTTGTTCCTGTTTTTCCAGCAGTCGATGCTGAACGTAAACTTTTTGTTCCTGGTCGCGCGAAAAAGCCAGATCAATTTTTTCCAGAATCCCTTCTTTTAGGTATTTCTGCCATTCTGTTTGATAAAGGAAGTCGGAAGAAAACTTACGGTCGCCATAAAAAAGCCATGAATTTCCTTTTTGCCCCATAGTTTTACGGTGTTGCATAAAGGCGCGATAGGGGGCTATACCGGTTCCGGCACCTATCATAATGACGGGGTCACCATTCTCCGGAAGTCGGAAATTGTAATTTTTTTCTATGTAAACCAATAGTTTATCGCCCGGTTCTATGTTTTCGGACAGGAATCCGGAACAAGCGCCTACGCGTGTTCTGCCTTTGTTATTGAACTGAACTTTTGATACGGTTATGTGTACTTCTTCACCCACGGCCGCCTGGCTCGAGGATATACTGTACAATCGCGGGGGAAGAGGCCTCAACAATTGAACGAGATTTTCCGCTTTTATAGGAAAAGGAAATTCGTGGAGCAGATCCAACAAGTCATGCCCATACAGCCATTTTTCAAGTTCCTGTTCATCATTTAAAAGCTCTTGCAATGGTTCGAATTGTGTATGAGCTGCATATTTTTCAAGTATATCTCGAGTAAGAACTGTTATTTCGTAATGATGTTCCAATGCTTCTTGTAAAGATACTTTTCCGGCGTGGGTTTCAATTTTTTCGGACCCTTGATAATTCAGTTCCTTTAAAATATCCTCTACCAGACTCCGGGGGTTTTGAGCAATGACTCCTAATGCGTCACCGGGTTCATAGGTGAGGCCTGATCCTTCTAAGGAAATTTCCAGGTGATAAACTTCTTTATCCGATTCACGCCCTGTAATGCGCACTTTATCCAGAATTTCTGCCTCAAAAGGGTTGTGGCGGTTATATTCCGGGGGTGTATCTGCTGATTGGTCCCCGGTTGTTGTGTCAATGGGTTGGGAAACAGAGTTTTGTTTGTTTAGAATAGACAACGTTTTTTCTATCCATTGATTGGCTTTGGCTTCGTAATCCACATCACAGGTTTCTACCGGTAGGATAGGCGATGCACCGGCCCTGGAAAAAGCGCGGTCAATATCGATGCCGGTTTTGCAGAAGTGTTTATAACTTTTATCGCCCAGGGCTAATACCGAATATGTGACGCCTTCCAACCTGGGGGACCTCTTCCCGGTAATGTATTGATAAAAATCTTCTGCCATTAAAGGGGGATCGCCCTCACCATGCGTGCTTACTATTACCAGTATGTTTTTCTCGTTTTTTAATTGCCGGACGTTATATTCGTCCATAGGATAAACTGAGCTTTTAATGTTAAGCTTCAGTGCCTTTTCATGCAACGACTGAGCAATGGCAGCACTCCGACCGGTATGCGTGCCGTATAAAATTGTTAGCGGGATAGAACTGTTGTTTTGTATTTCCGAAATGGGCCCAGGCTGTGTCCTTTCAGTCGCCAGGGATTGATGTAACCCGTAAAAATAGCCGCTTAACCACAAGGCCTCAGATGATGTTATCCCTTGTGTTAACTGTTCCAGGGCTTTTTGTTGCTGCTCTTTTAATGGCAATGATTTTAGGGTCATTGTTTCTCTTTTTTAATAGTAAATGATTTTTTATTGGTTGTTTTCAAAATAATGCTTTATCCTGTCACGCGCTTCTATGGTGCCGTAAACATCGGTTCCGTTAGAAGTAACCGCAATGCGCAAATGGTCCTTTTGATAGATGGCCGGTGAGATGAACTGACAGAGTGCCGGTTGGTCATGAATATTTACCAAAACGCCGGCCTCGCGTCCATCCCTGACGATCTGCCGGTCCACTTCCGGATAGTTGGTACATGAGTAGACCATTAAAAAACCCGACAAATCGGCCTTTTCATAAGCTTTTATCCGATAGGGTATGCCACTCTCCTTTATTTCATCGCATACCTTCAGTGCAATTACTTCTACATCGGCATCAAACCGCTTCAGTATTTTTATCTTATTCCAGGCCGACTGACCGCCACCAATTACCAAAATCTTCTCACCTGTAATATCTATAGCTATCGGTAGAAAATTTTTTCCTGTTGATTTTCGCATGGTTAACATTTTTGACGGGGTTGTGTTTAAACTTCATAACATACAAAAAGCCCTTCCGCGTTACTTTTGCAGAAGGGCTTTTTGGGAGGGCAATACTTATTGTTGATGTCCGAATAATTAATCTGGTTTACCCTTCTGCAATAGATAATCGCAACACATACACATCATGGTACATGTCATTTCCATTATCTTATTTGCAGAAGGTCGTTGGTTCATTGCTATTCCTTTTATGTTACGTTATGGCTTAATTCCTACTAAATTTAAATGAATTAAATTTTAATATTAAATTTATAAATCTTTGTGAATTAGCAATTAATTATTGTTGCTGTTTCTTTTTTAATTAACCCTATTAATGTTGTCGGATTAACAGGACAAATATAAATGGATTTTAATTAAGTCAAAAATAAATCGGATGTTTTTTTCTGAAATTATTTTTCATGGCACTTCAAGGGTCGGGTATTCAATCCTCAAATAATTTATTTAATGTTTTGCTTTTAAGGTATTTATGAGTGGTTATACAATGAATTACTGTCCAATTACTATGAACTTAGCCATCCCCAAAAAAAGCTTTTGTGTATGGATTTATGTAATAACTATTTATCCCACGGTAATAAAATTGATAAAATTTACTTTTTGAATTTTTCTTTTTCAATTCCCCTTTCCCTTTGCAGGTGATAATTTATCCTCATTTTTGCTTTTGACCGAGATTGGGAACTAATATGTTGTATAACAATGATTAAAGTCTGAAAAACAGGAGGAAAAATAATTTGTACTTCCAAAACAGGCACAAAAAAATTTGCATGAAAAATTAATTTAAAGTTGATTAAAAAAGATGAATTTTTTAATTTTAGGGGCAATCATTATGGTATTGAGGTATACTATGATGAATTCGATAATGATACATATTTATAATGTATTGTGGGCCTATTATCGGGTGAATCTGGCTCAACCTCCACCTTTCAAGCAGCACAATTCTCTGTAACTTTCACCAGGTATTGATACTATTATAATAATTAGAGCTTCAACAGCAGAAATTGTATTCCCTTAAAAAAAAAGTTGATTGTTTAACCCTTAATCCTATTGAGCTATGAATACAAGACAAAATCAACTTTATCGTATGTTCCTTAATACCCAGTCGGTATTGGATAAATTTACGGATAAATGGAATACAGTACCTGTAATGGTGCAGGTGAAAAACCAATTGGATGAATTAATCCAGAGAATACAAAACCTGGACCAGGAAACCGTGGCCGACAGCCAGGTCGTAACTGTTCAAAAAGACCAGATTCTGGAACAATTGGCCATTAAGGTGGCTATTTTGTCGGGTATTATCCGTGCCTATAACGCGCTTAATGAAGATACCCCCTTGCCCGAAAATTTAAACATCAGCAAAACCGATATTATTAAAGCCCGTGAAGCTGATGTGGAAAGCATCGTTGCCCCTTTAATTGAAAAAGTTCGTTCCAATTTGGAAAATTTAGCCGATTACGGGGTTACCGAAGAGATGATCAATGAGGTGGAAACCACCCTCGATGATTTCAAAGCTTTAATTGGTAAGCCCAGAGAAATCCGCAACAGTGTCTTTGCCGCCATCAACTCTTTGGATGAACTCTTTGACAAAACCAGTGATTTATTGAAAAAGAGTCTGGACGGACTAATGCTCAGATATCAGCTCTCTGACCCCGTTTTCTATGATGAATATTCCCGGGCAAGGGTTATTGTTGATCAATAACAGTGTTATGTGGGATTCGTTGTTACTATTTGGCTTTATGGGCTATTTACGTAGTAACATATTTCAGAAAATGGTTTCGCTGGCTTGAGCAGACCGCCCTTTGTCAGGCTACGGTTTTCCGTACCGCAAGGGCGGTTTTTTTCCACATTTTGACAGCTTCGTTTTATTCGTGAAATTAAATTAGGTTTATTGGGTTTATAGAATATAAAAGTTGGTGGTTATTTATTTGTTATTAGTTCATTAACACTTATGACAGTTCCCTAATCACTATAAACTTTTTCTGCTTTTTGTTTCGACATTATTACGTGCCCCTTTGTGGCCAAAGTTACTATGCTCGTTTATTTAAGGCCAATAAATAATTTTAAAATGACTGGCAGAATCTGAAAATTCCGGATTTGTAATTTTTGAGAAGACCGGATAAATTTATGGTTGTTTTTAAATGATTGTTCTTATAATGAGTTGATAATTAAATATTAAATCATTATATGGGCAAGTCAAAAAAAAAGAAAAAAGCGCAGCCAAATCAGCAAGGTGGATATAAAAAATTTGTTTCGGACCTGATGGAAACCCTGGCGCTGTTAAAGCTGGACTATAAACTCTTTGATCTGCCACCACAGCAATTACGCTTTTGCTATGAATCATCTTTTCGCGTAAAAAATCCCCAGCGAGGTAACGACTTTATTTCTGCGAAAGATATAAAGTGGGTAGGGTTTATGGTAAAATATCATTACCGACATGCTCATACCGACGTAGGGGGATGTAAACTCACTTTTTATCAGGCAGGTCTCTTTTTAAGCCTCTGTTTGGGAACACAATTTTATTATTCAAAAAAAAGAGGCGACGATGATCCGTATGTGAAACTGATTAAGGATATTGCTTCTTTGCTGCTCCAGCAAATTATTGATGAATTTTCACGCACCTGTTATTTGGGACTATTAGTAAATAATGATCCTGTGCGTATTTATTATTCCATGAAACGGGATTTCTTAGTTAGCGCCGGCAAATTACCACGCATAGAATTTATTATCAAGCTCAGTGCCTATCCGGTTCGGGAAGTATCCTATAAAATTAATGGTAACGCCCGTCCCGCCTATCGTCTTGGATACTCTAAAATAGATGGAATGGATTGGGTAAAGGTGAGCGCCCGAAAGCTCAAGAATTATTATTCAGGCAATAAAAAGGAATTGCCCGTTTACATTCAATCTCATGCCATTATTAGGATGGTGCACCGACTTGATTTGTTCGATAACTTTTATTTGACGTTACAATTTTTTATTAATCTTACCCCATTGACCAATTTCATTTTTTACCGCGGATATATTTTAATCCCTTTTGTGGTCAGACGCATTAAAATGGGATACTTTATGGCTACCATTGTCAAAGATGTTTTACTTATCCGCACGTTCCTTTTTATTACGCATGGAAGCACACCTGAAGGGGATAGGCTAAGAGCTCTTACCGGTATGCAAAAGCAGGATTTAGCCTATTGGCGCATAGACCGCCTTAGCACCTTTTACGGCATGAAGGATTCCGATATTGAAAACCTTAGAGATATCTTCCAAAAAGCAGGGGCAGAAGATATCCTGAAAGTCAAAGATATTAAACTGGAAGGCTTAAATACAGGACCCAATCCCAATCTGGAAGGGTTGGTCAACTTTCTCCAATTAACCAATGAAAATCAAGAGGATGATCTTCAGCAGTGGGATGCTTTCCTGAATGATACAACGAGACCAATGAAAGATTGTTACAATAGCGCATGTTTAAATATTTCACAGACACAAGAGCCCAGGCAGAAGACAGAAGAGGTTCTCAGTGAATAGTGATCAGTCATTAGTCCAGTTAAAATCAGTGACTATTGGTTGATTATTAAAAACTTATTTAAAATTTGACTGACGCATTAATAGTTGTGAGTCAGTCATTGAAGTTGAAGGCTGACACATTTTTGGTTTTGGGCGGCTCACTAAAGTTGCCGACTGACACATTTTCAGATTCAAGTGAATCATTGAACTTGTAAACTGACGCATTTTCAGTTTAAGACCAATCATTGAAGTCGATAACTGAAACATTTTCAGTTTCAATTGAATCAACGATCTCGTAAGCTGACGCATTTTCAGTTTAAAGTCAATCATTGAAGTTGAAGGCTGACACATTTTCAGTTTCGGGCCGCTCATTAAAGATGCCGACTGACGCATTTTCAGTTTTGAATTGGGTAATGAATATTTGAAATACATTTATTAATATATTTTGGGGCAGACTAATTGCGCATAAACAATTTATTTACTGACCGTAGTGCAAACCAAATTAAATAAATATGTTATTTAAAGTCTATCTTGATAAATTTACGTTTATTGTTCAAATACCCCCCCTTTCGTAAACAAAGAAGGAGTTATTGCCAAAGGTCCCCATACTGTTAACTTTTAAAAGGGTTTTATAATCTTTTAAATTACCAAACACCTCTTGATGAACATCGTTTTCGGGTGAAATGGTGGTGATAACAAAATCTCTTTCATCGGAACTACCGTCCATATAAGTTAGATTTAGCTTTCCGTTTAAAGGATGGGCTTTATATGAGCCTATAAAATATTGTTCAGGGAGAATCATTGTAAATTTCTTAATTCTGGAGGTCCATTTAACATTTCCGGCATTGTCGAACTTGGTCACGTATAGGTCGAAATAAACAGGCCCCATGCTTGTAAACTTAAGACCTTCGGCAATCATCCAAAAGTCGTCCTCTTCATCTACAATGGGTTTGTCAACCATGAAGAAGAAAGGATATATAAAAATCTATTTTTTATTGGATTGGGGCGGAGCAACCTTACTATATTTTTGTGATAAACTTAAAAATAGTCCGGATAGATGATGTTTTTTATGTTTTTTTATCTTTAATATCTCAGTCCTTCCGCAATCATTTAAAAGCTATTCTTTTCGGCAACTATGGGTTTTATAAACCATTAAGAGGAAAGTATAATTTGTATTATTGTTTTATAAATATTTGAACCCTACGGGTTCGTTAAATTTAAATGTTAAGATATTCGGTTCTATCATCTCATTTATACGTCAATGTAATGGCAATGTTTATGAAATAATGTTGTCAACAAATATTTTAAAAAAAGTTACCGGGCCTTACAATAATTTACTTGTTTTGGATGCTTTTAAGGACAGCCATCAGCATGTCAGCCTTCAGGCGGGTTTTATAGTCTGGATTGATATATTCAAAGAGAATTTTCCCGGAAGTATCCAGCACAAAAACCGCAGGGACAGGAAGAAATCCCGGGTTCAGTCCGCCCGATTTTTCCAATAGCATGCCGGAATACCGTTCGGGTGCTTTGAAGGCCAGCCCCATGGCTTTTATTAATTTGCCTTCCGCATCGGAATAGAGGCTGTAGGCCAAATCTTGTTTCTCATCTGTAGCAATAAGGTTTTGAGGTGAATCGGGACTGATAGCAATGATTTGATAACCAAGGTTCACCACTTGGTTTTGGACACCTTGAATCTCTAACAGATGAGCATTGCAAAAGGGGCACCATCCACCACGATAAAACAAAAGAACAGTAGGCTTTTGTCCGACAATCTCCTTAAGTTGGAACTTTTTGCCATCGGGTGATGTAAGCATAGCATTCGGCACTGTTTCGCCATTCAGCAAAGGTGAAATATCTTCTGCCTTTTCGGGTAACTGGGCATTAATTAATATGGGGAAAAATAAGCCCGTTAATAAAATAAATGTTTTTGTTTTCATGATGATTGTAGGTTTTAATTGAATTATTTGTTTAAGTTAAATTCAGAATATTATTGTCTTCGGTAGATTGTGTATATTGAAAAAGATTTATGTGGATAGTGATCAGTCATTAGTGGTTGATATTTCGTCATTAATCTCTAGTTTACATCTTAAATATCTTTCATCATATATCTAAAAATCTTTCATCTATTAATCTCATATCTAATAATCTATCATCCATTCCTTTTATATTCCTCAATCATTTCCGGCACCGATTTATGGGGTCGATGAGCCGCCTTTTCAAAATCGGATTTAACGTTGAAAGCGCCCATTTTTATGCCTTCATAGATTCCGCCGATTATGGTTCCCAGCAATTCTCCCAAATCCTTTATTCGATTGTTCCGGAACTCTTCGACGGAAATGGCTTTATATTCCAGTTGGGTGTTAAAGGCTCGATTGATATATTCGGCCAGTTGAGACTGAGAGATGGGATTACCCACCAGATTATAAATTTGTCCGTTGAGTTCTTCCTCGGTCAGCATATGAACATAGGCCTCTGCCAGTTCATTACGACTGGTATAGGCGCAAAGGCCGTCCCCGGCAGAATTGATGATGGCACCGTCGGCAATATATTGTTCCAGATAATCCAGGTCGGGGTCGATGTAGAGTCCGTTTCTGCCAATCACCCACTGAAGGCCGGAATTTTTGATATCTTCCTCGGTTTGTCGGTTACTTCTTACTACCGGACTGAAGCCGTTGTTGTCAGGGTCGCCTATAATGCTGGTATAGACAATCTTTTTTACACCGTTAGCCTTAGCAGCTTCGATAATATTCCGATGTTGTTGAATCCGGTTTTGTGGCTGGTCCATACTTGAAACCAAAAGAAGAATTTCAATACCTTTTAAGGCATCATCAAATTCCAGTCGGTTATTATAATCTGCTTTTCTGACAGGAATTCCCAAATCTTTAGCTTTCTGCGGCGTTCGGGCAATACCGATTAGATTTTCTGTCCCATGAGTCGCAATAAATTTTTGCGCAATAGCTCTCCCCAGCTGACCACTCACGGCCGTTATGGCTGTTTTTTCCATTTTTAATTTTTTATAAGAATTGAAATATAGGCATTCGATAAACTAAGATTTTGTTTTTTTGAGGGAATACCATACATAAAACGAGCTAAAAGTTCTATTCTTTAACCCACAGTGAATCCACAAAATACCGGCGTTTATCAGTGAAATGATGCATCACTTTAAACCCGTACCGAGCAGCCATCTCATTGATGGTGGGGATATCATATTTTCGGGATCTTTCCATAAATATGGTTTCCCATTGATGGAACTGAAAAGACCTTTCGAGTTCTCCTATATGAACAGTTTGCGGGATTTTAGAGACCAGAAAACTATTAACTTCGCCGGAAGCGGGATCGTAACTGGTATGTTGTTCAAAGTTATCGATGTTAAAGTTGGCATTCAGCTCGCGATTGAGGCGTTCCAAAAGGTTGAGATTAAACCGGCGAGTATGTCCGTGCGGATCGTTATAAGCCTTCATAATTACTTGAGGTGATTTTTTTAAATCAAAACCAATGAGAACTTTATCGCCTTTTTGAGAAAAAGAGGCGATATCCATAAGAAACTCATGTGTTTCATTATCGGAAAAATTACCGATGTTTGATCCCAGAAATAATGTGATTTTAGGCAAAGCATTGAACCCATTTTGATTTTTTAGGGTGAAAAAGAAATCGCCGGTTTTGGTCTCTACTTTTAAGTTTGGAAAGTCTGCATTAAGACGAGTTTTTAGCTCTTTGTTAGCTTTAGCGCTAATATCAATGGAAATATATTGAAAGTTAATATGTTTTTTTACCATTTGTCTGAGCAAGATTTTTGTTTTCAAACCATCTCCTGAGCCCAGCTCAATCATGTTAAACATCCGGTTATGATGGCCAAAAGCCTCAATAATGGAGGCCTTATGTGAATTAAAAATTTCCAGTTCGCAATCGGTGAGATAGTATTCGGGCATGGCCATAATATCCTGAAAAATCTTACTGCCACGGTGATCATAAAGATATTTGGAATGCAGATATTTAGGATAGGCAGACAACCCGGATAATGTGTCGGCAGCCAGTTGAGAAAGCAGAAGCTTTGGTTCCATAATGAATTTATTTTTGTGGGGTCAGAGATTTGAAAGATTGTGGTTGCTCTTTAGGTAAGCCGGTTTCTATTGGGTTTTTGGGGTCGTTGCTCCATTCGAACCAACCACCGTCATAGACCGACACATGAGGCCATCCCATCAACCAGGCGTTGAACCAGGCTTCGGATCCGCGCCATCCGGTACCGCAATAGAAAGCCAGATGCTTGTCGGGTGTAATGCCGTTGAGCATCCATATATCGGCTATTTCATGATATTCTCGGGTGGTGTGGTCTACGTTGCGATAGTTTTCCATGTGATAGGCATCACTGCCGCAATCGGCAAATACGGCACCGGGAATACGTCCTTTGGCCTCGATGTAATTATAGCCACTTACTTCACCGATGTACTCGGGCCAGCTGCGCACGCAAACCAGCTCGGCCTTGGGGGATACCAGCATCTCTTTGGCCTGAGGCGTATCGACAAATAACTCAGGTTTTTGGGGAATAACCACTCCAAAATCCTTTACCGGTGTTTTGGGAATATCTGTGAAATCAATCTTAAATCCTGCGTCCTGCCACGATTGAAAGCCTCCATTTAAAATTCTCACATCATTTACTCCGGCATACATCATGATGAGGGCGTTTCGTACCGCACCAATATCTCCTGCGGCGCTGCCCGGAAATGCATCCTTGTTGTCGGGAAACATATACTTTCCATATAGGACTACGGTTGTGTCGGCGGTAATACCATGCGCTTCGAGAGCAGCTTTTAACTCTTGTGGTGAGCGCCGGTTCCAGGTTTCGGGTGCTTCCAGCGCCAGGGTATCCATGTCGATAGCGCCCGGAATATGACCACTCAGGTAGGCATCGCGATTGCGATAATGGGAATGGACAATAACAAATTTATCATTTTCATATTCTTGAGGTCTGCCTCCGTTAATGAGTTCGTTTACCCACTCGGCAGAAACCAGGTTTTTATACCGGGTAAGGTTTTGCATGGGCAAACCAATATGACAGGTCCATTCATCTACAAAATGATGATAAACAAATACTTTTTTATATCCCGATTTCTGAAAGCGGTCGGCTACTTCCAGTGTTTCCTGGGACGAATAACCGTAAACAACGATGTCATGTACCGGAAGAATATTTTTATGACGAACAATTTCAATCCAGTCGATATATTTTAGCCATTTAGCGGGCAGGCTTTTGGCGCCGGCAATATGACCTCTACGTTTTTCTCTGCCCAGTTTCCATCCATTGTAGGCTTCTGTAGGTCGAACGTCTATGATTTTTACGTTTTTCACCTTTAAAAGTCTGGATAAATCTGCTGTATTGATTTCGTGAATCATAAAAATCAGCGGTTTTAAGTTGTTTGATATTAATGCAAAGGTGTTCTTTGAGGGTGGATGATGGGCTTATTTGATGATATCCAATAACTTCATCAAAATCTAATTGTTAATCCTTGGTTATTTGGACCCCTTTCCAGAAAGCCAGTCTTCCCTTAATGCTTTGTGCCAAACCGGAAGGCGAGGGGTAATACCACGCTGCATCAGGATTTTCTTTGCCATCAACCATAATGGTAAAATAAGAGGCTGTTCCCTTCCAGGGACATTGGGTATGTGTGTTACTTTTCTTTAAGTACTTTGGGTTTACCGATTCCATAGGGAAATAGGCATTGCCTTCCACATTTACAATATCGTTGCTCTCGGCTATTATTTTCCCGTTCCAGATAGCTTTCATTTCATGATTGATAGAATTGTTTGTAAATTACTGATTAATTTGTGTATATGTCAATATTGATTTTTAAGAAAACGTTAAATTACCAACTTAATGCGGATCGGTTGCACGATAAAAAAGAAACAGACAGAAGGGATGGCTGAAGAGGAAAATAGCCATCTGATCACATATTTGCGGGTGGATGGTTTCCCATTCGATTATGCCCATGACAACTGCAAGGGCTGGTCTGGTTGTAATAGATTGATTAAGTTAATTTTGGGTAGAAAAATATTTATGACAGGGTATTTTTGAGAAAGTTATAACTTTAAAGATAAGGCCATCCGTCAGATTTGATGGCTTGTCTTTTTTTAAAAGTTGTACCAAATGTCGGCCAAATTAAACAAAAAGAAAACCGCAATTCTCTGTATTTGAAAGAATTGCGGTTCTAATCTGTGATTCCGGAGGGACTCGAACCCCCAACCTCCTGGGCCGTAACCAGGTGCTCTATCCAATTAAGCTACGGAACCTTGTGCTTTGAGTATCTCTTTTTCTCAAATGCGCTGCAAAGATATGGAAAATATTGGTTGTTTTCCAAAGCTAAGACATAAAAAAATGTTGATTTTTTTAGGCGCCCCTCGGCCAATTAAAAGTAATATTAAGGTTTTCAAAAGTTTGCATGAGTCTATTGAAAACAGAGATTTTTTTCAAGGAAAAAAATTTAAAACACTCTTTAACGATAGGTCAGTTCACAAACAGGTTGATAGTTTTACGGGGGTAAATTTATGAGAAAAATGTACTTTTTATTAACTGTTTGATATAGAGCGTTACATTAATTATTTTCCCCATTAATAAAGGGTTTAAATTCCCTCATTTTGCTTCAAACATTTAAATTTTCCTAATTTTAGCCGGATAAAAAGAAACGAGCATGGCGGCTTTTGCCACAAAAGGACATGTAGAAAAGACAAAGGCAGAAGTGCACAGGCAGAAGGCAGAAAAAGTGATTAGTCATTAGTCAACAAGTGGTTAGTGTTAAATAACTAGTGACTAACGACTAAACACTAAATGACTAATTTAATAACCAATATATCAATTAAGTAAGTAAAATTTATAAGAATAAATAATCAATACCAAAGGTTAATCCACAATCTCTTAAAAATAGTTGATTTAAAATTTGAAAAACATAGGTTCATGTACAGGGTTTATGTCATCCGCTTATCATTGATTGTATTAATTATCTTGAGTGGCTTAAATGCCTTTTCTCAAACCGATACGCTTCATTGGGACTATCTTTTCCCCTTAGACAATAAAATTGTAGTGAGCGGTAGTTTTGGAGAACTAAGGACCAATCATTTTCACTCAGGGGTTGATCTTTCGACGCAAGGAAAAATTGGATTGCCTGTATATGCCATTGATACCGGTTATGTGTCCCGAATATCTGTTTCGCCTTATGGTTTTGGTAAAGCTTTGTACGTAGCTCATCCTTCAGGATATACATCGGTATATGCCCATCTCAACTCTTTTGCCGGGAATATAGATTCAGTAGTGACGGCCCTTCAATATCAAAAGGAATCATTTAGTATAAATCATTATTTTGAGCCCGGCGAAATAACCGTGAACAGGGGGGAGGTTGTAGCCTATACCGGAAACACGGGAAGTTCGGGTGGCCCTCATTTACACTTCGAAATCAGAGAGACTGAACAACAACGGCCGATGGATCCATTATTGTTTCCCAATCCGGTAAAGGATGATGTAAGACCTCATATTGCTGGCATTAAAATTTATCCTTTGTCGGAGGATGCCCGAATTAACGGTAAACCTAATGCAAAATATTATCCTGCGGTGTTTTACGATGGGGCTTTTCATTTAAAACATCAACCACGAATTACTGCTTCAGGTATAATTGGTGTAGGTATTGATGTGATTGATTATTATTCGGGCTCGTGGCGAAAGTGCGGCGTACATAGTATTGACCTTAAAGTAAACGGACAACCTCTATATTTCTACAAAATCGACCGTTTTTTTTATCACCATACACGTTACCTAAATAGTCATATCGACTATGCTGAAAAAATTAAAAGTGGTCGCCTTATTCAAAAAAGTTTTGTTGACCCTTATAATCATAATGACGTTTACCGGATTGATGACCGACGCGGTGAGGTGGAAATGTTCGAGGGAGAGGAAAAACATTTTTTATATACCGTAAAAGATGTTTCGGGAAATGAATCTAAATTAAGTTTTCGAATTATGGGTGAAAAAGCGTCACCCGTTCAGTCTTCATCCAAACAAACTCCAAAACTTCGGATTGATGCCTCTTTGCCTTTTAGTTATGAAGATAAAAATCATAAAGTTATCTTTGAACCGGAAAGTTTTTATCTGAATATTAATGGTGATATTTCGGTTAGAGAATCGTTTGTGTCACTTTCCGGAACGGCAATATCGGTATTAGATAAAACCATTCCCGTCCATAAAACGTTTGTAATAAAAATTCCGATCGATACCTGCCAAATCAGTGTGAAAGGACTATGTGGAGCTAAAATTGGTGATAACCAAAAATTGGAATATGCCGGAGGAAGCATTGAAGGTACGTATTTTGTTATAAAAACACGGGAATGTGGAGAATATTTGATAACAAGAGATACAATAGCACCGCAAATTTCCTTGAAAAATCCGCCGGCGAGAATGGATTACAGACAAAAAAAGAAAATTTTGGTACAACTCAAAGATGATTTTTCAGGTATTGCGCATTATAAAGCAACCATTGACGGGCGGTGGAGTCTTTTTGAATATGATGCCCAAAAACATTTGTTAATTGGCTATTTGGAAAAAATACCGCTTCTTGAGACAGAAGCCCATGTGTTGATTCTTGAAGCAGAGGACGGTGCAGGTAATAACAGCAAGATTGAAATCAATTTCAGCTACTGATAAATATGCAAAAGACATTCTACATTATTTCATTTTTACTGGTGTTGGGGGTGGGAAGTGTTCGTTCACAGATTGATACCGACAGGATGACAATAATAGGGCGTAATGCGCTTTATTTTGAAGATTATATTCTTGCCATTCAATATTTTAATCAAATCATTAAAGCTAAGCCTTTTCTGGCAGAACCCTATTTTTATCGTGCATTAGGTAAATATTACCTGGAAGATTTTAATGGGGCCTTGAATGATTGCAACGAGGCTTTGAAACGAAATCCTTACTTGGTTGATGCTTATAATTTGAGAGGTATTTTATATCAGAAACTGAATAAGCCCGAAGCATCCGTAACCGACTTTAAGCAAGGCTTGAAAGTGGATCCTCTTAATGTTAATTTGTTGATTAATTTAGGTATAGCCTATATTCAAACCGAACAATATGATAAGGCTATTGAAACCTATTCCGATGTTTTAAAATTATCTCCCAACTTAATTAGAGCCTATTTAAATCGAGGTCTTGCTAAATTTTCGGCCCAAGATACTTCCGGTGCTTTAGAGGATTTTTCCAAAGCCATAGATGTTAATCCTTATATCCCTGATGGTTACGTTAATCGTTCCATGATTCAATATTATAAAAGCGATTTTGAAGGGGCTTTATCGGATATTAATGAGGCCATAAAACTACGTCCCGACGAATCTTCCTTTTATATGAACAGAGCCATCATTCGATATCAACTGGATGATTTGAGAGGAGCCATGGCCGATTTTGATAAATTTGTAGCCATGGAGCCGCGTAATGCGTTGGGGTATAATAACCGCGGTATTTTACGTGCCGAAATAGGTGATTTAGACGGAGCTATTGAGGATTTTTCAAGGGTGTTAGCCTTGCGCGAAGACGACCTTCCTACCCTTTATTATCGGGCAATGTTATATAAAGAAAAAGGAGAATTTGAAAAAGCATTATCCGATTTCAATATTGTTGCCGATGCTTATCCCGACTTTGCGCCGGTATATTATAATCGTGCCGAAGTAAAACAAGCTTTAGGTCAATTCGAGTCTGCTCAGTTGGACTATAATACAGCCATGAAACTTGAGATGGATCGAAGAAACGAAATAGATCAAAATGCTGCAGATGCTTTGGCTGCTAATGACCAAAATAATTCCGGACAAAAATCAAAAATACCAAAACGAAAGGCTACCAAAAAAGAAGGAGACAGAAATATCCGGAATTATAATAAAATTGCTGTACTGGATGATTTTGGAACCGACCAGGTGGAACAATTAACCCCCAATACATTACGGGGTAAAATTCAAAATCGAAACATTGCCATTGATCTTCAAAGACCTTATGGTATTACCTTTTTCCCGGGTGACACTTTGGTACACCGTGTGCGCTATTTTAAAAAGGAGGTTGAAGAATTGAGCAACTCTTTCCTGTTTTCGCATCCGCTGGAAATATCCAATGCTACCATAGAACCCGACAGAGATACCTCGGCTGAAATTTTTAAAACCATTGCCGATTTAGACAAAAAAATTGATTCGGTGTCTTCGATAGATGAAAAAATTATTTATTTAATGGAACGAGGGTTACTTTATTTGGATGTACTAAATTTGAATAATGCTATTGATAATTTTAATCAAGTAATAGAGCTACGTCCAAATTAT
This sequence comes from Thermophagus xiamenensis, assembly GCF_900112795.1. Classification (GTDB taxonomy): domain Bacteria; phylum Bacteroidota; class Bacteroidia; order Bacteroidales; family Marinilabiliaceae; genus Thermophagus; species Thermophagus xiamenensis. Next base: position 116,687 of record NZ_FONA01000004.1, read on the forward strand.
TTTTTGGGTTATTTTGCAAGAGCCTTTACTCGTTTTAGAATGGAGGAAACGTTAAAAGAGTTAAACAGACAAAAACAGGCAGCCGATCAATCTCTTATAATGACCAATAAAGATAATGATGAGTTGGGTAAACAAACGCGCATGACTTATGAAATGATTATAACAGACTTGCAAAAAGTTGCAGAAATTAATCCCAACTTTGAATTTGCGTGGTTTAACCTAGGTTATTTCAATAGCCTTCTTAAAAATTTTGATAAAGCTGTAAAAAATTATACCAAAGCTATCGAAGAAAATAATGAATTTGCAGAAGCTTATTTTAACCGAGGGTTGATCAGAATATATCAGGGCAAAAAAACGGAAGGAACCCTCGATCTTAGTAAAGCTGGTGAATTGGGTGTTTTTGAAGCCTACAGCGTTATCAAACGGTATGGTTCATATGAAATTGATCTGGAAAAAGAAAAGGAACGATGAGTAGTTTGCCAGTAAACATAGATCTTGAAAATGAGGAGTTTCTTAACGCCCTTCAATTGATTCAACATACGAACACATCGGTGTTTTTAACTGGTAGGGCCGGTACCGGAAAATCTACTTTCCTAAAGTACATTTGTAAAAACACACATAAAAAATATATTGTTGTTGCCCCAACAGGTATTGCCGCAATTAATGCCGGTGGGGTAACGATGCATTCATTTTTTCGGATTCCTTTTAGACCCATACTTCCAGATGATCCTGATCTTTCTACAAAAGATGGTCGGATTTATGATTTTCTGAGATACAATAAGGAGAAAATTAAACTGATTAAAGAAACAGAGCTGCTTATCATTGACGAAGTGTCGATGGTTAGGGCCGATACTTTGGATTTTATTGACCAGGTATTAAGGGTATATACGAAAAGTAAACTTCCATTTGGCGGTAAGCAGATTTTAATGGTTGGTGATGCCTTTCAATTGGAACCGGTGGTAAAAGCCGATGATTGGACTATTTTAAAACGTTTTTACGACTCTCCTTATTTCTTCTCGGCACGGGTTTTTAAACGTATTCCATTAATCCAGATAGAGTTAAAAAAAGTATATCGGCAAAAGGATAAAAAATTTGTTCAAATACTTGATAAAATAAGGGTTGATAAAGCCACTTACGAAGATATTTCGCTGATTAATGAACGGTTAAACAGAAACTTTGATCCACCCGCAGATGAAATGTTTATTACCCTTGCCCCGCGTCGGGATACCGTTGATTATATCAATGAAAAAAAACTTAATGAATTGCTGGGCGATCCTGTGACACTGGTCGGCGAAATACGGGGAGAGTTTCAAGAATCGGCATTACCTACATTAAAAGAGCTAGTTTTAAAAGAAAATGCCCAGGTGATGTTTGTTAAAAATGACCCGCATCACCGGTGGTATAATGGTTCATTGGGCCTGATTGTAGAAATTAGTGAAGATGGTATTTTTGTTAGAACAGAGGATGAGCAGATACATTTAGTAAATAAGGAAAAGTGGGTAAATATTCGATATCGTTATGATGAAGAAAATAACAAGATTATAGAGGAAGAAATAGGTTCTTTTACACAATATCCATTGCGATTGGCATGGGCCATAACGATTCATAAAAGTCAGGGATTAACCTTTGAAAAGGTAGTACTCGATTTTAATGGTGGCGCCTTTGCCAGCGGTCAACTTTATGTGGCCCTCAGCCGTTGTCGTTCATTGAATGGTATTATATTGAAAACGCCGGTTACATTAAACGACATTATAGTAAACGCACAAGTGCAGAAGTTTGCCCGAACGGCAAATGACCAAAAGCTTATACAAAAAGAGTTAAACAAAGCCAAGGCAGAAGAAGCTTATATTAATGCTTTGAAAAATTTTCGTCAGCGCAGATGGTTGGATGCTTTCCAACATCTAGGACAAGCAGTGGAAAATTGTCCCGAAATTATTGTCCGACCAGAAATACAGCGGTTTATGGCCTGGCAAATGACTTTCGTAGACCGAATGCAAAAAAGAATTGATGACTTAGAAAATCAGCTACGCCGCCAACAAGAAGATGTAAAAGAATTTGCCAGAGAATATTTTTTGATGGCTAATGAATGTGAAGTAAAATTTAAAGATCAACGAAGTGCTTTGGCTAACCTGAATAAAGCCATTAGCCTGAATCCCAGGTTTGTGGAGGCATTGGTCCGTCGAGGTAATTTGTTAGCTAAGACAGGTGATCTGGAAAATGCCGAAAAAGATTTTACCCGAGTATTAAAAATTACCCGACCCCATTTCGAAGCTATTTACGGAAGGGGATTGGTAAGAATACACTTGCGCCATTTTACCGGGGCCTACAGAGATTTGCTTGAAGCCTCCAAACTCCGGAAAGCTGACCCAGAAATATATAAAAAGTTGGGGGATGTTTGTGCACGACTCGGAGAAATGGATAAGGCTCAAACATATTGGAATATAGCTGAGAACCTTGACGATAAAGATTAACTCTCAGGATGTTTAAATACCGGAAGTGATATGTTATAACGAATGGACAATAAACGAATGGCAATAATAATGCAAACAGTTAATATTTCATTAATGCTTTGAGTAAGTCCTACCCATCGGAAACCAAGATAAAAAAGTGCCCCGGCTATGCATGCAGTCGCATAAATTTCTTTGTGAAAAATTAATGGTACTTCATTGGTTAGCGTATCTCTAACAACGCCACCAACAACCGCTGATGTCATCCCCATAATAACTGCCACGGCAGGATTAACCCCTAAATTTAAAGCTTTTTCTAAGCCTATTATGGTAAATATTCCTATCCCTATGGTATCAAATAAAAACAGCGTTGTCCGTAATTTAGCAACCCACCTCTTAAATAAAAAGGTAATCAAAAAACCGGTGCCTATGGCAATCAAATAGCCATAGCCTTGTAACCATGTAACCGGTGTAACCCCTAACAGCAGATCTCTTATTGTTCCACCGCCTATGGCTGTTACAACCCCAATGAAAAGGGCACCAAACAAATCCAACCTTTTACTTCCGGCTGTTAATACTCCGCTTATAGCAAAAACCATGGTGCCTATATAGTCGAGCCAGATAATTATTTTCATCCGAATAAAATTTACTTATTTAATTGAACTATTGGTGCTTAAAATTAGTCATTAGTGGTTAGTCGTTAGTGGTTAGTAATTAGTAAATCAACACTAATGACTAATTAACTAATGACTAATTAACTAATCACTAATGACTTCTTCTGCCTTCTGCCTGTGCACTTCTGCCTATATATTCTTGTTTTTTCGAGCTGCAAAAGTAAAATTTTACCGGATAAAAAATAGAGACCTTTGAAACATTAATTTCACAACATTGTAATAGCCACAATTAGATGTTGTTATAAAATATATCCTTTAAATTAAAGATATTTGTACTAATCGTTTATTAAATGGGAATGGATAAATACTGGCATTGTATAATTTGATACCCATTTTTGATTATTCTATTATAATTTTAATTAACTTGCAATGTTCGTTGAAAACAGGAGAGGCTATCCCAAAATATCTCAAAAAGACTACCTTTTAAGATACTCACAAAGGACAATGATTAAAATAGCGACCAAAAGCAAGCTTTAGTCGTTGGATTATTGGACCAGAAAACAATATAAGTATGAACCACAAAGAGAGAGTATTAACGGCTCTCAATCACCAAGAGCCGGATCGGGTGCCGGTTTTTTATTGGGCTGTTCCCGAATTCACAAATAAAATGATTGCCCAACTGGGTTTCTCTAATATGGATGAGTTACTTGAATATTTGGATATTGACTTTAGGTGGGTAGAACCCCAATATGTTGGTCCGCCATTAACGAACTACCAGGAAGGGATAAAAAAAGACATTTGGGGGGTAGAATATAAATTGGCAGGGCACGGCGATCTACGTTATTGGGAGGTGGATAAATATCCGTTGCAAGGAATAAATGATCCGGAAGTTTTAGAAGATTATCCCTGGCCAACAACTGATTTGTTTGATTTTTCTTCTTTAAAAGCTCAATGCGAAAAATATAAAGATTATGCCATTATGACCGCACCTGGTTATTCATCACCAGGACTCTTCCGCATTATACAACGATTGATTGGAAGAGATACTTTTTTGGAAACCATGATGTATAATCCTCGTTTTTTTAATGTTTTAGTGGAAAAAGTCAAGAGTTTTTATTTGGCATTTATCCATGAATTCTTTTCCGTTACCGGAAATAATGTTGATTTGATCAGGATAGCGGATGACTTTGGATCTCAAAGCGGCCTGATTATTAGTCAAGATACTTGGGAAAACTATTGTAAACCAGCTATAGAACAATTTACAAAGTTTCCTTCCGAATTAGGTGTTAAATTCTACATGCATAGTTGCGGAGGGGTCCGAAAACTGGTTCCAGACTTTATTTCGTTAGGGGCCGATGTGCTGGATCCCATACAAACCAGAGCTGCGGGAATGGCACCCGAAGGCTTAAAAAAAGATTTCGGCAATATGATTACTTTTTCTGGCGGACTGGATGAAGAATTGCTTCTACGAAAAGGAACACCACATAGGGTTAAGGAGGGGGTAAAAGAATTACTTAATATTATGGCTCCCGGTGGTGGTTTTATTTTAGGGCCATCCCATAAATTAAAAGTTGAAACACCAGTCGAAAATGTGTTGGCTATGTATGAGGCGGTGAAAGAATTTAAACGATAAAAATAGCAGAAGAAAGAGGTTTTGTCACTTTAAAAATATATTTCAAAGTGCAAAGGCAGAAAATCCAACAAAAGAACTCAAGTCGCCGATAAAGCCATTATTTACCTATTGGTTCTTTAAAGGGGATGTTTCGGAGCGCCATAGTTAGCGGCCATATGTTAGAAACCAGATGTCAGATTAAGAAAGCTAGAAATTTTAAAGGGATATAAGTTGGTATAAAAAGTCTAAGGACCTGGTAGCCTACTGGCATGGTGATTTAGCAGCCTAATTGCTTAAGTAAGGCCTGGTGGTCCTAAATGGCCTTGTATTATCGATTTCCATCTAATTCCAATTCAGAGGCAACGCTTTTCATTGCCTCGATACATTCGGCTATCAAATCTGGTAATTCTATGCCAATCATATTAGCTCCTTTTTGGATGACATCTCGATCTACCCCTGCGGCAAAGCGTTTGTCTTTCCATTTTTTTAAAACCGATTTTACTTTAAGTTCATGAAGGTTTTTGTCGGGACGTACCAAGGTAGAAGTTACAATTAGTCCGGTCAATTCATCGGTTGCATACAACACCTTTTCCATGATATGTTCCGGCTTTGTATCGGTGCAGATTCCCCATCCATGGCTTTCAATCGCTCTGATATAATCTTCTGGCCAACCATTTTCTTCCAAAATTTTACGAGTCATAATACAATGTTGATCCGGAAATTTTTCATAATCCAAATCATGAACTAATCCAATAACTCCCCATTTTTCAGGATCTTCATCATATTTTAAGGCAAATGTCTTCATTACTGCCTCAACAGCCAGTGCATGTTTAAATAAACTTTGGCTTTGATTATACTCTTTAAATAATTTTAGAGCCTCTTCTCGGGTTGGTTTCATTTTGTTTCTCTTAATTTTTTCCTGTGATTATTATGGTTAAAATTTAATTGCTAAAATAATGAAATTCATGAAAGGAATAAATGACTGTATAGGCCGAAAACAAGTACATAGAATATTCGAATCCTTCCCTGTTGTTTGTTAAGAAAAATGAATTTCTCTCAAAAAAATATTAAAGAAATAATGCTTTAAATGTTTACCTTTTTTAAGAATATTTTTATTGAGCAGATAATTAAATTATTAGATAAGATTAAAATGTAAAAATAAAACATTTCCGCAATTGATATTTTATAAATATGTATAAAAATCCACTATAATTGCATCATTTTCGATAAAAAGAAAATAATAAAGTTTTAATTTGAAAACGAAATTGTAACATGAATGCACATTTCGAACAGGCTTGGCTGCTTCTGGGAGTAGGAATGGTAACGGTTTTTGCCGTGTTATTTTTAGTAGTCCTAATTGGTAATTCAATTATTTTTTTGGTCAATCGTTTTTTCCCCGGTCAGCCTCAAAAAGAAAATATCCCCAATTATAGGGGAGGTATTGAACCCTCAAAAATTGCTGTTATTACGGCGGCTGTCAATCATATTACCGGGGGAAGAGGAAATGTAGTAGACATTAAGAAAAAACAATAATAAAATATAGAGCTATGGGAAAAAGAATTGGATTTTCTCTCTTATATCGCGATATGTGGCAATCATCGGGGAAGTATGTGCCTCGCAAAGATCAATTGGTGCGTGTTGCCCCTGCCATTATTGATATGGGATGTTTTGATCGTGTAGAAACAAATGGTGGTGGATTTGAACAAATAAATCTGCTTTTTGGTGAAAACCCCAATCAGGCGGTGAGGGCCTGGACTAAACCATTTAATGAAGCAGGGATTCAAACGCACATGCTTGAAAGAGCCTTGAATGGTATACGTATGTCTCCTGTCCCCGCTGACGTGCGTAAGTTAATGTTTAAAGTAAAAAAGAAACAGGGGACTGATATTGCCCGCTCTTTTGATGGATTAAATGACCCAAGAAACATCATAGATTCAATTAAATATGCCAAAGAAGGCGGAATGATTGCCCAGGCAGCCATGAGTTTGACTTATTCTGAGGTTCACACGGTTGACTATTATATTGATCTGGCCGATCAGTTAATTAAAGCCGGAGCCGATGAGATTTGTCTTAAAGACATGGCTGGTATTGCCCGCCCTGCCTGGCTGGGGAAAATTGTTAAAGGTATTCGCAAAAAATATAAAGATATTCCTATTGAATACCACGGACATTCTGGCCCTGGATTTTCGGTAGCTACTATTCTGGAAGTGGCGCGTGCCGGTGTTGATTACGTGGATGTGGCAATGGAACCGTTATCCTGGGGTACAGGTCATGCTGATGTTTTGACCGTTCAGGCCATGTTGAAAGATGCCGGCTTTGAGGTTCCTGATATTAACATGACTGCCTATATGGAAGTCAGAAAGCTTACGCAGGAATTTATCGATGATTTTCTGGGGTATTATATTAATCCCAAAAACCGTCTGATGAATTCCTTGTTGATAGGTTCAGGACTGCCGGGTGGCATGATGGGAAGTTTAATGGCTGACTTGGAAAAAAATTTAGCCAGCCTTAATAAGTGGAAGAAAAAACATAACCAGCCAGAACTTACTCAGGATGAGTTACTAATTAAACTTTTTGAAGAAGTTGAGTTCATCTGGCCCAAATTGGGATATCCGCCATTGGTAACACCCTTTAGTCAATATGTTAAGAACTTGGCTTTGATGAATGTTATTCAATTAGAAAAGGGTGGACAACGGTGGAGTATGATTGCAGATAATATCTGGGATATGATTCTGGGTAAGAGTGGTAAATTACCTGGTCCGTTAGCACCTGAAATCATTGAGCTTGCACAAAAGGAAGGAAAAGAATTTTTCACAGGGCATCCTCAGGAGCCTTATCCTGATGCACTGGATAAATTCAGAAAAGAAATGGACGAGAATGGCTGGGATTACGGCCAGGATGACGAAGAGTTGTTTGAATTGGCTATGCATCCCGAACAATACAGGGATTATAAATCAGGTAAGGCAAAGAAAGCTTTTGAAGCTGATCTGGAAAAGAAAAAAGCCGAAAAAACGGCTGTTTCAAAAGGCTCATCCACTGCTTCATCCGTTACTCCCATAAACACTTCTCCTTCAAAAATGGTTGTGGAAGTTAATGGTGAAAAATTTGATGTGACGATTTCTTATGGTGAAAATGAACAGCAAAAAGAAAGTGGTTCTAAGAACGTTACACCAAATGCTTCAAGCGAAAAACCCGATACCAATGGTACTGTAGTTGTTTCGCCCCTGGAAGGAAAATTTTATTTGACGAAAGATTCCTCCGAAAAAGCAATTAAAGTGGGAGATACGGTAAAAGAAGGAGATATCCTGGGATATGTCGAGGCTATGAAAACCTACAATGCCATTCGTTTTGACAAAGGCGGAGTTGTCAAACAAATACTTAAAGAAAACGGTAGTGATGTGGAGGAAGATGACGAACTGGTAATTCTTGGTTAAAATCAGTGAGTTAGTTTTAATCATTTTTTCCTTCCGTTAGGTAAATATTGTTATGAAAATAATAAATCAACTATATGAAATGACAGCACTGGGGCAAATAGCTGAAAGCCCCGGTGTGTTGTTAATGATAGTAATAGGAGCTGTTCTGTTATACCTGGGGATTGCCAAAAAATATGAACCATTACTATTGGTCCCAATAGGATTTGGCATTATTTTGGCAAACCTTCCGGGTGGAAATATGGGAGTAGTTCCAGCCGAAATGATTGAGCTTCCTGAACACCGGTATATGAATCTTTTTGAGATAGCCCATGAATATGGAATAATGAATTATCTATATTATTCCCTTATTAAAACCGGTTTTTTACCGCCCATTATTTTTATGGGTGTTGGAGCTTTGACTGATTTTGGACCTATGTTGAGGAATTTAAGATTGGCATTTTTTGGTGCAGCAGCTCAGCTAGGTATTTTTTGCGTGTTTTTTGCTGCCATAGCCCTGGGCTTTACACCCCAGGAAGCCGGTTCTTTAGGAATAATTGGCGGAGCTGATGGGCCTACAGCCATTTATACCACAATTCTTTTGGCGCCCCATTTATTAGGACCCATTGCTATTGCGGCCTATTCCTATATGGCCTTGGTGCCGGTGATTATTCCGTTTGTTGCTAACTTGTTGATGACGAAAAAAGAATTTCATATCAACATGAAAAAGCAGGATAAACTTTATCCACCCAAATACCAGATTAAAAATTTAAAAACGGTAAAAATCATTTTTCCTATTGTGTTGGGGGTAATTATTGCTTTTATTGTTCCCTCATCGGTACCACTATTAGGAATGTTATTATTTGGTAATTTGGTAAAAGAGATTGGAACATCTACCCAGCGATTGGCGGATGCCGCTACAGGGCCCATTATGAATACCGCAACCATATTTCTTGGGCTTGCTGTGGGGGCAACCATGACTGCTGATGTATTCCTGGATTTAAAGACTATTGGTATTGTTGTGGGAGGATTTCTTGCTTTTTCAATCTCTATAGCAGGTGGAATATTGGCGGTAAAAGTATACAATTTGTTTTCTAAGAAAAAAATCAATCCCTTAGTTGGAGCCACTGGGTTAAGTGCCGTCCCCATGGCATCGCGCGTTGCCAATGAAATGGGATTGAAGTATGATAGCAGCAATCATTTGTTGCAATATTGTATGGCATCCAATATTTCAGGAGTTATTGGTTCGGCTGTGGCAGCCGGAGTGCTTATCTCAATTCTTGGATAAATTGACTTGATTATACCATAGGTTTCCGAATTGGAAAATCAGGAACCTGTCTTCAGCACTGTTTTGTGTTTGTTGACAGGTTCTTTATTATTTATATTAATAGTAATGATTATCTTTGGCCTTAAAATTGAAATACAAGCAGAGAAAATTATCTTCCGTTGTGTAAAATAATTTTGTATGGGAATATTTAGCAGTGTAAATAAAGACAAAAAAGAAGTTCTGGATAAAGGATTAGCCAAAACCAAAGAAAGCGTCTTAAAAAAAATGACCAGGGCCGTTGTAGGCAAAAAAAAGGTCGATGATGATGTGTTGGATAATTTAGAAGAGGTTTTAATAACTTCGGATGTCGGAGTCGATACTACTATTCGTATTATAGAGCGTATCGAAGATAGAGTTGCCCGCGACAGATATATTAATACCAGTGAGCTTAACACTATTCTTCGGGAAGAAATTGTAGCTCTTTTAGCTGAAAATGAATATGGCGAAACAGGAAATTTTGAATTGCCATCTGATAAAAAACCTTATGTAATAATGGTTGTTGGCGTAAATGGGGTGGGGAAAACCACCACCATTGGAAAACTGGCACATAAATATAAAAGCGCGGGCAAAAGTGTGGTTCTTGGGGCCGCAGATACTTTCAGAGCTGCAGCAATCGAACAACTTGAAATATGGGCCAATAGGGTAGAAGTACCTTTGATTAAGCAAAAAATGGGTGCCGATCCCGCTTCGGTAGCCTTCGACACATTGTCATCGGCAAAATCCAAGGGCGCCGATGTCGTTATCATTGATACTGCCGGTAGATTGCATAATAAGGTTAATTTGATGAATGAACTGACCAAGGTAAAAAAAGTGATGGATAAAATTATTCCGGGTGCCCCACACGAAATTTTATTGGTTTTGGATGGTTCTACCGGGCAAAATGCCTTTGAACAAGCCAAACAGTTTTCTAAAGCTACCGAAGTAACAGCCTTAGCCATAACGAAATTGGATGGAACAGCCAAAGGCGGTGTGGTGATAGGAGTGTCAGACCAATTTAAAATTCCTGTTAAGTACATTGGAATTGGTGAAGGTGTGGATGATTTACAGGTTTTTGACAGAAAAGCCTTTGTTGATTCATTATTTGGTGATTAACAATTTGTTGTTAATTATAATAATTTAACAACCTTAAATTTATTGGTCTATTTAATTTAGGAACAAGTTTTTTTTCGAATAAAACAAAGTTAGCGTCTTTTGCCATTAAGAATAATGTTGTTTCGTTTAGAAAGTTATTTCACTAGTTTAGTGATTACCAGTTTTAGGTAATTCTTTTATTCAACAAGGTTCATAAGGTTTAGGGAAGAATAGATTGATGAAAGGGTAGGCCATTTATTAAATACTTGCATGAATAAAACAAGCATGACCTCATTAATTAGTCATTGCTAGTTAATGGTTTCAAAATTATATGGTTTTATTCATTAATTGCTATAAGCTTTAGCTCATTAATTTTTTTGAGGATTTTAAAATAATTTTTTTCAGAGTTATTGCTTCATATTTTTTCTTTCTTTTATTTCACTTCCGCCCAAGATTTATTAATTCAAAAAACATTATTAATAAAGTTTAAAAAATAGCAACCAAAACCGATGAAGAAAATAGATGTAATAACAATGGGATGTTCTAAAAATCTGGTAGATTCTGAGCGGCTAATTCAACAGTTTGAAGCAGAGGGATATAAAGTAGAGCATGATCCTTCCGATCCCAAGGGTGAGATTGTTGTTATTAATACATGCGGATTTATTGGCGATGCAAAGGAAGAAAGTATTGACACTATTTTAGATTTTGCTGAAGCGAGAAAACAGGGGAAAATTCAAAAATTATTTGTAATGGGGTGTTTATCGGAACGCTACCAAACCCAGCTGCAGCAGGAGATTCCTGAAGTCGATAAATTTTATGGAAAGTTTAACTGGAAGGAACTAATTTCTGATTTAGGCAATAATTATAGGTGGGATTTGGACAATGAGAGAACCCTAACCACTCCTGGTCATTTTGCCTACCTGAAAATATCTGAAGGTTGCAACCGCACATGTTCTTATTGTGCCATCCCATTGATTACCGGCATTCATCGTTCAAAACCAATGGATGATTTATTGGAAGAAACAAGGAATTTAGCTCAAAAAGGGGTGAAAGAGTTGCAAATTATTGCTCAGGATTTATCTTATTATGGTAAAGATATCTATAAAAAACCAATGCTCGCTTCATTGGTGGATGAACTTTCAAAAGTGGATGGTATTGAATGGATTCGGTTGCATTATGCTTATCCTGCCGGCTTTCCCAAAGATGTGTTGGATGTTATGGCACAAAATCCAAAAGTTTGTTCCTATTTGGATATGGCATTGCAACATATTTCTGATCGTATGTTAAAATTAATGAGACGAAATGTCACAAAGGATGAAACCATCCGTCTGATCAAGGAAATAAGGACAAAAGTGCCGGGGATTCATTTAAGAACCACTTTGATCACCGGGCATCCGGGCGAAACGGAAAAGGATTTTAATGAACTATATGACTTTGTAAAGCGTACAAAATTTGAAAGATTGGGCGTTTTCCCCTATTCGCATGAAGAAAATACTTATGCCTGGAAACATTATCATGATAATGTTCCGGATGAAATCAAGAAGGAGAGAGCTGATGAAATAATGGAATTGCAAAAAGAGATTAGCTTTAATCTTAATCAACAAAAAATAGGAAATACTTTTAAAGTTATTATCGACCGCCAGGAAAATGGGTATTTTGTTGGTCGTACAGCCTTCGATTCACCCGAAGTGGATCCCGAAGTTTTAATTTCTGCTTCTGAAGAAGTAGAAATAGGACAATTTTATAATGTTCGTATTACAGATGCCGAAGAATATGATCTTTATGGTCATATAGATAACGATAATTTTGAAGTTTAATTTAAACTTTAATCGATTAAATACCTCAAATCTCTTTCCTTTTTTTAAATTTGATATCGAATGATTAAAAAAATATTTTGAACAATTTAAAACAGATGGTTTTATGAAACGGTTCTTTCAAATAATAGCAGGTATTTTTATACTTATTATCTTGCTTTTATTAATAATCCCCTCTTTATTCAAGGGTAAAATTGAACAAAAAGTTACCGAAACTATAAATAATAATATTTCAGCAACTGTATCATTTGACAAATTTAATCTTTCCATGTTCCGTTATTTCCCCAATTTATCTATGGGGTTAAAAGGGCTTACAATTACTAATAAAGAGCCTTTTGAAGGAGATACGCTGCTTTATATTAGGTCGTTCACAGCCAGTGTCGATTTATGGAGTGCCGTTAGTGGGGAAGGAATTCAGGTAAACTCAATAATTTTAGATCAACCCAATATATGGTTAAAAGTAAATCAGGATTCAATAACCAACTGGGACGTTATGCCTGTTTCTGAATCCACTGAAGAAGTAGAAGATTCATTGTCTTCTTCTGATTTTAAGGTAAGCCTGAAAATGTTTAAAATTGTTGATGCTAATGTTTATTATAACGACAAAACGATGGCGTTAGCAACTTCCATTGAAGATTTTGACCTGAATTTAAAGGGCGATTTATCGCAAGCTTCTACCAATTTGGATTTTTTAGCCGAAATAGACCGGTTTAATCTTCAAATGGACCAAACCAAATATATTAATAATGCCACCATGTCACTTGATGCACTTATTGGCGCTGACATGGAAAACATGGTGTTCACGTTTGGAGAAAATGAATTCCGCTTTAATGAATTGGTTTTAGGCTTTAACGGTTCAATAGGAGTAAAGGAAACAGGCTATGATTTGGATTTGAAACTATCGACTAAAGAAACGAGCTTTAAAACACTTTTGTCAATGGTTCCCGAAGCCTATCTGAAAGATTTTGAAACTTTACAAACTGATGGAAATTTGACTTTAGAAGCCAATATCATTGGACACTATACTGATTCTGACCATTTGCCTGCTTTTGATTTGGCCTTGAATGTTTCCGATGGACGTATTCAATACCCTGATTTACCCAAATCGATTGAGAATATTCAAATTAACGCATTGGTTGAAAATCCCGGAGGTTCTGCAGACCAAACTATTACCAATATCAGTAAATTTTATTTTAAGCTGGGCAATAATCCTTTTGATGCATCGCTTTCTGTTAAAACGCCGGTATCAAATGCCACCTATAAAGGAAAAATGAAAGGGACCATTGATTTGGCCTCATTGAGCGATGCTATTCCATTTGATAGTTTGGATTTAAAAGGATTAATAACTGTGGACGTGGCTATAGATGGTGATTATAAGATGGTCGAAAATGAACAATACGAAAATATTAAGGCAAACGGGACGGTTCAGTTAAAAGATTTTTTCTTTAAAACAACTGACTGGCCGGCAGGATTTACCATCTCTCAGGCTAATTTGTCCATTTCTCCTAAATTTATGGAATTGAAATCGTTCGATAGTTCTTTGGGCCAAAGCGATTTTAAACTAAAAGGAAGAGTAGAGAACTACCTTTCTTATGTTTTAAAAGATGGTACCTTACGTGGTGTTCTAGAACATAATTCAAGCTTTATAAACACCAACCAGCTAATGCAATTAGCCAGCACTGACACCAGCGCTGTTAGTGAGGATACAACCTCTTTTGAGTTGGTTGTGGTTCCTAAAAATCTGAATTTTACGCTTAAAAGTAATATTGAGGAGTTGATATACGACAAACTCGTCATGAATGATGTGAATGGTTCTATTCGCATTATTGATGGCAAAATTGTGCTGGATGGTTTGAGATCTAACATGTTAAACGGGGCGATGCTCGTTTCAGGCGAATATAATACATCAGATACTCTTCGCCCATTTGTAAATTTCGATATGTCTTTAGAAAGTATCGATATACATCAGGCAGCAAATTCTTTCAGCCTTGTTGATTCGATGATGCCAATAGCAAAAAAAGCGATTGGAACGGTTTCAACAACTTTGAAATTTAATAGTCTGTTAGGCCAGGACATGTCACCGGTTTTAAACTCTATTAATGGAGGAGGATTACTGAAATCTAAAGGAGTAGAAATCTCTGGAGCCAAAGTGCAAAATGCATTGGCAACAATGCTTAAAGACGACAAATATCGAAAAGCCAGGGCCGAAGATTTATCTATAAATTTTGCTTTACAAAACGGAAACGTTATTGTTAAGCCTTTTACAACTAATTTATTCGGTAAAAAAATAACTGTTTCTGGCATTCAGGGATTAGACCAAACACTTGATTATACAATAAAAATGCCTGTTAGCCGAAGTGAATTAAATAATGTAGCCGGACTTTTTGGGGCATCTATTCCTTCTTCAGTCGATAATGTAATGGTGGACATATTAGTGAAGGGATCTGTGCAAGATCCCAAACTCCAGTTCAAATTGGATGAAGAATTTAAGGATCAGGCCAAGAAAGAGTTAAAAAAAGAGGCTGAAAAAGCTGTAAACAAGCTTTTGGAAGATGAAGAAGTAAAAGAAAAGGTGGATGAATTAAAAGATAAGCTTAAAAAATTGTTTTAGTTTTTAAAACAGTTTTCCCTGAACAACGTCTGCATCCACTTCCACAACATCATTATATGGGACATACCAAATATATCCTTTAACATTTGGATGTCCCATTTTTTTTACACTATCCATATATTGTCGTACCTGAGTCTGGTGTTGCTTTATATCTAATTTCCCAAATTTATAATCTACTATTATTATTTCTCCCTGTCCTAACATTACTCGGTCTGGACGTCGAACATCATTATCAAGAAGGGACACTTCAGATAATACTTTATAAGAGCCATCGAACCATTTTTTTACTTTAGGATGTTTAAGCCATTCATTAATTTGGTTATAAATAATTTCGAATTCATTTTCATCAATTTTCCCTTCAAACCATAAGGATTTTAAGGCGTTTTCAACGTCATCATGAGTTTTTATCATTTCAAACAAATGATGCATAATCTTTCCAAAAGAAATACTTTGTTCCAAAGTGTCATCATCAAAAAAATCTTCACTTTCTTTATGAATAGATATTCGGTCCCGAAAGGAATATGTTTCAACTGCTTTTAGTTCACATGTTTCAAAAGGTCTGTGTAAATCTTCACTCTTTTTATCTTCTTCAATTTGGGAATATGCAGTGGAAGGTTCCCCAAGGGTATATTGAAAATTTTCTTCATCCCATAATCCCGGCAGATCAATTCGATTATTATCCTTCGAAAAATGAAACCATAGAAGGTCCGACACAGTTATTAAATCTGATGGTATTTTTGGGGAACGCTTACAAAAAGCCGTAAGTGATTGCCGGGCTCTGGTAAACGCTACATAAAGTAAATTTAAATTGTCGATATACTGATCTGTGAGTTCTTGAAGATACTCCTTTGCAAAATGAGACTGAATTAAGTTTTTTTCGTAATTAACCGGGACTAAATCCAAATCGTTAAAAGGCGGTTTCAGCGGCCTACACCAAAGCAGATTTTGTTGGTGTGCTGAATCCAGTTCCCAGTTGCAAAACGGCATTATAACGGCATTAAATTCAAGCCCTTTAGATTTATGAATCGTCATCACTCTAATGGCTTCCTGATTTTCAGGTAGGGTTACCGATTCATTACAAATGTTTTTATCCCACTCTTCAAGGAAAAGTGCAAGATCTGAAGTTTCATGCGATGAAAATTGATTAATTCTGTTAAGTAAAGTTTGAATATATATACCTTGTTCTTCCCGAATAATAGGAGGTATCAAACGCACTAATTCATCAGCTAGGTCATACAAAGGGAATGGCTGCTTTTTGCTCAATTCGGAAAGATAATTTTCCCACATTGTTGATTTATCAGGGTCGTGAAAAACATCTGCAGCGTTGACCCAATTATTTTCATTTTGGTATTGATATTTTTCCCAGTGGAGACGAATGAAAGCTTCAAGTACTTTGTCATCTGGATTTTGGATAAATTTTAGATGATTAATGATAAATAAAACTGCAGGGGAACTACTTAGTTGAAGCGTTTCATTACTAATAACCGGTAAAGGTTTGTTTTGAGGATGGTATTCACCGGAAAGTAAAGCTTTTGTAATTGCTGTTCCTTCGCTTTTTTTACGTACCAGTATGCAAATGTCGGACAAGGAAAATCCATTATTTAATAAATTAAAAATATGTAAAACGGTTTCTTTAATTGCTTTACTTTGAAAATCATCATTTTTTTCAGCTAAAAGAAATGAAAAAGAAACATGGCCATTGTCTGAAGGGTTTTTTAATGGCGTTTTTTGTTCTACATCCTGATAGGCTTTAATTATCCTATTTTCAATTTCTAATTGTGATTGTTCAAGCTCAATCCCATTTGAAGCCTTTTGAAGAATGTTGGCTTGCAAAGTTTTAGCTGCATGTTTAAAAAAATGGTTATTAAACGCTATAACATTGGTGCTACTTCTCCAATTTGTGTCAAGGGATTTGATCTCCGATCCAAAAGTTTTAAAATCTTGTTCCACCTTGTCGGCTAGAAGAGACCAGTCGGAATTACGCCACCGGTAAATTGATTGTTTTATATCTCCTACCAACAAGGCAAATTTATCTTGGGATAAGCAATCAATAAGAAGAGGTTTAAAATTACCATATTGAAGCGCCGAGGTGTCCTGGAACTCATCAATCATATAGTGAAAATATTTGGTACCTGTTCTCTCATAAATAAAAGGTGCTTCATCCTCATGAATGATCCGGGAAAGCAAATGATTGGCACTAGCCAAAAGAAATACATTTTGTTCTCTGGATATTTCCTGTATTTTTTGATTAACATCATTGATAATTCCCAACGCATAAAAATTCTTAAGGATAACCTTCGCAGTAAAGTAATCGGCTTTTTTTTCTTTAATGAAATTTATTATTTCCCCCAGAAGGTCGTTCAATCCATCGTGATATAAACGTTCAATGTTATTATTGATGTGATCCGGATTGTTTTTTCTTTTCCATGATGAAAGATCATTATAAAGGGCATTAAGATGTTCTTCATTAAAAGGTTTGTTTTCGGCCAGTTTTTTAAATATCAGTATTTTACTTCTACTGCCGTAATTAAAGTCTTTGCTGATATTCAGGTGATGATCATGAATCATTTGGAGACCTTTTGCACCAAATTTTTGAAGATGCTTTTCATAGTCATCAATGATATGCTGTAAGCGGGCTCGATAATCGTGCATAAACCGTCGATCAGCCAATTTTTTTGATAAAGAATCGGCAACTGCCTGAAAAGCTTCTTTAAATATTTCTTCAGAAAGGAAACTAATTTCTCGGTTAATATTCCAACTTTTTCCTTCTGAAATTTTTCTTTCGGCAAAATCAAGTAACCAGCGCTTTAATGTTTCATGTCCTTTCATATCTATTTCCAACACCACTCTATCAATGGCCTGCATCATTATCGATTGGTGGTCCAGTTCCGTTTTATACCCCAACTGCAAGCCTGCATCCCGTGCAAAGGCACGTATTATTTGCTGAAAAAAACTATCAATAGTATTTACCGAAAACCTAGAAAAGTCATGCAATAATAACCTTAATAAAAGCTTAGCCCTTCCCCGGATCTGAGTTTCTGACAAACCTGTTTCGGACATCAACTCATCCATATAATCTGGTTTGCCGGTAGTCTTGTATCCCAGCTCATGAATTTTTTTTAAAATGCGTTGGCGCATTTCGGTAGTGGCCTTATTAGTAAATGTTACAGCCAATATATGGGAGTAATTCGTTGGATCAGCGAATAGAAGGCGAATGTACTCACGCGTTAAAGTGTATGTTTTACCCGACCCTGCAGATGCTCGATAAATTTTTAAATGCGACATATTGATTAAAAGAGATTCTTTATTTATTACGGTAAAAATAGAAAATTACTTCGTGATATTGCAATTGTGCTTTACCAATAGTTATGAAGACAGCTATAAAGATTTTTTGTACAAAATTTAATAACTAAGTGGAAGGACGGAAATTAAAGTCACTTTTTAGTTTTTGGTCTATAGTCTCTGATAAAACCACCACTAACGAAAGTTTATTAATCATTAAAAATTTCTTCTTCCTCAGCACTATTTATCCATGATCTTGTAGTGGCAACCATTGTTGTTCATGCTCGTTTCATTAAAAAATATGTTGACGAAACTATAATGAATACTAATTTTGCAGCATTATTTAGTTTGTTAAATTGTAAAGCCACAATAATTGTATAATCAAATCATTTGAATTTTGAAAATAACTTTTTTAGGAACAGGTACTTCTATGGGTATTCCCATGATCGCTTGTCCGTGTGATGTATGTCATTCATCAGATCCCAGGGATAAACGAAAGCGATCTTCAGTGAAGGTAGAGATTGATGGGCATATTTTGGTTATAGATTCCGGCCCTGATTTTCGTCAGCAAATGTTGGATTCCCATACGAAGTCTCTTGACGCCATTTTATATACTCACGAACATAAGGACCACACAGCCGGGTTGGATGATGTTAGGGCTTTCAATTGGATCAATAACCAACCAACAAATTTATTCGCTGAAAAACGTACTTTGGAAGCCTTAAAAAAGGAATTTTCTTATGCTTTTGAAGAAAAGAAATATCCTGGCGTGCCTGAATTGATTTTAAATGAAATTCAAGAAAATAAGGTCTTTTCAGTCTTTGGGATTAAGGTAATACCAATTAGGGTTTATCATTATAGAATGCCCATTTTGGGCTTCCGAATAGGTAATTTTGGTTATGTTACAGATGCCAGCCTTATTCCTGAGGAGAGCATGGAACAGTTGCTAGGGTGTGAGGTTTTGGTTATTAATGCATTAAGAATTCAAAAACATATTTCTCATTTTAATCTGGAGCAAGCTGTCGATATAATTGAAAAACTACAACCTCGAAAAGCTTATCTAACACATATTAGCCACCATTTAGGATTTCACAACCAGGTATCGAAAATTCTTCCTCAAAATATTGCCTTAGCCTACGATGGGCTCGAAATCAAAGTATTTTAAGTTAGTATTTATTGCAACTATAAATAATTTATGTTAACCCTTAAACACCTATTGATCAGCATTTTTTTGTTGGTAAAGGTCCAGTTTTTTTAAGAATCTCTTATCCAAAGATGAAATTGTTAAAACAATCTTTCTTTTGTCCTCGTGCTTTTTTTCAATCAACCTGGTGTATGGTGTATATAAAATTAATGCAACCAATTTTTACTTTTCTGATTCTAATTTGACAAAGTTCATAACGGAGCCTGAAGGTTTGGTATGAACGTAATCCAAAGGAAACACCTATCAATCCGCTAATAATGAAATTGATATGTTCTTCTTCGTTAAGAACCTATCTATTCTATGGAATATGAAGTAACATTAAATCCACTAAAGACGTTTCAATTAATAAATAAACAAGATGATCCTGTAATAAAATGAAGAAAATTGTGATTAAAAATTTTTTAATTGTAATTTGGCTGCGTAATTTTGCGAGTTGAACAACCATTTATTGTGTATTTCAATTGTTATGATAAATAATCTTGTAATTCCTAAAGGATATCGACCATTGCTGGATTTAAAGCAAACCGAACATGCTATTACCGTAATTAAAGATTCATTTCAAGCAGGGCTATCATCCGAATTGCGTCTTAGAAGGGTTACAGCACCTTTGTTTGTGTTAAAGGGCACAGGGATCAATGATGATTTAAATGGAACAGAAAGGCCTGTAACTTTCCCGGTCAAAGATTTAGGTGACCAGGAAGCAGAAATAGTTCATAGCCTGGCCAAATGGAAAAGAATGGTTCTTACTGATTACGATATAGAACCAGGTTATGGTATATATACGGATATGAATGCCATTCGTCCTGATGAAATTTTAGATAATACTCATTCCATTTACGTTGATCAGTGGGACTGGGAACGATCTATAACTGAAGAAGATAGGAATTTAAAGTTTCTAAAAAAGATAGTGAAAAGGATTTATGAGGTATTAAAACGAACCGAATTTATCCTTTATGAAAAATATCCTCAACTAACTCCATTATTACCGTCTCAAATTCACTTTATTCATAGCGAGGAATTGCTGCAGCGTTATCCGCAATTATCACCTAAAGAAAGGGAAGACTTAATATGCAAAGAGTATGGTGCAGTTTTTTTGATTGGAATTGGAGGGGCGCTATCCAATGGTGAGCCACATGACGGCAGAGCACCAGATTATGATGACTGGAGTACAATTTCTGAAGCAGGGCTACCTGGTTTAAATGGAGATATTTTGCTATGGAATCCTGTTCTGGAAAGAGCCTTTGAAATATCTTCAATGGGTATCAGAGTAGATGCAGAGGCCTTAATGCGACAATTAAAGATTAAAAATTGTTTACACCGAAAGGAATTGCTTTTTCATCGTCGTCTTCTTAATGGTGAATTTCCATTAAGTATAGGAGGAGGGATTGGTCAATCACGTTTATGCATGTATTTTCTTCGAAAAGCGCATATTGGGGAAATTCAGGCCAGTATCTGGTCTGATGAAATGAGACGTATTTGCAGTGAAAACAATATTCCACTAGTTTAATTAATTCATAATTTAATTGGATATTAATTTTTTACTTTATCTTGTTTTCAATTTTACTGATAGAGAGATAACCCAGAACTATTAGATATATATTGAATTATAAGATATAGTGGAGATTATAGCATAAAATTATCTATAATTAAAATAACATGAAATATCTCGTTATTTTAGCCGATGGGATGGCTGATTTACCAATTCCGGAATGGAATAATAAAACCCCCTTGATGGTAGCCAATAAACCGGTTATGGATCATTTATGTGCTCAAGCCCAAACTGGTTTGCTACAATCGGTACCCGAGGGGATGCACCCGGGGAGTGAAATTGCAAATATGAATATTCTTGGGTTTGACCCTAAACAATATTTTCCGGGAAGAGGAGTCCTGGAGGCTGCTGCTTTAAATATTCCTATCAAACCGGACGATTTAGTTTTTCGCTGTAATCTTGTTACGGTAGAAAATGACAGGCTTATCAATCATTCGGCCGGGCATATATCAAATGAAGAAGCCGGTGAATTAATTAAGTTTTTAAATGCTTCCCTAAAAAATGAGGGGGTTAGATTTTATCAAGGGGTTAGCTACCGAAATTTAATGATGCTTGAAAATGGGAGGAACAACATAGTTTGTCATCCCCCTCACGACCATCCGGGTGAAAAAATGGACACTATATTGCCCCACGGGAACGATGGAGACAATCAAACTTCTAAAGTATTAACATCATTAATTAAAAGGTCTATTCAGTTATTAGATGCACATCCTGTAAACCAAAAGAGGCGAGATAGAGGGCTATCACCTGCTAATGCCATTTGGCCATGGTCGCCGGGAAAACCGGGTGGCTTCCCTTCGTTTCAAGAAAGATGGGGCATTGAATCCGGTGCGGTTATATCTGCGGTTGATTTAATACATGGAATTGGAAGTTTGGCCGGATTGGAAAATATTTATGTTGAAGGAGCAACAGGTTTATTCGATACCAATTATGAAGGGAAAGCTGCTGCTGCGTTAACTGCATTAAAAAAATCAGATTTCGTTTTTTTACACGTAGAAGCTGCTGACGAAGCCGGACATGAAGGAGATAAAGAATTGAAAAAGAAGGTCGTTGAGGACTTTGATAGCAGATTGTTAAAGCCTTTATGGGATGGCATTCAAAAAATGGATGAAGAAGTAACTTTGGCATTATTACCAGATCATCCAACCCCATGTGCTTTGCGTACCCATACTGCTGACCCGGTACCTTTTCTTCTTATAAAACCCGGAGAAACACCGGATGAAGTTAAATCTTTTGATGAATTTTCGGTACGAAATGGCGTATTAGGTTTACTTAAGAATGGTGAACTGCTTCAAAAAATATTTTCATAAGAATTGATTGTAGTTGATTAGAAAACAACTATAGATTCCAGTTAAATTTAATACTAAATTGCATGAAATATATAAGCCTGGGAAAAGACAAACAAATTGTTACACTATCGGAAGGCATCTTTAAAGGTTTAGCAGATGACGGAAGTCTTTTTATGCCTGAAGAAATTCCTATTCTAGACCCTTCCTTTTATAATCGATTTACAGATTTGTCGCTGCAGGAAATAGCCTATAATGTATTGTTGCCGTATGTTGAAGATGAGTTGAATGGGGATGCTTTAAAGAAAATAGTTCAAGAAACCTTTTCATTTCCCATTCCATTGGAAAATATTTGTGGACCAATTTATTCATTAGAGTTATTTCATGGTCCGACCCAAGCTTTTAAAGATGTTGGTGCGCGTTTTCTATCGCGACTAATGAGTCATCTTCATCCGGTAAAAAAACGGAAAATGGTTGTTTTAACGGCTACTTCCGGCGATACCGGTGGGGCAGTGGCACATGGTTTTTATAAAGTACCGGGTATTGAAGTGGTCATTTTATATCCTAAAGGGAAAATAAGTCCGTATCAGGAAAATCAGATGACAAGTCTTGGGCATAATATTCATGCTATAGCTGTAGAAGGGGTTTTTGATGACTGTCAGAATTTGGTAAAACGCGCTTTTAATGATGGGGAATTGCGCAAGGAGGTAATGATTACTTCTGCAAATTCGATTAATCTTGGTCGGTTGCTACCTCAAATGGTTTATTATTTTTGGGGTGTTGCGGCTCTTAGAAAAAAAATGCCCGGCATTAATCCGGTAATATGTGTCCCAAGTGGTAATTTTGGCAATATTACAGCAGCAGTAATGGCTTTTAGGATGGGATTGCCGGTGAAACGTTTTGTAGCAGCCACTAATGTTAATGATGTGGTTCCGAGATATTTGAACGATGGTATTTATGACCCTCGTCAAACAATTGAAACTTATGCTAATGCCATGGACGTGGGAAATCCTAATAATTTTCCCAGATTATTTCATTTGTTTAACAAGGATTTAGATAAACTTCGGCAAATATTTTCGGCTATTTCGATTACTGATAAACAAATACTTGAAACAATTCAGTCCGTAAAGCAACAATACGATTATTTGCTTGATCCCCATTCATCTACAGGGTTTCTTTGTTTAAACCAATCGTTACATGATGATGAAAAGGGCTTTTTTATTTCTACGGCACATCCGGTAAAATTTGTAGAAATTATTGAAAAAGTGCTTCCTCAAGAATCTGAACGATTAATAAAAGAATTTGGAGCGGATAAAGTTCCAAATAACATATTGAAAAGTATGCCTGTTTCATATAATGTACTAAAAGAGAAATTATTAGAAGTGTAATAAAAATTAAAATATCACAATTTTTAAGGTTTGGCTTATTTTTTGTTTCTTAATTTTTTTAAAAAGGCTATTTTTATGGCCTCGAAAAGTAATATTGAAAACAAAAATAAAAACATTAAAATTTAATTGGATTATGAAGCATTTGTTATCACTTAGCATTGTGTTGTTTGTATGTGTAGGAAGCATTATAGCACAGGAAAAAACCGCAGCAGAATTTAAAAATGAGGGCAATGATGCACTTAGGAATAAAGATTATAAGTCTGCCTTGGAATTGTACGAGAAAGCTCTGGCCAATTGGGGTGATGAAGAGCCTGTAGATGATGCGATGATTTATAATATGGCTACCTGCGCCCGAAGAATAGAAAATTATGACAAAGCTATAAAATATTATACGATGTGTGAAGAAAAGGGATTTAGAGGGGATATTGCATCATATTACATTGCTTATAGCTATAAAAAGCAAGATAAAGAAGAAGATATGGAAAAGGTGCTTGTTAAAGCCATTGATAAATATAAAACCAGCAAATATCTTGGGCATATGAAAAAAATGCTGGTAACTTATTATTTGAAAAAAGGCGCCGAACCATTTAATGAAGCTTCGCAAATATTAGCATCAGCTCAAAATGCAGATCCTTCTCAATATGACGAAATAAAGAAAAGGGCTAATGAATCTTTTGCAAAAGCTAAACCTTGGTTTGAAAAAGTATTAAAATATGACCCCAATAATTCAAGTGCTAAAGAATCACTAAAAGAGGTTGAAAGTAGATTAAATGAGTAAATAAGAAATAATTAACTGTTGTTTTGGTTACCTTAAAAGGTAATTGAAAAGTTTACAATAAAAAGGCTTATAAATTTTCATTGAAAGGGGCTGTCCAAATAGGGCAGCCTTTTCTTATGCTACCAAATTAAAAAGTGGATATGATTTCGAATGTATCCTTTCAAAAAACTTCAATGCCAAAGCCAATGTGAAAGGAAAAAGTTTCGGGGTAAATTAAAATCCTAATTTTATACAGAAGACAAATAATCAACTATTTCCTCTTTACAATTCGAGATGATTTTTTCAGGGTTAATCCGAAAATAAAACTAGCTTGTATGGCAAGAAGGTATACTGCAAGTAGAACAGAGATAAAGTTAAACTATGCATATTACATTCCACCAATTATTTAGCAATACGTTTATGCGAATAAAAGAATGATGATTCGAGAATATTTTATATAACTCTAATTAAACCCATGTGAAAGATTAATCCTTTAGAGGATATGATATTGATAATTCTGTATGCAAGCACTTAATCCTTTAGAGGATATGATATTAATAATTCTGTATGCAAGAACTTAATCCTTTAGAGGATATGGCATTGATAATTCTGTATGTATGAACTTAATCCTTTAGAGGATATGAATCCAATGATAGTTAAAAAAGAGACTTAATTTAGTAGAATTGTAGAGTTTGTAACCTAACCTTTGCTTAATTGCAAATAAGTTAAATGGAGAGTTGAAAAACTTAAAAGAGATTGAATATCCAATAAATTCTCAAAACTCCTTATATTGAAATTATACCATTTATTCATTGTATTTACTGATGCAAGATAAAAACTTGGTGCTAATGTCCAAATTTTAGGAATTCACGCAAAAAATATTATGATTTAATTGTATTGAAAAAATTCGGGCTGTCCTTTATTTTCTGGACAGCCCGCATTTATTAAGTAGTTGGTTAAGAATTGTTTTCTTGCTTATTTTTCTGATCTGTTTCGTTATTATTCACATCGTTAAGGGGCGATTCACTATCAACCTTTTGCGGTGGGGATGTTGCCTTGTGAGTTTGCTGAATATTAGTGGTTATCTTTTGATTTGTTTCATCAAAGTCAACCTTAATTGTATCCCCTTCACTGATGGAAGCCTGAATAATAACTTCAGCCATTTCATCCTCCAGGTATTTTTGAATGGCCCGTTTTAGCGGTCTGGCTCCGTATTGGGCATCATAACCTTTTGAAACAATAAAATCTTTGGCTTTTTCAGAGAGTTCAATCTTGTAACCGAGCGATTCTACTCTCTGATAAAGACTCTTCATTTCAATATCGATGATTTTTCTTATTTCTTCCTTTCCTAAATTATTGAAGATGATAACATCATCAATACGATTTAAGAATTCGGGCGCAAAAGCTTTTTTTAGTGCTTTTTCAATAACGCTTTTAGCATAATCAGAGTTGTTTTTCTGAGTTCCTGACGTAAAACCAATACCTCGACCAAAATCCTTTAATTCGCGGGTCCCAATATTAGAGGTCATAATAATAACTGTATTCTTAAAGTCAACTCTACGTCCCAGACTATCAGTCAATCTTCCTTCATCAAGAACTTGCAATAAAATATTAAACACGTCAGGGTGGGCTTTCTCAATTTCATCCAGCAATACCACAGAGTAGGGACGACGTCTGACTTTTTCAGTAAGTTGTCCTCCTTCTTCGTAGCCGATATATCCTGGAGGGGCTCCAACCAGACGGGATACGCTGAATTTCTCCATGTATTCACTCATGTCAATACGAATCAATGCATCCGTTGTATCGAACATATATTGGGCCAGAACTTTTGCAAGATGAGTTTTTCCAACGCCGGTAGGACCAAGAAAAACAAAAGAGCCAATAGGTCGGTTCGGATCTTTAAGTCCTGCACGGTTTCGTTGTATGGCTTTTACTATTTTGGTGATGGCTTCATCTTGCCCAATTACTTTTTCTTTCAATTGTTCTCCCATTTTCATTAATCGTGCACCTTCAGCTTGTGCCACTCTTTGGACGGGAATTCCGGTCATCATGGCCACTACTTCAGCCACCTTCTCTGCATCTACCGTTTCACGATGTTTTTGAAGTTCTTCTTCCCATTTGGCTTTAGACTGCTCCAATTCATCTAGTAGTGATTTTTCTTTGTCTCTAAAACTGGCAGCCAGCTCAAAGTTTTGAAGTTTAACGGCCTTTATTTTATTTTCTTTGGTTTCTTCTATTTTTCTTTCTAATTCAAGAATAACATCGGGAACAACAATGTTGCTTATATGCACTCTCGACCCGGCTTCGTCCATTGCATCAATAGCTTTATCCGGTAAATGTCTGTCAGAGATATATCTTTCTGTTAATTTAACACAGGCCTCAATAGCTTCGGGAGTATAATAAACATTGTGGTGGTCTTCATATTTTTCCTTAATATTATTAAGAATTTCAATGGTTTCATCTACCGAAGTAGGTTCTATCATCACCTTTTGGAACCGACGTTCCAAAGCGCCATCCTTTTCAATATGTTGGCGATATTCGTCTAATGTAGTAGCACCAATACATTGAATTTCACCTCTGGCCAACGCCGGCTTTAGCATATTGGCCGCATCAAGCGACCCTGTCGCACCGCCGGCACCAACAATGGTATGGATTTCATCAATAAACAAAATAATATTGGGGTTTTTCGACAATTCATTTAAGATTGCCTTAATACGTTCCTCAAACTGCCCTCTGTATTTTGTGCCGGCAACTATTGAGGCAAGGTCAAGCGTTACTACCCGCTTGTCAAATAAAACCCTGGAAACTTTTTTTTCTATTATTCTAAGAGCTAGTCCTTCTGCAATGGCTGATTTCCCCACACCAGGCTCCCCAATAAGAACAGGATTATTTTTTTTCCTACGACTCAGAATTTGAGCCAATCTTTCAATTTCTCTTTCTCTTCCCACAATAGGGTCCAGTCGGCCTTCTTCTGCGGCACGTGTTATGTCAATGCCAAAATTATCCAGTACGGGGGTATCTGAACCAGGTTTACTTGGCCCTTTAGCACTTTCGTGACTACCACCACCGCCTCCTTGAGAAGAAAAAGGAGAGTCTGAGTCATCATCGTCAGGCAATTGTGCCTTGCTTTCGAACGAGGCTTTCTCAACCAATGCTCTAATCTGATCGTATTGAACGTTATAATCTTTCATAATCTCTGAAATTATATTGCTGCTGTCTTTTAGCAGGGCTAGTAAAAGATGCAGCGTATTAACGGTTTCACTTTTCAATGCCCTGGCTTCCAAATGAACAAGCTTTAAAATTTGTTCCGTTGATTTTAAAAGAGGTAAATGATCATTTTGGTTCAATGGAACTTTCTCTTTAATTCTTTGCTCAATAGAATCTCTAACATAGTCAAAGTCTACATTAAATTTGCTTAAAATCTTTGCTGCCTTAGTATCAGGGTTGTTAAGTAAACCTAACATCAAATGCTCCGGTGCAAGAAACGGATTTCCCAGCCTACTGGCTTCCTGACGGCTATAGGTCAGTACTTCTTTTATCTTAGGTGAAAAATTTAAATCCATATTTTAAAAATAATATTTCGTCTACAACAGTTGTATGGTTTTTACAAAAACTATGCAACAAATTAATTTATGCCAATATAGCAGAGAATTAGTTATACTCAAATAAAATTGTTGATATATTTATTTTTATTGGCAATATTTAAATGAAAACATGGGAATAATAAATCAATTTAAGATCAGAAAAATAAAATTCATATACCTACCAATCATGAGCAATTAAAACCATAATTAATTCATGTGATTAAAAAGAAAAATATTAACCATCTTTTTTTGAATTTAACGCCCTTCTCGGAGAAAACCTGTGGCAAAAAAATTAAATCATATAAATTTTTGAAAACCTCTGGACTTGTTTTATTAAAATATTTAATCTTATTTATAGGCAAATCACTTTAATCGATCCACTAAAATTACTATGATTCAAAAATACGATAAAAAGCCTAAATCTCCCAACTTCCAAAAGAGAATAAAAAAGGAACAGTTGCTTTCTGGTTCGGACGGAAATGATTAATTTAGGGCGGCAAAAATGGGCCACGAAAAGGCCTTATTTATTTTATTTCAGACACATCTAAATTATTATATAAATGGCTGATGGAGAAAGAATAATAAAAATTAACATTGAAGAGGAGATGCAATCGGCATACATCGATTATTCGATGTCAGTGATTGTATCCAGGGCTTTACCTGACGTTCGAGATGGGTTAAAACCAGTTCATCGACGGGTATTATATGGAATGCATGATTTGGGGATGACCCCCAATAAACCGTATAAAAAATCTGCAAGGATTGTAGGAGAGGTATTGGGAAAATACCACCCACATGGCGATTCATCGGTGTATAATGCAATGGTTCGGATGGCACAACCCTGGTCAATGAGGTATTTGTTAATTGATGGCCAAGGAAACATGGGCTCAATAGATGGAGATAGCCCTGCGGCTATGCGTTATACTGAGGCACGGATGAACCGCTTGTCAGAAGAGATGCTGGCTGATATTGAAAAAAATACGGTTGATTTTCAGCCTAACTTTGATGATTCTTTGCAGGAACCAACGGTTTTACCTACGAAGATTCCGGCCTTGTTGGTAAATGGCTCCTCCGGTATAGCGGTGGGAATGGCCACCAATATTCCGCCTCACAATTTGGGAAATGCGGTAGATGCCATTGTGGCATATATTGATAATCCTGACATTGCCATAGATGAGCTAATAAAGACCATTCAGGCCCCTGATTTTCCGACAGGAGGAATAATTTACGGATATCAAGGGGTAAAAGAGGCCTATGAAACCGGGCGCGGCCGTATTGTCATACGTGCTAAAACTGAGATTGAATCGGATAAGGATGGCAGGGAAAGAATCGTTATAACCGAAATTCCTTATATGGTTAACAAGGCCGAATTGATTGTAAGGATAGCCGATTTGGTTAATGAAAAGAAAATAGAAGGGATTTCAAATATAAATGATGAGTCGGACCGTGAAGGGATGCGGATTGTAATTGACCTCAAAAAAGATGCAATTGCCAATGTTGTTTTAAACCATTTATATAAAAATACGGCATTGCAATCTTCTTTTGGAGTCAATTGTATTGCTTTGGTGCATGGGCGTCCTCAATTGCTCAACTTAAAAGGTCTAATTAAATATTACGTAGAACACAGGCATGATGTTGTCACACGTCGCACCCAGTTTGAGCTTGACCAGGCAGAGAAAAGAGCCCACATTTTAGAGGGACTAATTATTGCAAGTGATAACATTGATGAAGTTATTAAAATAATACGGGGAGCACAAAGCCCGGACGAAGCTCGCCAAAAGTTGATTGATCGCTTTAACTTAACTGATGTGCAATCTCGTGCCATTGTTGATATGAGGTTGCGTCAATTAACCGGACTCGAACAGGACAAGCTGAGAGAAGAATATGATTCTCTTTTGAAAGAGATTGACCGGCTCAAGAATATACTTGCGCATGAGTCTTTAAAGATGGAAATAATAAAAAATGAATTGCTGGAGATTAAACAAAAATATAATGACAGCAGGCGTACCGATATAATATATTCTTCGGAGGAGTTCAATCCGGAAGATTTTTATGCCGACGAAGAAATGATTATAACCATATCCCATATGGGATATATCAAAAGAACTCCATTGACTGAGTTTAAAACCCAACACAGGGGAGGAGTAGGCTCAAAAGGAAGTACCACTCGCGATGAAGATTTTATAGAGCATATCTATCCAGCATCCATGCATAATACAATGCTCTTTTTCACCAAGAAAGGTCGCTGTTTTTGGTTAAAAGTTTATGAAATTCCCGAGGGAAGCAAAAATTCCAAAGGGCGAGCTATCCAGAATTTGCTCCAGATTGATCCGGATGATGCAGTTAAAGCTTTTATTAGAGTTAAGCACCTGAATAATGAGGAATTTATTAATTCTCATTATATTTTAATGGGAACCAAAAAGGGCGTCATTAAAAAATCCTTGTTGGCCGATTATTCCCGTCCTCGACAATCAGGGGTTATAGCCATTGGAATAAGAGAAGACGATGAGCTTATTCAAGCTCGATTGACCAATGGGAAAAATGATGTTTTAATGGCCACACGGTCTGGGCGCGCTATTAGATTTAATGAATCCAATGTAAGATGTATTGGCCGAACCGGACAAGGGGTCAGAGGAATAACACTAGATTCGGACAAAGATGAAGTTATCGGCATAATTTGTGTTAAGAATAAGAATGAGGACATATTGGTGGTCTCTGAAAAAGGTTTTGGTAAAAGGTCCAGCCTAGAGGATTACAGAATAACCAACCGGGGCGGGAAAGGCGTTAAAACCATGAAAATATCCGAAAAAACCGGTGACTTAATTAGCATAAAAAATGTTACAGACGATAATGATTTGATGATCATCAATAGATCTGGTGTAACTATTCGTGTGGCAGTATCGGATATTAGAGTAACAGGGCGAACCACCCAGGGAGTAAAGTTGATAAATTTAAGCAAAAAGCATGATATGATAGCCTCTGTAACAAAAGTTATATCAGAATCTAAAATGCAAGAAGAAGACCTTATGGAATCGGGAATTTTGGAAAAACAATCAGAGGATGATAATGATAACGGTACAAGTTTATAAGAGGTACATTAATTTATAAATCATTTAAAAACAGAAAATAAAGATGAAAAAGCTTTTATTTATTGCGTTAGCCTTATTTTTAACAGGTGGAATATACGCACAAAAGGGAAAAGTAAATGCTGCTGAAGCATATCTTGATAATGGAGATATCGAGGCAGCTGAGGTCCGGCTCAATGCGGCTATGGAGCATCCAAAATCAAAAGATTGGCCCAAGACCTACATTGTAAGTGCCAAGCTAGCTACTGCCAAATACAAGAAAAGTAAAGACATTCAGTTACTAAAAAATGCAGTTGATTATTACTTAAAAGCATTGGAACTTGATAAAGCAAATAAAGGAAGGTTTGAAAATGAAATAAAAATTGCATTAACCTTATTTGTTAGTGATTTGACCAATGCAGGTATCGAAGGTTTTAACGAGCAAAAATATGAAAATGCCATGATAGCCTTCGAAAACGTACTGAAGATTAATGACTTGGAGTTATTTCAAGCAGAAAATCCAACTGTTGATACCGCTATAATTTACAATACTGCCTTGGCTGCATATAATGCTAAAAATTGGGAAAAAGCAGCAGATTATTTAAAAAAGGCGATAAGCTATAAATATGGAGGTGGAGATGCCGTTTTATTATTGCATCAGGTTTATTCAAATATGGGTGATTCTACGGATATGGCATCCAACCTAAAAAATGGTTTTGAAATGTATCCGGAAGATGATCGTCTATTAACACAATTGATAAACTATTATCTGGAAACAAGGCAAAATGAACAGGCATTGGAATATTTGAATCAGGCCATAGAAAAGGATCCGAATAATGCAACTTTCTTATATGCAAGAGGAGTATTGCTAGATCAAAGCAAAGAGTTCGATAAAGCCATTGCAGACTACAAAAAAGCTCTAGAGCTAAAAGAAGATTATTTTGAGCCTTTATATAATTTAGGTGTGATTTATTATAATAAAGGCGTTGAGCAAATGAATATTGCCAATGCTGAAACTGATCATGCTAAATTTAAGGAAAAGAAAGCTAAAGCAGATAGTTTATTTAAATCAGCATTGCCATTTATGGAAAAGGCTTCATCATTAAGACCTGAAGATACTGCAGTTCTTGAAAGTTTGAAAAGTTTGTATTATCGATTTGAAATGAACGATAAATATGATGAGGTTACTGCGAAATTAAATTCTATTAGAGGAAACTAATAATTTGGAAAGAATATTAGGATAGGCCGGACAAAATGGTCCGGCTTTTCTTAAAAATATTTTTTTAAACATAATGTCAATTATAAGACAAGGGTGTTTTTTGGATTTGCTCAAAGAACAAATAATTCTGACGCCAATTTTAGATGTGCTGTTACAAGAAGATAAAAAGATTGGAAAAAAAATTATTAGTTCCAATTACTAGCTAACTCAAATAAATTATATTGCGGCCAGTCGGAGGTTTTTCGGATAGCATAATCCATCATTCGGCGAATATCAGAAGCCAACATAGGACCTTTCCATGTACTACTATTAAATAAAATCACATAAGAAATTCCATCGTTTCGTCGAACCATTAAAGCTGAAGTTCCTGCCAAAGTCCCGGTTCTATACCAAGAGTTTGAATTGATTCCTCTCCATCCAATTGGATCCAAATAAGGTTTCATAGGTGTTGTCATTCTTTCAATAGATTCCCGGGAAAGAATGTCTTGCGGGATATTCATTCCATCAATAGCCAACATAAATTTAAGGAGATCAGTCGATGAAGCAATCCAACCTCCGGCAGCACCTAATGTTTTAATATCATTTCCGCCATATGAACGAGGCACCATAATATTTTCATTTCTAAAATCTCTTACCAGATAAGAGTCAGAAGGTTCATAATATTTTACTTCAAGTTCAGCCCTTTCAGACAAATAGCTACCACCAATTTGCATATCAAAAATCCCTAAGGGATACAATAAATTTGTTTTGATAAAAGACTCATAATCTTCACCACTAACTTGTTCTATTATTTTCCCCAAAATGGCGTATCCCAAATTCGAATATGAGGAGCGTGTGCCAGGTTTAAAATGCAATCGTTTTCCTAGCATAAATCTTATAATATCAGTAACATCCACAGGAGTATCTTTATTAAGAGCATGGGCTACCACTTGAGGCATAAACATTGGATCTCCCCAACGATTAGTCCAACCTCCAGAATGGTTCAACAAGTGTATTACTTTGATTTTCTCGACATTTTTGTCACGGTAAGAATCGAATGGATATTCATTTAAAATTCCTTTAGGACCAAATACATAATCATCAAGATTTAGTTTCCCCTCTTCCACCAAAATCATTATACCGGCTGCTGTAATTAGTTTAGAAACACTGGCAACTCTAAAAAGATGATATGGTTCGGTTCGAATACGGTTTTCTTTATCAGCCCAACCATATCCTTTAGTAAAAACTAAATTTCCATCCTTGGCAATAGCTACCGATGCTCCAACCATTTCATTTACTTGGAGAAACCGTTCCACGGATCGGTCGATTTGAGAGAATGCCGGATCATCTGAAAAGAAACCGGATATTCGTAAAGATGATACTACTGGTGTGGGCGGTGTAAAATCAGTTCCAAATGATTGAATAGAAGGTCCTGTTAAATATTTAAGGAGTAACCCTGACAAAACGCCAATGAATATTATGAAGACTACTCTAAATTTTTTCATAATCAATATAAAATCCTTATCCAAAATTATCTGTAAGGATAAATTAATAATTTTGGATATAAATCAAAAAATTCCCTGAGAACTTGTTTTTTACAAAAATAGCGTTTTTATTAAAATGAAACGTTATGGTCAAAGAAAGATTGTTTAAAGTTATGGGAATTGTTGTTTTCCTCAATTTGATTCAGTCTTGAGTTATCATAATTAAGGCAAGGAGAATGAAATACAACAATAGATTGATTGGGAATTCACAGGGATCCAAGGATTATTTAGCGCTTAACCTTTTTGTATAAAATCAAATTAATAACAGGACTAATTCGAATAAAAAGTAATAAGCTGACTGCCACAAATTCATTGGGAATATACTGCGGTGTAAAAAGCAGAGAAACAAAAAATAACAAAAGTAAGCATTGAAGAATAACTCTGATTACCGATGTAAATTTTCTGTTTCTCAAGAAAACGGCAATGAGCCACAACGGATTAGCCCACAGTAAATTCCAATTAGAACCGGTTACAATATGAAATGAAACAAAAGCAAGATAGAAAACAACTAAACCGGTAATGCCAATAATCAAATAAAGAAAAAAGTCAAATAATTTTAGGTTAATTGCGCCCAAAACCTCACCAAATGAAAGAAGTAATAACAAAAACAAAAACAGCCAAAAAAATAAAGACGTAGAAACTGAATTAGGCTCTATAACCTTCCTATCTGAAAAATCTAAGACTAAGGACTGAGTTTTTACTAAATCCTGTGATCTTCCCGAACTATCAGTAAATTTTAGCCCAGCAATTTGACTCATAAGATGATCAGGAAGAAACATAATAGAAACCGAGTCAGTTAATAAATCTGCTTTAGCCCCCAAAACCAAATCGATGCCGAGTTTAATCCATGGTTTTCTATTAAGATAAGGATGAATGGCCTCTCTAAATGTTATATTCTTTATTGAATCCGGAGAATTTTTGAAAACCACCTCGCCCGGAATATGTTCCAAAATAATATTGCCAACGCGGGTAGCGCAATTGTCGTAAAAAAAATCGTATCTGTAAGCTCTGTTTTCGGGACGAGCATTAATAATAAGGGCCTTAAAAAGCTCGTTTTTTTGTTCATAAGATAAATTTAGTTCCTGTTGCCATACCGATCTTCCTGAAATAAAATATTCCTTAAGGAAATTCTTAAAAGAGGTAACAGACAACAAATAATCTAAATTTCCTTGACTAAATTTCAGATAAAAAAATGGTGTGTTAAAGTCAAAGGTTCCATAATTAAAGGTATAATCAATTTTATTTTCAGGATCAGACACAAGTATTGCCGTATGCCCAAAAAGAGAATATAATTCATCGCCTGGAGCACATGTTAACACAGAAATAGAAGCTTGTTCAGATAATTGAGGAATGGATTGACCGTAAAATTGATTGGGCAATAAATAAAGCAACAACAAAGAAATACAAGACACTTTCCAAATGAAAACAAACTCAGAAGACAGGGTTACAACATTAAATCTTAAGAAATTCAGTTTTGTAAACTTCATTTTTAACAAGCAAATCATGGTTGGTTATAATTGTAAATAATAAAATTAACCAGTCGTTCACAATAATCAATCCAATTCCAATGCGCCAATAAGTTCAGTAACACTATTAAAATTGTGTCGCACCAAATAATCGGCAATACCGTTAACAATCTCTTGAGAAATAGAGGGATTTATAAAATTAGCTGTACCAACTTGTATGGCCGAAGCACCTGCCAGAAGGAATTCTATGGCATCAGATGCCGAAGAAATTCCGCCCATTCCCACCACAGGCACCTTTACCGCATCAGCAACTTGCCAAACCATCCTAAGAGCAATGGGCTTAATACAAGGCCCTGATAATCCTCCTGTTATGGTAGATAATAATGGCCGCCTTGTTTCTGCATCAATGGCCATCCCCAAAAATGTATTTACCAAAGAAATTGAATCGGCCCCCGCATCTTCAACTTCTTTTGCAATTTCAACAATATCCGTGACATTGGGCGATAATTTAACCATCAGGTGCCGAGGGAAAACATTTCGGACAGCCCGAGTAACCTGTCTGGCAGAGGAACAGCTGGTTCCAAAAGCCATACCACCTTCTTTTACATTCGGACAAGAAATATTCAGTTCAATTCCCACAATATCAGGAACTAAGGCCAATTTTTCAGCAGTTTCCACATATTCTTCAATAGTAGAACCAGAAACATTAACAATAATATTCGTATCAAACGTCCTGATTTTAGGCCATATTTCATTAATAAAAGCGTCCACACCTTTATTCTGTAGTCCTACTGCATTAAGCATTCCTTGTGGGGTTTCAGCCATCCGCGGATAGGGATTTCCCTCTCTGGGACTTCCAGTAGTACCTTTAACAATAATTCCACCAAGAGAATTAATATCGATAAAATCCTGGTATTCTACACCATAACCAAAAGTTCCGGATGCAGTCATTACGGGATTTTTAAGATTCAAATCACCAATATTAACCGATAAATCTACCATTTTAAATATTTTGAATTAAAAACAGGACCATCTGTACAGGTACATTTATTACCCTCAATAGTTGGAGTAATGCAACATAGGCAAGCCCCAATACCACAAGCCATCATGTTTTCGAGTGACACTTCGCAATTCAAATTTCTTTTCAGAGCATACTTGGCAATAACTTTCATCATGGCTTCAGGACCGCAAGTATAAATCCAATCGAAATCAGGCTTATAAGTTTTCATAATAGGATGGTGAATAACAAATCCTTTGGTCCCGGCTGATCCGTCTTCAGTTGTAATAAAAACTTCGCCCAATTTTCGATATTCATCCAGCTCTACCAACTGTGCAGAAGATTTAGCACCGATCAGAAAACGAGGCTTAATGCCATTTTCATGTAAAAATCTGCCCAAAAAAAGAAGCGGTGCTACACCACAACCACCTCCTACTAATAGGACTTTATTACTTGAAGGAAGAGAATAATAGGTTCCGAGAGGATAAATTAAATTAAGAGATTCGCCAGGTTTCATAGCCGCCAAACGTCGAGTTCCCTCACCTACTTCTTGAACCAATAATTTAATGGTGTTATTTTGATAATCTACATCGTGAATAGATAGAGGGCGACGTAAAAAAGTGTTTGGAGAGCCTTCCACTTTAATTTCAGCAAATTGCCCAGGATAAATTTTTGGGAGATTCGTGGGATGTTGTAAAGTGAGAATAACAAATTCTGATGTTTGACGCTTATTCTCGAGAATTACAAAATCCTCTATAAATTTTTTCGGCATCGATTAAAGATAAAATTTAAATTTACAATTGTAAACTACTTAAACAAAGCAATAATAATAAGTTTGACGGTACAAATATATGAATCCTGCTGAATTTTTTGCATTCTTAGGGACAAAAGCAA
This sequence comes from Thermophagus xiamenensis, assembly GCF_900112795.1. Classification (GTDB taxonomy): domain Bacteria; phylum Bacteroidota; class Bacteroidia; order Bacteroidales; family Marinilabiliaceae; genus Thermophagus; species Thermophagus xiamenensis. Next base: position 153,807 of record NZ_FONA01000004.1, read on the forward strand.
TAGTAGACAATACTAATTCAATTATAAAGAAAACATGCAGTAGAAATATTACTTGATATCTAAAAACATTACCACTTAATTAAGCCGGGAAAAAAATATCAAAAGTATTGTCATCATAAATAAGGATAGTCTTAATGATTTTTTTTCGCGGTTTACTATCTGAAGAATTAATTACAGGAAATTTACCATTTTCTGGCTTATCGGATTTTAGACTTGGAACAGAACCAGACTTTTTACGCATGTATTCACTTTGCTTTTCATCCTTTACAGGTTCACTTACAGGAAAATGAATTTGGCCATTAGATTCAGCATTTTTATCGTTAATTGTATTGTCAAGAAACAAATCCGAACGTTTATAGGGCCCATTTCCAGTAATAAGCCAATCGGGATTAATATGCTCAAAAGAAGCCAATATTTTTTGCAAAAATTCAAGACTGGGATTGTTGCGACCAGACAAAATATGGCTTACACTTGAACGTTGAACTCCAACCAACTCAGCAAAACGAGCAGGAGTAAGATGTTCTTGTTTTAAAATTTTCTGCAATCGATCCTTCATTGGTAACAATAAATTTATCTAAACTTTAATTCGCCTGAAATTAGCCGACCTGAAATTGAATAAATGAAAATGATTGTTTTAAAAATTATCAAAAGAAACCTGCACAAATATTTTCTTAAAATCAATATACAAATCCATCAAATAAGTTTTCTGGTTTAAATAGACTTAAAATCTCTCAAGACATTTACAAATGTAATAATTATTTCAAACATATGTAATTGCTTGGCAGTTTACAACTTTAAATTTTTTGGATTTTCAAATGTAAACACTACGGAAAATACATAATTGCACAATCAATCCATTTTGTGTTACCCCTAATTAAAGATAATATAATAATAAATACATGCTTTATACACAATATATTAAAAAATGACCCAAGCTTTATAATAAAGCGCTTGGAACTCATTATAACCTGCTAAAGCAGGAAAAGAGAATAACTATTTACCTCTGATAATCAAGAAGAATAATTTGAAAAAAAGCAATCTTTAAATTAAACTTTAAATAAATCAATTAAAAAACTGTTTTTTAAATATATAAGTACAAATTTTTGTTCTGAAAATCGTCAAAATGAATAAATATTCAATAATTCCCCTTTTTGATCTATTCCAATAATTTAAGTAACATCTTTAAGTTTCTGAAAATGTGATTTATAAAACAAAAACAATAACGCTTTTACAAATCACGCACAACAATTTAAGTTGATTTACAATTGTAAATAGGATTGCTAAAGAGAAGTATTGGTATCGATATAGCGAAAAACTGAGGTTCAAGGTGTCAGCTATAAATTTTCCAAAAATTTCAGACGTTCGGAACCCATCAGGTTTTCTAATATCAATTCCAGAAGCTCGTGTAGCCCTTTCCTTTTTGTTAAATGATTGCTTATTAACTCTGTTAATTGTTCCTTTTTAAAATCCATAAGGTCTTCTCTTTTTTAAAGCTTTTATTTTATTTCGTTTGTAAAACTACGCTTTGAAGACTTTTTTCCAGTCCGGACACTCATTTTTAAACAATATCTTAGGATTTAATACTTTCTAATAATCCAATCGAAAAAGGCCTTAAATAATCAATAAAAAAGCCTTATCAGATTATATTCTGATAAGGCTTTCCATCTTCTCATTCTTCCCTTGATGATTATTAATCATTTTAAGGGAAAGGTTTATATACTGTTAAATAAAAATAAATTTCAAGCAATGTTTAGCAACAGATAAAGCTGTTTTAATATAAAAATGAGAAAAGTAACCTTCATGGCCTATAAATTAAAAAGAAAAAAGTAGAATATCAGCTATTTCCCCATAAAAGCTTTCTTAACATCAGCTACCCATTTTTCAATCCGCTGATCAGTTAAAGCCGCTTGGTTTTCAATATCGATTGCAAGCCCCACAAATTGGTCACCTCTTTGAGCTCTCGAATAATCGAAAGAATAACCTTCGACAGAGGTATATCCAACTATTTCGCCACCACGTTGTTCAATAAATTCGGCCATAATTCCCAAACCGTCTACAAAATTATCGGGGTATCGTACCTGGTCGCCGCCTCCGAATAAAGCAAATTTTTTGCCTTTAAGATTGTCCTCTTCTATTGTTGGTAAAAACTCATCCCAATAATAAGGGAGTTCACCATCAAACCAAGTAGGAACGGCAAAAATATAGTTCTCAAATTTTTCAAAATCTTTATGTGTTGCAGTATTAACATCAACTTCCTCTACCGATTTTTCATCAAGTAGCTTAATGATCTTCTTGACTTGTTGTTTGGTTTTATGTGACTGGAAGTTATAAAAAATACCTATTTTCTTCATAACAATTGTTATTGAAATTATCAGTAATTCTAGTATAGTAAATTAAAATTTGGCCAGATCACGCGCCGCATTGAGGATTTTATCTGTATTGGGTAAAATAGCTGCCTCTAAAATACGGTTAAATCCAATAGGGGTAAATTCAGCTCCCACGCGTTTAACGGGTGCATCAAGAAATGTAAAAGCTTCTTCGGCAATAGTAGCTGCCAATTCGCCACCAAAACCACCAAATACTTTATCTTCGTGAACAATCAGCGCTCTGGAAGTTTTTTTCAAGGATTTAAAAATAGTTTCTTTATCCAAAGGAATTAACGAACGGATATCAATAACTTCAACTTCAATGCCATCTTCTTTACTGAGTTTCTCTGCGGCTTCAAGGCACATATGCGTGGTATTTCCGTAGGTGATCATAGTCATATGTTTACCCTCTCTTCTAATTCGGGCTTTCCCAAACGGAACTTCAAAATCATCCGGGACCACAGTTGCCGCTTTAGGTGAGTTATAAAGCGCCTTAGGTTCAAGGAAAAGTGTCAGACCTTCTGAACGAATAGATGTGCGCAGCAGACCGGCTGCATCGTCGGCAAATGATGGATAAACAACTCTTACTCCCGGGAAAGTAGCCAATGCCCCTTCAGTAGTTTGAGAATGGTATAAACCACCTCCTATATATCCACCGGAAGCTAATCGAATGGTTATATTGGGCGAGAACTGACCTTTGGTACGCCAATATTCATGCGTTGTTTCAACATATTGTTCCATGGCTGGCCAAAAATAATCGGCAAATTCCGCACCTTCTACAACAATTCTTATTTTTTTGTTAAAACGCGACATTCCGTTTGCAGTTCCCAGAATAAAATCTTCTGCTATAGGAGCATTAAAAACCCGCTTTTTCCCGAATTCTTGCTGCATTCCTTTAGTAACGTTAAATACCCCGCCTTTATCTTTATTTGCGATATCCTGCCCCCAAATGAAAGTATCGGGATTAAGACGGAATTCTGCTTTAAGCGTCTCATTTAAAGCTTGTATTAGTTTAATGGGTTGTCCTTCGGCATTATGTGTCCCGTCGGGATATTTTTGGCTTACATACGGTTCCGGGATAACAAAATCATGAATTGATTCGGGCTTTGGATCCGGAGCTTTCATTGCCTTTTTGTGGGCCTCTTTAACCTCCTTGACAACCCTTTCTTCAATCTCTTTCAACTCCTCTTCAGTTGCTCTACCGTAACGAAGAAGCATTCTACGGTATTTAGCCAAAGGGTCATATTCTTTAACATAATTTAATTCGTTTTGGTCCCGGTAAAGTTCATGTCTATCGGAATTGGAGTGAGAACCAATCCGTACACAATTGGCATGAACTACAACAGGGGATTGCTGTGTCATGGCCCAATTAACAGCCTCTTCCATGGCATTCATGGAATCAAACACATCCTTACCATTACAGTAAATAATTCTTAAATGTTTAAATCCCTCAAAATTGCGAGCCACCTTTCTGTTGGCAGTTTGATCTTCTTTAGGCACAGATATGCCATACCCATTGTCTTGAAAAACAAAAACCACAGGTAATTTTTCACGAGAAGCACCATTTATTGCCTCATAAACATAACCTTCGGAAACAGAGCTTTCACCTTGTGAGCTTATGACAACAGCATCTGTAACATTATAGGTTTTTAATGCTCGTCCAAGTCCTACAGCATGAAGGGTGTGATTTCCCGTAGCTGAGCTTACGTTATGAATATTCCAGGATGGTTTGGCAAAGTGGTTTGACATGTGTCGTCCGCCCCCTGCAACATCGGCATCTTTAGAAATACCATTAAAGATTATTTCTTCAGCAGTCATTCCTGCCGACACGCAAGTTTGAAGGTCCCGGTAATATGGGAATAAATGGTCTTTATTTTTACGGAATTTCTGGCCGATAGCCAGCTGAATACCATCGTGTCCTGCTGCCGGTGCGTGATATGACCACCCTATGGCCTGTTTTAAATAATTAGGGGCACGTTCGTCGAGCGTGCGTCCCAGGAATAATAAATAATACCACTTAAGCAGGGTTTCTTTATCGGTTTTTTTTACCGAATATTTTTCTTGAACATTACTTTTCATACGATTCCTTTACTTTTAAATTATCTCATTTAAACCTGTTTATTAACACTACAAAAACAGACTTAAAATCAATTACTTTAACTATTGCTGCAAGCACCAATAGTTTTCTTTTAGACCCGGGTTTAAATAAAACCCCATAAATTAAAACAAAATTTTAAGTTCCAGATTTTTAAGGATTTTCTAAAAAATAAACCTGACTTTTCTATTTAAATTTAAGTCCATACCCGTAATCCCCGGAAATTTTACGAAAAATAAATAACAGGGATTAAATTTCCCTGTTTACATCAGCATTTTCCAAATAGTCGGCAATTTTCCGTAAAAACATACCACCTAAAGCACCATCAACAACGCGATGGTCGTATGAGAGAGATAGAAACATTTTATGCCGGATAGCAATAGCGTCACCTGTAGGCGTTTCAATTACCGCCGGTTTTTTCTCAATAGTACCTGTAGCCAGTATAGCCACTTGTGGTTGATTGATAATAGGTGTACCTATAGTATTTTTAAATGAACCAAAGTTGGTAATAGTAAATGTTCCTCCTTGAATATCATCACTCGATAACTTATTGTTTCTGGCAGCTTCGGCCAAACGATTAATTTCGGAAGCAAGTCCCACAATATTTTTTTGGTCGGCTTGTTTTACAACGGGAACAATAAGGTTGCCTGAAGGCAAAGCTACAGCAATACCTATATTGACATTTTTTCGTTTGATGATGTTATACCCATCAACAGAAACATTAATGCCGGGAAAATCTCTGAGAGCTTTTGCTACCGCCTCAGCAAACATCGGCATAAAAGTTAATTTTTCGCCATATTTTTCCTGGAACTGATTTTTAACTTTATTTCTCCATATTACCAGGTTAGTAACATCAGCTTCAACCACAGAAGTAACATGGGGAGAAACGTGCTTAGACATTACCATATGGTCGGCAATAAGCTTTCTCATGCGATCCATCTCAACAATTTCATCCCCTGCACCAGCAGAAACTTTGGGAGCTTGAATAGAAGTCACAGGTTTATCGGTGGTTGCTCCAACAATTTCTTTGGATGGACGTACACCTTCCGCGTTTCGTGTTTTCAAATAATTCAACATGTCTTCTTTGGTAACTCGACCATCTTTCCCACTGCCAGGAATTTTGTCGAGCTCAGACAGCGGAATACCTTCCTCCTTTGCAATGCTCTTAACCAAAGGCGAATAAAAACGGTCACTTTTAATGGTTTCTTCTTCCTTGTTAAGAGGCTTTTGGGAAGCTGCAACCGCTGCCACCGGTTTATCCTTAACCTCTGTGATTGGTGTTTCAGGTTTACTGTCAGCCGTTTCCGTGGTTATTTCCTCTACATCTGAATCTTCACCTTCTAAGGCAACTACCGCGACAACAGTTCCCACAGGAACAACGGCATCAACATCAAATTTAATTTCTTTAATAGTCCCAGATACTGGTGAAGGAATTTCAGAATCTACCTTATCGGTCGCAATTTCAAGTAATGGGTCGTCTTCTTCTACTTTATCGCCTACTTTAACAAACCATTTGGTAATGGTAGCTTCTTCGACGCTTTCACCCATTTTGGGCATCAGTATTTCAAATGTTGACATATCAATTGAGTTTAATTTTTGTAATATACAAATTGCAAAATTAGAAATTTAATCTATTTAAAACAAATCCAAATAAAAATAAATCGTTGTTGTTCATTTGGTTTTCATCAAAACCACAATTTAGCCTGTTTTGTTCAAACATTAAATCATTTTATAAAACATTTTTCAAAAAGTTCGATAGAAATGGCTGAAACAGTGTGAAAAGGGCCAAATACAGAATGCGCAAAAGATTGAAATATAAAAATCAACCAAAAATTGGATACCCAAAACAAATTCGAAAAGAAAAATTTTTTATTTTTGCAGGTGATAAAAAAAAGCAATCACGCGGAAATAGCTCAGTTGGTAGAGCATCAGCTTCCCAAGCTGAGGGTCGCGGGTTCGAGTCCCGTTTTCCGCTCACAAAAAAAGCTGTCCTATTTCGACAGCTTTTTTTGTTTTATGGGGTATCAAGAGCTATACATTGGCCACTTTGATAATATCGGCTAAAACCCCGGCTGCCGTAACATCAGCACCCGCACCATATCCTTTAATTTGCATAGGATGTTCGAAATAATGTTCTGACCAAATTAAAACTATATTATTACTTCCTTCCAAATCAAAGAATGGATGCTTATGGTCAACTTCAATAAGTCCTACTTTTGCTTTACCATTCGCCGTCATATGCGCAGCATACCGTAATTTTTTATTTTCAGCAAGTGCCTTTTGGCGTCGTTTTTCAAAAGTAATGTCAAGCTCGGCAATTTTTTCGAGAAATAAATCGAGCGAGGGCAAATCCAGATATTGTTGCGGCACAAATGGTTCAACTTCCACACCCGATGATTCAAGAGGATAACCGGCTTCACGAGCCAAAATAAGGGCTTTTCGGACCACATCGGTACCACTGAGGTCAATCCTTGGGTCAGGCTCACTATACCCCTTCTCTTTGGCTTCTATGATTACTTGAGAAAGAGGCTTTTTCTCAGATACCGAATTAACAATATAATTGAGCGTACCAGAAAGTACAGCTTCCATTTTCAAAATTTTTTCGCCGCTACGCACTAAATCATTTATAGGTGCAATTATTGGCAACCCTGCTCCTACATTGGTTTCATAGAAAAATTTCACTCCTTTTTTACGTGCAGTTTCTTTCAGTTTGCGATAAGTCTCATAGGAAGAAGAACTAGCAATCTTATTAGCGGTTACAACCGACACATTAGCTTCGAGCAGAGAGAGATAAAGGCTGGCAACTTCATCACTGGCACTGCAATCTACAAAAACGCTATTTGCCATATTCATCTCAATAATTTTATCTCGAAATTGAGATACATCGCCAGGCGTACCCTCTTTCTCCAATTTTTCAATAGCAGTATTGGGGTCAAGTCCCTCTTTGTCAAAAATCATTGAATTACGTCCTGCCAGACCAACCAACCTAATTTTGAGACTATTATTTTTTATGAGTTTATCTCTTTGGGTGGCAATTTTATGTATTAATCGGCTACCAACTGTTCCTTTACCAACCAAAAACAGGTTAAGACGTGAGTAATCTGAAAGGAAGAAAGCCTCGTGGATAACATTTAAGGCCTTTTTGATATCTTTTTCTTTAATGACAAAAGATATATTAAGCTCTGATGCTCCCTGAGCAATAGCATAAACGTTGACGCCGTTTTTTCCAACGCTATTAAAAAGTAATCCGGCAATACCTGTGGTATGCTTCATGTTTTCACCAACAATAGCTACCACTGCCATTTCATTGTCAATGATAATATTACTTATATGCCGTTCTGAAAGCTCTCTCTTAAATTCTTGCTCAATAGCCATTTTAGCCAATTCAGTTTGGCTACTATCGATAACTATACTAATGCTGTTTTCAGAAGAAGCCTGAGAGATAAGTATAACATTGATATTTTTCGCGGCAAGCGACGCAAACAAACGCATAGAGATGCCTGAAACGCCTACCATCCCTATTCCCTGAATTGTAAGAAGTGATACGCTCTTAATAGAAGAAATCCCCTTTATTTGTCTTTGACCTGCAGTTTCTTGCCTACCGTTTATTAAAGTACCGGGTGCCGAGGGATTAAAGGTATTTTTTATAGTAATAGGTATATTCTTTTGGTATACAGGTAAAATAGTAGGCGGATAAATCACTTTAGCACCAAAATGCGAGAGTTCCATAGCTTCGGCATAACTTAAATGCTCGATACAATAAGCCCGACTAATTACCTTTGGATCAGCCGTCATAAAACCATCCACATCGGTCCATATTTCAAGCATTTCAGCATCAAAAGCCGAAGCTAAGATAGAGGCAGTATAGTCGGAACCACCTCGCCCAAGGGTTGTATTCTCTCCTCTTGCATTACTACTAATAAACCCTGGGAAAAGCGATAGATCAGCCAACTGTGGTTGTATTTCTCTTAAATGTTTATAGGTATAGACGAGGTCAGCATGAACTCGGCCATATTCTACAAATGTCTTAATATATAATCGACTGTCGAACCAGCGAGCGCCCAAATAGGCTGCTATGATTTTGGAAGACAGTCTCTCGCCTATTCCCGAAATACTGGCGAGACTCTTTTCGCTAAGTTCGCGTATTAAAAATACCCCTTTGTTGATAGATTTAAGTTCATCAAAAATTGGTTCTACCCCATTTCGGATAGCTGTATTGGCAGCTATATCAGGAAATAATGTATCAATGATCTGTAGATGATCATCAATAATATTATCAATATCTGTAGCATAAACAGGATTTCCCTCGGCAGCTTTATGAGCTGCACGTATCAAGCGGTCAGTTATTCCTCCAAAAGCAGAAACGACGACTACTATTTGGCCTTTTTGACCCTCTACAATTTCTTTAACTTTTTTAATGTTTTCGGCAGTGCCGACAGATGTTCCTCCAAATTTTAATACCTTCATCAGATAATTGCCTGTTTTTTGATTATAGATTTTTTATTTAGGAAATTACTACCTTTTAAAACTACATTAAAAGTTTAAAATATTAATTTACAGTATTATATTTTATTAATTTAAAGTATTAGTTAATTTATTTTGATTGGACCAATCAAAAGTGAAATTATAAAAACGAATTAATAAATCGAAAAAAGCAAATTTAGAAAAAAACCGAAGAATATATGACAAATGTTACAATTTAAAAGATTTACCAAACATTGTTTTAACAAATATAAGTTTGCTGGCAAAATTTTAAAAGCACGGTCATAAGTTTTCATTTTTCCCTATTTTTTATAAAAATTTCTACAGACAGCGAAAGCAAGGGGTTAATCCCGGGCTACACATGAACGGTTTTCCAAATTGATGCCACTGAAATTAAAAGCGCTCAAATAGCTTTGGGGTTTAATAACAATGACTAATTTTGCAGCCTGAAAAAAAAGACAAAATGACATTTAAAGAGGAAATACAAAGGCGTAGAACTTTTGGCATCATAAGTCACCCCGATGCCGGGAAGACTACCCTTACCGAGAAATTATTGCTTTACGGTGGTGCCATTCATGTAGCCGGGGCTGTTAAGTCAAATAAGATAAAAAAGACAGCCACCTCTGATTTTATGGAAATAGAGAAACAACGTGGAATCTCTGTTGCCACTTCGGTAATGGGCTTTGAATATAATGGATACAAAATAAATATTTTAGATACACCCGGTCACCAGGATTTTGCCGAAGATACCTATCGGACTTTAACTGCGGTAGATAGTGTCATTATTGTAATAGATGCGGCCAAAGGTGTAGAAGCCCAAACAAGAAAACTGATGGAAGTATGCCGGATGCGGAATACACCGGTAATAGTTTTTGTTAACAAGATGGATCGACCTTCACGAGACCCTTTTGATATTCTTGACGAAATAGAGGAAGAGCTTAAAATAGAAGTTCGTCCACTAAGTTGGCCGATTGGAAACGGTACTGATTTTAAGGGCGTATATAATTTACATGAAGAAAACTTATACTTATTTCATCCCAATAAACAAACAATTGAAGAAGGTATAAGTCTGAAACTATCTGACAGTAAGCTGGAAGAAGAGATTGGTGAAAGTTTGGCCGGCACACTACGCGAAGAATTAGAATTAGTTACAGGGGTATATCCCGAATTTCGAAAAGACGAATACCTGGCAGGAAAGCTAGCGCCTGTATTTTTTGGAAGTGCTTTAAATAATTTTGGTGTTCGAGAACTATTACATTGTTTTTTAGAGATAGCTCCCTCGCCTCGACCTTCGCATGCTGAGGAGCGGGAAGTGAAACCCGATGAAGAGAAATTCAGCGGTTTTGTTTTTAAGATTCATGCAAATATGGATCCTAATCACCGAAATAGAATTGCCTTTGTAAAAATTTGTTCAGGCCATTTTAAACGAAATACCAACTACAAACATGTTCGTTTAGGAAAACTGATGAAGTTTAGCAGCCCAACGGCTTTTATGGCAGAAAAAAAGTCGATTATTGACGAGGCCTTCCCTGGTGATATAATTGGTATTCCGGATTCCGGTAATTTTAAAATTGGCGACAGTCTTAGCGAAGGAGAAAATCTGAATTTTAAAGGATTACCCAGCTTTTCGCCCGAATTATTTCGCTATATAGAAAATGCCGATCCGATGAAATCGAAACAGCTGGCCAAAGGTATCGACCAACTTATGGATGAAGGTGTGGCGCAATTGTTTGTTAGTCAGTTTAATGGTCGAAAGATAATTGGGACTGTCGGTGCTCTGCAGTTTGAGGTTATCCAGTATCGATTATTACATGAATATGGTGCTTCTTGTCGGTACGAACCTATTAATCTATACAAAGCGTGCTGGATAGAATCTCAGGATTCAGCGGAGTTAGAGGATTTCAAAAAACGAAAACATCAATATATGGCCAAAGACAAATTTGGTCGGGATGTATTTTTAGCCGATTCAGCATATATGTTAGACATGGCCCGAGAAAACTATAAAAACATCCGCTTTCATTTTACTTCAGAATTTTAATCTTTTGAAGTAATAAATGGAATAAATAATTACAAAAGATGGGGCATTTATCCTAACAAGATACAGCAATACTTCAAAAGGATAACTAAAAATCGAATAACAGCCTATATAAAAGCATATTAAATAACATCATTTAGATTAAAATTTTATGATTACAGAAAGTTTTTGGTACAGCTGGGTATTAATACCGGCAATGATATTTTTAGCCAGGGTAGCGGATGTAACCATTGGAACCGTCAGGATAGTTTTCATCTCAAAAGGGTTGAAGATGCTGGCACCGCTATTGGGATTTTTTGAGATATTTATCTGGCTGATAGCGATGACCAAAATCTTTCAAAATCTGGATAATTGGTTTTATTTCATTGCCTATTCAGGCGGATTTGCAACAGGAAATTACATAGGTCTCAAGATAGAAGAAAAACTTGCATTAGGGTATGTTAACTTGCAAATAATCACGCAAAACCCCGGCGAAGAATTAGCAAAAAAATTGGCAAGTCAAGGCTTTGGAGTTACCTGGCATGAAGCCCATGGTTCCCGAGGTGAAGTAACAGTAATATATTGTGTTATCAAACGCTCAGGATTTAAGGAAGCCACCAGCCTGATAAAAGAATATAATCCAAAAGCTTTTTATATCATTGAAGATGTACGATTTGCGAATCAAGGGGTTTTTCCGGTAAAAAGTTTGGCCAGAACCAGTGGTAATTTCCCACGCAGAAAAGGAAAATAAATCAATAGGTCAAAAGCTGCACATGGTCTTTTTTGGCCGACAGCCAAGACCGAATAATGATGCGAGCATGGCGGTCATCCTTTCCGCCGACCAGAAAATCTTCCAACATGTAAGGGGAGGTTATTGTAACCTCATTGTTTATCCACCCATAACCTCTTACCTCGCCCTTATCGACCCAAACAAAAGATTTTTCTTGTAATTGACGTCCTTTATCCACAATCACAAAATTGTGATGTGGCAAGTTCTGTTGCTTCAGCAGGTTGAGAGCTCTTAGATTATAATCCTCAGGTTTTTCGATGCCCTGGCAAGCCCCGGAACATTGATTTAATTGAAAATCAAAGCAACCGTTTGAAGTATCTTCTAATCCGGACAAAAAACGGCACAACCTGTTTTTTTGTACCCACTGTGCCAAATATTTACATGCATTCGACTTGGAAGAAAAGGATGCTACAGGGGTACTAGTCATTTTTGTAGTACGTTCTACAAAAAAACGGATGTAACCTTTTCTGTCGATATAGTAATAAATACCCCAAGCGAAATTATTCTTTTTAAGTGCCTTATTAAAAGGTGGTTTATGTTTTTGAATTTGCTCTGCCTCCATCAATAATGCGATTAATTCCGAGCCTGTAACAATGGCCTCAACATCGACCAGCTGTTGAACCATTTGACGTTTAGATTTATCTCTTACACGCAAATGAGATAAAACTCTTTTTTTGATGTTACAGCTTTTGCCAACATAAATTACCTCTCCGTTATCATTAAAGAAAATGTAAATTCCGGTTTTTTCAGGGAGGCTTTTGGCTTGGTTAGAATCAAAATTGGGATGCAAGTGAGAGGTGTCGAAGGCTTGAGGCGGGAATATAAAATCCCCCTTTTTCTCGATTAAGTATTTTAAAAGCAACGCTGTTGCATGTGCATCTCCTCCCGCACGATGTCTGTCGGATAAAGGGATATTCAGTTCTTGACACAAATTTCCAAGACTATAAGAAGGTCGACCGGGCAAAATTTTTCTTGACAATCTGACTGTACATAACTGGTCCCTTTCATATTTATAACCAAGCGATTCAAACTCTTTTTGAATGAAATGATAATCGAAAGAAACATTGTGCGCAACAAAAATGGTATTTTCGGTTAGTTCAACAATGCGTTTGGCAATTTCATAAAAACGGGGTGCATCTTTCACCATTTCGTTAGTAATACCCGTAAGCCTACTTATATAATAAGGAATAGTAATTTCCGGATTAACAAGTGAGGTGAAATGGTCAACAATTTCGGTTCCTTCCATCCGAAAAATAGCAATTTCTGTAATGCGACCTATCCCGGGTTTTCCACCGGTAGTTTCCACGTCAATAACTGAATATCTGGGAGGTTTAACCATGGGTGCAAATGTATTGAAAAAATAATGATTAAAAAGGCCCCAAAGTCTTGCATACAACGACGGATTAGCCTATTTTTGCAATAGAAGATCATTGACAAGTAAGAGAAGAGCATAAAAAATATGCCGCACCGGATTTTTGATTGTTAAACTCAACACTACAAACATACCGAGTTAAACTATCCGTTAAAAGGGCAGGCCTCAACCTTCGGGTTGTCTTCGGACACGGAGGATCCCCGCTTAACGGGTGTACTCAAATCCTGTCGTCAGGAGTTTAAATAATCCAAACTGGTGCGGCACCCTATTGAAGGGATGATCCGCACAACTGTGAGGGTCATCCCTTTTTTTGCATAATCTAAATTTATACGAATGAAACGAGCATGGCGGCTTTCGCCACAAAAGAACATGTATAAAAGACAAAGGCAGAAGTGCACAGGCAGAAGGCAGAAGAAGTCATTAGTCAACAAGTGGTTAGTGTTAAATAATTAGTGACTAACAACTAACCACCATTGACTACTTTTAAGAATCAATATATCAATGAAGTAAGTACATTTTATACGGATGAAACGAGCATGACCAGGAAAGTTTGTCACAATAAGAACATGTATAAACTTAAGCCATGCGAGATCCATCCGGCCAATAACTTAGATAAATTTTATACGGATGAAAATGAAGGAACTAGAAATTTTAGAAAAAGAATGGGTTATTTTTTGAACGCAAAAAGGTTTTGAGAAAACAAAATTTTTTTACCTTTGCAAGCGCTAAGGGAAAGGGTTTGTGAGGAAGTAGGAAAAAGACATGCGGAAATAGCTCAGTTGGTAGAGCACGACCTTGCCAAGGTCGGGGTCGCGGGTTCGAGTCCCGTTTTCCGCTCAAGCTAAGTAGGCAAATTTAGCCCAGATGGTGGAATTGGTAGACACGCCAGCTTGAGGGGCTGGTGGCCGTTAAAGGCCGTGCAGGTTCGAGTCCTGTTCTGGGCACAATAGATCTTTCTTTATTTTTCTATTAATCAACTACTTAGTTGATTTTTTTTTTGCAATCTATTCTTGGATTGAAGGGTAACAGGTAAATTCTATTAAATACTTCTTATTCAACAAACAATCAAATCAATAATTTCAATCAATTTAGTTAAGAGGTTTTGAAAATTGAAGCTTACCATTCTGCGATTAAATAAAGGCGCATATAAGCAATACTTATGTATGTAATTCTTTAGTCAGGAAGCACAATTTAATCATTAAATACTTATGCAGTCAAATGGCTGTAATAGGTAAATTATTTATAATTGAAATGCTTTTCCCAAGATTAGAATATTGGGATTAAACCTCATAGAAATGTATTGACTAAAAAGTTACTTCTTGTTGTATAGCACCATCCTTTTTGATTTCTATTTTGATGACATGACAAATCAATTCTACCTTCTACACAATATAGCCCAATAAGAATCAGATTTTAAACTGTAATATTACTAAATACAACCATAATCAACAGCAAGAACATTCCCTTCAAAATATAATTTTCCTAATTTTGGGTTCCAATTTTGAAATTTAAGAAAATAAGCTGAACAAATGAAGTTATACGAAATAGTGGTTCATCAGCTAAAAAAGGCCCCCCAATTGGTAGCTGACAATGGCGAATTAAAAAAATGGGTCATAATAGACCTGGCCAGAAATTACGACCCGGAACTATTAAAACTGCTAGTGGACCACCCCCAACTAAAAGAAGCCTTTTTTGTAGAAGTTGATGGCATTTTGGTTTTTAAACAAGAAAAATTCATCTCCTTTTTGGAGATGAAGAATTACCTAAACGATAGCTATACAAAATACAAAAATAAGGTAGGCTTTATCATTAACCACAAATTTTTGAATCAAAATAATGAAGTAGCGTTGGTATGGCCATTTAAAGACTGCTTATTGGAGGGTGGACAATCACGCGAAGAACAAAAGAAAGACGAAATTTTTTTTAATGAACTATTGGCACAAGATGAAATCACTCAACTATTGGAACCCAAAGTATTGACCAATGCTAAAGTTTACGATATAGAGGGGGAACACAGGTTTAAATCCTTCACCAGGGATGCAGCGCTCAACCGAAAAAGAGAACTACCTCTAGATACCATCACAGACAACTTAATAATTAAAGGCAATAATTTGCTGGCCCTCCACTCGTTAATAAAAGTATTTGCTGCAAAGGTTAAACTGATTTATATTGACCCTCCCTATAATACAGGCAACGATGGCTTTAATTACAACGATTCCTTTAACCAATCTACGTGGCTTACCTTTATGAAAAATCGGTTAGAGGTAGCTAAAGCCCTTCTTCATAATGATGGGGCGATCTTTGTTCAATGTGATGATCATGAACAAGCTTATTTAAAGGTATTGATGGATGAAGTTTTTGGTAAAGAGAATTACAGAGAAACCATTGTTGTTAAGACCAGCACGCCCAGTGGTGTTAACGCTGTAAATGTTAAGCGAGGAGAACGGCTGTTTAAAGTAAAGGAATATTTATTGTTTTATTCTAAAAATCCAACCTATCGTTTTAAACCCATATATGTTAAGAGTAACTTTAATAAAAACTATCGGTACGAGGTTAAAAAGGTCAATAACAAGTACCATGTCAAAGACTTAAAAAAGGTGTTTAAAAGCGATGCCGAATTAGAGGAATACGTATTAAAAAATCCGGAAAACATTTATTCACTCGAGAAAAACAATAAAAAAGCGGGTGAAAAAATCAAAGCAGTTATCCGTCAGTCGCAAGATATTGACGATGTTATAGAATATACCAACAATTTCAATCAGAAAGTACTGATATATAAAAAGGGTGTCTTTATTCCATTAAAAGAACGGTTAGTAAAAGATAACGGTAAGTATTATTTTGGGACGCTCATCTCAGATATGTGGGATGATGAAATATTTCAGACCAATCAAAATGAAGGAGGTGTTAATTTACCTGGCGGGAAAAAACCGGAAAAACTTTTGAAAAGGATTATGGAATTAACGACGAACGAAAACGATATTGTTCTCGATTACCATTTAGGGAGCGGAACCACGGCTGCCGTTGCCCACAAAATGAATCGCCAATATATAGGCGTTGAACAGTTGGATTACAAGGAAAACGACAGTGTGGTCAGACTTCAAAAAGTCATAAATGGCGACCCCACAGGTATTTCAAAAACAATTAATTGGCAAGGAGGTGGTTCATTTACCTATCTGGAACTCAAAAAATACAATCAGAATTTTATTGAATCTATTGCAAGCAGTACCTCGACCGAGGAGTTGCTAAAAATATGGAACCAAATGAAAGAGCGGTCGTTCCTCAATTATAATGTTGACATCCAGAGGCAGGATGCGGCAATACAAGACTTCACAGCCTTATCCCTTGCCGAGCAGAAACAATTTTTGTTCGAAATTTTAGATAAAAATCAACTTTACGTCAATCTATCATCTTTATACGATAAGGATTTTAAATGTACTACAAACGAAATTGAGGTAACGAAAAATTTTTACAATTTATAACCAATGACATCCCATGAATTTGACAGAGCCTTTACCGATTTCATTCACAGGAATCTTGCCCTTCCTAAAATTTATACTCCATGGAGATGGAAGCAAATTCGTCTAAACAAAACTTTAGCTTCCACTATCGATATTAATAAAGGGATTGATTACATCTTTAGAGACCAATATGGACAAATAAAAACAGTTCAAGAGTGCTTTAGAGATGTAACCTATCAGCAATATACCGATTTCACAATAAGATATCGACGTGATAACAATGCCCACATTAATCGACGTGCCTCAGAATTTTACAAAATAAAAGCCGATTATTTCACCTATGGCATAACAAATTGTTACAAAATCCGCTATAGAGAGTGTACCGATTTTGTGAAATTTGCGGTTATCGATTTAAGCAATGTTTACGACAAAATAAAAAACAACCAAATAATAATAGAAGATAATGGACAAATGACCTGTAAAATTCGGGATGGAAAATTAATTTGTCCGGTAAAGTACAATAGAGATGGTTCATCCACATTTGTACCGATAGATATTGCATATTTGGTTAAACTTTGGGGAAACGAGTTAATAATATCACAAAAAGGATTTATTTAATGGCATACTTGTACGAAATATTTGAAAATCCCATAGCACGACAAGTTTTAGCAAAAATAAAAATACCCGACTGGATAAGCGATAATCTGAAATTTAAGCAACGCCCCTATCAGCAGGAGGCATTTAAGCGTTTCATATATTTAGATAGTGAAGATTTCGACCCTAAACCGACGAAACCAATACATCTTCTTTACAATATGGCTACCGGGAGTGGGAAAACGCTAATTATGGCCGGATTAATGCTATATCTTTTCCAAAAAGGATACCGAAACTTCTTATTCTTTGTAAACAGTAACAACATAATAAAAAAGACTAAGGACAACTTTCTTAATCCGCAAGCCAGCAAATACCTGTTCAAAAACAAAATCGTAATTGATGGTCGCGAGGTAGTTATTAAGGAAATTAAAAGCTTTGAAGAAGCCGATTCAGAAAATATTAACATTAAGTTTACCACAATTCAGCAGCTGCACCTTGACCTAAACAATACCAAAGAAAATAGCGTAACCTACGAAGATTTTGAAAACCGCTCGCTGGTACTTATAGCCGATGAAGCTCATCATTTAAGCTCAGGAACCAAAAGTGGCATCTTGTTTGGTAACTGGGAAGATACTGTTTTAAAAATTTTAAATTCAAACCTTAATAATTTACTGCTGGAATTTACTGCTACCTTAGATTACGAAAGCCAGGAATTAGCCGAGAAATACAAAAACAAAGTCATTTATAAATATGACCTGGCCCAATTTCGTTTAGATAAATATTCCAAAGAAATAAACCTGATACGTTCAAATTATGAAGATAAAGAGCGAATTATCCAGGCACTAATTTTAAATTTATATCGTCAGGAACTTGCCACGTCACATAATATTAATTTAAAGCCAGTCATTTTATTTAAAGCGAAACGTTCTATAGCCGAATCCAAGAAAAACCAAGCTAATTTTCACAAACTGATTGAAGAGTTGTCAGCTGAAATGGTTGAAAAAATCCGGGCAACCTCTACCGTTCCAATAGTGCAAAAGGCATTTCAGTTTTTTGAAACAAAGGGTCTTTTCTTCAACGATATAGCCCAACGAATAAAAGCTAATTTCAAAAAGGAGAACTGCATAAGCGCCAACAATGATACAGAAGCAGAGACCAATCAAATATTGCTCAACACTTTGGAAGATGAGAACAACCCTGTTAGAGCCGTCTTTGCCGTGAAAAAGCTTGATGAAGGCTGGGATGTCCTGAACCTTTTTGATATTGTTCGATTATACGAAGGAAGAGACGGACGTTTCGGCAAACCGGGCAAAACCACCATATCCGAAGCTCAATTAATTGGTCGGGGTGCCAGATATTTTCCTTTTTCGGTAGAAGAAGGCCAAGATCCGTATACAAGAAAATTTGATGAAGATGTGTCCAATGACCTAAAAATTCTAGAAGAGCTTTATTATCATACCAAAGAAGATAGCCGATACATCTCTGAACTCAAACAGGCTCTTCTAGATACAGGAATATATGAAGACGAAGAAAACAGTTTAACTGTTAACCTGGAATTAAAATCTTCGTTCAAGGCAACAGAATTTTACAAGACCGGGAAGGTAATATTTAACAAAAAAGTCAGAAAGGGCTATAACAATGTAAGTTCATTTGCCGACTTGGGTGTAAAGAAAAAAAATTACAATCACACCCTCTCCTCTGGCCATGGGAAAATGACCGGCATTCTTGCACAAGATGAAGTTTATGAGCCAACAGGAAATTTTGAACAAAAGGATATTTCAATAAAAGATATTCCGAATCACATTATACGCTTTGCCTTATCTCAAAATCAATTTTATCGATTCGATAATTTAACAAAATATTTTCCCCATATTCAATCTTTATCACATTTTATTGAAAGCCCAAACTATTTGGGTGGTTTAGAGATTACATTTAGTGGTACAAAAGAGCGATTGACATCCATTAATAACACGGACTATTTAATGGCCCTGGACGGACTATTGACCACCATTGAATTGGAGATAAAATCCAATATTACTGAATATGAAGGTTCCGATTATTTCTATGATTTTATCCACAAAATTTTTAAAAGTAAAACCATAAAAGTTCCTCAAAATAGTATCAAGGCGGAAGGACAGTTTGATTTAGTAAGCCAATCGGATTGGTACATTTACAATGCCAATTACGGGACAAGTGAAGAAAAAGAGTTTGTAAAAATGTTTTCCAGGTGTATTGATTCTTTAAAGAAAAAGTTTAAAGACATATATCTAATACGCAATGAACGAACGCTTAAAATATATGACAAGCATGGCAGAGCATTTGAACCTGACTTCATTTTATTCTGTAAACCAATCGAAGGGGAAAGGCTGACATATCAGATATTTATTGAACCCAAAGGGTCGCATTTAATGGCTACCGACAAATGGAAAGAAGACTTTCTTAACGAGATTCGTAATGCAAAGAGAATGATTGCAATTGACAAAGAGCATTATTTAATTACAGGCATGCCCTTTTACAATAATAAAAACGAGAATGAATTTAAAAAAACATTGGAACAAACACTGAAATGCTAATTATCGATTTATTATGCCGTTAAATGGGAATACTCAATACAAAACAGGTTTGCCACAAACAGAATAAAAAAAAGAGATACAGGCAGAAAATAAATAGTTTTTTAGGATTTGGTTATCTAAATCTTTTACAAAAAAATGTTAAACTTGTAAATCCTATCAAACAGCCGAACCATCAGTCCTTTTCCCATCTTAATTCTGCATGTATCACTTTTTATGCTTACAAATCTTCTGGTGTATATGCACCTTAGTAGGTGGAAAACATTGATAAAGTCCTTAGACAAAAATTACTATCAAAAAGGGTATTAGCTTCTAACAAACTTTCCTAAAGCTTCCAAAAGCTGAGGTTTGTCATCAAGGGCAATTTTAGCTACAGCATAGAAATCGCGCATCCAATCATCCAATTCTGCGAGAGCAGAATCTTTAACCTTGGTGGCATTTTGGGACTCCCCTACCTCTCTAAGATAGTCAGATCTGGCGGCTTCCACTTCAGTTATTAACTGGTTGGTTTCATCAAGATGTTCAGGAGTAATTTTAAGACGGGCAAGTTTAGCTTGAATATCGGTATCGCTGAGGGCCACCGAATAAAATTTCTTCACTGTTTCGAGCCAATTAACATAAGCTTTAGGCAAAATACCGGTAACCCCTAATTTTTCTTTGGTAACTTCATCTTTTCGGAAAATAACTTTAGCTTTTTTTCGGTCGAGGCTATACCTGTTGGCAAGATTTTCTTTCAAGTCGAACCAACGTTTGTAGGTTTCGGCCGTTTCATCATCTTCTGTTTTGTTGGCATCGAAAGCATCGCGTGCTTTGTTATACAGGGCTTTACCTTGAGCAATGGTTTCGGCATCATAACCCAATTCAGCCAAAGCCGATGCAATTTCAGACTGGTTTTGGGCATTGTCCAACGAAATTCTGTATTGCTCTAAAATCTCTGATTCTGAAAATCTAGGTCTTGTCGGCATATTTGTTCAATTTTAAGTTTAACATATAATACCTTTTTGAGACATGAAGATTTAAAGAATCAAAATGATTAAATTTTTGAGATACTTCTTTAAGTGCCCTACCTATTATTTTATATTTCCAAAGCAATGCTTCAAGTTACCCCTTCAATGCTTCAAGTTTCCCCTTCATTGCTTCACGTTCCCCGAACGATGCTTGCAGTTTCTCAAGCATTGCTTTATATTTCCCAACTATTGCTTTATATTTCTCGAACTTTGCTTCAAGTAACCCGAGTGTTGCTTCAATTTTACTTTTAATTGCTTCGTGTTACCGATGCTTTGCTTCAATTATACCATTTCTTACTTGGTATTTCATTAAGGTAGTTACAATTATTTGAAGAATAATTTTTAGAAATGTGCAAACGTTTATACGAATCCTGCTTATTAAAGTTATAAAACGATAATTGGATTAACATTTTTTAACTTCAAAAAATTAAGTATTTAACAACTAAGAAGCCTTCAGTCAAATATAAAATAATTTTCAACTTTATTAGCTATCCTTTTCCAAACAGGAAAATTAAGGCTCTAAACAGGATATAAAATTTTGATAATATATTTGTATTAGGACCGGAATTAATTAGTCAATATTTCATTATATATAAATGTTTTTTTTTGATTGTATATGTCGGACGATTGGCCAATAAAACAATAGAACCGAAGTAAAAAATAAAATAACTTTTGGGAGATTTATTTTGAAAATCTTAGCCTAAGAATTTCGGAAATACAATTTAACAATCAATAAAGCCAAAATTGAAGTATACATCATTAAATATAAAAAATTTTGAAAAATAATATTGTAAAATTACATTTACACTCAGTTTTAAAATGAGGTTAAATTGAAATATGACTTAACTGTGACTTATTGCAGAACTTGACACTGAATTTACTACCTTGTTAATTAATGCAAAAACAATAAATTACCAAATTTCGCAAAAGGATATAGAAAATTATTCACACTGTAACAAATTCAAAATTATTAACCAAATTAATTTTCCAACTTATTTTATTAACAATTCAATTACTAATCACATGAAAAAATTTACAAAATTATTAACAGGATTAGCTTTAACAGTTATTTTTTTCTCGGGTTGTGAGGATGATGAAGAGAGTGAGAAAAATTATTTTAACGTTGGGGAAAATGAGTTTATTATATCAGGAGGGCTCCTGGTAAATTGGGGTATTGACGATAGCGAATTATGGCATGAAGGATATAATACTGACTTAACTCTATATACAGAAGGCCTAACCGTAGAGGAGCTTGATGGCGAACATTATTTCGAAGGCAACGGTCACTTGTTATATTTTGAAATGTTTTCAGAGTCAGGAAGTTCACTGGATGAAACAACCTATACTTTTTCGGAGGAAATACCCTACTCCAAAGGAACTTTTGATTATGGCGAATATGTATATAATTACGATTCAGAAGATGATGAGCCGGAATCTTTTTCTGAAATTACCGACGGGACAGTTACGATTTCAAAAGACGGTAGTGATTATATAATTTCAATAGAATGTGTAACGAATAATGATGAAACTATCAAAGGATATTATAAAGGGAGCCTTGAATATATTGAAGTTGAATGGACATGGCAGGAATTTTCACGTTCAAAATCGGAATTAAAACCATACCAATTAATAAAGAAAAAATAAACAATTAGAATCTTATAAATTAATGCGGGTATTGAATTAAAGTATTTCTATTTAATACCCGCTGTTTTTTATCAACATAATAACGACTTTGGAACCTCACCAATTATATATTCTACCCCATATCGTCGAAAAGAAATTACCATATTACGAACCTTAATTCAATAAGCAGCCATTGTTAATTGAATGCTTGCCATTAATTCTCAATTTTACTTAAAGTAACATATAAAAAAGTTTTATCACTTTAAAACTTACCCCTGAAAACCTTTATTGGCGTGCTAATTAAATAAATATAAGATATTGTTAAAAAAGACTAACATACCAACTAAATGGATTGTTGGAATAAATTTGAGGCTATAACTTAATTATGTATATATCAAATAAAAAACACCATCAGCACAATGTAATCTACCCAAACAAAAAAAGAGGGTTTGAATGATGTAAAACCTATTTGGCATCCAATACGTATAAAGCCTAACCAATAAAAAAATTTGTTCCCTGCCCCAAAAAAAGCCGGGAAAACTAAGTTTAATTCATAATAAGTAGTAAACAGTGGCCATGGCTGGAATATTAAAGATTTTTTTTGGAAAGAAATTTCCTGACACACGGAAATACGAGACCCAACAAGATCAATTGAGAAATGAATACGCTCGATTTTTAGAATTGGGAAACTCTTCACTGTATCAAAGATTTTTGGAGTTAGACACTCAGGTTCATTCCGGCGAATTTAAACAAAGGGTATACGACCTGAAACACAAAAAATTTAAGGATACACCCGAATATCAAAAGCTTAAACGTTTTAAATCCCTCACAAACAATAAGGAAATTAAGGTTTATATGAAGTTTTACCGTTCGGGTAAAGCGCAAAAAATGGAAAAAATACAAAATTCCGAACCATATAAAAGATTCGAAGAACTTAAAGGCATTGTAAATACGCCTGAATTTTATAAAGAAAAATCGAGTCCTGACTTTAAGAAAAAAGAAGCTTACAAACAATTAAAGGAATATAAAAAGCTTCAAAAAGATAATTCCATAAAATGGTTATTAAAGACAGAAAAATCACAGGCTTATAAGATATATAAGAAACTGGATGGTAGCGAAATATTATCCGAATATTACGAACTTAAAGCATTCGTTGAGTCACCCGATTTTAAAGAATACAAGGCCTTTATGGAAGACCGACGAAAATTTCAAAAGTCGGAAGAGGCATCGTTATTGAAAGAATATGCCGAATTAAAAAAGGACAAAGATATTGTATGGTACCTGCGTAAAAAAGAAGAAAAACCATTTGAAGAACTAAAAAAATGGAAATTAACCTTTGAGGATCAATTTAGCGGGACAAGTTTGGATCAAAAAAAATGGATTACAGCCTATTATTGGGGAAAAGCGTTAATGAATGACAGTTATTCGTTAGAAGGAGAAAAACAATATTACTCACCAGCCAATATAGAAGTGAGAGATTCAGTGTTGCGCATAATAACACGAAAGGAAGAGATAGAAGGGAAAGTATGGAATCCACAATGGGGCTTTCGGAAACAAAAGTTTAAATACACATCGGGTCTGATAAGTACGGGTCAAAGTTTCCGTCAAAAATATGGTCGGTTTGAGGCCAAAGTTCGCTTTAATAAGGCTTATCCCTTTATTCATGCGTTTTGGATGGTGGGCGAAAAAATGGTGCCCCATATAGATATTTTCAAAACCATGTATTCAGGCGGTCGTTTACTTGAGGCTGGGATAATATCAGATATCGAAAGAAAAACGGTGAAAGAATCGACAAAGCGAATTAATGGGGCTCAATTCACCAAAGACTTTTTTATTTATTCACTGGATTGGAGTGAAAATGAGATGGTTTGGAAGATTAATGGGGTTCCGGTATACCGTCAGACCCATAATATACCGCAAGAGCCTATGTATCTGACTTTTTGCACCACATTAGTAGAAGAACCATCGGAATCGGAACTACCGGCCATAATGGAAATTAATTGGATAAGGTGTTATAAAAAAGTTTGAAAGTTTAGGAAAAATACATTAAACTAAGTACAGTAATTGTTACGACCATATAAATAATAGTAAGAGGAAAACCGATTTTAAAAAAATCGCGGAAGTTATAATTTCCTGGGCCGTAAACCATAAGGTTTGTTTGGTAACCAATGGGAGTTATAAAATTAGCGGCCGCAGCAAAAGAGACTACTAATGCAAAAGGTTCAGGATTAAGTCCCAAAGTTTTAGCCGCTGTAAGAGATATCGGAAATACAATAGCCACAGCGGCTTTGTTGGTAATATATGCAGCCAACATTGAAGTTATCAGATAAATTCCAAAAAGGAGTGTAACTCGCCCAAAAGGCAAAAATACACTAATGATAAGATTGGCCACCATATCAGCCACACCGGTTTTAATCATAGCGGTTCCCAAAGCAAGGGAAAGAGCTATTATTGCAGCCAGGTTGTAGTCGATATTTCGGGGCAAGTCTTTGGGGGAAACAATTTTCAGAGCTGAAACCAGGATGAGCACCACAAACAAGCCGATAAACAAAGGCACCAATTTCACTGCCGACAGCAAAATGGCCAGGAGAGTACCAGCGAGGAGGGCATAGATTTTATATTTTTCGGTACGATTAAATTCCCGAATTTTGGAGATGAGATAAAAATCTTGTTCACTTTCCACTCTACTGCTAAAGGCTTCGCCAACGAGTAGCATCAAAACATCTCCGGCTTTGAGTTTAACTTCATCCATTTTCCCAAGCACTCTTTCGCCGTTTCGGTGCAAAGCCAACAAGGCGGCATCATAACGTCCTCTGAAATTAATTTCGCGAATGGTTTTGGTAATCAGAGTAGAATTATGAGAGACGACGACTTCAACCACCTGGGTTTTTTTTAATTTAGACATTATTCCTACTGTAGGGAGAGTAAGTCCGCTATTTTCAGACATAAGTCGAACAACATTTTTGTTTTCACCTGCAAATCGGAGTAAGTCGCCCTCTTGTAATCTGAAGTGGTCAGAAAAAAGCTGAAATACTTTGTTTCCTCGAATTATTTCAATAAGTACGAGTCCATCCATGTCACGTATTTCTGCCTCTTGGAGCGTTTTTCCCACCAGATGGCTATTGGGTCTAACTTCAGCTTCGACGAGATATTTTCGGTCTGAAGATGAATATTCTTCCATGACACTTTTCCTGTTAGGCAGCAAACGATAAGAAAAAAAGTAGAGATAAAGCATCCCAACTATCAATGCCGGAAACCCCGCATAAAAAAAGTCGAACATATCCAAGGGCGGCATATCCGGAAAGATATGCTGGTCCACAACCATTCCGTTAACAATAAGGTTGGTAGAGGTTCCAATGAGGGTTACACAACCTCCTAAAATAGCTGCATAAGACAAAGGAATTAACAATTTTGAAGGAGCAATATTGTGTCTGTGGCTCCACTGGTGGACATAAGGCATCATTACAGCAACCAAAGGGGTATTATTTAAAAAAGCGGAAAAACCGCCTACCCAAATCATCATTCTGGCAAGGAAACCTTTATAATTCATGGATTTTGGGAAAGCCTTTTCGAAGATAGCCTCAATGACGGAAGTTTGTCTGATAGTATCTCCCAGTAATAAGAGCATTATGATGACCGCAATTTGTTCATTGGCGAACCCGGCAAGAATTTCAGATGGAGTAAGTACATTAAATATCCCCAAAACCATAACGGCAATAAAAAAGGTAAAAGCCGCTCCCATAAGTTCCCTATAAAGGGAAAGAAGGATAAAAGCAATAACAATAAAAACAAGGATAACATCAAATGTTGCAACATTCATATTGGGTCTTGATTTCTTCTTTATAAGAAATATTCAAAAGCGCAAGTTAAAAACATATTTGGACAAATTTAACAAATCCTTTTATGAAATTGTTTGTGTTGGCTCACACCATTAAAAAAAAGCAAAAATGTGTTAGTTGCGTTAAAAGGGGCAAAGTGGTTCATTACCGTTTTAAATCATGCATTGTAATTACTACCTTTGAAATGATAAAAACAAAAACGTACAAAAAGGCATGAATATTCAGGAAAAAAAAGAAGCATTTGGCAAGTTGTTGGAAATAATGGATGAGCTAAGAGAAAAATGTCCATGGGATCGGAAGCAGACAAACGAGTCGTTAAGGACTTTAACCATAGAAGAGACCTATGAACTTGCGGATGCGATACTGGCGGGGTCAGAAAACGGGATTCGCAAAGAATTGGGTGACCTATTGTTACATATAGTTTTTTATTCCAAAATTGGGGAGGAAAAAGAAAGTTTCACAATCAAAGAAGTAATAGAGGGGCTAATTGAGAAGCTAATTTACCGCCATCCCCATATATTTGGTGAGACAAAAGTAAAGGATGCGGGTGAGGTTGAACAAAACTGGGAACGATTAAAGCTAAAAGAAAAGGAGGGAAACCATTCGGTACTATCGGGCGTCCCTAAGTCACTTCCGGCGATGGTAAAGGCCAACCGTATACAGGAAAAGACACGCGGAGTTGGGTTTGACTGGGAACATAGGGAACAAGTATGGGACAAAGTTCAGGAAGAATTGGAAGAATTAAAGGAAGAGATTGCCCATGGCAATCAGAAAACTATTGAAGAAGAATTTGGGGATTTGTTTTTTTCACTTATCAATGCGGCAAGGCTCTATGGTGTTAATCCAGAGAATGCCCTGGAACGAACGAACCAAAAGTTTATAAAGCGGTTTAGTTATTTGGAACAAAAAACCATAAAGCAGGGAATAGATTTAAAGAATCTAAGCCTTGAAGAAATGAATAAAATTTGGGAAGAGGCAAAAAACATTAATATTGTTTAAAAGCTTATCAGTGATTTTTTGAACATAGCTGATTATGAACAAAACAATTGGTTATATGATCATTTACCATACCGGTGGCTTGCATATGGGCATACACGATAGTTGACCCAACAAATTTAAAGCCACGTTTTTTTAGGTCTTTACTTATTTTATCAGACAATGGCGTTGTTGACGGAATTTCCTCAGTGTTTTTGAAATGGTTAGTTATAGGTTTTCCGTCAACAAAGCCCCAAATGTAACTGGAAAAAGTTCCAAACTCTTTCTGAACTTTAATAAAAGCCCTGGCATTGGTTACAGCTGCCCTGATTTTTAATTGATTGCGAACAATACCTTCATTTAACATTAAACGCTGAATCTTCTTTTCATCATATTCCGCAATTTTTAAATAATCAAAATTATCAAAAGCCATTCTAAAGTTGTCCCGTTTCCGAAGAATAGTGATCCAACTTAAGCCGGCCTGAAACCCTTCGAGGATCAAAAATTCAAAGAGTTTATGGTCATCATAAATGGGTCTCCCCCATTCTTCATCATGATATTTGATGTAGAGGGGATCATTGCCACACCAATTGCAACGGGGTTGTTTAATGTTTATCATATTATCTTTTTCGATACACATCTGGTATAAGTTCAAAATTTTTTCTTAAATTGATAAACGAAATGAACATAACCGATATAGGTTGTCAAAGCCAATAAAGGTATAAAAATTTGGTCATTTAGGTTCCATTCTCAATAGTATCTGGCAAGACTTAAAATTAGAAAAAAAGGGAACGGAATAAAGACATAAAATATTATTTTTATTTCACCAAACCACCAAATTATATATAGAATATGAATTCACCAGAGTTAATCCCATCGGCCCGACGATTTGGAACAGCGCCTGTTTTTATTACCGCAATATCTACCATATTAGGTGCTATTTTATTTCTTCGTTTTGGATATGCGGTGGGGACAATAGGATTTATAGGGAGTTTATTGCTTATTTTTTTAGGACATTTGATCACCATACCGACAGCTTTGGCGATATCGGAAATATCAACCAATACGAGGGTTGAAGGTGGTGGTGAATATTATATTATTTCTCGATCTTTTGGATTAAATATAGGGGCCACCATAGGCCTGGCCTTGTTTCTTTCACAAGCAATAAGTATTGCTTTTTACATAATAGCCTTCACGGAAACCTTTGAAATGTTTTTTAATTGGTGGAATATTCGTTTTGGCTGGGATTTGCCACGGCAAGTAATAAGCTTGCCGGTATTACTGATATTAGCGGTAATGATACTTCGCCAGGGTGCTAATCTGGGTGTAGGCCTGTTGTATGGTGTAGCGGGAATACTGTTTTTATCTCTTCTATTATTTTTCTTAGGTCACGGTGCAAATGAGACGGTACCGGGGGAATTTTTTAGAAGCAATGTAACGTTTACCAACAGAGATTCTTTTTTTTCGGTATTTGCCATTTGTTTTCCGGCTTTTACGGGAATGACGGCAGGTGTAGGATTGAGCGGGGATCTCAAAAATCCAGGCAAATCATTACCCGTGGGAACAATGCTGGCTACTTTTTTGGGCATGTTAATATACATATTGGTAGTATGGAAGATGGCATCATCGGTACCCAAAGAAGCATTACTTTCAAATCAATTGATAATGTCGGAGATAGCTATTGGTGGTAGCATATTTGTATTATTGGGATTAGCGGCCAGCACATTGTCGTCAGCATTGGGTTCGGTATTAGTAGCACCACGAACGCTACAGGCTTTGGCGAGTGATCGCAGCCTACCCATTTCTCGCATAAATAGTGTATTAGCCAAGGGAAAGGGTTCGACCAATGAACCCCGTAACGCATCGTTGGTGGCTTTTGTTATAGCCTTTGTTTTTGTTGCCTTGGGTAATGTCGATGCCGTTGCGGAGGTAATTTCCATGTTCTTTTTGATAACCTACGGTTCACTATGTTTAATAAGTTTTTTAAATCATTTTGGTTCTTCTCCCTCCTATCGTCCACGATTTCGTTCAAAATGGTATTTCTCACTCCTGGGTTTTGTATTATCAGTATGGGTAATGTTTATGATAAATCCTGTATACACTATTCTTGCCTATAGCTTAATAGTCGTAATTTATTTGGTAATAGAACATTATCACAAAGATCGAAGTGGTTTGGTTAATTTATTTAAAGGGGCCTTATTTCAACTGAACCGACGGTTACAGGTATATATGCAAAAGAATCAGGGGCCTGCAGAAAAAGAAGAATGGCGACCGGCTGCAGTATGCATATCTTCGCATTCATTTGAACGCCCCAAAATTTTTGATTTGATGAATTGGATATCCTACCGACATGGTTTTGGGACCTACTTTCATTTTATAGAAGATTATTTCAGTCGCCAGACTTATCAGGCATCTCGCGAAATAATGAATGAATTAATAGACTTTCAAAAAGAAGAGAACAGCTCACTTTATATTGACACCATGATATCTCCATCTTATACCTCGGCGATAGCCCAAATCATACAAGCTCCCAGTATATCGGGTATGGAGAACAACATGGTTATTTTTGAATATGATAAAAATCAACCGGAAGAGTTGGATCGCATTATTGATAATATATCCTTAACCAAAGCGGGTGATTATGATGTATGTGTTTTTGGCTCTAGTAAATCGACTCCTCATTACAGAAATGGAATTCACGTATGGATTCGGCCGGTAGATTATTTGAATGCTAATTTAATGATACTTTTAGGTTACATTATATTGGGGCATCCGGACTGGAAAAAAGGTAAGATAAAAATATTTAGTATTTGTGCTCCGGAACATATAGAAAAAACTCGGGAAGAATTGGATTTACTGGTCAAAGAAGGCCGGCTCCCCATAACCCTATCAAACATTGAAATTGTGCCAGCTACGGGCAATCTTCCTGTACACGAAATTGTGTCAGAAAAATCCCGAAAAGCCGGATTAATAATAATGGGTTTTAGAGAAGAGCACATAAAACAACGAGGGAAAGAATTCTTTAACGATTATCGCTCACTTAATGACATATTATTTGTAAATGCGTCACGAGCCACTGATATTATTGAAAAGAAAAAACTCGAACTTAGTAGTATTACTTCTTAATTTATTTGTTCAAAACTTGTTATGTCCAAAGTTTGAGGTCTCTGCCTCGCCTTTGACAAGGCTCATGTCAGGCCTTAAGGTTTCGATATGAGCTTTGTCAAAGGTGAAAACTAAACTTCTCGCTTATCTAGAAATTAATGAACACCTTGGGCTATCTCACTTCCACATGTACACTTTTATTATTTGAATCTTAATTCGTCAGGCACGATTCATATGTATAATTTCGATTTGATTCATAGACGGATAGAATTAAATTTAAGTTTATAGGTTTTGATTTTCAATGGCCTATGATTTTTTAAAGCAAGAATTTTCCCTTCCCTCCTATTTATGTATCAAGAGCAAAAAAATATAAAAAAAGGTATCGTTAACGCACACGGAAGCAATATAAATTATATCTTTGCTCCGTTAACGTTAACGACATTTATTATACTTTGAATCAAAGTATAATAAAGCTATATCTATTGTAAAATATTAAAACAATTGAAGAGATTATGGGAATGGAACAAACGTGGCGTTGGTATGGACCAACGGATCCGGTAAGTTTAACAGATATTCGTCAAGCCGGGGCAACCGGCATTGTTACTGCCTTGCACGAAATACCCATTGGCGAAGTATGGACAGAAGAAGCAATTGCCAAGAGAAAAAGATTAATTGAATTGGATGAAAGTGGCCGTGCAGCCAAACCTCGGGGATTAACCTGGTCAGTTATTGAGAGCCTGTCTGTCCATGAGGATATAAAATTAGGGCGACCTACCCGTGACCAATGGATAGAAAAATATCAGGAAAGTCTTCGGAACATAGGAAAAGTAGGAATACCTGTAGTAACCTACAATTGGATGCCGGTTGTAGACTGGACCAGAACGAACCTGGAGTTGGAATTGGATGATGGTGCGAAAGCTCTGGAATTTAATATGAGTGAGTATATCGCATTTGACTTGTTTATTTTAAAGCGGAAGAATGCAGAGCATGACTATACCGAAGAACAAATAGAAGCCGCCAAAAGGAAATATGAGGCGATGAGCGATGAGCAACGTTATGTATTGCAAAACAACATCATCGCCGGATTACCAGGTGGCAATGAAAGTTATTCTTTGGAAGAATTTAGACAAAGGTTAGCCGATTATGAAGGTATTGATAGTTCCCAATACCGGGAAAATTTGAAATATTTTCTGGAAGCAGTTGTACCGGTAGCCATTGAATCAGGAGTACGGTTAGCCATCCATCCTGATGATCCTCCCCTATCATTATTTGGATTACCCAGAATAGTAAGCACCGAATCGGATTTGCAATTCATTGTAAATGTAGTAGATTCGATCCACAATGGTCTTTGTATATGTACGGGCTCTTTGGGTGTTCGTGCGGATAACGATTTACCCGGAATTATAACACGATTAGGGCATCGAATCAATTTCTTACATCTAAGGAGTACGCAACGTTATCTGGATGGCAGTTTTCATGAAGCCAGTCATTTACGAGGGGATGTAGATATGTATAAGGTTATGGTAGAAGTATTAAAAGAGCAGAAAAGGCGCGAAGCAGCACATCGTGTAGACGCTCGTATTCCTATGCGAGCAGATCATGGTCATACAATTCTTGATGATTTAAAGAAGAAAACCAATCCGGGATATTCGGCAATTGGCTTACTCAGCGGCATGGCAGAATTACGAGGATTGGAAATGGGAATTGAAAAAAGTGGTGTTATATACCAAATGGAGTAGGAGAAACGGGAAATAATCCCGTTTCTCCTACTCCATTGAATTATATTACATACCTAAAGTTGCGACCATGACAGCCTTAATGGTATGCAATCGATTTTCTGCCTGGTCAAAAACTATTGATGCCGGTGATTCAAAAACCTCTTCGGTAACTTCTTGTCCATCGAGGCCAAATTTGTTAAAGATCTCTTCACCCAGAATGGTTTCTCGATTATGGAAGGCAGGCAGGCAATGCATAAATTTGCAGGCAGGATTTTCCGTCATCTCCATGGTTTTAGCATTGACCTGATAAGGTTTTAACAACTTGATGCGATCATTCCAAACCTCTTCGGGTTCTCCCATCGAAACCCAAACATCTGTATAAAGAAAATCGCAACCTTCAACTCCTTTTTTTAAGTCATCTGTAATGGTAATCACAGCCGCTGTTTCACCGGCAATTTTACGACATTGCTCAACTAATTGAGGTGAAGGTTGCAAGGATTTAGGACCGATAATTCGGACATCCATACCCATTTTTGCGCCTCCCACCAAGAGAGAATTAGCCATATTGTTACGCCCATCCCCCAGATAAGCAAAAGAAATCTGATTGAGAGGAACGGTAGAATGTTCCTTCATGGTTAAAAAATCAGCTAAGATTTGGGTTGGATGAAATTCATCGGTAAGTCCGTTCCATACCGGTACTCCGGCGTATTTGGCCAATTCTTCAACTATTTTCTGGGAAAAGCCACGGTATTCTATGGCATCATACATTCTGCCCAAAACACGCGCTGTGTCTTTCATCGATTCTTTATATCCTATTTGAGAGCCGGAAGGCCCAAGATAAGTTACATGAGCCCCCTGGTCATAAGCAGCCACTTCGAAAGCACAGCGAGTGCGAGTGGAGGTTTTTTCGAAAATCAAGGCTATATTTTTCCCTCGTAGTCTGGGTTGCTCAACCCCGGCATATTTGGCAGCTTTAAGATTTTGAGCCAAATCAAGTAAAAAGTTAATTTCTTCAGGGGAAAAATCAAGAAGTTTCAGAAAATGTCTATTTCTTAGATTAAAAGCCATACTGATAGAAATTTAGATTTTTAGATATTAGATAAATAGATAACCAAAGAAAAAATAATTCTGTATAGATATACCTAATATTGATCCAATATATTTGGAGGTGAAAAAATAAAATCTTAGAGGTCGTACTTATGTAAATCTTTTTCGTCATACTCCATGGTGATTTTGGTGCCGAACGACTTATCTTCCAGTTTTTTAGATTCTGTAATTACACATTTTTGTCCCCCTTTTTTAATAAAATCGAGCGCAGCTTTTATTTTGGGTGCCATGCTTCCTTCACCAAATGTTCCGGAATTAAGGTATTTAACTGTATCGTGGTAATTCAGAAATTCCAATTTTCGTTGATTCGGTTCACCAAAATTAGCGTAAACAAATGGAACATCGGTTAAAATGTAGAGTTCATCGGCTTTAATTTGTGATGCCAATAATGAGGAAGCCAAATCTTTATCTACAACAGCTTCAGAAGGCCTCAGGCAACCCTTATTATCGAGATAAACAGGAATTCCACCTCCTCCGACAGCAATCACTATTGTCCCAGCCCGGGCATTACTTTCAATAACATGGCTGTTCATTATAGACTTGGGGTGAGGGGAAGGCACAACACGCCGATACCCTCCTTTATTTTTTTTATCTTCTTTAAAGAGCCAACGATGGCTTTTGGCTAACACGTCAGCCTCCTCTTTGGACATGATTTTCCCTATTCTCTTTGTTGGATTACTGAACGCAGGATCGTTGGGATCTACTTCGGTAAGGGTCATTAAAGTTAACACATTTCGCATAAGACGGTGTTTATGCAATACATTAATCAAACACCGTTCAATCATATAACCAATTCCCCCTTGACTATCGGCCACACAAATATCCAGTGGCATTTGAGGAATTTTATATAGCTTTTCACCGGCATCGTTGCGCATCAATATATTGCCGACTTGGGGGCCATTCCCGTGAGTAAAAACCAAATTATAACCCTCTTTTACCAAAAAAATCAGGTTTTCTAATGTTTCGGTAGTATTTGCTTCTTGTTCCTCGATGGTACCCGACTGATGATTTCTCAGTAAGGCATTTCCGCCAAGTGCTACAACTGCCAGTTTGCCCATATCATTTTAATTTAAATGAATCATTTAATTACTGTCAATGATTTAATTGTAGTGCGCGAAGAAAGTCTTCCTTAATAAATCTTCATAGAAGTTCTCCTTTTTCACTTTACTATTTTCGTAATTCTAAAAAATTTTTCCTATGACTGTTGTCATTAATTATAGAAACCAATAACAATAACGGCACATATCTCATAACCAACTCAACTAATGAAACTTACAACATTTAATCAAAATATTAAGGACACCCCCAAACGTTTCAATTAAAAAAAACAGACGTTTTTTTGACGAGTAATATCAATGCATCCACAGGAATTATCCCAATGTCGTTTTTTTATTTTAGTTTTGAGATATCTTTATAAATCACAAGGGATATAGCATAAACCAAATAATGCGTATCAAAAAACAATATTTAGAAAAATTCAGGGTTACCAGAGATAGCTTAGTGAAAA
The DNA here is from genome assembly GCF_900112795.1 of Thermophagus xiamenensis. Taxonomy (GTDB): domain Bacteria; phylum Bacteroidota; class Bacteroidia; order Bacteroidales; family Marinilabiliaceae; genus Thermophagus; species Thermophagus xiamenensis. The sequence goes on from NZ_FONA01000004.1 coordinate 188,429, forward strand.
ATTTTAAAGGCATTGATCGGTTTTCCAAAGAATGAGTCACGATTTAGATTAAAATACATACGAATGCAACCATTAGGAAAATACAAGGGACTATTCATCCTCTTCATTTTGATTATTTTCGGAATAACAATTACGATTCAAGGATGCAAATCGCAGAAAGAAAAAAGTAGCTCCTCCCTAATTGAAGAGGGAATAGTTTATTATACCATATCATATATGCCTGAAATAAAAGAAAGATCATTTTCCTTTCTTCTTCCGGATGAAATGACATATTATTTCCGACGCGGTCAAGAGCGCATTACCTTTAAAGGAAATCTGGGGCTATATAAACTAGACTTTATCTCCAACCATTCAAATGACAGTAGTTCAACTTTGCTCAAAATCATTAATAAAAAAATGTATGTACCTGCCTCGGAAAGTCAAAAACTATTCATTTTTCAAAGTTTAAGAAACGGGAATTTAACCTTTGCCAAAGATACAACCCGACAGATATTAGGCTATAAAGCCCAAAAAGCAGTTATTCATTTAAACAGCCGGATTAATTCCGATATAGAAGTATGGTACAGTGCCCAAATAAGCAATGCCACAACCAACAAGAATACCCCATTTGCCCAAATACCGGGTGTTATGTTGGAATTTTCCATATATTACAATGATATGCGCTTCAACTTAAATGCCACCAAGATTGAAAAAGCGGTGCTCTCTGACTCTCTGTTTACGGTACCTTCGGATTACCAACCAACAACTTTACAAGAAATTGAGCAAACCATTACCGGGATATTTCACTGATTATAGAATTTTATTTATCTCTATTCATAAAGCCAAAAGGTGATTCAATTTATTAATTTTGCATCTAGAAAATAGATTTCTGGTCTATTTTAAAGCAAGGGAAATAAAAAATTGGCCATATCACCTGCAAAATTCAATGGGGATATAGTGTTCCTATCGTAACAATCTTTAATAAAAAAGGACGTTTTATTGACAAGCAACACGAGAATAAATAAAATTTGCAACCACCAAGGACATAAATCATGAGCAGCAGAAATAAAAACAAGAAGGGGAAAAAAAGTGGGAAATCCGGAATATTAAGATGGGAAAAAGGTATCAATTCCTATAAAATGCGATTTATAACAGGAATGGCGTTGGTAGCCATATCCTTTTACTTGGCCTTAGCCTTCATGTCCTTTTTTTTCACCGGATTTGCGGATCGGAGCAAATTTGATATTGATTTTTGGGAATTCTTTCGCAGTGCCGATATTACAGTAGAAAACTGGACCGGAAAGATAGGCGCATGGCTGGCAAATACTTTCATTAATGATTGGTTTGGAATTGCCGCTTTATCCATACTTGTAATATTATTCATGACAGGGATTAAGTTACTTGGTGCCAAAGTTGTAAAACTTTCCCGAATAATTGTTCACTGCATGATTATTACCATTTGGTTGTCCGTAACTTTAGGTTTTTTATTTATTGATTCCGTCAACGACCAATATCTGTTATTAGGTGGTGCACATGGTTTTTTTATGAGCGTTTGGTTGCAATCGGCCATAGGACGTGCCGGAATGTATATTCTGATTATTCTAACTTTAGTTGCTTATTTATCCTTCAGTTTTGATTGGTTTATTCCATTTATATCCAAACCCTTTAAAAAGAGGAGTATTGGTGATTCTGTTGGTGAGGGGACAGAAATTCGAAAGACAGATCCCAACATATCATCTGAAAGGGAAAAACAAGCGGATGAAGATGAAGAACAACATCAGCAGATGCATCAACCAATAATAGAAGTACCAGCACCTTCTGCTGATAATGAAGAATATTCACCCAATGAAGATAGAAAAGGCAATTTCGTTGAAAAGGAATTGGAGCCAACCAACACCAATCCATCACTTGAGAATAACGATAGCGACAATAGTCTGGAACTTACCATTGAAAAGGCTGCAAAGGAAGAAATATTGCACCATACAGAAAATAAGCCATTGGGCGATTATGATCCAACGCTGGATCTATCTAATTATAAGCTTCCCACTTTTGATTTACTGGACGAACATAGTTCACATTCGGGGCAAGTTGACGAACAGGAACTGATTACCAATAAAAACAAGATAGTTAAGACTCTGGAAGATTATAAAATAGAGATAAAAAGCATAAAAGCTACTGTAGGCCCAACGGTAACATTATATGAGATAGTTCCTGCCCCCGGTGTTCGAATCTCAAAAATAAAAAATCTGGAAGACGATATAGCATTATCGTTAGCGGCTTTGGGCATTCGGATCATTGCCCCCATCCCCGGACGAGGAACTATAGGTATCGAAGTCCCCAATTCGGAACCTGAAATTGTTTCGATGCGATCAATAATAACATCCAAAAAATTCCAGAACAGTAAATATGAATTGCCCATAGCGTTTGGGAAAACCATCAGCAACGAGACTTTCATGCTCGATCTGACAAAAGCTCCTCACCTATTGGTTGCCGGCGCTACCGGGCAGGGTAAGTCGGTAGGACTTAATGCCATAATAACCTCTTTACTATACAAAAAACATCCCTCTCAATTAAAGTTTGTTTTAGTTGATCCCAAGAAAGTCGAACTCAACATATACAGTAAGATAGAAAATCACTTCTTAGCAAAACTCCCCGACGAAGAAGAGCCGATAATTACCGATGTACAGCGTGTTGTTAACACACTTCAATCCCTTACCATTGAGATGGACCAGCGTTACGAGTTGTTGAAAAAAGCTCATGCGAGAAACATAAAAGAATACAACCACAAGTTTGTGAAACGGCAGCTGAATCCTGAAAAAGGACATCGTTTCATGCCTTATATTGTAGTGATAATCGATGAGTTTGCCGACCTAATTATGACTGCCGGAAAAGAGGTGGAAATGCCAATAGCAAGGATAGCCCAGCTTGCTCGTGCTGTGGGTATTCATATGATTATTGCTACGCAGCGTCCATCCACCAATATTATTACTGGTGTTATTAAAGCCAATTTCCCTACCCGGGTAGCATTTAAAGTTGCCTCCATGATCGATAGCCGCACCATACTTGACTCACCCGGTGCCAACCAGTTAATAGGACGCGGAGATATGCTTATTACACAAGGAAGTGATTTGGTTCGGGTTCAATGTGCATTTGTTGATACGCCTGAAGTAGAAAGAATCAATGATTATATTGGCTCACAACAAGGATATCCCTCTGCCCTATTATTGCCCGAATATTCCGGTGATGATAATGACAACAGTGAACCGGGCAGTATTGACTTATCAAAACGAGATCCTATATTTGAGGAGGCGGCCCGAGTGGTTGTTGCCCACCAATCGGGTTCTACATCCCTTATTCAGCGTCGTTTTTCAATTGGCTATAATCGTGCCGGACGAATCATTGATCAGTTAGAGGCCGCAGGGGTCGTGGGACCTTTTGAAGGTAGCAAGGCCCGACAAGTATTAGTACAAGATGAACAGGAATTGGAAAAAATTTTTAATTCTATCCGCTAACTTTGGAACGGTAATTGATTAAGGACTTTTGCATAAAAATTTGACCAAAAATGAAAAGATTTTTTATTTCTGTTTTTATTTCCTTTTTTGCAACCTTAATAATTGGGGCTCAAAGTCCCGAAGTGGTGAAAGCCGGCAATATTTTAGACAAAGTCAGCGAAATTATTCAATCGTGTCAATCAATTAAAGCTGATTTTACTTTTACCATGGAAAATACTCAGGCAGATATAACCGATTCGCATGAGGGAACAATATTAATTGCCGGTGACAAATACAAAGCATCGGTGATGAACGTTGAAAGTTATTTTGATGGTAAAACGCTTTGGACCTATTTAAAAGAAGTGGATGAAGTAAATATTTCCTATCCGGACCCAACTGACGAAACAACGTTAAGCCCTTCAAACATTTTCAGCATTCATAAAAACGGATTTCGATATATATTTGCCGGGGAGGATGTTATTGATGGACAAAAAGTGAATATTGTGGATTTATTTCCGGAGGATAGAAATAAACCCTATTCCAGAATTAAGGTGTATGTTGATGAAAAAACTCATTACATCAAAAAAATCGTCCAAATTGGGAAGGACGGGAATAATTATATGATAGATATTAATCATATGGAAACTAATATTCCCTATGAGGCAGATATGTTTATCTTCGATCCTGCAAACCATCCTGATGTCGAAGTAATAGATATGCGGTAGTTTCGACAGTTTTTCCATAAAAATATTTTCCCGGGAAAAGAATACTAATCTAAATCATATTTAGAGGCCTTTTCCGGCCATATATATGTAAAAGAACACTTTTGTTTTACTATTAAAAAAGTGATGCCCATCACTACCAACTAATAACAACCACGTTTTTTTTACCGAATGGAACAATTAATGCATATAACAATGCAGCATTGGGTAGTAAAAAATATTTTTGCCAAAGACGTAACATCCATTAAACATTTCGTCACATTTCTTTCCACATAATATTACTCAAGAAACCGGGCATTAGATAAAATCTATTTCCCGGTTTTTTATGGTTTTTTTGGATCATATAACCAAACAAAATATATGTGATATGGAAATCGTAGTTAAAGAGTTGAATCATTTTTACGGGCCGCAAAAAGCCCTGGATCAGCTCTCGTTTAAAGTAAGAACGGGGGAGATTTTGGGTTTCTTGGGGCCCAACGGGGCCGGAAAAACCACCACTATGAAGGCCATTACCGGTTATTTGACGCCGTCCGAAGGTGATGTTTTTATAGATGGGATAAGTGTAACCCAAAATCCGGAACAAACCAAAAAGACTATTGGCTATTTGCCGGAAAACAACCCTCTGTACGGCGACATGCCGGTAATTGATTACTTAATCTTTGCAGGGCAACTTCAAGGCTTAGAGGGACAAAAACTCAAGGATAGAGTTCGCGAAATGGTAAGAGTTTGTGGTCTCAACACCGAGAAACACAAAAAAATTGGCGAACTATCAAAAGGTTATAAACAACGTGTAGGGCTTGCTCAAGCTCTGATTCATGACCCTCAGGTTCTAATATTGGACGAGCCTACCACCGGTCTCGACCCCAACCAAATCATTGAAATCCGGGAATTAATCCGACAAATTGGAAAAGAAAAAACCGTATTGCTTAGCTCTCACATTCTTGCTGAAGTAGAAGCCACATGCGACCGGGTATTAATTATCAACAAGGGAAAACTCGTAGCGGATGGAACACCCGAAGAATTGAGAAAACAAGCCAGTGGCCACGAGATACTTCATGTTAGTATTGGTGGTGAAGAAGATAAAAATAAAATATTTAAAGCCTTACAAGATATTCCACAGGTTGCAGTAGTAGATTTTCGCAACGACAAAAAGAGCGGCTTTGAAGTTCAAAGCAAGACGGGCGAAAGTTCGGCAAAAAGTATTTTCGATATGTGTGTAAATAATGGTTGGTATCTGACCGAACTTACGCCGTTTGAGAAAAACCTTGAAGATATTTTCCGAGAAGTAACCAAAGAGCAATAAAAAATCAAAACAGCAATGAATAAAGTATTAATAATAACTTCGAAGGAGTTCCGCGGCTATTTTGATTCCCTGATGGCCTATATCATGCTATTTATATTTTTGGGATTAACAGGATTTTTTACCTGGCTATACGGAACCGATGTATTTTATACCAATACAGCCAGTTTGTCACCATTCTTTCAAACCGCTTACTGGACATTGTTCCTCTTTATTCCTGCCCTAACGATGAAGCATATTGCTGAAGAATTGAAAACGGGAACAATTGAACTTTTACTAACCAAACCCATATCCTATTGGCAGGTAATAATTGGCAAATTTTTAGCCACCTGGCTGCTTATTGTTGTTAGTCTTGCCCTTACCATACCATGGTACATCACCATTGCCAATCTGGGACCTATTGATCATGGCACCGTAATCACCGGATATTTGGGCTTGCTACTCATGAGTGGTGCCTATATCAGTATCGGCATTTTTACGAGTAGTTTAACGCAAAATCAAATAGTAGCCTTCTTGCTGGCACTCATAGGAGGAATATTCTTCCAGATATTATTCAGCATGCTGGCTTCCGTATTTGACGGGACATTAGGTAATATTTTTGAGTATTTAGACCTTAGAGGTCATTACGATAATATAACGAGAGGTATTATCGACAGTCGTGACTTTATCTATTTTCTTTCTGTCATTTTTATTTCACTTGCCGGAGCTGAAGCATCATTACTAAAAAAGAACCTGAAATAAAGTTTATGGAATTATGACAAAAGCAAAACTCAAATACATATTATTACTGGTAACGGGTATTGTGATTTTAATAAACCTGATCAGTGACAACTTATATATAAGACTTGATTTTACAGAGGATCAACGTTATACCCTCAGTCAAAGTACCCTGGATATTTTAAATGACTTACAAGATCCGGTAACGGTAACGGCTTATTTCTCAGAAGATTTACAACCACAATTTGACAGGATGCGACAGGATTTTAAAAATCTTTTGGAGGAGTATGCCACCCGTTCCGACAATAAAGTAGTATACTCGTTTATAAATCCGAACGAGAGTGATGAATTGGAAAGAGAAGCGCAACAGAACGGGATTCAACCCTTGGTAATTTCGTCTCGCGAAAAAAACCAGGCCGTACAAAAAAGAGCTTATATGGGGGCCGTAATTAATTATGGTGAAGCCGTTGAAGTATTACCGTTTCTTGAACCCGGCGCACAAATGGAATATGCCCTCACCATGGCCATCAAAAAAATGACCATACCCGAAAAACCCCCTGTTGGGATTATCACGGGACATGGGGAGCCCGATATGGATGAAATAAATGAGATAGTCTCCGAATTGCAGGTTCTATACGCACCAGAAAGTACAACCCTCGAAGACTCGATAGATCTGGATAAATATCAAGCCCTATTATGGGTGCGCCCCACCGATAGTATTCCTGACGCCCACCTTGAAAAAGTGGAGTCATATATTCGTAATGGTGGTAATTTGGTATTAGCCATCAACAAGGTAGAAGCTGATTTTAACACCGGTATGGGACGTAACCTTTATACAGGGATAGCTGACTGGCTCGAAAAACATGGTGTTAAAATCAACCCGGATTTTCTCATTGATGCTAATTGCGGTAGTGTTACCATACGCCAGCAACAAGGGCCATTTATAATCAATACGCCGGTATCATTTCCCTATTTGCCGGTCATTTCCGAATTTGCTGATCATCCCGTAGGTAAAGGATTAAGCGCAGTTATGTTGCAGTTTGCCAGCTCTCTGGAATCAACATCGGATTCTACCTTTAATTTTGTTCCGTTAGCCTTTACAAGTAGTAAATCAGATGCCCAACAAGCGCCAACATTCTTTAATTTCCAAAAAGAATGGAGCGAGTCCGACTTTACTCGTAATGCCATACCTGTAGCTGCGTTGACAGAAAAAATAAATGATACATCCTACGGGAAGATCATTGTCTTCTCGGATGGTGATTTTGTAATAAATGGGTCCGGACAAGAGGCCAGACAACTACAACCGGATAATATTTCATTTTTTGTCAATGCAGTTGATTATTTAAGCGATGATACCGGTTTGATGCAATTACGCACCAAGACCATTAAACATCGACCGCTTGACCAAATTAAAGAGAGCAAACAAGCTTGGTTAAAAACACTTAATTTCGGATTACCTCTTCTGCTGATCATCATTATCGGATTTGTCAGATATCAGCATAGTATTAATCTCAGAAATAAAAGAAGGGAGGAGAGTTATGCTTAGAAAAATGAACATTAAAACCCTTTCAACAATCTTCGGGGTATTGGTCGTAATTTATGCAATACAAATTATTACTGCCCCAAAAGGAACGGGCAACATGCCGGATTTCATTACTTCTTTTGAAACCGAACAATGTAATAAAATAGTAATATCGCCCAAAGGAAAAGATAAACCCGATATTATACTCTTTAAAAAGAACAATAAAAATTGGGTAGTAACAGAGCAAAATTCAAATAAAGAATTTGCAGCCGATTCAAATACAGTAAGAAATCTATTGCGGGAAATGAGTCAATTGTCACCCCTCAGGATTGCCACTCAAAACAAAGAGCGTTGGCAACAATTTGATGTGACCGACTCGTTGGGTGTAAGAGTTTCTTTTTTTGAGGATGATGACGTATTAGCTGACCTAATTATAGGTCGTTTTACTTATACGCAATCACCCATGGCCGCTCAGATGATGCAACAAAACCCTTATATGCGGCAAAATCCCGGCACCATGAGTACATACGTCAGGAATGCCGATGAAACCGAGGTATATGCTGTAGAGGGATTTTTAGCTTCATCGGTAGGGACTGAAACAGAACGCTATCGTGACCGAACCTTTTTCTCTATGAGCAAAGCACTGATTGAGCCTGTAGAATTTTCCTTCTCTTTTCCAGGAGATAGTTCATTTATACTACGCAAACAAGGGGAACAATGGAATATTGGTTCTCAGGCAGCTGATTCGGCTTCGGTGGCCAATTACATAAATGGCATCAGGAACCTGAGAGTTAGCAGCTTTGCCGGAGAAAAACCGGAAAAGGTTTCTCATAAAGTCACCATAAAAGGCGAGAATGGTGTTGCCACAACGATTGAAGCGCAATTTGATGAAGATTCGACTTTAATTATGTCAAGTCAGTATCCCGATAATTTGGCTCTCGACAAAAGTCATTACTTGTTCAATAAAATCTTTGTTTCAAAAAGCAAATTTTTAAAGGAAGAATAATTTATAAATCCGGCAAACAGCAGAATACTCTGTGGAAAGTTTAATTAGTTTATTTATACTTTCCACAGAGTTTTTTATTTTTTGTTTTAATATTCCCGATGGTTCATTTCTTATCTTTGTTTTCTTATATCCGGATCGATTTTAATGACACTTCTATAGAGAATAACAGCCTAAGTTCATGAAGCAACTTATATGCATTTGCAATAGAGTCACGTATGGTGACATAGAAAAAATCCTGCAACAATACCCCCATGCCGAAATTGAAGAAATAATGCATCTTTCTTCGGCAGGTACAACGTGTGGACGCTGTCGAAGAGAATTAACAGCTAAAGTTGAAGAAATAAAAAAATTACTATTTGACAGGAAGAAGCCGCAACAATTAACGATACCATTCCAATATTATAAATAAAGAGGCTGCCCGTTCGGGAAGCCTCTTGCCACAATCAACCAATTACTAAAATTGTAAAACAACCTTACATAAGGAAGCTCAGCATCATACCGGCAGCTACGGCCGAACCAATAACACCGGAAACATTAGGTGCCATGGCATGCATTAAAAGGTGATTTGAAGGATCGTTTTTGAGACCCTCGTGTTGAACCACCCGTGCACTATCGGGAACTGCCGAAACTCCTGCAGCGCCAATCATTGGATTAATTTTGTTTTCTTTACGCAGGAACAAGTTCATTATTTTGGCAAATAACAATCCGCCGGCGGTAGCAATAATGAATGATGCTGCACCAAGAACAAATATTTTGATAGATTGGCTTGTAAGAAATACACTGGCCTGAGTAGAAGCTCCAACGGTGAGCCCTAACAGAATTGTAATAATATCAATTAATTTAGTTCGTGCTGTTTCGGCCAATCGTTCTGTTACGCCACACTCTTTCATCAGGTTACCAAAAAACAACATACCTAATAACGGCAGTGCAGTTGGTGAAATAAATAAGGTCAATAATAAACCAATAAGAGGGAACAGAATTTTTTCAGTTTTAGAAACAGCCCTGGGTGGTTTCATCTTAATAAGCCGTTCTTTTTTGGTGGTCATCAACCGAATAATAGGCGGTTGAATAACCGGTACCAGTGCCATGTATGAATAAGCTGCAATGGCAATACTACCAATCAAATGAGGTGCTAATTTGGAAGATGAAAAGATAGCTGTAGGTCCATCGGCACCACCAATAATTGAAATAGCACCTGCTTCATGAATTTCAAAACCCATTGCCATTGCACCCACAAAGGTACCGAAAACTCCCAGCTGAGCAGCTGCTCCCAAAAGCATCAACCGGGGATTTGATATCAGCGATGAAAAATCCGTCATCGCCCCTATCCCCAGAAATATCAATGGCGGATATATCCCTTTCAGCACACCAAAATAGAGATAGTTAAGCACAGAGCCTTCTTCATAAATACCTATTTGAAAGCCTTCCACAAAAGGAATATTTCCCAACAAAATACCAGTTCCGATAGGCACTAAAAGAAGAGGTTCATAATTAAATCGAATAGCCAAAAAGATAAAGAACAATCCCACGACTATCATTATCAGGTTTCCGGAAGTAACATTGGAAAAACCTGTATATTGCCAAAAAGTATGCAGGCCTTTAACCAGAGCACTGCTGCTATCCACATGGTCGGGCGTTACATCCTGTGCAGAAACATTACCACCGGATAATACCGAAACCATAAACAACAGCCCGAGTACGGTAAATACTGTTACAAATTTTCTCACTTTACATATTTTTATTTGGAAGAAGCTAAAAATGCTTCGTAATTCGACAATCTGAAAAATAATTGATGTTATTCAAGTACCATCAGTACATCACTTTGGAGAACGGCGTCGCCTACTTTTACTTTAATCTCCTTCACTTTTCCGTCTTTGTCGGCCATCACATTATTTTCCATCTTCATGGCTTCCATAATGAGGAGAGTATCACCTTTTTTGACAACATCCCCCTCTTTAACCAGGACTTTGAAGATACTTCCCGGCAAAGGTGCGAGAACCTGAGACCCACCTGTTGATGGCTTTTTAACAATGTGTCCTTCTCCTGGTTTGGGTTTTACTTCCTGACGAACCAGCTTAGGTGTTTTAACCTTTTTAACTTCCTGTTCTATTTCAACGGTATAGGAAGTACCATTTACTTCAACGGTCGCAACATTATCCTCTATTTCCTTGACGTTAACGTGATATTTGTTCCCGTTTATCGAAAAATCAAATTTTTTCATAGGTCTAATAAATAAGTCTAAGTTTATCCCCAATAAACATGAATCAATGAATTAATTTAGCATCCATTAATCTAATGGAAATGGTATGACCTAAAGTTTATTAAGCTCTTGCAGTGACAAACATTTTTGGCCATGTTATCTTCATTTCCAAAATTTAAATGACCAATTATGCAACTAACTCATTGACCATGTTCACTTCATTTTCGTTATCTTCTTGGTGGTAGAATATTGTTAAGATTATAAATTTTTGAACTCCAGGGCGAATAGCGTCTTTCTACCCGTTTTATAGTAATGATATTGCTTTCTTCATCATGCATTTCATTAAAATAAAGCGACAAAGCCAAAGCAATAGCAGCATTAACTTCACCGGCTATATATTGCTCTTCTCCCGCATCAGCCTCAACAATTTTCCCTTCTTTTTTCAACCTACGCTTCAAATGCAGATTTAGCAATTTAGGCATCAACCGGAAAACAAAAATTAAGAGCACCAGGGCAGTAAAAACCACTGAATAGCCAACAATGGTAATCACCCATATTCGGGACCAATTAACTACATCTAAAAAATGAATCATAAACATATCGGTTTATAGTGGAATATTACTGTGTTTTTTAGGTGGATTAGTCAGTTTTTTGGTTTGCAGACTTTGGAATCCACGAATAATTCTGAAACGGGTATTTCTTGGCTCAATAACATCGTCAATATAACCATATGAAGCCGCTTGATAAGGATTGGCAAAAGCTTCATTATATTCTTGTTCTTTTTGAGCAATAAACTTTTTCCTTTCTTCCGGGTCTTCAATTTCTCTCAGTTTCCGTCCTTCCAGAACTTCGATGGCTCCGGAGGCACCCATAACGGCAATTTCAGCCGTCGGCCAGGCATAGTTAAGGTCACCTCGTAACTGTTTACAACTCATAACATCGTGAGCCCCACCATAAGATTTACGAAGTGTAATGGTCACCTTGGGAACCGTAGCTTCACCATAGGCAAACATCAATTTAGCACCATGGGTAATAATACCGGCATATTCTTGCCCACTACCAGGCAAAAATCCGGGAACATCAACCAACGTTAAAATGGGAATATTAAAGGCATCGCAGAAACGTACAAAACGGGCAGCTTTACGAGAAGCATCGCAGTCTAATACTCCGGCCAAAAAGTTGGGCTGATTGGCTACTACACCAACAGAGGCTCCTCCCATTCGACAAAAACCTACAATGATATTCTTGGCATAATTACGGTGAACTTCCAGAAATTCCCCATCATCGACGATAGAATAAATAACCTCTTTCATATCGTACGGTTGGTTGGGGTTGTCGGGGATAATAGAATTTAGACTATCTTCTACACGGTCGATGGGGTCATGGCATTCAACCAATGGGGGCTCTTCAAGGTTATTTTGTGGAAGATATGACAGAAGTTTGCGAATCAGCATAATACCTTCTTCTTCGTTTTCCAGCTCGAAGTGAGACACGCCCGATTTTGAAGAATGAACATGAGCTCCACCCAAGTCTTCTACTGAGATATCTTCGCCGGTAACCGTTTTTACTACTTTAGGTCCGGTAACAAACATGTAACTGGTTTGCTGCGTCATCATAATAAAATCGGTCAACGCAGGTGAATAAACTGCGCCACCGGCACATGGTCCAAATATGGCTGATATTTGAGGAATAACTCCCGATGCTAATATGTTACGCTCAAATATTTCGGCATATCCGGCCAAGGAAGTCACACCTTCCTGAATACGGGCACCACCACTATCGTTAATACCAATCACAGGGGCACCCACCTTCATGGCCATGTCCATCACTTTACAAATCTTTTGTGCAAAGGTTTCAGACAAAGAACCGCCAAAAACGGTAAAATCCTGAGCAAAGACATAAACCACCCTGCCATCGATGGTTCCATGACCTGTTACTACACCATCACCAAGGATTTTTTTCTTATCCATCCCGAAATTGGTGCATCGATGAGTAACAAACATGTCGAACTCCTCAAAACTTCCATCATCAAGGAGCATTTCAATTCTTTCCCTGGCGGTAAATTTGCCTTTGCTATGCTGTGCTTCAATACGTTTTTCACCCCCACCGAGGCGCGCCTGGTTTCGCAATTCAATAAGACGTTTAATTTTATCCTGATTCGCCATATTTGAAAATTTTGTTAATACAACAATCTCATTCGTAAAAAATATATTAGTAAAAGGCCCAAAGGAATTCGCATGGCTTAAGTTTATAGATGTTTTAAATTAATGGAAATCTTCCTGCCATGCCCGTTTCCTTTTAATAAAATTTATTTAGGCGCCTCACATAATTCAGTTAAAACGCCGAAGGTTGATTTTGGATGCAAAAAACCGATATTCAACCCTTCAGCACCTTTTCTTGGTTGCTTGTCTATAAGACGAACTCCCTGTGCTTCTGCATCTTTTAAACAGTCCTCCAACCCTTCAACGGCAAAGGCCATATGATGAATTCCTTCACCTTTCTTTTCAATAAACTTGCCAATAGGACCTTCACTGTCGGTAGACTCAAGTAATTCTATTTTGGTGTCTCCAACTTTAAAAAAGGCTGTCTTTACTTTTTGGTCAGCAACCTCTTCAATAGCATAACATTTTAATCCGAAAACTTTTTCATAAAACGGAATGGCTTCGTCTAGACTTTTAACAGCGATTCCAATGTGTTCAATATGTGTTGGTTTCATATCAACTGTAATTTTATTTGAAAATTATTTTACAAGCTTCATTACCGAAAATCATATCTCACGATTAATGGCTGCATACCTGTTTTATAAAAAGGTAAATTCATCTCCCTCCTAATTTTGGAGTATATAGAACCCCTTTTCTCCCTCCAAAAATGATTTTAAAGAAATTTTTCCGCAAAAGTAGCAGAATTAAAACTTTATTGCTACAATTTAAACAAGAAAAATAGGGTGTTTTACAGCAGGTGTTGGAATTTTTCACAACCAATTCCATCCTTTTTCATAGGTTGTAAACCCGATTGAAGTAAAAATATGAGTTACGGGTAAATAGTATCCAAACAATGAGTCTGCTGGTTCTTTGTTCGCAATTAATATCATTAATGCATTGTAGAGGGACTCTTTCCACGTTTTGCGAGACAAATGAAACGAGCATGGCGGCTTTTGTCACAAAAGACCATGTATAAATTTTATTAAGCCATGCGAGTTCCATCCAACCAATAACCTAAATAATATTTATACGGATGAATCGGTTGTTATTTTACAAACTCCTCATTATGCAAAAGATTATCCTTTAGTTTTCCTTCTTACAAATGCCCCATTAGCAGACAAAAAATATTTTTTACATCAAAAACTTATATATCACCTTTTTTACCGTGAAAATAAAGATTCTCTCACCCGTTGGAAAGCGTTTCCCTTTATCGTGGGAAAGTGTTTCCCTTTATCGTGGGAAAGCGTTTCCCTTTACCGTGGGAAAGCGTTTCCCTTTACCGTGGGAAAGTGTTTCCCTTTATCGTGGGTATTAATAAGGAAGAAGAAGCTTATTGTGAATATTGAAAAGTTATTAGTAATGACTGCACCAATTGACTTATGAACCAGCCACTAAAAACTAATTTTAGATTCCATCCGGCCAATAACTTAGACAAACTTTATTCCGGTAAAAAGTTAAGAAGGTCGTGATTTTAGAAAAATGCGTTGAAATATCAAAATATTCTTGTCCTAACCCACTTTCTCCAGCCATTCTTTAAAAGATTTTATCCGGTCGCGACTAACCACAATGTCACGGTTTTCCCGGTCTGTTCTCACCTTTATCTTAAGACGGTAATTGCCGAAAGAAACAATATCTATTACAGCCTCGATATGAACAATATCTTTCATAAATAACTGCAGGAAGTTAACGCTTCTTAAGACTTTACATTACCAATCTTTATCCTTCTATAATTCACTATTTTACAAAACAACATTCTTGAAATATAGAAGACAATAGAGGAATTAAGTGACACAAAACAGCAAAGTAGTTTCCTTGTTTCGGCAAAAAACATCATTTTTGCATATCAATTTTCAAAACCGATGAAAGACAAAGTAATAATCATTACCGGGGCCTCTTCAGGGATTGGAAAGGCATGTGCCTATGAATTTGCAAAAAGAGGTGCCAAATTATCCTTAGCGGCTCGCAGCGCCGATAAACTAAAAGCCATAGAAGAAACATTAACGGCTCAGGGGAATGAAGTATTGGTGATACCCACCGATGTGAGTCGCGAAGAAGACTGCAAAAACCTGATTCAACAAACCGTTGAAAGGTATGGAAAAATCGATATTCTTATCAACAATGCAGGGATATCGATGCGAGCGCTTTTTGAAGAAGTTGATTTAAGCGTTTTGAAACAGTTGATGGATGTTAACTTTTGGGGAACAGTATATTGCACCAAATATGCGCTACCCTATCTGCTATCTGCCAAAGGTTCGGTGGTAGGTATTTCTTCTATTGCAGGCTTTATTGGTCTGCCCGGCCGTACCGGTTACTCGGCATCCAAATTTGCTATGCACGGCTTTTTGCAAACCCTCAGAACCGAGAATCTGAAGAAAGGGCTCCATGTGCTCATTGCTGCGCCCGGATTCACAAGTACCAATGTTCGTAAGTCGGCTCTTACAGCTCACGGGGCAAAACAGGGGGAAACGCCGCGTGCCGAAGACAAAATGATGAGTGCCGAAGAGGTAGCCCGTCATCTGGCCAAAGCCATATTGAAACGAAAAAGAACGCTTATTCTGACCTTCGTGGAAGGAAAACTGACGGTATTCCTCAGCAAGTGGTGGCCTTCGTTGATTGAGAAACTTTCGTATTATCATATGGCCAAAGAACCAAACTCGCCGTTTAAATGAAAGGAGCATGAACCAGAAGGTCACGACAAAACCATGTATAATAATACAGAGGCAGAAGTACACAGGCAGAAGGGAAATTAGTGAATAGTCATTAGTCATTTAGTTATCAGTGTTACAATGGCATGTGTAAATAAGTAAAAATCAACAATAAATTCAGTTCAATCAAGGAGGTAATTATTTTTTCTAAATAAAAGAAAATTAATCCCCTAAGCCATAGTTATTGGAGGCAATTTGTTTTGCCAATCCTGAAGTAAGGAAAGCCAACTGTGATTGAATACTAAAAATTATATCGTAATATCAATAATTTGTAACAGAGACAATATAATGCTCAAACATACAACCAAGCTAAGAGTTAGATACGGAGAAACCGACCAGATGGGAATTGTCAACAATGCGGTTTATTCAGCCTACTTTGAAGTGGGACGTACCGAAATGTTCCGTCATCTGGGCCTCCCCTACAGCGAAATTGAGAAACAGGGGATAATGCTTCCCCTTTCGGAACTACATGTAAAATATTTACGCTCGGCACGATACGATGATGAATTAACTATTGAAACCTATGTAGAGGATTTTCCTACAGCACGAATTCGCTTTAAGTACAACATTTATAATCAGTCGGGTCAATTATTGGTAAAGGGCGAAACGGTACTGGCCTTTTTGGATGCTCACACCCGACGTCCTACACGCATCCCCGCATTTCTGGCCGATAAAATTGCCCCTTTCTTTGATGCATTAGGAAAATAATTTACGACTGCTCACTATTTTGACTGATGCAAACCAATTTTAATAACCGCATCACAATTAGAATTATACCATGAAAACAGATAATTTTCAATATGTAGTAGAACAGTTTGCCGACCTTCGGATTCTTCGGTATCCGGTAACAGGATTTGAAGAGTTATCCCTGCAACAGAAAAAGCTAATCTATTATTTATCACAGGCCGCCATTGAAGGCAGAGATATTCTGTTTGATCAGAACTATAAACACAACCTCACCATTCGGCGAACGCTGGAAGCCATCTACGAACATTATCAGGGGGATCGCAACACAGATGATTTTAAAGCACTGGAAGTATTCCTTAAAAGAGTATGGTTTTCAAACGGTATACATCACCACTATTCTACCATAAAAATAGAGCCGGGATTTGGTGAAAATTTTTTTGAACATGTTGTCAAAAGCATCCCTTCTGACAAGCTTCCATTGAAAGAAGGTGAAACGGTTGAAGATTTATTGGCTACCCTACGTCCTGTTTTGTTTGACCCTAATGTGGATAACAAAAGAGTTAACCAGGATAAAGATGCCGATTTAATTACTTCGTCGGCTAACAACTATTACAGTGGCGTTACACAACAGGAAGCGGAAGCCTTTTATGCTGACCGAAAAAATAAGGATAATCTTTTATCGCATGGATTGAATACCCAATTGATAAAAGAAGATGGTCAAATAAAAGAAAAGGTATGGAAGATAGGCGAAATGTATTCCACTGCCATAGAAAAAATCGTGGAATGGCTTGACAAAGCTATGACAGTAGCCGAAAATGACCGGCATAAAAAGGTTATCAGGTTACTCATAGATTTTTACAAGACGGGCGACCTGAAGGTTTTTAACGAATACAATATTGCCTGGTTGGCCGATCAGGATTCAGCGGTTGATTTCATCAACGGGTTTATAGAGACTTATGGTGATCCTCTGGGGCTGAAAGGTAGTTGGGAAAGTGTGGTAAACTTCAAAAATAAGGAAGCTACCCGCCGAACTGAAATTATAAGTGCTAATGCGCAATGGTTCGAAGATCATTCGCCCGTCGATCCCCGGTTCAAGAAGGAAAAAGTGCGAGGGGTAAGCGCAAAAGTGATAAATGTGGCCATGCTGGGCGGCGACTGTTATCCTCATACTCCCATTGGTATTAATCTCCCCAATGCCGATTGGATTCGAAAAGAATATGGATCCAAATCGGTCACCATCGAAAATATCACCTATGCTTACGATCAGGCATCCAAGGGAACAGGATTTTTGGAAGAGTTTTGTTTTTCTCAGGAAGAGATTGACAGGTATTATGGTTACGGCTTTCTGACAGGCAATCTTCATACCGATCTTCATGAGTGTCTTGGTCATGGCTCGGGCCAGTTGCTGGAAGGCATCACCGGCAATGAATTAAAGGCTTATGGCGCCGTTATAGAAGAAGCACGTGCCGACCTGTTTGCGCTTTACTACATAGCAGATAAGAAGCTGGTGGAACTTAACCTGCTTCCTGATGAAGAGGCCTATAAAGCTGAATATGATACATATATCCGGAACGGATTGATGACACAGCTGACGCGCATCAGGCTCGGAGAAGATATCGAAGAGCCACATATGCGCAACCGACAACTGATTGCTGCCTGGTGCTTCGAAAAAGGACAAAAAGATAAAGTGATAGAGAGAAAAAACAAAGACGGTAAAACCTTTTTTGTCATCAATGATTATATCGCCCTGCGCAATCTGTTTGCCAAGTTATTGGCAGAGATTCAGCGCGTAAAGTCGGAAGGCGATTACCACACCGCCAATCATTTGGTAGAAACTTACGGCGTAAAGGTCAATAAAGAACTACATCAGGAAGTGTTGGAACGCTATCAAAAATTAAACCTGGCTCCATACAGTGGATTTGTAAACCCTGTTCTTCGCCCAGTAACCGATGACGACGGTAAAATTATCGATATCGTTCCCGATTATACCGAAGGATATGCCGAACAGATGATGAGATATTCGAAGGAACATTCTTGGCTATAAAAAAATTATTACATTTGTAACGAAACACTGTTAGGGGTGCTCCGAAATAAACGGGGCTGAGAACATACCCTTGAACCTGACATGTATAATAACAGCGTAGGGAAACAGTAGTTTGAGTGACATACTTTACTAAAACATAGTATATCATTTAAAGCTGTTTTGCCCTGTGCAAGACAGCTTTTTTTGTTTAACCAAAAATCGAATAAAATGATTACACCGCAGCTTGTAGGAGAATTGTTACAGCAGGTAAGAGCCCAATCACCATTGGTTCACAACATCACCAACTTTGTTGTCATGAACAATACCGCCAATGCATTACTTTCGGCAGGTGCAAGTCCGGTAATGGCACATGCACCTGAAGAGATGGAGGCCATGGCCGGTATTGCTTCTGCCTTAGTATTAAACATTGGAACCCTTAGCCGTCAGTGGGTTGAAGGCATGCTTATAGCAGGCAAAACAGCCCGGAAACGTAAAATTCCGATAGTCCTGGATCCGGTAGGTGCTGGTGCCACAACTTTTCGCACGGAAACGTGTCACCAATTGATTCGGGAATGCCATCCCACGGTTATTCGCGGAAATGCTTCGGAAATAATGGCGCTCATCAGTAGTGATATACGAACCAAAGGAGTCGACAGTACCGAATCATCCGATGAAGCTCTTCAAATGGCAAAAACACTTGCCCGTGAAACCCAAGCCGTAATTAGCATCAGTGGGAAAACGGATTACATCACCGATGGTACTCAGGTCATCTGCATTCGTAACCATATACCGCTTATGCCCAAAGTAACAGGGATGGGTTGTACGGCATCGGCTTTAACAGGGGCTTTTGCCGCAGTGAGCAATGATGCCCTGACAGGGGCTGCAGCCGCAATGGCAATTATGGCCGTAGCAGGCGAAAAAGCAGCATCGGCAGCAAAGGGTCCCGGTTCATTTCAAATGCACTTTTTAGATGCCCTCTATACCCTGAATCAGGATGACATAAATCAAAATTTAAAACTATGAGAGCAAAATTTGACCTGCGTCTCTATCTGGTAACCGACAGAGATCTGGCACTGGGGCGCCCATTAACCGATGTCGTTGAAAAGGCTTTGAAGGGTGGCGTTACAATGGTTCAGCTACGGGAAAAAAAAGCAACTACCCGCCGCTTCCTGCAGGAAGTAATGGATGTAAAAAAAATATTGCAACCATACAATACACCCTTAATAGTAAACGACCGGGTGGACATAGCCCTGGCCACAGATGCCGATGGTGTTCATCTGGGACAAAGCGATATGCCCTGGCAGATGGCCAGAAAGATTCTGGGCCCGGAGAAAATAATCGGGCTTTCCATAGAATCAATCGAACAACTGGAAGAAGCCAACAGTGCCGACATCGATTATATAGGCATTAGTCCGGTATTTACTACCCCCACCAAGAAAGAATTGGAAAAAGGCTTGGGCATCCCGGGCACCAGAGAAATAGCCTCTCAATCGCGACATCCGGCCGTGGCAATCGGTGGAATCAACATAGAGAATGTTAAAGATGTTATGGCAACAGGGGTAGATGGTATTTCTGTGGTATCAGCCATATGTTCGGCCAGTGATCCCGAAGCATCAGCCAGAGATTTATTGGAACGTATTGATATGATTAAAAAAAGATAAATTATGGCCGTGTGTTTCGGAATAATAATATTGAGTTAATGACTACATTGACCACAGAAGGCTGAAGTGGACAGAAAGAAGGCAGAAGAAGTCATTAGTCGTTAGTGATTAGTCATTAATCAACAGTCATTAGTGTTAATGGACTAGTGACTAACGACTAACCACTAATGACTACTTTTAAGAAACAATATATCAATGAAGTAAGTAAAATTTATACGAATGAAACGAGCATGGCAACTTTTGCCGCAAAAGGACATGTATAAAAGACAAAGGCAGAAGTGCACAGGCAGAAGGCAGAAGAAGTGATTAGTCATTAGTTAACAAGTTGTTAGTATAAAATAACTAATGACTAACGACTAACCACTAACGACTACTTATAAGAAGCAATGTATCAACGAAGTAAGTAAAATTTATACGAATGAAAAAACATAATACTGCATTGACGATAGCCGGCAGCGACAGTGGCGGCGGTGCCGGTATACAAGCTGATTTAAAGACATTTTCGGCTTGCGGATGTTATGGCATGAGTGTCATTACAGCAATAACTGCTCAAAACACACAAGGGGTATCGGACATCTTTCCGGTAGAGTCGTCGAACATAGAGAAACAAATCGACGCAGTGATTACAGACATCGGTGCAGACGCCGTAAAAGTGGGCATGCTTCATTCCGCCGGGGTAATCAGTCTGGTGGCACGAAAGGTTAAGCAATATGAAATCAAAAACCTGGTTGTTGACCCTGTCATGGTTGCTACATCGGGCGATAAACTTTTGCAGGACGAAGCAATTGAAGCTTTAAAAAGCGAGCTTTTACCTTTGGCCACAATAATAACACCTAATATTCCGGAAGCATCCATTTTATTGGGAAAGAAAATAACCTCACAATCAGAAATGCCTGAAGCAGCCCGCGAGCTTTCATTTAACCAATCGGTTTCGGTATTGCTAAAAGCAGGACATTTGAGCGATGAAAATCTAATTGATGTTTTATATGATGCAGAAAAAGATGAAATTGTTAAATTACCCTCACAACGCATCAAGACACTGAACACACATGGAACCGGATGCACCCTTTCTTCGTCCATTGCTGCCTTTCTGGCCCGAGGCGAAACACTGCAAACAGCGGTTGCTAATGGCAAAGATTATATCGACCAGGCCATTAAAGCAGGAAAAGATTACCAGACAGGTAAGGGACACGGTCCGGTTCATCACTTTTTCAGGTGGTGGAAGTAAAGACCTTCGATGCGGCCACAAATCGCCGCCAATTGGGGGAATAATTAACATTATAGTGTAAAAACAATTGCAGAATTATACAATTTTATGCCTGCGAACAATCAAAACGTCCAATTTTTGAGTGTTAACCCTGCCGGGCAACATACAGCCAAATTATGGACGCATTGTATCGACATCATAGAACGAATCTTCGACCATCCTTTTGGGAATGGGCTCTCCGAAGGGTCACTTCCCATAAACAGTTTCCGTCACTACGTGGGGCAAGACATGCTTTATATAGAAAAGGATGCTTTGGCTTTTTCGATGGTAGCCCAAAGAGCCAAGAAATCTGAAGACCGTTTCTTTTTTACGCAAATGGCCAAAGATGGATTGGAAATAGAGCGTCTGCTCCATAGTATATTATTCCCTCATTTTGGGGTTGAACGTCCTCAAAAAATGTCGAAAGCCTGCCATCAGTACACCACTTTCCTTGTCGAAGAGTGTCAATCTGGCTTGTATGAATCGGCCGTCGCAGCTTTACTCCCCTGCTTTTGGGTTTATCATGAGGCCGGAATTCGTATCAGGTCAAGGGCGGTAAAAAACAATCCCTATCAATTATGGATTGACACTTATGCTGATGAGAAGTACCGTAATTACGTAGTGCAATTCGTTGGTATAGTAGAAAACATTATGCAAGAATCCAATGAAAAGATAAAAGAAATGATGCAAAATGCATTCAGAAGAAGCGTTCAGTACGAAATAGAATTCTTCTCTGAAGCATTAGCCAATAGATAAAAAGCAATCTATTGACTAATGTTCATGGAAAAGCATAACCTGTTTTTATGAATTTACAAACATCAACTCATCCTGAGTAGTAATTTTCTCACAGTAATGACACCTCAAGGCCACTTCTTTCTTGTTAATGACATTAAATCGGGTTGTAACCATTTCGTTGTTTGTAATACATTTGGGGTTGAAGCATTTTACAATGCCCACAATGGTATCAGGGATTGTTACATCCCGCTTCTCTACCACTTGATAATTTTTAATAACATTAAGCCGGGCATGAGGTGCCACAAGTGAGATTTTGTTTATTTCATTGTCTTCGAAGAACACTTCAGAAATTTTGATTATAGCTTTACGTCCCAGCTTTTTGCTGTCGAGGTTAGCACCAAAAGTTACTTGTTTGGTGGTTTTATCGAGAGACAAAATCTTAATGACTTTAAACAAACTGTCGGTCGGAATATGATCGATAACGGTGCCGTTTTCAATGGCACTCACTTTTAGTTCTTTACCATGTACCATAATTACTGCTTTATTCTGATAACTATTTTTAGTTGTACAATCAATAAAATTAACGGTAACCCATAACCACAGCTATAAGGGCCATACGGGCAAAAACTCCGTTTCTGGCCTGGTCAAAATAGTAAGCTTTCGGACTGGAATCCACATCGGGATGTATTTCGTTAACGCGAGGCAACGGGTGTAAGACACGCATATTTTCTTTGGTATTTTCAAGCATATCTTTTTTAAGAACATATGCATTTTTTACTCTTTCGTACTCCATAGGGTCGGAAAAACGCTCTTTTTGTACGCGGGTCATGTAAATAATATCGGCATCATCAATAATATCTGTTAATTCTCCGTGTTCATAATACGGAATCCCATGTTCTTCAAGGAAAAGCTTATATTCCCTGGGCATTCGCAATTCTTCGGGCGAAACAAAATGAAAGGTGGGATTAAAGTGTGACATGGCCATTAAAAGAGAGTGTACGGTACGACCATATTTAAGGTCGCCCACCAGGAAAATATTTAAATTGTCGAGAGTTCCTTGTGTTTTTCGTATAGAATAAAGGTCGAGCATAGTTTGCGTTGGATGTTGATTGGCACCGTCACCGGCATTAATAACAGGGACCAGAGATTGTTCCGAAGCATACCTGGCACTTCCTTCCAACGGATGTCGCATGACTATCAAGTCGGCATACCGGCTAACCATCTGAATAGTGTCTTTTAAACTTTCACCTTTGGTGGTAGAAGAGGACGCTGAATCCGAGAAACCGACCACCCTTCCGCCTAAACGATTTATGGCGGTTTCAAAACTTAAGCGTGTTCGGGTTGAGGGTTCGAAAAAAAGACTGCCTACCACTTTCCCCTCGAGCAGCCTTTGGTTGGGATTGTGCTCAAACTCTTCAGCCACATCCAACACATGAAGCATTTCCTCGCGACTGAAATCATTGATTGAAACTAAACTCCTGTTTTTCATTTTATGCATGGGATTATTTTATAATTGACCAAGAAATACGGTATAAAAGTTTTATAAGGGCACAAAAAAACCCGGCTTTTAAAAAGCCAGGTTTATAAATAGAAATATCATTGAAAAGAGAAAAAGTTGGGAAATAAGAAAAATTACCCCTTCGTTTTTCTCTGATGAATCGTTTATTTTCTATTACCTCTGTTGTTTGATGCCTAAACATATCAAAAACCAAAATTACATCTTTTTTTCTATAACGTAAAGTTTTTATTGCAATTGATTAAGGAAAATTACCCTATCATTTAACAAATTTGAATCGTATTTGGCTTTGAATCATTCATTTCCACTCAAAGTTTAATTTTAATCGGTATAAATTTTACCTACATCATTGATATATTGATTCTTAAATGCGGTCATTAGTGGTTAGTCATTAGTGGTTAGTTGTTAGTGATTAGTGATTAGTAGTTAGTCCATTAACACTAACCACTAAGCACTAAAGGACTAATGACTAATGTCTTCTTCTGCTTCTGCCTGTGCACTTCAGCCTTAATTTGTGGCAAAAGTCGCCATGCTCGTTTCATTATTGAATAAAATATGGGTATTATAAAGTTTTCCGGGCAAGTCAAAATCGCTATTTTTGTCCAAATTTAAGAAACATGAAAGGCCGGCTTTATTTAATACCCACCCATTTAGGAAATTCAAATTACGGGCTTACCATTCCACATGAAGTAGCAACCCTGGCAGCCAGACTGCGTTATTTCATTGTAGAAAATATCCGGACAGCCCGTCGCTATCTCAGATTACTTGACCCTAAAATGGATATTGATAGTTCTACCTTTTTTATTCTTGATAAACATACCAATCCCCGGGAATATTCAACCTTTTTAAAGCCAATTGAAGAAGGTCATGATATAGGTATTATTTCCGAAGCCGGCTGTCCGGGCATTGCAGACCCCGGTGCAGACATTGTTAAAATTGCTCATCACAAAGGAATTAAGGTAGTACCAATGACCGGCCCCTCCTCTATCCTGCTTGCACTAATGGCATCGGGGATGAATGGTCAAAATTTTGCTTTTAATGGTTATCTGCCCATTGAAAAACATGAGCGCATAAAAAGCATTAAACATTTAGAATCCAGAAGCATAAAAGAAAAGCAAACCCAGATTTTTATAGAAGCACCATATCGGAACAATACCCTGGTAAAGAATATATTAGACAGTTGTCATCCCCGGACCTTATTATGTATTGCTTGTAATCTTACCCTGCCGGATGAATTTATTGTTACCCGTCCTGTCTCTTCCTGGAAAAATCAAGTCCCGGATTTACATAAAAAGCCAACAATTTTTCTTATTCAGGGATAAATCTTGAGGCAATTGAATACTAATAAAACTTTCAAATTATCCGACACATCCTTCACCGTTAACATACTTTTGTAAAAAACTAAGCACTTATTTCCTTTAAAACTTTACCAAATCTGTGATATTCCTCCTCAAAGTTGGGGGTAAAAATCCCTGTGCCCAAATTGGTCTCCAAATCCTGAAAAGACCAGACTTTTCCGCCTTCCAATTCATCAGGATTAGGATGAAGAGCTCCATTATGTTGGATTGCAAAAACAAAGACTAATTCTTTTTCCACCTCACTACGCCAGATATATCGCCCGATGAAGGATACTTGTTGAATATCGAGGCCTATCTCTTCATAAGCTTCTCTTTTGAGTGCCTGACGGATATCCTCGCCTTTGAGGACATGGCCTCCGACAGCAGAATCCCATTTACCCGGTTGAATCAATTTATTTGAAGCCCTTTTTTGCAACCACAATCCTTTTGGGGTAATAACTTGAAGATGGACTACCGGATGAAGCCAAAATGTTTTACCATTATGCACCATGCTACGAGGGGCTACTCCTTCCACTTTCCCTTCTTCATCAACAATGGGGACCCATTCTTCCCTACTCCAGTTTTTTCGCCGTTGCCGATTCACAATCCAGGAAACTGCAATCACCAAGGCGAATACAACATAGAATCCCGGACCACTTATGGCAGCCCACCAGCCATGTGACATCCACAAAGCGGCGGCTAACGTGAGCAAGGTATGCAATGCCAACAACCAGAAAAAGAGCTTCAACATTTGCTGCATCATCCATGACTCGAGCGGACCGGCCACAAAGCCTTTCAAATACCTTCGACTCATCATCATCACAAGATTATGGTCGGAAAAGGCCGAATATCCGATAAGCAGCAATAATGCAGCGCCAATAAATACCGGTTTTAACTTAAACAGAAAGGCATTACTGAAAAGAATAGCCAATCCGCCAAGGATTATCATAAAACCAATATCGGCCAGGATAAATTTATCCACTCTTCGTTCCCGGAACCAATACCAGCATAGCTGCACTACCCCAAGAATTAATGCAGCAACAAGTCCTGCGGTGGTGCCCCAAACCAATTCCACCACCACAAAAAGTAACAAGGGCAACATTCCGGGTATTAACTTTCCGGCAAGTGCCCATTTATTTTTTGAAGAACTATTCAAAACCAAGATTTAATAAAAAAAATGATAAGAAATAACTTTTACAGATTATTATAAAGATTGGTAAAATGAAACTTGCATGACCCGGAACAAATAATCCATTTTGTGGTAAGTGTTCCTGCATGCCCGTTTCATCCGTATAAAATTTACTTAAATCATTGGTCGGATGGAACTCGCATGACAAAGAGTTATATACATTCTCTTTTGTGAAAATATCTCATTGTCATGCTCGTTTCATATTAAAAAATTGCATTTATCTTATCAGGAAGCCATTACAATTGCTATTGTCATTATAAAATATTATTTAAATAAGAAGAAACATTGGCTTCGATACGAGCAGCAACATCACCGGCTTGTGTTTTCCGGAAGGTTTCACCAGTAATGGTTTCGTATAGTTCGATATATCTGTCGGAAACCTGTGCAATATAATCATCAGTCATATCCGGAACTTGCTGACCTTCCTTTCCTTGAAAACCATTTTCAATGAGCCATTGCCGGACAAACTCTTTAGAAAGCTGACGCTGGGCCTCACCTTTTCTCAAACGCTCTTCATAACCGTCAGCATAAAAATAGCGTGATGAATCGGGGGTATGAATTTCATCAATAAGATAGATTTTCCCATCTTTTTTCCCGAATTCATATTTTGTATCGACCAAAATTAATCCTTTTTCGGCCGCCATCTCAGACCCTCTCTTAAAAAGCTCTTTGGTATATTTTTCGAGAAGGATATAATCTTCTTCACTGACCAATCCTGATTTAAGTATTTCATCTCTTGAAATATCTTCATCATGGCCGATATCGGCTTTCGTGGTAGGCGTAATGATGGGCTCTTCAAATTTTTGGTTTTCCACCATCCCTTCGGGCAGAGGATTACCACAAAGCTCCCGTTTACCGGCTTTATATTCGCGCCAGGCATGTCCGGTGAGATAACCCCGAATTACCATTTCAACTTTGAAGGGCTCACAGTAATGACCAACAGTTACCATCGGGTCGGGGGTAGCAATTTTCCAGTTGGGAACAATATCTGCTGTTGCATCCAGAAATTTGGAAGCAATTTGGTTTAATACTTGCCCTTTATACGGAATACCCTTGGGAAGAACCACATCGAAGGCTGAAATGCGGTCGGAAACGACCATGACCAAATATTTGTCATCAATGTTATAAACGTCGCGTACTTTCCCTTTATAAACACTTTTTTGACGAGGAAAAGTAAAGTTGGTTTCTACAATAGCGTTTTGCATAGAGATAAATTATTTATTCTTTTTCGTAAGCTTCCACAATATCCTGTACTAACCGGTGACGAACAATATCTTTAACGGTAAAATTGATGCGTTCGATACCCTTAATGCCTTTTAAAATACGCATCGCTTGCACCAAACCGGAAGTTAACGGGTTGGGCAGGTCAATTTGAGTTACGTCACCTGTCACCACAAATTTTGCACTTGTTCCCATACGGGTAAGGAACATCTTAAGCTGATTGGTTGTCGTATTTTGCGCTTCATCTAAAATTACGAAAGCATCGTTCAGTGTTCGCCCCCTCATATAAGCCAGAGGTGCTATTTGTATGGTGCCATTTTCCAAATATTCTTTCAATTTAACGGCAGGAATCATATCCTGAAGGGCATCATACAAAGGCTGAAGATAAGGGTCAATCTTTTCTTTCATATCACCCGGCAGGAACCCCAGTTTTTCGCCTGCTTCTACAGCCGGTCGACTCAGGATAATTCGGCGAACCATCCTGTTCTTTAAAGCACGTACAGCCAAAGCAATAGCTGTATATGTTTTCCCGGAGCCGGCCGGTCCTACGGCAAACATCAAATCGTTATTCTCAAAAGCTTTAACAAGTTTCCGCTGATTTTCGGTCCGGGCTTTAATAGGCTTCCCGTTGACACCAAAAAGAATAATATCATCAGAGTTTTCCGGTTGCGTCACCTCTTTCCCGGACAAGATATTAAGAATTGAATCTTCAGTTAACACATTGTAGCGTTCGTAGTGTTCAATTAACTGATTAATTTTTGTTTCGAAATCTGCCACCTCCTCAGCTCCGCCCATTGCTTTTAGCCAATTACCTCTGGCAACAATCCTTAATTTAGGAAAGCCTGCTTTAATAAGGTTAAGCTTGGCGTTCTTAACGCCCATAAATTCGACTAAATCTACTGATTCAAGATAAATAAGTTTTTCGATCATATAATGCAACCTCTACTTCTCTAAACTGCCTACAAATTAACAACATTTTGAGGAATTAAAACAGAGAAACAATGCCGAATTGCTAATCACTTTAAATTAGAATTCTTTAAAAAGGCTTGAAAACCTTGGGGTAAAAATTAACTATTGCTATTTATCATTCGTATTAAATTTACTTACGTTATTGGCTAAATGGCACTTAAAGTTAGAAGTTAGTCAGAAGTGGCTAGTAGTCAGTTATTAGTCCATAGATTTTTGCGTAATTAAACTAATGCCTATTGCTAAGCAATAGAAACTCCCCCTATTTTTGTGCTTTTCTGCCCATATACTTTTATACCTGTCCTTTCTTAGGCAAGGCTGCCAAGGTCATTTCAAAAGTTTTTTATTACTGCTTTGCTATAAAAAAATTGTTTTCTTCTTGAATTTACATTTCAAAAATTTATTAATTTTATGTTGTTTTTAGAAATACTAAAATACATAAAGTTATGGCATTTTATTATTTCGAAAAACAAGACCCCAAAAACCCAAATAAAATAATTAGAGAGTATTTTGCAGATGAAATAGTAGATATAGAAGATATTATCTGCGCCTCACCGGGGGGCATCGAAAACTTCGATAAATATAAAGAGATTGTAGAGCTAATACAAGTCCCGTTGTATGAAACTTTTTTGAAAAACATCGCAGTAAAAACCAACTCAGGATTTACTTTAATTCCCCATTTAAAGGAATCTCAATACCAAGATCCGGAACTGATAAGAATTGAACGAAGTAACACACCTATAGAAATAGAGGTGGTACCTGATGACCCGGAAACTTTTCTAAAAGATAAACCTCACATTAAAGTTGAAGGGAAACATAAACCGGAACCGGCATGGATAAAAAAAATGGTAGATTTTAATGCTTTGCCGAAATTCACAGAACTATCACAAGAAAATCTGGATCACTATAAAAAAGTTGAAGATGAAATGCCCACCCTTAAAGAAATTAAAAGGGGTATGAAAGTTAAAATATTAGGGAAACATCTTAAAATTCGACCACTATCCAATAAAAATCAGGGATTTTTCTTGGTAAACAGCAATGGAAAAGAATTGGATCTAACCGATTTTCTTGAAGTTAATACAACCAATGTACTACTCCTTTCTGTCCCAAAAGACTTACCTACTGATTCATACAAAATACACATCAGGTCTGGATGGTATGCAGATGACACAATTGAACGATTAGGAGAAAGTTACACTTTTAAAATTGTATAAAAGCTGAGAGATACAAGATTAAAATAGTGTCGGGGTGGCGGGATTCGAACCCACGACCTCGTCGTCCCGAACGACGCGCGCTACCGGCCTGCGCTACACCCCGTAATTATTTTTGAATACGGGCACAAAAATATGCTTTTTTCGTAAAAAAGCATGGATATTATTGTTTATTTTTTCAACAATCAAACTGCCAATTTACAAAGGATATAACAATCAGATATTTATAATTCAAAAACACCTTTTAAAGAAGCAATAGAACAGAACAATCACAACCCAACAAAATTATAGAATCAGCTTATGAACAAATGGAATCCGGCTTTATAAAATGTTGGTCAAAATTTGTTGTTTTATCCACCAGAGAACAAACCGTGGCATCACCGGTAACATTAACTACAGTTCTAAGCATATCCAAAATACGGTCGACCGGCAAAATTATTCCAATCCAGGCAGGATTTAGACCAACAGAACTTAATACTACCATAAGCATAATAACTCCTGCACCCGGAATGGCAGCAGCACCAATACTGGCCAAAACTGCAGTTATAACCACAGTTAATTGTTGTCCAAAACTCAGGTCCACCATATGCATTTGTGCCAGGAATACCACGGCAACAGCCTGGTAAAGACTGGTTCCATCCATATTAACAGTAGCCCCAATAGGCAACACAAAACTTGAAATACGTTTATCGACCTTCAAATTTTCTTCTAAACATTCTATGGTAACAGGCAAGGTGGCAGCACTACTGCTGGTTGTGAATGCCAACATCTGAGCAGGACTAATACCTTTCAAAAAATCCTTAAAAGAAAGGCCTTTAACAAACAGCCCCATAAAAGCCGGATAAATAACGAAAGCCATAATCAATAACCCTGCGATAACAACCAAAACATACCATGTGAGACCCTTAAACAATTCGAACACATGGGAAGGATTATCACCTGCCATCTGATTCACCATACCCGCCATAAGAGCAAATACAAAATAGGGAGCAGCCTTCATAATTAGGTCAACCATCTTCAGAAATACTTCAGATATAGCATCAATAGCCCCTGTTAAGACCCCTCTTTTTTTATTATCGATAAAAAGTATAGCGATTCCAAAGAAAATTCCAAAAAATATTACCTGAAGCATATTCCGGTTATCACTCAGACTTACAAACAGGTTTCCCGGAACCATATTTTCTAAAAAAACTAAAGGTCCTTCCGTTTCAGCTTTTTGAGCGGTGGCGAGACGAGTACGTACTTCCTCTGATTCCTCAAGGCCTTGACGGGAAGCAATAGTCTTTAAAAGGTCGGAATAAGTTGAATCAGAAGACAACCACCGACCATCATTGGGCGTTTGGCCCTGATTCAAAAGCCATAATTCATATCCCAGTCGATTTTCCAACCTCACATTAGAGTCGAGTGTTTTGCCTGGCGCAACAAAATTAACCAACAATAAACCTACCGTAACGGCGATAGAGGTTGTAATCAGATACAACAACAAGGTCTTTCCACCAAGTCTTCCCAAGTCCTTGGGATTACCCAGGCTCACAATTCCTCCCATTATAGAAAACAACACCAAGGGAACTGCAATAAGTTTCAAAAGGTTAATAAAAATTCGTCCCCACGGGGCAATCCAATGTTCGGTAAACTGCGTCCATCCCCAGAAACTGCTTAAAACAGCCCACACAATACCCAAAACAAGACCAATAATAATTTTCCAATGCAACGGTAAGCGTTTAAACATTTTTTACTTTTTGTATTTTGACATTTAACTGCAAAAAATAGTTTTCCTTCTCCTTTAAAAAAAAAGGATTTAGCCTCAATTCAACACCCATTAATGCGCAAAAAAATCTGTTATGAGTTCCGGTAGGTTTTATTTAACAACCAAGCATCCGCAATAACCATTGCGGCCATGGCCTCAACGATAGGGACAGCTCTTGGCACTACGCATGGGTCATGACGACCACGAGCTTTCATAATGGTTTCATTGCCTTGTTTATCTACGGTTCGTTGCTCTTTAAGAATGGTTGCAACCGGTTTAAAAGCAACGTTAAAGTAAATATCTTCACCGTTTGAAATTCCACCCTGAATTCCTCCGGAACGATTGGTTTTGGCTTTAATCTGACCATCTTTTACGAAAAACTCATCATTGTGTTGAGAGCCTTTCATTGAAGAAGCTTTAAAACCCATGCCATATTCAAAACCCTTAACCGCATTAATTGACAGCATTGCCTGCCCTAATTTAGCATGAAGTTTATCAAATACAGGATCCCCCAATCCAATAGGAACATTTTTTATCACACAACTCACTACGCCCCCTACTGAATCTTTTTCCTGCCTTATTTTGTCTATATATTCAATCATCTTTTGAGCGGTTTCAGGATCAGGACATCTAACCGGTGTAGCTTCAATCATCGTAAGGTCATCAGGCTCTTTTGACAAACCAATTTCTCCGACTTGTGAAACAAAGGCCTTAATATCGAGCCCCGTTTGGCGAAGCATTAATTTTGCTATAGCTCCTGCTACAACTCTGGCAATAGTTTCTCTGGCAGAGGCACGACCACCTCCTCTGTGATCGCGTATGCCATATTTGACATCATAAGTATAATCAGCATGAGAAGGTCGATAAATTTCTTTGAGATTATCGTAATCCCCTGATTTCTGATCTTTATTCCATACAATAAAGGCAAGAGGAGTTCCAGTTGCTTTACCATCAAACACACCGGACAAAAACTCCACTTGGTCTTTTTCATCGCGTGGTGTAGTAATTTTAGATTGTCCCGGACGTCTTCGGTTGAGTTCATTTTGAATAAAGTCAACATCCAATTCCAAGCCGGGGGTTACCCCTTCAATTATTCCACCAATCCCTTTTCCATGGGATTCACCAAAAGAGGTTAGCTTAAATAATGTTCCAAATGTATTACCAGCCATAAACTTTTATTTTGTTGCAGGTAAAAATAAAGCATCACCCTAACATGAGCAAAAAAAAAGGTAGTGTTTAAATTAGTGTGTCCGGATAAAGATCTATCTCAGTTTAGTTCGTATTGCAAAGTTAATTTTTTCTTTTTCCCGGTTTGATAAATAT
>NZ_FONA01000036.1 GCF_900112795.1 Thermophagus xiamenensis
CTTCATTTCGCTTCGCTCATTCATCAATGAGAGCTCTGGAAAAGTGGTATACTTTTGATGAATATTGGTGGTATACTTCTGATGAATATTAACAATTTTCAGCCGCGGAGCGGCGACAGCTTTGTAGCAATAGTGCAACCATATACAACCTGAGCCCCTCATGAACTGACCAACCATCGTTGAAAACAGGAGCAATAGTGCAACCATATACAACCTGAGCCCCGTCGGGGCGACAGAACGGTAGACCAGAGGCAAACACCCTCCCTCACCCCCCAACCCCCTGAAGGGGGTGCGCCTGCCCGCAGAAGCCAGTTAGGCCAATAGGTCATTAGGCTATTAGGCTATTAGAAACGGAGTCCGAAGGACTCCCATGTTTATAGCTAAAAAGCAGCAACAAAAACCATCGACGCCGTAGGTGTCGAATAATTATTGGTCACAAATGATAAAATGGTGAAACGGTTGAAAGGCGGAATGGCAGAATGGCAGCCCCAACGTGACAGCAGAACGTTAAGGCAGAAATAATTAAAGGATATATAAATAAATGGAAATAAAATAGATGTAAATTGTTCGCTTCAAAATCAGCCTAACAGCCTATTGGCCTAATTGCCTAATCGCCTAACGGCCTAATAACCTAACAGCCTATTGACCTAATGGCCTATAACCTAATAACCTATTAGCCCATTAGCCCATTAGCCTAAGGGCCTATTTTCTATTGGCCTAACAGCCTAATAACCCATTGGCCTAAGGGCCTACCGGCCTAACGGCCTATTGGCCTAATAGCCTATCGGCCTAATAACCTATCGGTCTAATGGCCTATTAGCCTAACCGCCTAATGACCTAATAGCCTATCGGCCTATTTGCCTAATATATTATCTTTGCCCCATGGACCTCAATGAAACAAAAAAAAGAATAGTTATTCTTTACGACTACTTCACCCCGGCCTTTAAGGCGGGAGGACCGGTACAATCTATCACCAACATGGTGCGGCTGCTGGGAGACCGGTATGAATTTTATGTTGTGACCACCAACAGAGACCTGGACGGGACCATTCTGACGGTGGATGCCGACCGGTGGGTCGATTTTGAAGGCAAGGCATCCGTCTTTTATGCTTCTCCAAAGTATCAATCCTTTGGAGGTGTTACGCGACTCGTCCGCGAGGTGAAGCCTCAGGTGGTGTACATCAACGGCCTCTTCTCGTTGTTTGCCACCGTATATCCTTTGGCAGGCAATGTGTTGCATGGCATGAGACAAACCCGATACATCGTGGCACCCCGTGGCATGTTTCAGCAGGGGGCTCTGGCACTGAAGGCCACCAAGAAGCGTGTCTTCCTCTCTCTTATGAAGCCTTTCCTCCGACGTCCCAATGTGGCATGGCATGCCACCGACCTTCAGGAACAACAGGATATCCGCCGTCATGTGGGGAGCAGGGCACAGGTGACCATCGCCGGTAACGTCCCTGCTGTATTGAATAACAACCCCACACCTCTCTTCCGAAAAGATGAATTAAGGGTGGTGACCGTAGCGCTGGTGGTGAGAATGAAAAATCACATCACTTTTTTAAATGTTTTGAAAGATTATAAGGGGGAGAAAAGAGTTATCTACGATATCTATGGCCCCTTAAGAGACCATGAATACTGGCAGGAATGTCTGCGCCTCATTGAGCGGATGCCTCCCAACGTGACGGTGAACTATAAAGGGGCGGTGGAACCCCAAAAAGTAGCAGGCATCCTCTCGCAATATCACTGCTTTGTGCTGCCCACCTTCGGCGAAAACTTCGGCCACTCCATCTTTGAAGCCCTGGCCGCCGGGCTGCCCGTACTCATCAGCGACAAAACGCCCTGGAACCACGTGCAGGACCTTCAGGCAGGATGGGTCGTCCCGGATAATAACCGGATGGATTGGCATAAGGCCTTCAAGGAAGCGATAACCCTGACACCTCAACAATGGCAGGAGA
Source organism: Thermophagus xiamenensis (assembly GCF_900112795.1). Taxonomy (GTDB): domain Bacteria; phylum Bacteroidota; class Bacteroidia; order Bacteroidales; family Marinilabiliaceae; genus Thermophagus; species Thermophagus xiamenensis. The sequence continues at coordinate 1,955 of NZ_FONA01000036.1, forward strand.
TGAGCGAAAATGCCCGTTTTGTGGCCAGGAATTACCTGAAAGAGGCGGGGTTGGAAGGAAAGTATCAGAGGCTGTTAGGCCGATAGGCCACTAGGCCATTAGGCCACTAGGTTATTAGGCCATTAGGCTGTTAGGCCATTAGGTTATTAGGTTATTAGGCCATTAGGCTGTTAGGCCATTAGGTTATTAGGTTATTAGGCGATTAGGCTGTAGGCTATTAGGATTATAGGGTGTATTTTCCTTTAATAATTGATAGAATTATTATGGAGAATTTTAGCTTTAAGAATCTTCGGGTCTGGCAAAAAGCGATGCATTTTGCAGAAAGATGTTTGGATATTGCCGAAGGTGTTCATGGGCATTATCGTTTGGTTGAGCAATTGGAGGCGGCGGCATCTTCTATCCCGCAAAATATTGCTGAAGGAGAAGGAAGAATAAGTAATAAAGAAAAAATAAATTATCTATATTTTGCCCGTGGTTCATTGTTTGAAGCTATCACTGTTTTAAATCTGTTTTATTATAAAAAGATAATATCCTCTAGTACCCTTGACGAAATGGAAGAATTGGGCATTGAAATATCAAAGATGATTAACTCTTTAATCGCACAAAAAAGAAAATTTAACTCACAATAATCCCCTAGCCGCCTAATAGCCTAATGGCCTATCGGCCTAATAGTCTAACGGCCTAATTACCCAATGGCCCATTGGCCTAACCGCCTAACGGCCCATTGGCCTAATAGCCCAATGGCCTAATAGCCTATTGGCCTAACGATCTGATCGTCTCTTCCAGCACTACCAGGGGCCAGACTCGGGAAAAGGTGACTGATGGATCTCCTTTGAGGAAGCGGTGCCAGATATCCAGTACGCCGGGCTCGTAAAACATTTCGCGTTGCGCCAGGGTGCGAATGCGTTGGTCGGCAAAATCGTGCATCACACCTTTGAGCCAGTCGCGCCAGGGGAAGACGAAGCCCATTTTGGGACGGTTCACGATGTAGTCGGGTAGCAGGTCGGGAAGGCTGTCAACCAACAGCTTTTTGGGTGTGACAGGGCGCTTGAAGGCGTCGGGAAGCGAGAGGACATACTCTACCAGCTCATGGTCGAGGAAGGGGACACGCACTTCCAGCGCATGGGCCATGCTCATCTGATCACTGTCGCGCAGCAATACGTTTTGCATGTAGGTGGTCATCTCGGCAACGGAGACCCGTGACAACACTTCACCGGTTTCATTTACCTTATTTTGCCGTAGCCATCGTACCGGGTTATGTTCAGGCAAAGAGCTGCTACGCAATATCCCCGCCAGCTGAGGGTCCATCAGTGCCTGACGGGAAATGGCAAAGGCTTCCTCGAAATGATAATTCTTCATGGTCATAAGGCGCATCACTTTGGTGGAGGCTACGCCCGGCTTTAAGGCCATCAGTGCCTTACCGGCTGCTTTCCTAAGGGATAGAGGTAAATGCCACAACCATTTTCGTTGTTCGAGGGTGACCATACGGTTAAAGATGGGGTAACCACCAAAAAGTTCATCGCCGCCCAGACCCGAGAGTGCCATGGTGATGCCTGCCTCTTTGGTCATTTTCGACACCACCCAGGTGTTGGGACCATCGCCACTGGGGTGGTCCATAGCTGCCAGGGCGTCGGGAATCATCTGCAGGAAATCCTCGGGTTTCAGGTGTATCTCATGATGGTTGGTTTTATGCATTTTGGCCACATGGCGGGCATAGGGTGCCTCTGAAAAGTCATCCTCCGAAAAGGTGATGTTAAACGTATCCACCTGTCGGTTCGATACTTTGGCCATAGCACCTACTATGGCACTCGAGTCGATGCCTCCCGAAAGAAAGGCTCCGAACGGAACATCGGCTACCAGCCGCCGTTCCACCGCCTTAAAAAAGAGGCGACGAACCTCGCGCTTTACCTCTTCGTAGCTTTCAGGGGTCTTTTTCCCTGCCCTGAAGGGCGACCAGTAGGTCTCCACACCGGTTTGGTTGGAGGATAACTCATATCTTAAGATGGTCCCCGGAACCATCAGATGAACATCTTTCAGGATGGTATCGGGTGCCTGGACGGTCTGGTACCGAAGGAAATCAACCACGGAAGCCTCATCCAGCTTCCCGGATATTAGATTAGATGTCGTTAAAGCACGTATCTCGGATGAGAAACAAAAGGCTTCGGGCGTGTGACACCAGTAGATCGGTTTGATGCCGAGGCGGTCGCGAACAAGGGTGAGGGTCTTTTCCTGCTTGTCCCACACGGCGATGGCAAACATGCCGTTGAAGAGCTCCACGCATTTGTGGCCCATCTCCGACCAGGCAGCCAGCACCACCTCACTGTCGGTCTGTGACCGGTACGGGTAGTTGAAACGCTGACGAAGATCGGCATAGTTATATATCTCACCGTTGAAGACCATCACATAGCGTCCACAGGCCGAGATCATGGGCTGGTGGCCCGCCTCCGACAGGTCGATGATGGAGAGACGCCGATGTCCCAGGGCGGCGACACCTTCCACCCACTGTCCCTCATCATCGGGACCACGGTGTGACAACCGGCTGTTCATGGCCTTTATACGGGCCTCTTTGTCTTGTATCGTTCCGGATATGATTCCGTTTATTCCGCACATAATGTAATAGGTTGTTAGGCTATTAGGCCATTAGGCTGTTAGGTTATTAGGCCAATAGGCAATTAGGCCAATAGGTTATTAGGCCGTTAGGCAATTAGGCCATTAGGCTAATAGGCCATTGGGTTATTAGGCGATTAGGTCAATAGGTTATTAGGCAATAGAATATTAGACTGATTTTGCTGTATGCAATTTATATCTATTTTATTTCTATCTATATCCTTTAATTATTTCTGCCTTAACGTTTTGCTGTTATGTTGGGGCTGCCATTCTACCATTCAATCGTTTTAACATTTGACCTTACCATTTATGACCAATGATTATTCGACACCTACGGCGTCGATGGTTTTATTGTTGCATTATTGCTATAAACATGGGAGTCCTTCGGACTCCGTATCTAATAGCCTAATGGCCTAATGACCTATTGGCCTAACTGGCTTCTGGTTTTGCGGGCCGGCGCACCCCCTTCAGGGGGTTGGGGGGTGAGAGCGGGGGAGCTATTTCCGTTTTACCGCTCTGCCGCCGCTCCGCGGCTAGAATAGGCCGTTAGGCAATTAGGTTATTAGGCCAATGGGCCGTTAGGCCATTAGACCATTTTTACATCATACAATTTATATCTATTTTATTTCCATCTAATTTCTATCTATATCCTTTAATTATTTCTGCCTTAACGGTCTGTTGTCACGTTGGGGCTGCCATTCTACCATTCCGCCATTCAACCGTTTTAACATTTGACCTTACCATTTATGACCAATGATTATTCGACACCTACGGCGTCGATGGTTTTATTGTTGCATTTTTGCTATAAACATTGGAGTCCTTCGGACTCCGTATCTAATAGCCAAATGGCCTAATGACCTATTGGCCTAACTGGCTTCTGGTTTTGCGGGCGGGCGCACCCCCTTCAGGGGGTTGGGGGGTGAGGGTGGGGTAGCTTGCTTCCGTTTTACCACTCTTCCGCCGCTCCGCGGCTAGAATAGGCCGTTAGGCGATTAGGTCATTAGGCCAATAGAAAATAGGCCCTTAGGCCAATGGACCGTTAGGCCATTAGACCATTTTTAAATCATACAATTTATATCTATTTTATTTCCACCTTATTTCTACTTATATCCTTTTATCTGGTTTCTGGTCTCTGGCTTCTGGCATCCTGTCTACCGTTCTGTCGCCTCTCCGCAGCTACCATCCCACCATTCCACCGTTTAACCATTTTTATCCACTTTATTTCTATTTATATCCACATATATCCAATAATTATTTCTGATTTCTAACTTCCAATATCATCAGCATATTAGCACATCAGCACATTAGCACATCAACCCATTCAATCCCTTCAATCTCATCGCCTACCAGCCTAACGGCCTAATAGCCCAATAGCCCAATGGCCTAATGGCCTAACGGCCTAATAGCCTAATAACCTACTGGCCTATTGTCCTAACCGCCTGTTCCGCCCACATCTTCGGGGTGTAGCTCATGCCCAGCTTATGACTGTGGCGTGCCATGGTGCGCAGCTCCTCATCGGAAAGTGACATCATTCGTTTCAGGGCCTGTTTCAGGTCTGCCCGGCTTTCATTTTGGAAGAGGTAACCGTTTTTACCATCTTCGAGGAAGCGGGTGGCGGCACCCACGGCCGATGAGCAGATCATGGGAAAGCCTGCGGCAGCCATCTCATGCACCACGACGCCCCAGGGCTCGAAGCGGCTGGGAAGGACAAAGACACCCGCACCTTTCAGCGTCTCTTTCAACTCATCGGGTTGCAGAAATCCCAGATGCTTAATTTTGGGGTGGGTGGGCCGTTGGTCATAGAGATCGCCGGTGCCGGCGCACCACAGTTCCCAGTCGTTGGGTGTCTCTTTCTGAAGCTCCATAAAGGCCGGGAAGAGAAGGTCCAGACCCTTTTGGTGGACGTAACGTCCCACATAGATGAGTTTACGCGGGAAGGGCGAGGCTTCGCAACGGTCGGGAGCGGCGCCGGAAAAGTGATCCACATCGGCACAGTAGAAACCCTCGGCGATGCGTTCGGGACGGAATCCCAGCTTCAGGGCATAATGCTTCTGCGGAGCGCCCGGAACCCAGGCATGTGTAAAGAAACGGTGAAGCAGGAGAGGAGCTGCCAGTCGCATCACCTGCTGACGGGCTGTCCCCAGCCAGTGGTTATCCATGCTCATCACAGTAGGGATAGTTTCTTTAAACTTCCGGCACACCTGTAAATAACCCTTATCCACCCATCCGCTGGTGATGATGAGGTCGGGCCTTATCGTCCGCACCAAAGCAACCAGTTGCCTGGTGTTGTAGTCCTGACGCTCATAAACCGTAACTCCCTCCGGAAAGGTAAACCGGAACGGTGCTTCCTTATTTACCGGCCATCGAACAATATGGACCGCGTGCCCCTGTTGAACCAGTTCGCGCACCCCCGCTAAAAAATAGGATGCCAACTCAGTATATTGAAACAGTATTGTCATGGTTGGTGTTGAGTTATTAGTATTAGGCTGGTTAGGCTATTAGGCCGATAGGTTATTAGGCCGATAGGCTAGTAGGCCAATAGGTTAATAGGCTATTAGGTTTTAGGTTATTAGGCCGATAGGCTAGTAGGCCAATAGGCCAATAGGCCATTAGGCGATAGGATGTTAGGTTGATTTTGCACGATACAATTTATATTTATTTTATTTCCATTTTATTTTTATCCTTTAATTATTTCTGCCTTAACGTTCTGCTGTTACGTTGGGGCTACCCTTCCACCATTTCGCCTTTCCACCGTTACCGTTCTGTCGCCGCACCGCGGCTGACAATAAAGGCCGTTAGGTTGATAGGCCAATAGAAAATAGGCCCTTAGGCCAATGGGCCGTTAGGCCATTAGACCATTTTTACATTATACAATTTATATCTATTTTATTTCCATCTTATTTCTACTTATATCCTTTTATCTGGTTTCTGGTTTCTGGCTTATTGCATCTAAGCTATAAACATAGGAGTCCTTCGGACTCCGTTTCTAATAGCCTAATAGCCTAATAGCCTAATGGCCCAATGGTCTAACTGGCTTCTGGCTTCTGACCTCTGGTTTCCGTCATCTGCGGGCCGGTGCACCCCCTTCAGGGGGTTGGGGGGGTGAGGGTGGGGAAGCTTGTTCCCGTTTTACCACTCTGTCGCCGCTCCGCGGCTGGAATAGGCCGTTAGCCTAATAACCTAATCGCCTAGTGGCCCAATGACCTAATGGCCTAATCCACCTTATCTATCTTATCCGTCTCCAAAGAAATCTTCATTTCCCAGCATGCTTAGTATGATGACCAGCACAATGGTAAAGGGATTAAGAGAGGCGGTCAGCCACGATTCCACCGAAATGGAAATCAGCATGCCGAAGAACAAGGCCCAGACCAGGGGGGTGTGGTGTGAGGCCCTGATAAAGCCTGTTAACCAGCCAATGCTAAACAACACAAGTCCCACCAGACCCGTGTTAAGCCACATGGTGAGCCAGCTGTTGTGAACATTGCCCTGGTGACCATGTCGTTCGAAATATTCTTTATATTGAGCCAATACATGTTCGTCGTACGTAAAGCCGTGGCTGAACCAATAGTTTTTCTGTATGTTTTCCCACGCCACTTCTGCTACCACCACCCGTCCCGAGCCTGTCTCCAAGGTTTCCAGACGGAAATAGTCGGCCAGACCCAACGAAGTCACGATGGCTTCAAAGTTAGCCAAAATAATCTGGTACGAAATAAACAGAAGAGCCATAACGATGAATCCCATTACGGCATCTCTCTTTATTAAAAACCATGCAGCCACAAAGAGGGCGGTGGAAAAGAGTCCTCCTCGCGAACCCGCCATCACCAAAGAGGCAAAAATTACGAGATACACAAAAATAACCTGATTACGCGTAAACAAATGACGGTGAAAATAGTGTATGTAGGTGAAAAGGACTGTAAAGAGAAATCCGTAAATACCCATCCCGTTGGGATTGCCCAGTAAGCCGGAATAACGCTCCCCCTTAAAGATGACAAAGCCGGGCGACAGAAAACGCAATGCAATACCAATGCTCAAAACAACCACGCCCACCATCACCAGATGATAAAGAAAACGATCCCGTTCATACGTTAGCAACAGATCAACAAGAGGAGGGATGACCGTGAGTAACAAAACATATGATACCGTCTTTTGAAAACCGGTGAAAGCCACCGGGCTGCCAATCAACGAAACAAAAGCAACAATAAAAAACGGAATAAAGGGCTTGACAAATTTCATGGGGTCTTTGCCTGTGGGCATCAGGAAATATAAGACCCCCATCATCAGCATCATTGCTGTTTTTAAATTTTTTGCGAATGCGAAGATGCCTTGACGACTGTCACTAAAGGTCAAAACCAGCCAGAAACCCAGCAACAGCCACAACCACTCACCCCTGTTCTTTAGAAAAAACATGTGAAGCGGCACCGCCAAATAGACCAGTGGACCCGTAAATATGCCCAAGGCCAACCAAAAGAGCAGTGTTAGGTAGTTGTTTTTTTCGTACAGGAGTTCTGTTAACATTTATGAAAATGTTGGTTTTGTTTAGGCAAAGAAAAGAAATTTTGAGATTGTTACCTTCGGTTTACTATTGCTTTTTAAATTGTTGCAGTAAATTATTAGTTTATGATTAAGGTTGTTTTGCTAATTATCCGAAAATGTAATTTAATGTAATTTAATTTGCTGATTATTGTCTTTCATAATGTGTTTTATCTCTTTAATTGTGTCCTTAGCTACCTTTTCCCACAGGAACTTTTCTTTTATCCGAAAAATTGAGTTGTATTTCATTCGCTGCAATAAATTTTCATTAATATTAAGCATTTCAAGCAGGGCATTCTTTAAAGCGGGTTTATTTCCGGGTGGGATAATTATCCCGTTGGATGAATCCACCTGCTCACTCACGGCTCCCACATCGGTGGCAATTATGGCACATCCGCTGGCCATGGCTTCCAGAATAACGGTAGGCATTCCTTCGCTCCACGACGGACAAACCAGAACATCCGCTTCCCTTAAAATGGCTTTTATTTTATTTTCATTTCGAACCTCTCCGTGGTAGATGAGGTTGGTCATTCCTTTAATTTGTTTCTTTTCAGGGATGGGACCAATGAAATGAAATTCGAAATTTGTGGTTGGTCCATTTAATAAATTATTGAGAACTGTAGTCAGTTCTTCGATGCCTTTTCTGCGTTCGTAACGACCGATGTAAACGAATTTTCGGAGAGTATTTTGATTAAATTCAGGATTTGTAAATAACCAGTCCTCTGTTATTCCAATGGGGATTTCAATAATTTTTGAGGGTGTCTGACGAATCTTTTGTTGAATTTTGGTAAGTTTATTACCCAACGAAAAAATGATATCAGAATGTTGCAGATTCCATTTCGTCCATGGTCTCAATAGATAATGCTCCAACTTGACCTTCTGATTAGGTGCTTTCTGGAACATTTCCAGACCATGAAAGTTGATACCGGTTTTAATGATTTTTTTAGACTTATTTCTTTTTAGTAAATACCAACCTGAAAATCCTTGAATATATACAAAGTCGGGTAACGGCTGCTGAATAAATTGCTGATATACCCTTTTTGAGTATATATAATTTTCCCGAATATAATGACCGGGATATCTTTTGGTGTTTGGAAAGCGAACCGGTAAAAACCTTAGGTTGTTCAACTCTTCAGGTGTAAAACCTTCGGCCTCTTTGGTTAATTTTTCTTCTTCCGAAATGGCATGGTAAACATCCACTTTTACACCCTCTCGGGCCAGGTATTTGGCCAGGTAGTAGCTGTGTTTTTGCATGCCTCCCATTTTATAGGGGTAGATGCCGTCGGTGAGAAGGGAAATTTTAGTTCGCATTTAATTTTCAAATGTTTGTTTAATGTAACTCTATTCTTTAGGTTATAGTTGTTAAAATTTGTGTTTTAAGAATTGGGTTATTTTCTCGAAGTTACATATATATTAATTAGTTTATTGGCATGTTTTTCCGGGTCATGTTCTTTTTTAATTCTTTCAATGGATGCTTCAGCTTTTGGTAAAATATTTTCCGGCTTTAGAATTATTTCGTTAACTATGGAATAAAGTTTCTTTTCAATAATAGTGCTGAATATTTTCCTGTCTTTAGCGGTCTTCAAAATGCCATTCCCGTTTTTGTCTTTGGGAACAGATATTATCCAACCACACTCATTATTGTTTATCTCGGGTAATGCTCTTATATCGGTTGATATTACAGGGCACCCACATGCCTGGGCTTCTAAAACGAAATAGCCATAAGTATCAGCATAGGTTGGTAACAGAGCTACATGAGAATTTTTTAAGAGTTTTAGGACTTTCTCATTTGGCATGGGCCCTAATATTTTTATGGAATCAGGTAAATGATGGAACTGATTTTTCAACAATTCTACATCCTTTTTATTGGTGTTTGAGGCATACTTGTCCGGACTAAAATTTGAAATAATATTGAGTTGAAATTTGTTCCCATTTTGCGCTAATTGTTTAATTCTACTTTAACAGATTTATTGCTTTGAATAACAGAGGTCTATATCGCGCTGTCGCTTTTCATGTCGCTGCCGCAGTTTTTCCAGCATCCGTTC
>NZ_FONA01000025.1 GCF_900112795.1 Thermophagus xiamenensis
AGGCAAATGTGCCTAATTTCGGGGTTTTTTGTTTGCTCAAAGATAGTGATAATAGCTTTTCCGTCAAAGAAATAGAGTATTTCGGAATTTCCCTAAATAAAGGCCTATCCCTCCCAACAGAGTAATAAGGCAGGCATAAAAGTGTCCCCAGAAGGTGGGTTCATGATATGCAATCACCCAGATAAAGTTGGTACACATAAATAATCCGAGGATTATGAGTACCCTTCCCAAAATGTTCAGAACGAGTCTTATATTCATGGATGCCATTTTTTCGGCGGCAAAGATAATTTTTTTCAGCTAAAGTCAATTTCCATGCGTATTCTCCAATTCTTTGGGAACAGGTTATTGCAACGCGTTCCTACATTTTTTACAAATCCAATTGGGATGTTTTGATAGGTTAATAAAACAACCCCGTTGGGCAGACCTTGTTTCGGGAGTAGTGTTTCACCCTTAAGATAGTGAAGAGCCTCTTCTTTGTCCAGGTCAATTGTTGGGAAACGGTTGTTAAACTCCCAACTGAACGGCAATGTCAATGCCGGTGTGAATTTTTTTCGTTGTTGGTTGCCCAAAACAATTCCAAAGTTAATAATATCTAACTGCTTTTGTAATAGAAACAGCAGGCTTTCATATTTTTGCGGGAAGGCAGACCATTGATTGAGATTTTCAAAAAATGAAAATTGTTGAGGATATTTGAGTAATGCAGCAACGTCACTGGTGGGGGTAATGACAGATTTTTTCTTTGGTTTCCGTACAGATAAAGGTTTTTGAAATTCGTTTTTTCTGACTACGGCAATAAAAAAACCTTCACCTTTAACTTTATGAGGATAGAATGCCAGTCCGTTACCGGTTTCTACGGGGATTTCGGTTATATTCCACTCAGACGGGGTTGTAAGAGTGAGTACTTCGGCCATTTGTTTTTTTACAAGCCATTTCAGGTTTTCTTCATTTTCTTCGGGATTGAAGGTGCAGGTGGAATAGATAAGAAGGCCATTTTCTTTCAGTGCCGGCCATGCATCTTGTAATATGCGTCGTTGACGAACAGCACAAAGAGCCGTATTATCTTGAGACCATTGACTGCGTGCCCAATCGCCTTTTCGGAACATTCCTTCGCCAGAACATGGTGCGTCAACAACCATAATATCAAAAAGGCCTGATAGTTCGGTGAATTTTGCGGGATCGGATCGTGTAACCACTACATTGGGTGCCCCCCATTTAAGCATGTTTTCTTTTAGGATTTCAGCTCTTGATCGAATGACTTCATTGGCTACCAACAGACCCTGGCCATCGAGCAAGGAGGCTATCAAAGAGGCTTTGCCACCAGGAGCACCACAAAGGTCCAGGATTTTTATGTCTTCCCGATCAGCTTTTGGTAACAACTGTTCTAAAATATGCCACAAAAACATGCTGCTGGCTTCTTGAGGATAAAAAGCGCCGGCATGAAACAAAGGATTTATTGTATAAAGAGGTCTTTCTTTTAAATAAAAGCCATGTTTGCACCAGGGTACTGGTTGGCTGGCAGGGAAATTTATGTTGGTTTTTCTTGGATTAATACGCACAGAACTAATTGGTGGAAGTTCCAGGCTTTGTACCAGTTGTTCCTGTTCAGGAAGGGGAAAAGTCTTACGGATACGAGCCAAAAAGGCTTCCGGTAAAGGGGTTTTATTATTCATGGTTAATTGGTTGGTTTATTGAACAAAATTGGATTTGTCTGTGCATGTTACGCTTTTGATAATCAGTGTGAAATTTACTCGTGATCCCGATGTGATGACTTTTTAATAGTTTGCCATTAAGCATCATGATATTATGTTAATTTTATCAAACCTTGTTATTTACTTTGTGCAAAATAACACAAAAAAGTTGGAATGTAATTAGAGAGAAACCTTTGAGAATTGAGGTTAATAAGGCTTAGAAATATATAGTTTTGAAAAATTTTTCTTACAAAAATTTTAAAAGTAAATAATACCTTTTAATTTAGCTGTCCCAATTAAGTGTCAGGGGAATTTAGTTAAATGAAACGAGCATGGCGACTTTTTGCCACAAAAGTACATGTACAAATTTGACTAAGCCATGCGAGTTCCATCCGGCCAATAACTAAGATAAATTTTATACGGATGAAACGAGCATGGCGGCTGTTGCCACAAAAGAACATGTATAAAATAGTCCAAGGCAGAAGTGCACAGGCAGAAGGCAGAAGAAGTGATTAGTTATTAGTTAACAAGTGGTTAGTGTAAAATAACTAGTAACTAACGACTAACCACTAACGACTGCTTATAAGAGGCAGTATATCAACGAAATAAGTAAATTTTATACGGATGAAACGAGCATGGCGGCTGTTGCCACAAAAGGACATGTATAAAATAGTCCAAGGCAGAAGTGCACAGGCAGAAGGCAGAAGAAGTGATTAGTTATTAGTTAACAAGTGGTTAGTGTAAAATAACTAGTAACTAACGACTAACCACTAATGACTGCTTATAAGAGGCAGTATATCAACGAAATAAGTAAATTTTATACGGATGAAACGAATGACCATGAGAAATACCAGCTTTTTAGACATGTGCCCCTTTATTATTTGAAGGGGCAGACCTGAATATTTTTTCAAACCATAAACCTTAACTTTTTAAATACGTGTAACCAAAACCTAAATGTTTTGGCAGGAATTTTTGTTTATTAGTTTGGTTTATTGATGCTTTGTAGGATTTGTCTAGAGCGATATGTTAAATTGAATGCAATAAATCTGCTAATCAAGCTTTTTCTATTTGCAAAATAATTGGTTGAATAATCAATGTTGATTAAATTGTGCCCTACAATTAAATTTATTAGATACCTTATAATTACCTAAAAATTGTTTTAATAAATAAAAATGAACACAAAAGTAATAGGCATAGCCTCTGATCATGCAGGATATGAAATGAAAAGCATGGTTAAAGAATATCTAAAAGAAAAAGGATTCGAGGTGAAAGATTATGGTACCCATAGTTCGGAAAGTACTGATTATGCTGATTATGCTCATCCGTTGGGTGATGCCATATCTAGGGGCGAAATTACTCGTGCCATAGCATTTTGCGGAAGCGGAAATGGTATCAATATCACCTTAAACCGTCATGCAGGTGTTCGTTCGGCCTATAGTTGGAATCCGGAAATAGCCCGTTTAGGTAGAGCCCATAACGATGCCAATGTTTGTGCAATGCCTGCCCGTTTCCTTTCGCCCGAACAGGTTAAAGAGATCGTGGATGTTTTTTTGACTACCAAATTTGAAGGAGGGCGTCATCAGCGCCGAATTGAAAAAATTGATTTATAGATTGCTTACCTATAAAATATTGATGATTATAAATTATAGGCCTGTCGTTGTTTAAATAATAACATTTAATTTAGTACATTTTCATATAACCTTTTGGTAGTAAGGTATTTTTTTGTCCGTAAGGAAAGCGTTTTCTTATGGACCTAATTAGTTTTTGTCTTATAAGTAGTATCGTTGAAGTATACGATGCTGCATAGGTTTAGATGACCATGCAAGTTTTGATAAATTTTAAAGAAATTGCTTATTACTGACCTAGCTTCTTATTAGTTGCGGGTCATTATTGGTTTAATTGCTGATTATTTAAATAGTTAATCTATTGTGTAGTATATATGTGGTTGATATTAACACTGTTTTCTGCTTTCTTTCTGGGTTTTTACGACATATTAAAAAAAGAATCTTTAAAGGACAATGCTGTATGGCCGGTTTTATTTTTCGGGGCTTTAACCAGTACATTGATATTTATCCCAATCGTGTTGATGTCGGAATGCGGTATTTTAAAAAGTGGTGATTTTATTTTCGCACCGCGCCTGACAACCCAGGAACACCTGATGGTTTTGCTAAAAACCTTTATTGTGCTAATATCCTGGGTGTTTAACTATTTTGCGTTAAAGCACCTTCCGCTAACGATTGTTGCACCGGTGAGGGCTACCGGACCGCTTTGGACTCTGGTAGGGGCATTAATCCTTTTCGGCGAGCAATTAAATATTTATCAGTGGGCGGGTATGGTTTTGACACTATTTTTCTTTTTTCGATTTTCAACTGTGGGGAAGCTTGAGGGTTTGTCATTCCGAAACAATAAATGGATGTGGTTTATCATTGCGGGAACCATTGCGGGGTCGGTGAGTGCACTTTACGATAAACATATCCTACGTCAGGTTGACCGTGTTGCCGTACAGGCATGGTTTTCGTTTTATCAGGTATTGTTACTGTTACCTGTTTTATGGTTTGTCCGTCGCAAAAGACCGGAGCGGGTACCTTTTTACTGGCGTTGGACCATCCCGCTTATTGGGCTTTTTCTGGTGGTGGCCGATTTCCTCTATTTTTATGCCATTAGTGAGCCTGAATCCTTGATATCAGTCATTTCAGCTCTTCGACGTAGTAGTGTGATTATTCCCTTCCTTTTTGGTGCCTTGATATTCGGTGAAAAAAATGTGAAGAAGAAGGCTTTATACCTTGGGGGCATTCTTATAGGAATTGCATTGTTGTTATTAGGTTAAAACACAAAAAACACCACAACGCCTGCTACCGCGATAAAAGCGCCAACAACTTCTTTTGTAGTGATATTTTCTTTGAAAATGTAGCGTGCCGGCAGCAGAATCATAACCGGAGTAAGGGCCATTAACGTTGAGGCGATACCGGTACTTGTGTATTTTATTGCCATCAAACTGAACGATACGCCCAGAAATGGGCCAAAGAAAGCACCGACAGAAATGCGTTTCATAGCCGATTGATTTCTCAATGCCTCCCACACGTTGGCCCATCGACGGAGGAGAGTAAACACTATAGTGAAGCCGACAATGCCGGCGATGATTCGTATTTGGGTCGACATGAAAGGGTCCAGGTTGCCCATGCCCAGTTTGCTGAGAACTAAACCCAGTGCCTGTCCCGATGCACCACCAAAAGCCAGGAGCAATCCTTTTAACGGAAAGTTAAAGTGAATTTTCTTGCCATTTCCGGGGCGGGTTAATACCACCAAAATGATACCCGTTAGTGTTACAATCATGCCTGTCAGGTTGATAAGAGTCATTCTTTCTCCCAGAATAATCAACCCAAACAAGGCTGCAAGAGGTGGAGAAAGAGACATGATTAGCATGGATACCCTGGCACCTACCACCACAAAGGCCTGAAACAGCATTAAATCCCCGGCAACAAACCCAATCAGTCCGGAAAGGCTTAACCAAAACCAGGCATGCTCACCGGCGTTTGATGGCCAAAAGTGTCCTTTGGTCAGACAGGTATAAATACCAAGCAAAAAAAGAGCCATTACCAGGCGGATAAGGTTGACCGACAAAGAGCCCACTTTCTTTCCTGCCGATTCAAAAGCCATACTGGTTGCCGTCCAGCAAACGGCAGTAACCAATGCCGATAGTTCGCCTAAATGCGAATTGAAGTAATCCATTCAAATATTTTATAGAAATGATATTTTTGCAGAGCAAAGAAAACAATTTTCATGGAAATTAACTTTAGAAACGGATTGTCACCTTTCCCATTTAACCAAATTATCATTCTTGTGTGTTATTAGAATTTGAATTATCGTATTATTGCCAAGAAAAATTTCTAAAACATAGGATATGGGCTGTGTCGATTTCAGGAGTTGGCTGTTGTGAATATACGGAATGGAAAAAGGTGTGAAGATAAGAAAGAGTTCAGAATAAACGGTAAGGTAGGTTTTGGGGTCAATTAAACCATGAGTCTTAGTATTGGTCAATGGATTCTGTGCATGCAAAACAAATCTTTATTCATTAGTATATAATTTATTTAATTCATTGGGCTAATGGAACTCGCAAGGCTTAATAAAATTTATAAATGCTCTTTTGTGGCAAAAGCCGCCATGCTCGTTTCATTTGGTAAAATAATTACTCCATGAATTGAATAAGTTTATGGAATTAAGTAATTTACATTTTTTATATTGATGTTTTTTTGAAAAAAGATTGACCATGCATGGGAAGTAAATTGTTTTCTGATTAGGTGAAATATTTTCCAGACGGTTTTTTCATATTTTTTTAAACAAATTTAATACGGATGAAGAGAAGACTTTTGATTTTGGGAATTGCTCTAGGCATTGTTGCCGTTGGTTTTATCATTATGATGATTTTATTTTCTCTTAAGAAACAACCTCAAAAGACGCCTCGTCCGCAAGTAGAGGTTTTTGTTAAGGCAGAAACAGTGAAATACCGGGATCTTCAGGCAGTCATATATTCTTCCGGACGATTGCACGCTTACAATAAAGTTGTTGTTAGCTCAGAAGTATCCGGACGATTGGGAGAGGGAGATGTGCCATTCCGAAACGGACAAAAATTTCAAAAAGGACAGGTTATCGCAAAAGTTATTAATCCGGAATTTCCATTAAGTCTTAAAGCCGGTAAAAGTACTTTCCTGCAGAATCTGGCTCTTATACTTCCCGACCTGAAACTGGACTTTCCCGAGTCATATCCGGCCTGGCAATCCTTCTTCGAAAGCATTGACATTGATAAGCCATTGCCCGACCTTCCTGAGCCTCGCTCATCACAGGAACGGACCTTTCTGGCTTCCCGAAATATTTTAAGTAGTTACTATTCTTTGTTGGCCGATCAGGCACGGCTGGATAAATATCTGATACGTGCTCCTTTTTCGGGTGCTTTCAATGAAATACTTCAGGATGTGGGGGTAGTTGTAAATGTGGGTACTCAGCTGGCCACCATTGTCAGAACGGATCTTTACGAACTGGAAGTGCCGGTGATCGTTGAAGAGGTTAAGCTGTTGTCGCCCGGCGATTCGGTATGGGTTTCGGATGAAACGGCTAAAATAAGGCGAAAGGGAGTAATTCGACGTATTGGTGCGGTGGTTAACCCTTCTTCGCAGGCCGTAAGCGTTTTTGTGTCGTTGCCTGGTGATGCCGGTCTGTACGATGGGATGTATTTAACGGCAGAATTATATGGCCGAATTATTCCTGATGTGATGGAAATGCCCCGAAATGCCGTGTTTAATACCAATCATGTATATGTGATAAAAGATATGCGGCTGGTTGAAAAGACTATTGAAATTGTTAAACGAAACGACCAAACCCTCTACCTTAGAGGACTGGACGAAGGCGAAGAGTTGGTTGTAGAACCGTTGTTAAATGTTTCGGGAAATCCCATTTACAAAATCCTTCGATGAATTATGCGAAAATTAATTGAGACTTTTGTACGATATCCTTTTTATGCCAATTTGTTCATTTTGGTAATTATCGTTTCCGGTATTTATGGCTTTTTGCAATTAAATAAGTCGTTTTTTCCGGAAGTGGAAACACGAAATATTTATGTTACTGTAAGCTACCCGGGTGCCAGTCCGAAAGAGATGGAAGAGGGAATAACCTTACGAATTGAACAGGCCATTCGTGGATTAGCGGGAATTAAGGAGATAACTTCCACGTCGCGGGAAAATTTTTGTCAGGTCAGTATCGAAACAACCGGTGAATTTGATATAGATGAGGTTTTGCAGGAAGTTAAAAATGCCGTTGACGGTATTTCCAGCCTGCCGGTCGATGCCGAACGACCAATCGTGTTTAAACGTCGTTCTTCAACTCCTGCTATTCGATTAGGATTATATGGCAGTGCCGACTTGATGCGTCTCAAAACCCTGGCTCAGAGGATTGAGGATGATTTTTTGCAGAGTGGACTGATGAGCCAGATCAGCATTGGAGGCTATCCGTCAGTGGAAATAGCTGTGGAAGTAAATGAAGAGATGTTGTTACGCTATGGTTTGACCCACGCCGATATCAGTGAGGCCATAGCACGCAATAATCGTGATATTTCGGGAGGAGAGCTGCGAAGTGATGAACAATATTTAATTATTCGTGCGCGGTCGCGAACCGTCGATCCTGATGAAATTGCTGAATATGTGGTTACTGCCGATGCTAATGGACAGCTCATCCGAATTCGTGATTTGGGAAATGTGTACCTGCAATTTTCCGAAACGCCGAGTGGTGCCTGGCTGAACGGTAAAAGAGCACTATTCCTTACAATAGATAAGTTGATAACCGAAGATTTGGAAGCCATTTCCAACTATGTCAATGAATATGTGGAGGAATTTAACCGTTCACATGATGATGCGGAATTAATTGTGACCTTCGACTTTCTGGATCTGTTAAATTCCCGCCTTCATCTGCTTTATAAGAACGGGGGAATGGGTCTGGTTTTGGTGATTATTATTCTGGCATTTTTTCTGAGTTTCCGTCTTTCCATGTGGGTGGCATGGGGTATTCCTTCCTCATTTCTGGCTATGTTTGTAGTGGCCGGAATGTATGGCGTGACCATTAATATGATCTCATTGTTTGGGATGATCCTCGTTGTGGGTATTTTAGTAGATGATGGGATTGTAATTGCAGAGAATATCTATTCGCATTTTGAGAGAGGAAAATCGCCCAAGCAAGCAGCCGTGGACGGTACCCTGGAAGTGTTGCCGGCGGTATTGACATCGGTAACAACAACGATTTTGGCCTTTTTACCGTTGATGTTAATTCAAGGTAATTTGGAGCGGATGCGTGAAATGGCCTTTGTGGTAGTGGCAAGTTTGGCGTTTTCTCTGGTCGAAGCCTCTTTGGTACTTCCGGCCCATATCGGGACACCTCATATTTTGCAAAGGAGAAAGGAAGCACTTAATTTCGGAAACCGTTTTCGTGACCGATTGGAAAGTATAATAGTTTGGATGCGAAACAGGTTATACGGGCGCTTGCTGCGTTTCATTCTACGGCACAGGCATATTTCTTTAGCCGTTCCGGTTGCATTGATACTTATTACCGCAGGTCTTTTTGGCGGAGGTTTTATCGCTTCCACTTTTTTTCCAAACATACCTCCCGACAGTTTTAATGTGAATGTGGCTTTTACGCCGGGAGAAGGGGAACGTCAAACCTACGAATATTTGTTAAAATTTGAACAAGCCGTATGGGAAGTGAATGAAGCTCTGAAAGAAGAGTATAACGATACTTCCAATTTTGTCAATTACACCTATTTGGTGATGGGAAGTGCTTTCGATGGTGAAGAAAGCGGGCCGCATGCCGGACATATCGCCGTTAACCTTCGTAATCTGGAGGGAAGCGAAGTGTCGGCATTCGACATTGCCACCCGGGTTCGGGAGCATATAGGTAAAGTTCCTGCTGCCGATAAATTTTCGGTTGCCGGTCGAAACCGTTGGGGCGAACCCATATCCATCAGTTTAATGGGTGATAACCTGGAAGAATTGGATCAAGCCCGTAATTTCCTGCTGGATAAGCTGGAAGATATTCCAGAGATAACTGATGTAATTGATAATGAGGCACCGGGTGCACAAGAGGTGCGAATTAAATTAAAGCCCAAAGCTTATTTCTTGGGGTTAGACATGTTTGCCATTATGAGCCAGATAAGAAATGCCTTCTTCGGTGCTCAGGCACAACGTTTACAGCAGGGAAAAGATGAGGTAAGAGTATGGGTCCGTTATCCTCCCGATGACCGCCGACAGCTCGGGCAACTGGAAAATATGAAGATAAAAACCGCTCAGGGAGAATATCCTTTATCTGAATTGGTAACATATACTCTGGAGAGGGGGCCTGTGGCTATCCGTCACTTCAATGGGAAAAGAGAAATGCGTATTGATGCTGATTTGGTGGACCCTTACGAACCGGTACCTCCTATTTTGGAAAAAATCAGTAATGAGATTATGCCGGTTATGCAGGCGCAATATCCCGGTGTTTCCTATTATTATCAAGGACAGCAGAAATATGCTGCGGAGTCGCAAAATGAGATCATGAAATATTTTATTCCAGCCTTTGGACTTATTATTGTTCTGATAATGTTCCATTTCCGATCTTTTGGACAGGGTTTGATAATCATTTCGATGGTTCCTCTTGGATGGCTTGGCGCCGTGTGGGGACATGCTGTTCACGGTATTCCACTGTCGATATTAAGTGTTTGGGGTATGGTGGCTCTTTCGGGCGTTATTGTTAACGATGCCGTGGTCTTTTTACAGAAATATAATCTTCTTTTGGAAGAGGGATATACCGTGAAAGATGCCGTGTTCGAAGCCGGACTTTCCAGGTTCCGACCCATAGTTCTAACTACGCTGACGACAACGTTAGGGTTATTCCCCATAATTTTTGAGACCAGTCGTCAGGCTCAGTTTTTGATTCCTATGGCCATGGCTCTGGCTTACGGTATTTTGTTTGGGACGGCTTTTATCTTGCTGTTCTTTCCTTCGATCATCTTAGCTTTGAATGATCTAAGGGTTATATTAAAGTGGATATTTACCGGACGGCGTCCTTCACCTGAAGAGGTGGAAGTTGTTAATATTCACAAACAACAATCCTTTGAATCGTGAAACAGATATTTTTCCGGTTATAAGGAGTTTATAAATATTTCAATAAATTGTAATTGTTTGATCGCCGGGTAGCGACAAAAAGGTAAACAACAAAACATAAAGGCTCGTGAAGAAGATTTTCACATATATGATAATCAGCGGATTATTTTTCTTATCCGCAAAAGCTCAGAATAACGATAGTGGTTATACCCTTCAGGCTTTAATTCAGACCGCCTTAGAGAATAATTATGATATTCGGATAAGCCGGGCCGATTTGGATATTGCGGGTCTAAATAATAGCTATGGTAATGCAGGAATGTTGCCTACCCTGATGTGGGAGAGTTCATTAAACAATAGTTTTAATGATCGTTATGGGGAAGATACGAAAAGTGGGATTGTGCAAAATGGTGTTAGTCTTAACTGGGTTTTATTCAACGGGTTTTCTGCTCATATTCGGAAAGATAGACTTGAAACGTTGGAGCAGCTGGCAGGAGGAAATCTTGCCTTAGTGGTGGAAAATACGATACAGGCTGTTGTAATGGCCTATTATCGTGCTCTTTTTGTTAAACAGCAGTTGGCATTGCTTCGGGAAATTATGGAATTGTCGGCCGACAGGCTTCAATATGTTGAAGATCGCATGGCAATAGGAGCGGCAACCAGTTACGATGTGTTGCAGGCCCGTACGGCTTATTTAACCGATAAAGCAGCTTATCTGGAACAAGAGGCTACCGTTTCCGGCGTAATTCGGGAACTTAAATATCTTACGGGAATGGAGGAAGGAGAGACTCTTGAAATATCGGGTGAACTGCAGTTTGATGCTCCTGAGGTTAATCTTGAAGAAATGATTTCTCAAGTAGAGAGTAACAACCGCAGCATTCGCAATCAATATTTAAATCTGGCCCTGTTGGAGCAGCAAAAACTTTTGGAAAAACGTTCACGCTTTCCTCTTTTGAGTGCAGCTGCAGGTGCCGGCCATAATGTTTATCCCGAATCGCTGAACAGTGCTTTGGATGTGGATGGTTTTTCTGATGGTTACTTTTCTTATTATGTGAATTTCTCTTTAAGTTTTACCTTATTTGACGGTAACCGAATCAACCGAAACATAGAGATTGCCCGAATGGAAGAGGCTATAGGACAAATTACTCTGCAGGAGATGAAGCACCGTTTAAAAAATCAGATTCTAAATTTGTATGATACTTATCAAGTGCGTAAAGAGTTGGTTCAGGTAAGTAAAGAAAATATGGAAGCCTCACGGTTAAATATGCAACTCACCGAAGAGAAGTTCCGGGCAGGGGCTGTTAACTCTTTTAATTTTCGAGATGTTCAATTGAGCTATCTTCAGACCTCGGTAAATTACTTTCTTTCTGTTCTTGACCTAATTGATACCTATACTGAGTTGGTTCGGTTAACCGGTGGTATTGTTGGGGTATATGATTAAGCTATTTGGTTTGTCATAAGTGATTTTGAAGTCGTTTATTTGTTCTATTAATTTGTGGTTTGTAAAGAGTTTTTATTTGACCCGATTACATTTTATATGCCAAAATAGAATGTTTCTTAATTTTGTTTGGTTAGCCGATTTTTATTCATTTGTTTGCTTAATTACCTCGTCCATATTTAAGACAAGCATATATCCAATGTGGCTGATACGTATATAAAGTTTTTTGGATCCTTGCACTTCTTCCACCTCGCCTTCAATGCCCTTAAGAGGACCGCTTGAAATCGTCACTTTTTCGCCTTTGCGAAGGCATTCTGCTTCAACAGAAAAATTGAATTGATTTTCGACCGTTCGCCTCATTGCTTCAATTTCGTGGTCAGGAATTGGAACAGCCTGGCCTTTGTGTGACACATAAGCTACAACCCCATTGGCATTGAATACATCGCGATACTGGCGGGGGATAATGTTTACAAAAACATAAGAACTGATTACCGGGACTTCTATCCATTTTTTTCGGTCACTCCATTGTCGAAGTTCCCGGCGAAGTGGAAGATATACTTCAATACCCATTTCTTTTAATTGGGTATAAACTTTTTTTTCGGCCCTAGAGCGGGTATATAGGGCATACCATCGGGATTGCTGCTGTTTCTCCACAATGCTATGTAATTTTATTGGATGACGAAGATAGCTGTTTTGGAATTGTAAAACAAAAAGAAAAGGAAAATGGCTTATAAAATAGGTTATCTATTTCAAATGGAAAATTTAAACAAGCATAATCAAGAAAGTTAATTTTAGAGCTTATTACTATAAGAAACTTATCGTTACCGACATGAGAATTTTATTCTCACAATGATTTAAATTTTATACAAATGAACATGGCATTGATGTTTGGACACCAATTAATGGTTCAGAATCTCTATGATTTTTTTAATTAATAATATATAGTATGATGGACTATATGGGAATAAGTTTTGAAATAGGGATAAATAAATCATTAGCGCATGGCATGCCGAATTTCTTTCTGAGGCGAATGATGCGTGTTGATGATTTTTTCCAGTTGCTCAATTTGCTGTAAAACTTGTTTGCGCTCTTTCTTTAACCCGGCAAGTTCACGTAAGACAAAAGATGTTTCATAACCGTCGCGAATGGCTTCTTTGTCAAATGATTCCATGACAATAAAATAATGTTTTTTGCCAATAAACTGGACTTTGAGCGGTTTGTCGGCATTTGATGCAATAAAGTTTATTATACCGTTATCGGCACCATCCTTATAGGTCACAATTTCCCATTTACTTTCACCATCCTGGAAGCGCCTGTTTAGGTAACCATCTTCGGGTACTACTTCAGAGGTTACCGATTGTCCTGCATTGTATACTTTAATTTGATTGTGCTGTATCCATGTGCGACCATAATATCTGCTGGATATATAAAATTCGCCATTTGTGTCGAGGTGGGCACGAAGAAAGGTGCGATTGTAGCTATTTTCAGGCCTTTGACGTTTATGTATATAAATAGGTTGCGTTCCGTATTCGTCGGAGCGGATAAAATTTTTTAAAAGAGGTTCCAATTCTTTCTCTTTTAGCGATATCATACTATCCAGATATTGAAGATTGCGTTGTTGTTCGAGGAGTTTAATTTCGTCGAGTATTTTAATAGCATAAGCTACTTCATCGGTCATATCTATAAATTGATTGATAATTGTATCTAGTTTTAGCTTGGCCAGATTATACTGGCCACTATCACGCAACATAATGGCCTCATTTAATTTGTTAGAAACAATTTCTTCTCGTGAGGGGCCGCAACTCATCAAACTAAATAATATAAAAAAGGTAATATGTCGTGTTTTCATGTTTCGAGATATTTGTTTAACGGTGTTGTTAAGAAAGCAAATTTATCGATTTTTTGGGGCAATACAAGATGAAATGAGCATGACTAACAAAAGTTACCTAAATAATAATTATAAACTATAGGTCATGCGAGATCTATTCGGACAATGAGTTAAATAAAATTTATGCGGATGAAACGAGCATGGCGGCTGTTGCCACAAAAGGACATGTATAAATTTTATTAAGCCATGCGAGTTCCATTCGGCCAATGAGTTAAATAAATTATATACGAATGAAACCCTCATCGCCTGTATATTCGAGGCGACAAAAGAGAGTTAACTAAAATAATTACGAATGAAAATTAAGATTCTAATGTTGTTAATTTATAAATTGTTGATTAATTTGGTGCAAGATAAACCTCAAAACCTACTGCTATGTCACAAGTAAATATTCCCGAGCAACTGTTACCCGAACTTTTGGATAGATTTAAAGATGAAAAAGTAATTAACCCATCGCAACCTTGTCTCAAAGAATGTAAAAAAACAGGTAGCGAAATTTGGCTCGATACCGGTGATATGGAAGCAGTTGATCAACTTATCTCGCCTGAGGTGAGTGCCTTGACCACAAATAATACTCTATTGAATAAGGAAGTTCAAAAAGGTATTTACGATGGTATAATTAAAGATATAGCTCCTCGATTTAAAGAGATCCCTTCTGAAAAGCGTATTATTGAAATAGCTTTCTTATTAAATGCTTTACATGGTCTTAGATTGGTTAAACGTTATGGAGGAAAGGTTAGTGTTGAGCTTCATACCGATCTTTCTCATGATGTAGAAGGTATTGTTCACTATGGAAAACGTTTTCATGATATAGAACCAAATCATTTTATAGTAAAAGTTCCGCTGACTCCTTCAGGTGTGTTAGGCGCCAGAAAGCTACATGAGTTGAATATCCCGGTAAATTTCACCCTTCTTTTTAGTGCCCGACAAAATATGATGGTAGCTCTTTTAGCCAAACCTGCTTATACGAATGTTTTTTTAGGTAGAATTGGTGCATATTTGAAACAAAATCGTTTAGGCGAAGCTGAAGGGCCTGGTGAAAAAACGATTCATAATACCCAACAATTGATTAAAACGCTTAGAGAGGAGGAGGGTATAACTACAAAACTTATTGCAGCCAGTATTCGTGATTACTCGCAATTACCTTTATTATGTGGCATTGATGTTATGACTATTCCGCCACAAGTGGTTTCCGATGCCTTGAGAAAAATTAAAGGTCCTTGCCAACCAATGTCCGATCATGATTTTCATGTGGTTTATAAACCTGGTGTGGCTACTTCCGAGATAAAAATAAATAAGTTATGGGAAGTTTCCGATTTAGAAAAAAAAGTATTTCGTGATCTTGCCCGCCAATTGCCTGAAAATGCATGGGAGTTAGAGGACCGATTGCGAGAAGCAGGCATTCCTGATATTTTTCCTCATCTAACGCCTGCCGAATCATTATTTATTGATAGTGATGGGAAAATTCCAAAACATGAACGATGGGCAAATGCCATTTTGAAAGGTGAAATAGCCATTGACACTCTTTTAAACCTTGCCGGATTAGCTGCTTTTACTAATGATCAAAAAGCTTTAGATGATAGAATTGCCAATTTAATCTTTTAGATCATGCGGTTTGGGATTCTTTGATTATTTGCTTTATTATTAAGGGGTAGAGTTGGGGAAATTTACGATTTTAGGTATTCACTATTTGAAGCCTTATATAACTTCTTAATTTGTTTCAAAGTTGACCTTATTACTAAGAAATGAGTATGATCAACTTAAGTTTAACGCAATAATAAATTGTCAAAAGTGCTTTGGCAAATGGTGAATTAATCAATTCTATGATTTGTAGGAAGTTGATTTTCCCGTTGGGGCAGGATCATTTCAAGACTCTAGCCTTCGGCATGAGCTTTGTTGAGCTATGTCATAAGCCATTCTGGAGGAGAGTCGGAGGGGGTAAACCTTGGCCATAAAAAGTTTAAAACTAATAAATTAAGTTGGTTTTTACGGATATTACTGTAATAAATTGCCTGAGACTAAATTTAAATGCTTTGTGTTTCTGAGGGTATAATCTTTCGCTTAGTAAGTTAATTTTCAATTTCATCAAATAGTAAAACAATTTGGCTAAACTGAATTCTAAATATAACAATGAATTTGGATAAAATTTTATAGCTTTGGAAACAAATTAATCCAGTTTTTGCGGAATATAAACATTGAATATTGTTAAGATTATGAATATGTTAGCGCCATATATATATCAGGTAAAAGTGGAATTACAAGAAATAGAGCCATTGATTTGGAGGCGATTGCAAATTCCAGCCGATTTGTTTCTCCATGATTTTCATAAAGTATTGCAAACCACTATGGGATGGGAAAATCAACATATGCATGTTTTTATAAAAGGAAAACGTTTTTTTGGTCAAGGGGATATAGAATGGAATAAAGGTACGCTATTTCAAGATTATACTATTGTCAGGGTTAATGATTTGTTACGTAAGCCTGGGGATGAAATGATTTATCATTATGATTTTGGCGATGACTGGCGACATCGAATAACTTTGGAAAAAGTATTGGCCCCAGACCCAATGGCATATTATCCCGTTTGTATCGACGGTGCAAGGGAGTGCCCGCCGGAAGATTGCGGAGGACCAATAGGATACCAGGCGTTGGTCGAAGCAGTTAAAGATCCGTCCAATCCACAACATCGATTTTTTAAAGAATTGTTTCCCGATGGGTTAGATCCTGAATATTTTGACCTTGAACAAATTAACGACATTCTTTTAGAAGAAGACTATGGCTGCTTACTCCCATTTGATGACCAGGAAGATGAATAAATCCTTTATTCTATAATAAACGAAACTAATACAGCCGCGTGGTCTGAGGGAAACCCGTACGGCCAGGTGTCGATGACCTTGGCAGAGGAGGGTTTTAAAGTGTTTCCCTTGTAGTATATAAAATCCATCCGTGTTTGGAGGCCTTCTTTGTAAACAGGTGACCATGTATATCCGGGAAATGTTGTTTCATCAGGGTATAGAGTTCGATAGGCATCAAAAAATCCAGCCTCATACATGAAGCGACTAGCCGGAAAATTAACTACCAGGTTGTTGTGTCTCTTTTTGTTGCGGGTAGTCCAGTCAAGATGAGAGCCACTGTTAAAATCACCTGCAATAATTGTAGCATGTGGAGTGTCTTCTTGAATTAGAGGAGTAAGCTCACTTAAAATGAATCTGATTTCCTTTCCTCTGGTTTCCATTTCTCTGACTTCAATGGTGTCGGACCGGGCATTTTCTTTAATAAAATAGGCTGGTAAATTAGGTTGAAGGCTTAACCATAAAGGACTCATAAGAAGTTTACGGTTTTGACCTATATTCAGCATAACTGCACCAAAGTGTTGTGGTTGAAAAATATTAAAACTTCGGGTAGGAGGATATCGGGAAATAATACTTAAATTTTCGCTACGTTTATATAAAAAGAAATCCAATTGGCCAGCAATAATTTCGCCAGCATCCATGGTTTCCTGAAGAGAAATTATATCTGCTTTTGACTCTTTTATGATATCTGTAATTTGTTGAATCCCGGTGAATTTTCCTCGGTTGGTTCCACCGTTCCAGATATTCCAAGTCATTACTGTAACTGAGTCTTTATATTCAGGAAATGGTTTTAGTTTTTTTCCACAAATTTGTTGGTAATAATAAGCAACTTGTGCGTCGGATAAAGCTTTCGACCAAACACCTAATTCATCTATTAAACCATTAAATGTTTCTTGACGGATATATCTGGCAAGAGGATCTACGCCAATGTAAAGTGAGGCACCAGGAAATATATTGTCAAGTTGTTCAGTACTGAAAATGGCCTTGAGGTTTCCATCAAAGTAGAATCGAGCTTCACGAAGTTTTTTGTTGACAGAGAACCCTAATTGGTGCCATTGTCCATCGTTTAGAGGTTGTTGACTCACCAAAGGGCGATAATGAATGTGATTTAACCCATCTGAAGCTTGCCAGTACCACCCTCCTGTTACAGTTTTACTTATTTGCCAACCTATAAAGTTGTTAAAATCATTTGTGGGAATTT
Organism: Thermophagus xiamenensis; assembly: GCF_900112795.1. Taxonomy (GTDB): domain Bacteria; phylum Bacteroidota; class Bacteroidia; order Bacteroidales; family Marinilabiliaceae; genus Thermophagus; species Thermophagus xiamenensis. Next base: position 17,683 of record NZ_FONA01000025.1, read on the forward strand.
TTTGCCCTGCAATAACATATTCATAAGGATCACAGGCATCTGTCTTAAGCCATAGCAAAATGGTAAAGCCTTCATATTCCCTAAAGCTGTTATTAAATCCCTTGTCTATGATCAAAGGTTTTCGATAGAATGCTGTTTTCGTTAAATTTAAGCATGTATCGGCAATCCCTTTAGTGTATGAAACATATTGATCGCCTTGAAACTGGACAGGTAGTATGCCTGCATTGGTTATTTTATTATTAAAGTTCAAATAAATGAGAGAGGGTCCGGGATCCTGATATGTTCTCTTTTGACAGCCTGTTTGAATAAACAATACTAGTGCCAAAACAAAATATACGGGTTTCATATGCTTGATTTTGAAATTGACAAGATATAAAAAAATGAGGAAAGTTAATTTAATGAGGTGGTTTTACCGCTAATTTGTTTGGCTTGACATTATTCGAATAATAGGTCATCCTATGCAATAAATTCTTGATGTTATCTATAAAAAGCGTACTTTTATGGTCTAAATAAAATTAGTATGGAAAAAGCCATTATTTACACCTCGAAAGGAGAAATGAAAGTTGAGTTTTATTACGATGATGCACCTGCCACGGTAGAAAACTTTATAAAACTGGCTAAAAGTGGATTTTATGACGGTTTAGCATTTCATCGTGTCATCCCAAATTTTGTAATTCAAACAGGTTGTCCTTATTCTGTTGATATGAGTGATCGCAGAGTGGGAACCGGAGGACCCGGATACACTATAAATTGTGAACTTGATGGAGAACATCAGTATCATGATCGTGGTGTATTAAGTATGGCACATGCCGGCCGGAATACAGGAGGGTCACAGTTTTTTGTTTGCCTCAATAGAGAACACACCAAACATTTAGATCGCCAGCACACTTGCTTTGGAAAAGTTTACGAAGGCCTCGACATAATTGATAATATTGAACAAGGTGATCGTATTGAAAAAATTGTTATTGAATAATTCCTCAAAAGAATTTGTATGAGTTTTGAATTGATTGGAACGTTAATTGTTAAGGAAGAAACAGTAAAGGTTTCGGATAAATTTCAAAAAAGAGAGTTTGTTATTGAGGTGGTTAATGAAAAAAATGCGGAGTGGAGCGATTTTGTTAAATTTCAATCTGTTCAGGATAGAGTTTCTATCATTGACCCATTTAATTTGGGCGATAAAATAAAAGTCAGCTTTAATATTAAAGGGAATAGGTGGGAGAGAGATGGTAGAGTAAATTATTTCACTAATTTGGATGCATGGCGGGTTGAAAAGGTCGAGGATAATGATAATGAATTACCTTCGTCACCCTCAATACCCTTGCCCGATCAGCTCGATGAGCTACCACCAAGTGAGCAGGAAGATGAATTTCCCTTTTAAGTTCAAATTTTAAAAATATCAGGGACTGCTTTTAGTTTAAAACAGTCCCTGTTTTGTTATTGTGTTACTATTAAATAATTTTATTTGTTTTCCGAGCGGGTTTGTCGAAACCGAACTTCAATATTAGGAACATCTTTCATAATTTGAGCAAATTTTTCGGGGTCTGATTTTCCCATTTTGTAATGATATGGGAAAAGTATTTTCGGTTTTACCATTTGGGCGGCACTTTTGCACATTTCTGGTGTCATTGTATAAGGGAGGTTCATTGGCAAAAAAGCAATTTCTACATTTTTAATATCTTTCATTTCTGGTATGTTTTCTGTATCGCCGGCAATATATACTCTTACATCCGCAAAATCTATTACATAACCATTGTCGCGATATTTGGGGTGAAAGGGTTCGCCATTGTCTCTTTTGTGTACAATGTTATAAGCCGGGACAGCTTTAATTTGCAGGCCTAAAATTTTTGTTTTATCGCCATTTTTTAAAATCTCCCCTTTTTTAAGGCTTTGATAGGATTCTTGGTTAAGAACAATCTTTGTTTCTTTTTTAGAAATTGCTTCTATTGCATTGAGGTCAAAATGATCCGGATGTGCATGGGTTATTAAAATCAGATCAGCTTTGGGCATGGTCGAATAATCTCCCATGCGGCTGAATGGGTCAACATGAATAACTTTATCATTGAAAATAAAATAAAGAGAAGCATGACCTACGTGATATATTTCTAAAGGCCCTGCAGATGTCTGAATGGTGTCTGCAGGCAGTGTTTGGGATATTCCTTGCGAAGAGCCCAAAGTGGCTAAAAGAAACATTACTATAAACTGTATTGATTTCATAGGTCTGAATTTTAACGAATTTACCATTCTAAATGTTGGGGCATTATAGATTGAAAAAAACATTATTATTTGATTTATGTCTTTCAAATATTACTTGAAAAACAATTAATTAATAAAATTTGTTCGGAAAAAATGGTAAGGAATACATAGTTAGCAGGATTTTTTCCTAAAAAAAAGGCGTTTCAAAAATGAAAACGCCTTTTAGTAAAAAAACTTTTTAATGTCAAATTAAGACAAGCTTGCTATTTTATCACTTTGATATTTCCCGGCTTCCAGGTTTTCTTTAATTTTCGAAAAGGCTTTGATGGTAAACTCAACATCTTCGAGGGTATGAGCAGCCGTAGGAATCAAGCGTAACATAATCTGACCTTTAGGAATAACCGGATATACAACAATAGAGCAGAAGATATTGTAGTTTTCTCTTAAATCCATGGTCAAATTGGTCGCTTCGGGTACGGTACCATTTAAATATACGGGTGTTACAGGCGACTCTGTATTTCCCAAATTAAAGCCTGCATCACGCAACCCTTTCTGTAAGGCTTTAACCACTGTCCACAGTTGTTCTTTTAGTTCGGGATGAGTGCGTAATAATTCAAGTCGTTTCATTGCACCAATAACCATGGGCATGGGTAGGGATTTGGCAAAAATTTGAGAGCGCATGTTGTACCGCAGATATTGGATTACATCTTCACGGCTGGCAACAAAAGCACCTATACCGGCCATAGATTTGGCGAAGGTACCAAATATGATATCTATTTTATCGGTTACGCCATAATGCTCGGCAACTCCTGCGCCTGTTGGCCCCATTGTTCCAAAACCATGGGCATCATCTACTAAAATCCGGAAATCGTATTTTTCTTTTAAAGCAACAATTTTGTGAAGATGTCCCAAATCACCTGCCATTCCAAACACACCTTCTGTAATTACGAGGATGCCTCCGCCCGATTCTTTTACCCTTTTGGTGGCCATATTAAGCATTTTTTCACATCTCTCCATATCATTATGCGGAAAGACAAAGCTTTTGCCACCTTTGGCTTTGTGAAGGAAAATACCATCCATGATACATGCATGGCATTCAGAATCATAGACAATGACATCGTTTCTTGCTGCCAGGCTGTCAATGATAGACACCATGCCCTGGTACCCATAATTGAGAAGATAAGCATCTTCTTTTCCTACAAACTCGGCCAAGGCGGCTTCCAACTCTTCGTGCTTGCTGGTATGTCCGGACATCATGCGGGCTCCCATTGGGTAACCAAGCCCCCATTCTTTAGCTGCTTGTGCATCCGCTTCTCTTACCTCCGGATGGTTGGCTAGGCCTAAATAGTTGTTGAGGCTCCATGTGAGTACTTTTTTACCCCTAAAAGTCATGTGGGGATGAATCTCGCCTTCTAACTTGGGAAACATAAAATATCCTTGGGCATCCTTTCCATATTTGCCCAAGGGCCCCATGTTTTGCTTTATTTTGTCAAAAATGTCCACTGTACTATTGCTTTTTGATTTTAATGGGACAAAGGTAATGTTTTTTGTTTATTTCAAATCTTATTCAGCCTATATTTGATTAGATAATACGTTTTAGATTAGGATTATTCCATTTGTGAAGGGATACAAAAATTCCACAAAGCTACATTGATGGATTGGTTGAAGACTATGGAAAATAATTAATTGTAATATTGCTCGATAGGCTAGAAGGCAATCAGTTAATTTTTTTTTTATGCTTTCGTTATCCAAATTGCAAAAATGAAACTTTCATTTCATACTTTATGGCTTGGTTTTTGATTTATGAAGAATCTAATCAAAAAAATAAAATTAAAAACCCATCCAAGGAAATTTATTATTCAAAGTAAAACCTGTATCTTTGCAAGGAATTATACCGGTAATAGAGTGATGTTGAACCTAAAACCGGAAGATGCACAAAAGCGCCTAATTACAATGAGGAAATTAATCGTTCTGATGGCCATTATATTTTTGGCCTCCTGTAGTGAATATCAAAAAATATTGAAAAGTACCGACTACGGTTATAAGTATGAAAAGGCTCTCGAGTATTATGACCAGGGTGATTATATGAGAGCTTCTACTTTGCTACAGGAATTGATTTCGGTTTTTATGGGGACCGACCGAGCAGAAGAGGCACATTATAAGTATGCCTATGCTTTATTTAAAATGCGGGATTATATTTCGTCGGTATATCATTTTAAAGAATTTGTAAAAAGATATCCTAATAGTGAATACACTGAAGATGCCCGTTTTATGATTGGGGTCAATTATTATCATCTTTCCCCAAATCCCAGATTAGATCAAACGGATACTAATAATGCTATAGAAGCTTTTCAATTGTTTATGAATTTATATCCCGAAAGCCCCAAAGTTGAAGAAGCTAATAAAATGGTTGAAGAGCTTAGGAATAAATTGGTTTATAAATCTTATTTAAATGCCAAATTATATTACAACCTTGGAACTTATTTGGGCAATAATTATCAAGCAGCTGTGATTACCGCCCGGAACAGCCTTGATGATTTTCCTGATACCAAATATAGAGAAGAACTTTCTTTTTTAATTCTCGATTCGCTTTATATTCAAGCAGTGAATAGTGTTCCCGAAAAAGAGGAGGAACGTTTAAGAAGAACGCTCGATGAATACTATGCGTTTATCAACGAATTTCCGGAAAGTTCCTACTTAAAACAAGCAAATAGAATTTTCGAGGAAGTAACCAAACTTTTAAAAAAATATAATTAATTTCACATAAATCGTTAGTGCAATGGATTATAAGAAGTCAAAAGCCCCTTCTACCACAGTTACTTGGGATACCAATCAATTATCGGCTCAAACTGAAAATATTTATGAGTCGGTAATGATTATTAGTAAGCGGGCTAATCAGATTGGGGTTGAGATGAAGGAAGAGCTCAATAAGAAGCTGCAGGAATTTGCTTCTTATACCGATAATCTGGAAGAGGTATTTGAAAACAGAGAGCAGATTGAGATTTCTAAATTTTATGAGCGTTTGCCAAAACCCGCCCTGCTTGCCACTCAAGAATTTGTTGAAGGCAAAATCTATTACCGAAATCCTGCAAAAGATAAACAACAAGTGGAAGAGGAGGAATAATTTTCCCCCTCTTATTCTTTCCTTTCTATTTTTCTGTATTTTATATGGTAAAATTTCGATGCTTGGTTTAATTGCAAGATAAAAGGGAAGAAATGGTATTCAGCAGGGGAGAATCTTTTCTTTTCAACTTTCATGATTTATTTTCGTATCACTCAGGATATTACAGATGCTCAAAGGGAAAAAGGTAATTTTGGGAATTACCGGAAGTATCGCTGCTTATAAAGCTGTTTATCTTCTTCGGCTGTTGGTTAAGGAAGGGGCGGAGGTGCAGGTTATTATTACGCCGGCGGGAAAAGAATTTATTACTCCCGTTACATTATCTGCTTTATCGGGCAAACCGGTATTGTCCGACTTTTTCGAAAATGCAGATGGTAGTTGGCATAGTCATGTAGATCTTGGTCTATGGGCCGATATTTTGGTTATTGCCCCAGCATCGGCCAATACTATGGGGAAAATGGCTAATGCTATTTGTGATAATTTGTTGATTACTACATACCTATCTGCCAAGTGTCCTGTCTTGGTGGCACCTGCAATGGATTTAGACATGTATGCACATCCGGCCAATCAACGGAATATCGATTTGCTTCGTCGATTTGGGACGCAAATTGTTGAGCCTGCTTCAGGTGAATTGGCCAGTGGACTGCAGGGCAAAGGAAGAATGGAAGAACCTGAGGTTATTGTCCAACGGATAAAGGAAGTGTTGGCGCCAACCCCTAAATCGCTGCTAGGCCGTAAGATATTGATTACTGCCGGGCCTACCTTCGAAAATATTGATCCTGTTCGTTTTATCGGGAATTATTCCTCCGGTAAGATGGGTTTTGCTTTAGCTGAAGAAGCCGCTAAAAGAGGGGCAGAAGTGTTCTTAATTAGTGGTCCGGTTAATTTAGAAACAAACTATTCGTCCATTTATCGGCGTAATGTAATATCTGCAAAAGAAATGTATGAGGCATGCCGGGAGTGGTTTCCTGCATGTGACGTGGCCATTTTCGCCGCTGCGGTTGCGGATTTTTCTCCCGATAGTGTTGCTTCACAAAAAATTAAACGTAATAATGACGATTGGGTACTTCATTTAAAGGCGAATCCTGACATCGCTGCATCAATGGGCCAAATGAAAAAAGCCAATCAGCTTACTGTGGGCTTTGCTCTAGAAACAAATAATGAAGAAAAAAATGCCCGCCGAAAGCTAAATGATAAAAATTTAGACTTTATTGTTCTAAATTCACCCAACAATGAAGGTGAAGGATTTATGGCTGACACCAATCGTATTTCCATCATTTACAGGGATGGTAGAATGGAAAAATTTCCATTAAAAAGTAAAAAAGAGGTTGCCGCAGACATCATTTCAGCTGTGGAAAAAATTCTTTAGTGATGCGATCCTGGTTTTTCATCGTACTTTTTTTATTGCGCTTTGTACCTGCATCATCGCAAGAGTTGAAATGTGCAGTACAAGTCGTTGCACCTTCAATTCAGGGAACTAACAGGAGTGTTTTTAATTCGTTGCGTGAAGCCATTTATGAATTCATGAATAATCAACAATGGACTAATCATGTTTTTAAAACTTCCGAACGAATTGAGTGCACTTTTCATTTTACGATTAATGAAATTGAGGGTGTTAACCGGTTTAAAGGTACTTTACAGGTTCAGTCTCGCCGTCCGGTTTTTAATTCGGCCTACTCTAGTCCAATTCTTAATTTGAAAGATGAAAATATAGATTTTGAGTATACTGAATTCGAAAGTTTGGTTTATAACGAGAATAACCTCAAATCTAACCTGGTTTCTGTTTTGGCATATTACGCCTATATTATTCTCGGGTATGATTATGATACCTATAGTTTGGAAGGAGGAACGCCCTGGTTTCAAAAGGCTGAAAAAATTGTCGGCATGAAACAAAATGCCAAAGAAAGCGGATGGAAACAATTTGAAAGCAGGCAAAACCGATATTGGTTGGTTTATAATATTTTGGATAATGACCATCGGTCATTAAGAAAATTTTATTATGAATATCATCGCAAAGGACTGGATACGATGAGTGAAGACCCACAAAAGGGGAGATCCAATATTTCTGATAATTTAAAATTATTGAGAGATGTCTACCGTCGTGAACCCGGGTCTTATGCTTTACAGTTATTTTTTGATGCCAAACATTCGGAATTAATTAATCTTTATTCCGAAGCCTATTCTATGGAGAAAGTCGAAGCCGTTGAAATTTTTAGTGAAGTTAATCCGTCAAAGGCCGATGCATACCAGGAAATATTGAATGACAAATAGTTTATGATATGTTGAAGACATTATCTATTAAGAACTATGCTCTGATAGATCAAGCCCGTATCGATTTTGGTACGGGATTTACTGTTGTTACCGGTGAAACAGGGGCCGGTAAATCAATTATGCTTGGTGCTTTGGGGTTGGTTTTAGGCCAACGAAGTGATGTTTCCGTTATTGGAAATAAAGAGAGTAAATGTGTTATTGAAGCTGTATTTGATATTTCAAAATATAACTTAAATACTCTTTTTCAAGAAGAAGATGTTGATTTTGAGGAAGAAACAATATTGCGTCGTGAAATTTTACCATCCGGGAAATCACGTGCATTTGTTAATGATACACCTGTTAATCTTAACTTTCTTAAAGCTCTTTCTGATAGATTGATAGATATTCATTCTCAACATCAAAACCTTCTTTTGGGAGATAATTATTTTCAACTAAATGTTGTCGATACTATTGCTGGAAATTCTGATGAGCGAAAGCTTTATCTTGAAGCTTACAATAACTATAAAAGGTTAATTTCCGAAAAGAAAAATCTGGAAGAACTCAATGCCCGCCAAAAAGAAGATCAAGATTACTGGGAATTTCAGCTTAAGCAACTTGAAGAGGCCAATTTAAAAGAGGGTGAGCAGTCCGAACTGGAAATGGAGTTGGAGCAACTATCACATGTCGAGGAAATTAAATCGGCTCTTTCATTGGCTGCTCTAACTTTGTATGAGCGGGAAGAACCAATGGTGCAGGAATTGTATCGTTTAGTGGAAGAATTTAGAAAGATAGCCTCTTATTTATCTAACGGTGAGGAATTATTAAACCGTCTTGAATCTTCCTATATTGAACTGAAAGATATTGCCGAAGAGGTCACCGAGCGTGGGGCAGAGGTAGAATATGACCCTGCTCGCTTAACTTTAGTTCAGGAGCGCTTAGACTTAATCTATTCTTTGCAGCAAAAACATCATGTCGATACTGTCGAAGATTTATTGAAAATTCAATCTGAGTTATCTGACCGATTGGAAAAGCTGGCTTCTTTTGAAGAAGAGCTTAATCGACTGGAACAAGAAATTAATCAGGCAAAAAGTCATCTGGATGAGTGTGCCAATCGATTAACACAAAGTCGGGAAAAAGTTTTTCCTTTAATTGAAAAGACTATCCAAACCCAACTTAGGGAGCTGGGAATGCCCAATGCAAGATTTTCTTTAAAAAATGAGTTCGAGAAAGATTATGGACCTAATGGCCGGGACAAAATCTCATTTTTGTTCTCCGCCAATAAAAATAGCGAACTTACTGATATACCCAAAGTAGCTTCAGGCGGTGAGATATCCAGAGTTATGCTTTGTATAAAAGCTTTGTTGTCTTCAGCTAAAGGATTACCTACTATTATTTTTGATGAGATTGATACAGGTGTTTCCGGTGAAATAGCTGATCGGATGGGACGTATTATGAAAGAAATGTCTCAAAATATTCAAGTTATCAGTATAACCCACCTTCCTCAAATCGCCGGTAAAGGACATCACCACTTGAAAGTTTTTAAAACTGAAACCGAGCGGCAAACCATTTCCTCTGTTAAATTGTTAAGTCATGAGGAGCGACTTACTGAAATTGCCAGCATGCTTAGTGGTGCCAGCGTATCAGAAGCCGCTCTCGAAAATGCAAGATTGTTACTGGAAAATTCTTAATCCTAATTTCTCTTCTATTGTCGGTAGGTTAACATTCTAATAACATAAATTAATTATTTTTCTTGTTGTGTTAAGTGCTTGTGAGTGAGGTGTATGTTGTTGTTTTTAATTAGAATTGATAAAAAGAAGAGGTCGCCGGCTTTTATGCTCAAACAATTTTACAATATATTTGCAGCCTAATACCCAAAGAGAAAAAAACGCTTTTTGGCCTTTTGGTGGCATTTGCCCAATAAGTTTTGTAATTTTTATGACAATTCTATAACAACTATACCAATATGGGAAATAACTTGTTAAAAGGAAAAAGAGGGATAATTTTCGGAGCCCTCAACGACATGTCTATTGCTTGGAAAGTTGCAGAAATGGCTAAGGAAGAAGGTGCAACCTTTACCTTGTCAAATACGCATGTGGCATGCCGCATGGGTGAAGTGGTCAATCTGGCAAAAAAAACCGATTCCGAGCTGATCCCTGCTGATGCAACAAATGTTGAAGACCTGGAAAATGTTTTCAAGAAATCGATGGAAGTTCTTGGAGGCAAAATTGATTTTGTACTCCATTCCATTGGTATGTCTCTTAATGTTCGGAAAAAAAGGGTATATCACGATTTGGATTACAACTACCTTCAAAAAACACTGGATATATCGGCCATTTCATTTCACAAAATGTTGCAGGTGGCATTTAAATTGGATGCCTTTAATGAGTGGGCTTCCGTCCTGGCTTTGTCATACGTGGCCGCACAACGAACTTTATATGGATACAATGACATGGCTGATGCCAAAGCTTTATTAGAATCTATCGCACGAAGTTTTGGATATATCTTGGGCAGGGAGAAAAAAGTGAGAGTTAATACTATCAGTCAGTCACCTACTATCACTACGGCAGGAAGTGGCGTTAAAGGTTTTGACGGATTGATGGATTTTGCCGACCGAATGTCGCCTTTAGGCAATGCCAACGCTGAAGATTGTGCAAGATATTGTATGGTGATGTTCTCTGATTATACCAGAAAAGTTACCATGCAAAATCTATATCATGACGGTGGCTTCTCCAGCATGGGGATGAGTATGAGAGCAATGAAACAATACAACAAAAGTTTTGATACGGGGGACGTCGACGATATGTATTAACGATTATCATATTCATTGTTATTGTGAGATAAACAAATATCAAGGCCACCCCAAATTTTTGGGAGTGGCTTTTATTTTAAGTATATTTGGCGCGGTTAATTTTTAACCATTTACAATATAGCCAGCGTTTTTAATTTAATTATTAGACCGAATATCTATAATTGGTAGTTGACTGATTGTTTAAATGTTAGCTTAATAGTTTTGATTTTTTCGGTTGGGTTTTTTACTGAATATTAAAACAAAAGATAAATGGATAAATATCAGATTAATCATCTGAAGGAATTAGAGGCCGAATCGATTTTTGTTATACGGGAAGTTGCTGCCCAATTTGAAAATCCTGTCATGTTATTTTCCGGCGGGAAAGATTCTATTGTGATGTTTCATCTGGCCCGAAAAGCCTTTTGGCCTGCAAAGGTGCCATTCCCGTTAATGCACATCGATACAGGCCATAACTTCCCTGAAACTTTGGAATACAGGGACCGATTAATGGAAAAAACCGGAACCCGGTGTATTGTTAAGTATGTTCAGGATACTATTGATCAAGGTAAGGCTGTTGAAGAAACCGGAATAAATGCCAGCCGGAATAAAATTCAAACCATTACTTTGTTAGATGCAATAGAGGAAGAAAAATTTGATGCTGCTATGGGGGGAGGACGACGCGATGAAGAAAAAGCCAGAGCTAAAGAACGCTTCTTTTCTCACCGCGATGAGTTCGGTCAGTGGGACCCCAAAAATCAACGGCCTGAATTGTGGAATCTTTTTAACGGTAAAAAGAAAATGGGTGAACACTTTAGAGTTTTCCCCATTAGTAACTGGACAGAGATGGATGTATGGCAGTACATCTATATGGAAAATATTGAAATGCCTTCCTTATATTTTACCCATAAGCGGGAAGTCTTCCAGCGTGATGGAATTTGGCTCGCTAAAGCACCTTTTATGCAGTTAAAAGAGGGAGAAAAAGTGGAGGTGCGTGACGTACGGTGCCGAACCATTGGAGATATGACGTGTACAGGGGTTACTTTATCTAAAGCCAATAGTATTGAGGATATTATTAAGGAAGTTGCTGCAACACGTGTTACTGAAAGAGGCGGTCGTGCTGATGACAAACGTTCCGAATCGTCGATGGAAGACCGCAAACGCGAAGGATATTTTTAATGGTATATTTTACCCGATATCCTTTAACCTGTGATCGTAAACGTATAATCTTATTTTTATTTCTTTGGAACATTACTAATTGGGATATAATTAAAAAAAATGAGTGGAAAAGATTCCGGATATTTAGATATGGAACTTTTGCGGTTCACCACTGCAGGAAGCGTGGATGACGGCAAAAGTACTCTTATAGGTCGATTATTATACGATTCAAAGGCTATCTTTGAAGATCAATTGGAAGCTATTGAAAGGGCGAGCCTCCGTACCGGAGCCGAAAACGTTAATTTGGCTTTACTTACCGACGGCCTTAGAGCAGAACGTGAACAAGGTATTACCATTGATGTGGCATATCGCTATTTCGCCACACCCAAACGAAAATTCATCATCGCAGATACCCCGGGGCATATTCAGTATACCCGTAATATGGTTACCGGTGCCAGTACTGCCAATGCCGCGATCATTTTGGTCGATGCAAGACATGGTGTGCTGGAACAAACCCGAAGGCATGCATATATCGCTTCGCTTTTACAGATTCCTCATATTATTATCTGCGTTAACAAAATGGACCTGGTGGACTATAGCGAAGAGGTTTTTGAGAACATTAAAAATGACATGGAAGATGTCGCTTCCAAATTGTCTGCTAAAGATGTTCGGTATGTTCCTATTAGTGCCTTAGTGGGGGATAATGTGGTGACTCGTTCCGATAAAATGGATTGGTACCAGGGACCAACATTAATGTATTTATTGGAAAATATTCATATCGGAAGCGATATCAATCGTGAAGATTTCAGATATCCGGTGCAGTATGTAATTAGGCCTCAATCTAAAGATTATCCCGATTATAGAGGGTATGCCGGACGTATCGCGAGCGGAAGCATTAACGTGGGTGAAACCGTTAAAGTATTACCTTCGGGTTTTACCTCTAAAGTTAAGTCTATTGACCTTTTTTCCGAAAGCTTGCCAATGGCTTTCGCGCCTCAGTCAGTCTCTATTACTCTTGAAGATGACATCGATATTAGCAGGGGAGATATGTTGGTCAAAGAAAACAACGGACGTGGACCTAACATTGGCCAGGACATTGACCTCATGCTTTGTTGGTTTAATGAACGAAACCTGGTACCGCGTGGCAAATATCTTATCCGACATACAACTACAGAAATGCGCTGTATGGTTACCGATGTTGAGTATAAGATGAATATAAATACCCTGGAAAAAGATTATGATGATTTGAAAATTGGAATGAATGATATCGCCAGGGTACATTTACGAACTACGAAACCCTTGTTTTACGATTCTTATAATGTTAACCGAACAACCGGTAGCATCATCCTTATAGATGAAGGCACCAATGAAACCGTGGCTGCCGGAATGATTGTTTAGGCATATTTCTCACATCAAAAATACCGTCAATTTCAGTTTGTGGAGTTGGCGGTTTTTTTATGCTATTCCCTTTTGCTATAGTCCCTATTATCGTTGGCTGTAAGCTCTTAATACAAAAAAATAATTACCTCAGACCTAAAATATCTTATTTAACAGGGTACTCTCGTTTTCGAGGCAGGCAAAGTTAAAACCGGAAAACTATTTTGGTTTTTTAAGTTTTCGGTTTACTTTTGAGTCGCGAAAAATAATTTGGATGGATACTAGGGAGAAAATATTAAGAAGGGCTAGTCAGTTATTTTTCACGCGAGGCATTAAGCATGTCACTATGGACGAGTTGGCTATGGAGGTAGGCGTATCAAAGCGAACGATTTATGAAGTTTTTAAAGATAAATATGACCTTCTTCAAGCATCCATCCATTTCTTTCAGAATGAGCGTGAACAGCTTCTGAAGAATATAATTGACCATTCTGAGAATGTTATTGATAGCATTGTAAGGATGTTGAATTTGGGGCTTGAAAGCACCAAACTGGTGACCCCTATTTATTTACATGAGCTTAAGAAGTTTTATCCTGAAGTGTGGGATGAAACCATTCGCAAAAGTCGCGAATCTTCGCACGATAAACTGCAAAAGTTATTGGATAGAGGGAAACAGGAGGGGGTATTCCGTGACGATATCAATTCTCGTTTGGTGGCTCGGATTTTTTATGAACAAATGTTTTTGGTGCACAATAAAGATATTTTCCCTGAAGAGGAGTTCCCCACCAAAGAATTGTACGAAAATATCTTCTTGAATTTCGCCAGAGGTATATGCACTTTAAAAGGCTTAAAAATGCTTGAAGAATTATTGACCGACCCTAAAACTAACAGATTTGGATTGTAAGAAGGGAAAAGTCTTTATAAATGCAACTAACAGGATGTTCCAATCTTATGCTACCAAAAACAGGCACAAGTATGGTGACTTTTGTTACAAAAGAACTTGTATAAAAGTACATAGGCAGAAATTGCCCTGACAGGAGGCAGCAGAAGTTTTTAGTGATTTTTGAAAAGGCGTTCGTGGTGGGTCAACAGGCAGTATACTTTAGTGTCGAGTGGGACTATTGACTAAATAACTAATCACTAAAGACTAATCTTTATAATCAAAACAAAACTTAATTCGATTTGAAGAATAAAAGAAAAGGCTATGAAAATGGTATGCAAAAGGACGATTTTGGGGCTTTTGAGTTTTATACTTACTCTATTTCCCTTAACGGTAAACGCACAGGTTTCAGAGGTTAATGATACTTTGGTTCTTACATTAGAGAAATCTATAGAAATTGCCTTATCTGAAAATCCTACCATTAAAGTTGCCGATAAAGAAATTAAAAGGGTCGATTATTCTCGTAAAGAGGCTTGGTCAAACCTTATTCCTTCGGTCGTTGCCTCCGGGAGTTACAGCCGTAATGTCAGAAAACCGGTAATGTTTTTACCCGAAGATATGTCGGCAGGTTTTGGTGGAAAAAATACCATTGAGATAGGTTACGATAACAGTTATTCTGCCAGTGTCAGTGCTTCCATGCCGCTTTTTAATCTATCCCTATTTAGAAATATCCAGATGACAGAGGTGGAAATGAAAAGCGCACTGGAAAAAGCTCGTCAATCGAGAATTAATATGATTAACGAAGTCGAAAAAGCATATTTTAACTGTTTGCTTGCCAACGATTCATATAATGTGCTGCATCGTAGCCTGCAAAATGCTAAAGAAAACTATAACAGCATCCAACGTATGTATAAGCAAGGTGCTGCTGCCGAATATGATGTTATCCGTTCCGATGTTCAGGTCCGAAATATTGAACCTTCACTTACCCAGGCTGCCAATAGTCGTGAAATGGCTGTTTTAATGCTCAAAATCTTATTAGGTCTTGATAATGATGTCCCCATTAAATTTGCTCAAGACCTTTCAACTTTTAACGAGTTAATTGATAATATGCCGGAGAAACCACTTCTGGATATTTCCAATAATCCTGATGTTAGACAACTGGACATCCAGAAAATGTTAATTGATAAACAATTCGATTTAACACGCGCTACGCGCTATCCTACGCTATCTGCTTTTCTTAGATATCAGTTTCAGACCGAAGCTAACGATTTTGAATTTAATGAATATCAGTGGGTTAAACCTGTGGTGGCAGGGGTTCAGCTACAAATTCCGATTTTCAGTGGTTTTGCCAAACGGTATCAGGAAAAGCAGTTGGCAGTGAGCAAGGAACAACTTTCCTTTCAGAGAGAGGATTTGGAGCGTCAGGTAGCAGTTTCCGTTCTGAATGCTTATCGTTCTATGGAGGCAGCTCTCGATAAGATTGAATCGGCAAAAGCGGCTGTTTACCAGGCTCAAAGAGGTTATGATATTGCCCAAAAGAGATATCAAACCGGGGCTGGAACGTTGCTTGAACTAAATGATGCCGAAGTGGCACTTACTCAAGCTCGGCTTAACCTTAACCAGGCCAGGTATGATTTTCTTACCGCTCATGCTGAATATGAGAAAAATTTAGGCATTAAGATCGATGCAAATTCTTTCTTAATTCCTGAAGATTAAGTATTTGCTTACTGCTTTTTACCGGTTATTCAGAATATTTTATATCCGGATTTTAATGATAGTTATAATATCCTTAATATAAATATTGTAGAGTGATGAAAATTAAAAGGTATTATCATATTAATTTCTTCCGTACAGCTATTTTGATGCTTAGTATGATTGCCTGTGGTGGCCCTAAAGATGTTAATCAGGATTCTTCGGACAGTGGCACCAGAAAGGTTAAAACTGCTTTTTCGAAACTTCAGAACGTGGAACAGGACCTGGATTTTACAGGTAATGTAGAACCCTTTGAACAGTATACCATAAGTCCTGCTTTGCAGCTTCGCATTAAGAAAATTTATGTGGATGTGGGCGATAGGGTCAAAAAAGGTCAACTACTGGTACAAATGGATCCTTCTCAACTGATTCAAACAAAGGCACAACTAAATAATCTTGAGAAAGAATATGCTCGTTTGGATACTCTTTTTCGTACAGGTAGTGTTTCTGAACAACAATTAGAACAGATTAAAACAGAGCTTGATGTACTTCGGGCCAATTATCAAAATCTTCAGGAAAACACAAGGCTTGTGGCACCGGGAAATGGCATTGTCACAGCCCGTAATTTTGAAGATGGTGACATGTACAACATGGCATTGGGGAAAGGCATTCTTACCGTGATGCAAATAAATCCCGTACAGGTCAATCTTAATATACCGGAACGTTATTATCCTTCTGTGCATAAAGGAATGCCTGTATCGCTTCGACTGGATGTTTATCCCGATACCATATTCCGGGGAACCGTTCATTTGAAATATCCGGCTTTAAATTCTGGTAGCAGAACATTTACGGTGGAGACATTATTCCCAAACCGTCAGGAGTTAATTCGTCCGGGAATGTTTGGCCGCATTAATATTGTATTTGAGACCCTCGAGCGGGTTACCGTACCCGATTTGGCCGTTCAAAAGCAACAGGGCACCGATGATTATTTTGTTTTTGTTGTAAACAATGGCAGGGTAAATCGAAAAGAGGTCAAAATAGGAAAGCATGTGGGAGAATATTTTGAAGTTATTCAGGGATTAGATGTCGGAGAAGAAGTAGTTGTTGAGGGCCTTGCCGGGCTTTTGGATGGTGCCAAAGTCGACGTAATTGAATAAGTTAATGTGTTTTGTTTATTAAGTTGTTGTGTAATCGATAATTAGTAGACGATGAGTATATACGAAAATGCGGTAAGAAAACCCGTTACGGTTATACTTATTTTCATTGGTGTGGTTATTTTAGGTCTTTTCTCTTTGCGTTACCTGCCCATCGACCTGTATCCCGAGATTGACCCACCAATAGTAAGTATATTTACCTTTTATGAAGGAGCCAGTGCAGCCGATATAGAAACCAATGTTACCCGTATATTGGAAGATAATTTAAATACCGTTAGCAACTTAAAAGAATTAACATCCATCTCTAAGGATAACACTTCGTTGGTTATGCTGGAATTTGAATGGGGTACCAACCTGGATGAAGCTACCAACGATATACGGGATGCCATAGGGCGGATTGAGTCCTATCTGCCCGAAGGGGTTGAAAAACCCATTATCTTCAAATTCAGTACCAGCATGATTCCCATTATGTTGTTGTCGGCAACGGCTGACGAGAGTTATCCGGCTTTGTCTAAAATACTGGATGAGGGTATCGTTAACCCGCTTAACAGAATTGAGGGCGTTGGTGCCGTATCCCTTTCCGGTGGTCCCGAACGGGAAATTCAGGTCATCGTGGACCCGCGTAAATTAGAAGCTTATAATATTAGTGTTGAACAAATAGGGGCGGTTATTGGTCAGGAAAATCTCAACCTTCCGGCCGGGGACCTCGATATTGGGAGTTATACCATTCCTATTCGTATCGAAGGTGAGTTTAAAGTCAGCAAAGAGATTGAACATCTGGTAGTCGGAACTTTTAATGGGAGTCCTGTAAAGATTGCCGATGTGGCAACAGTAAAGGATACTATTGCCGAAATGACTATCGACGAAAGAAGTAACGGGAGAGTTGGGGCCCGTATTGTGATTCAGAAACAATCGGGAGCCAATTCTGTAGCCATTGCCAGAGAGGTTAAAGAAAAACTTCCCGAATTAATGCGGCAACTACCGCCCGATATTAAAATTGATACCATCTTTGATACTTCTGAGTTCATCGAAAACTCTATCAACAGTCTTGCTACCACGGTTCTCTATGCCGGAATATTTGTGGTTTTGGTTGTTCTGTTTTTCCTGGGCAGGTGGAGGGCTACTTTTATTATCATTCTTACCATTCCCGTTTCACTTATTGTCTCATTCATCTATCTTTTTGTGAGTGGTAATACACTCAATATCATTTCCCTGTCGTCACTTTCCATTGCCATAGGGATGGTGGTTGATGATGCTATTGTGGTACTTGAAAATATTACCCGTCATATAGAGAAAGGAAGTTCACCTCGCGAAGCTGCCATTTATGGTACCAATGAAGTGGGTTTGGCGGTTGTGGCAACGACCTTAACTGTTGTGGCGGTATTTTTCCCGCTTACGCTGATACAGGGTTTGAGCGGTATTATGTTTCGGCAGCTGGGGATGATTGTTACACTGGTGGTTATTGTTTCAACTTTAGCGGCCCTGACGCTTACGCCCATGCTTTCGTCGCATATGCTGCGATTGATGCCGCCACGCAAGCCGGGGTTATCAAAAGCCATTTTCGGAACTATTGAAAAATGGCTCGAAAAACTGGACCGTTTTTATGAGCGACTGCTTAAATGGGCGGTCCATCACAAGGCATTTGTGATGGTTGGTTCTGCCATTATTTTTATTGCAAGCATTTCGTTGGTTTCTGTCGTTGGAACCGAATTTATACCACCGGCCGATAATGCTCATATTGAAGCTACCGTAGAACTGCCCATGAATCTTAGGTTGGAAAAAACACAGGAACTTGCAAGGCAGATTGAACAAATTTGGCAAGAAAACTATCCGGAAATAGAAGTTATATCGACCAGTGCAGGGGTGGCTGACGAGAGTAATATCTTTTCTGCTTTTGGTGAAAACGGTTCCCATATCATTAATTTTAATATTAGGCTATCCAACAGTACTGAGAGAGATAGAGATATCTATCTTATTGGTGACCTGATGCGGAAAGATTTAAGTAAAATACCCATTATTAAAGATTTCTCGGTGTGGCCGGGAGGAAGAGGAGAAATGGGCAGCGGTGCCGGTAATGTTGAAGTTATTATTTCCGGGTACGACTTAGATGTTACCGGGGCGTTAAGTGAAAAGATTGCCGAACGTATGGAAAATATAGAGGGATTGAGGGATATTGATATTAGTCGGGAGGAGTCTAAAGCAGCTTACCAGCTGGTTCTTGACCGTGAAAAATTGGGATTACACGGTCTGACTACGTCGGCTGTGGCCTCTGCTGTCCGTAATCGTATTAACGGTTTAGTTGCTACCCAATATCGGGAAGGAGGGGACGAATACAATGTGCGCGTCCGGTTCGACGAACCATTTAGAAAGTCTGTCGAAACTATTGAAAATATCCGTGTTTTTAACCAAAGGGGCGAAGCTGTCACTATCGGTGAATTAGGTCATGTCGAAGAGTATAATGCACCCCCTTCCATCGAGCGACGAAATCGGCAAAGGGTTATTACTGTTACCGGTTCGCTTTATAAAGCATCTATTTCGGATGTAGTCAATCAGATTAAAGCTGCAGTGGATGATATCGGAATTCCGCAAGGGGTTGGGGTAGATATTGGCGGTACCGCCGAAGACCAACAGGAGTCCTTTGCCGACCTGGGGCTTCTGCTGATACTGATTATTTTATTAGTTTATATTGTTATGGCATCTCAGTTCGAATCTTTGCGTTCGCCATTCATCATCATGTTTACCTTACCTTTTGCCTTTACAGGTGTCTTTTTGGCTCTTTATATTACCGGCACAACATTAAATCTGATATCATTGATTGGTGCAGTAATGCTGGTGGGTATTGTGGTGAAGAACGGTATCGTGTTGGTTGATTATATTAATCTTTTGCGTGACAGAGGGTTGGATTTGAATGAAGCAGTAATTTCAGGTGGTAAATCCAGACTCCGGCCTGTTCTTATGACCACTCTCACCACCATTCTGGGTATGTTACCATTAGCCATCGGCATTGGCGAAGGTGCCGAAATATGGCAACCCATGGGTGTGGCAATTATTGGCGGGCTTACATTTTCTACCTTGCTAACTCTTGTTCTGATGCCTGTGGTGTATACCATGTTAGGAGCCAACCGGTTTAAGAGAGAACAAAAACGAATTGCCAAACTGGATAAAGAAATTGAAGCTTAGGTTTTCTGACAATTATTTATGGGGATAAATAAATTCCTATGGTTTATTATTGCATGTCTATTGCCCATGAATTATGACGAACCACTCTGGCCAATAATTTAAATTTATACTGATGAAACGAGCATGACGACTTTTTGCCACAAAAGGACATGTATAAATGACAAGGCAGAAGTGCACAGGCAGAAGGCAGAAGAAGTCAATAGTCATTAGTTAAACAGTCATTAGTGGCTAGTGTTGATAAACTTATTACTAATCACTAATGACTAATCACTAACCACTAAGTAAACTTTATACTAATGAAAACAGTGTTTATTGTATATAACCAGGCACTTACCGAACGCGTAGAGCATATCCTCGACAAGCTGAATATTCGCGGGTATTCGCGATGGCCTCAGGTGCAGGGCAGGGGAAGCATTAATGGTGAACCCCATCAGGGTACCCATACATGGCCGGCATTGAATGAAGCTGTCTTAACCGTGGTAGAAGATGCGAAAGTAGAGGAATTAATGACCCTCTTGCGCCGCTTGAATGACAAGGCAGAGATGCAGGGACTTAGAGCTTTTATTTGGGATGCGGAAATAGGAATTTAATAAAATTCTTCTTCGGGGTAACTTTGAATGAAACCCATAAACTTTATCCAATTAAAGGCAAAGAAAAGGGGCCAGCCATTCTCATTTGGCCAGCCCCTTCTTTTGATTGAGGGTTTATATTTCGTTATTTTTTTAATCATCTGCTAAAATCGCCAACCCAAGGTTACGGCTAACTGGTGATCAATTGAAGTCATATCTGCAGGTTCCTGGACATCGGCTTGTATTTCATTTGAATAATAAAGTGAATGAATGTATGTCTCTTTGTTGTATAAATAAGCAATATCAATAGTCATGTTTCCTGCTCTAAATCCCATACCGCCTGTTATGTTATAGTGTTTTCCGTCTGAGTTCAGAAATTCACTTTTATAAGGGTTTTGGTTTTGGAAATAAGCATAGCCACCACGTAAGGCAAACATTGGAGTAACCATATATTCTGCACCTACCCTGAAATTATGAGTGGCACGAAAGGTATTTGAAATTACGTCATTTATTTGTTCTAAGAAATCTTTTTCCAAAACATCGTTGCTTTTACTTTTATATTTCATGTTAGAATAGTCGGTATATTCATAATCGAAAGAAACCAGGCCTTTGGTTCCAAAGACATAAGCAACACTTCCAACAGCCTTTATTGGAGTTCTGAAATTAAAAGAAAATTCACCCGGATCAGATTCTATCTCATAATTATCGGCATCAAAGAAATAGGCCTTGGCTCCTGTATCATATTCCATTTTCATTGAATAGTAGGTAGGCGTATGAAAAGAAGCCCCCAGACGTATACTATGGATTGGTTTATATATTACACCAAATTTCAGGTTAACACCCGTTCCCGTAGTTTTTTCATATTCATCGAAATAGAAATCATCGAGTATTTCCATTCCATTATTTTGCCGATAAGCAATATAGTCATCGTAAACTTCACTACCGGCCTTTTCATAATGTTGAGACTCTTTTTTATTGTGGATTGTAGCTATACCCAAGCTGGCTCCTGTATAAAATTTATTTCCGAAATTGGCCCCAAACGACAGGTCAAATAATCCGGAGTACCCTTTTTCGCTAATCATTTTCTTTTGGTTAATGCCATCAACTGGCCCGAGCTCTAGGAAGCCTTCGTCATTAACAAATTCATAGGCGTGCATATATTCATTAACGCTGCTGCCCGGGACCAAATCCAATAAATAGGCATCATAGGCAATGCCGGTATAGAAGTCATCAAGCTGATTGGGAGCGAGGCCATATGCATTGGTTGCAAACATATGCAACAAAGAAGATTTTACCCCATCATGCTCAATAAAACTTTTCCGGTTATAATTGTTTGTTCTGCTGTATCCAATACCAAAGTGAGTGCTTACCAGTCCACTGGTTTCTCGCATTAATCGCGAAGTTCCTACATAGGATATATGGTTAATGGGAAAACTGAATTTATCATCGCTTGATGTAGTGCCATAATAGTCACTTTCAGTATTGTTATATATTAATGAGGGAGTAAATGAGAACTCGCTGCTTCGGTATACCGCAATACCGGCCGGATTGATGCTTATGGCCGAGTAATCACCTCCCAAAGCGCCCATAGCACCTCCCAAACCAATGCTTCTTGCTGTCCCTGTGGGCCGCTGATAAGAATAATTGAGGGCATTATCTTCATTCTGTCCGTTGGATACAACAGTCGACAGTGAGAATATAAAAACCGGTATTAAAATCTTGTTATTAAACATATTGAAAGGATTTGGAAGTTTTAAGATTCCGGGGCATTCACCCCGGAATCAGGGAATTCAGATTATGAAAAATGCTATCTTAATAATACTGGTGAGTTATCTTCTTCCACTTCTTATAGTGCTTCCGCTACTTGATCCGCTACTTCCGCTGCTTCGACTGCCTGATGAGCTGCTTCCCGAATAGGAACTGCTGCTCCGAGTGGTAGAAGTGCTGCGATATCCTGATGATGAACTTGAACTGCGGGAAGGCGTATAGGTACTTCTTTGGACACTGGTTCGTCGGAGGGTACTGCTACCGCTATTATAATTGTATGTTCTGCTTGGTGTGGAAACTGACCGTCTGGTAGAGCTTCCTGAACTCCCTGATTTAAGATATTGAGTAGAAACGTTACTACTTTTCACCTGACGAGTATAACTGCTGGCACGGTTATATGAAGGTTTGGACGCATTATCGGGCTGACTGTAAGTTGGTGTAGAACTTCTTCGGGATGTGGTTTGAACCGTCCCTGTAGAGGCACCACTACCTTGATAACGGCTTATGGTGCGTTCCTGCGAACTACTTCTAGTGGCCGACTTAAGTGTTTCCTGTCCGGAACCTTGTATTACACGTTGGGTATTCCCGTTGCTACTAATAACGTTGGTGGAGCCATCGGCATTTTGAACAATCCTGCTTCCGCTAGGTGTGGTTGTTATGGTATTGCCGGCTTCGCCACTGCTTCTTTTTAATGTATTACTTTGAGTAGTAGCCGTGCTGACTCGCCTTGTATTACTACTCAATGTGGGTTTTATACCTTTGTATACGTATCGATCTTTATGTTTATCCCGATAAATGGGATGGTGATAGGGGTGATGCCAATATGAATAATAGGGTCTGTGATAATATGGCCACCCATAGTAAAACGGACTATAGAATGGATCGTACCATCCTATGCCGTAGTATCCGTAATAGAAGGGATCACCCCAGAAAGAGCTATATCCAAAGGAGAAATGCCAGGGTGTACTCCAACGATCGAACCGATAGCGATCGTACCACGGATTACTCCAGGTCGGGAAAACATACGCATAATTTCCGTCTACGTATACATTCCAGTTGGGATCATCAAAATAGACAAATTGATCATACAGCGATGACCAATACGGGATGCGGGTAAATGGTCCGTGGAAACGGATAAGGCGTTCGGCATAATCTCTATCCATTTCACTGCCGTCAAATCCGCCTACCCAGTAGCCGGTTTCTTCATTATAATATATCAACGAATCCACTTCGTCCTTATCTTCATCCGCCAGGATAGAAGCATATTTTTGTTGAATGTCAGAAAAATCACGGGTGTCACGTTGTTCTTTAGCCAAATCACTGCTTTGATATGAGCGGATTAATTGACGTTCTTCCTGCTTAATTTCTTTTTGTTCTTCTTTAGCGATAGAGGGCACCGGTGCAAATGCCTGCTCCATAGTTTCCTTCGTCAAATCCGGCGCATAATAAATATCGTCATAATATACCCCGGTTGATGCCATTCGGCCGGTAGCGCATCCTCCTGACACTATCAGCAAAACAGCCGCTGTTGTGATTAATCCTAACTTTTTCATGAGGCATCCTCCTGTTGTTTATAGTGATTTTCAAGCAAATTTCATACCAAAAGACTGTTTTTTTTAGCGGTTTGTTAAAAAATGTTTTCACACCGTGCCCTCGCCCTCATTTAAGCCTTTTTTCAATTCGAATTATTGATTCTTCCATCATAATAATACAATAATTTGGCCACAATAGATACGATTTAGTTCTCGGATGGTCACAATGTTAATTCATTTTTATTAATTTCGTGCCTGTTTTCTTTTCCAACCAATACTTTAGGTGGTTGGTTCAATAACGAATTATAAATTTCTATTATAAGATTATGGCAAAAGTATTGACGCCCAGGAGCGAGAACTATGCACAATGGTACAACGATTTGGTGATAAAAGCCGGCCTTGCGGAAAATTCGGCTGCACGCGGATGTATGGTGATTAAACCTTATGGCTATGCCATTTGGGAAAAGATACAGCGTATACTGGATGACATGTTTAAGGAAACCGGTCATCAAAATGCCTACTTCCCGCTTTTTATACCTAAATCATTCTTTAGCCGTGAGGCCGAACACGTAGAGGGGTTTGCAAAAGAATGTGCAGTGGTTACTCATTATCGTCTAAAAAATAATCCGGATGGAAAGGGTGTTGTTGTAGATCCCGACGCGCGGCTGGAAGAAGAGTATATCGTTAGACCCACTTCCGAAACCATCATTTGGAATACATATCGCGATTGGATACAGTCGTACCGTGACTTGCCAATAAAAATTAATCAATGGGCCAATGTGGTACGATGGGAGATGCGTACACGGCTTTTTCTTCGTACCGCCGAATTTTTATGGCAAGAGGGACATACGGCTCATGCCACCCGTGAAGAAGCTATCGAAGAGGCCGAAACAATGCTTAAAGTTTATGCTCAATTTGCCGAGCAATATATGGCCATGCCTGTTTTGAAGGGATATAAAACCGCCAGTGAGCGGTTTGCCGGAGCGGTCGAAACCCTTACCATTGAGGCACTGATGCAGGATGGGAAAGCTCTTCAGTCGGGAACCTCTCACTTTTTGGGCCAGAATTTTGCCCGCGTCTTTGATGTGAAATTCCAGACAAAAGAAGGAAAAGAAGAATATGTCTGGGCTACTTCCTGGGGCGTCTCTACCCGATTAATGGGGGCCTTAATCATGTCGCACTCCGACGATAACGGATTGGTATTGCCACCAAAACTGGCTCCCATTCAGGTGGTTATTGTTCCTATTTATAAAAAGGAAGAAGAACTGAAACAAATTGTAGAACAGGCCGAAAAAATTGCCACGGCCTTAAAACAACTTGGCATTTTGGTCAAAATTGATGATGACGACAAACATAAGCCGGGATGGAAATTTGCTCAGTACGAACTGCAAGGTGTTCCGGTGCGATTAGCCATAGGTCCGCGCGACCTGCAAAACGGTACCGTTGAAGTAGCGCGAAGAGATACCCTTTCTAAAGAAGTGGTACCGGTTACCGGTATTGAGAAACGCATTTCCGAACTGTTAGACGAAATTCAAAACGGAATTTATCAACGAGCCCTGAAATTTAGAGATGAAAATACCCGGAAGGTTGATTCCTATGACGAATTCAAAAAGGTGCTTGATGAAAAAGGTGGATTTATTCTGGCTCATTGGGATGGAACCCCGGAAACGGAAGAAAAAATAAAACAGGAAACGAAAGCTACCATCCGTTGTATCCCTATCAACAATGAAAAAGAAGAGGGAAAGTGTATGGTTACCGGTAAACCTTCTTCACAAAGAGTTGTTTTTGCCAGGGCTTATTAGGTGTTTAATTTATTCAAAGGGCTCTAAAGTACTTTCTTGATTGTTATTTTTTTAAGATAATTATTACTACCCCCTTGTTTTGGATGAGGGGGTTTTTTTATGTTTTTATCATTTAATGTGAAAATAAATAAGTTGTTTCCACGAGCCGCCCTCCGAAGCACAAGTGAGCATCTCCCTACGGGGCCAGGGAGGGTCTCCCTACGAGGCTAGTGAAAGTCTCCCTACGGGGCTAGTGAGAGTCTCCCTACGGGGCTAGTGAGAGTCTCCCTACGGGGCTAGTGAGAGTCTCCCTACGAGGCTAGTGAGAGTCTCCCTACGGGGCTAGGGAAGGTCTCCCTACGAGGCTAGTGAGGGTCTCCCTACGAGGCAAGTGAGGGTCTCACTACGGGGCCGGGGAATACCTTCTTCCGGAGTGAGGTAAGTATTGTTGTGATTCTGATTGTATTTTCGCAAGTTAGATGTGTGATAAAATATAACAAAAGGATTGTTTGATTGAATAACAAATAAATAATAGGGGTAAAGGTCAACTAAATTCGCGGATTGAGGCAAAGTCTTTCTGTTATTTTTTTTATCTTGCAATAGTTTTTTATAAAATCAATAGATATATGACATCTTTAACAGAGCGTTTTTTTAAATACATAAAGTTTGATACTCAGTCCGACCCCAATACCGGGTTAACGCCCAGTACGCCTGGTCAGATGATTTTTGCCAAATATCTTGCCGAAGAACTAAAAGAGATAGGGTTGCAGGATGTAGACCTTGATGAAAACGGTTACATAATGGCCACATTGCCATCTAACATCGACCGGGAGGTGCCCGTTGCAGGTTTTATTGCTCACATGGATACCAGCCCCGATTTTACGGGTAAAAATGTTTCGCCCAAAATAATTAAAGATTATGACGGGGGTGAGATTATTCTTAATGAAGAAGAGGGTATTGTACTAAAACCGGAAGAATTTCCGGAATTAAAAAAATATATTGGTCAGGACATTATAACAACCGATGGCACCACCTTATTAGGCGCCGATGATAAGGCCGGAATTACCGAAATTGTTTCGGCCATGGAATACCTGATTCAACATCCGGAAATAAAACATGGAAAAATACGGGTTGGTTTTACCCCTGATGAAGAAATTGGTGAGGGTGCAAATCTTTTTAATGTTGAAAAGTTTGGGGCCGACTTTGCATATACCATCGATGGTGGTGAAATCGGTGAACTGGAGTTCGAGAATTTTAATGCAGCATTGGCTAAAGTGACAGCACATGGTCGTAACGTTCATCCGGGATATGCCCGGGGGAAGATGCGAAATTCTATGCGAATAGCTAATCAGCTGATATCCATGCTGCCGCGTCACGAAACGCCTGAACATTCGGAGGGTTATGAGGGCTTTTACCATTTGATGTCTTTTAATGGTGATGTGGAAAAGACCGAAATGCAGTTTTTGATTCGTGACTTTAAACGGGACCGTTTTGAAGACCGAAAAAAAGAGATGGAGCATTTGGTTAGAAAGGTTAACAAAGAATTTGGTGAGGGGACTATGGAGCTTGAGATAAAAGACCAATATTATAACATGCGCGAAAAAATTGAGCCGGTGATGTATATAGTGGATTTGGCCGAAAAAGCTATGCGCGAAGCAGGGGTTGTGCCCAAAATTAAACCTATACGAGGAGGCACCGATGGTGCCAGGTTGGCTTTCATGGGGCTGCCTACCCCCAATATCTTTGCCGGCGGACATAATTTCCACGGACGCTATGAATTCTTACCTATTCCTTCGATGGAAAAAGCGATGGAGGTAATACTTAAGATTGCTGCATTGGTGCCCTCTATTAAAAAATAATTTTTCTGACTTTCATAAATTTGGTGTTAGGTTGGATTTATTTAAGTGCAATTTGGTATTACCTAATTATTGCAGAGATGAAAAGGTTGATTTTAGTACGACATGCAAAAGCGGAACCGCTTACCGATGCCAAAGATGATTTTGGCCGACAACTGAAAAAAAGAGGGATTAAAGACGTCCGATTGATTTCAGACCATTTAATTGGCAAGCGCATTGTCCCGGATACTATCATTTCCAGTCCGGCTCATAGAGCCTTGCAAACAGCACAAATTATGGCCGGGGCTTATAGTATCCCCGAAATAGAAATTATTAAGTTACCTTTGATATACGAAGGATATACCATAGAGCAATTTTTGAAAGAAATTGCTCTGCGGGCACGTATGGTGGATTCGCTGATGGTAGTTGGTCACAATCCTGAAATTGCCATGACTGCCGTGCAACTGACGGGTGATAGATTTTTCAATTTTCCTACTACCGCTACCGCCTCCATTGTTTTTTCTGTTTCAGATTGGAATCAGATTAAAGTTGGTAGCGGTCGTACAGAACTCTTTGTTTTTCCTAAAGAGTTGAAAGACAGAAAATAAATATTTTGTGGTTACAAGATAGTTGTCTTATGAGCTTATTGTCTTAGAAGTTTATCTGTTAGCTTGTAAGGATTAATAAGATATTGCGGCAATAGATGGGGTTGACTGGCCCGAACCGGGCATATGTCAATCCCTCCCCGTCGTGTATAAAGGCATGCCACCATAAGTTGTTCAGGGGTAAACCTATCCCATAATCGTTTATAAATCATTTCGCAAATCTCCTCATGAAAATGATTTTCATTACGGATAGATACTAAATATTTTAATAACCCAATTTTATCGGGTATATCCTTACCTTTAAGATAAATGAAAGCGCTGCCCCAATCAGGTTGGAAGGTTACCTTACAATTACTTCGCAGAAGATGGGTGGCCACTTTTAGGATGTTTTTTTCTGAAGATGACTGCTCCGAACAAAGCAGATGCGGTGCTTCCCGGTACTCAGAAAAGGTTACCGTTTCAATCCTTCCGGTCTTCTCCAGAAGTTCATATCCCCAAAAATCAAAATATTGAGATTCTTTGGCATCAAAAAAATGCAGTGTTACCTCGGTTTGCAATACTTTGCTAATATCTTTCTGAATTATTGATATCACTTCTTTTATGCCTTCCCGCGGGGTAGCTCCATACCGTTCCATGTTGAGCGAATTGAGGTACAATTTAAGTGATTTACTCTCTACAAGGAATGGACTATCGGAAGGATAAACCATTTTGAGAATACCTGTTACCGGCAGTCCTTTTTGAGTGAGAAAACTAAATTCGTAAGCATGCCATACGTCATATCCCGTAAATGGTAATTGGTTGTTATATAGCCCATATTGTTCCCGGTTCAGATGTCGGGGTACGGGAACCAACATTTCCGGGGCATACTGTTGCGGATATTGAACAGATTTTCCCAAATACTTCGATTCATTCATGATATTAATATAATCTTAAATAATAGGATGTAAGACTAAATTATACGCCGGCTATTGAACCAAACAATTCGATATGGACACGAGGAGCATAACGCCAACCATTTTGTATGGCCATTTCCAATACCATTTTTGATGTTTTCTTTAATTCTTCCATTGTGGCACCCAAAGGCATCAGTAAAATGTCATCGGCGTTCCAGTTTTTTAGTTCGGAAAGGTATTCTTTATTTATTTCCAAATAATCGTTGTGATTCCCTATAACAAACTTAAGCTGAAAATCTTTATTGTTTTCTCTCGAAAAATCGATAAACTTTTGAAGTACCGGCAAATTTTTTCGTCTTTGGGCATGGTAGGAGAGGGGCCCGGAGGGTTTAAGCCCATAAAACGTTATTTTTTCATCGGTGGGATTAGAATTTGATAATTTGGGCGAAATACTGAAAAGGTCGATGTGTTGGGCCACTTCCCTGGAAAAAAGGGTTCCATTGGTTTCGACCGACAGATGCAGTTGAGGTATTTTTTTTAGTTCCAGGCATAAATCAGCCAGAGCTTTATGTTGTAAAAAGGGTTCACCGCCGGTAATAACAACATGTTTCATAGCCCCTAAGTTCTGTTGTACCAGTGCTACAACATCATCAATAGCCATTGAAAAGGTTCTTTCGGGCGCAAAAGAGGCATAGGGTGTATCACACCGGCAAAAGGAACCATCAGGCATAGACCATATACATCTTAAATTACATCCGGATAAACGAATAAACAGGGATGGGACACCAGCCAGTTTCCCTTCCCCCTGAATGGTTCCGGGGAACGAAAAACCGGTGGCGGGTAATTCTGACTGTGACTGCCCATCCTTATCTTTGGTTATAGGGAAAACGCCTTCGTTGGCCAGTGCTAAATAACTCATTGGTTCAAAGCTTTATCTTCAACTCCTGCTTCGGCAAAGGCTTTGGCTCTAAGCAGACAACTATCACATTTTCCACAGGGTTTTTCCCCGCCTCGGTAGCAGCTCCAGGTCAATTCAAAAGGTACATTCAATTGCCGGCCTAAACGAATCTCATCAGCTTTTGTCTTGTATACAAACGGTGCGTGAATACGAATGGGCTGATTTTTTTCGGCACCCATGACTGTTCCTTTGTTGATGGCCTTTTCCATTGCTTCTATAAATTCTTCCCTGCAGTCGACATATCCGGAATAATCGACCTGGCTAACGCCAATGAAGATGTCTTGAGCACCTATGGCTTCGGCATATGAGGCTGCAACGGAGAGAAAAACCATATTGCGTGCCGGCACATAAGTGTCGGGAATATCTTTGCGGTTTACATCCCCGTCTTTTATTTCTATCGATTTGTCGGTCAGTGAGGACCCCCCCCACAGGTCGAGTTTCATGTTAACCACTTGATGTTCTTCTACCCGGGCACTTTGAGCTACTGCCCTGGCTGCCTGTAATTCTCTTTCATGCTGCTGACCGTAATCAAATGAAAGAGCATATAATTTAAAGCCTTGAGATTTTGCAAGATATAAGGCTACACTACTATCTAATCCACCCGATAATAATACTACTGCTTTCTTCATTATTAAATATTTTAATGTTGCTGTTGAAGTATTTTTATGTTTTATCTGTTTGGTGATGCCTGTTTTAGCGGTCAGTCCCTTCTGTGGGCATAATGACCGTGTTCATCGTAACTTTTTAGATGTTTTAAGTAAATTATTTCTCTGCTGACATTCGACAGCGTCTTAATCGTAATGGATTAGCAGAGAATGCTCAGGTTATATTGTGTACTTAAAAAGGTAAGAAACCAGCCTGGTGTAAAACAATGGGGGAACCAACCAATGAGAAAGCCAAAAGCTCTTTTTTGATGAAATTGGTCGATAAGTAACGGATAGCATCAAAAAGGCATTTTTGCTCATGAAGTCCATGGCCCATAGTTTTGTTTATAGACAGGATGGTTTCGAACTGTCTTTAATTTCAGTGCAAAGATACTAATTTTTGTGCCTGCATAGCGGTATTTTAATCAAAATGTGCATTTTTGTATGGATTTTAAAATGGCTGAGGCCATATGGTATGCCTTGCTATACCCGTCCATAATATGACAAAACTGGCGGGGTAGGTATTAAGTAATTCTTTGATGCAACATTTGTTATTGCAGCTTATGGCATTCCCGGGCAACAGTCTGTCCCCAAATAGTACCTAACCACAAAAAATAATTTAGTGAGAAGAGACGTTTTAAAAGTAATATTCAGTCTGCTGATATTTGCCGGTAATTCATCTGTTAATGCACAATCCTCTTTAGATGAGGTTTCACCCAATCAAAATCATATTACCGTCTTGTATCATCAAGGTATTGTTATTCCACACCATGCCAATATGATATATTTTATTGATGACTATTCGCGGGGTGTGGAGGTGAATTATGGGTTTTTGAGGATTGACAACAAGGGTTGGCAGCAATATTACAATTATCCCGAAGCAGGTGTGGGACTTTTTTATAATTCCTTTGGGAACCCGGATATTTATGGTCAGGGAATAGCGCTATATCCCTATCTTCATTTTCCAATAGTCCGAACCCCTCGTTTTTCCTTGAAAAATAAAGTAGCGGTAGGAATAGGGTATACGAATAAACCATTCGATTATAAGGAAAACCCCCGGAATCAGATATTTGGAGCCCGGTGGAATGTTTATGTGGGCTTTGGCCTATATGCGGGTTACCGCGTTTTCGACCATTGGTCCATAAATGGCTCAGCTTCTTTGAACCATATGTCGAATGGTGCCTTACGTAAACCCAATAATGGTATAAATACGCTGACATTTAGTGTTGGTGCAAGATATCATTTTATGGATGATTTGATGCCTAAGTTAAGCAAATTGGAAGCACCACGGATAAATTCAAGGGATATTCAGGTATTTGTGAATTACGGACGTAGCCAGGCCAACGATTATAACTTCAATATCTATTCGTCGGGGAGTTTAAGCATCAATCATTTATGGTACCGGTCGGTAAAATCGGCATGGAGTGCCGGCCTGGATATGATTTATTTTGGTGCTGCACCTTATGCTTATCCTTATAATACCGAATATATTTCTCATATTCATCGGATGTTTTATGGCGTATTTGGGGGGCATCACTGGTTAATGGGTAAAACCACACTTTTTGCACAGGTGGGTGTATATTTGTATTCGTATATTAACCCACCCCAGCCGGTATATCCGCGGTTGGGAATCCGTCATCAAATTACTGACCGTTTGTTATTTAATTTTAGTGTGAAAGCCAGCTTTTTCCGTTCCGAATTTATTGAAGTGGGGTTGGGATATCGAATACCTTATAAAGAAAGTACATTATAATTGCCTTTGTTATTGACGTGGCAGCCAAAGAAAACTACTTAGGCAAAAGTGCACAGGCAGATGGCTTAATGGTAACTTTTCAAAAACATAATTTGCAGGAAGGGTAACTTTTGGGGAATATGGGTTGTGTATTGGCTTCAATGAGCTTAAAAATAATTATTTTAGTTAATCTTATGGTGATGATAAAAAAGGTTTTTATTCCGGTTCTACTGGTCTTAATTATTTTTTCAGGATGTAATTACATCGATGCGTTAAATGAAGATGGGGAACTAATAACCCGGGAGATTTCAGTTGAAGCCTTTGACCGAGTGGAAATAGAAACTTCAGTGCGTTTGGTTTTGTCTAATGATACAGTTGTTCGGGTACGAGCCCGCGGGCTGGATTTTATTTTGGATAGATTGAACATTAGTCAAAATGGGACGACGCTTGTCGTTGAAGCAGAAGGAAACATAGGCTTTAGGCAAAAGCAAATGCCCGATGTTATTATTGCCGCACCAAACACAATACGTATTACGTCTAATTTTCCTTCTGAAATATCTACGCTCGATACCTTAATTATTGATAATTTAACAATAGTGGTGAATGGGCGTGGCACCTTTACCGAATGCCATATGTTATTGGATGCCGGTCAGGTATCTCTTAATGTATACGGCAGTAATGTGGGGAACCATATTTTTCAGGGAAAGGCAGAAAAATTAAATGTTGTGGCCGAAGGATTGACAAGCGTTAATGCATCGGAATTGATAGCCAATGAGGTAAAATATATCCAAAGGTCGGTTAATGACGCCTATTTACGCGCCCGGGAGAAGTTGTCGGTGGAAATTTATTCTTCAGGAAATGTCTATTATTATGGAAATCCCGACACTACGGTTAAGAGAGACTATCCTTTGTATGAAGTGGAATTGGGTAATGCTATACCCTTAAACTAAATTACAATGTTCTTTTCTTTATTCTGTAAAACTTCTTCCTCTAGCCGAATTTGTTTATCGAGTAAGTTTTGTAGAGTAGTAGATTTAAAATATTTAATGATTATTTCGTTTAAGTCGTCCCAAAATAATTTGGCGGCACAGTAATTTTCCCGCTCACATTTGTAATTATCACCGAAACAATCGGTAATACAAATTCCCGGTTCAAAAGCGTTGTATATATCGATGATAGCAATCTCTGAGGCAGGTTTTGTTAAAATATATCCACTTTTTTTCCCTTTAACATTGGTAATAAGCCCGGCAACTTTAAGGGCATAAATAATGTGGTCTAAGTATTTATTGGAAAGATTTTGCCGTTTGGCAATTTCTTTTTGAAATATTCCTCCTTTGTAGGTTTCTCTGGCAATTTCTATCATTGCCCTAAGTCCATACCTTGTTTTGGTATTTAACTTCATCCGTATAAAATTTATCTAAGTTATTGGCTGGATGGAACTCGCATGGCTTAATCAAATTTATACATGTTCTTTTGTGGTTAAAGCCGCCATGCTCGTTTCATTCATATAAAATTTTCTTATTTCATTGAATTATTAATTCTTAAAATTAATGGTTAGTGGTTAGTTAATTAGTCATTAGTAAATCAACACTAATAACTAATTGACTAATGACCTAATTGCCTATCGGCCTATTGACCTATTGACCTAACAGCACTTCTGCCTTTATCTTTTTAATCATGTTCCAATTGAGGCAAACTTTGGTTGGTTGGTCTCGATTCAAGGCGGCAGGGTCAATTTTCTAATGTAAAGCCAAAGTTAATAAAAACTTCCTGCCTAACCTTTACCATACCTAAAAATTTGGATGGGGGTTCCAATCCAAAATCTTTGAGGTTAATCTTTACCTTCCCTTTTATGTGGAGTTCTTTATCCAGGCATTCATTAACATAGCCCGGTATTTCATAGGTTTGTGTGTGTCCTGCTAAGCCTACTTTAATTTTGGGGACTACGGTAGTGGTATTTCCTACAGGTAACCTTAAATTATCGAAAAAAATGGTGATGTCGATATACGGGAATTCTTTAGCTTTAATGAAGTCGAGGAAGTCTTTATACATCATTGGGTTAGAAGGCTCGAAGTCGTGAGCGGGGATTTTTAAGATAAGAACATCATTGGAAGGGTTTTTACTTTTTACAACCCTAGGATTATCGTCTAACTTTTGGATAAAATAAAATTGATTAACATTGGTTGAGCCGTCAATCTTTATGAAATCTTTGCATCCTTCTGTTTCAGTATTGAAAATTGGTTGGGTATTTATATCAATGTCTGATTGTGCAATAACATCATAGGTAAGAAAAACAAAAAACAGGGGTATTAGTTTCCTGAAGTTTTTCCGTCCACTAATTTTAGATAGTTTGTGTAAGGTAATATTTGGGAAAAACTTAAGAAAATAACTCCTTGTTTTTTGTTTTTCTTGAACCATCATAAAAATAAGGCTTTAGAAATGGTTTTGTTAATATTTTAGAAACTAATTACAGCCTCTAACATTAAACCATTAAATTTTCCTTCATTGTATTTGTTATAGGTAGGAAAATTGTTATAGGATTGATTGACGTATTCCACTTTAGCCAGAATGTTTTGTGTCATGAACCATCCGCCGCCTAATTGAAAACGTTTAAT
Source organism: Thermophagus xiamenensis (assembly GCF_900112795.1). GTDB lineage: Bacteria > Bacteroidota > Bacteroidia > Bacteroidales > Marinilabiliaceae > Thermophagus > Thermophagus xiamenensis. The sequence goes on from NZ_FONA01000025.1 coordinate 52,401, forward strand.
ATCGACGTCGGCAAATTCTGTTACATCTGATTCATTTGTAAATTTGCCTTCGCCTGAAACGATATTGTAACGGCCACCCACATAGAAATTTTCGTTGGCACCGAATCGATATATTAGCTCAGCGGCATACTGATTAAATTTACGTGTGGATGTTTCGTCATTAGCTTTTCCCTTGGCTTGTTCTACAACCCCAAAAAATTCTAATCCTTTATATTTTATAAATGGATTAAACATTAGTGCTGTAAGCTCATTAGAGAAACCGGGGTCCCACCGCCCGGAGCGGAAATTACCGGATGAAGTAGCACCCACTTCTTCCATTACGAAATAATAGCGAGCCCCGGCCCTGTCGCCGGCATATAGATAGGTTCTGGCACTTTCACCTGTAGAATAAACAGAACCGGTAAGCCTTAATCTAAAATCGGAATTTAAATAATTGTCATAGCCCAGTTTGGCAATAAATGAAGGTTTAGTAGTACCGGGTGAAGTAACCGCCTGATTGAGCTTCCCGTTTGTTAATCCTAACATGCTGATAAAGCCGTTTTTTCTAAAGTAGACTTCGCCTCCCACTTCAGTGGTGAAGCCATCCATAATTAAATTGCCGACGAAGGGATTAAAAAAAGCCTGGGCATTGTCGGTTCTGCGGAAATGAGCATCACCATAGTTATTCTCCATATGCCCAACCCGGATGGTGACATATTGCATCAGGTTTTGGAGGAAACCTTCGCGGATAAAGTCGAGTTTGTCTATCTGGAAGTACCCGCCTTTTACATACGTTTCGGTATGGTGTCGGGACGACAGATAGGTGCGTAAATGCATCCTCACGCCATCATAAAGTGCAACATCCAGGTCAAGGTTAGCCGTTGCCAGATTGAAGTTGCTTCCAATCTCTTCTAAAGCCACACTTCCCGAGTTTTCATGATCCAAAGCCTGAAACTGAAGGGTAGAGGCACCTCCAATGCGAATTTTAACCCCATCAAATTCGCTTTCGGCCTCTTTGGGTGCTTCAAATTGGTTAATTCCTCTTTTGTCGGGGTAGCGATAATAATTAATATTTCTTTGACTTAGGGCCGGAAGTGCAAACGCAATTAGGCCCGAAAAAAGAATTATGTGCAAAAAACTTTTTTTCATAACGTCTCTTCTTAAATTATGGTTAAAAACAGATGAATTATTTTAATGATATACTGAAGCTAACTTTAACCAAGTCATCGGTATTAATCGAACCAAACATCACTGAGGGTGGTTCCATATCAAAATCGGTCATTTTTAGTTCTATATCCCCGGTAACTTTTAATTCATTTTTCTCATTCCAAGAAAGATGAACAGGAATTGTAACCGAATTGGTTTTTCCGGCAATTGTCAGTTGACCCGGGACGAAATAATTTTGTTGGTTTTTATTTACCTCGATTGGCTTGTCTTGTGTGAAAGAAATCGACGGATGCTTTTTTGCCTTCAATGCCTCATGCGCTTTATTGTTCATCATAGATTTAGAACTTAAAAGATCTTTGGCATTGGCTGTAAACTTTGTATTGGAAAGAAGGAAGTTGCTGTTTTCAGTTTGTTCAAACCTGGCTGATACATCAAACTTTTTCATTTCCATCTCCCAATCGTGAAGTGTTGACGTCCCCGTAACTTTTAAGGTATTATTGTCTCCTGTAAGGTTAATTTCTTGCCCATTAACTATATAGGGTAATACCAACAAAGCCAGTAGGTAAGCGGAAATTAATTTAATTTTAGTCATGTTATAATTGTTTTAATTTTAATCCTAGCGCAAAAGTAGTAAAAAAATGAGTAATTAAATACCGTTTATATAAAATTACCCATCAAAAAAATTAGAAAATGAAATGAGTATGACCAAATTCAAGATTATCAAACGAAGAAGATGTATAAAAAGAGTACAGGCAGAGAGGAATAGACAGATATTGATCTTTGTATTTCACTGTTTTGGGGAATCGTGTTTTATTCTTCGACCAGAGGTTAAGATAAATTTATGCTGGGGCCAGGGATGCCAGACAAATTTACTTGAATGAGCGCGGCGAGATCAATATTAAAATTCAATATTTTGTTTAAGATGTTTAAGGTTTGTTTTCGACAAAACTTCTTTTAAATTCCCAGAGGAATCATATCCATCAGCGGTTGAAGAATATTTGGGGCCTGGATAAGATGTTCGGGTGGAGTTGTGACTTTAAGTGCCAGTGGCAAAATATTAATATGAGCTTCTACACCTAAATTTACCGGTTCGCCATCCACATGGCCAAATAAAGGTTTAGGATGCCGAATAGTAATATTTCGCGCCCGAATAATGGTATCGTATTTGTTTTTGTCGATAGATTGATCCAACATGCTGATCAAGAGAGCGGGGGCTGAAAACTTCGGGAAATCTTTAATGAGACATACATCTATAAGACCGTCGTCAATTAAAGCTCCCGGTGCAATATGAAAATTATTTCCGTATTGGCTGGAGTTGGCAAAGCTAACTAAAAAAGCATCGAGTTGAATTTTTGCTCCATCTACGAAAATGGTATAATTCTCTGATTTGTATTTGGGGAATTCTTTGGATATTAGTTGCATATAAGCCAGCGGGCCCCGCTTTTTTTTGTGGGCAAATTTGTGACTGATATATGCATCAAACCCGATGCCGGCAACATTAAATGAATAATAGTCATTTATCTTTATTACATCTATCGATTTAACCGAACCTTCTTTAATGACTTCAAAAGCCTTGTTAATTTTTACGGGGATTTGAAGAAAACGCGCCAGTCCGTTTCCCGAACCGGTCGGAATAATGCCTAATGCTGTTGAGGAATTTATTAACCCTCTACCCACTTCATTAACGGTACCGTCGCCACCAACTGCAACAACTATGTCGTAGTTCCCTGCAGCTTGCGAACTCAGTTGAAAAGCGTGTCCCGGTTTTTCCGAAAAAATAATATCATAACCGGAGGACTTGGCTTGATTAATAAGACTTCGCTCCAGTTCCTTCTGGCGTCCTTGTCCCGAGGCAGGGTTTATTATAAACAAAGCTTTTTTATCCATTTTTAAGCGTTGGTTAACGTTGCGCAAATTTATACATATATTTTTGTAATTCTACTGTTTGGAGTAATTGCAGAATTTTTATTTTCTTTGAAATAAAAAAAAGTGGAAACATTAATTCATCTCGACCAGGAATTACTTCTTTATTTAAATTCATTTACTTCACCATTATTTGACAACTTTTTTTGGGTGGTAACCAGTAAAAGCATCTGGTTTCCAATGTATTTTATGATTCTGTATGTAATATTTCGCCAGCAGGGATTAAAAGGGATTGTAACGTTACTGGCGTTGCTTCTTATGCTTGTTTTATCTGATCAGATTTCTACGAATATATTTAAGGAAGGTTTTGAACGTTTTAGACCTTCTCATGAACCGGCTCTTTCGGGATTGGTTGATTTGATTAATGGGAAAAAAGGAGGAAAATATGGTTTTGTGTCGTCACATGCCACCAATTCATTCGGACTAGCCATCTTTTCCCTTTTGTTGTTTAGAAAAAGATGGTATTCCATTTTTATTATTTTTTGGGCCTTATTAAACAGCTATTCCCGTATTTACATGGGGCTTCATTATCCGGGAGATATATTGGGGGGGATGATTTTAGGATCATTGATTGGGTGGTTTGTTTTCTGGCTTTATAAAAAGATTTCCAGACGCTTTGTTATCACTTATGCCGCAAGAGATTACTCGTTTCAATTATCTTCTGTTTCTCCTGTTATTTTTACCGGGATCTTGACGATTATTATTGTTTTTATTTCCTCAGTATTGTTGCTAGAATTGATGTAAGATTGGTAAGTTGCCGGGTTAAACTTTAAAGGTTATTGATGTTTTAAGCATAACTTATGAAATAAATAGAGTTTAATAATTGTTAAAACCTATACTTTTGTTGTTAAAACTGTTTTAAATCTGTGTTATTATCCTTAATTTTATGACACTTCAATAACCTTTAAAAATATTTTAGATATGAGTGCAACAATAACATTTAACCAGCTCAGGAGGATAAAAGACAGTCTTCCTGAAGGAAGCATGAGAAGCATCGCTGAGGCATTAAACCTCGACGTAGAAACAGTAAGAAACTATTTCGGTGGTGCTAACTACGATCGGGGTAAAAGCATAGGAATCCATCTGGAACAGGGACCTGATGGTGGAATTGTTGTATTGGACGACACAACTATTCTTGAAATGGCTAGAGAAATTTTGGAAGGGAAAAGAGAAATACATCTAACCAACTAGAATTAATATCACTTTAAAAACAAAAGCGGGAGAGTTCCTATATGGGAGCTTTCCCGCTTTTGTTTTGATAGAATCTGTGTTTATTGCTTCAGTTACTGGGCAGCGTTAAACAATATTAAAATTGTGATTAGGATGCAGAAAATTAATTCGAAGATATACTTTTGCACCACGCAAAACGCTACCTATTTCTGATATAATCAAGTATAGTTATTAATTCTGATTTAATTTTTATGCAAATTCTATTTGGATAGGCATTTAAATAAAAAAGTAAGAGAAATAAATTATTAATGAGTTTTTAAAAGAAAGGCATTATGATTGTTTTTTATGCTATGGTCATAGTCTTTATCATAGGCTATGGATTCATTGTGTTGGAACACGTTAACAAAATTGATAAGGCAGCTTCTGCACTATTAACCGGTGCTTTATTATGGACATTGTTAGTGATTGATGGGCCAAGGATTATGCAATTGAATTTGAATTCAGAATGGCTTAAGTATTCTGCTGATTCAGGTTTGGGGACTGCGAGTGAGGTGATGGATTTTATAACGCATCATGCCGTCATTGAGCATTTGGGAGATGTTGCATCAATTATCTTTTTTCTTTTAGGTGCCATGACCATAGTGGAGGTGATAGACCGTTACCAGGGCTTTCGGATAATCACTGATCGCATACATACCACCAATCGAATTAAATTGCTTTGGATAATTAGTTTTATAACCTTTTTCATTTCGGCTGTATTGGATAATTTGACAACATCCATTGTCATGATTACTCTTCTACAGAAATTATTAAGTAAACAAGATAATCGATGGTTGTTTTCAGGCATGGTTGTTTTGGCCGCCAATGCCGGTGGAGCATGGTCGCCAATGGGGGATGTAACGACCATAATGTTGTGGATTGGCGGGCAAGTAACGGCAGCCGGAATTGTAAAATCTCTTTTGATTCCCAGTTTAGTTTCAATGCTGGTTCCGCTTTGTATATTCTCTTTGGTAATGAAGGGTGCCACTACGCGTCCACTTCTTGAAGCGGGAGAAACAGCAGAATTTATTCCGTATAAAGAACGAGTCAGGATTTTAATATTAGGCCTTTCGGCTTTAGTGGCAGTGCCTATATTTAAGGGTCTTACCCAGTTGCCGCCGTTTTTGGGTATGTTATTGGGGCTTGGTGCTCTTTGGATATATACCGATAGGCGATTAAAACGAAAACATTTTTTGGATAAAAGAAAATTGAGTATTGTAAAAATTCTGAAGCAAGTCGATGTTGCATCTATTCTCTTTTTCCTGGGTATATTACTGGCTGTTGCGGCCTTGCAAACAGCAGGACATTTAAATCTATTGGCAGAATGGTTAGACAATAATGTTGGCAATATTTATGGTATTAATCTGATTATAGGATTCTTATCCTCAGTAGTAGATAATGTGCCATTGGTGGCGGCTTCGATGGGAATGTATGAGATTCCGCAAGTTGCTGATCCCGGATTTATGTCCAGTTTCTTTGTGGATGGTAATTTTTGGTCGTTCCTCGCTTATTGTGCAGGTACAGGAGGAAGCATCTTAATCATTGGTTCGGCCGCTGGCGTGGCTGCCATGAGCTTGGAAGGCATTCCGTTTTTTTGGTATTTGCGTCGCATTACACTACCCGCTTTGGTTGGTTATCTTGCCGGGGCAGGCGTCTATTTGTTGATGTTTGCATGAATTAACCAGATGTTTAGAATAAATTTTTTAATTCCTGAGAAGATAACTTGGTAATTATATTCCTTGTTTGTTCGAGCCTTTGCGGAGTCCCAATATCATACCAGATATCTTCTTTGGTTTCATAGCCTTTAATAATATGTTTTGAACCCAACTCTAGATAAAGCTTTATGATTGAAAAAGCCTCGTCGGGTTTTGAGAAATTGAAAATTTCAGGGCTGACTATATGAATGCCTTGAAAACCATATGGTGTTGTCATTAAAGCGGGCCGGATGGTAATTTTTTCTCCGGTATTTATATTTTCCCAACCGGACAACACCATATTATTATCAAATAACAAATATCTACTTGTTGCTCTTTTTTTTACCATCATAGAAACAAGTGGCTTGAATTCCTGATGAAAATGAATGAATGGGGTTAAGTTCGCCGTAGTGAGTATATCTACATTATAGAGTAGGATAGGGGTATCGGGATCAAATAATTTTCTTGCGTGAAAGAGTCCCCCCCCGGTATCCAAAAGCTTTTCTTTTTCATCCGAAATAAGTATCTCCATTTTCGTTGAACTATAATTATTGAGAAAATCAATAATTTGCTCATGATGATGATGAATGTTTACAACGGTTTTAGAGATTCCTGCATGCTCGAGTTTTTTTAAAGCGTATTCAAGCATGGGTATTTTGTTTACTGTTACTAAGGCTTTAGGTATATGATTGGTAATTGGTCGGAGGCGAGTTCCCAATCCTGCAGCAAAGACCATTGCGTTCATTTGTCTCATAATTGATTTTAACCCGGATTATGCATTAGAATAATTAAAAGGTGGACTTAGGCTTTCCACTTTCGCAAATATTCCGTCCATCCAGGGTCGCCTTTTTGCATTCAAAG
>NZ_FONA01000056.1 GCF_900112795.1 Thermophagus xiamenensis
CACCACTTGTACTCAGTAAAAATCTAAATATCACTATCTTTACGCTTCCGAGCGGAGGCTCTCCCCCTTCAGGGGGTTGGGGGGTGCGCGATGGATAAACTCTATATTAATTTGCACTTATTTTCCAACTTCCCAACTCTCACCCCTCTGACTCCCCTAAAGGGGAGAACCGTCTCACCCACACCACTTTACACTAAGCAAAAATCCAAATTTTACTATTTTTACACTTCCGCGCGGAGGCTCTCCCCCTTCAGGGGGTTGGGGGGTGCGCGATGAAAACTGTCCTTATTTAAGGCAAAGGCAATCAGAAAATTAATTCCTTCTTATTATAATCAGGTGAAGTATATCCTTAGAAGGATATGACCCGTCTTATTATAATCACATGAAGTGTGTCCTCAGAAGGACATGACCCGTCCTATTATAATCACATGAAGTGTGTCCTCAGAAGGATATGACCCGTCTTATTATAATCACATGAAGTGTGTCCTCAGAAGGATATGGAATTATTAATTAATATTACCCGAAAATGAAAAAAATTACGTTATAAAGTTTTAATAAAAGAGGGGAGAATTTAACAGGTAAGTATTTGATAAAGGAGCATAAAAAAAAGCCTCCCGCAGGGGAAAGGAGGCTTCTTAAAATTAATACTTAAAAATCATGCAACTGTAGTCCTGTTTTCAGCGTTGCAACACCCTAAAAATGTTTATTAAGGCAATTTCAGAAGTAAGAAAAAATTAGAATAAAACACAGAAGCCGGGATTTAAATTCCGGCTTTTTTATTTACATAAGTTATTCAAGACAGTTATATGTTAATTAAAATTGTTATTATAGGTGCTTTAAGAGCATACCATCCCCATCGGGAAGCCCGTTAGAATTAATAGTATTGCTAAAATGATTTTAAGCAACCTTTGTGACCTCTTGCCCGGCCTGGTACATCCGCCTTCCTATCTCCAATGCGTTGCCCGTATGTATGCCAAAAAATATCCAGAGTATTTCATTCTCTTTGGTGCGTGCATTTATGCGCTCTAATAGGTAATGCTGTTTGTCTTTCCCAAAACTTCCTTCAAGCCGGCTTGCTCGCTCTTTGGTTATGATTTGGGCCATTTGTTTTCTCTCTTTTTCGTATTTCCC
>NZ_FONA01000040.1:0-3172 GCF_900112795.1 Thermophagus xiamenensis
CCGACTCATTTTCATGAATCGGAGCTCTATTTTCTTTTAAAGTCGGCGGCGACCTACTCTCCCGCTTTTACGCAGTACCATCGGCGCTAACAGGCTTAACTTCTCTGTTCGGTATGGGAAGAGGTGGTACCCTGTTGCTATAGCCACCTTAATCTCTTTTTCCCCCTTTCTTTACAATTGCTTATTCTGGGGGTGATAAGGTAACATATCGGGAAAATCGTTCTCGCTGAGGTTCCACCTTTTCGCCTTGGCTCTCTTTTCCGGAAAGATTCGGGTAATTAGTACTGCTCGGCTACATACGTTGCCGTATTTACACCTGCAGCCTATCTACGTCGTCATCTCCAACGTCCCTCTGCGGAGATCTTATCTTGAGACTGGCTTCGTGCTTAGATGCTTTCAGCACTTATCCATTCCAGACTTAGCTACTCAGCGGTGCTCCTGGCGGAACAACTGATACACCAGAGGTCTGTCCATCGCGGTCCTCTCGTACTAACGACAGTTTCTCGCAAATCTCCTGCGCCCACAACAGATAGGGACCGAACTGTCTCACGACGTTCTGAACCCAGCTCGCGTGCCACTTTAATGGGCGAACAGCCCAACCCTTGGGACCTTCTCCAGCCCCAGGATGTGACGAGCCGACATCGAGGTGCCAAACCGCCGCGTCGATATGAGCTCTTGGCGGCGATCAGCCTGTTATCCCCGGAGTACCTTTTATCCTTTGAGCGATGGCCCTTCCATGCGGAACCACCGGATCACTATGCCCTGCTTTCGCACCTGGTCGACTTGTTGGTCTCGCAGTCAAGCACCCTTATGCCATTACACTCTCCAGACGATTACCAATCGTCTTGAGGGTACCTTGGGAAGCCTCCGTTACTCTTTTGGAGGCGACCACCCCAGTCAAACTACCCACCTAACAGTGTCTCCCTTTATCCTGAGGGATTAGAATCCGAGCATTTAAAGGGTCGTATTTCAACGGCGACTCCACCGAACCTGGCGACCCGGCTTCTTTGTCTCCGACCTATCCTACACATTAAATACCCAAATTCAGTGTTAAGCTGCAGTAAAGGTTCACGGGGTCTTTCCGTCCCGTTGCGGGTAACCGGCATCTTCACCGGTACTACAATTTCACCGAGTGCGCGGCTGAGACAGTGCCCAGATCGTTACACCATTCGTGCAGGTCGGAACTTACCCGACAAGGAATTTCGCTACCTTAGGACCGTTATAGTTACGGCCGCCGTTTACCGGGGCTTCAATTCAGTGCTTCTCCCTTTCGGGATAACACCTCCTCTTAACCTTCCGGCACCGGGCAGGTGTCAGGCCTTATACTGCATCTTGCGATTTCGCAAAGCCCTGTGTTTTTGGTAAACAGTCGCCTGGGCCATTCCTCTGCGCCCTGTCTCTCGACAGGGGTCCTTTCTCCCGAAGTTACAGGACTATTTTGCCTAGTTCCTTAGCCGCGTATCTCTCGAGCGCCTTAGTATACTCAACCCAACTACGTGTGTCCGTTTGCGGTACGGGCCCCTATACTCGCTTTTCTTGGAGTTAGCTGCGCGCCTTCGCTTCGGCCGTAGCCTAGGCTCAGGGTGCTTTTCCGTCAGCACTCAGACGCCTCACTTACCCGTCACTTCCTTTGTATAGGGGGTGCAGGAATTTTAACCTGCTTGCCATCGGATGCCCCTTTCGGGTGTTCCTTAGGGCCCGACTTACCCTGATCCGTTTAACGTTGATCAGGAAACCTTGGTCTTTCGGCGTGGGGGTTTCTCGCCCCCATTATCGTTACTTATGCCTACATTTGCTTTTCCAACTGCTCCACAGACCCTCGCAAATCTGCTTCGACGCTGTTGGAATGCTCCCCTACCAATATCTTTCGATATTCCACGTCTTCGGTAGCTGACTTTATGCCCGATTATTATCCATGCACGGTCGCTCGACTAGTGAGCTGTTACGCACTCTTTAAATGAATGGCTGCTTCCAAGCCAACATCCTAGCTGTCTCTGCAACCATACCGCGTTTTCTTCAACTTAGCCAGCATTTCGGGACCTTAGACGGTGGTCCGGGTTCTTTCCCTCTCGGACATGGACCTTAGCACCCATGCCCTCACTCCTAAGTAGCATTTAACACCATTCGGAGTTTGTCAGGAGTTGACAGGCGGTGAAACCCTCGCCTCCTATCAGTAGCTCTACCTGTGTTAAACTTTTACTTAAGGCTGCACCTAAATGCATTTCGGGGAGTACGAGCTATTTCCAGGTTTGATTGGCCTTTCACCCCTACCCACAGTTCATCCAAAAACTTTTCAACGTTTACTGGTTCGGTCCTCCATCTCGCTTTACCGAGACTTCAACCTGACCATGGGTAGATCACCTGGTTTCGCGTCTATAATTACCGACTCTGACGCCCTCTTCAGACTCGCTTTCGCTTCGGCTGCGTGTCTCTTAACACTTAACCTCGCCGGTAACCATAACTCGTAGGCTCATTATGCAAAAGGCACGCCGTCACATGTCTTTTACACGCTCCGACTGCTTGTAGGCGCACGGTTTCAGGTTCTTTTTCACTCCCCTGCCAGGGGTACTTTTCACCTTTCCCTCACGGTACTGGTTCACTATCGGTCTCTCAGGAGTATTTAGCCTTACCGGATGGACCCGGCTGGTTCAGACAGGATTCCTCGTGTCCCGCCCTACTCAGGATCCCAACTCAAAAGTATACAATTACGTGTACGGGACTTTCACCCTCTATGGTTACACTTTCCAGTGTATTCCACTTCTTGTTTACTTCCTCTACGTTGGTCCTTCTACCCCGTATATGCCGAAACATTTACGGTTTGGGCTACTCCCCTTTCGCTCGCCGCTACTCAGGGAATCACTTTTGTTTTCTCTTCCTCCGGCTACTTAGATGTTTCAGTTCGCCGGGTTCGCCTCCTACTTACGTAGGATGCCGTACCTTCAGTACGGCGGGTTACCCCATTCGGATATTCACGGATCTAGGGTTATTTGCACCTCCCCGTGACTTTTCGCAGCTTATCACGTCCTTCTTCGCCTCTGAGAGCCCAGGCATCCCCCGTGCGCCCTTTCCTTCTTTCCTATGTCTATTTCGCCTTAGCGCTCGTGTTACCTCGCTTCTCGATTTTCCCAATATGTCAATGAGCTTTTTAGTCTTATACGACTTCTGTGGATAT
>NZ_FONA01000040.1:3527-5211 GCF_900112795.1 Thermophagus xiamenensis
ATAAAATGCAAAACCTAAGTGGGATCTTCATCCCCTTTTCATTTGGTTAATACTCTCCAGAAAGGAGGTGTTCCAGCCACACCTTCCGGTACGGCTACCTTGTTACGACTTAGCCCCAGTCACCGGCTTTACCCTAGGCCGCTCCTTGCGGTTACAGACTTCAGGTACCACCGGCTTCCATGGCTTGACGGGCGGTGTGTACAAGGCCCGGGAACGTATTCACCGCGCCATGGCTGATGCGCGATTACTAGCGATTCCAGCTTCATGGAGTCGGGTTGCAGACTCCAATCCGAACTGAGACCGGCTTTTTAGGATTCGCTCAACATCGCTGTCTCGCTGCCCTCTGTACCGGCCATTGTAACACGTGTGTAGCCCTGGACGTAAGGGCCGTGCTGATTTGACGTCATCCCCACCTTCCTCGCGGTTTACACCGGCAGTCTTGTCAGAGTCCCCACCATTACGTGCTGGTAACTGACAACAGGGGTTGCGCTCGTTATGGGACTTAACCCGACACCTCACGGCACGAGCTGACGACAACCATGCAGCACCTTGCAAAGTGTCCGAAGAAATACCGGTTTCCCAGTACACCACTCTGCATTTAAGCCCAGGTAAGGTTCCTCGCGTATCATCGAATTAAACCACATGTTCCACCGCTTGTGCGGGCCCCCGTCAATTCCTTTGAGTTTCATCGTTGCCGACGTACTCCCCAGGTGGATTACTTAATGCTTTCGCTCAGTCGCTTATCCTTTAACGGACAAACAACCAGTAATCATCGTTTACGGCGTGGACTACCAGGGTATCTAATCCTGTTTGATACCCACGCTTTCGTGCCTCAGCGTCAGTATTACCTTAGCATGCTGCCTTCGCTATCGGTGTTCTGAGTAATATCTATGCATTTCACCGCTACACTACTCATTCCGCATGCCTCAAGTATACTCAAGAATGACAGTATCATCGGCATCCCTACAGTTGAGCTGTAGTATTTCACCGCTGACTTACCATTCCGCCTACGCACCCTTTAAACCCAATAAGTCCGGATAACGCTCGCATCCTCCGTATTACCGCGGCTGCTGGCACGGAGTTAGCCGATGCTTATTCGTACGGTACATTCAATCCACTACTCGTAATGGCTTTTATTCCCGTACAAAAGCAGTTTACAACCCGTAGGGCCGTCTTCCTGCACGCGACATGGCTGGTTCAGACTTCCGTCCATTGACCAAGATTCCTCACTGCTGCCTCCCGTAGGAGTCTGGTCCGTGTCTCAGTACCAGTGTGGGGGACCTTCCTCTCAGAACCCCTAGACATCGTCGCCTTGGTGAGCCGTTACCTCACCAACTAGCTAATGTCACGCATGCCCACCTTTAACCGCCTCAGCTTTAACTTGTATCTCATGCGAAACACAAGTATCATGGAGTATTAATCCCCGTTTCCGGGGGCTATCCTCCTGTTAAAGACAGGTTGCATACGCGTTACTCACCCGTGCGCCGGTCGTCAGCAGGCAGCAAGCTGCCCCTGTTACCCCTCGACTTGCATGTGTTAGGCCTGTCGCTAGCGTTCATCCTGAGCCAGGATCAAACTCTTCGTGGTAGAAAAGTTCTTTAAGCTCTTTTAAGTATCTCCCATCCAGGGAATGTCGATACCCTTACTCAGGTTCTGCATCTATTACTTTCAAAGATCTTTTTTT
>NZ_FONA01000029.1 GCF_900112795.1 Thermophagus xiamenensis
TCATTTTAGCAATACTATGAATTCTAACGGACTTACCAATGGGGATGGTATGCTCTTAAAGCACCTATAACAACAATTTTAATTAACATATAACTATCTTGAAAAACTTATGTAAATAAAAAAGCCGGAATTTCAATCCCGGCTTCTGTGTTTTATTCTAATTTTTTCTTACTTCTGAAATTGCCTAATTAAAATTGAAATTTCTATGAAAACATCGGTTCTCAATCGAGCAAAGAGATGGGGGGATACAGCTTATCCGCCTATTGAAAGCTTTAAAAAAATGTTATTGTTAACGTTGGTTTCAATTTTTATTGCATTCCAATTTATTTCATGCGATGATGATGAACCACCAAGCATTGTTGACCATGATCCATCACTTCCGGTAAAACTTGAATCATTTATGCCTGATAGTGGAGGTATTCGAACCAAATTTATCGTCAAAGGATCCAATTTCGGTTCGGATATTTCGAAAGTTAAAGTTCTTTTTTCAGAAGATGAAAAAGAAGCCACAATTTTAGGTGTTGATAATGAGACAATCTATTGTCTTGTCCCCAAACAAGCAGGTGGAGACAACGTGGTGAATGTGGTTGTGGAGGACGATACTATAGCCTTCGACAATACCTTTCATTACATAGTGCGAGAGAATGTATCAACCATAACGGGTGTCCGGGGCGATAATTCGTTAGTTGACGGAAGTTTATCAGAAGCACGATTCAATTATCTTTATGGAGTAGCTGCAGTTGCTGGAGGAGATATCATTGTGGCTGAGATGTATGCTGGGAATATCCGTTATATAGCGGTTGAAGATAATAGAGTAACAACGCTTCTTACTAACTTTTTCACTGCTATGCCGGCAGTTACTAAAGATCGAACAAAAGTCTTTTTTGTTGGCAAACAGCGTCCTCACAAAATATACTTGCTAGATCAGGAAAATCTTTGGGAACCCGAGCTATTCGTTTCTTCTATCCCCGGGTTTAATGGCGACATATGGTCTGCCGCCTTCGATGATACCGAGGAATGGCTTTATTTCTTCGATAGCACTGGAAAGTTCGGACGGTTAGAAATGAACAATCCCAGTAATGTAGAGGTACTTGCAGAAAATATTCCTAGAGGAAACGGAACACATAATTGTCTGGCCTATAGTCCTTATCACGATTGTTTCTTTTATACTATCTACACCACACAGGCTGTTTATAGGCTGAGCAAAGATGGTAGCGAATATGAGCTTTGGATTGGTGGCAACGGACAGGGAGTCTCTACCGGACATCGTACCGAAGCAGCTCAGCTTTACTATCCGGGTGGTCTCACCGTTGATGAGGATGGCAATATCTATGTGGTTAATATTGATGGGAATACCATTGTAAAATGTGATCGAAAATCCGATTTCGTGAGCCTTTTGGCCGGCGTTCCTCTAACCATGGGACATAAAGATGGGCCACCGCTGGAAGCCCAGTTTTATTTGCCCTTTGGTATTTCAATTGATGAGGATGGTAATTTTATCATTTGCGAATGTTGGGGATCTGGTGTTGTCAGGAAACTTGCCATTGAATAGAAAGGAGTGAAGTATATTGCCTATGACCAAATACTACATTAAATACCTCTCCGACAGAAAATCGTTCTTCAGATAATTAAAAAAATTAAAATATTAAATTATTATGAAAAGCAAAATAATTTTTCTGGTATTACTATGCCTGAATATTTGTACGGTTCACTGGTTGCAAGCACAGGATTCAGACCAGGGATACGTCATTTCCGGAACTGTCATGGAAGAAAACGGTGAACCTCTTCCCGGAGTAAATATAGCAGTTGCAGGTGGTACAATTGGTACCATTAGCGACATGGACGGTCGTTTTAAATTGGGCAACATTGCTCCGGGGGATACCGTTATTTTTTCTTTTATTGGTTTTGATACCTATGAAATGGTGGTGAATGAAAGTAGGTCGCGTTTGAGAATTGCCCTTCAACCTAAGATTGACGAGCTTGACCAAGTGATAGTTGTAGGTCACGGAACTCAACGGCGGGTTACAACAACGGGTGCCATCACTTCGATCAATGCGGCAGACCTCCAGGTGCCTGCAGTGTCGGTAAGTAATATGATTGCCGGTAGAGTCCCGGGGGTGATAGGGTTGAGCCGTAGTGGTGAACCTGGCAATGACTTTTCAGAATTCTGGATAAGAGGAATCAGTACTTTTGGTGCCAACGCCAGTGCACTGGTTTTAATCGATGGAGTAGAAGGGAATCTTAACGATGTTGATCCAGTGGATATAGAATCATTTACTGTATTGAAAGATGCATCAGCAACTGCAGTATATGGAGTTCGAGGAGCTAATGGCGTGGTATTAATTACAACCAAACGTGGTAAAGCAGGAAAACTGAAAGTAAATTTTAAAGCCAATCGTACCTATACCGAACCAGGCCGTTTGCCAGAATATGTAGATGCGGCTACTTATGCCCGACTGGCCAATGAAGCTCGTGTAGTGCGTGGATTGGAGCCCAAATATAGCGATGTGGAGATTGAATTGTTTGAACGTGGATTGGACCCCGATTTGTATCCCAATGTTAACTGGAGAGACGAAATCCTTAAAGATCATTCCTATTATGGTCAATATAATCTGAATATTTCCGGTGGGGGTACAAATGCACGCTATTACGTCAGCCTGGGTTACCAAAATAAAGATGGTATATTTAAGCAGGATGAGTCGGCAAATAAGTACGATGTTAATGTCAACTATCACAAATATAATTTCCGCTCAAATATTGACATGGATTTAAGTCCTACCACCAAGCTTTTGTTGAGCCTGGAAGACGTGATAGCCGAACAGAATGCACCTGGGTATGGTGATGACAATAATGCCTTGTGGGCAGCACAAGCTAACCTGACGCCCGTGACCGTACCTGTAAAATACAGTAATGGCCAGTTAGCTGCATACGGAAGTAATGGCAATCAGATTTCACCATATGTATTACTCAATTATACCGGCTATAAACGAAATAGCCAAAATACGGTCAATATGAAATTAAAACTTTCTCAGGACCTCGATTTTATTACCGAAGGGCTTGATGCCTCCGGTCTTTTCTCCTGGACATATTATGGTCAGCATCAGTCGGGGCGTAATAAAATGCCTGATCTTTATTATGCTTCAGGACGGCAAAATGACGGCTCTTTGATTACCAGAAGAACGGTTACCAGTACCGATGCATCCTATTGGCAGTCAGCCTATATATCACGATCGCTCTATTTTGAAGCACAAATAAATTACAATCGTCTGTTTAACGATAAACACCGGGTTACAGGATTAATCCATGCTTACCGGCAGGACGAACGCAATTCGTATGGTGCCAATTATGATGATGTTATACCCGTTAGGTACCAGGCAATCTCGGGTCGGGCTACCGCTGCCTATAATCGGCCTATTGTTGGTATGAATGTTCGAGCTAAAAGCTCTGAAAGAGAAAAATATTATACGCGCACTACTCTTAATAATAATCTGACTCAACGAGTATGGTCTTTTAAAATGTATTTCTGGCCTATTCCTAAAAGTGCTTTGGATAAAAACTCAAAATTGAGACAAAATCCAGGATGGTAGAAGAAATTTAGAGTAGAGAAAATAGTTTATAGAGTAAGGGGAAAGGGTAAAAGGATATTGGTGGGTCGGATATGGGGTATAGTTGGGATTGCAAAATTAAGGGAAATAGAGGTTAGGATCCGAGTATTCTTGTAGACAATTTTTTTAAGAATCGCAACGCTTTACACCCTATTTCCCCTAAACTCACAATTCAAAACGTACAATTTTTAAAGAGATATTGCTATGAAACAGATAATTACATTTTTGGCATTCATTATGGCTGTGGTAACAGGGTGTAGTGAGGACAGCCCTCTTGAAGAGGAACAATATGTTAAACAAGTTTATATTGTTGGCGCTGACGAAACTACTAATATGGGGATGTCAATTGTTGAAATTCCTTACCATGATACAGAGGAACAGTCAACTTTTATTTCGGTCGCTACAGGTGGAAGTTTAAATATAGACAGAGACATTACTGTAACAATAGAAGAAGCCGGTAGTGAGCCTATTGATGATTACAATTTTAAATATCGTTCCGGAGAGGATGTGCTGTATCGCCCTTTAGATCCCTCTTATTATCGTATTCCCGATAATAAGGTGGTTATCAAAAAAGGTGAGGTGTACGGACGAATGCCTATTTTAATCCGAACGGCCGATCTTCATTGCGATTCACTTTATGCGCTGACTTTTAAAATTAAATCGGTCTCTGATCCTGATTATATTTCTATAAGGTCCACCGATACCGTGCTTATTCAATCCTACACCTTTGTGAATGACTATTCAGGAATATATCAATCCGAAGGTTATTATTACCAGTGGGTTGATGGAAAAGCTTACGGTGATTCCACTTCCATTGCCACCACAAGGAATTTTAAAGCGACTGACGCTACCACGGTTCGGTTGTTTCATCTTGCTTATACCGAAACTTATGAGAATATTGATGCATATGCTCTTACTTTTTCGATTGGAGAGGATAATTCCATTACCGTTGACGGGTGGGGAAGCATGAATATCACCGATGGGGGTGGTACTTATGATCCTGAAACCAGTACTTTCTCGGTATGGTATAATTATGAGTCAGGAGGTGCAGAATATCAATTTTCAGGCACTTTTATCAAAAGTGAGGATTGAAAATGATATCGCTATGATTTGGAAGGTTTGATACAACAAAAAACTGCAGAAAGTTTGATATAAAGAAAGGTTATACCTAATCCATGAGTTAATTTAATTTTTTATATTAAAAAGGCTGTCCGATATGTTTTGGACAGCCTTTTGTTGTGCATCGCCCTGACCGAAAAATAATTATGGGTTTATTTTTTCTTAGGCATTGGACCGTTGTCGTTCGAAGAAGCCATTGGAAATGATCAGGCATCATTGGTTTAGCACCAATTTTTATGTAAGACTTTCTGATCCAATTGTTATCCCAAATGTTTTTTCTGATATTGAGACGGTGTCATGCCAAATTCCTTTTTAAATGAAGTGCCGAAATAGCTTACGTCTTTGAATCCGCAGCGAAAAGCAACTTCGGAAATGGATAAGGTATTTTCTTCAAGCAGTTCTCTGGCTTTCATCATTTTCATTTTGCGGATGAATGTGTTGGGATTGATATTGAGCAGTTCCGAAGTTTTGCGATAGAGCATGGATTGACTAATTGATAACTCTTCGGCAAGCATTTTCACGGAAAAATCAGGATTGGAAAGGTTCTGGTCAATAATTTTCCGGGCACGGGTAAGAAAATCATTTTGATTGTTTGTTTGATTGTTGTTTGGGTTGGCCTTGAGGGATAAGGTTCTTTGTTGTTTGGCGAGCAATGCCTCTATTCTTGCCAGGAGAGTGTTCAGACTAAAAGGTTTGGTGATATAACTGTCGGCCTGTGCACGATAACCCTGTGCTCGCTCTTCTTCTGATATTTTGGCGGTGAGCAGAATAACGCTAATATGAGAGGTAGTCTTATTTTTTTTGATTTTTCGGCACATCTCAAGACCATTCATGGCCGGCATAAGTACATCCGAAATGATGAGGTTGGGTTTTTTATTAACTGCTGTTTCGTACCCTATTAACCCGTTGGGCGCTTCCATTACAGTGAAATAGCTTTCAAGACTTCCTTTCAGGATCTTGCGCAAATCGGCATTATCCTCTACTATCAGTATCTCCGGCTTGTTATCAAAGGTTTTTTGAAGGTTTTTTATTCGAAGCAGTGTTTCTTCTTCTACCTCATCCGGCTCCATAAAATAATCGGGTTCTTTTTGCGTACTGATTTCAGTAATTTCATTTTTTCCAAAAGCTTTTTTGTTGACCGGTATTGAGAAGGCTACGGTGGTGCCTTCCCCCGGCTTGCTGGTAAGTTTGATGAACCCTTTATGCGCCTCGACCATGGATTTAGTCAGCGTAAGACCTATCCCGAATCCTCCGGGTTGTTCCGGTGTGTTGTTTACCGACTGGTATCTGTTAAAAATTTGTTTTTGTCGATCATAACTAATGCCGGGCCCGGTGTCTTTTATTTCGAAGCAGGCGAGTGTCTTATTTTCCGTTTTTTTTAGAATTAGGCTCAACCTAATGGTTCCTTCGCCAGGCGTAAATTTAAAAGCATTGGATAAAATGTTATAGAGAATGATGTCTAGTTTTTCCTGGTCGAACCACAAATTGGTCTCCGGACAGCTGATCTCGCAATGAAACTCAATCTGATTTTTCCGTGCCAGTGGAATGAAATTATCGCATATGTTTTGGGTAAACAGTTTTAAATTTCCTGCACTCACCGATAACGGCAGCTTTTCCACTTCCGCTTTGCTGTAGTATAAAAATTGCCTGTTAAGCTTGTTTAGGCGATGGATATTTCTTTGAGCCAAAATGAGATCTTTTTTTAAAGGGGAAGTGCGGGCCTGCTTCCAGTCCTCTATGAGAAATGAAAGAATACTTAAAGGTGTGAGGAATTCATGTGAGATATTGGCAAAAAGACTTTGTTTGAATTTATTGAGCTTATCGGATTTTTGTCGTTCCAGATGTTCCATTTCCAGGGCATGTTTCACTTTCTGGTTTTTGCGTTCCATCAGAAAAATCAACAGTATAAAGCTACCGAAAATCAGAGCATAGAATGAAAATGCCCACCATGTTTTATAAGGTGCAGGTTTTACTTTGATAAAGAGTTGTTCAGGCTTCGGATTCCAGTGCCCCTGACTGTTAGAGCCTTTGATCTTCAGGGTGTAATCGCCCGGCTTCAGGTTGGCATAATTAAGGGTTCGCATGTCGGCATTGAGGATTCGCCATCCCTCTTCCAGGCCTTCGAGACGTACGGCATATTTGTTGTTCTCGGGCTGGGAATATGAAAGGGCGGCAAAGGTGACGGAAAAACTATTTTTCAGATGGTTTAATATCAGTGGTCTGTCGGGTGTTGTAATACCGGATACCGGTACGTTCATCACTTTAACTTCGGTGATTACTACCGGAGGAATGAAGCTGTTCGGATCTATATCTTCGGGATTAAAATAGTTGAAACCGTGATTGCCACCAAAACAGAGATTTCCCCTGTTGTCTTTAAAAGCAGCCCCTTTGTTGAAGATATTGCCTTGCAAACCATTCTCCTTGAGGAAATAATTGGAGCGAATGGAATCGCTTGTTATGGCCATTCTTGTCAGACCACGGTTGGTGCCAATCCATAGATTGTTGTCGTTATCTTGTTTGATGGCATAAATAATATCACCTGATACATAGGGGGCATAGGATAAAAATCTTTGATTAGCAGGAGTCCATTTAAAGAGACCTCCTCCTCCCGAACCTATCCATATGTTCTGTTTCGCATCCTCGAAGAGCGTTAGAATGTGATCGGTGATTAACCCGTTACGCTCTTTTTGGGCGGCCTGGAAGCGCTGAAAAAGCAATGGATAGTGATTTTTTATGTCGGACGATGACCAGTTAAGGCCTCCGTCAAAGGTGGCTACCCATAAATGACCATTGTGGTCAATTAATATTTTGGATATGCGATTGCTGCTGAGCGAAGTTTCATTGTCTTCTTCTGTAGCATATCTGATAATAAAAAAATTGCGAAAATTGGCCGGTTCGCCCGGTACTATTTTGTAAAGACCGTTTTCAGTGCCTACCCATATAAAACCCAGTGAATCTTCTTGTAAATCGTATATTTCGCGGGAAGGGAAGCTATATTGAGGGATATTTTTATTGATGATTAGATGCTCTCCGGTTTGTGGATTAACTTTAATAAGTCCCATGTAACGGGTTCCCAGCCAAAGATAGCCTTTGCTATCCCAAAGAAAACAATTGACCGTGTTGAGGTCCGAAGGCAATTGATTAAATTCCGGCAATTGAGAGAACCGGGTAAAGGACTGGTCATTGAGGTTGTATTGTCCAAAGCCCATGCTCCTGACGCCAATTAGCAACCGGCCATCGGGTGTTTGGGTGAAGGCGGTCACCGATTGCGATATGGGGGCATCCGAAGATCCGTTGATGAATAAAGTATTGAATAGTTTTAATTTACTGTCAATTTTATTGATGCCACCACCTGATGTCCCTACCCATATTAATCCTGACGCATCACATAAAATGGTGAAAGCTTCATTGTGCGAAAGTGTTCGTCCGGTTGTTTCGGTACTGAATTTTAAATGAGAAGGGTTTGATTGGTTCGGGTTTTGAAATTGGTGTAAGCCTAAAGGTGTGCCTACCCAAAGGTTATTCTCTTTATCAAAGCATAAATCAAATATAATATTGGCAACATCTGATTCATTGTTGTTTTCTAATAAAATATGTTGATCTATTATTAACGAATCGTCCTGAAAAGAGAATTTGAATATGCCATTGCCCCATAATCCCAGCCAGTAATCATTGTCGCTACTCTGCACCATACTAATAGGTGAAAAATGGGTTATATCATAGGGTATTTCTTCCTTTGTCCATGATTTAAGAATGTTTCTGGAAGGATTTACCACAGTAAGGGCGCCGCGCCAGGAACCTATCCATATATTTTCTTTGTGGTCCCGATAGATAAGTGTTATCCAGTCAGAGTTCATGCCTGTTTCCTTCCTGGAGATATTGTAACTGGCAATAATTCCCTTTTGAGGGTCCATAACTTCTACTCCCGCACCTGAACTACCCAGCCATACGTGGTTTTTTTCATCTACAACCAAGGTATATATAAGGTTATAAGATAGCCTGAATGGTGCCACTGTTTGGGTATTGTAAAATGTAAACGTTTCATTCTGGAGGTCCAGGCGTGCCACACCTCTATCGGTGGCACACCATAAATATCCCAGTGAATCTTCATCAATATCGTTAAAAGTATTGGTAATAAGTCCACGATCATGGTGTCGCGATATGGAAAAGGTCTTGAGCTCATACCCGTCATACCGGATCAGTCCTTCCGTTGTACAAAACCAAATAAACCCCTGGGAATCCTGAAAAACTTTTCGAACATCATCCGAGGGAAGGCCCTTGTCACTGTTAATGATATCAATAATATAATTGCCCTGTGACGGGTCCGCCATCAGAACGAGATGATCAAGGGTTAAAATAAATGAAATTATTAACAAAATGTTAAATGTATGGCGATAAGATTTCATGCTTTTGGGATCTTTTGCGATGTGGGCTTAACAGGGTTATTGATTGAACGTCGGTCTTGCTTGTTTTATCCAACTTTTTCAGGTTCTTTCTTCCCCGCTTTTTACACAATTTATAGGTGTTGGTTTACGCTAATAAACAGTTTTTGTCTTTGTAAATTATTCAAATGTACGAAAAATTATGAATGAAAACTCGACTATAGATATAATGGTAAGTAAATCAGGTGAATAAAAAACATTTAAATGTCTTTATAAAGAATAAAGTGAATAAAAAACAAAGACAAATGAATGAAAAACAAAGGACCTGTGCG
Source organism: Thermophagus xiamenensis (assembly GCF_900112795.1). Taxonomy (GTDB): domain Bacteria; phylum Bacteroidota; class Bacteroidia; order Bacteroidales; family Marinilabiliaceae; genus Thermophagus; species Thermophagus xiamenensis. The sequence continues at coordinate 9,439 of NZ_FONA01000029.1, forward strand.
TATAGATTAACTTATTTTGATGGTGATGATCAAATTTTAACATAAATAGTATGCGAGGCACAACATTTATTATTGCTGTGTTGATTTGTATATCAGCATCGGTTTTTGGACAAAAAGGAAAATTAATCTCTTTTAATATTGAACCGGAACGCGAATTTCAGGTTATACATTCATTTGGGGCATCAGATGCCTGGCGATGCCAGTTTATAGGTTTAAATTGGCCGGAAGCCAAGAAACAGCAGATGGCCCGGTGGTTATTTAGTAAAGAACTGGATAAAAAGGGTAACCCTTTGGGAATAGGACTATCGATGTGGCGATTTTACCTTGGGGCCGGGAGTATGGAACAAGGCGACAGCAGCGGAATTGTAAATCCCTGGCGCCGGGCTGAATGTTTTTTGACCGCTGACGGCACTTACGACTGGAGTAAACATGCGGGTCAGCAGTGGTTTCTTAAACAGGCTCTTAAATATGGTGTGGAAAACACCATGGCTTTTTCCATCTCAGCCCCTGTTTTTTATACCGTAAACGGAAAAGCTTTTTCTCCAGGGGAAGGGCGTACCACCCTAAATGTTCGGGATGATTATTTGGACGATTATGCACGCTTTTTGGTCGATGTGTGCCAATATTTTGAGCAAGAAGGTCTTGGCTTCGATTATTTAAGTCCGTTTAATGAACCTCAATGGAGTTGGGACAACCCCACCCAGGAAGGAACACCGGCCACCAATGAAGATCTGTTTTTATTTACTCACCTGCTCAATCATGAAATGCAAAAACGTGGTTTAAAAACCCAGTTGGCCTTGGGTGAAGCTGCCGAATATCAGTTTCTTTATCAAAAATCAAATAAACATCTGGGGGCATCGGAGCAGTTTTATGATTTTCTATCCCCTGAAAGCCCTTATTATGTAGGAAAATATAGTCATGTGGCACCCCTGTTTTCTGCGCATAGTTATTTTACCACCTGGCCAGTTGAAAAATTGATTGATGTTAGGAAAAAAGTTAGAGAAAGCCTGGATAAAATAAATCCCGCATTCGATTTTTGGCAAAGTGAGTTTTGCATCCTTGAGAAAAACGACGATATAAAAGGTGGACATGGTCGTGACCTGGGTATGGGTACCGCTCTCTATGTGGCTCGTGTCATCCATTATGATTTAACGCTTGCTAATGCTACTTCATGGCAATGGTGGACTGCCATTACACAATGTAATTACAAAGATGGTCTTATCTATATTGATAATGGCAATGATGGTATCCCATCACAAAATCATCCCGATAATGAAAAATTAAAATACGATGGGCACTTCCATGATTCCAAATTATTATGGGCTTTAGGTAACTATTCCCGGTTTGTTCGACCAGGTATGGTCAGAGTTAATGTGCTGCTGGATGACGGTAATGATCTGTACCAGCAGGCGCGTTCTCTTATGGTGTCGGCCTATAAAAACAATATTGCTGATGAAATCGTGGTGGTTGCCGTGAATTATTCCGATGATGTATATGATGTTAATATTAATAACTCAGAACGTTACGAAAAAGATGTAAAGACTTACATCACTTCCGAAACGCATGACCTGGCATTCTTTAGAGAAAAGATTGATAATTTGAAAATCGCTCCGAGAAGCGTGAAAACTATCATTCTGAAAATACGTTAAGACTAATTTTTAAATAATCGATATAAAATAAATTTAAACATGGGTTTATGAAGAAAAATGTATTTAGTTGTTTAATGGTGGCATCCATCATCTTTTTCAATTTATTATGGGGATGTGATGATGATGATGGCCAATCGTGGAGCGTGGATAGCGATCCGGTTTTTCAGTTAGCTTCAGCAGAAATTCATACAGAGCAAGGTCGAACCATTCGGATAGAGGGTGTGGCATCTGATGAAGTAGGCGTAAAAAAAATCAATTTGAAAATTGATGACTGGTATCTGGACCGGGACATCCAGATTTCAACCAATGATTCGTTGGTTAAAGAGTATGACCTTTGGTATGACTTTGAAGTGCCTGAGGATGCTGCTACCCGGGAATACACCATTCAGATTACCGTTTATAACATGGGCGATCGGTCGGTTAGTGAAACCGTGAGTGTTTATATGGATGGTGATTTTGTGTCTCCTGTGCTTGACCTGCAAAATCCGGTCGATGGATTAACCCTGGCACCTGAAGGCGAGATTCCTGTTGAAATTTATGCCCTTCTGAGTGATTCGCGTCAGCTCGGCTATTTTGTGGCCAAAGAGAGCTCTATCAATTTCTATGATAGTATTTCCTTTATGGGTACCGGTGCGTTGAGTTATGAGTACCAATATACGGCAACGCTTCCGGCTGAAGTGGGTGAATACCATTTTGAGTTTCTTTTGGCCGACAGCGCCGGGAATGTGGTTTCCGAAACTCGTTTGGTAAATGCATCCTTCGATTTTGAAAAGATGTATCTTGCCGATGTTGATACTGAGGAAGCCTTGACTTCCGACCTTTTTGGTGTGCCAATGGTGATTACCAAAACTGCACCCTATAACTTTGAAGCTCAATATTATTCTGAGGGTCCTGGTACCGAGATTCGTTTCATTCCTCAAACAACCAGTTTTTCACCCCACTGTTATGGTGTTGATCCGGACAATCCTGATAAACTGATTAATGATCCGGAAACCGCTTTACCTATTGTATTGGATGGTAAAGGTTATTATCGTATCACGCTTGATTTGGAAAATCTTACCTACGAAGTAGAGTCATACGTTCCGGATGATTGGTATTTTGAACCTAAAATGGAATATCCCGATGATGAAACCTATATCGAGACAGAGTATGTTGGTAACCTGGGAATTGTAGGTAAAGGCTTCCCGGAATATCCTGATCAAAACTGGGCTACCTGGGCTGCTATTGAATTTGAGCGTGACCCTGAAAATAATTACAGGTTTTATAAAACCCTGGATATGGAAGGTGACGTGGAATTTATATTCCAACCCGAACATCCATGGGGCTGGTGGCCTGAACCTTTCTGGCGTTTCGACAGTAAAGAAAATCCCGAAAAAACAGTCTTGAAAGGTGGAGATAATGTTGCTTTAACGGTTCCCGTACGGACAACGTATAAAGTCACTTTTGACAGTCACCTTAACAGGGCTAAAGTAGTACCGGTAGAGTAAATTTTTTTCCCCAGGAATCTTTCTTTGAATTCCGGGATGAATTTTAAGGTTTAACTGATTGCGAGAGATTGATGTGTTTTTTATAATAGAATTTTGCCAGGATGGACATCACTCGCAGAACATAAAATAAAATTGAATATTATGAGTAAATATATAATTAAGTCAATTTGGCTTTTAGCAATATTTTTCTGTTTCTCAGTCTCAATGCTGGGTCAGGAACGAATAATTAAAGGGGTAGTGGTCGATTCTAACGGTGAACCACTTCCAGGAGTATCCATAGCCATTAAAGGAACTACTACCGGCACAATTACTGATGTGGATGGTAATTTTATGGTGGAAGTCGAGCCTTCAGATGTGCTTCAATTTAGCTTTATCGGATTCAATAACTTGGAAGTACCTGTTGAGGGTAATACTTTCTTGAATATCGTTATGGAAGAATCTCTGGTAGCCTTGGACGAGGTGGTAGCTATCGGATATGGTCGGGCAAAAAAGAGTGACCTGACCAGTTCCATTACTTCAGTAAAAGGGGAAGAGATGAAAACCATGAGTGTGGGTAACCCCGTTGAAGCATTGCAAGGAAAGGCACCAGGGGTACAGGTGGTTGCCGGAAGCGGGCATCCCGGAGCTTCCCCAAAAGTGTTGATTCGAGGCTTTACCTCGCTGAATCTTTCTACCGACCCCCTCTATGTGGTAGACGGTGTTCCTATGGGAACAAACCTTAATTTTTTAAACACTAATGAAATCGAAAGCATTGAAGTGCTTAAAGATGCTTCCGCATCAGCCATCTATGGTAGCCGCGCTTCCAACGGGGTGGTTCTGATTACTACCAAGAGAGGAGAAAAAGGGAAAACTCAGTTTTCAGCCGACTTATCGTATGGTTTTCAGGTTTTTGAAAAACCTTACGATATGGCTAACGCCACCGAATATGCAGAAATTATGAATCAGTCACTTCAAAATGCCGGACTGGACGAACGTTTCCCAGATCCTGCCAGCCTCGGCGAAGGAACTGACTGGTGGGGCGAAGGTGTGAATAAAGTGTCACCGCAACGCAACTTCAGCTTCCAGGCTTCCGGAGGAAATGAGAAACACCGGTTTGCTGTCAGCCTTAATTATTACGATCAGGAATCATTTTATAACTCGGGAAACTGGCAGAAATTTACAGCCCGTCTGAGTTCCGATTGGGAATTTGCCGACTGGATCTCTGCCGGGGTCATGGTAAATCCCCGTCGCGAAGCCTGGGATGATACCCCTAACTGGTATCAGGATTATTTGTTGATTGATCCCATAACACCTATATATCGTCCTGTAGAAGAGCAGGCAGGACTGAATGAATATAGTATTTACCAGAGATCCTATTATACTTATGTATGGAATCCCATAGCTCGGGATGCCCGTCAGTTTGATGAAGGCGGTTACTACGCTTTGGCTGCCAATGCTTATGCCGAAATAAAGCCGGTAAAAGATTTGGTGTTCAGAACTCAGATTAGTGGCGACTATAAATTCTCACACGACGACGATTTCGAGCCCGATTTCGTAATTGATGGAGCGCATGAGAAAAATGAGATAAATTATGTTTATCGAAGCCATGACTTTAATTCTTATTGGAATTGGACCAATACTCTTACTTATTCGATTGAAACCGATGGTCATAATGCATCAATAATGGGAGGTGCCACCCTTGAAAAATGGGGGTATAGATATATTAACGGCACCAAAGACGGAATTCCCAATAACAGCGATCCCTTACGTGAACTGGATGCTGCCACCGAAAATCCAGAGGTGAACGGAAATTCGTCAAGCACCTCTATTGAGTCGTTTCTGGGCCGTATTAGCTACAATTATTTAAACCGTTATTATGTGACGGCCACCTACAGGGTTGACGGATCATCCAAATTTCTCGATAATAATAAATGGGCAGCCTTTCCCTCGGTTTCTGTGGCATGGCGTATTTCTGATGAAGATTTTATGAGTGGCGTTGATTTTATTGACGACTGGAAATTACGTGCCGGTTGGGGACGCCTGGGTAACCAGAATCTTCCTTCCAATGTTTATACATCGAGCATCGGTCAGGATTATTATGTTTTTGGTCCGGGAGAAGGTTCTTTAGTGAATACCACCTATCCCTCGAGCATGAAAAATGAGGATATCAAATGGGAGACTGTGGAGGATATTAACCTTGGTACCGATTTCACATTATTCCGTAACCATATTGATGGTTCGTTGGAATATTACCAAAAGAAGACCAAAGACATGATCTTCCAGCTTCCGTATCCCAACTACAGCGGATATCCCGACGATGCCAAAATTTGGTCCAATGTGGGATCCATGAAATCCCAGGGAATGGAGATGGCTTTAAATTATCATAACCATGCTGGTCGGTTGAAATATGATGTGGGGGTTACCTTTACAACGGTAGCCGTCGAAGCTACTGACCTGCCCGATATTACCCCGGTTGTATATGGTGATAATGAATATACGCGAACTGTTGAAGGTGATGAACCTGGCTATTTTTATGGCTACAAGACAGATGGTATTTTCCAGAACCAATTCGAAATAAACGCCCATGCTAATGAACATGGAGCATTGTTGCAAGAATATGCGCAACCCGGCGATATACGGTTTGTTGATGTGAATGGTGATGGGGAACTTAACGGGGAAGACCGTACCAAGATTGGAAGTCCCTGGCCCGACTTTACTGGGGGCGTCAATGTACGCCTGGCCTATGACCGTTTTGACCTTGTGGCTAATGTGTATGCCAGTGTTGGCAACGACATCGTGAATTGGGTGAAAGGGGATCTCTACAATACCGAGAACTCCGATAATAACGTCATTTCAGGGTTATTGGATAAAGCCTGGCATGGAGAAAATACCTCCAATGAATACCCCAGAGTGTCGCATACCGACCTGAATCAAAATTTCTCTCGTTTCAGTGACTTTTATGTGGAGGATGGTTCATTTGTGAGATTAAAAAATATTCAGTTGGGTTATTCTTTACCGCAACCGGTTTTGGAGCGTATCGGTCTGACCAAATGCCGCTTTTATGTTTCCGGGCAAAATATCTTAACCATTACCGGTTATGATGGTGTAGAACCGGAAGTGTCCGGCGATAATGTTTTAAACTTTGGATTTTCTGGATGGACTTATCCCGTTCTTCCAACTTACCTACTCGGAGTTAATATTACCTTCTGACGAGATTGTGAAAGATAGTCAGATTATAATGTAACGGTACAAAAACAATAATTATGAAGAGTAAAATATTAAATATATTAAATATGTTACTGGCAGTGGTCCTTTTAGGTGGCCTCTCTGCCTGTGAAGACTTCATTGACATTGAAGAAAGAGGATCACAAAACCTGGATAATTATTTTGCCAATGAGTCGGAAGCCGAGGCTTTTGTTAACGGACTTTATAAATCGTTTGCCAATTGGGACGACTGGTGGCAGCAAATCATCCGTCTTACTAATATTATGGCAACCGACGATGCCTGGATGGGAAATCTCCAGCAGGATCCCAGCGATCATTATGCCCTGGCGCACTATTTTGTGGAATCTTCCAATGCACCGGGTTCTCTTAAAAATTTCTATACCTACAAATATCTGAATATTGGTTCCTGTAATATTGCCATTAGTGAAATTCCTAATGCTGACATCAATGAGGAGCTGAAAGAAAGGTTAGTAGGCGAGGCTAAATTTTTTAGGGCCTTTAGTTATTGGGAATTGGTCCAAAATTTTGGAGATGTGGTTCTGATTACCGAGCCCGAAGGTACTTCAGGATTAAACAAAGGACGTTCCCCTAAGGCTGAAGTGTATGCGCAAATTGTAAAAGATTTAAAAGAGGCTGCCGCTGTATTGCCCGAAGCATATGATGATGAGGATCTGGGAAGGGTCACCAGCTGGGCTTGTAAAGCATTGTTGGCGCGTACTTATCTTTTTATGCAGGATTATGATAATGCCTATGCCTATGCCGACACCGTCATTCGTGAAGGTTCTTTCTCTCTGGAACCCAACTTTGTGGATATCTGGAGCGTATATAATCACCACGGGGTAGAATCTATTTTTGAGATTAATGCCAGCAGCGAACAAAACTACAATGTTGGAAACCGTTTTTCGGTGGTGATGTGTGCTCGCGGTGAAATTTGGCCCGAAGGTGAAGAGGATAAAATCATGGACGGATGGGGTTGGTGTGTTCCTTCTTCTAATCTTGAACAGGCTTTTCTCTCTGAAGGAGATGAAATTCGACGGAAAAGCACCATTATTACTGTTGGTGATGCGGTTTATGGTGATGAAGAAGAGAATCCCAATTACCAGTTTAGTTTAGATATTAATAAATCGGGTCGGGTATGGCGAAAATATTACGTGCCTATTAGCATGCGCCGCCAACTGACAACTAAAGATAGACACATCCCATTGCCTATGATTCTTCTACGACTGGGAGAAATGTATTTGACAAGAGCTGAGGCTGCCTATTTTCTCGGGAACGAAGGGCAGGCTAAAGAGGATATCAAAACCATTCGGGCAAGAGTGGGATTAGGTGATAAAGACGATTTGACAGGTAATGATTTATTGTATGCCATCTGGAAAGAACGTCGACTGGAATTGGCTTCCGAAGGGTTACGTCTCTATGATCTTCGCCGCCAAATCGACCCTGTTTCAGGAAAACCTCGTATCGCCGAAGCTATGGGGCCTAGTGGTTATTTTGTTCAGTATAATCTTTATGAAAGTACTGACCCTTATGAAACCATTCACCCTGAAGAGCCACAAGACAAAGGAATTCGGTTTAAGGAAGGTCAACATGAACTGTGGCCTATTCCTCAGTCAGAAATTGACAGAAGTAACGGTGTGATTTCTCAAAATCCGGGGTATTAATATTTTTTGAAAATATATGATTGGAGGGAATGAAATTGTTTAAAGGATATGATGTTTCTTGGTTTTTGAATTTGAGTTCAAATAACCTTGTGGAAAATTAGTTTTCCTTTATTTCTTCCGAAATTTCTGATTTAAATGTAATTTCATGCCCCGGATACTTTGTGAAATTCACAGGTTGTCCGGGGTATTTTGTTTCTAAATAAGTACTTATATTGTTTGTTATGAAATTATTATTGTTTTTTTTGATATTGGTGATAGATGTCTCCCTGCTTGGTGCTCAGGTCTCTTTTGGTGAACCGGAAAAGATCAATGCCCACTGGTTTTTTAGTAAAGAGGACTTGCAGGAGGCTTCGCTAAAGGATTTTGATGATGCCCACTGGCATAGGGTAGATCTGCCGCATGACTGGAGTATTGAAGAGCCCTATAGTCCTACTCTGGCCAGTGCCACAGGTTATTTGCCCGGAGGTATCGGTTGGTATCGGAAACATATTAATATCCCGGAACACAAAAAAGGCCAAAAGGTTTATGTTTACTTTGAAGGTATTTATCGTAATGGTTCTGTCTTTATTAATGGACATTTCGTAGGTATGCGTCCTAATGGGTATATCTCATACATGTATGACATTACCCCCTGGATTGATTTTGGTGAAGAAAATGTTATTGCGGTTAAGGTCGACCATTCAAAATTTATTGATTCACGATGGTATACTGGTTCCGGTATTTACCGGGATGTTTATTTGATATATGCCAATCCTGTTCATATTGCCCAATGGGGTGTCTATTATCATACCCAAATGAAAAATAGAAACAGGGCGGTCGTGGAGGTTGAAACGCGTGTGCATAATACCACTCTGCAAGAGAAAAATTTAACGGTTAAGCAGGATATTTTTGACAAAGAAGGTCGTTTAGTTGCTTCTACTTCATCAACGATAAAGGCCGTGCCCGGTGATTCCAATTTGGTGCGACAAAAATTAAGGTTAGTCAAACCGCAATTGTGGTCGTTGGAAAACCCCTATCTTTATGATTTGAAAACAAGTATATTGGATGATGCTCAGCCTATTGACCAAACCACTACACGATTAGGTATCCGAACTCTTGGCTTTGATCCTGACAAGGGCTTTTCACTAAATGGAGAAAATTTAAAGGTGAAGGGAGTTTGTCTGCACCATGATGCCGGGACTCTTGGAAGTGCCGTACCCAAAGAGGTTTGGAAACGGAGGCTAATAACCTTGAAATCGTTGGGCGTGAATGCTATTCGTACCAGCCATAATCCGCAGGCACCGGTTTTATATGACCTTTGCGATGAATTGGGGTTTTTGGTCTTGAATGAAGCTTTCGATGAGTGGGAGTTCCCCAAAAAGAAATGGGTCGAAGGATGGAATGTGGGAACACCGGCTTTCCAGGGCGCTTATGAGTTTTTTGAAGAGTGGGGAGAAATTGATTTGAGAGATATGGTATTGCGAGACCGTAACCATCCTTCGGTATTTATGTGGAGTATCGGCAACGAGGTGGATTATCCCAATGATCCCTATTCTCATCCCATACTGGATAAAGAAGGCATTCAGCAGCAACATACCAAAGGTTATCAACCTAATCAACCCTCAGCCGAACGCCTGGGGGGCATCGCCAAGCGTTTGGCGGCTGTTGTCAGAGAGTTTGATGCTTCCAGACCTGTTACGGCAGCTCTGGCCGGCGCTGTTATGTCTAATGAAACAGAATATCCCGGAGCCTTGGATGTGGTAGGCTATAATTATACCGAACGTAGGTATGCGCAAGACCATAAGACTTATCCTGACCGGATATTTTATGGCAGTGAAAATGGACATTCCTATAAAGCATGGAAAGCCGTTACCGACAATGAATACATCTTTGGGCAATTTCTATGGACCGGAATTAATTATTTGGGAGAGGCAGGGCGATGGCCGTCACGTGGTTCCAATTCCGGATTGTTGGATATGGCAGGATTTATAAAACCCCGGGGATTTTACAGGAAAAGTTTGTGGTCCGATGATCCAATGATTTATGTGGGAGCCTATCCCATATCAAAAGGTCGGAGATCGCTCATCGATGCTCCCAAAGTATGGAATTTCCAGGAAGGTGACTCTGTAAGGGTTATCGCCTATACCAATTGTGGGTCAGCTCAGTTATACCTTAACGGCGAATTAATAGGCTCAGAAAAAAGTCGAAATGAAGAAACCGGCGTTATCATCTGGGATGTGGTTTATCATCCCGGAATACTTGAAGCACGAGGTATTAATGAGCAGCGTTTAGTGGCATTGGACCGGATAGAGACATCGGGCCGTCCTTTCGCCATTGAAGCTCATCGTTGGAATGATAATTCGGCAGTTAAGGCGGGGGATGTTGTACAAATAGAAATCCGCATTGTAGATGAAAAAGGACGATATGTTTTTCTGTCGGATAATGAAGTAACCTGCATGGTTCATGGGCCGGCGAAGCTTTTGGGGCTTGAGGCAAGCAACACTTCCGATATGGGTAATTACAATGACAATAAACAACGTGTTTACCAGGGACGAATGATTGCCTACATAAAAACCGAAGGAAAAGGTAATGTTGAACTCTCTTTTTCTTCCCCTTGGCTGAAAAAGGAGATTGTCACATTTGAGGTGGAATAGTGAAACATTTAAATATTTTGTGTGCCTTTTATATGATACTTTTATTCTGATAATGGACGAATTCTCTTTGGTGAATTTAAATCTGAAATTAGAAAATTATGATTAACTATATAAAGTATATTTTCCTGACAGTAATAGTATTTTTTTATCTGTCAGGATGCAAGGATAGCAATGATGAGCCAGAGAATAATGATCCCGGTTCACTGGGTGAAGTAATTTATATTGATCCTACCGTGACTTACCAGGAGATGGAGGGTTTTGGGGCATCCGATTGCTGGCGGGTGCAGTTTGTGGGCGAGAATTGGCCACTGGAGAAAAGAGAAGCCATAGCTGACCTTCTGTTTAGTCAGGAAACGGATGAGGAAGGAAATCCCAAAGGAATTGGTCTTTCATTGTGGCGGTTTAACATAGGTGCCGGTAGTGCAGAACAAGGGAATGAAAGCAATATAGATAATTCCTGGCGCAGAGCTGAATGTTTCCTGAATGAAGATGGAACTTATGATTGGACCAAACAGGCTGGGCAGCAGTGGTTCCTTAATGCTGCCAAAGAACGGGGCGTCGAATCCTTTCTGGCTTTTGTTAATAGCCCTCCGGTTTATTTCACTAAAAATGGAAAAGCATATTCACCCGGGGGGAATAATATCAACCTGGCAAGTGGTCGAATGTCCGATTTTTCAGAGTTCCTGGCTGCTGTGTGTGAACATTTTGAAGATGAAGGAATGGGTTTTGACTTTTTAAGCCCGGTAAATGAGCCGCAGTGGGATTGGGAATCTTCAGGCCAGGAGGGGTCTCCTGCCACCAACCAGGATATTGCCACTTTGGTCCGAACGTTATCAACCGATTTACAAGGAAGGAATCTTCAGACGCAGGTTGTTGTGCCCGAAGCCGGCGAGTTACAGTATCTTTACCAAGCCAATGGAAAGGAAGAGCGCGGTAACCAGATAGATGCATTCTTTAATCCTTCTTCATCTTATTACATTGGTGATTTGCCTAATGTTAAGGATGTTGTTTTGGGACATAGCTACAGGACCACGGCGAACCTTACCACTCTGGTGGACGTAAGAAACAATCTCGGAAGTAAATTGGGTGGATACGGATTTTCGCCGGGATTTTGGCAAAGTGAATTTTGTATCCTTGAATATAGCGATGATATTGGGGAAGGCTGGTCTCGCGATTTGAGTATTGCTACTGCTCTGTATGTTGCGCGGGTTATCCATTTCGATATCACTCTGGCCTATGCCAGTTCCTGGAGTTGGTGGACTGCCCTGTCACAATATGATTACAAGGACGGACTGATCTATTTGGATAACGGCAACGGAGGTATAAACGGTCCCACTCATCCCGACTCGGAAGCCCTCAAAACCGATGGATATTATCGAGAATCCAAATTGTTGTGGGCTCTTGGAAACTATTCCAGGTTTGTTCGTCCGGGTATGGTGCGGGTGAAAGCAGGATTTTCCATACCCAAATCTGAGGAGTATCTGGCCACCAATGTGATGTTTTCTGCCTTTAAAGATACGGATGAGAATAAACTGGTTTTGGTTTTTGTTAATTATTCCGATAGTGATAAGAGGTTGACAATCGGTAGTTTGGGAGATTCATTTTCCATCGTCGGAAACACATTTGATTCTTATACCACTTCTGCCAGTGATGACCTGGAAAAGGGCGAGATGCCCGCCGATGAGATTGTTATTGGCGGTCGTTCCGTGGTTACACTGGTGGGTGAGATGGAATAAGGTCCTTAAAAGTTGTTTTTGTTTGAATGTCAACTAAATTTGTTTTTGCAGATAATTTGTTAAAACATAAAATCATGAAACGAAGTATTTTATTTTTAGTGATGAGTCTTTCTCTTTTCTCATGTACTCGATACAACGATTACAGCAATGTTCCCTTTGAGGAGAAGTCACCCCCGGACTGGGAAAATCCGGCGGTTAATGAAATAAATAAGGAAGAGCCTCGGGCATGGTATGTACCCTTTGCCAGTGAGGAAGAAGCGTCGAAAGATGACATATGGGCTTCATCGTTGATAAAGAGCCTTAATGGGGAGTGGTTGTTTCATTTGTCGGAGAATCCCTCTGAACGGCCGAAATGGTTCTTCAAAGACGATTATGACATCCGGGATTGGGGAACTATTAAAGTACCTGCCAATTTTGAGTTGGAAGGGTATACTTATCCTATCTATACCAATTCTCAGTATCCTCATGCCAAGACACCCCCGACGATTCAGGACCATTACAATCCGGTAGGTTCCTATAAACGGACCTTTACCATTCCGGAAAGCTGGAAAGGGAAAGAGGTTTATCTGCATTTTGGTGCAGTGAGTTCAGCCATGTATGTATGGGTTAACGAGCAATTGGTAGGTTACAGTGAAGACAGCAAAACACCTGCCGAATTCAATATCACCTCTTTTTTGAAGCCCGGAGAGAATACTTTGGCCGTAGAGGTATACAAGTGGTGTGACGGGAGTTATCTGGAAGACCAGGACTTCTGGCGGTTAGGCGGTATCACGCGGGATGTGTTTTTGATGGCTCGCGAGAAGCAACACATAAGAGACTTTAAAGTGACCGCAGGATTAGCGGATGATTATACTACCGGGATATTTAGCCTGGAAACAGAATTGGAAAATGTATCAACCACAACGCCAGTAACCCTAGAGGCGATCTTATATGATGGTACTGCTGTTTTGGACCGGTTCACCGCAGAAGTAACCGAAGGTACCGCAACCTTTAAATCGGAATATGCCAATGTCAAACGATGGAGTGCAGAGACGCCCAATTTATATCAGTTGGTAATAAAGCTGAAAGACCCGAGTGGTCAAGTATTGGAGGTACTGCGTCAGGATGTAGGGTTCCGTCGGGTTGAGATTAAAGGGAATACACTGTTGGTAAACGGACAATATGTTTACCTGAAAGGTGTAAACCTTCATGAGCATCATCCGGTGACAGGGCATGTGGTTGACGAAGCTACCATGATAAAGGACATCCAAACGATGAAGATGCATAACATCAACGCAGTACGGACGTCGCATTATCCACAGCCGGAGCGATGGTACGAGTTGTGCAACCGCTATGGATTGTATCTGATTGATGAGGCCAATATCGAGTCTCATGGCATGGGTTATGGAAAGGCATCGTTGGCCAAAGATACGGTCTGGAAGTCCTCACATCTTTATCGTACGCGCAATATGTACGAGCGGGACAAGAATCATCCCTCAATCATCATTTGGTCATTGGGTAATGAAGCCGGAAACGGTGTAAACTTTGATGCCACGTATGATTATTTGAAATCTCAAGATAGTACCCGTCCGGTTCAATATGAGCAGGCGCATGGTGGACGCAATACAGATATTTTCTGTCCAATGTATGCCAAAATAGAGTGGATGATAAAATATGCAAAGGAGGACGGTAGTAAGCCGTTAATACAATGTGAATATGCCCATGCAATGGGTAATAGTGTGGGAAATCTTCAAGATTATTGGGATGTTATTGAATCATATGAAGTAATGCAAGGAGGATTTATCTGGGACTGGGTAGACCAGGGGTTACTAACCGAAAATGAAAATGGTGAGCAATATTGGGCCTATGGCGGCGACTTTGGTCCTGATACAGTTCCGTCGGATGGTAACTTCTGTATAAACGGCGTGGTGAATCCCGACCGGGTTCCACATCCCGCTTTACAAGAGGTTAAGAAAGTTTATCAATACATTAAATTTCGACCGGTAGATTTACAAAAAGGCAGCATATCAATAGAAAACAAGTATGCCTTTATTTCAACCGACCTGTTTGATTTTGAGTGGGATATTAAAGGCAACGGCGAATTGATAAAGAGTGGGAACTTTGGTAAGATATCACTTTTACCCGATGAGAAAGCCACGGTTAATGCCGATTTGAATTTTACAGTAAAACCCGGCACAGAATATTTCCTGACCGTAAGGGCAAAACTAAAGGAAGAATATGGGTTGGTTCCGGCAGGTACGGTATTGGCAGCCGAGCAATTCCAATTGCCGGTATATGTTCCCGAGAAGACGCCACAGGAGTTAGGAAAGATCAAATACGAAGAGCAAGGCGATCAATTACTAATAACGGGCGAAGGGTTTAGTGTAGCCTTTGACATGATAAAAGGGGTAATGACCAGCTTTAAGTCAGAAGAAAAGGAACTGTTATTGAAAGGTCCCGAGCCTGACTTCTGGCGTGCACCTACCGATAATGATTTTGGGAATAACATGCCCATCCGCAGTCGCATGTGGCGAAAAGCCGGTGAAAACCGTAAGGTTACCAAAGCCGAAGTGGAAGAGAAAGGTGAGGGCCAGCTAATGGTCAAATTTGAATATGACCTGTTGAACAGTGAGAATGGTGAAAAAATAGCAACCTATCACAGCACGTATTTGGTAAAAGGCAATGCCGAAATAGAAGTGGATAATCATTTTGCCATGGCAAAAGATAATCTTCCTGAAATACCGCGTATGGGCATGACCTTGCATATGCCTCGCGAGTATGACCAAATGACGTGGTATGGCCGTGGGCCTCATGAATCATACCAGGACCGCAAGACCAGTGCGTTTGTTGATTTGTATAGCGGCAGCGTAGCGGATCAGTATTGGCCATATATCCGTCCGCAGGAGAATGGTAATAAAACCGATGTCAGATGGGTTATGATAACCAATTCTGAGGGGGAAGGACTGAGATTCGAAGGCAAACAGTTGCTGGAAGTGTCGGCTCATCATAATATCATGGAAGATTTTGAGTCGCCCCGACGCACCGACGGACGGTGGGAAAAAGGCGAAGAGCGTCCTGTCCAGCGCCATACTACCGACGTGAAACCGCGGGATTTGACCTCGGTAGATATTGATTTAAAACAGATGGGTGTTGGAGGTGACAACAGCTGGGGCGCCTGGACGCATGAGCAATACCGCCTGACCGAAAAATCGTACAGCTACGGGTTTGTTATAAAGCTTGTAAAATAGATTTGTTGGTGAAGAACCAGCTAAGTTGTTTAAACAATTGTTCCTTTAGCTGGAAATTAAAATAGCTAAGAAAAAATGCAACCATGCTTTCGGAATGGGATTATCCCTTTCCGAAGCATGGTTTTGCATTTTTAGCACATAGTACAGCAAACGTTATAGCTTGATAAATCAAATGTAAGCAGAATGGTCTGTTATATATGGTTCAGATGAAATGACCATGGCAAGAGGCTTTCCCACAATTTGAAAATATGTTTAAACTTTAACCGTGCGAGTTTCTCTCGACAAATAATAATCTGTTGGAATGATGTTAATATAGGTCCATAAGCAATCTTTTTTCATCTTTCATATTTTGGATGTAATCTAAAGTTTGATCTTTAGATAAATGGCCTTCTGAAGCAATAATATCCTCCAGTGCGTCTTTTACACTTTGCCCCATGGTTCGCTTGTTTCCACAAACGTAAACTATTGCTTTTTTTTTGTCGATCCATCGGAAGAGATCTTTCTTATGTTGTTTCATGCGATGTTGTACATAAATTTTATGTTCCTGGTCGCGTGAAAAGGCCGTATCTAACCGGGTAAGTATTCCGGCCTTTTGAAACTCTTCCAACTCATCTTTGTACAGGAAATCACTTTGAGCATGTCGGTCACCAAAGAAAAGCCAGTTTTCACCTGTTGCTTTTCTATTTAAACGTTGCTGCAGAAAACCCCTGAAGGGTGCAATGCCCGTACTGGTGGCAATCATAATTATTGGTCTGGAGTCGTCTTCGGTAAGCCTGAATTTTTCATTTTTTTCCAGAAATACAGGAATGGCATCGCCTTCATCAATGCGGTCGGAAAGGTATGTAGAACACACCCCGGTATGATGCCTTCCTTTTTGAGTATATTCAATGAGTCCAATGGTAAAATGAGCTTCATGAGGGAAAACCTCGGGAGCATTGGCTACCGAGTATAGTCTTGGGTTTAGTGGCCGCAGGAGGTCAATTAATTCCTGAGGTGTAATAGTTCCCGGGAAGTCGGTTACCAGGTCCAAAACATCGCTGGTCTCACAATAACTATGGAGCAGTGCTTTATCCGATATTAAGGAAATAAGGTTATTGTTGGATGCAATTTTGGCATACTTTTCAACCAATAGAGGGGTAACCACTGTTATTTCGTAATTTTCAACCAGTGCTTCTTTAAGCAAACGAGGCCCTTTGGCGGTTTCAACGGTTGTTGAACCATCGAATTTTAATTGTTTAAGGAGTCTATCCACCAACAGACGTGAGTTGTGTACATAGATTCCAAAAGAGTCGCCTGGTTGGTAGTCGTCCGCGAATTTTTCCATGGATAATACCATGTGAAGGGTTCTTTTCGGAAATCTGGCATCTGTTAAACGTTTAATCTCTTTTACTTTAGCATAAAAAATGTTGTCGTTTTCGGAATCGACCCGGTTTATCTCGAAGGCGAATTCTTTTTTGCTTTGCGGGATGGTTTTGGGCACAAGGGCTTCGAAAGCTTCTACAGCTTGTTGCACCCATTTTTTTGCATTTTCTTCGTAATCGATATCACATTCAACAAGCGGTGAGATTTCCGAGGCACCCAATTCCAGCAACCGGTTTCTGATATCGTGACCTGTTTTGCAGAAATCTTTATAACTACTATCACCCAGTGCAAGAACACTGAATTTTGTTTCGGCAGGGAGCTGTGCTTTATCCGAATGGATAAAATGGTAAAAGTTTTCGGCCACGGCCGGTGGATCGCCTTCGCCATGAGTGCTGACAGCCACCAGGATGTTTTTCATGTTTGCTATTGAGGCAGGATTCATCGTATTCATGTCGTGAATTTCACTGGCGATACCCAGGTGACGGGCATAATCATATGCCAGTTTTGCTGCTGATTGGGAGTTACCGGTACGGCTGCCATATATTACGTGAAGGGTGGTTTCAGTTACATCTGGTTTATTCTCTTGTTTTTTTTGTATATGCTGTGATTGAATTGTTTGAGGCATAGCTAATAATTTTTTACAATGCAAAACATGTTTGTTTCAGCTTTCTGCTAAAATCAAAAACTTCAAATTTTAGCTGAATTAAAATGGCTAACTATATGGGCATTGCAGAATATCATCCGGGGATTAATTCCGGCATTTCCACTTCTTTGAGTTGGTCGACCCAGGTGGCTTGTTCATCATAATGCATTAAAAACGGTTTAAACGTTTCGCTGTAATTACGATGACGGATGTATTGCATCATGAAGTATTTTGAACCGTCGAGCGGATTAGTGACAATGCCCATTATCTGAACCTTTCCTTTTGATGCCGACATAACGGGACCGGTCACTGTTTTGGCAAAACTGCCCGTTTCGCGCATCGCTTTTTGGTACATTCTATAAATATCTGCCAGTGGAAGACTAAAATAGTTGTAAGGACCTGTTTCTCGTTCGATAAACATATAGTAAGGAACCAGTCCCAGTTGGACTTGTTTTTTCCACATACGAGCCCAATCTTCGCTACGGTTGTTAATATGATTTAGCACGGGGGCTTGAGTCCGTATCTCAGCGCCGGTAGCACGGATGTTGCGAATGGCTTCCTGAACCACTTCTGTATCTAACTCATTAGGATGATTAAAATGAGCCATGATAGAAAGATGTAAGCCGCTATCGGTAATGTGCTTAAGAATATCCAGGATTTGTGTAGCTTCTTCATTGTGTTTGGGAAGGAAAGTGAAAGGCCAGTAACTTAATGATTTAGTACCAAATCTGATATTTTGAAGATTGGGTATTTTGGCATCAATGAGTGCATTGATATAATTTTGTATTGTCGCTGGGTCCATAACCATGGGGTCGCCACCGGTGAACAGGATTTCATTAATGTTTTCGTTACGGCGTATGTATTCGATGACCTTCTGAATTTCTCGCATTGAAAATTTTAAGTCAAGGTCTTTAATAAATTGAGGCCATCTGAAGCAAAAAGTGCAGTGAGCATGACAGGTTTGACCCTGGCTGGGAAAAAACAGCACGATGTCTTTGTATTTATGTTGCATTCCCTTGAGTTCTTCCCCATCCATTTTAGGAACATTGGTCATTTGCTGGGCTGGATGAGGATTCATTTCCATCCTGATATCATAAATGACTTTATTGACTTCATTACTGGCCGAAGCACTGTTAAGAGCTTTCGTCAATCGACCATATTGGTCGTCGGTAAGCATATGTCGATTGGGAAAGTTAAGAATGTAAATAGGGTCGCTTTCATAATTTTCCCAGTCGATAAGGTAATCCACCACGTAGTTATTGGTCTTAAAAGGAATTACTTTTGAAACAATGTCAATTTCTTTTTTTACTTTTTCCGGCAAATAGCGCATATACTCAATTTCCCGAAAGTTTCTGGCATTGTAAGTAATAAACTTCATGGCATCAAATTTTTAAAAGTTAAAACCTATTAATACTAATGTTGTTAATCTTTATGAGAAAAGACTTTTATGGAAATAGTTTCTGGGAAAAATCACCTCTGACGTTTTTTTTCTAAATCATTGGTCTCAAGGGATTCGCATGACCTAATGGCGTATTGAGACCAATTTTCATGGTCACGCCCGTTTTTTTGAAGTTGCCTTTTAGAATAAAATGTGTCCTGAATTAATACTTGAACCAATCATTGGGAGATTTTAACTCCCGTTTTGGATTCTTGAAGGAAGTAAAAGATAAACGGGTTAAGGCCCGGATTGTTCAGTGTTAATATATCGAATACGGCTTTCGGATACAAAAAATGCAACTTTACTGTTGGTTGGGAATAGGTATTATTCTAATTTTGAAACTTTAAAAAGAGAAAAGTATTTTTTAATGGAGAAAAAATATAGTCTTACTGTTATAGTACCCGTATTTAATGAAGAGGAAAGTTTACCACGCCTCAAAAAAGAATTGGACCAATTTATTCGTAAGAGTCCTGAAAAAACAAAAATTCTTTTTGTTGATGACCATTCAATAGATGGCAGTCTGGAGCTAATTCGAAAATATTCGGAAGAGGATGAATATGATTATTTGTCCTTAGAAAAAAATAGTGGTTTAAGCACTGCCTTAAAAGCCGGCATTGATCATGTAGACACTCCTTATGCAGCATATATAGATGCTGATTTACAGACTCATCCCATGGATTTTTTGTTGTTTTATCCTTACATGAGGGAATACACCTTGATTAATGGTATCCGTCAAAATCGTTCTGATACCTTTGTTAAAAGAGTGTCATCTCGCATTGCTAATGCTTTCCGACGTTGGATGATTAAAGACAACATCCAGGATACATGCTGTCCACTGAAGATAATGCACACTCAGGCGGCTCAGGAAATACCTTTTTTTAAGGGGATGCATCGCTTTTTGCCCGCGCTTATCATGCTGAAAGGAGGGACGGTTAAAGAAATTCCTGTACGTCATTTCCCTCGCATTGCCGGAGAAGCCAAATATCATTTATTTAATCGCCTTGTAGGTCCTTTGTTTGATACCTTTGCCTTTGTATGGATGCGGAAACGGAATATCCAATATAAAATTCAGGAACGCTCATGATCAATTCTTACTTTATTTTTGGTTTGGGCTTTTTGGCTCAGGGGCTCTTTTCGGCTCGTCTGCTGGTGCAATGGCTGTTGTCGGAAAAAGCAAAAAAAGTGGTCTCACCCGATATATTTTGGCAATTAAGCATTGTAGCTTCTTTTCTGCTTTTATTATATGGCATTTTGCGCAAAGATATTGTGCTGATGGGAGGGCAGGTTGTATCTTACTTTATTTACATCCGTAACCTTCATCTGAATCGCAATTGGAACACGATGTATCCCTTGTTTCGGTGGTTGATTATAGGTGCTCCAATCCTGGCTTTTGTTTTATTAATTTTCAATGATAGCGGCTACAGTCTGGAAGATATCGTGGATAACCCGGATATTTCCTTACAGCTATATACAGTAGGAACCATCGGACAAATTATTTTTACTTTTAGGTTTGTCTATCAAATTATTTATTCCGAAAAAAAGCAACAATCCATATTGCCGCCAATGTTTTGGATAATAAGTATAACCGGTGCTTTGATAATTGCAGGATATGCCATTGAAAGGCGGGATCCGGTAATCATAATTGGTCAATTATCCGGACTATTAATTTATAGCCGTAATCTGTTTTTGTATTATCGAAGCAATATGAGAGAAAAAAAAGAGATCAATAAATAAATGTATTGATTATGTCGATGATAATCCGTTGTATTGAAAAAAGGCCGCTTATAAGTGTAGTCTTCTTAATTGGTTTGATGTTGCTCCCCTATCTTCATCTGGTTCCGGTATCTATAATGGAGGCCAGGAATTTCATTACCGCCCGAGAAATGGTTACTGACGGCAACTGGTTGCTTACCACCATGAACGGAATGCCACGATACGAAAAGCCTCCGCTGCCTACCTGGTTGTCGGCCATCGCCGGCTATTTAGGAGGATTGGATAATTTGTGGGCTATGAGATTGCCTGCGGTTATGATGATTATGGTTATTTCGGTGGTGGTTTTCTTTTTTTCAAAGGCTTTAAAACTTAGTCCATGGCTTTGCGGAATTAATAGTTTTATTACAGCCACTTCATTTTATGTTACCGCTATTATTTTTGAAGCACCATGGGATATTTATACTCATGGCTTTATGTTGATGGCACTATTGTATTTATACTATTTTTTATATGAAGAGAAACATTCGTTTAAGAATATATTGTTAGCTGGGGTTTTGGGTGGATTCTCTTTTTTGAGCAAAGGACCAATATCAATGTATGCCTTGATGCTTCCCTTTTTGTTGGCCTTTGGGGTTAATTTCTCTTTTCGGCAATACAAAGGAAAGATTTTTGGATTGCTTGCTTCAATTGTTTTAATGTTAGTAGTAGGCGGATGGTGGTATATTTATGTTCGATGGCAAGACCCGGAGACTTTTGTTGCCATCGCCCAAAAAGAGACTTCCAATTGGGGCAGTTACAATGTTCGGCCATTCTACTATTACTGGAGTTTTTTCGCACAGAGCGGATTGTGGACCATCCCTGCTTTGGTTGCTCTGATTTATCCCTATATGAAAAAAAGGGTTTCTAACTTACAGGCTTATCGGTTTAGTTTGCTTTGGACACTCTTTTCAGTTCTATTATTATCATTGGTGCCCGAAAAAAAGACGCGTTATTTAATGCCTGTTCTGATACCATTGTCCATAAATACCGGATTTTATATTGAATATATTTGTCGGCGATTTTCTTCAATGAAAAAAAGCGAGCGAATACCCGTCTATTTGAATTTTGGTTTAATTTCTTTTGCCGGTTTGGTTATTCCTTTGGGACTGATTTTCATTGAGAAGATTACCAACTTTAATTTTTGGTGGGTGTTGATTTTTTCTGTTTTCCCGTTAATGGGAATTATTATGTTTCGCAAGCTTATCCGAAAAGAAATTATCGGGTTGGTTTATGGGGCTATTGCATTGTATGTCTTTATTTTTCTTCTTTTGCCGCCTTTATATAAAAATCAACTTTTACAAAGCAGGCAAAGGATGGAAATTTTTAAAAATATGGTGAAAGAGGAGCAATTGCAAGTTTTTGCTTACGGATATATTCCTCCGGAAGCCATTTGGTTTTATGGAGATAAAATTCCTTTTGTGGAAAATCCGGATGATATGCTGACAATACAAATGGATAACTTTGCTTTGCTTACCAATATTGATATATCTAAAGAGGATTGGACAGGATTTTTCAAAATAGAGGAAAAGACAATGCTTGATTTGAATAATTTTCAGGGGAAAAATAACAGACTTATTTCCCGTTTTTATGTCCTTCATAAAAAAGTGGAATGATTCGGGTTAGAACCCGATTATTTGTCAGTACATTAATAGGTTTAACCAATTAAATTGTTACGTGCTTGCGGGGATAATGAAACATATTGAATTTTCAGATTCGAAAATTACAATATTGATGTATTTTAATTCATTTGAATTTATTTGTTCCTGAAGTGAACTTTACCTGGTTCTAATGAAAAGGGAGTATGATTTATTCCAAAAACAAGTAAATCTTAATGAATAAATTCCAGTGTCATCTTTGTTTGACAATGAGTCAGTTGACTACTTTGGTGAGCGACTTTCAACTGACAATGAGTTAGTTGGACTCATAGGTGAGCGGCTCGCAACTGACAATGAGTCAGTTGGCTTCTTTGATGATTAATGTTTAACTGACAATGAGTCAGTTGGCTTCATAAGTGAGCGGCTCGCAACTGACAATGAGTCGGTCACCTACTTCGATGCGCGACTTGCGACTGTCAATGATGAGGTTTTTGAGTTTGATGAAAAAATCTTTTTTGCCAATGTGGCAGTTTTGGGGTTGAATGATTTGTTTTTCGTTTTAAGTTGGAAAGTACCCGAGTGTTTTGAGGCACTTTTAAATTTAATTGATATAGTTACCACGTTAAACTCATTGATTTGATTTGAAAAATATTTAATTGATTTATATTAGGATTATTATAAAAGAAAGATTGAGACAATTGATAGATGGATTAAAAGGATGTTACCATAGTTTGGGAAGCTATGGTTTTGTTTAATTCAATTTTACTTAGGCAATTTCAGAAGTAAGAAAAAATTAGAATAAAACACAGAAGCCGGGATTTAAATTCCGGCTTCTTGTATTTACATAAGTTTTTCAAGACAGTTATATGTTAATTAAAATTGTTGTTATAGGTGCTTTAAGAGCATACCATCCCCATTGGTAAGTCCGTTAGAATTCATAGTATTGCTAAAATGA
>NZ_FONA01000053.1 GCF_900112795.1 Thermophagus xiamenensis
ACAATTTGTTGGCCAAAAAAAATTAGGTATGAGGGCGTTTTCTGCAGTGGGAGGCGAAAGCCTCCTTGTATCTTCTCTTATCAATTCATTATCAGATTTTTAAGAGCTTAAGTTTACAGCAATGCCCTAAAGGGGGAGAGCCCACGCGCGGAATTGTAAAAATAATAAAATTTGGAATTTTACTGAGTATAAAGTGGTGTGAGTGAGACGGTACTCCCCTTTAGGGGAGTCAGAGGGGTGTGGGTTGGGAAGTTGGAAAATAAGTGCAAATTAATATAAGGTTTGTCCATCGCGCACCCCCTAACCCCCTGAAGGGGGAGAGCCTACGCACGGAAGTGTAGAGATAGTGATGTTTGGATTTTTACTGAGTATAAAGTGATGTGAGTGAGGCGGTTCTCCCCTTTAGGGGAGTCAGAGGGGTGCGGGCCTGGGAGTTGAGAAATTAGTGCAAAATAATACAGGGTTTGTCCATCGCGCACCCCCCAACCCCCTGAAGGGGGAGAGCCTCCGCGCGGAAGTGTAAAAATAGTAAAATTTGGAATTTTACTGAGTATAAAGTGGTGTGAGTGAGACGGTACTCCCCTTTAGGGAAGTCAGAGGGGTGAGGGCGGGGAAGTTGGAAAATAAGTGCAAAATAATTTAGGGTTTGTCCATCGCGCACCCCCCAACCCCCTGAAGGGGGAGATTCCACGCACGGAAGCGTAAAAATAGTAATATTTGGATTTTTGCTGGGTGTAAAGTGTTGCGGGTGAGTCGGTTCTCCCCTTTAGGGGAGTCAGAGGGGTGAGGGCGGGGAAATTTGATTGTCCATTAACCTACTTCATTAGCTCCCTACATTTTTTTGTTATCTGCTTTATTACCTTATCTGTGTTTTCCAATACTTCTTGGTTGGTGAATCTGATGACTGTTATCCCAAAACGTTTTAATTCTTCTGTTCGGTTTGCATCATATTCTTTTTGAGGTAGTTCATCATGGATATTCCCATCCAATTCGATTACCAGTTTGATTTTATGACAATAAAAATCGGCGATGAATATATCGATAGGATGTTGTCGTCGAAAGCGTAATCCCAAAATCTTATTTCCTTTAAGGTGGTTCCAAAGTTTATGCTCGGCCGGAGTCATGTTTTTTCTCAAATTCTTAGCTTTTTGAAATATTCCGGCCTTTGCATTATAAAACATTTGGGTTTTGTCACTTAAAGGCATGATGGATATTATGATATTTTTTACCGTTTTCTACTGCGCATTTCCGTGCCCCAAGCAGTGGAAGTTCCTAACTCGCACCCCCCAACCCCCTGAAGGGGGAGAGCCTCCACGCGGAAGTGTAAAAATAGTAATATTTGGATTTTTGCTAAGTATAAAGTGGTGTGGGTGAGGTGGTTCTCCCCTTTAGGGGAGTTAGAGGGGTGAGGGCGGGGAAGTTGAGAAATTAGTGCAAATTAATAAAGGGTTT
>NZ_FONA01000044.1 GCF_900112795.1 Thermophagus xiamenensis
AATTTTCTAATTATCCTTATACCTAAGGCAGGTGATTTGACGTTTTATCACCTGCCTTTTTTACCAATTTATTCCTTAAGTTTACAGCAATGCCCTGAGGGTGAGATAGTTTCTAATGCAAAGCATTAGGAACTTATTGATTATCAATTAATGAATTGGCACTAAAATTTTCTATTGCATAATTCGGGTTTAAGATGAAATCAGAAAATTGCAACAATCCTTTACAATTAGCACATTGTCTCAATAACGGCCTAAATCACAAAAAACAACAACTTTACATAGCTTATTACCAACTAATTGTATCTTTTATTATCTACCATGTTTCTAAATATATCATTTCTTCTAACCTCCGGCTCCTAATCAACTAAAGGCCTAATGGCCTATCAGCCTATTAACCTAATAACCTATTGGCCTAATAACCTAATGGCCTATAGCCTATCTGCCTAATTCCCTTCATTCTGTCCCAACTTTTTCAGCCCTTTTTTCTGATGTCCAGGTAAAATGTTTTATTTTTGGGTGTCAATTGAAAAAACTGTTATGAACAGGAAGGTCCCGGAAAGAAATTATTGCTTTTTTTAATTCTTTCCGGATCTATTAAAATAAACTAATAATCCGGGCCTATTAGCCTCTTTACCAAATAGCCAAAAACCTATACCATGCTGGTATCCATTATTATTCCCAACTATAACAAAGCCCCATTCATAGAGGCAACAATTAAATCGGTTCAATCCCAAACATATCCTGATTGGGAAGCCATAGTGGTGGACGATGGCTCAACAGACGGTTCAACGGAAATAATACAAACCTTAGCCTCACAAGACCCTCGCATACGTTTTTTTCAACGAACAAAAGCACCCAAAGGGGGTTCGGTATGCCGTAATATTGGAATAGGAAAGGCTCTTGGCGAATATATAATGTTTTTCGATTCCGATGATCTGATGAGCCCCAATTGTCTAAAAGTACGTATAGACTCCATAAAACAATTTCCGGACATTCATTTTGGTATTTTTCCGGTGGGTACTTTTCATCATCATATTGGAGATAATAAAAATGTCTGGAATACAAAAAATGGTAACCATCTAATAAAATTTCTCAGACATGATTTGCCATGGAATATAATGTCACCTTTATGGAAAACTGAATTTATCAAAAAACATTTAAAAGGATTTGATGAATCGTTTCCCAGACTTCAAGATGTGGAATTTCATACCCGGGCTTTAATGGTCCCAAACGTAAAGTATCAAATTTTTAATAAAACATCACCGGAGTGCTATTATCGAATTGATCCCAACCGAAGCAGAAAAAACTATTTTCAAATGCTGGAAACAATGTGGCCCGGCGTGAAAATGTATATTCAAAAATTCATTCCTCTTTTAGACGATAAAAAATATTTAAAACAGCTTCGCGGAACGTTCTTTGCTTTTTTAACACAACTCAACTATTTTAGGGCAACCAAAAAAATAACACCGAAACAATACCAATTATTTTTAACTGTTATAAATGACTTTATGAACGAGACAACATCTTTGTTCCCCACCAAAATAATTAAGTTAACTAATATATATAATATCTTTTACCAAAAGGGTGCTTGGAAAATTAAAGGGTTTAATTTTGCTTTCAAACAACTAATTATCCAACACAATTCTTATTCTTTTTTCTCCTCATGAAACAAACATGACCATTATAAGCTTCGTTACAATAAAAAACATCCATAAACTATTGGTCATGTGAGGTCCATCACACAAAAGAATAAGATAAATTTTATACTGATGAAAATTAAAATTGCATATTTAATTCTGTGTCATAAATATCCTCTACAAGTTGCTCAATTGATCAACAAACTTTATGTCAAAAATCAAACTTTTTTTTTCATTCATATTGATAAAACTTCGAAACCAAATAAGTTAAAAAATGAAATAAAGAAATATACAGAGGTCCCTAATATCATCTTTTTATCAAACCAAGTAAATGTAAAATGGGGTGGTATGTCTTTTCTAAAAGCAATTGAATTATTAATGAATGAGGCTTTTAACCATTGTTCCACAATTGATTACTTTTGTCTATTATCTGTTCAATGTTACCCTGTAAAATCAAACCAAGAAATATTCAATTTACTTTCCAAAAATATAGGAAAATCCTTTATTGAAATATATCCATACATTACCGATACATCTAAACCTAATCGTTTAAACAGATATTACCTCTATGATTTTTTTAGTAAAGCATTTAATAAAAATACAGTGCGAAATCTAATTTTTAGAGGATTTACAAAAGTCCTTGGGAAAAGAAATGTTCCTTTCACTCCCTATTGGGGACGAGTTTGGTGGATTTTATATAGAGACCATGTTCATTATATAATTAAAAACATGACCAATAAAAATAAAATATACAACCATATGAAATTTACCCTTTTACCTGAAGAAATATTTTTTGCATCAATTCTTGCAGAATCACCCCATAGAAAATCAATTGTTTCAAAAAGAACTACTTTTGCGGATTACTCCGGCCCTCATCCCAGATTAATTGAACATTCTGAAATTAAAAGTCTTGTAAAATCTGATTTCTTTTTTGCGAGAAAATTTGAGGAAAATTCAGATATAATTAAACAATTGAATAAACTAATTCAAGAATGATTTTCCATACTCATAAAGGTTATCCTGAAATCCGAAATATATTAAAAACTCCCGAAGTAGAGTTTTCTCAAACCATTGATATTTTTAAATTTATCAGCCATTTCTCGTTTAAATTTCTTAAAAAAATTCCAACATGGTCATTAAACTTGTACTTTAATCCATTTGTATCCAAAAACAATATTATTCACTTTTTTAATGGCATTTGCCTAAGTCGTCAAAAATGGATTTCAACCTTTGAAACCAGTTTGCCGAGATTAGGTAAAGTACCGGCTTTGGTGGAAAGAATAGCTGTAAAAAAAATGGCGGCATCCAACTGCATAAAACTTTTGGCTTTATCGAATTGCAGTTATAACATTCAGAAACGATACCTCCAACAAAACTGGCCGGGTTATTTAGAAAAAATTCTTAATAAAACCATTGTATTACATCCGCCCCAACCTTTGCTAATTAATAATCTTAGAGATAAGCCTTCGATAAAAAATGGTTTGGTTTTCACCTTCGTAGGCAACCAATTCTTTGGGAAAGGAGGGAAAGAAATTCTGAATGTATTTAATTCTACTTTAACAGATTAAAATAATCACTAAAAAAGCGATAATTTAGTGTTACTATTTTTTCGTAATCGACGGTAAATTAGTATATTGCAAT
>NZ_FONA01000030.1 GCF_900112795.1 Thermophagus xiamenensis
TAGAAATAAATTTGGGACACCCAAATTTAAAAAATCATGATTGATTTACAGATAGTTAAGAGGGTGCCCCGAAAAAGTGCGGAAAACAGGAAAAAATAGAACCATGGCTAATACATATACGCAATTATTGGTTCATATCGTATTTGGAAAAACACCGTGTGATGACAGAAAATTTCCCGGAAAAATTTAACATTGAATATGATGATTAATATCTGTTTGAATTCAACGATTAATGGTGTCGCCCCGATGGGGCTATGCCTCTTCTCTCATGCCAACGGCTACAAAGGTTATGCTCCTACGGAGCTAATGTTGTGAAATAATAACAGATAAACTAATCATTTGTAATGGCCACCAACCTGATTTGATGGCAGTCCCGTAGGGACGAAACTTTTGTAGCTAAACGGACGAATAAAAAATCCATCAAATTTTAAATGCAAAAAAATGTGAGCAATCTGAACTTATATATAAAGGGCTTCATTTCTCTGCCACCCCTTGACAAATCCAGCTTGCTCACTGAATAAACATTTAGAAAATTGGTTTTACTAAAAAGAAAATGTTTATTTATAAAGCTGTCTAATAAAAGTAAAAATTACACTTCTAAAACACCCTTAATACATAAAAAGCGTATTTAATTCTTTTGGATAACAATTTTGGTTTTAAAAACTGAATTTTGACCATTTGTGATTTCCAAAATATAAATCCCATTAGGTACTTGATGAGGAATTTGAATTTTGCCATATTCCAGGAGGCCAGTTAATATTTTCCGCCCATCAATATTGTATATACCATATTGATAATTATCCTTCAAATTTCCAACTACATTAATTTCTGAATTAACAGGATTTGGAAAAACTTTCAAATTATTGTGATCACTTATCATTTGGAAAGGAAAATAAGTATCCACTTTAGGATTTGGAATTCCATTGTCAATAATATTTTGGATTTTTTCTCGACTCAGTGCATAATTAAAAATGGCAAATTCATCAATTGAACCTATAAACATTGGATCATTAACAAACTGTGATTTACCTATATAATTTTGTTTGGTTATTCCTAAACTTGAAGGTTTAATTGTTATAGTATCAAAAGCCACTAATTCTCCATTAAGATATAAACTTGCAGTATCATTATTTTGTGTAATTGCAAAATGAATCCATTCATTGAGGGGAACAGCAAATTCAAAATTCAATCTTTGTTCTTCACTATTGTTTTTAATAGCATAACGCAATATTGACTTTCCATCAATTTCTCCCGCTTGAATTGTAAAAAACATGTATTGACTCGTTCCAGACCCAAAATCAAAGATTCTCATCCAATTGTCAATTCCGTTTATTTTGGCCCAAAAAACTATTGTAAAATCTTCAATGTCGGCAACTATGCCTTCCTCAATGGAAACAAACGACTCCTCTGAACCAACGAGTTTAATTGCTTTATAATTTTTTCCATCAACATGAATAGCTGTGGCACCTAAATTACCATGAAAACCACCCCAAATATCTTCTGCAAACCTTCCAGAAGGCTCATTAAAACTTAAAAAGAGATGTTGTCCAAGCTTGGGTTTTCCTTCCAGCACCTGGGTCTCAGGGCTTCGTCCGGCTTCATTATGAGCTACAATTTTGTAAAAATAGTCATTATCATTTTCAACATCATAATCAACATACCGTAATCCATCCCAATCAGATGCAATAATTTTAAATTCCCCATTTAGAGAGTCTGCTTTAAGTATATCATATTTAACATCATATAGTAAATCCCAGGTAAGGGTTATTTTCTTGTCTCCCGAAGCAATACGCGGATTCTTTACCTTTTCAGGAGCTTCTAAAATATTGGTTTTTAATTTCAAAACAGTAGAATTTTCACTTTCACCTGCTGAGTTTAAACTTGTTACAACATAATAATAAGTAGTATTCGGGTTTAAATTCTCATCTCTATAGGTTAAAAGATTAGTATGTGATAAAATTGTTTCGAAAGGACCTTCTTCGCTTAAAGATCTCTTAAGATTATAAGATCTGGCATTGGTGCCGGAAGTCCAATTGATTTCAAGAATAGTTGCAGAAATAGTTTTACCTGTAAGGCTACCAGGCGCATAAGGGTTTGGATCTCTGGTTACTTCATGATTATTTGAATAGGCAAACGAACCAAACTTATCAAAAGCTTTGACCCGATAAATAGCTGCATCATAAACATTATCTTCAACATTCAATGTGCTTCCAATATCATAATCAGTAAATTCTTTTATAGGAAGAAAATCATCGTCTACACCATTAATTTTTCTTTCTAAAATGTATTTTAGCCCTAACTCTCCATTAATATCTTCCCAAGAAAGTATCACTTTAGAGTGGTCCTCGTCACTTATAGAACTATTTAAATGAGGCCCCAAAGGTTTCCAGGTATGAATATATTCATATTCACGATTAAATGCGAAATTTGATTTATTAGCCGCATAGTATTTACCCGCAGGCGTAAGCGTATCACCTAACACCAAGGCTCTTTTCTCTTCAACCCAGTCATAAATAGCATAACGCTCTACAAAGGAAGCAGTATCGAGCACCAACAAAATTCCCTTTAAATCATTTAATTGTTTTTCAAATTGTTCCGTTTTATTTTCCGGCCATGGTTCATTTGTCCAGTTAGCTCCATTGTTCCACTCCGTAATCCACAATGGACGTTTATACCAGTTATAAACTTGTTTTAACCGATCATACCAAGTCTGAGGACTCATACCACCCCAATAACAATGTATTGCAATAAAATCCACTCGATAATTAAGTTCCTCAGCTCTTTCCATAAATTGGGGAATGAACCCATTAAAAGGATCAGAAGGCGCAGGGGAACCTAATCTAAGCCCAGACTTCATCATTTCAGGCCATTGAGCAATTACCTGATCAACAGTCATATTAGCCTGATCAGGACGATCAGGTTCATTGAACCCAAGTAAATGATTGATATTAGGTTTATTATTTATGGCTTCCCAACTTGGCCATCCCCCGTTTTGTCTAATGGCTACGTAATCATAATTATCTGAAGAAGCACCACCAATATTCCAATCATAGTACCATGTTGCATTAATCTTATCCGGATTCCAACCTGCTTTTCCTTTTTTACTTACCCAATTCCAGCGAAAAACTCTAATGAAAGAAACGGTCGAATCCAAGCCTTCAGGCATAGTATTGAATACTAAATCATCTTTATCAGCAATAAATACACGGCTAAAGCCTAATCCATCCGGATTGGTTGCCAATGTAGCCATATAACCTTTTTTTAATATAAATGATCTAATTGCATTGTCAAATTCTCCCAGATTATTATAGTATTTTTCGATGGCAAAATTCATTGACTCGCCGTTTAAAAAGGGTTCGGAAAATACAACCAGGGCCTCTTTATCTGTTTGCTTTCCGTTAGGAATAATTACAGTACCATTTTTATAAATTGCAATTCGAATATTTTCATTGTTGCTTGCTGGTATACCATTTATTATGATTTTATCGAGCCAGTCGGATTTTACCACCGATGGTCTTATATTATCGAAATATACCCAAGCGTCATTAGAGTTTATTTCAACTCTTGAATTTACTAATGGATTATACTCTCCAGCCAGATGTAACTCTGTTGACCCGTCAAGAATGAAGTTTTTATTTATGGATGTCGGATACGAAACAATTTTATCACTAACCAAAATATTTTGTCTTGGTCCTTCTACAAACGGTTCCGGAGCATATGCACCTTCCTCATATGTAACTGACAATATTTCCATATCTACAGAGCCGTCCGTATAATTTTTACCGAAGATAAATCGTGGAGAAGAATTGACTTTATTTAGTTTTAATTGGCCAATTGAAAACAATCCCCAATCTCCTGTAAAGGTAATATAATAAATACCGGCCTCATTAGTAGTAAAAGTTAAATCACTTTTATTCAAAACACCCTGGTTTCCATTGGACAAGATCTTAGATGCAATATAGTTATCAGATGAGATCGACTCATTAATTCCTACAGTCATAGTCCGATTTCCTGTAGCGTTTGCCCAGTATGCGTGTAGCAATGATAGATTATAGGTAGTGTTTGCTTCTAAAGTAACGGGATAGCCATAAACGGTATTAATAATACTATTGTTATCCCATCTAATGAACATTATTCTTCCAATAAAAATTTCTCCATTCAATGTATGGGTAACATTGTTCTCATCCACATCCAAATACCGTACTCCACTGCCAGAATTGGCTGTATTAAAAATTTGTTGTGTTGTTCCTGTGTAATCCCATCCATAGTCACTCGGTTTTCCTAAATTGTCTGATTCTGTTCCGGCCCAGTCAGAAATTAAATTGGTTTCTTCTATTTCATCTTCCTCAACTTCTTCTCCATTTTTAATATTTTTTATATGCATTAAAGGCTGTGAATCAATAAATGCACCATTTTGAAAGATGTATGCTGTATCACTTTTTACGGCAATACGAATAGTTTGATCCTCCCGTGGAGTAACAAAAGAAATTGGATTACTGACAGTTAATGGACTCGTCCACTTAAGGAAGGTTGTATCAAGAGATAGACGAAATCCTTTTAACTCATAATTACGAGCTTCCATATCAAGACCTCGTCCCTGGGCAGAATTTATTCTGGCTGATACCTCAAGGGAATATTCCTTTCCAATTTCATGTTCAATTTTAACTATATCAATTTCATTAGATTTGGAAAATACCCTTTGAGATAGTAACGTTTGACTAAGTTCACCCTTAATTGGTAAACCAGGATTCTGTGCAACAATATGAAGAGAAATAACAATTAAAAAAAGAAAAGTAAAAAATCTTTTTTTCATACCTTGAGTTTTTATTACTTTTTTTATTCTTTATAACTAAAACAATATATACGATTGTATCATAAAAACTTCATCAGCATAAAATTTATCTAATGAATTGGTCTACTGGAATTTAAAATTGATGGTTCGTCATTAGTGATTAGTCTATTTAGCCCATCAATCCCTTCAATCTTTTCAATCTCAAAAACCAACAGCCTAATGGCCTCTTGACCTAATACCCCCTTCTACCTGTGCACTTCTGCCTATATACTTTTATATATATTCTTGTTGTGGAAAGACTTCTTGCCAGGCTTGATACATTTGTATAAAATTTGACCTCCATAAGACTCTTTTACTTTTCAATAGTCCCTAAATCTTTTTCGACCAGTAATTTTTTTTGTGCCTGTTCTCAAATTCAATCACACATAATGTTAAACGAAAAATTTTTAGGTAATTATAATTCGAAATTCACTGGTTAATTTCACCTATTTTGGCTTAAGAACTTACTACAACAAACTACGAATTAATTTCTTACTCAAATAAATTAATTATACCAAAATATCAATGACATAAATTCAGTGTTTTTTTAAATAAATTAAATCCTGTGCAATAAATTTAAATTTTGTTATAATTTTTTTATGCCCACCCGACTAGAATGATCAACAATAATTTAAAAATTCATAAAAAAGATATTCCAGAAAAGGTTTCTTAATAAGAATATTTATAAAATAAAGCCATACCTATATTTGACTTAAATTCTGCCTTCTTATATTTTGACATTCGACTGCAGAAGTAAAATTTGTATAGAAAATTTTCCCCCCAAAATCCTGCCTTCATCCCTCCAATTTAATTTCAATTACCTCAGTTAAGGTCAAGATTATTAAATTTGCCGATATACAAAAAAACGATAAGCTCATCTGCCAAAAGCCTTTTGTGGTGATGATGTGGAATGAGCCCTTCATTAATACAACATTTCAATTAAGGAATAAACACCTTATGGCCAACATATTATCAGTAGAAAATCTGACACATCACTGGGGTGATATACGTCTGTTCAGCAATCTTACCTTTGGGTTATCGGAGGGCGATAAAGCCGCCTTGATAGCGCGCAACGGAACGGGGAAAACCACATTGCTCAACATATTGGCCGGTCAGTTAGCACCTGATGAGGGAGAGATAACCATCAGCAAAGATGCCACGATGGGCTATTTGGAACAATCACCATCATTTCAACCCGGGTTAACGGTTCTGGAAGCCATTTTTAATTCCGACAATGAGGTGGCCCGAACGGTCAGCCAATACGAAAAGGCGGTGCTCGAAAACAATGATGAAGAACTGCAAAGGCTTTTGCCCAGGATGGAGCAATACAATGCCTGGAGCTATGAAGAAAAGGCCAAACAAATTCTTTCAAAATTAAATATTAACCGTTTTGACCAACCGGTAGAACAGCTTTCGGGCGGCCAGGTGAAGCGAGTGGCGCTGGCATCGGTACTCATTACCGAGCCCGATTTTCTGATTTTGGACGAGCCAACCAACCACCTGGACCTGGAAATGATTGAATGGTTGGAAGATTATCTGAAACGCAGCCGGATGACATTGTTAATGGTTACGCACGACCGTTATTTTTTGGACAGCGTTTGTAATCAGATTTTTGAACTTCAGGATGAAACGCTTTATCATTTTAAAGGGAGCTATGCCTATTATCTGGAAAAACGGGACGAACGCATCCAGCAGAAAAACAAAGAAATAGAAAGGGCCCGCAATTTATTGAGAAAGGAGCAGGAATGGATGAACCGTCAGCCACAGGCTCGCGGTACCAAAGCCAAATACCGGGTCGAAGCATTTGGTGAACTTAAAAAAAGAGCCTCGCAAACCACCGAAGAACAAAAACTGGATATTCGTTTTAGTGCATCGCGCCTGGGACGTAAAGTCCTCAATTTACACCACATTAGCAAAAGCTTTGACGATTTACGACTAATAAATGATTTTTCATACAAATTTGTCAGAGGTGAAAAGGTAGGCATTATCGGCAAAAACGGCAGTGGCAAATCCACCTTTCTAAATATTCTCACGGGCGACCTTCAGCCCGACAGTGGCGAAATTGAACCGGGAGAAACACTCAAAATTGGCTATTACCGTCAGGAAGGGATGGTCATAGATGAACGAAAGAGGGTATTGGAAGTAATTACCGATATAGCCGACCATATAATGCTGGGGAAAGGGCAATCTATGTCGGCCGCACAATTTTTGCGTTATTTCATGTTTCCCAACGAAATGCACAATGTGTTGGTAGAAAAACTTAGCGGCGGCGAAAAAAAACGGCTTTACCTGATGACCGTGCTGATGCAAAACCCCAACTTTTTGATATTGGACGAGCCCACCAACGACCTGGATATACTTACCCTAAACGTATTGGAAGACTTTCTGACACAATTCGACGGTTGTGTTTTGGTAGTATCGCACGACCGCTACTTCCTGGACCGCACCACCGACCATCTTTTTGTTTTTAAAGGCAACGGCATTATTAAAGATTTTCCCGGAAACTATACCGATTACTACCTGCAACAAAAGGAAGAAGAGAAGAAAAAACGTTTACAAAAAGAGAATACCCCGAAAAATAAATCTGCCCAAAAGAATAAACCACCCCGTAAGCCGGCTCCCAATAAGCTTACCTTTAAAGAAAAGAAGGAAATGGAAGAGCTGGAAAAACGCATGGAAATATTGGAGGCTGAAAAACAGGAAGCTGAGACATTGCTCAGTTCGGGCAATCTACCGTCCGACCAATTGGTAGAAACCTCTAAACGCCTGGGTGACTTGTTAAAAGAGTTGGACGAATGCGAAATGAGATGGCTGGAACTCAGCGAAAAGGAGTAACAAAATGTTATTATTTCCCGTGGTGCAAATATCATTTTCACAAAAAATGAGCTGATTTTTTTAATTTTTTTCAACTTCCTGTTGTGTGAAATAGAATTAATCTCTATTTTTGCCCAAGCAAAAGTCAATTGAAAATATCGGACCATTATGCAAAAGCATGCCTACTCATACTTTTTTTATTTCTTTTTTTACTTTTTTGGTTCATCAACCAGAAGGGGCAGGCTTATGCATAACTAAAAGAAACGATTCGGAAATTAAATATGCATCCCGCCCCTGAAAGGCGGGATTTTTTTTATTAGTACTATGAGCGAAGGAAAGACGATAAAAGTAGCGATTCAGGGGATTCCGGGTGCTAACCACGAGATAGCGGCCCGAGCCTATTTTAAGGACCAAAAAGTGGAAGTGGTACCCTGTTACACCTTCCGCGACCTGTTTAAAGCCATGCATGCCGACCCCGAATTAAGAGGTATTATGGCCATCGAAAACACCCTGGTAGGCAGTTTATTGCCTAACTACACCTTATTAAGAGAATCGGGTTTTACCATTCAGGGCGAACATAAATTACGCATAAAGCACCACCTGATGACCCTGCCGGGACAATCGATAAAAGATATAAAAGAAGTTCACTCCCACCCTATGGCTCTTGCCCAATGCGAGGAGTTCTTCCAAAAACATCCGCATATAAAACTCATCGAGAGTGAAGATACTGCCTTGAGTGCCAAACAAATTGCCGACCGCCGGGTTAAAGGAATTGGCGCCATAGCCCCATCGTTGGCTGCCAAGCTCTACAACCTCGAAATAATAGAACGAGGCATCGAAACCAACAAACATAACTACACACGCTTTTTGATACTTGGCCGTGAAAATAAAGCTGAAAAAGAAGCTCTGCTGGCTCAAAATCGCATCAATAAATCTTCCCTGGTATTTTCCTTACCTCACGAAGAAGGCAGCTTGTCAAAAGTACTTACCATACTGGCTTTTTATAACATCAACCTGACCAAGATACAATCGCTCCCGGTTGTGGGAATTGAATGGGAATATTTATTCTATATCGACATAATGTTTAACGATTACGAACGATACTTACAGTCGTTAGATGCCATTCGCCCCCTATGCAAAAAATTACGCATCCTTGGCGAATACGAAGCCTGTACCACGACCCATTCCACCAACGGGGATTCTACCGAAAGCAAAGAAGTTCACAAAGCACTAACATCTATATAATTATCGAATATTATGGTCACACCTGCTCAAAGAATCAATCAGGTTAAAGAATATTACTTTTCTTTAAAACTGAAAGAGATAGCCCGAATGAATGCCGAAGGGAAAGAGGTGATCAATCTGGGGATTGGAAATCCCGACCAACCGCCTGCACCCGAAGTGTTAGAGATTCTTAACACTACTTCTCTTCGATCCGACGTTCATGGATATCAATCATATATCGGCATCCCAACCTTGCGTCAGAGCTTTTCAAAATGGTACAAACGCTTCTATGGTGTCGCACTGGATCCGGAACGTGAAATACTACCCCTTATGGGTTCGAAAGAAGGAATCATGCACATATCCATGGCTTTTCTCAATCCCGGTGACGAAGTTTTGGTTCCCAATCCGGGCTATCCTACCTATGCCTCGGTATCACAAATTGTTGGTGCCAAAATCATCAGCTATGACCTTCAGGAAGATAAAGGATGGCATCCCAACCTGAAAGCTTTGGAAGAAAAAGACCTGTCAAATGTAAAATTAATGTGGGTCAATTACCCCAATATGCCTACGGGTGCACCCGCCAACAGCAAGTTATTCGAAGATTTGATAGCCTTTGGGAAACGGCACCACATTATTATATGTAATGACAATCCGTACAGTTTTATATTAAATGACAATCCACAAAGTATTCTGTCTGTTCCCGGTGCCAAAGATATAGCTATAGAACTCAATTCTTTGAGTAAATCACATAACATGGCCGGCTGGAGAGTGGGTATGGCCGCCTCTAACCCACAATTTATCGAATATATCCTTCGCATCAAGAGCAATATGGACTCAGGCATGTTCCGGCCCTTACAGGAAGCGGCAGCCAAAGCTTTATCACTGTCAGATGATTGGTATCAACAGGTAAACCGGGTATATAAAAATCGGAAAAAACTGGTTCTGGAAATACTGAAAAGCCTCCAATGCACCTGGCAGGAAAATCAAAGCGGCATGTTTGTATGGGCCAAAATTCCGGCGCATTATTCATCGGCCAAAGAACTGTCGGATAAAATATTATATGACGCTCATGTTTTCATAACGCCCGGATTTATATTTGGCAGTGGAGGTGAAAGATATATCCGTATATCCTTGTGTACGCCCGAAGATAAATTAAAAGAATCGCTTAACAGAATTAAAAACCACATAACGAAATAACCATGCACAAATTGAAGATACAGCCCATCCAGCTCCCGGGTCTGGAGCTGAAACGCCCTATCATCATTTCAGGGCCTTGCAGTGCCGAAACAGAAGAACAGACATTAAATACGGCAAAAGAGTTATCAGCGCGCGGTATCAAGATATTCCGTGCGGGGATTTGGAAGCCCCGTACCCGCCCTGGTGCTTTCGAAGGGGTCGGAACGGTGGGTCTCCCCTGGCTCAAGCGTGTCAAAGAAGAAACCGGCATGTTTATCTGTGTAGAAGTAGCCACTTCACATCATGTTTATGAAGCTGTCAAATTCGGTGTCGACATGGTATGGATAGGGGCACGCACTTCGGCCAACCCTTTTGCAGTTCAGGAAATAGCCGACGCATTGAAAGGTTTAGATATGCCTGTGATGGTAAAAAACCCTGTCAATCCTGATCTGGAACTCTGGATTGGAGCTCTGGAACGACTGAACAGGGCCGGCATCACCCGCTTAGCAGCAATTCACCGAGGCTTTAGTTCGTATGACCAGTCCGAATTTCGCAATAACCCACAATGGCAAATACCCATTGAGCTAAGACGCCGTATCCCCGAGTTACCCATCATTACCGATCCCAGTCATATCGGTGGCAACCGCGAATTATTGGCAGGCATAGCCCAGGAAGCGATGGACCTGAACTTCGACGGCTTGATTATTGAATCGCATATATGTCCCGACAAGGCATGGAGCGATGCCAAACAACAAGTAACACCAGAGATGTTAAAAGAGATTCTCGATAATTTGGTATTGCGGCGGCCCAAAATCGGTGAAGATACACCCCGTGTCACCCTCGATGAACTAAGAAAACAAATAGACCAGTTAGATGATCAGTTGCTTGATCTCCTCAAAGAGCGGATGAAAATATCTGAAGCCATTGGAAAATATAAATTTGAAAACAACATTACCATTCTTCAGACGCGACGTTACGACGAAGTGCTGAATAATCGACGCGAACGTGGTTCTCAACGAGGATTGAACGAAGATTTTATCACCAAAATTTTTGAGTCGATTCACGAAGAGTCCATAAACCGGCAAAGTGAAATCATGAACAAGGCTCTAAAAAAAAGCAAAAAACAAGAATAACCTTAGGGAAATCCTTCGAAATAAAAGAGGGTATCTAAATAGTCTGAATTTTACCAGCGTAACTAGCCGGAACATTATGAAACACTTTGAAACAAAAGTTTTTATAGTATCCGAATAGTTTTCGCAAAACATCAAATGGCTTTTGGATACCTTTTTCAACCTAATAAATTAGATTAATTTTAAATAGATTATACCGTAATACACGCAAATGGCTACATCAAGTTATGCGTGTATATTAGCAAAAAGAAATATAAAGAATCAGTAATGAAGATATGTATCCTTGGAGCGGGCAAGATGGGCACGTGGTTGACCGATGCCCTATGCTTACAGCATGAAGTGGCAATATTTGATCCCGATCTGGAACGGTTACGTTTTGTTTTTAACACCCAACGGTTAACCAAGCGAGAGGAAATCACCCAATTTGCCCCCGAATTATTAATCAATGCGGCCAACCTAAAATATACCATCCCAGCTTTCGAATCGGTATTGGACTATCTTCCCGAAACCTGCATAATATCGGATATAGCATCGGTAAAAACCGGATTAAAAGAGTTTTACGAAAAAACGGGCCGTCGGTTTGTATCGACCCACCCCATGTTCGGCCCTACTTTTGCCAATTTGAAAGAACTAAAGCAGCATCATGCCATTATTATCAGCGAATCGGACCATATGGGAAAAGCCTTTTTTAAAGACTTTTTTGGTTCGCTGGGACTTAACTTGCACGAATACAGTTTTGAAGAGCATGACCAAACCATTGCTTACTCACTCTCCATTCCCTTCTCATCCACCCTGGTATTTGCTGCCTGCATGAAAAAGCAGGATGCTCCGGGAACCACCTTTCGCAAACATCATGACATTGCAAAGGGTTTACTCTCAGAGGATGATTACCTGCTAACCGAAATATTAATGAATCCCTACACCATTGAACAGGTTGAAAACATCCGGCAAGAGTTAAAACATCTGATAAATTTGATAAAAAACAAAGACACTGAAGGATTGCAGGCATTTCTGAAAAAAGTAAGGGAGAATATTAAAGAGTAAAGCCGCTTACAGGTGGATATGAATATTAAACCGTCAAAGATATTAGTAGGGATGAGTGGTGGTCTGGACAGCACCATGACCGCTTTGTTATTGCAGGAATCAGGTCACACCGTTGTGGGCTTAACACTAAAAACCTGGCACCGGCAACCGGACACCATGGAAAAAGAAATAAGAAAAGTAGATGCCATTACCCGCCAATTGGGTATTGAGCATCATGTAGTAGATGTACAAATCCCTTTTCATCAATCTGTTGTCAACTATTTTTGCCGGGAATACCTTGTTGGTCGGACGCCCAACCCTTGCAACAGGTGTAATCCGATAATAAAATGGCCGACCCTGCTTCAGAAGGCACAAGAACTAAATTGCTCATACATCGCCACGGGACATTACGTACAAAAGGAATTTGTCAACAATAAATGGTACATTAAAAGAGGGATGGATTTATCCAAAGATCAATCCTACTTTTTATGGAATTTAGACCAACCCGTTTTAGAAAAGGCCCTATTCCCGCTGGGTGATATGACCAAATCGGGAGTTCGCCAACTTGCAATCAGCAAAGGACTCCAGGCCATAGCCCAACAAAATGAAAGCATGGGGGTTTGTTTTCTGGACGGCACTAACTATCGGGAATTTCTTGCCGAACAGTTAGACCATACGGCCCTCCGTCCCGGCGATATAGTTGATGAAAAGGGGAATGTACTGGGGAAACACAACGGAATAGCGCATTATACCATAGGTCAGAAAAAAGGGCTGGGTCTTAACGATACCGGTTGGTTTGTGGCAGCGCTAAAGGCAGACACAAATCAGGTGGTAGTATCTAAAACGGCTTCATTAAAAACCGAAAGTCTTAATTTAAAAGATTATTATCTTGTGGACCCGATGGGTGCAAATAACTCCCAAAGTGTTTCGGTCCGCATAAGAGGTATTGACACAGTCCCCATGATACCCGGTACCATTCAGCGCATATCAGAAGATAAACTTAAAGTAGTATTTGAAAAACCTGCATGGGGGATAACTCCCGGTCAAAGTATTGTATTTTACGATAATGATTTAGTAATTGGAGGAGGTATTGTCTAGGCCCAATAGCTCACCCCTCCTCCATTTTTATTTCAAGTATATTTTTTGTTTTGGCAGTAACTTTAAATCGATCATCGATTCTACGTCCTACCACCCAAACAATTTGGTCGCCGGAAAGTAAAAGCCAGGTTCTTTCTTTATCCACCAACGAAAATTTCTCATCCACAAAAAAGTCACTTAATTTTTTAAATGTTTCCATCCCCAGCGGACGAAATTGGTCGCCCGGTTTCCAATGCCGTAAGGTAAGAGGAAATTCAATCATATCGGCATCCAGGTGGATGCATTGGGGACTACGGGAAAAGCGAAAATCGTTGTCCGGAACAAATCGGCGAATTTTCAACGGTACCGGCTTCAAAACTTCGGTTTCATCACTGTTAATATAAAAGTATTCCTGCTCATCTTTTTCCTTAGGAACCACAACCAGGTTAAAACGATCCCTTATCAATCTGTAATTGTCGGAAAAAAATTGTTTGCCGGGAGTACCCTCCAACCCATCAATAATTTCGGCAACGGTTTGTCGGTTAAAGCCATAAGGTCGCAACAATTCAAACAGCACGGTGTTTTTTTGAGGATGCTGAGCTATCAGTTTAATTGGTATCATCCAGATATCTCCTTCCCCGGCCACCATATCCTTTTTCACCCTTTCAACCTCGGTTTCAACGATTTGCCAAGCCTCCTGAAGGTTACGGAAATTTTGCATCATTGTATAAAAAAAGCCGGGATTTAAATCTTTGAAAACCGGCATCACAACATGCCTTATGCGATTCCTTTGAAAAGAAGTATCAGAATTCGAAGAATCCGTTCGAAACGGAATATTATGAATCCGGCAGTAATCTTCAATTTGTTCGCGACCGACAGATAGCATGGGTCGGACCACTTTCCCGTTGATAACCTGCATTCCTTTCAATCCACGCAAACCCGTCCCCCGAACCAGATTAAGAAAAAAAGTTTCAATCATATCGTCACCGTGATGCCCGGTAACAATCCATCGCAGATTTTCACTTTTCAACAACTCATAGAACCACGAGTAACGAAGATCGCGAGCTGCCATTTCTATGGAAATCCCCCTGCGTTTGGCTTCTTCCAATGTATTAAAATGCTTAACAAAAAAAGGAATATTATTTTGACGGCAGTAATCAAGCACAAATCGTGTATCTTCATCCGATTCCTCCCCTCTCAGATGAAAATTACAATGAGCGACCGTACAATGATAACCTGACGC
The DNA here is from genome assembly GCF_900112795.1 of Thermophagus xiamenensis. GTDB lineage: Bacteria > Bacteroidota > Bacteroidia > Bacteroidales > Marinilabiliaceae > Thermophagus > Thermophagus xiamenensis. Next base: position 14,519 of record NZ_FONA01000030.1, read on the forward strand.
ATTTAACAAATGCAATAAAGCCATAGAATCAGGGCCACCGCTCAACGCCACCAATAAAGGATCATTTTTATTTATTCCGTAAGAACATAATGTTTCCTCAACCTGCTGTTGAATCATAATAAATAAATTTAACTAAAGATATTATTAATAGCGCCGGCTTTCAACAAACACTCTTGATATTCGTCGTGGGCATTACACGCATCGGTAATGGCACTGCCCACCGGAAAAGAGAGATACCCATTTAATTGATTGTATAAAAAGCTACGAATCACCACGTTGAAATCAAAATCCAATTCGGGTGTAATATAACCTACCGTACCGGAATAGAGACCTCTGGCACTTTTTTCATATTTGTCGATAAGATGTAAAGCCTTTATTTTAGGTGCACCCGTCATAGAACCCATAGGAAAACTATTTTTCAAAGGGTCAAGCCAGTGGGCATCCGGATGTAACTGGCACGAAACCGTTGAAATCATTTGATATACACCCGGGAAAGGTAAAACATGGCATAACTCATCCACTTTAACGGTACCCCGTGCTGCGGAGCGCGACAAGTCGTTTCGCACCAAATCGGTAATCATAATATTTTCAGCCCTTTCCTTTTCCGACTCTGAAAGACTTCTCATTAAATCAAGATCCGTTTCTCTGTCATTGCTACGACCAGCGGTGCCTTTCATGGGTTGAGATATAATTTTTGCTCCCTTCTTTCTTAAATAACGTTCGGGAGAAGCTCCTATTAAAAAAGCATCATTATCCCGCACCAGGGTCGAAAAAGGCATTGGAGCAACTTTCAGCAATTTATCAAAAAGAAAAGCTGTATCGAGCCCTGCTACCTTGGTGAAAAGTTCCATGCAAAAGTTTACTTCGTAAATATCACCTCTGCGTATATGCGATTTGAGTTTTTCCACAGAATGAAGATACTGATTCTTAGACATATTAAACTTAAAGTCAACTGCTGGCAACTCACCGGGATTTACAACCATCTGGGCTATATGACGAATAAAATCGTCACAGGATTTTCGACTATCCCAATGGGTATTATACCCCACATACCAGTTTCCACCTACCCGTTTTACCAAAAAGCGTGGCCGAAAAAAACTAAACCGACGAAAGCCAATCTTATCGGGATGCGAGGTAGTTAATAGTGGCTCAAGGTCGTTCTTAAAATCAAAAGAAAAATATCCCAAATACCAATCAGAAAATGAATTGACAACCCGATCTAAATGTGCAACAGAATCATTAACCACATCAATAGCATCGAAGCCTGCCAATAAGTCAAAAGCCTTGTAGTGGTGCGGGTTATCGTTGTAGAAAGGATATTTATCAACCAAAATCACCGCATATTTAAAGGCCCTGACCATTCGGTAAAGCTTTCGTTCAAATTGCTCATCCCGGTCATCGATAGAAATAGAAATCCATTTACGCATAAAGGCAAAAATAAATGGATAATTTACCATAAACAAAAAAGCCACCCTTAAAAAAGGATGGCTTAAAGACAATATTTACAAGTTAAAATTAGTTTTTACCCAAATACTCGGCAATACTTTCCTGAGTGGGTTTAAGAGCTTCCTGACCTTTATGCCAGTTGGCGGGACAAACCTCACCGTTTTCTTCGAAGAATTGCAAAGCGTCGACCATACGCAGTACTTCGTCCACGCTACGTCCCAAAGGCATGTCGTTAACAACCTGATGGCGAACAATACCTTCTTTATCGATCAGGAAAAGACCTCTGTAAGCCTGAGGTACTCCTTTAAATACAGCTTTCCCGTTTTCATCATATTCAAAATCGCCTGCCAATACGTCATAATTTTTGGCAATGGTCATGCTGCTGTCGGCTACCAACGGGAATTTAACACCTTTGATACCGCCATCTTTCTTTTCGGTTTGCAACCACTTCCAGTGACTGAATTCCTGATCGGTGCTTGCTCCTACTACTGCAACGTTTCTTTTTTCAAACTCTTCCATTTTATCCTGCATAGCCACAATTTCAGTTGGGCAAACAAAAGTGAAGTCGGCAGGATAGAAAAAGAAAACTACATATTTTTTACCTTCGTATTGTTTCAATGAAAAGTTTTCTACGATTTCCCCGCCGTTTACTACAGCAGGTGCCTGAAATTCCGGTGCTTTTTTTCCTACTAAAACAGCCATAATTAAAATATTTTAATTTGTTAACAATTAATTAATTATACATCTTTATCGATAGGCAAATTTACAAAGCAGAATTTTTTCTGCAATAAATATGGTACTATTTTACCTTTTATTTTATCTATAGATATTGATAAAAACTATAAATCCACTATAACATATTCATAGTTATTATTATACCAAATAATAGAAAGGCGAGACTAAAAAAGAGATTCTTATAACAATAGAAAAAAGAAATTGACTTAAAGTACCCTCAAATGCATGCGTCCATCTTAGCAAAAGATTTAAAAAGCGGAAGAAGCTTACGGTAATTATGCAATTAGATTATTATGCCCAAAAGTTGTTAGGATATTAGAGACGAGGGCCCAGTTCAATCACTTCCAAATCGTGCGGTTGCCCATTTTCTATAGTAAATCGAAGAGCTGTACGTACTTTATGGAAACCATTTTTACCGGCAGCACCGGGATTCATATGAAGCAATCCCAATTTTTTATCGTTCATCACTTTTAAGATGTGACTATGTCCTGAAATAAATAGATCAGGTGGGTCTTGTAATAATTGTTGACGAATAGAGGGAGCATACCGACCGGGATACCCCCCTATATGAGTCATCCACACCCTTAAGCCTTCGCATACAAAACGTTGGTGTTCTGGTACCTGAGCACGGATTTCCCAACCGTCAATATTGCCATATACGGCCCTGCACATTTTAAATGATTCAAGGTCACAAAGCACATTTTCACTGCCTATATCTCCGGCATGCCATATTTCATCGACCTCACTAAATAAATCAAAAAGTCTGGGGTCTAAATAGCCATGGGTATCTGACAATAATCCTATTTTCTTCACTTCACTACAATTTCTCATACACATCCCGTGAGGGGAACGTGCCTCTATTATCAATAAAAATGACCATAAGAAAAAAACCCGGAAAATTAAGCAATCACCCCGGAACCGGTCAATTCATCATCCTGATACCAGGCGGCAAATTGTCCGGGCGTGATACCCCGTTGCGGCTGGTCAAACACTATATATAATCCGCTTTTTCGTTGATATAGAATACCATCCTGAAGCGGTTGCCGATACCTGATACGGACTTTAAGACGTCTTGCCTGCCCCATGTTAAGAGCCAAATCGGGACGTACCCAATGCACCTCATCATTACTGATTTTAAGCACTCGTCGAAATAATCCGGGGTGTTGTTTTCCCATCCCCACATAAACCTGATTAAAGTTTACATCAAGGCCTATAATAAAGAGTGGCTCCGGGAATCCTCCAATATTCAACCCTTTCCGCTGCCCAATGGTATAAAAATGGGCGCCGTTATGTTCTCCAATTTTAGAGCCAAATTTGGGATGAAACGGATAAGGTTTAGCCAAAGTATCCAGAATTTCATCCGAAGGGTTATTATCAGCCAACTGCCATTGACGGTTAAAAAGCTCAGATTCGGGTGGCACTAAAAAAACTTTTCCTTTTTTGGGTTCAAGTTTCTGCTGCAAGAAAACAGGTAAATCAACTTTACCGACAAAACAAATACCCTGCGAATCTTTCTTATAAGCAGTTACCAAATTTAATTCGGCAGCGATTTTTCTGACTTGTGGTTTCACCAAATCACCAATTGGGAACAAAGCTTTGGCAAGTTGGGCTTGCGAAAGCTGACAAAGAAAATAGCTCTGATCTTTGTTTGAATCAGCGCCTGCCAGCAACCTGTAAGTTTCTCCGGTTGAAGATTTTATTGTTTCTTTCCGGCAATAGTGTCCTGTCGCAACATAATCTGCTCCCAGTTCGAAGGCCTTCTCCATGAAAACATCGAACTTAATTTCGCGATTACATAAAACATCCGGATTAGGTGTTCGCCCTTTCTCATATTCCGAGAACATATAATCCACCACGCGAGCACGGTATTCCTTACTCAAATCAATAAAATGAAAAGGTATATCCAATTTACGGGCAACAGCCTCAGCATCAAACTTATCATCGAGCCAGGGGCAATCTGCTTCAAGCACTCCCGTTGTGTCGTGCCAGTTTCTCATAAACAGCCCTACAACATCATAGCCCTGCTCTAATAAAACTTTGGCAGCAACACTGGAATCAACACCGCCGGAAAGGCCTACCACAACACGTTTTCTTTTCTTCGTCATCTATCACAATAAAAATTAAAACGCAAAGTTAATGGTTTTATGCAAACATATAAAAAAACAGGACCTCCCGACGAGAGATCCTGTCCAACCATTTGTCAACAAAAAATTTTAATGGCTGCACTGATTCGCACCGACAACTAACTTATCGTTAATAAAATCTTCGAGCAATTGTTTCGGTTCTTTTTGTGGAACGCCAATAACAGGGTTAATACCAAATTGTTTGAACAGTTCCAAAGCCTTTTGACCTATTCCACCAACCAAAACAACATTGACACCCAAAGCCCCGAGCCATCGGGGAATGACGCCGGGCTCATGAGGCGGCGGTACTTCTTCTTTTATTTGTCGTATTTCACCATCAACCACATCGGCTATTATGAAATACTGACAATGGCCAAAATGAGCACTTAAAAGACCATTGACAACAGGAATTGCTACTTTTTGATTCATAGATAAATTCGTATTAATGTAAATTCAAAATTAATTTAGGTCATAATTCTGATGGAACTTAAAATTAGTTTTTAGTAGATAGTGAATAGTCTTTAGTCCAACACTAATTGACCAGAAACTAATTACTAAAAACTTACTCTGCCTGTAACTTTTTATACATAGTTCTTTTGCGACAAACCTTCATTGTCATATTCGTTCCAATAAAAACAACCGGCCAAATGATAAAAAAAGCTATTTGTAAAATTCAACCGGCTGTCCTCAATCACACAAAAACAATTAAGATTGTCCACCTGTTCCGCGGCCACGACCTCTTCCACGGCCCATTCCACGACCTCCTATCCGACCGGCTCTGCGACGGTTATCTTCGTTATTAAAGCCGGGGGTAGAATTACCACTACAAAAACCTTTACCTCTTCCGGAGCGAGGACCTTGTCCTGCTGGTCCGGTTCTGTCACCTGCTGGCATAATACTATTTTTTTAAATTAAATATTGCGATCGATGCTTTCAATACAGCATATTTTCTATTTAGCAATTAAATGCTCTTGAAAAACAAGTAAATTGATTTACTTCATTTTAAATATTATATGCCATATGATAAAAATCCGGCCTTACCATCTACAAAATGAACAAATGTTCATTTAATATCCAAATTTTTTAGCGCTTTTTTTTAAATAAATTGGTTAAATGATGAAAAGAGAGGCGTGTTACCTTATTACGTTCATTTAATGCAACCATAATAAAAAGAGCTTTAGCAGCGAGTGTTTTATCATCGGCATATAAAGGTTCGGAAAAAAGTTGCACCTCCACCTCCAGTTTAACCGGCCCGGCAGTCTTTACATTGGCTACCATTTCAACGATAGAGTTTTCTTTCACCGGTGCGATAAATTCCACCTTTTCAACTGAGGCTGTAAACATTTTTTGCCGCGTGGCACGGGTAGCACAAATAAAGGCGGTTTCATCCATCCATTTCATAATTTCCCCGCCAAACAATGTTTCATTGGCATTTAAGGTACCGGGAAAAACCATTTTGCACAACCTGGTTTCAGCATTGCCGTAAACTTGTATATTACCCTTACGCATTTCTAAAAAAGTTAATATATAATTAATTAGTCAATACAAAACCCACACTAACAGACAGGTTCTGATTTGACAAAAATAATCAATTATTAAATAATACTATTTTTAGTAATATATAATTCTTGTTGTAACAAACTTTCATTGTCATGCATGTTTCTTTATCTTTGTTGCATTGAGGAGAAACCACCAAAACGAAGACAAATGCCCAATCAACGAAGAATCAGAAAGATAGACGCACCACCCAAAATAGAAGGATTCAAACCCGTTGGCATAAAAATGAGGCAGCTGGATAAAGTCGTATTGTTATACGAAGAATATGAATCTATCCGCCTTATCGATTACGAAAATATGAATCAGGAAGAGGCTGCTGAACGAATGAATATTTCCCGTCCAACCTTTACGAGGATATACAAAAAAGCTCGACAAGCGATAGCTAAAGCCATGGTTGAAGGAAAAGCTATAATCATTGAAGGAGGCACTTATACAACCGAGAACTATTGGGCACGCTGTAAAAGGTGTTCCCGAATCACCACCGCTGCTACTCCCCTATCCCATTGCCCCCATTGTCATTCATCCGACCTAAATAATTTGCATCAACCTGAATAAAACAAGGGTGCCTCCAAAGCCGGGTTAACAGTGCGTACATTGTGCTAAAGATTCATAATTGCTTATAATGAATACCTTAGCCTGGAACAAAACGCATCAAACCCAAGAATTAAAGACACCCTTATGGCCGGTATAAACCGGGCAAAAATTCACTTACACGTCTCAATTACTTCTTTTCCCAAAGAGCTTCCATATCCTCAAGCGTACGCCCTTTGGTTTCGGGAACAAATCTCCACACAAACAAAAGCGATAAGACACTCATAATGCCATAAATGCTATAAGTCATGGCGCCACTATATTCCATCATAGCCGGATAGGTAGATGATACAAGATAGTTGGCAGCCCATTGTGCGGCAACAGCGATGGCCACGGCTTTACCGCGTATCTTGTTAGGAAATATTTCAGAGATAAGCACCCATGTAATAGGTCCCCAGGACATCATAAATGAGGCAGTATAAACAATCATAAAGACCAGAGTGCTAATGCCAATAATATCATAGAAAGCTAATCCTGCAATAGCAAACATACCAACAGCCATCCCTGCCGACCCCACAATTAACAGAGGTTTACGGCCCCAGTTATCAACAGTAAAGATGGCCACAACGGTAAATACTACATTTACGAATCCCATAATAACGGTTTGCAGCATAGAAGCATCCTTAGCCGCACCCATGCTTTCAAATATCCGAGGGGCATAGTACAGCGCCACATTAATACCCACAAATTGCTGAAATACAGAAAGCAAAATACCTATAACAATAACTTTTTTCCCGAAAGAGAACAATCGTTCTGAGGTATGTTGCTTTAGACTTTCTTTGATATCTTTCATAATGGCGTGGGCAACCTCTTTCCCGTTTATTTTGGTAAGAATCTGCAAAGCTTTTTCTTCTTTGTTTTTTAACGCCAGATATCGTGGTGTTTCGGGCACAAGAAACAAAAGGATTCCAAAAAGACCGGCAGGAATGACTTCTGACACAAACATCCTTCGCCACCCAATTTCGTTAATCCATTCAATAGTTTGACCGTGAGCAATTCCCCAATTGACAAAATAGACGACCAACATCCCGAAAATAATGGCAAATTGATTTAACGAAACCAAACGGCCGCGAATGTTGGCAGGTGCTACCTCACCAATATACATGGGGCTAAGCGCCGAAGCCAGCCCTACACCTATTCCTCCAATAATACGGTAAAAGTTGAACATGAGTAACAATCCGATAGTGGGTTCCCCCCGCTTAAAAAACAAGAACTCGGGATAACCTGAACCTAAAGCAGAGAGAAAGAACAAAATTGCTGCAAACTGCAAAGACCTTTTTCGTCCAAACGAAGTAGCCAAAACACCTGAGATGAGGCCACCAATGATACATCCGATGAGAGCACTAGAGGTAGTTATGCCATGAACAATAGAGCTTAACCCCTGACTTTCAATCAAATATGCCTGAACCGATTTTTCGGCACCGGAAATAACAGCGGTATCGTAGCCAAAGAGCAGACCACCAAGGGTTGCTATCAATGTTATGGTAATTACATAATATTTATTTCGACCATCCATTAATTTATTATTTAAAATTTGGTTTTGGAAAACAAAAGCGAAAGGTAATTAACAAAAACAAGCATAAACAAAGGAAGTATGACAGGAAAAATTATCCTGTCTACTTCCATAATCTTCGTATACAATATCAGATTAAATGTACAAATTGATAAGTTGCTCATAAAGTTCCTGCTTTCCACTAATTTGAGCGGGTTCACCAGCCTCGAGAGCAATTTTACGCAAATCTTCAAGGGTGAGATTACCCTTTTCAAATTCAGCCCCTTTACCAGAGTCGAAAGAAGCGTAACGTTCGGCACGCATTTTCTTATAATCAGACTCACGAAGGATTCGATCAGCAGCTTTCAGTGCCCGGGCAAAGACATCCATAGCCGCAATATGAGCAATAAACAGGTCTTCCAAATCAGTAGAATTACGTCTTACTTTAGCATCAAAGTTGACCCCCCCGGTAGTAAAACCACCGGCTTCAAGGATTACCAGCATGGCTTCGATGGTTTCGTAAATATTGATTGGGAACTGATCGGTATCCCAACCATTCTGGTAATCACCTCTGTTGGCATCAATACTTCCAAGCATACCGGCATCTGCGGCCATCTGTAATTCATGCTGGAATGTATGTTGCGCCAAGGTAGCATGATTTACTTCAATATTAAGCTTAAAGTCTTTGTCCAGTCCATAGTGACGTAAAAACCCAATAACGGTTTCGGCATCGAAATCATATTGATGTTTGGTGGGTTCCATGGGTTTGGGTTCAATCAGGAAGGTCCCCTTAAAACCATTCTTACGCCCATAATCTCTGGCCATAGTTAACAGTCGAGCCAAATGTTCCTTTTCACGTTTGGTATTGGTATTGAGTAAAGACATATAACCTTCCCGACCACCCCAAAACACATAGTTGGAACCGCCGAGCGCAATGGTTGCATCAATAGCATTCTTAATTTGAGTACCGGCGTGAGCTACTACCGTGAAATCAGGGTTGGTGGCGGCACCATTCATGTATCTTGGATTACTAAAAACATTGGCGGTACCCCAAAGCAGCTTAATACCTGAAGCTTTTTGTTTTTCTTTGGCATATTCGACCATTTTCATGAGCCGTTCTTCAATTTCGCCAACACTCCCATCACCGGCAACATCCACATCATGAAAGCACCAGAAAGGAATGCCCATTTTAGTCATGAACTCAAAAGCGGCATCCATACGGTTTTTATTTCGTTCCATAACGTCAGAAGAGTCATCCCATGGGAAAATTCTGGTTCCCGGACCAAAAGGATCTCCACCGTCACCCGTTAGGGTATGCCAGTAGGCCATTGCAAACCTAAAGTGATCTTTCATGGTCTTTCCGGCCACCACTTCGTCTTCGTTATACCATTTAAAGGCCAATGGATTTTTTGAATCTTTACCTTCAAATTTAATTTTCCCAATACCTGGGAAATACTCTTTTTTTCCAATTAAAACGTCCATAAATCTTTTATTTTAAAATGTTATTCAATTTTTGCTTCCAATCTTCATAATAATTATTGATAGTGTCAGCTTCGTGGTTTGGGGTGATGACTTCCAGTTTATTGAGATTTTCAAAGGCTTCCTGAGGCGATTTCCAGATACCGGCACCGAGCGCAGCACCTCTGGCGGCACCCAGAGAGCCGTCGGTATCATAAAGTTCCACTGTAGCCCCTGTAAGATTAGAGAGCGTTTGACGGAACAAGGGGCTCAAAAACATGTTGGCTTTTCCGGCACGAATAACGTTACCCTTCACCCCCATTCCTTGCATGATATCCATTCCGTAACGAAAACTAAATGCAATTCCTTCCTGGCCGGCTCGCAATAAATGGCTCCGATTGTGTATATTAAAATTCAATCCGGATAATGAAGCACCAGGATTAAGGTCACCAAGTACCCGTTCAGCCCCATTGCCAAAAGGGAAAACCCTCAACCCTTCGGCACCTACCGGTGCTGTCAATGCCTCGTCATTAATTTGTGAATAGTCCAGCTCACGGGCTGTATTTTGTCTCAGCCAGGCATTTAAAATACCAGTACCATTAATGCACAACAAAATACCCAAGCGCCTCTGGTGCTTGGTATGATTGACATGCGCAAAGGTATTGACTCTGGATAAAGAATCAGGTACCAATTGGTCGCTAACACCGTAAACGACACCTGAAGTACCGGCGGTAGCGGCCACCTCTCCTGGTTCCAGAACATTCAGCGAAAAGGCATTATTGGGTTGGTCACCAGCTCTGTAGGCTACAGGAATACCGGCAGTAAGCCCTAATTCTTCCGCAACCCGGGGCAATAAAAATCCTTGAGGTGCAAAAGTGGGTACCTGTTCGGGAATAAGTGATTTAGAAAAACCAAAATAATCCAACAACTCCTCAGAAATTTCATTAGTCTGATAATCTATAAATATCCCCTCAGACAATCCCGACAGAGTAGTATTTTTTTCACCAGTTAACCGAAAAGCGATATAATCACCTGGCAGCATTATTTTATCAATACGCTCATAAATTTCAGGCTCATTTTCTTTCACCCACGCCAGTTTGGCAGCAGTGAAATTTCCCGGTGAATTAAGCAAATGCTCTAAAGCCCATTTCTCACCCAAAGCATGGAAGGCTCTCCGGCCATAATCAACAGCCCTGCTATCGCACCAAATAATACTAGGCCGTACCACCTTATCATTTTTATCCAAAGCAACCAATCCATGCATTTGGTAGGTAATACCTATAGCTTTTATTTCAGCAGTATTAACCGACGATTGGCTGACCACTTCAGATAAGGCTTTTTTAAGATTTTGCCACCAATCTTCAGGCGACTGTTCAGCCCATTCCGGCTTCGGAACGGAAATGCTCATTTCGGTTTTGGGATAAAATGCCGAAGCAACCCCAACCCCCTTTTCAATGTCTAATAAGCTCACTTTTACCGAGGAGCTCCCTATATCAAATCCTAATGAATAAGCCATAAATACACTGTTCTGTTCTGATTCGTATATAATTTTCTACTCAAATATTATCTTAATTAATTTTTTCAAAAAGGGAACCAGCAAATTAGTTTTGGTGCCTGTTTTTTAGCCCTAGTTGCTTAGTTCTTAGTATCGGGTATAGCATTATGAATCTTATTGATCCTTTTCGGGCAAAAAAACAAATGGTGCTCTGAATACTTTAAGCATACCCGTTTTTGCCTTGATCTCTTATTTATACATGTTGTTAATTTTTATAGTCATGCACAATTCCTAACTTTTAAAAGAAACAAATCTTCAAAGTGATTCCCGAATATGAATAGTGGTTGGTACGCACACCCTCATAGGAGCATCATTGGCCACAAACTCAGCAGCTTTTCTTCCCAACATTCTGAAATCCGTTGAAATAACAGTTATTCCCTTATAAATAAACTTCTTCATTGGTGTTTCATTATAAGAGATGAAGCCCACATCTTTACCGGGTTCCAGATTTTTTTCACGCGTTTGCTCTAAAAACCGCCCTAAAATGCGGTCGCTTACACTTATATAAGCAACTCCCTTTTCCACATCGAATTGAGAACTGTCGTATAATACTTCATGTTTCACCCGGTGTTTCCTACAAAATTTCTTAAAGTATTGCACCGAGTCATAAGGATGGTTTGTATATTCAGGATAAACAAAGACAAACTTTTCATACTTACGGATAAGATGAAGAATCTTTTCCAACTCCACCAATACAGGCTCTCCAAAGTCCTGATACAATACGTTGTTGGTAGGCGTAGAATAAATGTTCCAATCGATGAGCAATAATTTTTCTTCAGGCAACAGGTTTAAAGTATCAGGGATGGAAGGATGGTCGAAAGGCATTATCACATATTTGGCATATTTGCCGATACTTTCTTCTATCTGTTTTCGAAAAACGTCTGGTTTATAGTGATGAAAATGAACATCAGCAATTACATTTTTCGGCAGATTCTTAAAAAAAGAATCATAAAGCACCTCTTTATAGGCCTTAAAAGTATCCAGAAATAAGAAAACTCTGCGAATTTCTTTAGCAATAAAATAACCTTTATTGGGAACCGACTCCACAACCCCCTGTTCCTTTAAGAGAGAGTAAGCCTTAAAAACTGTATCCCGTGAAAGATTATATTCTTTACAAACTTGATTTACCGAAGGCAAATGATCACCAATATTTAAACGCTCTTCCGAAATGGCATTATTAACCGATTCAACCAATTGCCTAAATTTCGGCACATCTGAATTTTTATTGACTAAAAATTTAAAATCTCTTTTTTCATCCATTCTGTTCTGGTATGCGATTGGCACAAATATAAAAGTTTTCGTGCGTTTTCACAATAAATACTTCTAACAATTACTGGATTATTAATTCTTTTGACTGGAGTTTCCTCAAAAATCCGCTGAAAAGAGACAAAACATATAGAGCCTTAGGTAATTAGAAAGAAAGAAATCTGAAAAGTCATTTTAAAAAAAGATTCCTTAAAAAAATTGCGTCCATTTTACGATCTTCGCTGTTAGACTAAACTTCAGAACGCTT
>NZ_FONA01000006.1 GCF_900112795.1 Thermophagus xiamenensis
AGGCAAATGTGCCTAATTTCGGGGTTTTTTGTTTGCTCAAAGATAGTGATAATAGCTTTTCCGTCAAAGAAATAGAGTATTTCGGAATTTCCCTATATTAAAAGGCGAACACCCTGACAGTGTTGTTATCACATATGACGATTATGCAGGTAAAGATAACGGGTTGGGCGGAACTCTCGGTACTTCCAATTCCTACAGCGTATCAATAGAAGGGGACAACTTTACAGCCATAAATATAACATTCCAAAACACTGTTGTCAATGACGGATCAGTTGCAAATCAGCAGGCGGTTGCATTGAGAACCAATGGCGACAGGCAGAGCTTTTACCATTGCAAAATTTTGGGATACCAAGATACATATTACAGTTACAGCTTAGGAAGGGTATACATGAAGAACTGTTATATAGAAGGATCTGTAGACTTTATTTTCGGCCAATCAACAGTGGTTTTCGATAGTTGTGAATTTCTGGTTAATCGTGAAGGCGGGGTTTTAACTGCTGCCAGTACAAATGTTAATTCAAAATTCGGGTATGTATTCAAAAACTGCAAAATACATGACAATAAAAATGGCTTTAACGGTTCTATTTCAAAAATCTATCTGGGTCGTCCCTGGCAGGGAAATCCGAAAGTAGTATTTTTATCCTGCGAAGAACCGTCGATAATCGCTCCGGAAGGTTGGACTTCCATGAACAGCGGTCTCAATCCTCTTTTTGCAGAATATAATTGTTCGGGGCCCGGTTACAAACCATATCAGCGATCTACCAATCCTGATTATTCCGGAATACAGCTTACCGATGAGCAAGCGGCACAATACACCATTAAAAATATCTTTTCAAAAAATACGAATCCCGCATTCGGAATAGACTGGGTCCCCGATACGAATTTCACTGCCAAAATACCACAGGAAATAATATTTCCAGAAATAAATACATTCTCAGGAACGATAAACCTTGAAGCCTTTGCTTCTTCTGGACTTGAAGTTTATTACACAAGTTCCGATTCAGATATCGTTCAGATATCTGGCAACCAGGCTACTGTAAATCATCCTGGAACAGTAACCATTACGGCACATCAACCTGGAAATTTCCTGTATAACCCCGCTGAACCGGTTTCACAAACCATCAATGTTCTTACATCGGATATAAAAAAAACCCCAGATAAAATTCAAATAACTCTATACCCCAATCCTTCTTCGGGTAAAATTTACGTAAATGGAATTATGGGAAATACATTAATTGAGATTTTTTCCATTTCAGGTGAATTTTTAAATCAAATGGAAATCAAGTCGGGACAAATAGATTGTACAGGATTAAAACAAGGTATATATTTATTAAAAATCGGGAACAATTACCATAAATTGGTGATTCGATAACTAAACCGGGCGGCCTTCCACCGCCCGTCACTTTTATAAACTGTTTTAAAAATGAAATATTGACTTGTCCAGAAAAAGTTTTACAGAAAAATTATTCCAAAACAAGTATAATTAAAACCTTCTCCACAAACCGAACAGCTTAAAATTAGGTAAATAATAATTTTAAGATACTGTTAAAAAAGTGTGTCTGCAAGGAAATATAAATGTCTTTTCAGTTTAGTTTTACAAAGGAACAATTAACAAATTTAATTAGCAAACATAAAAAAAAAAAGGGTTATCATGTATGCATCCCTTTTTTGTATACTTTTCTTCTAAAATAGGACAGGATAAAATAACAGCCCCTTCATATAAATAGCTCTAAAAAGCAAATTTCACTTTAATTCTCCCTTCATAATACCGTTTTTGTAGTTGCAGTTTACATTTTTATTTTTGTAACAATCTTGCAAAAAATTAATTTTGTTTTATGATAAAAAAGTTTTTAACTGCTATCTCATCCGTATTAAATTCATCTAAGTTATTGGCCGGATGGAACTCGCATGGCTTAATGAAATTTATACATGTTCTTTTGTGGCAAAAAGTCGCCATGCTCGTTTCATTCTTTTTTCTTGGACTTTCAAATTATACTTTTTCCCAATGGACCTATAAATTTGAATTTGGTATCGGACCAAGTCCTTATCCTGACTATATTATAGCCCAAACCTTAAACGGAAGCATTGGTTATTGCTTTTTTAAAGAACTCAATGTTTACACAGGAATTAATGTATTTTCGCAGGGCAGCACTTCAATGCCGTTGGAGGAAGACGAATATGAATACTATAATTATTATGATGAATCAGAATTTTTTCCTACTATAATCTTTCAGGCAGGTATTAACCAAATACTAAATTTAAAAGTCATTGACCATAATGAAGATGAAAGAGAGAATTGCCGGATAGGAATATTCCCGGAAGTAAATGGCTACTTTACACCACGTTTATATCGCTACTTCAACAGAGAGGGTATAGAATACACAGGTCCTCGTATGTCCCAGTTATCGTATGGTGTTGGAGGAGGCATCTTATACGGCACCTGGAAAATGTATGTGGCATTAAAGTATGAGTGTAATACCATTGACAACCTGGAAAGTATAAAAAAGTAGTTCCCGATCTGGACAAAAAAAGTAAATTCAATCACATGGTAAGTTTAGTATTAGTGCTAAGGTAATTTTGGAAGTCATTCAATAAAGGGGAACAACCTGTATCCCATATCGGAACCGGCACCTTCCACCCTTTTGTAAGGGTGTATTCCCTGATATAGAAGTTATGTAAAAACAGAGCGCCGCCAAAGTATAGTATAATATTGGCAACGCTCTTACGGTTTCGGGTTTACTATGTTGTTCTATTTTTTATTTCTCTCTCTCAAACGGCCAGGCGGCAACTCCTCCCTCAAGTATTTTCACATTTTTATAACCATGGTGTTTCAGGAGAACTGCAGCTTCATAACCTCTAAGCGATATTTTACAAAAAGTAATAATCTCTTTGTTTTTATCCTTTGGCAATTCATTTAATCTTTCCCTCAGCTTACCTATAGGAATCAATGTTTCACCGATACCCAGCCGCATTTGTTCATACTCATCGGCACCACGAGCATCCAGAATAAACATATCGTCGCCGCGATCAACTTTTTCTTTCAGTTCAACGGAAGATATACCGTTAAAGACTCCCTTAAGCTTGTTTTCCATGATGTGTGCGGTAGCTATGCTGTGATCAATAGCCAGCGAGAATGGCGGGGCATAAGGCAAATCGGCATTGACCATATCATCAACAGTCAGGTTGCCTTTAATTGCGGTAGCCCAGATGGCCAGTTGTTTGCTCACATCGCCGGGCCCCAGACATTGCGCTCCAAGAATCTTACGACTTTTTTTATCCACCACCAGCTTGGTAATCAACAATTTTCCATTCATAAAGCCCGGCTTATCGGGGCTGGCATTCAAAACTCTCTCATAGTCGAATCCTGCTTCTTTGGCTTTGGTTTCCGAAAGGCCTGTGATACCAACACCATAATCAAAAATTTTACAAATACCGGTTTGAATGGTCCCCGGAAATTTAGCCACATTTCCGGCAATAACATTTTCACCTGCAACACGCCCCTGAAGGTTGGCCAGGTCGCCAAACGGAGCAAGTACATTTTTACCGGTAATAATATTTGTTACTTCACAACAATCGCCGGCGGCATAAATGTCCGGATCGCTCGTTTGCATATATTCATTGGTGGTGATACCTCCCAACTGACCGATTTCCAGACCGGCCTCTTTAGCCAGCTTCACATTGGGCCGAACGCCTATAGCTACTACCGCCAGCTGACAGGGAATTTCGGTACCGTTCTGGAGCTTAACCGCAGTAAGTTTTCCGTTTTCACCGACAAACTCGGCCACCCCGTTTTGAGTAATAACATTGGCTTTAGTTTTCAAGTAATTTTCCACCAGTTTGGCCATCTTCCAATCCAGGAAAGTTAACAATTGGGGTAGCAATTCCACCAATGTCAATTCAATGCCTGCAAGGTTTAATGCCTCCAAAGTTTCAATACCAATTAAACCACCACCAATGACGACAGCCTTTTTAATTTTGCCCTCGTCTCTTATTTTTCTAAGAAAATCGGCATCTTGCATGGATTGCAAAGTTGTAATACCTTCAAGGTCGTTTCCGGGCACCGGTGGCATATTAGGGATAGAGCCTGTAGCTAAAATCAGTTTGTCATAGGGTTGAGAACCCTTTTCACCGGTTTTAAGATTGGTATATTCTACAACCTTATTTTTTCGGTCGATACGCGTTACTTCGGTATTCACTTTGGCCACAATACCTTTTGCACTCCAGAAAAATTTGGGATCGCGCACCACACCCGTAGGGGTACACAACAATTTATTACGGTCGTCAAAAAAGCCTCCGACATAATAGGGATACCCGCATGATGCCATTGAGAGCTCAGGCGCCTTTTGAAACATGGTAATATCTGCAAATTCATCCATTCGACGGGCCTTGGATGCAGCCTTAGGACCGGCGGCTGAACCGCCAATCACGATTATTTTTTTGTGTGACATGGTTGTTGACATTTAGTTTTATAATTTTTTGTTGTTAGTTTTAGTATTAAATAACGCGTGTTGAGTAACAGTAAATATATATGATTTGGCATCTTAACTAAACTTCCCGGCAACAATAACTAATCGGTTAACATCAAAGACTTTAATTGCTCCCAGACTTTTTTAACTTCCCTGGCTGTTTCACCCTCAGGTGCAAATTCCACCACACTCATCTTTTCCAGCATTGCTTTGACAATATTTACATCAAAGTTCCATCGTCCTAATAACGGAATATGATTTTTGTTAAGAAATGCTTCAATTGTTTCTGACACTTGCAGATTGATATCATATTTATTGATAAAACCGTAAACCGGCACATTGAAAGAGTTGGTCAGACTCACCAACCGTTGAGCATCGTGTAGCCCAGATCGCGTAGGCTCAACAACCAGTAAAACAGCATCGACACCTGAAATGGAAGAGATGGCCGGACAACCAATACCCGGAGGGCCATCATTAATAATAAATTCAGCATTTGTTTCTGTAGCTATTTCTCTGGCTTTTTGTCGCACCGTTGCAACCAGTTTACCTGAATTATCTTCGCCTGCCCCCATTTTGGCATGTACAAATGGACCAAACCGGCTATCGGATACAAACCAATAATTATTATTGTTTCTATAAGAGTGAATGGCCTTCGATGGACAAACCCGTTCACATAATCGGCACCCCTCACACTGATAAGCATTGATATAAAATCCACTACCCGCTTTTGTATGAATGGCATCGAACCTACAATATGACCAGCAAATACCGCAATTGGTACACTTTTCCTCATCTATAACGGCCACCTGCCCCCCTTCAAAGCGATGCACCTCCTTTACCTCAGGTTTGAATATCAAATGCAAATCTGCTGCATCGACATCATCATCGCACAACACCGCATTTTGAGCGACCGAAGCAATGGATGCGGCAACACTGGTTTTTCCGGCGCCGCCCTTACCACTTAAAATAGTTAATTCCTTCATCTTGCAGTAATCGTCTTTCTATGGATGTAACAATATCCGAATAGCATCTTCGTGCGTGGGGATCAATATTTTGAAGCAATTTACCTTCGGCATATTTTCCTGCATATTCTTTGTTAAAGGGGATTTCCCCCAACAGTTCTATTTCTTGCTCCTTTAGAAATGAATAGATCTCTTTATTCCCCAGGCCTGCTTTATTAATAACTACTCCAAAGGGCTTTCCCATTTCCACCAGCAGTTCAACCATCAGCGTCATATCATTCAAACCAAAAGGTGTTGGTTCTGCAACCAATATGACATAATCTACGTCAGCAATTGTTTCCACTACCGGACAGCTGGTGCCCGGAGGCGCATCGAAAAGTATAATTTCATCGGAATCAGCATCTCTATGATGCTTCGACACATTCTTCTTCAGCTCCTTAATCATAAGGGTTTGCATGGCCGAACCTACCTCTAACCTACCTTCAACGATGCCCTCCCCAATGCCTGTATTTACTGTCGTTATTTTTCCCAAAGGATGTGGTTTCTCTCTAATAGCTCCCTCTCTGCAAGCTACACTGCAGGCACCACAAGAATGACATAATGAAGCATTAATTTCTGCAAAGTGGGCCGGCGGAATAACCACTATTGCGTTAAATTCGCAATAGTCGACACACTTTCGGCAAAAAAGACATTTATTCCTGTCTATTTCCGGAATTGCATGCGTCACCTCAAGAGTAGAAGTGGTTTTACTATCCGGGAAAAAGATGCGATCGTTGGGTTCCTCAACATCGCAATCGACCAGCAAAACCTCATCTGTCAAACTCTTCGATATAAAATACTGAAGATTTACAGAAACGGTAGTTTTTCCGGTACCGCCTTTACCACTGGCCACAGCAATTTTTAAAGGCATAAAAACAATACTTTAATGATTAGTTATAAGCCTACTCCCAATCAACCAGATTGAAGTAAAAAGAAGTAAAAAACTAAGGTAAATTACTTCGTAATCTTTTTCCTTTTCCTTCACCGCAACCGTCCTTTCGTTTTTTACCCATGCCAACACCTAACTTTCCGGCTGCAGTGTCATTGCTCTCTTTTGCGCACTTTCCCAATTTGCGACCTGTCCGTGGTCCCTTACCTTCGGGACCTACCTGTATGATCCATTTTTGGCATGATACTATCCTTTAATTCGGTTAATAATATCTATAACTTTCAAATCTTCATTGATAATAACCATTTGAACACCGAATTTATCCAGCAACTTTTTGGCTTTAGGGCCAAAATCTCCGGAAATAACTTTACCGACACCCAACTCTACCACTTTTTCAGCTGTTTTAGTGCCAATACCACTTTGTCCTTCGGCATTTTCATTTTTAATAAAAGTTGATTCACCGGTTTTTTCATCCAACACACAAAACCATGCGGCCCGGCCAAAACGTTTATCAAAAGGTCCTTCCGGTGTTGATGTGGTTGAGGTTATTAATGTCTTCATCTATGATATAATTTGATTGTTAACAAATTGAAAGTGTCACTATACCTATATCCGCGTATTTTTGGACACTCGACAGCATTTTTCCTGATGCTATTTTAATGCTTCAACATTAAATGATTTGCAAACAGGACAATTTCTGTTTCTTATGGTTTCAGGTATGGTAAACCTGGCATTGCAATTGTGACATATCAACCAGCTTTTATCCAGCAGAGCGTGGCCGTATACCGCTTTTATTTCCTTTACTTCCACCAATGCTTCAGCCATCTTCCGCCGGGCTCGTTCATATATACGCGCAAAGGTAGCCCGCGAAATACCCATCACTTCCGATGCTTGTTGGTGCGTCATCAAATCATAATCGGCCAGTTTTATGGCTTCATATTCTTCGTAAAGCAATTCGACACACTTTGTTTGCGCGTGTTGATGCCCGTAGGGTTTATACCCTTTAAATCCCGGTGGCTTAACTACTTTTCTTAATGTTTTTGGTCTGGCCATAATGAACTTTTGTTCATACAAATATAATGAGAATATTCTCAAAACAAAATTTTACAATAATTAATTTTTACAAAAGATATTTAGTTGATGGAATGAATCAAGATTTTTGTTCTTGCTTTTTAATAGTGCAATTGGGGATTTTCGAAAAAATAATACTAATAAGGATGTCAATACAGCATTATGAACTCATTTAGAAATTCTTTACAACCGGGAATTTTAACGATTTTGGCAGAAGTAAACAGTCAGAAACCTGCCATCTAACAAGCCACTAATACTAACAACAATGAACTTAAAGAAAGTCTCATTCTCCCCAAATAAAAAATAAATTTTTCAGGAACGAATATTCCCGGCTTTGTGCTTTTTGCTCCATTCACCGGGGGTAGCACCGAACTCATTTTTGAAACTTTTGCGAAAATGGGCTACACTCTGAAATCCCACATTCTCAGCTATCTGTCCTACCGGCATCTCTTCATACCTTATTAAATTGACTGCTTTATGTAATCTAATCTTTCTCAAATAATCGGCAGCAGTCATTCCCGTTAAGCTTTTAAATTTTCTGTAAAATGAAGACCGACTCATAAAAAGCATTTTACTCAACACCTCCACATTAAAGGAAGCATCAGAAAAATTGTTTTCAATTAAACTATTGACCGAATTTAAGAATGACTTATCCTCTTTGGAAAATTCAGCACCGGCAGATATATAGCAATCGGCAGACTGAATATTTTGCATCAGTTTTTGTCTGTTTTCAAGGATGGACTTCAACCGTGCCAGTAAAACCCGTGTATTAAAAGGTTTTTCGATATAATCATCAATACCCAGATCAAAACCTTCTATTTTTATTTCTTCATCTGTGCGCGCAGTTAATAAAATAAATGGAATATTAGAGGTTCGATTATTGGCTTTAATCTCCCGACAAAGAGCAATACCATCCATCCCCGGCATCATAATATCCGAAATAATCAAGTCGGGTTCAAATTGCCGGATTATACTTAATGCCTGTTTCCCATCATACGCCACTTTCACCTGAAACCAATTGTCCAACACTTCTTTCAGAAAAGCTGAAAGTTCACGATTATCTTCTACTATAACAATCTTTTGGTCAGAATACCTGGAAAAATCGTCTGCAAAGTTTTCCTCAACAACCGGCTCATCATAAAAGATGGCTGCTGACGATGAAGTTCCGAAATCTTCCTCTTTAAAATGGTCTCGCCCTTTTAAGAATTTTAAACGGAAACGCGTACCCTTTCCAGGTGTGCTTGAAACCTCAACCCTCCCTTTTTGTAGTTCTGTAAGTCCTTTAACAATGGTTAACCCTATGCCATGTCCCGATGCTTTATTCCCCGTTCCGGTAACACGGTAAAAACGGTCAAAGATACGTTCCAATTCTTCTTTAGAGATACCGGGTCCCGAATCCTCGACCTCTATGTAAAAAGCATTACTTTCTTCACCAACAGTGACCATTACCGAACTATTCTCACCCGAATATTTGATGGCATTAGATAACAAATTACCGGTAATTTTTTCCAACTTATCCATGTCGAGCCATACCTCGAGCGTGTCATTGGATGAATAGAATTGAATGTTTACATTCTTTTGTTCGGCCAGTGGTTGAAAATTTCCAACAATATCTTTTACAACTCCTACAACATCAAATTTGGAAACAGACAATTTTAATTTTCCCTGATCCAGTTTCCGCAAATCAATCAACTGGTCAATCATATTCATAAGGCGACGGGCATTATTGCGGATGGTGCGTACTGCTCTTTTTTTATTGTGGTCAATTTGGTCAAGGTGCGCTAAAATTAAAGTTAACGGCGTTCTAAAATCGTGAGATATATTGGTAAAAAATTGCAGTTTAGACTGATCAGCCTCATGAAGTTTTTGCGACATTTCTAAAATTTGTTGGTTGCGTTCCCTAAGTTCTTTGGTTTGCTCTTCCACGCGACTCTTCAATAACAAATTTCTTTTATGAATCTGTTGCAACCTTATCTGATAGCCACCAAAAATCAAACCCAGCAGCAGAAGAATCATTGCCCCTTTAAACCATGTGGTTCGCCAAAAAGGTGGTATAACAACGATCTTTAAATACAAAGAGGGGCCAAACGTTTGACGATTACTGCCGGCCTGTAATTCAAAAATATATTCGCCGGGGGGAACCACGGTATATGATGCTTCTCGGATTGTTCCTGCAGGATATATCCATTCATTTTGCAAGCCCAACAAACGATAGCGAAATACATTGTGATTGGGATAATCGAAAGGGTAAGCATTAAACCGGATAGAAAAGGAATTTTCGTTATGTTTCAATTTAATTTCACTTCCCGACTGTAAAGGCTGATTAATTAAAATCCTATTTCCTAAACTGTCGCCGGGTAATATTTCTCTATTAAACAAATAAAAACTCTCAATACCGGCCCGAATGTTTAAATGTGGTAATACAATACTATCAGGATGGAAGCCCACCACCCCTGTATATCCTCCATAAAAGATATAACCATCTTTGTCGGCATACCAGGCATCGTCCATGAAAAAATCGTTGGCCAGAAAAACATAAAATTGCTCCTCATCCGGATAAAAGTGGGTTATTCCTCTGTTTGTACTCATCCAAAGATTGCCTTTTGAATCCCGCAAAAGGCTATAAACGATATTATTGGAAAGCCCATCCTTTTCAAAATACTTATTAACGACACTATCACCGGATATGCTGAACAAATTAAGACCGGCATTAGTGCCTATCCACAAGCTATCCCCCCGGGGTAGCAAACAATAAATTTTATTGTCGGATAAATTGTGAGAGGACCGTTGGTAAGTTTTGAAACGTTTTTGTTGCTTTTCAAATTTCAATAGGCCATTTTCATCTTTAGCTATCCATAAATTTCCATATTTATCTTTAACAACTTCTCGCACAATACCCGGTAAGCCATTATTATTTTCATTTAAATTTAACTGTGTTAATTCCCCCGTTTCGAGATTTACCATTCCCAATTTCTGAGAAGATGTAATGGTTAATATCCCCGGCTCAAATTCTTTAATTGAATAGCAATGGTATGGCCATGTCCAGGAAAACCGGGAACTTACTGCCTCCAAACGTTTTCGCGATTCATTATATATGCATAACCGACTGGCCTCCCCTACCCAAATGTTGCCGTACGAATCTTCGAAAATATTGCGAACATTCCGAATTACTCGTTTTGACCCATCTTTTAAATAAAAATATCCCAGGTAATGTTGCCGACCTTCCGAATCAATAATTCCTACTCCTTTTCTGTCGAATCCCAGCCATATCTCACCATTATTCCTTTTACATATAGCCCGTACCGGATCCGTATCGGGACTATTCAACAATGGCCGATTCCAATTATAATGTAAAAACCTATTCTTCCGATAATTAAAATGATTCAATCCGTTTTTTCTGGTTCCAATCCATAAATTACCCAAACTATCAAACTGAAGATGGGTAACATAATACCCTTTAAAGGAAAAATCGTTTTCGGGGTTATAGCTAAACCTTTCGACCATATACCCATTACCTTGCGGTCTAATTCTGTCTAAAAGATTGTCGTCTCCAATCCAAAATACTCCCTTATAAACAGCAAAACAATTAATTTGTGAGGGCCTTATGGAAAGGTTTAACGTCGATAAATCAACCACCAATTCTGATACGGTTAAATTATCAGACCACTTTTCAATACCTCTGTCAGATATCATGTACCATTCATTTTCATCTCTTTGAAGATGATAACAAGGTCTCTTCTTTAACAAATGGCTCTTAATGCTAATATTCCCATTATTATCCTCAACAGAAAGGTATTCTATTCCAAACCTTCCAAACGTCAGGAGGCTATCTCCTTTTAGTGTTAAACCCGAAACATACGCAGAAGCATTATATTTCCAACCGTTCTGATCATTAATGTTTAACAGACCAACTTTATTATCCTGACTAAACCAGAGTAAGCTATCGTTTTGCTGCAACAAGTTTTGAACAGGTGCAACGCCTAAAGCACTGAAAATTGAATCCGGAAAATGTCGGAAACGTTTAACGGCCGACCGGTATTGATTCAACACCCCTTCTCGTGTTGTTATCCATACATCACCATTCACGCCTTTGCCCATGGCAATTATATGGTTACCTGAAACACCATCGGTATTATCATATTGAGGTTTGAATATCTCAAACTCGTATCCATTGAATTTATTCAAGCCATCCAAAGTCCCTACCCACACGTTACCCTTGTCGTCAATTACCAATCCGTTAATGTTATTTTGTGATAAACCGCCGGATATGTCAAAATGGTCAAACCGAGGGGCCTGACCCCTCACTGTCACCATAACACATAATTGCAATAGAAATATGATTATCAAAGAGAAATACCTCATCTCACATCAATAAAGAAAATACCACAAAAAACAAAAACGTCTCTATTTGGCACAAAAACATCCATACTTCAAAATTAACAAATCTTAATTTGCAGTTATTAAATATTAATAAAATTTTAAAACAACATATCATGAAAAAGCATCATTTATTCTTTTCAATATTGGTTTTATGTATTAGTGTGACTTCGATATCACAAAACAAAATTGATCTATTTAACGGGAAAAATTTAAAAGGTTGGAAACAATTAAATGGCAAAGCTCCTTTTGAAGTTGTCGATGGGATGATTGTTGGAACCTCTGTATCCAATTCTCCCAACAGCTTTTTGGCTACCAAAAAAGAGTACACCAACTTCATCCTGGAATATGAGATGAAGATGGATGAAGGGCTCAATTCGGGAGTCCAGATCAGAAGCCATAGCTATAAGGAATACAACAACGGAAGAGTTCACGGCATGCAGATTGAGTGTGATGATTCCAAACGCAGCTGGTCAGGTGGTTTATATGATGAAGCACGAAAAGGATGGAGATATCCGTTGGAATACAATGAAAAAGCCAAAACTGCTTACAAACGTGGCGAATGGAACCATTTTAAGGTAGTTGCCTATAATAATTATATAATGACATGGGTTAACGGAGTACCAACAGCCAATTTGGTAGAAGAAGAAACAGAAACCGGTTTTATAGCTCTCCAGGTGCACGGCATTGGAAATAACAAATCTCTTGAAGGGAAAAAAGTATGGTGGAGAAACATTACACTTCAGGAGATTGATGCTGACGACTTTAAACAATTTGAAAACATGTCGGCACCACAAGTTAGTTATCTAAAAAACCAATTAACCAACAAAGAAAAAGCTGAAGGTTGGAAACTTTTGTGGGATGGAAAAACCACCAATGGTTGGCGGGGTGCCAAATTAGATCATTTTCCTGAAAATGGATGGGAAATCAAAGACGGCATACTTAAAGTTCTGGAAGCCGGAGGTGGAGAATCTACCAATGGTGGAGATATTGTTACTACTAAAAAATACAAAAATTTTATCCTTGAAGTTGACTTTAGACTTACCAAAGGGGCCAACAGCGGTATAAAATATTTTGTGGATACAGAACTCAACAAAGGCGAAGGCTCATCTATCGGTTGTGAGTTCCAGATTCTCGACGATAAATATCATCCCGATGCAAAAAAAGGCGTGAATGGAAACCGAACAGTGGGCTCTCTTTACGACCTAATACCTGCCAACGGATTAGAATATAATCCTCACCTCCCCAGAGAAAAATATGTGAATGGATATGATCATTGGAATAGAGCACGTATCGTTGTCAATGGAAAGAAAGTAGCTCATTATTTAAACGGTATTAAAGTTGTTGAATACGTACGCGACACACAGATGTGGAGAGCCCTGGTTGCTTACAGCAAATATAAAATTTGGCCAAACTTCGGTGAAGCAGAAGAAGGACATATCCTCCTGCAAGACCATGGTAATGAAGTAGAATTCAGAAACATTAAAATCAAAGAATTATAACTTTCTAATCACAGAACCATTGTTTTCTAATTTATAAAGGTCAGAGTCAAGAAATTATGGCTCTACCCTTCCCTTGCCGAGATATAATGTGAAGCTATAAATTACAACATCACGGCTCAATATCTTACTAGTCTCGGAGTTTTTATTTTGTTAACGCAAAACAGTAGAGTAAAATGAAAAAAAATAACACTTCTCGCCGCGAGTTCCTTAAGAAAAGCGCTTTGGGCGCCGCAGGGTTAACCATTGCAGGCATGAGCATGCCGGCCAAAAGCTATGCTTCTATATTAGGTGCCAACGATCGTCTGAACATCGCCATAATAGGTTTGGGACGTCGTCTGGGGGCCTACATCCAACCCATTGCTTCTGCCAAAAGCAATGTACGCCTGCTTTATTTATGCGATGTAATGAAAAAACAAAGAGTAAAAGCCGGCAATACCTTTTCAAAAGTATTGGATTATACTCCCATACAAGAAGAAAACTTTTTTAAAGTCATAGAAGATAAAGAAGTAGATGCCATCCTTTTGGCAACGCCCGACCACTGGCATGCTCCCGGCACCTGGTTAGCCAACGAAGCGGGCAAACATGTTTACGTTGAAAAGCCTTGCAGCCATAATCCCTACGAAGGTGAATTGCTGGTAAAATCGCGCGACCGTTACGGAAAAATCATCCAGATGGGGAATCAGCAACGATCGTCAGCAGAGACCATCGAAATCATTAACGAAATACACAACGGCGTCATTGGCACACCCTATTTGGCCAAAGCATTTTATACCAATAACAGAGGGCGGGTAATAAATCCGGTTAAGGCGCCTGTGCCCGATGGCCTGAACTGGGATTTATGGCAAGGTCCCGCACCGCGTAAAGATTATGAACACAACACCTGGGATTATAACTGGCATTGGTACGGATGGGATTACGGAACCGCTGAAACAGGAAATAACGCCGTTCATGAGCTCGATATTGCCCGCTGGGCTTTGCAGGTAACTTTCCCTGAAGAAGTAATGGTTGATTCAGGTAAATATCACTGGGTGGATGATGGCTGGACCATGTACGACACCATGGATGCTACTTTACGTTTCCCGGGAAATAAAGTTATCAAATGGGACGGAAAAAGCCGTAACGGACATAATACCTACGGAGGTGGAAGAGGGACCATCATTTACGGGACAGAAGGATCTGTGTGGGTCGACCGCGGTGGGTACAAATTGTACGACCGCAATGGAAAACTTATCCGCCAGCGACATTCCGGTAATAATGAAGGCGGCACTCAATTAGGCGGAGGTGGAGACCTCTCAACCTTGCATGTACAAAACTTCTTCGAAGCCATACGCGGCAAAGAAAAACAACGGTCGCCCATCGACGAAGGGGCCATCAGTACTTTGCTCGGACATCTGGCTAACATTGCTTCCCGTACCGGTGAAGTCCTCAAATGTGATCCTTCAAATGGTCACATCCTTAACAGCTACAAAGCCATGTCGTTATGGGAAAGAGAGTATGAAAAAGGTTGGGAACCAAAACTCTAAAACACCTTTTTACACAAACGCATTTCTGATGAATACCTCGCTGGATATTATTATCCACGGGGTATCTCACGAATGCGCTGAAGCTTCCGCTTCGGCCATTGTGTCGGAGATAAAAAAGCTTCAGATGGTGATTGACAGATACAATAGCGAAGCCGAAACCTACCGTATTAACCGCGATGCACAACATGGCACAACGGCGGTTAGTCCCCTGTTAACCAAATACATCCTTCAGGGAATGGATTATTTTAGGCAAACAGAGGGATATTTCAATATTTTTGGCGGGGAAATATACGCATCACTCAAACACAACAACAATCCTTCACCCAAGATAGTTGGTCCCCGCTTCCGACATCCGGAAGAAATCATTGAAATTAATCATAATGAGGGTAGGTTACGTTTTCTGCAGAAAGGTGTCTCACTGGATTTTGGCGGCATAGGGAAAGGCATTGCCCTTGACATGGCAGCCGAAATACTTAACCAAATGGAAATTCCACATGCCTTTATCAGCTTTGGCGGTAGTTCCATCCTCACCAGAGGCCGGCACCCGCATGGGCCTTACTGGCCTTTCTCATTTCAGGACAACACCCTCGATGCTGAAGTGTGGAAACTCAACAACGATGCCATTTCTGTGAGTGCAGCTCATAGCGGAAGAGCACAAAAGCTTCATATTTGGAACTATCAACAAAGCCAACCAATAAGGCAAAATATTATGGCTTGTGTACAAGCTGAATGTGCGGCCGACGCAGAAGTACTTTCAACTTCACTTATTGCCGCACCCCTTGACCGACATCAACACTTAACCCAACAATTTCATATCAAGCAATGGAAGGTTTTTAAACAAAAAATAAACCGGTAACGCATAAAATCATATCGAATGAGCAAACAATATCAATCAAGAAGAGAATTTTTGAAAAAACTGGCCATCACCGGCTCGGTTGCTACTTTGGCTGCTTCACCATGGATTAAAGCATTTTCTGACAACACACCTATTGGTAAGAACCCTTCTGACAAGGTTCGTTTGGCGGTTATTGGAACCGGGAGTCGTGGCAAACAACTGATGCGCTATCTTTTCCGGATAGCCAATGCAAACAACATAGAAATATGTGCGCTTTGCGATGTTTACCAACCCCACCTGGACAAGGCAATTAATATGTGCCAAAAAGAAAATATAAAGGTTAAATCTTACAATAATTACCAGGACCTAATCACAAAGGAAAAACCCGATGGAGTTATTATTGCCACCCCTTTACATCAACATGCGCACATCACCATCGACTGCTTAAAACACGGAATACACGTATTTTGCGAAAAGGCAATGGCCCGTACATTGGATGACACTAAAGCCATGTATGATGCCCATAAAGAAACCGGAAAAATTCTCCAGATTGGCCATCAACGGCTATTTAACCCTGTTTATCTCGAAGGAATGAAGCGCATTCACAACGGGGAACTGGGAACCATCGGGCAAATAAGAGCCTACTGGCATCGCAATAACAATTGGCGTCGCAAAGTGCCTGATAATACCGTAGAGATGGAACGTTTTATCAATTGGCGCTTATACAAAGAGTATTCGGCAGGATTGCTCACCGAATTGTTGTCTCACCAAATACAGGTAGCCAACTGGGCATTACAGAAAACACCTGTTTCGGTAATGGGAACCGGTAGCATCGTATTCTGGAAAGATGGCAGAGAGGTGGAAGACAATGTTGCTTTAATATATACCTATGACAACGGTGTACAGTTTATCTACGACTCAATGATTAGCAACAAAAAATATGGTTTGGAAGAACAAGTTATGGGGCACAAAGGCACCATCGAATTTGAAGTTAACCGATATTATACCGAGACACCGCCACCGGCACCCGGCATTCTGCAACTGCTTAACGATATAGAATCGGGATTTTTTGAAAAGGTTAATATCGGCGGTGCCAGCTGGATACCTGAAACAGCAGTTAAATATCAGGGTGAACCCATCATCGAAGATACCGACTTTTATGACTCAGCCCTTCAACTGGAAGGATTCGCTCAATACATCAGAAAAGGCAAAGCACCTGAGAAAATGATTATCGAAGGGTACAATGCCAGCATCTGGACTCTTTTAGCTGAAATTGCCATTGATACCGGAAAAAAAGTTGCATTGCCTGAAAAGTACAGAATATAGCTTTTTAACAGTCATTCCGGGTTATGCTCTTTAAAAAAAAGTCAATAGTCGTTAGTGATTAGTCATTAGTCAACAGTCATAGTGACTAGTGTTGATTAACTAATGACTAAGGAACTAACCACTAATGACTATTTTAAGAACCAATAGTTCAATAAAATAAGTAAATTTTATACGGATGAAACGAGCATGGCGGCTTTTGCCACAAAAGAGCATGTATAAAACTAAGGCAGAAGTGCACAGGCAGAAGGCAGAAGTTGAATTTTTCGAATAAATTATCGCGGGTTTGGAAATTTCCCCTTTAGGGGATTAAGGGGTGTGGGCTGGCCATAATAAACTTTAAACTAATCATATAAGCAAACTTTATACTCATGAAAAATATAATAATAACACCCAGGCAAATTAAAAGAGAGCTAATTATCTGGCTATTGTGCCTGATAATCGCTATCGGATTAAATGTTTATGCTATAATCATTTACTCTACCAGCTGGAGCGAACTCTATTCACAAGCAGGATATGTGGTTGTTTTGAGTTTTTTCCTGTACGTAATTTTATGGATTTTCAGGGGCCTTTTCCGGCTTATTCGATTTCCGGGAAGAAAAAAAGAAAATAGCTGAAACATCTAATAAAACATGATGCTCAAAAACTCTGTGATACCCTGTGGGTGATATGTAACAAGCTTAACACCCTGCCAATCCAGCGACAACAAACAGGGTATCACAGAGTTTAAAAACATTTACTTTGAAAGCTACCCTCGGCTTTCATCGCCAATCAACAAATCTCAATTTTCAGGATTTCAAATAAACCGGTAAATTTTCCCATGCTTCTCCGGCCAATCATTTTCCGCTTTTTACGAGGTTTTCTCCTCAGCATTACGTTCACCCTTTAAATATTCCAGGTGATTAACAATTAGTCGCAGTTCCTCCCAGGAAATCATTTCACCAAAATGCTGTTTTATTTCAGTCAAACCCTTTACTCTGTTATTCTTCAGCCAGTCGACTACCGCATTCACCTTTTCGGCTGAAACCAACTGAAAAACTGCTACCTCACCCCTACGCACATAATAGCTCAAATGGTTGTAAATGGTATTCTGAGTCAGATGGCGTTCAGCGGCTATTTCTTTAATACTTTTTCCCTCCCTGAAAAGGTTTAAAGTTACTTCTTTGGTATTGATTTTTGGCTTCTTTGAGGGAGTTGTTTCCTCAGCAGAGCTCTCATCAGGAGTTATATTCTTTTCTTTACAATAATCCTGAACAATCTGAATAATCTCAGCACCATATTTTTCCAGTTTTACTTTTCCCAGACCCGAAATAGTTTTCAGACCTTTTGTCGAGGCAGGCAATCTGTTGGCAATGTGTTTCATAGATTTAACCTGCAATACCATATAAACCGGAAGACCCTCTTCTACTGCCTTGTTGTTACGCCAGTTCTTTAACCGAGCATACAGTTCAGGATGCGTTACAGAAACATCTACTGATTTTTCTGAACTTACTGTTGGCTTTTGAGCAGATGATTCATCCAATAGCGCTTTTGCCCGGGCTTCCAAATAATTCTTAACCGTAAATACTTCCCTGCACGACTGAAAAACATACTCTTTCACCCTAAGTTCGCTACCCAGACGGTCAAGTGCACTTTTAAGCATCTTCCGCAACTCTTTGTTGTCGGTCTCTACAGAAAAATTTTCATAGGGTTTAACCAATGCCGTCTTAATTTGGTCATAAAACCAAATACAGGCTTTTTTTATGCGTTCCTGTAACTGAACATTGGTGACGATATCGGCATTCTCTCCCATCAGTTTTTTCAGTTGAATCTTAAATTTTTCAGCGACAGGGTTCAATTCCTTCTCTGTCACCTCCTTCATTTTGTTGACGGCAAAATTCATCTCCTGCCCTACCGAACCTTCATGCTCATTGGTCAACTTTCGAAGATAGCCTACATGACGGTCCAACCTGCTGAAATCAAACATTTCGTTTAACAACGTCAGGCAATATTCCTCTTTGGAACGCTCTAACGTGGTTTCATCCACCGGGTTTTCTTCCACCTGCCGAACAAAGTTCTTAACCTCCCTGTCGGTTTTCAGAGCACCCACATCCAACGGATTTGTCAATACCAACCCTTCAAGCGACTTACAACGACTTAGCGCCACATAAACCTGCCCATGAGCAAAAGCAGCATTGGCATCAACAATAGCCTTTTCAAAGGTAAGACCCTGACTTTTATGAATGGTTATGGCCCAGGCTGTCTTCAACGGATACTGAGTAAACGAACCTTCCACCTCCTCGCTAATCTCTTTTGTTCGGTCATCAATAACATATTTTACATTTTCCCATTTATCCGGTTTTACCTCAATGGGGTCCTCACTGTCGCGACATTTCACCAATATAACATCATCCTTAAAACCAACCACCTCACCTATTTTCCCATTGAAGTATTGTTTTAGCGGCGACAAATCATTTTTAACAAACATCACCTGCGCCCCCACCTTAAGCAATAGTTCGGCTTCAGTCGGATAATTGCTCTCAGGAAAATGACCTTCAACTTGCGCCACAAATTTCCTGGCTTTTCCTGCAAGACTATCTAACCGTGAATCATTTATTTTTTGAGCCTGATAATTATGAGTGGTAAGTGTAATATACCCTGGGTCAGGCTTTTTCAAAACACCTGGACGATAACAGCGATTTAACAGTTCAAGGCCGGCACCGTTCAGATTATTATCCCGAATCATATTGAGCACCTCAATAAATTTTTCATCCTGCTGCCGATATACATGCTTTAGTTCTACTGTAACGTAACCGCTTTGTTGCAAAGCCCTGCTGCCAAAGAAAAATGATGAATCATAATAATTTTTCAGTAATTCCCACTCTTCGGCTTTTACGACCGGGGCCAATTGTTGCAAATCGCCTATCATTAAAAGCTGTACCCCGCCAAAGGGACGCTCATCTCTTCGGTATCGCCGCAATACTTCATCAATTCCGTCGAGCAAGTCGGCACGCACCATGCTTATTTCATCAATCACCAAAAGGTCCAGTGTTCGAATGATATCAACCTTTTGCCGGTTGAACCGATAGGCCGACCTGTTGTCCTTGCCGGAATTTCCGGACATACCGGGAAGTATGGGCCCAAACGGAAGCTGGAAAAAAGAGTGAATGGTTACGCCACCCGCATTAATGGCAGCCACCCCGGTAGGAGCAACCACCACCATCCGTTTGGGTAAATCGGCTTTTAATCGATGCAGAAAGGTGGTTTTCCCCGTCCCCGCCTTTCCGGTCAGAAATACATTATTTTGAGTGAACTCAACAAACTCCCGGGCAAGCGATAGCTCCGGATTTGTCCGGTCAGTCATAACCATTATGGATTTTATTTTACCCGTCAAAATTATGTGTTACCATGCGATTTTTCAATTTATTACACATAAATTCCATGACAACCAAAGAATTCCCGCTTTAGCATGGTTAGTGCTAAACAAAAAAATCTGTTTATTTTTGCATCGCCAGCCTAACCATTAATCTCATTTCCAACATTTTTATTAACTTGTATATCAATCAATACTCACGACAACCATGAAAAAACTGACATCACTAATTCTTGCAGGCCTGGGATTCATGACTGGCTGCGCCGATAAATCCAATTCCTATATTCGACCGGTTTTTAGTCCCGAAAAAGTGGAAGTTAAAAATGGTATCCTCACACCGGAAATTTTATGGTCGTTTGGCCGTATAGGCAATGTAAAAGTATCGCCCGACCAAAAAAAGATTCTTTATACCGTTACGTGGCCCGATATTGAAAAAAACACTTTCCACACCAATCTTTTTATTTCGAATCTTGACGGAACGGAAAAACAACAAATTGTACCTCAATTCAAAAAGCCCAAACTATTATCCATAAGTCTAACCTGGGGAGATACAAAAAAGGTTGCGGTTGAAACGGATGACAAACCGGATTTCTCCATTTCCCATGTGGACTGGCGACCCGACGGAGAAAAAATCACCTTTATCAGTAACAAGTACGGAAGCAACCAACTTTTCGAGATGCTGCCCGACGGAACGGAAGTGAAACAAATCACCGACCTGCCCGGTGGCATTAAAGGCTATAAATATGCTCCCAACCTGAAACATCTGTTAGTATTAAAAGATGTAAAATTGGATAAAACCCCCACTGATAAATATCCGGACTTGCCCAAAGCAAATGCACGGATAGAAGAAGACTTAATGTACCGCCATTGGGACCACTGGCACGACTATAATTACAGTCACATTTTTGTGGCACCCTACAAGTCTGATAAATTAATAACCGAGGCCACCGACATCATGGAAGGTGAACCCTACGATACCCCTCTCAAACCGTTTGGCGGGATGGAACAAATATCCTGGACACCCGATGGAGAAAAAATTGCCTATACCTGCAAAAAACTAAAAGGTAAAGCATACGCACTCTCAACCAATTCCGACATATATCTTTACGACCTCAACACCCAAACCACGCAAAATTTAACCGAAGGTATGCCGGGCTATGACAAAAATCCGGTCTTTTCACCCGACGGATTGCGCATGGCATGGGAAAGCATGCCACGCGACGGATACGAATCCGACAAAAACCGGCTGATGGTTAAAGACCTGGAAACAGGAAAAGTTATTGATTTCACCGCCAATTTCGATGAAGATATCCACAGTCCTGTATGGAATATGATGGGTGATGCCCTCTTCTTCATAAGTAACCGACATGCCACTGAACATATTTTCCGAATCAATTTACCGGGTGGTGATATTCATAAAATCACATCAGGAGAACATAATTACACCTCGGTTATTCCTGCCGGTGGCCAGTTAATAGCCACCCGAATGAGTATGAGCAGTCCTGCCGAAATTTATGCCGTTAATTCCATCGACGGGTCGGCCGTCAACATTTCCAAAGTAAACCAACCCATACTTAATAAACTCACCATGGGTAAGGTGGAAAAACGATGGATTACCACCACCGACAATAAAAAAATGCTCACGTGGGTTATTTATCCACCCAACTTCGATGCCAACAAAAAATATCCGGCTCTGTTATATTGCCAGGGCGGGCCACAAAGCAGTGTAAGCCAGTTTTGGAGTTATCGCTGGAATTTCCAGATGATGGCTGCTAACGATTATATTATCGTTGCCCCCAATCGCAGGGGATTGCCCGGCTTTGGCCGGGAATGGACCGAACAAATCAGTGGCGACTATGGCGGACAAAACATGCTCGATTATTTAAGTGCCATCGACTCGGTAGCTAAAGAACCTTTTGTGGATGAACAAAAATTAGGGGCGGTAGGTGCCAGCTATGGCGGCTATTCGGTTTACTGGCTGGCCGGCAACCACAATAAACGGTTTAAAGCCTTCATTGCCCATTGCGGCGTCTTCAACCAGGATATGATGTATACCACCACCGAAGAGATGTTTTTTGTTAACTGGGATTTAAAGAAACCCTACTGGGAAATGCCCAACAAACGTTACGACTTCTCACCACATCTTTTTGTAGACAAGTGGGATACGCCCATCCTGGTCATCCATGGAGGAAAAGATTTCCGTATTCCCTACACGCAGGGAATGGCCGCCTTTAATGCAGCACAACTACGCGGCATTCCCTCACGATTCTTGTTTTTCCCTGAAGAAAGTCACTGGGTACTTTCACCGCAAAACGGTATTTTATGGCAACGCGAATTTTTCGCCTGGCTGGACCGTTGGTTGAAAAAATAGTGTATACTAACGCTCAACACGTTCGGCAACCATACGCCGCCTGCGCCCAACAACGACCATAAGCACGATAGATACCGCCTTTACCAAAAAACCAGTCATCATAAGCCAAAAACCGGGGGCCGTATTTGGAAGTACACTTTTCAAATAGCCCCCGGCACCTACCATGGCAATACCGACAAACAACATTGCCAGATAACGTCCGGCTGCCAAGGTCCCATTTAGTAAACCTATAACCAGATATATCACTTTTAACGTTATGCCGACTATCAGTACAAAATAATACCATTCAACCCCAAATAACTTTAGAATCAAAGAAATAAACACCAATCCCAAACCTGTAAACAACAAATTTTTTAGCTTCATAACTTTCTACATTATTTCGATTCACATCCTTTTTGGCAGGATAACAAGTACTGAAAGCAACAAAAGGAAGGGTCCGATTGTTCGAGACAACAAAAAATATTCAGAACGACAAAAGAACAAACAATGAGCCATGCAAATCAATTGGTTTTGACTATATTTAATATCATCAAAACACAAATACAGGTATTTTCGTATTAAATGATTTAACAAATATTCAATTTAAATGAACTTTTTCTATTCGTAACGGTAAGGTTAAAGAATATTTTCGGACAGAAAAACATAACTCAATTTCATGAAAAGCAAAACAGTATTAATCACCGGCGCATCGTCGGGAATAGGAAAAGCGACTGTTACCTATTTTGCACAAAGAGGGTGGAATGTGGCAGCAACCATGCGTGACCCTTCCCGCGCCGGAAAAATTAAAGACCTTACGGGTGTAGTTATCTACCGCCTTGATGTCACTCAGCCCAATATGGTTGAAGAAACCATTTTAAAAGCATGGGATGAGTTTAAAGGGATAGATGTGGTTATCAACAATGCCGGTTATGGTGCTTTGGGAGTTTTCGAAGGTGCCAACGACGACCAGATTATCCGTCAGATTGATACCAACTTCATTGGAACGTTGCGGGTGATTAAAGCTATATTGCCACTCATGCGCCTGCGAAAAAAAGGAACCATTATCAATCTTTCATCCGTAGCCGGCAGAATGGGGTTACCCCTCTACTCTCTCTATAACGCCAGCAAATATGCCATCGAAGGATTTACCGAAAGTCTTTATTACGAAGTCAGACCTTTTAACATCCATGTTCGACTTATTGAACCGGGACCGGTATCTACCGAATTTTACGGGAAATCCAAAGAAGATATCATACCACCCGACCATGAAAAGTATATCGCCATCTCACAAAAGGTGGCTCACTTTTATAATTTAACGTTCAAATATGCATCTCAGCCCAAAGTGGTGGCCAAAACCATATTTAAGGCAGCCACATCAAAAAAACATAAATTACGCTTCAAGCCGGGCTTCCAGGCTCGCATCTTTATATTCATCTACCGTATGTTGCCATTTTCCTGGTTTCAAAAAACCATACGCCTTATTGCTAACATTTGAGGCTATTAGACAGTCAGGCTATTAGACTGATAGGTCATTAGGCTGTTAGGCGAGGGGATTGAAGGGATTGAAGGGATTGATGAGATTGAGGGGATTGATGAGATTGAGGGGATTGATATTAAAGGATTGTTGCTATAAAATATTTCTTAAATCTAAAAATCTGATACAATATGAACAAAACAGACTAAAAACTAACGACTAATGACTAATCACTAATCACTAACCACTAATCACTACCAAAAGCATTAACAATGGAAAAAAATCAATTCTTCATGTTTTTCACCATAGTATTATCCATTCAGGTTCTGGTCAACCTTTATATAACCATCCGCGGCTATCAGGCGTTAGAGGCCTTCCCAAAAGTCAGACCATGGTTTATTGCTTTCATGGTGATTGCCACTTTCGCCTACTTTCTGGGCCGTACATTAGAAAAAAGCATGTATAATGCGTTAACCGTGTCACTGCACTGGCTTGGTGCTTTCTGGTTTGCCGTTATGCTATACGCCACCTTGCAGTTACTTCTGATTGATTTGGCACGTCTGGTCGATTTGGCCGTTCCTTTTATCCGCAAGATGGCAGGCAACAATTATCCTCTTTTCAAATTCCGAACCGGTTTGGTGGTGGCTGCCATTACCTTTGTTGTGGTATTGGCCGGACATATCAATGCATGGCATCCCAAAACCGTACATGTTCAGTTGAACATTCCCAAAGATGCCGGGCCGGCAGACAGCCTGCGCATCGTTGCCGTCAGCGATATCCATTTAGGCACTATCATCGGACCTCGTAAAACAGCCAAACTGGTTCAGACGGTTAATGCCCTGAATCCTGATATTATTCTTCTGGCCGGCGATGTGCTCGACGAAGATGTGGGACCCGTTATACGTCAAAATCTGGGCGACAGCCTCACCAAATTAAAAGCCCCTCTGGGTATTTTTGCCTGTACGGGAAACCATGAGTATATCGGTGGCGGAGAACCATCCATACAATATCTTATGCAACATGGCATCAAGGTATTACGCGACAGTGCGGTATTGATAAACGATGCCTTTTACCTCATTGGCCGCGAAGACCGAAGCGCCAAAGGCCGACTACGCAAAGAGCGAAAATCCATTGTTCAGCTTTTGAAGGATATTGACACCTCCAAACCCGTCATTTTGCTGGACCATCAGCCCTATCATCTCGACGAGGTGGCCAACACAGGTGTTGACCTGCAAATTTCGGGGCATACCCATCACGGACAATTATGGCCCTTCGGTTATATCACCAACAGAATATATGAAGTAAGCAGAGGCTACAAACAAAAAGGAACTACCCACTTCTATGTAAGCACAGGCTTTGGCACCTGGGGACCTCCCGTACGCACCGGCAACCGCCCCGAAGTGGTAGTTTTCTCGCTTAAATTTAATGCCACCCACTAAAATTCAAGGATTACACCAATGGTAGGCAATACTGTGCCGGAAGAGGTGACCAATTCTTTCAGCTCATATCGTTGTTCAGCTTCCGGGGCTTCGGGATTCTGAATCACCGGATTTCCGTTTTCATCGGTAACCTGAATCAGCTTGGGTGCCTCCCGGCTTTTCCGGTTATAAACATTCTGGATATCCAGATAAACTCCTAACGAGAATTTGGAAAACAGCCAGGTTTTAT
Source organism: Thermophagus xiamenensis (assembly GCF_900112795.1). Classification (GTDB taxonomy): domain Bacteria; phylum Bacteroidota; class Bacteroidia; order Bacteroidales; family Marinilabiliaceae; genus Thermophagus; species Thermophagus xiamenensis. The sequence goes on from NZ_FONA01000006.1 coordinate 25,832, forward strand.
CCACACGTAAATCCAACTGATGAAAAGGGTCTAAACGCGATTCATTAAAACGGCTGTAATCAAGGTATTCCCTGCCCTGCACATCCCAGGCTGCCACCAGTTCCGACTTATCTCTGTCGTAAGGGGTATAGGGTAAACCTCCTGCCAAACGCCAGCGCATACCAAAATCCCAATGGCGAGAAAAGCTCTTATTAAAAGTAAAAGTCAACAAATGACCGGCATCCCACGATGATGGCACATAATTCCCCTCCGCATCGGTAAACTCACTACTCACCAACGTGTAAGCCAGGATATAACTATACCCTTTGGAAGATTTACGGCGCACCAAAAATTCCAGTCCATAGGTACGTCCATCGGCGGTGCTTGTTACCTCTTCGTCTCCCAGCACACCATAATCGGCACCTTTACTGGCCAGGGCCACCGAATCGGTAACCGAAAAGGGATAGTTACGATATCTTTTCCAAAAAGCTTCCACACTTATTCTCAGAGAACTGTTAGGCAGCCATTCCACACCCCCTACCAAATGGTCGGCATGGATATACTTTAAGCCATTGTCCTTATTCACCCATTGTCCCAGGTTATTTTTATAACCCATGGTGGTGTAGGGCGGCAGCTGATAATACCTTCCGGCATTAAAATTAACACTAACGTCAGTGGCTATCCGATAGGATAAAGTGAGACGAGGACTTAGCTGCTCCAACGGATTATTCATATCATCGCTGTAAGTATTGGCATCCATCCGCAAGCCGAGTCTGACATCCAGCTTGTCGTCAACAATAGTGCTGTATAAAGAGCCGAAAACACCGTAACTAAAGAAATTTAAATCGGTACGATAATTAATTTCGGCAGGCATATCATCCCTGAACACCCGGGTGTAGGTTCGATTGTAATAAGAGATATCCTCCAAAGAAATACCCGCCCTCATAGTCACCCTGCCGGGATTGCTGTACAACTCCATCCTCAAACGGTTCTGTATCTCATCGCTCACGTAATCATTCACCAATTTATCGGGATTATCTTCCTCATTATCCTGATATTTATTGATGCGATTGTTGAGCTGACTACGACTTATTGCAACCTCTAAATAATTTTGGTCCATAAAATGTTTGAAAGAAGCGCCAACGGTATAGTTCCATTGTTCGAAGGATGGCAGATATTCAAGAATATATTGGTTTTCTTCGGTAGGGTCGGGCGAAGGATTAAATTTAAACTCATCAATGGCACCTACGCCTAAAAGTATTAGCTCATTCTTTTCATCGAAGCGTGTCCTGGTGCGAAACTGAAAGTCGGTAAACGACGGAAGAAACGGCAACCCCAGCTGGTCAAACAAAAACTGCAGGTAAGAGCGGCGAACCGAAAAAAGACCGCCGGTTTTCTTACCCAAAGGGGTGTTAGACGAAAGCGACAACTCCGAAGCACCCAGCGTGGCCTTAAACGAAGGTTTATCCTTGTTGGCATCGATTTGCTTAAACTCGAAAACAGAACTCATGGCATTGCCTCTACCGGCCGGAAAAGCACTGGAATAGAAGTCCACCTCACGAATAAAATCCACATTCAAAATGCCCACCGAGCCACCCGATGCTCCTTGCGTCGAAAAGTGATTCAACACCGGTATTTCAATGCCGTCGAGAAAAAAACGGTTCTCTGAAGGACCGCCACCCCTAACTATCAAATCGTTACGAAACGATACATTGGCACCCACCCCCGGGAAGCTCTGAAGCACCTTGGCCAGGTCACGCGAAGCTCCGGCACTCTTCTCTATCTGTTCAATACCTATGCGCCGCAGCGACACCGGCGTTTCTCCCTTACGAACAAAGGCGCCAGCACTCACCTCCACCTCATCCAGCTGCGTACTCTTTTGTACCATCGAAATCTCCACATAGTTTGAACGGATGGCAGAAATATTTATCTCTTCCGTCAACAACCGCTCATAACCTATCGATGAAAGCTGTAGCCGAATGAAACCGGGCTCCAAACCTTCAAAAACAAATTCGCCCGTCTCATTGGTGGTAGTCCCTGTATTTGTCCCCTCTATAACGATATTCACAAACGGAAGTGGCTCGTTGGTATAGGCGTCTTTTACCAGACCTCGCAGAACCGATGACTGACCCATTACCATCGAAACCTGTACAATAAGCAAAAATAATATTATTAATCTTTTACAACTCATGGAATAAATATAAGGAAATTTATTTGTATATGCCTGTTAAACAACTATGACACAAAAGTGTTTGCCTCAACTGGAATATGTATAAAACTTTGAGGCAGAAAGTAAAAGAAGTGATTAGTCATTAGCCAACGAGTGGTTAGTGTTAAAGAACTAATGACTAAAGACTAACCACTAATGACTAATCACTAATAACTATCCACTAATGACTACTTTAAGTTCCATTTGAATTAATAGAAAGCCCACTTATATCTTAAATCTAAAATTCTTACATCTTATAATCTTTAGTTACGAGATGGAAATAGATATAGATGGAAATAAACAGAAATTTGTAGTTAACTTTAATGGTTCTGACCTCCAGCCACAGGTTTCCGGCTTCTGACTTCCGGCCTCTTATTTCTTAAATCGACCTGTAATTTTACAGATTCGATTTCGGCCGTCGATTTTCGACCTATAATTTTACAGATTCAATTTCGACCGCCGATTTTCGACCTATAATTTTACAGATTCGATTTCGGCCGTCGATTTTCGACCTGTAATTTTACAGATTCGATTTCGGCCGTCGATTTTCGACCTGTAATTTTACAGATTCAATTTCGGCCGTCGATTTTCGACCTGTAATTTTACAGATTCGATTTCGGCCGTCGATTTTCGACCTGTAATTTTACAGATTCAATTTCGACCGTCGATTTTCGACCTGTAATTTTACAGATTCGATTTCGGCCGTCGATTTTCGACCTAAAATTTTTTAGATTCAATTTCGGCCGTCGATTTTCGACCTATAATTTTACAGATTCGATTTCGGCCGCCGATTTTCGACCTAAAATTTTTTAGATTCGATTTCGGCCGCCGATTTTCGACCTATAATTTTACAGATTCGATTTCGGCCGTCGATTTTCGACCTGTAATTTTACAGATTCATTTTCGGCCGTCAATTTTCGACCTGTAATTTTACAGATTCGATTTCGGCCGTCGATTTTCGACCTAAAATTTTTTAGATTCAATTTCGGCCGTCAATTTTCGACCTAAAATTTTTTAGATTCAATTTCGGCCGTCGATTTTCGACCTAAAATTTTTTAGATTCAATTTCAGCCGCCGATTTCCGTTCTAAAATTTTTTAGATTCGATTTCAGCCGCCGATTTCCGACCTAAAATTTTTTAGATTCGATTTCAACCGCCGATTTCCGACCTAAAATTTTTTAGATTCGATTTTCACCACGGTTCTATCCTTTCCTTGACTAAGAAAAAAAATCCGGCACAGAAAGATGCCGGAAAAAAGGTTAAATATAAAAGTATCAGGCCAGTATGTTTATTCGAAGAGTCCTTCGTCCCGTATCAGCATCAAAATAGCCGATTGAGGGACAATGACATATTTTTGGTTGTTAAATTCTATTTCATAACCACTGTTCTGAAGGTAGATGGCCAAATCCCCTTCTTTGGGCTGAAGCGGCACATAACGCACATTTTCATTTTTCGACTTCCAGGGTTCATCATCTTCTACGATGGCCGGGATGGGATATCCCGGACCGGTTTTAATGACATATCCGGAATGAATCTTCTCCTTTTCCTGCACATTAGGGGGCAGGAATAACCCTGATTTTGTCCGCTTTTCAGGGGTTTTGGGCTTTATTAGCACACGATCACCTACGACAATAAACTTGTTTAAATCTTTTTCGTCTATTCCCGGAACCATTTTTTTGCTGCAAAGATAAACAATAGATTGTAAGATTATAAAATGTTTGATTATGGCAATCTCATCAATCATAATTTTTTAAACAGATACGGCCCTACGCCACATTCACAAGACCCTAAATTACAGCAACTTAAAAAACCACAAAAAGTATTTTATTCAAATTCAAATATTAAAAAAGAGATTTTTTTGAGAAGATTTACATAGTTTTGTTTTTAGGTTTATTAATATTGCAATAAGGGAATTTTATCCCGAAGAAATTTTAAAATCGAAAAAGAGACTTATGTCACGTCCCGAAAAAGTACTCAAATATTGTCCGCGATGTGGTTCCGGACTCTTTAAACCGCAAACAAACAAGTCATTTAAATGTAGCAGTTGTGGGTTTGAGTTTTTCATCAATAGTGCCACAGCGGTGGCTGCAGTCATCGAAAACGACCAAGGACAAATACTCCTCACCGTGCGGGGGGTAGAGCCCGACTTAGGGGCACTCGACCTGCCCGGTGGTTTTGTTGACCCCATGGAAAGTGCTGAAGAGGCCATTAAAAGGGAAATTAAAGAAGAATTGAATTTGGAAATTGCCACCACCACTTATCTTACCAGTTTCCCCAATGAATATATCTACAGTGGTTATTCCGTCTTCACCACCGACTGCGGTTTTGCCTGCAAAGTGAAGAACTTTGACAACATCAAAGTTGCTGATGATATTGCCGGATATCAATTCTTCGACCCTAAAGAGATTGATTTTAACAAAATTAGCAGCAACTCTATCCGAAAAATATTAAAATTCTATCTGGCAAAATAACTCATTCTATGCCTGTTATTTAACTTTAGCCTTCTCCCCCTTTTCCCCTTCATCGGCGCATCTTAGGTTTTACTTTAATTGTATAGCTAGTAGTTCCTAAGCCCCAAATTCGAATTCCTTAGTTCTGAATACCGATAAGCTTAGGCCATACTCCCTCCTACATTAATAACTTCTTTTACTTTTTAACGCAGAGACGCAATGACAAAACAGAATTTAGATGGTAGATTTTTAGATTTTTAGATGTAAGATGATAGATTTCAATATTTTCTTAAGGAAAATACACTATGCACTATTCTCTTTGCACTAATTACTTATAAACGCAGAGACGCAATGACGCAGAGAAAGAACAAACAGATAGATGTAAGATTTTTAGATGTAAGATAATAGATTTCAAATTTCACTAAAGGAAATATACACATTGCTTTAATCGCTTTCCGCCAACAATTATCCATTCTTCATTTTTAATTCTCAATTCCCCGGTATTCCCCCCTTCTGCCTTGCTACTTCTGCCTAATAACCTTGCACGATTTTAATCCTTGTTTTTATCAGAGGTCAGAGGTCAGAAGCCAGAGGCCAGACGATGAATGATTGGTTGATACATGTTTTGATAACACTAGTTTTTGGAAATGATTCTTAAACTTCCGGGTTTTAATGAAAGACAACTCTGAACTTTTTCATTTCGCTTCGCTAATTCATCAATGAGAGCTCTGGAAAAGTGGTATACTTTTGATGAATATTGGTGGTATACTTCTGATGAATATTAACAGCGCTAATAATTTTCCATTTTCCATTATTCATTATCAATTATCAATTGTTCATTATTCAATTTCCAAATACCCCTTCTGCCTTGCCACTTCTGCCTAACTACCTTGCACGATTTTAATCCTTGCTTTTATCAGAGGTCAGAAGCCGGAAGCCAGAGGCCAGACGATGAATGATTGGTTGATACATGTTTTGATAACACTAGTTTTTGGAAATGATTCTTAAACTTCCGGGTTTTAATGAAAGACAACTCTGAACTTTTTCATTAAACGCAGAGACGTAAAGAAAAACAGATAGTTAGATGTGAGATTATTAGATATAAGATAATGGATTTCAAATTTCACTAAAGGAAACATACACATTGCTTTAATCTCTTTCCGCCAACAATTATCCATTCTTCATTTTTCATTCTCAATTCCCCGGTATTCCCCTTCTGCCTTGCCACTTCTGCCTAATAATCTAATCCGGTCTTAATCCTTGTTTTAATGGAAGTTGCTTTCTGAGTTAAAAGAAAGGATGAGGATAGCTATTTCTTTAGGTCTTAATCCTTGTTTTAATGGAAGTTGCTTGCCAAGATTATCTGGGTTATGTAGTAACCAATGGTAGTTACCAACCTGCTTTGTCTTAATCCTTGTTTTAATGGAAGATGCTTTCTGAGTCGCAATAGCTACCCTCAAGAATGGATATTTCTGGGTCTTAATCCTTGTTTTAATGGAAGATGCTTTCTGAGGAATGGATTTTAACGAGGCTAAAGAAGCCTATAGGTCTTAATCCTTGTTTTAATGGATGTTGCTTTCTGAGTTTTTATTTTTTTTATTTTATTTTTTTTGAGAAAAATGTCTTAATCCTTGTTTTAATGGATGTTGCTTTCTGAGAGAACCAATACGGCGCAGACCTACACAATACCTTATTGTCTTAATCCTTGTTTTAATGGATGTTGCTTTCTGAGTCCTAGCTCTAACACTGAAGTATCTGATTTGGGTGCTGTCTTAATCCTTGTTTTAATGGATGTTGCTTTCTGAGCTACAAAAGCTCGATTAATAGAACGAGATTTTCTGTCTTAATCCTTGTTTTAATGGATGTTGCTTTCTGAGTGACAGATAATCAGATTATTATCCAACAGTACACAACTGTCTTAATCCTTGTTTTAATGGATGTTGCTTTCTGAGCGACGGCCACCTCTACGAATTCGAAGGAGGTGAGTAGTCTTAATCCTTGTTTTAATGGATGTTGCTTTCTGAGGGCAACTAAGCTACCCGAAGGCTTCCGTTTCAAGTAGTCTTAATCCTTGTTTTAATGGATGTTGCTTTCTGAGATCAGGTAGTCCTTAAAGGTAGAGATTTTCTTGGTCTTAATCCTTGTTTTAATGGATGTTGCTTTCTGAGCCTTCGGAACAGAGTCAAAGTAAACCGGAAAAAAGTCTTAATCCTTGTTTTAATGGATGTTGCTTTCTGAGAGCATATTTTATAAAATATTGACAAACAAATTGTTGAAATTCAAATTTTACACTATTTAATATTTTTTAGATTGAAATTAACTAAAATTTTCGAAGCGCAAAATTAATAATTTTTTCAATGCAATATTCCTGATTTTTGTCAATTTTTCCCATCATTTCAAAGAGCGTTAACAACAACGCAATTTATTAATATTTTTGAGTAGATACAAGTTTTAAGTGTAACCAACAAGGTCACTTTACAAGTAATAGATGAGAGATTATTAGATGTTAGATTGTTAGATGTTAGATGTTAGATTTCAATATTTTCTTAAGGAAAATCCACTATGCACGATTCTCTTTGCACTAATTACTTATAAACGCAGAGACGCGATGACGCAGAGAGAATTGGATGGTGGTTTTAGATGATTAGATTTAGGATTTCCGAAATTAAAGAGGTTTTTGCTACTAAAAAACATTCATTAATGACGAAATATTTTCTCAGTTAACCGGCAAAAAATCAGACTTTTCTAAAAACAACACCGACATTATCAACAATACTGTATCAACATGTTGTTTTTTTTCGTAAATTTTTGAATAAAAACACAAACAGCATATTTCAAAAAATGTGTCACCCACCTAAAAATGCCAAGCCATGAAACACATTATCTTACTAACCGATTTTTCAGCTACCGCCCGAAATGCTGCCCTCTTTGCTCTTAAAATGTTTAAAGACCAACCCATTAGTTATCAGCTTTTAAATTGTTTTGATGTGGACTTCAGCGGTAGTCCTTACATCTTACAGGTAAAAGAAGAATTGGCTGCCGAGAGTCGGCGCAGCTTAAAGGAAGAATTATCGGCCCTACATGCACAATTTCCCAACGCCAGGATAAAACCTTTGTCAGCCTTTGGCCCTATTACCGAGGTTATCCGAAAGGAAATAGAGAGCCATCACTCCGACTTGATAGTATTGGGCTGCAAGGGCGAAACGGCCCTGGAACATCTATTGCTTGGAAGCAATGCCCTGGAAGTGATAAACAATATTCACCACCCAATGTTGGTAGTTCCCATCGATGCCCGTTTTGTCCCGCCAAAAAAAATAGTTTTCGCCACCGACTTACACAAAGTGTCATTAGACAAAATGGCCGATACGCTTACCGAAGTGGTAAGCCATTATAACAGCGAACTGCTGTTTTTAATTTTGGAAGATGATACCCTGAACCATTTGGAAATCGAAGAAAAAGTGTCAGGCTATTTTCCGGGCATAAAAACAGATTTTCACTTTATGGAAAATACCGGGGATGCTTGCAAAGACATACTGGCTTTCATGGATGAAAAGGAAGCCAATCTGCTGGCCTTGATACGACATCATTATAATTTTTTCGAAAAAATGTTTAACCCCAACATTATAAAGAAAATGGTACTGCAGCCGCAACATCCGATGTTGATATTGCCGGAAAAGGTACAATCGCAAAAAACAGAATAACCGTAGTACAAAATAAATCTGGCAGCTAATTACTGCCAGCCTCGCCTGTAGGCCTGAATAATGGTCTCCACCAACTGACTTTTGGCGGGGTTCATCTGAATCCGTCCGGGTTCAGCTTCAAACCATTGAAGCGTGCGCTTAATACCTTCGCAAAACGGTATGGTGGCCTGAAATCCGGGTACAAAACGTTTTATTTTAGAGTTATCAAAAATTACGCTGTGCGCCTTGTCGCCCATAAGACTACCATACAGGTTTTCATCAAAACGACCTATAAAGTCGGAAGGAATATGAATGGCTTCGGTCTTCCGCTCCTTATTCGTCAACATTTACCAGATCATTCAAAGTTCTGATTATAATATCATTGTCGAGGCTCAGCTGCTTATCGGTTTTAAGTTCTACGACCACAGCATCACCGGGCAGAACATCGAAAAAATTATCTGAAAAACGCCCGGTTCCACCGGCAGTGTCAAGAAAAACATTTTTAACCAGTTTGTCGGAAGAGACGGTAACTCTGTATCCGTCGGCAGTTTTTCCCACCGAAACCTCAACTGAGGCATCGGGAAGCTCTAATTCTTTAGGCTCCTTAAAGTAGAGAAGGTTATCGGCAATGATTTGTCCGCCGGAGTGAAATTCCACAGCCAATACAGCATTGCTAAGCTTGTCATCATCCACTAAATTGGTTAGTAAATCTTCAAAAATAACTACTGAACTATTTTCCGGAACCCGTGCATCCACTTTTTGTGAAAAGAGTTCATCTCCATCAAAACTAATGACCTTAACCAACAATTCACCGGATATGGATTGCAGATAATCGTTAACAGCATAAACATTTACTTTACCCTCTTCCAAGACAGGGGATAAGATAAATGCTTCGTTAGCCTTTTTAACAAAGTAGTGAGCGGCCTTCCACCGGCCATAATAATCAACCGTTGACCATGAGATGGTAGGCCAGCTGTCGTTAAGTTGCCAGTAAAGCGACCCCATGCAATGCGGTTTATTGCGGCGATGCGCTTCAATGGCGGTTTTATAGGCTTTTGCCTGAAGCAACTGGCTCACATACACAAAATCCGGGAAAGTATCGGGAACATTATAATATTGCTCCATATACCATTTAATCATATCGTTACCGTCAAATCCCGGACGGATGTATGGCATTCTACCTCTCTGACGATGCCGCATGAGCTTTGAATCATAAGCCCAATCTTCCGGTTCGGAAAATTGCTTAATGGTATGCATTGAAGGAAACGATTGTAATCCATACTCACTAACAAAACGCGGAACATTATCGTTATAGGCTGAAAAAGGCTTTTGTCCAAACCAAATGGTCCAGTCATGCTCATCGCCGGAAGTGCGGTCGGCCTTTTTACCTCCGTAACCTATTGGTGAAGAGGGATGATAATAGCGCATTGAGTCCAGCTCACTGACGGCCTGAGGAAGAATTTCATCAAAAATTTTCTGGTAGGTATTCCACACAAATTCTTTAACATCGGGCTTAAACATACGGTCCCATCCCCATTCATGCCAACCGTGAAAGTTTTCGTTATTGCCACACCACATGGCCAGGGATGGATGGTTGCGAAGACGTTTTACATTGTATCTGGCCTCTTTCCGGATATTTTCCAAATGCGCCTCGTCGCCCGGCTGAAGGGCACAGGCAAACATAAAATCCTGCCATACCAATATGCCATTACGGTCGCACAAATCGTACAGGTAATCATCACCATAGATGGCGCCACCCCAAATTCTAATCATATTCATGTTTGCATCGATGGCATTCTGAATAAGATTTTCGTAGCGCTCCTTAGTGATTAACGGTGTTAAAGTTTCTGACGGAATAACATTGGCACCCTTCATGAAGACCGGCACTCCATTCAGCTCAAAATAAAAAGTATGACCAACCTCATCAGGTTTTTGAACAACTCTTAAGGTTCGGACACCATAATCGAGATGATATTCATCCACCGGTTGTTCTTCGAACTTCAGGGAAAAATCAAAGCTGTACAAATGGGGTTCTCCCAGTCCGTTAGTCCACCATAGTTTGGGATGATCCAACTCCAGTTGAAACGGAATATAGTTATCGCCCTGTTTAAGCTCTACATCACGCACGAAAGGCTCGGCAGGTGCATCGGTTTTGAGTTCTACCCTGTATTTCCCGGCATGGGTAACCCGAACATGGATATTCCCCGACACTTTTGCAGCGGATTGATGAGCCTCGTCGGTTTGAATATAAACATCCTCGATATCAGCTCTGCTCCATGCCTTTAGAACAACCGGCTTCCAGATTCCGGAAGTAACGAGTCGAGGGCCCCAGTCCCATCCATAATGAAACGGAGCCTTACGGGTAAAGATATTGGTACGTTCGCCCTCCGGGGCCTGCTCATTGATGGCCGGTAGCAAATAATCCAATCTTTTAAGTTTCTTCATACCCTCTTTTACGGGCGAATGAAAATAGATGCGAAGCGTATTTGTTCCCTCCTTCAAATACTCCTTAACATCCACTCTCCAGCCAACAAACATATTGTCGGCTGTCAGAATTTTTTCATCGTTAAGATAAACATCAGCATATGTATCCAGCCCATTGAAGAACAGCTCAATGACATCGGGGCCTGATAACAGAGATTTATCAACATTAAAAGAGGTGCGATAAATCCAATCTTCTTTTTCTACCCATTGCACATCATCTTCATTCATGCCTGTATGCGGATCTTTAATAACCCCATTGGCCATCAAATCGGAATGAACCGTCCCGGGTACGGTTGCGGGCATCCATTTATCGGTGCCGGCCTGAGAAAACTCCCAGTTGTCATTTAAATTAATAGTTACCGGCGAGCCTGTATACTGTTCCCGACATGCATTTCCAAATATCATAAAAGCAATAAATAAACTTACAAATAGAAACTTGTGCTGAAAAATGTTTTTTTCCATATACCTTTTAACTTAACCTAATTGTTTATTATAGCAGGCATATAAAAGTAAACATCATTCCCATAACGAACAAATTCCCATTCATTTATTTTTACGCCTCCCCTTATTTTTTCATTTCATTTTCAATATTTTATAAAACATCTACCATAAACGGAAATAAAGCAGCCGGGTATTATACTCAAATTGCACCTGCCGTTACAACAAAACAATATGTTGGTTAAGAACATCCATAAAGCAACAATTACAGATAGCCTAACAACGAAAGCATCGTAAAGGCATATCGTCGTCCCAGCTTTCTTACCCCTTCCGAATTGAAATGGACATGATCCTCCCTCACGGGACAATCCTCTGAATCAATAACATGAGCAGCAGGTATCACATCCGGCAATTTGTTAATTATCGGATTCATGGCAGCACATACCCCTTGCTGGTCTTCGCCCACGACCTCACCTGCCAGCAAAGGTACCGATTCGGCATCGAGCGAAAGATCATTGAGCATATCTTCATATATCTTCTTAACATATTGTGGCCATTGCTCATCACCATTATTGGTTTCGCCCTGATGCAACAGTATGCCTTTAATCACTCCGTCTTTTTGGGCCTTTTTGGCCAGACTAATTAATCGCTCATAGGGATTTCCGCCATAGGCCTTAATCTTGTCCTGAAACCACGCTTCAGGATAGGTATTTAAGTAGTCCTTATAAATATCCTTATCAAACAGCCGGATATCACACCCGCCTATAGCCACCACGATGACACCAACAGTGATGCTGTCGGGCAAATTGGCAACCATGGTACGACCAAAATAATCGGCCGGTGAAAGACCAACATAACATTGACTCAAAGGAGGAATGGCTGCATACCAGGTACCTGTTTGGCGACCATTTTTCGAACAGTCAGTGGAAGCCATAACCTGAAAACGACCGTCAACATTCAAGTCGCAGGCCTCAATCTTTGCCGAACCTTCCATATTCGACTGGCCAAAACATAAATAGATGTGAAAATTCGGGTTTTGGGAGGTGAGGTTTAAAGAAATCAAACAGAAGAGTAACAACAAAGAAAATAAAATTTTAGCTTTCATAATCAGTTAATTTTATTTAAACGATTAACATAGTATCTTTAAGAGAAGTATATTGATTTAATCATTTAAAAATAAATAATCCCTGAAGTAATCCCTATTTTTGGACTTAAAAAAATCAAATTGTTTTTAATATCAGGCATGCATAAACAAAACCAAAAGAAATTTCCGGGCGGCTTTATGGGGGTATTAATATACCTTCTGCTTTTCACTTTTGAAGCCTACCCAAATGCCAAGAGGTCCATCATTGGTAATCCGCCGGTATATCACTTTTCGCATACCGATTATAACAGTGATTCACAATTTTGGACGGCATGTCAGGATACAGCAGGATTAATGTATCTCGGCAATAACACAGGGGTTTTGCGCTTCGACGGCGAGCGATGGGACAAAGCCACATTACCCAACAACAGCTCGGTCAGAAGTCTGTATTGTGCTTCTGACGGGACAATTTATGCGGGAGGGTTCAATGAATTTGGAATAATAAAAAATAAAGAGGATGATGGTTTTACTTATCAATCATTAATTACCAACCTGCCTGACAAATACAAAGATTTCGGAAATGTTTGGAAAATATTGGAAAAGGATGGTACAATCATTTTTCAGAGTTTTAATTATATATGTCTTCTTGACAACGGTAATTACAAAATTATTGAGCCGGAAGATTATTTTGGATATGCCGGCATTTGTAAAAACCATTTGTTTGTTTTAGATGGTAATACTCTATTTACTCTGGACGTCCGAACATCGCAATTCACACCATTTTTATCCACACAGCGGCTTAACAATGAAGAAATAGTAAATATCCTATCCTCCGATCAAAAAGAACATATATTAATATTGACCAAGGCCGGGAATATCTATTCAGTAAACCTCAGCACAAAAACCGTTCAAAAAAGATTAAGTCTTACAACCGGAGGGCCGGAAGTCTTTACCTCGGCAATCAAGTCTACTTCCGGCATAATATATACCGGGACCCTAAGCCATAAATTAATCTCCTGGCAAATTAAAGGCGATAGGATACAACAGGTTAGAACCTTTACTGAACTACAGGATAAAACCGTTTTGAATCTGTTCGAATCCCGGGAGGGCTTAATATGGATATTATTGAACAAAGGCCTTGATTTTTTTGATCCCCATGCACCCTTAACTTTAATGTTTCAGGGGTCGTCCATATACGATGCATTATGGTTTAAAAACCGGTTATACATAGCCACCAATCAGGGAGTCTTTCACTCTTCAACACATACCACGGATACGATTATCAGTCAAAATGAATTTACCAGAATACAGGGTTTGCAAGGGCAGGCCTGGTCACTCAAGGTTATAAACGACAAGCTTTTTTGTGCCCATGACAGAGGCTTATTTCAAATTTTGGAGAATAAAACAGTCAGAATAGGAAATTTCTCAGGTGTTTGGAAACTATATCCCATATCTTCACAGTCGACAAGTCATTATTTTGTATGTACATACAATGGTCTGGGTTCTATACACCTTACACCATTGGGTGTAGAGGTAATACATGAAAAAATTCCCGGATTTGAGGAATCCACACGCGATTTAATGGCTGTTGGCGGTCAGGAACACTCTTATTGGGTTTGCCATGGCTACAAGGGGGTTTATAGAATAAAGACCAATGAAAACCATTCGAGAATTGTTTCCACGGAACATTTTAGTGAACAAAATGGACTGCCATCGACATTTAATATCAATGTGCATCAATGGCGGGGGGAAGATATCTTTTCAACCAATCATGGGCTATATGTATTCAATGAAGCGACCGGCCGCTTTGAGGTTCACAAATTTTTGACTACCCTGCTGGGAAACGATAAAAACATCCGGCAATTAATCGCCCATGGCGACACCACCTGGTGTGTTATCGATGACCAAATTGCATTCATTGATCACACAAATAATAATGCGGTAATAACAGATCCATTTTTATCTCTAAAAGGGACCCTTAACCGGGGTATGGAATGTATCGTCCCGTTAAACGGCAGCAATGAAGTATTAATTGGCACTACCCATGGATTATTCGCCTATAAATCCAGTCCACCAAAAGGAATCAACACAATCAACCACCCTAAAACCCATATAAGAAGCATTAGCTATAGTTTCAAAGATACCACCATTACCCGCAACATGAAGTTCTTTGAAACTCCCATAGTATTTCCCAATGAGGTTTACAACATTAAATTTCATTTTTCGGCACCGTTTATCAAAGATAAAACCAATATACGCTATGCCTACTTTTTGGAAGGTTATATGAGTGATTGGTCACCCTGGCAAGAAAAACCCGATGTTAATTTTTCATTCTTAAAATGGGGAGATTATACATTAAAAGTAAAAGCGAAAAGTCTATCGGGCGAATTCACCAACGTTGCAAAGGTAACATTCACTGTTGAACGGGCATGGTATGCCACCTGGCCATGGATTATTTTCTGGATCGGGGTAGGAATAACCATTATCTTTAGTCTTTATAAACAGGTTCAGAAAATCATATTAAAAGAAAAGGAAAAGACCCGCGAAGAAGAAAAGCAACTTCAAAAAGCCAGAGAAATAGAGCGGGAAAACCAGATCATTCTGCAAGAAAAAAAGCGCATGGAGGCAGAAAATATTGAAAAAAGCAAAGACCTGGTAAATAATGCCCTTCTGATTGCCAAGATGCGGGAATTATTGATCGACATTCAAGCGGAACTCAACAATGTCAGAAAAAATGCCGGAAACGACACAGTACGAAAAAGTATCCTGGAGATGGTCAAGAAAATACAAATGAGCCTTAATGATGAATCGCAATATCAATTATTTGATACTAACCTCGAGCGGGTTCATCAGGACCTTTTCAATGAACTTAAAAGCAGATACCCGGCTATTTCTGCCAAAGACCTCAGGTTATGTGCCTTTATAAAAATGGAACTGGCCAATAAAGAGATTGCCAGTATTTTCAATATTTCGGTGAGAGGTGTCGAAACAGCAAGATACAGATTAAAAAAGAAATATCCCGGCATCCAGGAATTGATAGATTCTTAGTTGTTTTAATGCCCGAAGAAATTAGAATAAGAAAAAACAGGACCCTACTGCAACGAAGATACGACAAATTAGAATTGAAAATTTATAAAAAAAGAAGGTGTCAAAAAAGTCGATTTTGCCATTGACATTAATAATTACCGGCTTTATATCAGTTCTACAAAACCACCCGGCATTATTTAGCTTTTCAGACACCTTCTTCCGGTTTGTTCAGACTCCCGGATACTATTTAATTCATAACCACCGAAACGATTGAATGTGGTAAACTATTAATAGAAGCAGCTTTCCCGTTCATCCATAATTTAAAGGGCATTGCTTCTTCGGAAACATTCATTACCACTACCACAATGGTACCGTCCGGATTCATAAAAGCAGTGGCTTGCAGCACATCACGACTGGAGGCACAGCTGATTCGACGTGCTCCCGGACGAATGAATTTTGAAAAATGTCCAATATAGTAATAACTGTTTGTGTATATCAATTGGTCCATCGATAGATTGGCGTGCACGGGCGCAAAACAATAGTTGCCAACATGATTGGGCCCACCATTTTCATCCAAAAGGATATTCCAGTCGGTCCAGGCAACCGTTCCGTTGTTAAAATCATTAATCATGGACTTTCCGTACCTTTCTCCAAGCCCCCAATCATTTAACCTGTCATAATTAAATGCCTCTACACAACCTTCGGTAAATACCAGATTTTTGTCGGGATAAGCTTCTTTCACTGCTTTTAGGTTATTAAACTGCATATCACTGCCTGTCCAGGTTTCATACCAGTGAAACCCGATACCCCAAATATATCTGGAAGCCTCCGGGTCGTTGAAGATAACTGATGCCCGTTGAAAAATCAGGTCGCGGTTATGGTCCCAAACAATCAGTTTTTTATCACTCATGCCCTGTTTTTCGAGGGTAGGCCCCAAATAATACTTCACAAAATCTCTTTCGTCGTCGGCAGTATAGATACAGGACTCCCATCGCTGAACGGCCATTGGCTCGTTCTGAACCGACAAGCCCCATACGGGAATACCCTGTTGCTCATAGGCCCGGATAAATTTCACGTAGTGATTGGCCCATGATTGTTTGTATTTGTCAAGAAGCTTACCGCCCCTCAACCGGTTGTTATTATCTTTCATCCATGCGGGCGGACTCCAGGGACTCACAAACATTTTAAAATCCTCACCAACAATATCCATCGCTTTTTTTATGAAAGGAATACGATATTTAAGGTCGTGCTCAACAGAAAATGTCGCCAGTGCTGAATCGTTTTCATCCACATAGTCATAACTTTCACTTGAAAAATCACAACTGGCAATATGTGTACGCATAAAAGTGTAGTTAATTCCCTTCTCTCCAAAATAGGCATCCAGAAGTTCCTGTTGCTTTTGAGCCGATAATTTGGCAAATACCTCGGCCGAGGCATCGGTAAAGGCACCTCCCACCCCCAGGAAAGTCTGGAAAGTATTTGATGGGTCAATAAAAACACAGGGTTGGGTCTCCAGAGGCTGGCGAAACTCTTCGAATGAAATGGCACCCACCTTGCTGAGCCGGTCCTGTGTCTCTTTGGCTGTTCGGTAGACTACTGCCGAAGTAGCAGAAATGGTATTTCCCTTTTGGTTTAACTTATCGGTTATTGATTCGGTTTTCTCATTTGGTGCATTATTGCATCCCGAAAACCCAAAAGCCAAAAGTACCAATGCACTAAACAATTTCTTCATAATTCTAACAGTTTTTTGTAATAACTTTATTAGTTGTGTGTAAAGGAGTAACGAAAAAACCAAAACATTGACTCCCGAAATTTCGGGAACCAATGTTTTTAAAGGCTTACCTCTCAACACCCCCCTCACCGGTGAATGGATGATATCCACACCGATTAAGGGGTATCAGTAAAGGATCCTTTTTTTGAAATCAAGTTATAAAAACTTATAATTTTTTGACAGTCAAGACGGCATTTTCTTTTCCGGCAGTAATATCCACTTCAAAAACATAGACAGCTCCTTCGGTCAATGTTACCCCATCCACCAGTCCGAGGTTTCCGGGATCCCTTCCATTTGAGCCATCGCCCACGAAAACAATATCACTTGAGGTTGTTAGATTATCGTTTTTATACTCCCCACCCCATCCTTTTTGATGGAAAAACTTAAAGTTGATACTTGAAGGATTAATCGACTGTCCGGCAACTACCGTTACCTGATATTTTTTGGGAGTAATTTGTGCCATGCAAAGGGCTCTATCGGTATTCCATCCCACTTCGTTTTCTAATGAAGGTTTGCCAATATCAGTACCAATAATCCATAAGGCTCCACTACCATCATCCTGCAAAGTAGCCGTCTCATCACCCGACATGGCCTCCACAATAAAATAGCTCAGTTCAAAATTGGCGATAACCCTATACTTCCCGGAAACAG
Organism: Thermophagus xiamenensis; assembly: GCF_900112795.1. Lineage (GTDB taxonomy): Bacteria > Bacteroidota > Bacteroidia > Bacteroidales > Marinilabiliaceae > Thermophagus > Thermophagus xiamenensis. Next base: position 43,605 of record NZ_FONA01000006.1, read on the forward strand.
GCAGAAAAGTATACGAACCGTCTTCATTGGCGACAAAGAAGTCGGGGTCGATCCACCATTGCTCTATATCCGGTATACCGGTAACTTCAATGGATTGATTTTGCTCCAGCTCCATCTCCACTTTATAATTATTGGCATCAATCATTGCCATCTCTTCTCCGGCAAATTCCAAAGTAATAAATGGAGCGGCCTCATAAGTAAGGGTATTGAAAGAAATAGCATATTCACCCGCAGCATAATTGGAAAATGTAATTGGGGAATTGCTTCCCTGTATGATGTCTCCGTCTTCCCAACCAAACGTAATTACATTACCCTGCTCATTAAGCACCGGTGTTTTAATGTATCCATTAACTTTTTGCGGGAAATTTGCCGTAACGGTATATTGATACAGCTCGGAACGATCCATCTGATACTCATTTCCATCATCGGTAACTAAAATCAAATAGGGATAATCGGGTCGTGAAAGGTCAACACCCATGCTTTGTTCCTCAATGGCAAATCGGATATTTTGCAAGATAAATTTGAGGGTAGCCGTTCCGTTGGGAACATCTTTCAGAAACGGGACAAATATTTTGCCACTGTAATCTCCTTCGGTTTTGGTACGAATCACTGTTTCCTGCACCATCTCATCGCCGAAATACAACTGAGCTTTAAGAGTAGATAACGGCACATTATCGGCATCGCTTACCGTGGCCGAAAAAGAGATACTATCGCCAAAATTTGCCTGAGAAATTTCACTATTTAACACCAGCTGAGGTTGTCCGGTAACCTCTTCATCATCATCGCAGGCGACAAAGAAAAAAACCGGTAATAATAAACTGAAGAAAAATATAATCTTTTTCATAATTCTGCTATTTAAAATTATTGATTCCAACGATATGATACAACCGCTTTTGAAGGGACAACATAGGTGAAGTGGTTAGTACCATCGCTTATGGTAATAGATTTGTTCTCATCTCTGTTATTCATTAACACCAGAGCAAAGGATCCATCGGTGTTTTGGAATGCACTGTAAAGAATTCCATCCTCTTCATACCCGGAAGTATTAATACGTACAGCCCCCGGCTTTACGACACTGGCCAGGTGACCAATAATGTAGTAATGAGAATTACGGCTAATGGATTTATAATCTTGCGAGCTGATATCCACTGCACCGTAACAGGTTTGACATCCTCCTTCTCTGTTGGGTCCGCGGTTGGAATCCAGCATCAGATTCCAGACGATGACCGCTTTACACCACCTATTAACAGTTCCCAGGGCTACATATTCCATATCGTCCATCAGTCTGACAGCAAGATTTTGTCCATCGTTCCAGGTACCTATTGATGTTTCGGTAAAGATTAATTCTTTGTGAGGTGCCTTTTCGTGTATATCGAGCAATTCATCGATATTGCCGCCATAATTATGATAAGCAGCACCGGCAATAAATGGTTCTGCGTCTTCATCCTGATAAATTTTAACCGGATAATCTTCCTGATCACTCATATTGTCGTAATTGTAATTGTGATCAAAAACATACAACTTGGTTTCAAGGCCTGCCTCCTGAAGCGCAGGTCCCAATATTTTTACAAAATCGCGTTGTTCTTCCCAGCCCATAAACAGCGAAGCCGAATTACCGGTATTCAACGGTTCATTTTGCGGTGTTATGGCATAAATATCAATGCCATAACCGGCAAAAGCCTGAATCCATTTCACAAAATAGGTGGCATAATCATCATAGTACTCAGGATTTAAATGTCCGCCGGTCCAGGAATTATAGGGTTGCAAATCGGTAAGATTATTGACCTTCATCCACCTGGGGCAAGTCCACGGTGATCCCAGAATCTTAAGGTCGGGATTAATTGCCAGCACTTCCTTTAAAACAGGAATCACATAATCAATTTCTTCACTTTGCAGACTAAAATTTTCTATACCCGGTGTATCACAACAGGTATATTCGCTCAGTGAAAAATCGGAACAGCCGATAGAGATACGTACATAACTGTAGCCCATTCCCTCATCGTGTGAAAAGGTTTGTTTGAGAAAAGCGGTTCGGTCGGCAGGATCCATCTGCAAAAGATTATAGCAGGATGATCCTGTAAGAGCAGCGCCAAAACCATCCATTTCCTGATACCGCGTTGAGGGGTCCAGCGTAATGGTGGTTGGAGACATGTTTGATGTTTGACTAAAATCAACAGCTTTTTGGGCAAAATCGTAAGCACGGTTAGCCGTTGTAACATACAGGGTAACATCTCCCACTTCGGGAATGTCATTAGGCTCTTCGTCGGGACTGTCATTCTTGTCTTCCGAACAGGCACTGCACGACATGAAAACCAGCCCTAAAATTGTCATATAAAAAAATTCCTTTATCATCTTCAAATGTTTAATTAAGGGTCTAAAAAATTATGAAACAGACCACTCATCATTCGACAATTTTATATCAAATTAATAACCCGGATTCTGAACAAGATTGGTATTGGCATCCAGCACGGTTTGCGGGATGGGAAGCAGTTCCGAATCTTCAGTAAAAGGTCTGGATTGTGATAATCGGCCACTATCTCTGTCATTAACAGAGTTCATTACGGATTGTAATTTCCCGTTGCGTATAAGGTCGAATAGACGGTGCCCCTCAAAAGCAAGTTCCAGCCGTCGTTCGTTCAATACAGCCTCAATCATCGATTCCTGAGATGCCTTAACCGACTCGGACAACCCCGGCAAATCAACACGCGCTCTAATTTGGTCTACAATATCAGCTGCGGCATTTAGTTCGCCTTTCCAGGCAAGAGCTTCGGCCTTTAAAAGCATGATATCGGCCAGACGTAGCTTGATAATACTATTGTTGCCCGACCGTATTTTGTACATGAAAGGATAATAGTCGGAAGGATAATAGAGGCTCCAATTACAATCATAATAAACGATGGATTGGCCCATTCGGATGTCATCATTTTCGTCTTCAAAAGCAGCAATAAGGTCTCGTGAAGGTGTCACCCATTTGGCCCATGAGAAATTCTGATCCCAGTCAAGAAGGTTACGTCCAAACATCCATGTAACCCAGTTACCGCTACCGGTAAAGAATTGGACTTCGAAAATCGACTCGGAAGTGTTTCGTGCTTCAATGTCGGTTCCTGCTTCGTTCATTCTGAAAAGCAACGAATAATCATCCACAAGTTGGAACCCGTCCGCGATAACGGCATCGCAATATTCGATCACTTTATCATAGTCACGAATGGGTTTTTCGGCATAGGCTTTAGCCAACAGCGACCGAGCCACCGCCTTTGTAAGAATGGTTTTGTCATCGCCGGCCTCAGGGGCATCGGGAATCGCCGAAGTTAAATCATCCACAATTTGTTGATAAGCCTCCTCAGGTGTATTTTGACTCGGGAAATAGGTAGGATAAACCTCTTCAATATTTTCGGCGGTAATATCCTCGGCCTCTTTGGTAATTACCGGAATATTACCCCAGAAACGGACCATATCGAGCATAACCATAGCCCTGAAAATTTTGGCTTCGGCTTTCCACTGTGCTCTTTCCTCCTCCGAAAACGAAGGATCCGGCACTAAATCGATGTTTTCGATTATGGAATTTACATAGGCAATATCTTCAAGGTACCGATTCCAATCACGCGTAATGACACTATTACCTCCGTCCAGTGAATTGTTTTCGAAGGGCATTACTTCTGCCCCAACGGTGCCGGCATAGGCATTGTCGGAACGCACTTCGGTAATCATAAGATAATCGAGATACCAGTGTTCCTGACGACTTCTGAAAAGTTCATACATCCCTTCATATTGAGTCAACATTTCGCTACGGGTTTCAAACTTAATACGGTCACCATCATCATCTGAACTGCCGATGGTTACTTCCGAAAACTCGGACAAAGGATCTTTATCCAGAGAACAAGAGAAGGATATTATCAAAAGCAAAAATATCCCGAATCCTTTAATCAAAATATTTATCATTTTCATAATTGTAATCGATTAAAATTCAACATTTACACCAAAAACAAATGATTTGGTCTGAGGATAGGTTCCCCAATCGATACCCTGAACAGCCCCACTATTGCCCCATTGGTTAACTTCGGGGTCCATACCTGAATAATTGGTAAGGGTAATTAGATTGGTTGCCGACACATAAGGTTGTAATCTGGCAATACCCAGTCGCTTGAGAAAGTCTTTCCGAAACTCGTAGGCCAGAGTGATATCTTTAACTCTCAGATAACTACCATCTTCAACAAAATAAGAAGAAGTCTTAATATCGAAACCGGCTTTAGGGGTGTCTGTGATCTGGCCGGGAATTCTCCACCTGTCCAGAACCGCAGTAGATTGGTTTTTCCCGTCATACATACCCTCCGTTTCGATACGTGAAGCATTGAATATGTCGTTTCCATAGCTTCCCTGAATCAAAACATTAAGAGAAAATCCTTTGTAAGAAATATTATTGGTTAATCCGAAGGTAAAATCAGGATTCGGATCACCGATGTAGGTACGGTCGGTGGTAGAAAGAATGCCGTCACCATTTACATCGCGATAGATAAGTTCTCCGGTTTCGGGGTCTACCCCATCGCTGATGTATCCGTAAAAACTACCCAGCGGCCTGCCGGGCTCAATACGAACAGCATATTCGTTAACATATTCACTGGTAATAGCATAATAATAAACTTTAGTAAGCTCAAGGCTGGTCAATTCATTCCGGTTAAATGAGATATTAAAATCGGTATCCCATTTAAAGTTGGGACGCGTGATATTGTGAGAACTTACCATGAATTCAAAGCCTTTATTGGTCATCTCTCCCTCATTACGACTTATGGTACTAGCTGCAGCCGATCCGGCAGGGAGGTCGACGGTCATTAACATATCAGTGGTTTTCTTATAGTACCAATCCATATTAAAAGTCAATCGGCTTTTAAGAATAGTAAGGTCCAGCCCAATATTGGTTTGAGTAGTAGTTTCCCAGGTAAGATCAGTATTTCTCAAATTTGCCTGACTAAGACTAACAGTGGCATTTTCATTTCCTTCTTCCCACCAGTTTTGGCGAATTATATTATATCGTTCCAGATAGGCATAATCGCCCAGGCCGGATTGGTTACCTGTTTGTCCCCAGCCACCTCTGATTTTCAAGTCATCGATCCATGAAATATCAGCCATAAAGGGCTCGGAAGAGACTCTCCATGCCGCTGATGCGGAAGGAAAATAGCCCCAACGATGGTCGGGATGCAACTTAGATGAACCATCGGCACGCATATTCAAGGTAATAAGATATTTGTCATCAAAATTGTAGCCCAGACGACCAAAATAGGACATTATAGCCCACTCGGCGGCAACCGTTCCGTTGTATGGCGAAATCTTATTGGCAGCATTTAACGTTTTGATACTACCATCGCGGTAATGAGATGCAGACTGGTAACTTTGAGACCACTCGGAAGTAGTTCCTGAACTTCCCAGCATCAAATCAAAATTGTGTTTATCCCACGATTGGTTATAAGTAAGCACATTATCATATATCATGACGGTACTAAGCGAGCGTGTGTCGCTACCCATACCATAATTGGATCGCCCCCAGGCAGTTTTCACCGGATCCAGGAAGGATACTGAATGATTATAGCTTCGGTCAAGAGTTATGGAAGATTTCAGTTTCAGATTGGGGGCAAAAGCAATTTCAACATCACCGGTAGCCAGTAATCTTTGGTTATTGGACTCATTATCTTCACTCCGGGACATATTTTCGACCGGGTGAGTAATATTAACCCCATAAAAATTGTTATAATATTGACCGGGATTATCAGGATCCCAAACGGGAGCATATGTGGGGGTATTAATAACCGACAATACAACACCTGCCCGGTTTGAACCGGTACCTGATATAATGCCGTTTCCGGTATAGTCAGAATAGGAGATATTAGCGCCGACCTTTAGCCAGGGACGAATTTCATTCTGAAGATTTGCCTTAAAGTTGTAGCGTTCGAAAAAAGAGACCTTAATCACCCCTTCTTCCCGGGTATAACCACCGGTAATGTAATAGTTCATTTTATCATCGCCATTGGATATGGAAAGCTGATAGTTTTGAGTCAAGGCTGTCTGATAGGTTTCATCGTACCAGTCGGTTTGATCGGTAAGATTATCGGGCAGGTTAATATTGAGTTCTAAATCATTAAGTAATTCACGATATTGTTCAAGATTCAAAGATTCAATTTCATTGGTCAGGTCGGTAATACCCATGTAACCATTAAAAGTAATTTTCGCTACCCCCGCTTTTCCGTTTTTTGTAGTAATAATGACGACACCGTTAGCCGCCCGGGAGCCATAAATGGCAGCGGAAGAGGCATCTTTCAATATTTGCATACTTTCGATTTCGGTGGGCGACAGATAGGAAATGTCGGTCATAGGTACCCCATCAACTACATATAAAGGATCATTATTACCGTTCAGGGAGGTAGTACCACGCACTCTTACCACCATTCCGGCATCGGGGGAACCGCTGGGTTTCATCACCGAGACTCCGGCAGCCCGTCCCTGTATTGCCTGCGCCACATTGGTAATGGGTTTCTTTTCCAATTCTTTGGTAGAAACAGTAGAGATAGAGGTAGTAACATCTTTCTTTTTTACGGAACCATATCCTATCACCACCAGTTCTTCCAATGTTTCCGTCTCGACTTCCATTTGGATATCGATTCGTGAACGGCCATCCACTGCCACCTCCTGTTTTTTCATTCCAATAAAGGAAAAGACGAGAATATCATCCGCCCCGGCAGAAAGGGTATATTCTCCGTTCAAGTCGGTGATGGTTCCGCTGGTAGTACCCTTAATTACTACCGATGCGCCGGGTAAAGGCAAATTTTGCTCATCGGTAACGATTCCGTTAACGGTCAGTTCCTGTGCAAAAGTTCTATGCGTAAGGAGAAAAAAGGCTCCCAGCAGGAACAAACGCCATGAGATTTTTACCATCTCATTGAAATACTTTGCTTTTATCTTCATTGCATTTAAATTTAGTTAACACACTAATTCGAATTTCCCGTATTTTTTAATGGCTTTGCAAACAAACATTAACTAATGAAAAGCAAAGTAAATTTTTCGAATGGCGGGAGTAAAACAATTCCTTACATCTTAATTACATCACGTCGGAGAAAGAGGTATTCATTACTACTTCATTTAATTTTACTATACTGATTATCAGGCTTTAAATCTTTTTTGTTTTTATCCGAACAGATTAAGGACTTTAGCCCTTAATCAGGAAGAAACGCCGATTAAAAATTTCCGGTGGGAAAATCGAACAGAGAAGAACTATTCTGCCCAAGGAGCAAAACGAAAATAGGGGAGTGTTAATAAAACTGTGTCCTGATTAATTTTTTCTTTTTTTCTCAAAACCAGAGAAGTTGAACTATGATTTTGCCATGACGTTATACTAATTATTTTACCGGGAACACAGCTCAGTGAATATTTTCTTTGAAACCTTGCTGCAGCGTTGCAATGACTTCCAGAATGATTTGAAACCTCGCTGCAACGTTGCAATGGCTTCCAGAGTGATTTGAAACCTCGCTGCAACGTTGCAATGACTTCCAGAGTGATTTGAAACCTTGCTGCAGCGTTGCAATGGCTTCCAGAATGATTTGAAACCTCGCTGCAGCGTTGCAATGACTTCCAGAGTGATTTGAAACCTCGCTGCAGCGATGTAATGGCTTCCAGAGTGATTTGAAACCTCGCTGCAGCGATGTAATGGCTTCCAGAGTGATTTGAAACCTTGCTGCAGCGTTGTAATGGCTTCCAGAGTGATTTGAAACCTCGCTGCAGCGATGTAATGGCTTCCAGAGTGATTTGAAACCTCGCTGCAGCGTTGCAATGGCTTCCAGAGTGATTTGAAACCTTGCTGCAGCGTTGCAATGGCCTTCGGGAGTTCCCGAAACCTTCCTGCAGCGTTGCAATGACCTTCGGGAGTTGCCGAAACCTCGCTGCAGCGATGTAATGGCCTTCCGCATGAAGATTAGTGCATCTTTCTGTTAATCTGTTTTCCAAATGCAGGGTTGTCTTCCTGGTTAGCAGCATACCAAATGGACAAAGGCGTGCATTTGTCGTCTTTAGCCGGTTGGGGATAATCCGGCCACAATTCTTTTTGGCGGTTTCCTGATAGTTATACGACAGGCAGCGCAAAAACAAAGTTGTTGAGACGCCATGCACACCTTAATGATTGTGGGTTTTCTCCTTCAAATATTTATTTGTTGAATTTATAATTATTTAGAAAATATGGATTTGAAATATTCCTTGTTTTTTTTGCACCATTTCAACGGATTCAAACAAAGAACAGGCACCTTGGCTCTTAATGTTTACAATTTTTGCATGCAGTGTTTTTTCCTCATTAAACCGGTTTGTTTCTATGCAGTCCTATAAAGGGTAAGTCTACATAACCAATTGAATTTTAATTCATGACTATATAAACTTTTTTCTGTCCCTTTTTTACGATTACCTTTGTGGTAAAGGTCGTTACGCGTGTTTTATAGGATTTCGCTGTTTATCCCAAATCCTCAGCAAAATTAGTTTAACATTTATATCAACTTTCTAATTTGAGATTATTGTAAGCCTCTTCTGATAAAGAAATCTCCGGATCTATTACTTTTACTTCCTCATAACTCAAATCATACAGCTTGTACACTAAGTAGTCTATTTGTTGCTCTAATGTGGTGGTATCCTTACCTTGTTCTTTTGCTGAATGAATTTGTTCTACAAAATATTCAATTCTATTATTAAATGTGGCTTTTGGTACATTAAACTTTCTGAAAAAGGTGTGTTTCATTCGAACTCCTGTATTTCCTAACCCCCCTCCACCATAAAAGTTTTTTATTGCATAAAAAAACAATTTTGAATTAAAAATAGCAACTAGATATTTAATTGACTTGCCTGTAATTATTCTACCTGTATCCAAGCAATAAAAGTTATGATTATCATCATATAGAAAAGAAGAAACTTGAACCATTTCTTGAAAAATAATCTTTTCTTTTTCAAACTCTTGGTGATACCCGATTTGGTCTTGTGTTTCAAACCATTTATTACCCGTTTTTTTTCGACTTTTTTGTTTTTGTCCATTTTCATCTATGTATTCTTCCCCTGTTTGGTGTAATTTTTTTCCAAAACTTTTAAGATAATTTTTTACTGTTGGATAGTCATCTATATTTAATTTTAAAGCAGGGAATGTTCCAATCAACCACAGCCCTGCCCAATCTGCCCTGTATCGTTTGATATCACGGCCCCGCAACAGTGGTTTAATAAGTTTTTCTGTGCGTTTGCGCTCCTCTTCACTTTTACAATTGGCTAAAATTTCATTGCGCTTTGCGGTGTCAATAACAAATGCTTTGTTGTAGCCGGTAAGAATGCCCCTGTAAATATTAATATCCCAATCTTTTAGAGGTTTTCCTTTTGCTTCAATTTTTGCTTTAATCCGTTGTTCAATTTCGGAGGTAATAACCCAATTATCTTTAGTCAGATTTTTAAGCGTAACGAAGGAAAGATTATTTAAATCTTTTAAGTTTTTAAGTTGAGAAAGGTTTGCGGCCAAGCAATGGTTTTGATTAGAGGCTTTTTGTAATAAAAGTATGTTAGTATCTACCGTGGCACTTTCAAAAATACCACCACCAAGATCTAATAATTTTAAAGGATTATATTTGGTAAAGAAACTGCGTGTTTTTTCTCCATAACCTGCTCGCATCCACTTGTTGGAAGTGATGTAACAAAGAATACCCTTTTCTTTTAATAGTTTTACACCTTTTTCGTAAAACAATGAATAAATATCTCCAGTTCGAACAAAGGTTTCGAAACCCACATGTTTAAGTTGGTTAGCTAATTGCCCGCCTTTTTTCTGTAATTGTATATACGGGGGATTTCCAATAATCACATCAAAACCACCTTTTTCTCGCCAAACTTCAGAAAAGAATAATTTGAAGTCAAAGTCAATTTTGTCACCTCCATATCTTTCAGCAGAATCCAGTAACTCCCGAATTTTAAAATTGATTTTGTTCTGTAATACTTTCTTTTGTGATTCGTCTGTTTCATTATAAAAAGCTTCTTTTAATTCTTCTAATTGCTTTTCAACATTTAAATCGCGCATGGCAGTTTGGGGCAAGCCAATTAGAGAATTACCGCGTATAATTTTGTAATCGAGGTTGGGTAAGGTTTCAATGGGGTCAAGGTCGTCTTCATCAACCACCAAAGAGAGCCACAATCGCAAACGGGCAATGTCTATGGCAGAGGCATCAATATCCACTCCATAAATACATTCCTGTATTATATGACGTTTTAAACGGTACACAAAACGGCTTTCGCTTACACTTTCTTTGAATGGGAAACCCAGTTTATCCAGTTTTTGGCTAAGATAGCTGTTTGACAGGTGCGGTTTTATTACCAAATGAGCAGTTACCAACTCATGCAATAAACCCACGGGAAATGCTCCCGAGCCAATGGCCGGGTCGCAAATGCGAATTTCAGCGAGTTTTTGATCAATAAGGTCGGCATTTTGGCGGATACTTGAAGGTAATTGATATTTATAAGTTTCGGTTTCTCCCTTTTCAGCAACCCGTTGGTCATTTTCAAGAGCAAAATGTCCGTGGCGGATGTAGGTTTCGATATCTGCCTTTTCAATTTTTCCTTCCAAAGCGTTGTCCAAATAGTGAATCAAGCTTTCCTGGCACATAAAATGGACAATCTCTCTAGGGGTATAAAAAGCACCTTTGCTCTTACGCTCGGTAATTTCCAACATGTTTTCGAACACCTTACCCAGCATTTCAGGGTCGACGGCCACTTCCTTGTCAAGGGGTTCATCTTCTTTAATAGTAAAGTTATAGCGGTCGAAAACATCCAGAATCCCCGTACCAATATCTCCGGCTTTGTTTTTTTCATCATTTCTGAACAAAGAGTTTGGAATGCTAATGTCAGCTTTTTCCCAATCATAACCGGGTTCAAACAAACCGCCATTTAAAAAAGGAATACGGCAATTAAATTTTTCATAATATGAATCGGTGTTTTTCCGCTCTTTGGCCAAGGCTTCATAAAACAGGTATTGCAGATAATCTTTAAAAAAGTTTTTATTATTGGCAACGGCTTTATTATAAAGGGTTTGTATAAACTTTTTATCGCCATTTCCCCACCGTTCGTTTTTAGGGACTCCTAACCAGCCCTTTTTTTGCAAGAAGTAAAGGAAGACGATTTGCCCCAGTAACTTCTTTGTAAAACGAGGAATGTCAATATTGGCTTTGTCAAGTTCGGCTTTGATATGCCCATCGTTTTCAAAGTGTTCGGAAAGTTTGATGTAAAGGTTTTTGTATTGTTCAAAGAATTCATCCGTAACCTTTTCAATGCTAAAGGCAGCTTCAATTTCTTCCAGCGTTGGATTTTTAGCCACATTTTGCAATAATGGCAGCAATTGGTTCTTAGCGGTATATGCCTTTTCATGGACACCAACCAGGAATGAATAGCGTTTAGCCGGTGTAAATTCCTTCCCGGTTTTTACCTTGCCTTTTTCTTCATCCCAAAAGGCTTTGTGTTCAAGTTTTATATAAGAAAAACGCCAATCTTGTTTATCGTCTTCTTTACTGAAAAAAGCTACTAAGGCATGGTCTTTCTCGAACTTATTCAGATGCTTAATTACAAAGTTTCTGAGGGTGGTTCTGGCCCTTTCGAGTTTTTGTCGATTTTTCACTTCCACAATTAACACATCAAGGGCTTCACCATTAGGGTCTGTGTATTTCCCTATACGCTTGTATGCATTGATGTGCTCTTTGAAGTCGTCCCAAATATATTGGCCGGAGTATGATTTGACCTTTTCGCCTTGCTCCAGGTCATTCAACAGGTTTTTAATAAAAAGTGTGAATTGATTTTCGTCAAATCGAGCGCTAAAAGTGTTTTCTATTAACTGTATTGCTGTATTCTTGTTCATTCGTATAATATTAATCTAATTCAATGGTCGAATGGAACTATATTTAGGCATTAGTGGATAGTCATTAGTTAATCAACACTAAAGACTGTTGACTAATGACTAATGACTGTTGACTAATGACTATTGACTAATGACTGTTGACTTCTTTTCCTTCTGCCTGTGGCTTCCGGCTAAAAATTTTTATAAATGTTCTTATTGTGGCAAACATCTCCATGCACGTTTCATCGTTATTTAATTAAGTAGCCAGATAAAATAACTTCTCTTTTTTGAAAAGCATTTTGGGTATTACTGTTCTCGATAGCAACTGTTCTAATATGTTTTCGTAAAATATTAAGCATTTCTAATGGGTTAATGGTTCGTTCGAGCTCTTTTTTGATTTTTTGAGCCACTTTTTTAGCCATAGTACCTTGCTGCAACATGTTTTTAACGCCATTGATAAACTCTTCATCAGAATCGGTAAACCCTTTAAAGTTTTTGAAGGACTTTTCTTTTAGTCTGGTTTCAATATACTTGGTATTGGAACGTCCCCCGTTACTTTTTTTAGGTTCATCCCTCATAGAAGTATCTAACTCAAATCGAGCTTTGTTGGTTTCTAATAAGTGATAGTAATCATCCGGAATCTTTTCCCTTTTTGTATTAGGATTACATTCTAAGAGGTTTACAGCATCGAAAAATGTAATTTCCTTAGATGTCCCATTTTGGTTTAAATAGAACTTTTTAAGCTTACCAATTCGGAAAAACGTTACTAATTGATTGGTTGAGATATCAAGCTTTTTGAAACCGGACCTGGCTTTTTTAGGCAGCTCCTTAATTTTTTTAAACAAGTCGGGATTTTCATCTCTGATTTTTCGCATCATTTCCAAATACTTCAACTCAGAATCGCCTTCTTCATCTTCTCCGGAATATGCTTCCTTGCTATTCAAAGTATTAAATAATTCTTGGCTACCAAACTCTTCCCCGTCACTTAGATATTTTGCATCTTCACCCAAAATATCATGGAACATTTGAATTTTATTGGTAATATTTACTTCTAATCCTAGGTGTTTGTCTGAATGTGAGGTGGGAAAGAAATTGTAAATGTGAACGTATTCAAAAGCACTACCTAAACGATTTACCCTTCCAGCTCTTTGTAAAACCCGCGTAGGGTTCCACGGTAAATCGTAATTGATAAGTACGTTTGAGCGGTGCAGGTTAATACCTTCTGCAAGAACATCAGTAGCAATCAAAATTCGAATATCATCCCGCTGTTCATTATTTTTTCTGTTGGGGTCGAAGTTTGCTTGAATAATATCTCGGGAAACAATGTGATTTGAGGTTAATTCTTTGTTTGTATGTCGTCCTCCTGTACTAGAGTAAAACATCACTTTGCCGGGGAAGACGTCTTGCAAAGCTTCGTATAAATAATCACCTGTTTCTTTAGATTCGGTGAAAATAACAAGTTTATTTTTCTTTAAGATGTCAATGCTTTTAAGACTTGCAATAAATTTTTCGAGTTTGGGATCAGAATCAACTTTTTGCCAAAGGTTTTTAATGTCTTTAAGGATTTGAAGGTCAAATTCAAGTTTGGTTAAAAAGTCTTTTTTGAAATCTTTTGAACTGTATTTGTGTGCTTTTTCTTCATTTACAAAAGCTTCGAGAACATCTATATTGTCATTTTCAATTAAGTCATATACATCTACTTTTTTGCTAATATAAACAGTTCCTGAATGGAACATATCAATAAACTTTTCATATGAAAGGATAAAACGGTCTACACTTTTTCTGAAAGCAAAAAAGCTGCTTTCAAGACGTTTCACCAATATACCTTTCATGAAGCCACCAACGTTTTTCTGTTGTTGCTTCTCAAATTCCGAGAGTTTTTTGTGGCCTACATAGAACAGTAAAGGTGTATAACGTGCATATGTGAATTCCTGTAAGCGTTTTATAGTTGCTTTAAATATTTCTTCCAATTTACCTTCATAATTGTAAACAATTTTATGAGGGTCGTTTAAAGTAGGGAATACTAATCCCTGTAATTCCATGTCTTTTGAAAAGTAAGTTTGGACGTCATGCCTTGTTCTACGCACCATTACATAACGCAACACATTATTTCGAATGTCTTCGGAAATTTCTTTAATTAGTGCTTTATACTCAGGGTTATCTTTTTTTAGTTTCGATAGCCTGGTTCTAAAATTTGAAAAATACTTTTCCAAATTAGGCACGCCAGGAATAGTAGAATTTTTGGGTGCCTGGAATAATTTAAGTTGAGCAAAAATATCGTCAACGGAATTATTGAGCGGTGTAGCCGTAACCAGAATTACTTTTTTGCCACGACAAATGTCCAGTAAGTTTGCATAGGACTGTGTATTTTCGTTTCTGAATCGGTGAGCTTCGTCAACCACAATGTAATCGTAACGTTCGGTACCTCGGTTAATGATATGTTCTAATTTTCCAAGAGATTCAACCGTAAAACTTCGAACGCCAAAATCAAAAAGGGATTCTTTCCAGTATTCTTGTAGTACCGGTGGACAAACCACCAAAGTTCTACCCTGAAGCTGTTGAAGCAAAAGGGCAGTGATAAAAGTTTTACCTAAACCTACAACATCTGCAAGAAATACTCCATTGTAAGCGTTTAGAATTTTTTTAGCTTGAATTACTGCTTGACTTTGGTATTTTAATTTCATGAACCCATCTGGCAGAAATGGCTCAAATTGGTCTTCAAGATTTATATCTTCTTCGAGGTATTCATAAATTAATTTGAGATAGAGCTCGTAAGGTGTTATTTGGTCGTTAAGCCAGGTTTTATTTATGATGGTATCAACAAAGTCTTCAGAAATATCCACTGATTCAGCCCAAAGTTGATTAAATTGATTTTCAGCAAAGCGAACGTCGGCAGGTTGCTTTAGCTCAACATTAAATTCTCGGTTGGCCACTAACCCTGATTCAGAGAAATTACTGGAACCGGTAATTACAAAGCCATAATCCCTGTCTTCTGGCCTGTATCTGCCAATATACACTTTAGCATGAATATTCTTAGAAGGATAAGCTCTGATTTCCAGTTTTTTCCCATTACCGCCATTGGCTTTGTCAGCTTCGACATTTGGACAATTTGTCTGTAAAAACTCAATGAATTTGCGAATCCCAATTTCAAGCTGACTATCATTTTCGGAACTCGTTTCAATTTCCGTTTTTAGGTTTTGCCTATATAATTTTTTTGTCCTCTGGTGTGATTCGAAGTCAATAATTCCAAGCTGCTTATTATACTGTAGAATGTCAAAGGTGTTTCTATCAACATTCAAACCAACCAGTATTCTAATTTTCTCAACAGGCTCGAGTGCTTCATATAGCTGATAAAAACCACTTGCTCGGAAATAGCCAACGAGTATATCAAAATACTGGGTATCTTTTAAAGTCCTTTTAAATCTGTCCAGAAGACTGCTCCCTGTTTCGTTGGTAAAAAAAGTTAAATCTGTCTGATTAATGTTTATGTTATTGTCCATTTGACTTAAAAGTGCTTAAAGTTTGTCACGCCCTAATAATAGTTCTTCAACTTCAATCTTCATAATCCTGGCAATTCCACTATAATGGACTAACCGTCTTTCATTAGTGCACTGCCTTCAACTTCATTTATTGCCGACCAATCCTGGTCATGCTGGATTCATTACATGTGAATCGTTATTTCAGACAGAACAGCTCAACGGGCCCAAAGTTACTAAACATCAACTCCCAGTAAGGATTTAAGGGCAAATCCCACCAAAAATGAGAACGCAGCTACCCCCATGCTGATAGCTGCCATTTCGAAGAACCTTTTTTTAAAGTTTAGCTCTTTTACCACAGCAACGTAGAAATTAAACCCATAAATAATGAGAAGTGCGGTTACCAACACAATGCCTAAGGCCAGGAATTTATTGTTTACCAGGAAGAATGGAAGGATTAACAGAATAACTGTTCCCAAATATGCAACGCCTGTATATAGAGCAGATTCTTTTGCCCTGGCATCTCCTTCGGCTTTGGTTGAAAGATATTCGGATGCAGCCATAGATAGCGCTGCCGAAATTCCGGTCACCAGTCCGGCCAAAGAAATAACTTTAGTCTCGCCCAGAGCCAGTGTAAACCCTGCCAGGGCTCCGGTCAGCTCAACCAGCGCGTCGTTAAGTCCCAGCACTACAGACCCGACGAAAGTGAGGTTTCCACCTTCGAGCATTTTCAGGATGGCACGTTCATGTTCACCTTCTTCTTTGGCAAACTCGGCAGCTTCAGGGAAGTATTTGGCCTGACGGGAATAATTTTCGGCGCCGGTACCTTCTCTTGATTCCATCAGTTTTAAAGCAAATGCCAACCCTAAGAAGCGGGCCATAAAGTAAGTGCGATAGAGACGCCATTTATCGGGTTTCACTTTGACCCCTGTTTTCGATTCCCAAAAGGCGGCGTGTTGTTTTTCCTGCTCTGCAATTTTATTAAGCACCTGAGCATTTTTTTCACTTCGGGTACGCCGTGCAAGCTTTTTATAAATATGATATTCGGTTATTTCTGTTTTCTGAGCAGACAGTGCATACTTTTTTGCCTGGGCATTCATTATAATTCTTGTTTTTGAAAATTGACTTTCAAAGTTGCATTTTATTTCCTTAAAAACAAAAAAGGAATCGTACCAATAAACCAACGCATAGCCCTACCATTTTAATGTGTGGAAAAATAAAATGGGCTGCCATTTTTGAGGCAGCCCGCGAAAACATTTTTATTCTCCATCCGCATCAGAACTTCCTGCGAGGCCTTCCGCGAAACCGGCATATGCCGGTTTTCGAACATAATCGATTGTCCAGAGGCCAATGGGCTGGTTTTCTCGCCAGGAAGAACCTTCAGGACTATCGGTAGGACTCCATACAGTAATCCCATATCGCTGTTGAGGAGGAATTATTTCAAAATATTTTTCGACAACAAATTGGTACATTTCAGCCTGGCATTATAATCTTCTTCTGTTGCCTCACTGGTTGTTTTACCAATACCGATATCGAGTTCGGATATTTTAATGAGTTTGCCTGTTTCAGCCAGCAATTGGAACATTTCTACAATTTTATCTTTATCGGTATCGATGCTGATGTGCATTTGCGTACCGATTCCGTCGATGGTAGCACCTTGCTCCTCGATATATTGGACATATTGAATCAGTCCTTTACATTTATCGATATTGTATTCAAGGTTGTAGTCGTTAATAAACAGCAAATCATCGGGGTTACCGTACTGACGTGCAAGATTGAATGCCATCACAGCGTAATCTTTCCCGAGATAATCCTGCCAGTAGAAATGGTCGTCCGGCAAATCTCGATTGATTCCGGATTTCAATTCATAAGGATTTCCATCGTCCATGGGTTCGTTGACCACATCCCACGCTTTCACATAGTCTTTTGAAATAGTCATAATGCCTGCTATCCATCTTTCCATTTCGGCGGCGAGGGTATCCCTTTTTTCCTCGGGAGTCTTTTCAATGATTTGCTCGCCACCTCCATCTGGATTAAGCCGTCGAAGCGTGACATCATCGATAAAGACCGTACCAACGAAGTCGCCATAGCTGATAATGAATCTATTTCGATCGTCGGCCGTGACTGTTGTTTCCAAGGTATATTCCTGCCAGTCGTTAGAAATATTAAAGGTACCGAAAGAGTCACTGGAATAATCGGCAGTTGATTGTACTTCGGCTCGGATGGTGCCTTCAGCAGAAGCTCTGACCTTAAAATTAAGTACATAAGTAGATCCATTCACAAGGTTAGGCAAATCATAAGCCACCTGGGCCGACCAAAAGTCCGTTGCCGAAGGATTGGTAAATTTAAAGGCATATCCTTGTCCATCATAGCCTTCACCTTCTGCCGACCACTCTTGAGTCGAATTATTGCCCCATCCTATCCATCCGTCGATACCATTTTCAAAATCGGAATTACTAATAATAGAAGGTTCGAGTGTAGGTCCACCGGATTCGTTATATTTTTCCAGTTTAATATTATCAAAATAATAGGCTGTTGCAGCATTTCCCAGGTTAAAGGCAATGGCCCCTGTACCGGCGACATCTTCGGAAACAGTAATTTCTTTCACAAAGGTAGTCCAATCTGGTCCGGCAGAGATTGATCCAAAGAAATCCCAATGTTTATACTGAAAAGGAACCACATGGGCCTGTGTTGAAAAAGAGACATTGTCATCAGCCCTAACATCCATTGTAAGCTTGTATTTTTCCCCTACTTCCATGGGCGGCGAGAATGATAAGAAGAACTGACAATTCCAGTCATTTTCCCGCACTTCTTCATTGACGACTTTAATAGCTCTTCCTTCTCCATTGGCACCTTCACCTTCTGCAGTAAAAGATACGATGGCATTTTCACTATAGGTGTAATTATCGGCCTCATCGTTTTCGAAATCAGCCGCTTCCACTTCGTCCCAGGTTGGTTCACCGTCACCGGGTATGACGAGTGGCGCAATGGTGCTGTTAAGGAATTCTGCATTTTGATTGGCATGCCAAACTAGTGTATGACCATATACTGAAAGGCCTCCCTGCGCTGCTTTTGCAAGGAATTCCTCGACGGCGCTCAGATTGAGGGTCCCGTCGTCTTCCACCACCGCACCATGTTTCATTCCGTAGCCAGCCGTAACTTCATCAAAATTGGAACAGATCATGGTGTATTCAACGCCGGATTGAGAAAATCCACTTAACGAAACCCCGGCACCCAGTTTAAAGTCGGGATTGACCTCTCTGTCGACATAGGCTTTTAGGACATCATATTGATTCAGATACTCAAGCGCAGCAATGCTTTCGGGTTTTTCTACACTAAAATCCAACATGCTGTTGTCAGCACAAGAGGTTAGCAAAGAAAAACCTATAGCAATAGTCCAGAATTTATTCAAACATTTCATCGTCATTAGTGTAAGTTTTAATTAAATCACTGTTCAAATGAAACTCACAGAACAAAAGCAATACACCCTCTTTTTTGTGTCGAGCCTTCATTTTTATGTTCGTTTCATCATGATTTAAAACAATTAGTTTTCTATATACACGGGATTGAAGGTCTCCATTGTTACTCCACGGTCCCGAACAACAAGCGTATCTTTTGTATCGTACTGTTTAACTCCAAAATCAATCTGGTAATCAAGATAAAGGACATCCCTATCTTGATTTCCCCAACTGTTTTTATCACCATCCTTAACAAATTCTCCGGAACCATTGGCCGAAATACCTTCGGTTCCTGAAGTTATGGTACATTTATTATCATCATCGAACGTTAGCACCAGTTCACAGGTAAGTGTTACGGGTACACCATTCTCTTCTACCGTAGTTTGGACCGGGAATATTGCGGAATTTAAAGAAGCGGTATAAAGAGAGACCACCTCATCATATTCTACATACTCCTCGTGTCTAACTACCGTAGTGGTTTCACCTCCTTCAGTAATGAGATCGGTTCCTCGGCGCAAATAGTTCCCATGCCATGGATTAATGAACTTAACACAATAAAGGACAAAATCCTTTGGTTGCACATCCCAATCTGCAGATTTAGTCCGAACAGGATTATCCACCATAGGTACACCGGAAAGAATTGAATCAGCATTGGAAACATTGGTCATAACCAACGGAATTACATAGGTTTTAACCAATGATTTCGGGTCTTCAAAGAAGGCATTGGAAAGCTGCACCTCCACTCCTCCATTCAGACTTTTATCCAGGGTAATTTTATTGGATGCCAGAGAATAATAGTTATCCGGCATAGGGACCACCGCCGAATCGTTTTCAAAAAAGAGATTATTGCATAAAGAATTATCAATGGCAATATCAATATTGATTAATTTGTCATTAGAATAAACACCGCCCATTGTTGCATAAATCATGCACTTATACTCATTATCCAGGGAATTGTCATAAATATCTTCGCCTAGCACAATGGTTCTCACCGGGTACTGATAGGCAAAATATACTGTGGTGTAATCAAAGTCCGGGAATTCTACATCCTGATTTTCGCAAGAGAAAAAGACTACAGAAAACAACCCGGTCAAAATCACCCCTAAAAATTTATACAATTTCATATCATTAAATTTTATCATTTATTATTCAACGAATTACCATCCAGCATTTTGTTTTAGGTTGGTCCATTTGAGCACTTCTTGATACGGGATTGGCCCGTGATACATATAATCTTTGTAAACTCTGGGTTCCACCTCTATAGTTGTATAAACCGGATCAACATTGGGCTTGTCAATTTGCATACCACGAGCCGTTTCATTCAATTTGTCAAGACTAACCTTCCAACGACGCAAATCCCAGAAACGGTGGTTTTCAAAACATAGTTCCAAACGACGCTCATTACGAATCAATGAACGCATTTTATCTTTGTCATTTTTGCACTCTTCCAGATAAGGATCATCATTATCTGTCCCTACTCCGGCCCTGTTACGTATGGCTTTAATCACATCATATGCTGACCAGGGATATGTTCCGGTACCTGTAGGTCCCCAGGCTTCGTTGGCAGCCTCGGCATAAGCCAGGAAAATTTCCGTATAGCGAATACGTGCTGTATAATGTTTTTGCTCCGTATTGAACTCGGGGTTGGGATTACAGTCAGGACGCAATAGTTTTCTCAAATAGTAACCGGTCCGAGTAGACAAACCATTTTCCTTATTGATAACATCATTATTTGTTCCATAGGTTCCGGTAATAATAATATCGTCGTTAGGTCCCTGCGTGCTTTCATTGATAACGATATATCTATTGAGCCGAGGGTCGCGATTGGCATAAGGATCATTGGGGTCATAGTTGGCATCAGGATGCGAAATGGGATACCCATTTACCATAGGAAATGCATCCACAAGATTTTGCGTGGGGTTCACCCTACCATTACCATAGAGCGAGGGCGGGAAATTATCAGTTTCGAGGTCATTACTTTGGCTTATATCACTTCTCCAAATAATTTCAGGGGGTGTAACTCCGGAGCCCAGAGATTCAATTTCATCGATATTTGCATACCAAGTACCCCCGTTAGGGTCCAACCCACTGACACCATTAATACGATCGAGGACAATGCCGGCATAGTTAGCTGCATCTTCCCACGTTACATTGGTGCCGGAACTATAGGCAGGACTTGCCGCTAGCAATGCCACCTGAGCGCGAACCGCTTCCACAATTCGACCGGTTATACGTCCTCTCATATGGTTGCCATTCACGCGGTTATAATCACCGGCATTGGTAACTCCCATCTCTTTATACTTTTCGGGAATTTCAGCATCGGAAATATCTCCATAATCCAGCGGCAACAATTCCAGAGCCTTCTCCACATCACTCATGATTTGGTCAACGCACTCCTGAAAAGTGTTTCGCGGCACATTGAAATCAGATTCTGTGGTTTCAGGTTCTGTTAAAATGGGAACTCCCAACAATTGTCCGTCCTCAGTCCATCCGCCATGAGCCTGCAGGAGAAAATACATATGAACAGCGCGTAAGGCATAGGCTTCACCTTTTAGACGATCATTGTACATGGTACGAATTACCTCATCTTTACTCCACATCACCTCATCGGCATTTTGCAGAAAAAGATTAATGTACTGAATGGCATTTCTAGATCCCTGCCATCGCGACATAGGATTATCATTAGCTGCCCAGGAGCCGGTAGCCATCTGCAAATAGTTGTTTTCGTTATCATTGGATACGGCATCATCGGTAGCCACATCGCTATTAGGAAAAGCGGAATAAGGCAACAGGATATAAGCATTGGCTAAAATTCCCTGAGCATATGTTGGTTCCTGATACATGGCATCAATATTCCTAATATTTTCGTTGGCAGGAGAGAAAAAATCTTCACAGCCTGTTACCAGGAACAATAGCACTAATAGTTTAATAGTATTTCTCATCAGTGTAAAAGTTTCAAAGTTATTATCCTAAGGAATTCACATGAAAAAACACAGATTTCCGTTTGCATCAGAATGCAGCCTTCAAACCAATATTGTAAAAACGGGTTTGTGGTGCATCGGTAATATTCATCTCCAAAATTTCTTTTTCTTTAGCTATTGTCAGCAAATTGGAACCACTGATGTATGCCGAAACTTCTTTAAAGAATGAGTTTTGCAGAATGTTTTTCGGCAAATCATAGGTTATTTGCACCTTAGCCAAATTAAATCGGTCGGTTTTATATAGCCAAAAGTCGGAATTCCGGAAGTTATTGGTTCCGCTTGTGGTTGTCAGCCGGGGATAGGTGGCTGTTTCTTTGGTTTCTTCAGTCCATCGGTTACGGACCACTTCAGAATATTTCCGGTTGCCATATACCCAGAAATAGGAATTGTTTTTCATGGCGTAGGCGCCGAAGCCACCTGTTCCCATAGCAAAAAAGGTAAGATTTTTCCATCTAGCGGTAAGATTCACACCTAATGTAAAAGGAGCGCCATACCATCCTCCTTTCCCCAAGTAAACCACATCTTGCTCATTAATAATGTTGTCGTTGTTTTGATCCACATACTTGATATCACCCGGTTTCACAACACCACCGAAGACCTGTTCTGGAGAGTTATCTATCTCTTCTTGGCTTTGGAAAAAACCATCGCTTTCGAGGCCCCAGATACCATCAACAGGACGACCCTCACGTTTCTGATAATCATACTCATAGTTTTCATCACGCCGAGTGGCCTCGGTAGTATAATAGGTTCCTGCCAGGCCGAGGGTCCAGTGTACGTTACCCAGACGCTTATTAAAATTGACATCGAAATCGAATCCCATGCGTTGATCGTCATTAAAATTGACATATGGGATGAAAGATGCATCAGGATAATAGGTAAAGAAATAGTTTGGGAAAATGGTGGAAGGCTCAATAATCAATCCCTCCATTTTATTAATAAAGAAAGAGGTATTTATGGAAAACAGATTATCCCACATGGAAGCACGCAAATTGGCAGATAATTCTTTTCTTTTAATGAAGGTCAAATCCT
The DNA here is from genome assembly GCF_900112795.1 of Thermophagus xiamenensis. Lineage (GTDB taxonomy): Bacteria > Bacteroidota > Bacteroidia > Bacteroidales > Marinilabiliaceae > Thermophagus > Thermophagus xiamenensis. The sequence continues at coordinate 66,421 of NZ_FONA01000006.1, forward strand.
TGTTTTCTCCTCTAATCGAATTGGTAGATTGTTCTGAAGCACCATCATACCATCCCCACCATGCACCATCGGCCTGAGTATAATTGGCTTCATACATATAATAATCGTCAATATCCAGATCGGTATTCAGGATACTTGCTGAAACGCTAAGAACCATATCGTCTATCACGGATGAACTAGCCATGAAACTCTCATTACTTAATCTCCAACCCAGCGTTATGGAAGGTGAAAAAGCATTTCGATGGCCGGGGGCTAATTTGGCCGAATGAACAATTGCGGCACCGAAATCTGAATAATACTTGTTTTTGAAGTTGTATCCCAATTGGAGTCCCAGATTGGCATTACTGGTTCTGTGATAAACTTCCGATTCAGTCTGCTGAAAACCGTTTGCTATCAACATAGCAGACAGATTGTGGGCATTATTCAGGGAGGTATTGTATTCGAACCACCCGGAAAAGGCAAGTGTTTGTCGATTTGTGCTGCCACTTATATTTTGCTCGCCCGAACGCTCATCATTATTGTATTTGGTTAAGTCAGCAATCACATCGACCCCATTGTAGGAATACCATGAAGGTTCATAAACTGCATAGGAATTATTGTAAGAAGTGGTGTAAGAAGTGGCGTAATCAACAGCAAACTGGGTATGAAATGAAAGACCTTTCAAAAAATTATCCAAATTAAAGTCAATCCCCGTATCGAACTGGAACTGCCGACTGGTCCATTTACTGTACCCCCCAGCATAGAAATCGGCAAAAACATTGGTCATATCGACCTGTGTTCCGGCTAAAAAATACTTGCCGTCAACAATATTACTACTGTTATTCACAAGAGTCCATGCGTTAAGTGCATTTTGATCCAGGAAACTAATGGGGATTAAAGGCGAAATGCGATTAGGTCGCATGGTGGCTGCATAGGTCCAATAGGTATCGGAGGTATCATCATCCGGATCACTATCAGTGACATTAGCACTTCGTGCATTATAGAAAGTAGCATTAGCGTTTACAAAGGCACTGATATAATCATTCAACTTTAAATCAATATTTCCTCTGACATTTAAGCGATCGGTATAATTATTCTTGGCTTCCCCAATTTTAAACAGATCTCCTTGCCTATAATAGCCAATATTGGTATAATATCGTGCTCGTTCATTTCCACCCGAGATTTCGGTAACAACATCAGACCGATTATAGGCTTTTTTCAGATAATCTGAAGAATAAAAATCAACATTGGGATACCTGTATGGATTTTGTCCGGAAGCAAAACGATAAATCTCCTCATCGCTATAAGCAGGTTGCAATCCATCATTTTCCAACGCTTCATTATAAAGCGTCATATACTCGGCCGAGCCAAGATATTTGGGATAACTTTTTGAAACATGAAAACCAGAATTTGCACGGACATTAATTTTTAGGGGGTGAGCTTGCCCTCTTTTGGTAGTAATAAAAATAACTCCTTTGGCAGCCCTACTACCATAAAGCACAACAGCCGAAGCCCCTTTCAAAAAAGTGATATGATCTATTTCTGCGGGAATAACATTATTGGCATCTCGCGGCACACCGTCAACCAGAACCAAATAATCATCCATCCCCCATAAAGAGTTACCCGTCCAACCACCGATATATCCCTGCATATTATCCAAGCTATAAGTATGATAGTTTTTCTTAATCAGATTTTGCACGTCGACCACGGCCACACTACCCCAAAGGTCCGATTTTGTAACCTTGCGAAAGGCAATTTGAACCCGTGATGTATCATTTACCATATAAGTTGAATCAGTTTCATTTTCGGTCGTTGATTGTGCCTTAACTCCCGGGGTAAGGTCAACCAACATCGCCAACAAAATGATTCTTATAATTATTTGTTTCATCAGTAAAAATTTTAATTTAGTTATTGGGCTGATGTAACTCGCATGACCAAAAACACATACATATTTTTTTGTTGTGACAGGTTTTCTTGGTTATGCGCGTTTCATTGTTATATATATACTATTTGAATTAAAACACTGTTAAAATAACCAAGGAAATTACCAACCCGGATTCTGACCAAATTCTGGATACATGGAAGTATCGTTAATCTTGAGGGGGAACCAGTAGTGTTTTGTTCCAAACTGCCGAGTTAAAATAACTTCTTCCCTAAAATTGGAAACTCTGGCATCTTTGGGGTCATTTTCCATGTAAAAATCTTCATCCTCAACCCGATCAAATTCCTGGGATGTTTTGATGTTGTAGGGATATTCAGTCAGCAAAAGCCAACGCCGTAAGTCATTGAACCTAAAACCTTCAAAAGCCAGTTCAACAGCACGTTCACGCCGCACTTCATCCAGGAACAGCTCACGACTACCAGTGTATTTGGAATGAACATGACCTGCACCAACACGATCGCGCAGCGTGTTAATGGCTTCGACGGCAGTCTTGGAAAAATTGGATGATTTATGGTTAGCTCCGCCTATTGCTCCACATGCCTCGGCATACATCAAATAGATGTCTGCCAATCTCATATAAGGAAGATAGACATGAAGATTTGCCGACCAGTTATAGGCACCGTCATATTTATTCGCGGTATGAGGCACAAGTTTTTGTGTAAAGTAGCCGGTACGGCTTGCATTTTCAACTTTTCTCATGGCACCTCCCGTATAAAGACTACAATACCTCAAATATTCCATATCAGAAGGCATTGAAGCATTAACATATTTGAAACCATCGAAGACAATGTCGTGGTAAAATCTGGGATCACGATCTTTGAAAGGATAAGTAGGATCGAATCCTGAATCGGGGTCATCCAAAGGCAGGCCATTTGCCATACCATACAAATTGACATAATTGGCTGTTGGTTGATGAATGATGTTGTCATGTTCAACAAGCCCCTGCACTTTGGGCCCAAAAGTTTTGGTGGTATTCCAGTTACTGCTGTTACCATCGTATGAAGGACCACGAAAAATGGCTTCTGTAGAACCAGGCATCAGCCAGTTTTGTCCGGTAGTATAAAAAATATCACTGTATGAAGTGGTGGCATCATCGGCTGGTACATGGTTATAAATATCTTTGTAGTTGAATTCGACCAAAGCATACTGAGTTTGACCACTTTCCACCAGACTGAGTAACTCACCAAAAGCCTCAGCAGCTTTATCGCAGTAGGTTTCATCATAGTTATAGGTATTTCCACCACCGGTTTGAGGCCCATTTTTCATGAGAGGACTTCCGGCCCACAGATAATTCTTACCTAAATAACCTAAAGCCATAATCTTATTGATTCGCAATTGATTTTTTCCCAAAGTGTTTCTTCCTACTTTGGTATTATCCCAGTCGATAGGCAACAGTTGGGCGGCTTTTTCGAAATCGGCTCCGGCTTTATCGGCACATTCCTGATAGCTTAATCGAGGAAGTGTCAGTTTTTCGCCGGATGGCAACACCTCATCCACATAAGGAAGCCCTCCCAGATATTGCATTAATTGGAAATGCCACCAGGCTCTAAAGAAATATAATTGTCCGGCTATCATATCTTTTTCTTCCTGGGTCGCCTCGGTTAACTTGTCAAGATTTGCGAGTCCAATGTTAGCCTTTCGGATGCAATACCAGGCATGAGGCCACATGGCATGATCAAACGCGTCATCAGAAGTAGGATCGGCATCATCTTTATCGAGCCAGCTTCCGTTTTGAGCCATTCTACCGGCCTGCCAGGCCCAGAAATTTCCGATATCAATCTGATGGACCATGTGCCAGTCACCTTCAGGGTTCATAATTTCGTCATCACCCCAGTTCCAGGAAGTTGTCCAATAGGATTTCTGTTTGTCAGGGATGCAATTGTAAATTTCTTCGATAAAGCCTTGAAAATTAGTAAAATTTTTAAACGCCTCATCTTCCGAAATGATAGATTCGGCTTCTTTATCCAGATAATCTTCACAAGAACTCAACCCTAAAATCAGAAGGGTTAATATACTTCCCCATAAAAATTTATTATATAGTTTCATCGTATTCATAATTTATAAAGTGATTTTGATACCCAAGTTGTAACGTTTCATGGTAGGATAAGCTCCCTGCCCACCACCACCTGCAAAATTTGATTCGCGGTCATCGGGCATGTCGGACCAAACCCAAAGATTATTACCGTTAATAAAAATCCTGAGAGAACTTAATCCGATATTTTTTATCCATCCCAGATTATTGAATGTATAAGACAATTCAGCATTCTTTAATCGAATATAGGAACCATCGAACAAATACTGGGTGCCGGAGTGATAGCTGGGTGTAGAGAGCCATCGAGGAACGACCACATCCGCATCGGTGTTCTCCTTAGACCACCAGGTACCCAAATCATACACAGTATTCAGATTGCTTCCAAAACTGTTAAGAGGAACGTATCGAGTCACATTATTCACCCCATAAAGCTGGACAAAACCACTAAAACCTCTCCACTCGAATCCTACAGTAGCATTATAGGTGTTTTGTGGCGAATCGGAATAGCCGTAGGGTATTTGGTCCTTGCTGTCGACAACCCCGTCGGCATTAAAGTCGATAATGTAATAGTCGCCCGGAAGTTTTTGATTGTCATTGGTATCATGAGCTGGGCTTCCGAAAAGTTCGTCATAACTATTCATAAAACCGGCATCCACATAAGCCCTGTGCTGCCCAATGCTGTATCCTGCTTCTTTCTGATAATCGGGCAATAACTCTGGGTCTTCTTTTTCCAGAATTTTATTTTCGGCATGGGTCATACTTAAATTGGCCCAAAGTCGAAAACCGGCAGGGAAAACTTTATTTATACGCAGCTCTGCTTCATATCCTTTAACCCTTACTTTCCCGAGATTTGCAGTAACGGGAGTAGCACCAAAATAAGAAGGCACCGACCGATCGGCTCCATCAATAAGAATATCAACCCGTTTATCACGGAAATATTCCACACTACCGGCAAACAATCCATCCAGAAAAGCGTAGTCTGCCCCAACATTGAACTTAATTGCGGTTTCCCATTTTACATCGGGATTTCCCACCTGAGCTTCCCGATACCAGGTATATGGACTTTCACCCTGATTTAAGTCAATGATGGTATTTCCACCGTATGCCCATTGAGTCATATAAAGCCACCTTTTGGAAACATTATCATCACCAATTTCACCGTATGAAGCTCTTAATTTCAGCATATCGAGAAAAGAGAGCGACTGCATAAATGTTTCTTCGGAAATCATCCAACCTATGGCCCCTGAATTAAAGAAAGCAAATCGATTATCTTCGCTAAATTTTTCAGAGCCATTGTAGGCACCGTTATATTCCAGAAAATATTTGGTTGCAAAATCATAAGTGGCACGGAAGGCCCAGTCTTCTCTATAATGTGGGATTTCACTACCTGTTGCTCGCTCATCTCGGCTAAAGACCCCCATTGCAGTGAAATTGTGATTTGCGAAACTACGTCCCCAGTTTAGCTGCAATTGGTAGTTTAAATTTCGTTGTGTTAACTCATTTCGCACCTCACCCCCGACAGTGGACCAAAGGACACCCTGCATAAAATCAAATTTGTTGTTATTTTCGAAATCCTGCTTATAGTAAGCGATACCTGTATCCGGGTCAATCCATTTGTACTGTGCATCATTATATAAATCATTGATTCCGCGATTATATTCAACGAAAACATTGTCCCAGGCAACAGACCCTCTGACATTTAATCCTTTCGTAATGAAATCAAGTTTTTGTTCTAGAATAAAATCGGTATTAATCCGGGTGGTAGTAGTAGTCATAAGTCCTGCCAGGGCTAAATTGGCTGCCGAATTGGTAACATTGGAAATATTTGGATAATACCCCCATGTTCCATCTGAATACTTAGGAAGGAAAACGTCGGGAGCAATATTATAAGCTCCGGCCCATTGTTGAGCCACTGCCCAATCGGAAGAATTGGTCTGCCCCCACGGTGACTTTTTGGCCCCATTGGATCCGGCAAGATTAACTTTAAATAAGGTAGAATTAGTCAACTGAAAATCCAGGTTACTTCTCACGTTTAGACGGTTATACCCGTATCCCGACTCATAATTTCGTCCATTGTCCCAGACCCTAAAGAGATCTCCTTCATGTACAAAGTCAGCAGAGGCATAGTATTTAACCAATTTTGTACCTCCACTAACATTAATATTGGCATTATAAGCCATTGCATAATCTTTAAAAATTTCGTCCTGCCAATCTACATTGGGATAACGCTCAGCCTCTTCGAGATTGGCTGGATAACGATATTTTTCGATTATGGCTTGAGGTGTAATATAATCCCATGAATCGGGCGAGAGACTCAGCTCATGTTCAATGGCCACGTTGCGGGCCATAAGAGCATCGTATGAATCATACTTATTGGGCAATTTAGAAGGAACCTTTAATGTAGCATCACCCGACACTTCAATTTTTGCGGTTCCTGTTTTTCCTCGTTTAGTGGTAACAAGAATTACACCGTTAGCCCCTTTAACTCCGTAAACAGCAGTCGCCGATGCATCCTTTAAAACAGAAATAGTCTCTACCGAATTAATATCCACGCTACTCAACGGCCGCTCAATTCCATCGACCAAAACCAACGGTTCGCTACTGTTCCACGAAGAGGCAGAACGAATAAGAATTTGTGGGTCTTCCTCACCAGGCATACCTGAGCTGGAAAGAGTAATAACTCCCGGAAGATTTCCTGTGAGTGCAGCTCCGATATTGGAAATACCGGCCGCCCTTTGCAATACTTCACCTGTGGTTTGGGTAATAGCACCAACGACACTGGCTTTTTTCTGTTGCCCATACCCTACCACCACCACATCTTCCAACTCAAAAGTTTCAGCCTCTAGGATTACCGTAACATTGTTTTGGTTGCTCACATCAACTTCCCGGGTGGTCATCCCTATAAAAGAAACCACAATGACATTTTCATTTTCAGGGATATTAATGGCAAACCGTCCATTCATATCCGTAATATTTCCATAAGAGGAGTTTCCCTTTACCACCACTGTAGCACCGGGAATAGGTTGACGATTCTCGTCCAGTACAACTCCCGATATGGTTTTCATATTCTGAGCGTAAAGTACTGAACTTAAACAAATCATTATCAGCAACAAACTGCTTTTCAGACAAAACTCTAATCTGTTTAGCAAAGGAAGAATTGTCTGATACACATTTCTTTCATTTTTTTTCATTGCAGTTTTGGTTTATTGTCATTATTATATAATTTATTTATTGATTACCATCATTATATAGGATCGGATTAGGCCTCTTAAGATTCCGAATATTCCAGAAACTTCCATAGATTTATCAGACAAAAAAATATCATCAATAGCCACAAATCCCTGGACTACAACTATGCATTCCCATCTTATTTATACGATCATCATTTCTTATATCTCAAGCAAAGTAATTACATAGGTTGTCCAATATTTTTTACCGCATACATACCAATGGTAGTACCTGTAAAGCCAAATGAATTTGCTGTGGATAAATAATAGGCATCAACTCCGGAAATGAGCAGCTCCCGTTCCATCCCCTCAATAGTATAATAGAAATCCCAAAGTTTTCCGTGAGAAACAACTTCCAGAACAATGGGTTTGTTTTTAACATCCAGTAATGAAGCTGCCAATGTTTCGGGTACATCTGATGTTATTTTTTCAAGGGCAATTCTTAATTTTTTCCCCTTTTTTCTTACCGAGAGAAAATACTGATGAGATTCATCTTTAAATAATAACAGCCCCGAAGCATCATTACTATCTTTGGAATTAAAATAAAGTTTAGTAGAACATCTAAATTTGTGATGCTGAATTCTTCGACACACAAACGCGGGAGTATTTTTTTGTGAAGCGCTAATTTTAGAAAACCGTAAAGTCAAAAAACCAGGATTTTCCTTCAGGGATATTAGATTATCGGCGGGGCCTCTCAAGGTCATCCATTGATAATCAAGTTTAGTGGTATCGAAATCGTCATATATTTCAAAATTTCCGAATGTAACATTATCTGCCCTTGTAACACCCTCTTTTTTTAACACCCTTGGTATTAATTCATTACCTTTAGTCATATATGGAAAACCGTCATCACTCCATTTTACCGGCATTAAAAATGTTTCTCTGCCCAAATTTTCAAATTGACCATCAATTGGGCGGCAAGCCAAGAAAACAGCCCACCAACGACCATCCTTATCCTCAATTAAATCGGCATGACCGGCACAGGTAATGGGAAGTTCTCGTTCGGGATCGAGGTGACGTTGTGTTAAAATGGGATTTTTATCCCAGGGTATGTAATCTCCCATAGGAGATTGACTTTTAAAAATGACCTCACTATGATTAACAGAAGTTCCTCCCTCAGCACACATGAGGAAATACTCACCGTTGATTTTATAAAGATGCGGACCCTCGATCCAAACCGGTTTGTCTTCGATATTAACCCCCCCATTGACCAGAATTTTGCTTTTTCCGGTCGTCATTTCTTTTTCAACATCGAATTCATGAATTCTGATTACCCTATGCCCGTCATACAATGGTTCTCCATCAGGGGCATCATTATTGACGATATAGGCCTTCCCATCATCATCAAAAAAGAATGAGGGGTCAATACCATGAACATCAGGTAACCATATAGGATCAGACCAGTGCCCAAAAGGGTCTTTGGTTTTAACAAAAAAATTACCTTTCCTGATATTTGTGGTAATCAAGTAATATGTCTTATTATGTGGATTGTAACTAATTGCAGGGGCAAAAATTCCTTCACTTACACGCTGGTCGGCAAGGTCCAGTTGAGAAGGACGATCTAATACGTGGCCAATTTGTTGCCAGTTGACCAAGTCTTTACTATGAAAAATAGGAACACCTGGAAAATAGGAAAAAGTAGAAGTAACTAAAAAATAATCTTCCCCATTGGTACATATGCTTGGATCAGAATACCATCCGGGAAGAATGGGATTATAAAAATAATCATCACCCGGAAGGGGATAATTTTCATAAAAACTATCTTCACCTTTATAATAAAAGTAATCGAAAATTGCGCCCGGCTGTTTAAATTCAGTAATCTTTTCTGATGGGCGCTTTTTTTCGGATGAATTACATGAGAAGGAAATAACAATCAACAAGGCTGTTACACCACTAATACTAAAATTAAAACTTCTTTTAAATAGTTTTTGTATCATAAGACATTTTGTTTGTTGTCTAAAAAATGTGGGAAAACCAATTTTTAAATGTTAACATCCCAATACATTTCACAACAAAACTAAAATAGCCAAGCCTGATACGTTTTTAAATTTAGATATTCTATTTTTAAATTTAGATATTTTTACAAACCAACTGTTAATCAATGCAAATACACACCTCCTTCTTAAGAAGCTATTTCAATGAAAAAGTTTCAATTTCAGATAGTAATTTCTAATTTTAGAGATACAAACAGCAGAGCACTACAGTATAATATTGCGTTAGAAACCCTTCTTCTTTCTAAATTTCTGTAGGAGATTTTCCATAAAATTTTTTAAAAACCGTACTAAAGTAGCCCACACTTGAAAATCCTGCCTTCTCACTTACTTCAGTAACAGTAAATTCACCGGTTTTTAGCAATTCAAGGGCGTAGTTAAGTCGCACCGATTTAACAAAATCGGAGGGCGACTGACCGGTAAGGGCTTTCATTTTTTTATATAACAATGAGGAGCTGACATTCATCTCAAAAGCAAATTCCTCTTTCCCAAATTTCGGATTGGAGATATAGGATTTGACCACTTCCAGGGCCTTTTTCACAAACTCATCATTCAATTTATTTTCCATCAACCGGGTGTTGTTACCCGCTTCGTTCAGCTTCAAAGCTTTTTCCCTAATGACCTTTCGGTTGATTACAATGGATTTTATTCGGCCTATCAATAAGTTAATATCAAAAGGTTTGGTTAAATAAGCATCTGCTCCCAGTCCCAGCCCCTTTAATTGTTCTGCCTTACCGGTTAAGGCCGTTAAGAGAATCAGTGGAATGTGAGAGGTTTCATAAGTGGATTTAACTAATCGGCACAATTCAAACCCATCGATTTGAGGCATCATAATATCCGACACCACCATATCGGGTAAACATCTCCTGATAATGTCCCATGCCTCTGTCCCATTTGAAGCGGTAGTAACCTGAAATTCATCTTCCAGGGCCACCTTCATGAATTGTCTCAACCTATCGTTATCTTCTACAATTAGCACGCTTAAACGATCTTCCTTCTCATGATTCTTCACCCAATTATCAAAAAAACTTTTTTCCGTAGGCAAATCCTCCAAATAACTATTTTCACTGCTTTTAATCTTTGAATTTTCAAATGAGATATTTTTTTGCAATGGTATTTCTATTTTAAAAAGCGAACCAACATTTTCCTGGCTTTCGCACGAGACGGAACCTCCATGTTTTTCCACATAGTTTTTGACCATTAACAAACCGATACCGGAACCAACAATTTCAGAATTGATAGCATTGTCGCTTCGATAAAACTCTTTAAATAATTGCTTTTGTCCTTTTTGACTGATTCCGATTCCCTGGTCTTTAACTTTCAGCATCCAGTACTTTTTATTACAATCCAAATAAACGAACACTTTCCCGCCATTGAACGAATATTTAATTGCATTAGACAACAAATTATCGATCACTTTTTCCATCATTCCCACATCAACAGCGGATTCACAGTCATCTATTTCTGAATAAAATTGAATCTGAATATTCTTCTTTTTTGCCAACGCCTCAAACATCAATATGCGTTGTTCAACCAACTGACAAATATTTATCACCTGAGGCTTAAAGTCTTCTTTCCCGGCATCTAGTTTCTGAAAGTCCAATAGTTGGGTAGCTACTTTCAACAAATTGTTAATTTGTTCAATGGCCAGATTTAAATAGTATTTGCCTTTATCTGAAAGGGCTGTTTCTTTGTGAATCTCTTCCACCGGTCCTCGAATTAAAGTAAGAGAAGTTCGTAATTCGTGTGCGGTATTGGTAAAAAACCTGATTTTTTCTTCAGAATGTAATTGTTGAATTAAATTAATATGATACCTGAAAAAGAAGTATAATATACCAACAATAAAAGAAATAGCTAAAAAATAAAACCACCAGGTATTCCAGAAAGGGGGTTTAATTCTGATGCTAATGGTTCTTTGATCAATAACTCTCGACAAAGAATTATTATACAATCTGATTTTCAGATCATAATTTCCTCCCGGCAGATTTGCAAATGTCAGCAATCGATGAGAGGTGGGAGCGCTCCATACTTCCTTAATACCTTTCCCGCTAAGTTTCCATGCAAATTTTGATTCAGCTGTCGAAACTCCAATGGGGAGCACTTCAAAGGTCAGAGTGTTTTGATGATAGGCCAATGTTAAATCTCTTAAATTGTCCAAAGGCATCCTCAGATCAAAAATTGTACTATCTCTGATAGACTTTCCTGAAACCACCACATCCTGAAGAAATATCTTCCCATGGTTTTCATGAATATCCAGATTATTGGGATCAAACAAGATAGCACCTGTATTGGTCCCCCAAATCAGGTTACCATCCCATAACAAACAACTGGCATCCTGGTTTACCGAGGCTTTAGCCAAAGGTATAATAGAAGGATAGGTTGTAACTTCCTCATAAACAGGACTAAATCGACAGATGCCATTTTCAGTTCCCAGCCATAAAAAGCCTTTAGAGTAAGAGATACTATTGACAAAATTGGAAGGCAATCCGGAATTTGTAGAATATTTTTTATATGTTTCCTGACTCTTACTGTATCGAATTAATCCATCCCCACTGGTGGCACACCATATTTCATCATTCAGCACCAATAAATCATGAATAATATACCCGTCCAGCAATCGGTCCATCTTACCACTTTTCTTGTCCAGCAATAATAGACCATAGGAACAACCCAGCAACATCTCATTCGAATTATACTCTTTGATAACATAAACGGGTTCATTTCCATACTCATGAAAAGTTCCGGTATTAACATCGTATCGCAAAATCTTTTCAACCACTCCTACTATCCATATATCACCATTCAAATCTTTTTTGATATCAAAAATAAAATTCCCAAACTCCTTGTTTCTGCTAAGTGGTCTAATTTCCTTCCCTGTCTCAGGATTAAAAACAAAAACACCTTCCGACCAGGTCCCTGCCCAAATATTTCCATTATTGTCTTCAATAACAGAATGAAACACTCTGGCACCACCTGTTGTACCTGCAAAAAAGCTAGTCCATTGGTCCGTTTCTATATCCCATCGACTAATACCATTGTTGGTTGCAAACCAAATATTTCCCTTGCTATCTTCAAAAATATCGTTAATAGTATTATTAACCAATGAGTTATCCTTATTAATTTGATGTTCAACCAGCCTCACCATAGGCCTGGATTGCTCAAAAAAAGATGCCCCACCGCTGTAAGTACAAACCCAAACGCGCTTGTTTCCTTCATTAAAAATATCATATATCCCATTTCCGGGAAGTGACGAAGGATCATCCACATCTTCCCGGTAAATATTTAAAACCTTGTTACCTTTGCGATTCATTTCCCACAGACCCTGTCCATCATAACCGACCAATACTGTGCTGTCTGAAATTGCCTCTATAGCCAGGAGTGGCTGATCAGGAAAACTCTCAATTTCCGCTTTTTTCAATATACCTTGTTCCAGACTATAGATAAACAACATACCTGAACTGGTACCAACCCATAATTTTCGCCATTCTTTATCATAATAGAGAACTGAAATATGAAAACCTTCAATTTTTTCGTTGAGATACAACGGGTCTGAACTGTTGTTTTTGATATCCATTTTCCAGATACCTTCATCTTGCCCTATAAAAATAACCTCCTCCGATCGATCGAACCACTCAATATAAATTTTGTCCCCTTTCCCCTTTTCACTGATCAACTTTAAGGTGCCCTCTTTAAACTGATAGACACCGTAAGAAGAGGCTATATAAAAGGCTCCACTTTCACTGATTAAAACATTGAGAACTTCAATATGATAATTATTCAATATTTGTCGAATATCAAACACTAAATCAAACTGATCGTATACTTGATCATATTGAAAAAACTGCCCATTATTGGTATAGGCAAACAAATTTAAATTTTCATAAATCAGCTTTACGGTCCGAACGTTGGCAGAGACATAGGGCAACTGATATTTTCTGAAATCATCTTTGGTGAGCCTTATGATTCCGGTTTTCGATGAAATCCAAATAAAACCTTTTTGATCTTTAGCTATTGAATTGGCTTGGTGAAGCGTCGTTCCGTAAATATTATTTACATTGTAGAAAATTCTATTCCCGGAAATTATATTAGAATTGGAGAATAAAAAACATAAAAAAAGGATGGCTGATAAAAATAATCGAATTGTTTTATTTTTAGACCTCATTCTCCAAAAAGAATTTTCTAAACTAAACTTTTCCTCCATAGACCCCCACACACTGCGATAAAATCCAAGACTCAACCCTTTATTTAATTGTTTCACAAATATTTAAAAACACTTTATTCATTACAAACCTCTACAAGCTTAACCATTCCTTTGCCATATCTGGCTTTAAGTTTATGCCTCTTTGCATACTGCTCTATATCCGGCTTAATAGTTTTTAATTTTTCAAAAAATTCTTTTTTACCGATTATAACTTCAGGATAACCCGGACCAATTGCTATTAAAAAAATATCATCCTTTCTTTCAAAACGGTCAGGTGCAGGATCCTTGTAACCAATTACCTTGGTAGCTTTCATAAATGCCACCTGATATTTTCTATATAGGCGAACCTTCCCATCAACCAATAATTCCAACACACCTCTTTTTTCTTCACTGTCATCCAAATAATTGCTGATAATAAATTTATGTTCATCTATTTTAGCCGATAAAACAGTAGAAGGATTAACTTCCAAAATAAGATTCTTTTTACTAATGAATTGTATCCGATCCCTGTAAATATCGTATCTCAAAGGAATATCCTTTAATTGGACTGTGTCATTCAATATTACTTCGCCTTTAATAAATTCATCGTAGAGATAAGGTGTTCCTTCAATTTGCATATACCTGGAGTCAATATCATTCATATTGGTTTTCTCAAACATAAACTGATCGTATAAAGAAGTTAAATCATTAATCTGATAGGCTTGAGAAAACCCTAATTGGCCAAAAGAATAGAAAAACAATAAATATAAATTCAATCTCATAATTTGAAATATAAAAAAAAGGTTAAGTCATGTTTTAATATATCAAACTTACCTAACTAACAGAAGAAATCATTCCAATAATAGGTATTGAATTTTTAAATATAGATATTTTTAATTTCTTAAAACATCTATTCAATTTGGTTTCACTGCCCTAAAAAAGTTACGCCATTTTAAAAATTTTTCTATTTTGTAGTGATTCTATTCAAAAATTTGGGAATTTCAAAATTTTAGGACTCAAAAAATTTTACCATTCCTCCGTTTTTTATCTGATTTTAGAATAAGAGTATCTCAAATATAAAAACAATACACCTCTTTCTAATTATTTTTAAACTCTAAAAAGCGCTATTTTTTGTCATTCTACTTCATAAAATAGTTGGGAAATTATAAAAATCAGTCGATATGCGTTTTGAAGTTTTTTTTATTGTCCTATTTTTTTTTTCTAATAAATAATACTGCAAATCTTGCACAACAAGAGATTCATAAAAGGTTAAACCCGGACATTTTTAAACCTCGGGTAATAATTCTAACCGATGTTTCCACCTGGGAAACCGATGACAGCGAATCCCTGGTCAGACTATTAGTTCATGCTGATTTACTTGAGATAGAAGGAATAATATACACCACCGGATGGAGCCTGGACGAAGTTCGTGATGAATTCTTTCAACTCATACATGATGCTATTGATGCTTATGAAAAGGACTTGCCCAACCTGATGAAACGTTCAGGCCAGGAAACTTTTCTAAAAGATGAATCCCGCCAAACTGTTGGCTACTGGCCAAGTGCAGATTATCTGCGTCAACGAACTATGTTTGGCAGTCGAAAACGGGGGATCGACCAAATAGGGAAAGAAAACACCTCTGATGGCAGTAATTGGATCATAAAACAGGCTGATGAAGAAGATGAACGCCCATTGTGGATATTAGTCTGGGGCGGAGGAAATACCTTAGCGCAAGCCGTATGGCAGGTACAGCAGGAACGAAACGAAGATGAATTGAAAGCCTTTTTGCATAAAATACCCACCTATGCCATTACCGATCAGGACAGATCTTACAAAAAAGGGACTCCTTATGATATAAGCTCCCATCAATGGTTGCGTCGCGATTTTGAAAAGGATTTGATATTTTTATGGGACGAATGTGCCTGGAAGTACCAAAACGGCACAGGCCGGGGAAACTGGGAAGAGTATGCCAGACATATACAAGGCCACGGTCATCTGGGAATAGTTTATCCAAAATATAAGTATGGAGTTGAAGGTGATACTCCTTCTTTTTTACATGTATTGCCCAATGGGCTAAACGATCCTATGGTTCCTAATCAAGTAAGCTGGGGTGGTTTTTTTACTTGGGGAATAGGTCCTGACAATGAAACCTATGCCTATGTTAATCATAAAGGCACAAGCCATGAAATCTGCTCAAAATATGAAGCCTATTTTTATCCTGCAACATTCAACAATTTTGCCGCCCGTATGGATTGGGCTGAAAATGGAAAAGGGAACAGAAACCCTATAGTCATTGTTAATGGAGATCGTGGCTTTAAACCCTTAGAAATAGAAGCCCAATGCAATCAAAGAATAGTTCTGGATGCATCACAATCAATTGATCCAGAAAATAACAATCTCAGTTTTAATTGGTGGGTACTACCTGAAGCGGGTACTTTCAATCAAAAGATCACTATTCCTAATCCCCACAGCACAAAGACATATGTGATTATTCCCCCCGAAGCTAAAGGGAAGACCATCCACATAATTTGTGAAGTTACAGATAACGGAGAACCAAACCTTACAAGTTACAAAAGAATCATTATCAAAAGTAAATCATAAAACCTCAAAAATTATGAATAAGATTATCTCACTATTAGTCCTTTTTACTGTATTTTCAATAAATAATTTAATAGCCACACCGCAATATGTGTCAGAAAGCTACAACCGAAACTATTTCACCATATGTAATGGCAATGTTGTAGCGCAATTATTGATTGATTCAACTGATTATACAGGTGTAAAAAGAGCCTTTTGTGATTTACAAAACGATATATATAAGGTCACAGGGACGAAACCCGATTTGAATTACAATAAAATACCACAAACAAAACATCTGATTATTGCCGGAACCCTGGGTAAAAGTGCTTTAATAAACGACCTGGCAAACCGAAACATCATTAATCCTAACTTGCTTATTGATAAATGGGAGAAATTTATTATTAAAACCGTAAAAAATCCTTATCCAGGCGTAGAAAACGCACTCATTATTGCCGGTAGCGATAAACGAGGAACGATTTATGGCATATATGATCTTTCGGAACAGATAGGTGTTTCGCCATGGTACTGGTGGGCAGATGTGCCGGTTAAGGAAAAAGAAAATCTCTTTGTAATTCCGGGAACTTATACGGATGGTGAACCTGCTGTAAAATACAGAGGCATTTTCATTAATGATGAGGCTCCCTGCTTAACCAGTTGGGTAAAACACACCTACGGAACCGATTATGGAGATCACCGTTTTTATACAAAAGTGTTCGAGTTAATCCTTCGTCTGAAGGGTAATTTTTTATGGCCAGCCATGTGGAGCTGGGCCTTTTATGCAGACGATTCTCTAAATAGTAAAACGGCCCACGAAATGGGCGTAATAATTGGAACATCGCACCATGAACCTATGGCCCGCAATCACCAGGAATGGGCTCGTAACAGACATAAATACGGTGCATGGAATTACGAAACCAATGCCACAGTCATTGACCAGTTTTTCCGCGAAGGAATAGAACGCGTAAAAGGAACCGAAGACATAATAACTATTGGGATGAGGGGAGATGGTGATGAAGCCATGTCACAGGAAACCAATGTCAAACTATTGAAAAAAATAATCCGCAATCAACGTAAAATCATTGAAGAAGTAACAGGTCGGCCTGCCAAAGAAACAACTCAAGTTTGGGCATTATACAAAGAAGTCTTGGATTATTATGATCAAGGACTCCGAGTTCCGGACGATGTAATCATACTTCTTACCGATGACAACTGGGGCAACGTAAGACGCCTACCCAACGAAAAGGAAAGGCAGCATCCGGGAGGATGGGGCCTATACTATCATGTTGATTATGTAGGCGCACCAAGAAATTACAAATGGCTCAACGTTACACCCATCCAACATATGTGGGAACAACTGCAACTAACCTACGACTACGGGGTAGACAAACTATGGATCCTCAATGTTGGCGATATAAAACCCATGGAATACCCCATTACCCTGTTTCTGGACATGGCCTGGGAACCGCTCAAATACAATGCGACCAATCTGCTGGACCATGCCCGGGATTTCTGTGCGCAGCAATTTGGCGAAGACCAGGCCGATGAAGCGGCTCGTATTCTTAATCTCTACTGCAAATACAACGGAAGGGTAACACCCGAAATGCTCGATCGATACACTTATAACTTGGAAACAGGTGAATGGAAAAAAGTATCTGATGAATACATAAAACTGGAAGCCGAAGCATTACGCCAGTATTTATCCCTAAAACCGGAATACAGAGATACCTATAAACAGCTGATACTTTACCCTGTTCAGGCCATGGCCAACCTTTATGAGATGTATTATGCACAGGCCATGAATCATAAGCTATATGCAGAAAACAATCCCCGGGCCAATTACTGGGCCGACAAAGTGGAAAAAGCGTTTAAAAGAGATAAGGCATTAAGCTACGATTACAACAACGTCATGTCAGGCGGTAAGTGGAAAAACATGATGATCCAGAAAAAAATAGGCTATACCTCCTGGAACGACAACTTTCCTGAAGATCAACTACCGGAAATTTATCGCATTGAAAACCCTGAAAAAGCCACAGGAAAGTATATCTTTTCACCCAACGATGGCTACATCGCCATAGAAGCAGAACACTATTACCAGTTGCAAAACAGTAAGGAGGCAACCTGGACCGTTATTCCATACCTGGGACGAACATTAAGTGGAGTGGCTCTCATGCCTTATTCCAAATCGGTTGAAGGCGCCTGGATATCCTATAAAATGAAGATTCCTGAAGAGGTAAAGAATGTAACCGTACACATCATTGTGAAATCGACCCTGGCATTCAAAAACCTGGAGGGGCACAGATATAAAGTTGGCTTTAAAGGAGCTGAAGAGAAAATAATTAACTTCAATGGTGATTTAAATGAAAAACCCGAAAATATTTATTCCAAATTTTATCCCACGGTGGCCCGCAGGGTGATAGAAAAAAAAGTCAATCTGAATATACCCTCTTCCGATGACGGCATGCAAACCCTGACCCTTACCCCTCTTGATCCGGGTATTGTGTTCGAAAAAATAGTGGTGGACTTCGGGGGTTATAAAGAATCCTATTTGTTCATGGATGAATCGCCCAACAAAAGGGTGGTAGATTAACGCTAGCCAACGCCAACATAAAAAATCCATAGGGCCGTTTGGTCACTAAACTCAATAAAGTTGATAATAATTATTTCCGAAAGGAGAATAAAATATATTTTTGGGAAGAAGTTTGCTAAAAAAACCGATTTTAATTTGTGAAAATCTATGGTAGCGTTGCGAAACAAAAAAAATGAAACATTGATAAACAGTAAAATAAAATCATTTATGAAAGCAAAGCAACTGATTCTATTTTTTTTCCTGGTGCTGATAGGGTATCCTATCGCCACTGCGCAGAATAAGGCTGTCAACCCTGTTATTTTTGCAGATGTTCCCGACATGTCCATGATCCGGGTAAAGGACACCTATTATATGAGCAGCACCACTATGCACATGTGTCCGGGGGTACCCATCATGAAATCCAAAGACCTCATCAATTGGGAAATAGTAAATTATGCCTATGCCATTCTGGATGATGTGGATGCCCTAAACCTGAAAAATGGGAAAAATGCCTATGGCAGTGGTTCCTGGGCCAGTTGCCTTCGTTACCATAACCATACTTTTTATGTGAGCACCTTTGCAGGAACCACCAACAAAACCTATATCTATTCAACCAAAGATATTGAAAAGGGACCATGGAAGGTCACTTCCTTTTCTCCAGCTTATCATGACCACACCCTCTTTTTCGATGACGACGGCCGCATTTACATGATATGGGGCGCCGGAGAACTTCACATGGTTGAACTCAAGGAAGATCTTTCCGGCATCAAAGAACATACCGAACGGGTACTTATCGAAAATGCCAGCGCCCCTGCCGGCTCCAATATCGGATTACAGGCCGAAGGCTCGCAGCTCTTTAAAGTTAATGGCAAATATTACCTTTTTAACATCACATGGCCCAAAGGAGGCATGCGTACCGTAGTGATCCACCGGGCAGATAAGATCACGGGACCCTACGAAGGCATGGTAGCTCTTCAGGATCGGGGCATTGCCCAGGGCGGTCTCATTGACACCCCTGAAGGGCGTTGGTATTCCTATCTGTTTCGCGATTACGGAGCTGTGGGTCGTATCCCCTACCTGGTGCCCGTAGAATGGAAAGATGGCTGGCCGGTACTGGGCATCGATGGCAAAGTACCCGAAACCCTTGATCTGCCCCCAAGCAATGGGTTGATACCCGGAATCGTGGCCTCCGATGATTTTAGTCGTCATCCCGACCAGGCCGATCTTCCCCTGGTCTGGCAATGGAACCACAACCCTGACAATCATCTGTGGTCGGTACGCGAGCGACCGGGATATCTTCGCCTCAAAACCGGAAGGGTCGACACTTCCTTTCTAATGGCCAGAAATACCTTAACCCAACGTACTATTGGCCCCCAATGCTCTGGATCCACATCCATCGACGTTTCCCATATGAAAGAGGGCGACTTTGCCGGATTAGCTCTGTTGCAAAAAGAATTTGGTTTGGTCGGAGTTAAAATGGAGAACGGTAAAAAATCGATCACAATGGTTAGTGCTCAATCCGGCATCCCTGTTGAAAAGGAAAAAGTGAACCTCAATCAAAACACTGTTTATCTGAAAGCTGAATGTAACTTTAGAAATCTAGCCGATACTGCACGGTTTTATTATAGTCTGGATGGGAACAACTGGATAAAAATAGGATCACCATTAAAAATGGTTTATACTCTTCCCCACTTCATGGGTTACCGTTTCGGACTATTCAATTACTCCACCATAACCCCTGGTGGTTTTGTAGATTTCGACTATTTTCATATAACCAATCGAATTTCGGAAGACCAACAATAACAAAAACACCGATTCTGCTAAAGAATCCATACCTTACCCTTCCCTTCCCCTTTTGAACGCAGCGGTATCTCAAAACCTTTATGCCTGCGCCTATTAAACGCAGTTACCCGAAAAATCAGGGCCACTCTTTGGAGATACAGGTATTTCCCGCGAATTTTATTTAAGAAATCCTTTGAAATAGCAGATACAGCCTGGTGACAATGAAAATTTTTCGGGGATAATGAAAATTGGACGGGGATGGTCAGAAATTCGCGGAAATAATGAAAATTCGACGGGAATTGCAACCTTAGAGGGAATTATTCATTACAAATTCAATAATCTCGTTTAGATAACCGAATGCCAATGCCACAACGGTATCAGCAGCACCGTAATATACAGTTACTTTATTATTTTTAACAATGGCAGCACAAGGAAATACCACATTAGGCACGTCTCCTGTCAATTCATAAATTTCATTTGGGGCCAATAAATAAGGTTGAGTACGATACAATACTTTTTCAGGATTTTCCAAATCAAGGATTGCTGCTCCCATAGAATAACGGTAACCGCGACAGGTATTAATCACACCATGATAAAACATCAACCACCCTTGTTCAGTGCGAAAAGGAACGGTTCCAGCCCCAATTTTGGTGCACTGCCAGGCACTTTTCTCAAATGGTGCAACTTTCATAACACAACGATGTTCGCCCCAATATTTCATGTCAGGGCTAAAACTGATAAAAACATCTCCGAAAGGTGTATGTCCATTATCACTAGGACGGCTTAACATTGCATATTTGTTGTTGATTTTTTCGGGGAAAAGAACACCGTTCCTATTAAATGGTAAGAAAGCATTTTCACATTGATAAAAATCAACAAAATCAAATGTATAAGCAATACCAATAGTAGGGCCATGGTAACCATTACACCAGGTAAGCCAGTAGCGGTCTTCAATAAATGTAACACGCGGATCGTATTTATATTCAGAATCCAACATATTGGTATTTCCCGGTTTCATTTTTATGGGTTCGGGATTGATTTCCCAATCGGTTCCATTTTTACTGAAACCAACATAAAGATTCATCTGTACGGCTTTGTTATCGGAGCGAAAAACCCCTGCATAGCCAGCCTTAAAAGGAACAACTGCACTATTGAAAATACTATTGGAATTAGGAATATCATACCTGCCAATAATGGGGTTTTTTGAATATCTCCACATTACATCATTACATCCCTTCGGACGTTCTTCCCATGGGAAAAAAGAAATATTATTTATTTCCATAGTCAAAGCAATAACGACAATAAATTAATATTTTTAATAATATGACCATACCTTGAAAATACAAGCTAGAAAATAAAAAAATCCAGAATTAATGGGATGAGTAATGGAACCAATAATGTTAGAACAATTCCACTAAATACTGCAATTATACCATACTCACTTCCTGAATATTTAACTATGACCGGAAGTGTAGTGTCCATGGCAGTAGCACCGCCCGAGGCAATTCCTGCTAATTTACCAAAATAACGCACTAAAATAGGAACATACACTAATGTTAATATCTCTCTAAAAATATTGGAAAGTAAAGCTACAACCCCTAACTGTGGCCCACTTAATCGGCTTATAATTACGGAAGATAAAGAATAATAACCCATTCCTGCACCGACAGCTATAGTCTCCTTTAAAGATAAATCATTCATTAAAAAGGAAACAAAAGCTGCACCCAGCAAAGATCCTGCGATAATGAAAATAGGAACCAATAAAATCCTAAAATTTATTCTTTTTAGTATATAAAATGCTTCTTTGTCACTACCTGTATTCATCCCGGCTAAAACCATCAATACACACAATAAAACAGTCGGCAAATTTTCATTGGCCAAAAAAGAAGGAACCAGATCATAAATTCCAGCCAATAAGCCAAGAATAAAAAATAATACTATTGTTAGGCTACTCTTCATGAGTTAAAGAATCATTAGTTTTATTCTATTTGTGTCTGCTCAAAAAAAATTATCCGGATTAACTACAGGTAAAAAAAGATGCGTCTGCCATTTCAACAAATAAGACAATATTTCACCCAAATACCGAACATATAAGAGAGGGCTCATTCATTCTTCTTAAACATCCATTTGTAAAGGATAAAGGCCATAATAACACTTCCCAAAATAGTTCCTAAAGCAATAACAAAAGCTTCGAGCCCAATCTTAGAAAAACTTTCTAGAATTTCTTTTTTTGACCCAACAGAGATTCCAAGGAAAAATAACAACAAGTATATTGCCCAATTAACTCCGAAATCAATAATTCGTCGATTCTTTTTATTGTTTCTAAAAAGATAACCAAACAAAAGTCCGATAAAAAAAAGAATTACAACCAGAAGTGAAATCATACGTTTCCCTTAAACAAATCGGTGAATTAATTGACCCCACACAACCCTTAAAAAAGCCAATTAACAAACTATACTACATTTTAATTTCAAGCTACTCGAAAAAAACAATAAAATTAGTCACAAAGATAAAGGAATGTCCGAATCTCAAAAGATTTAACATATTCGGGCATAATAAAAAAAATATGGGAAGTCCTCTAAAACCCCATATTGAAATTATCAGAAAGGATAAAAACGTATGACTAAAAAGTTCACAAAAGTCACACAAACACCTTTCAGAAAACAATTTAATTAATTTCGGATGGGGATAAAAGAGGACTTCCCACTATAAATCTTATAAAAAGGTTACAATATTCAAGTCTTACATTTATTTTTTCGATTCAACTTTTACACCATAGGCTGCAAACAAAAGATAAAGCATGCCCACCAAAATAACTAATATACTACCGGTTTGTCCAATAGCATCAGAGGCAATACCCATTATAGGTGGTAAAACGGCACCTCCCGATACACCCATTATCATCAATCCGGATATTTCATTTCCCCTATCAGGTCGTTTTTGCAATGCCATAGAAAAAATAATGGAAAAAATATTGGCAATGGAAAAACCAATTAAAGCAACTAAAATCAATATTACAACTGTGCTATGACTAAATACCATCAAAACAGTAGAAGCGACAGCTACAATCATACTAACTCTAAAAAATCCCATAGAGGATAATTTAGCTAAAAGGATAGCCCCTGTAAGAGCCCCAATGGTACGAGCGGCAAAATAAAGACTTGTACCCAGTCCGGCCTTTTCTAAAGGCAAACCTGCTCGTTCCATCAAAAACTTCGGTGTTGCTGTATTCATTCCAACATCAACACCCACAACGAACAAAATACCTAAAAAAAGTAACAAAATGGTTTTGTCTTTCAACAGGCCGAAAGCATCGCTAAATGAAGTACTCTTTTCGTTACTCTCTTCTCTGGGAATAGGGACTAACCAAAGCCAAAGACCGGAAAGAAGCGTTATGGCGGCAAATAAAGGGAATAATATTTTCCAATTTCCTAAAGATGTTGCGGCAAACCCGGCAATAATGGGGCCCAAAAAGGAAGAAATGGCTTTTACAAATTGTCCAAGCGTAAGCCGACTGGTCAATTGTTCTTCACTAACAACATTAGTTACCAAAGGATTTAACGAAACTTGTAAAATCGTATTGCCAATACCGAGAAGCGCAAATGCCAGCAAGGCTATTCCATAGCTGTAAGCGATCCACGGAACAAGCATGGCAACAACTGTAATGGCCATACTTAACAAGACAGTATTTTTCCTTCCCAGCTTATTCATTAATAACCCCGTAGGAACCGAAAAAACAAAAAACCAAAGAAAAACCATCATTGGCAACAGGTTGGCTACAGAATCGCTAAGATTGAAATCTTGCTGAACATAGCTGGTAGAAATACCAACCACGTCAACAAAGCCCATAACGAAAAAACCAAAAAGGACAGGCAGGAATTTTGATAATGATGTATTGCTATTCATAACAAACAAATTAATCTTACAATTCTTTAAAAAGCTAAATTTATAAAATAATTTATTTCAAGTGGATAGCTAACAACATAATTAATTAAGAGAAGTTGTAGATTCTGCCACAGCAATTTTAGAATCGGCAGTCCCGTAATAAAGTAACAACTTACCTTTAAAATGAGCCAACCCCTCAACGAAACAAACATTATTAACCTGCCCGGTAATTTCGTATGGCTGATCCGGAGAAATAAACCAGTGATCGGTGCGATGCAAGACTTTTGTGGGATCATTTTTATCCATAATGATCTGCCCGGCCGCATAGGTGCCATCAGCCAATTTCTTATCACCAAATGTGGGACTATTTTTACTATTATAAATCAGTAGTATACCTTGCCCGGCAATAATAGCAGGCGGTCCCGGCTCTACCAATTCACTATCAAACATTCCTTTTCGTGTTGAAAAAACAATTTTAAAAGGAACCGTATAATTGCGCATGGTATCGAGTTTCATCTTTTCAGGATTGGTTTCAATTATTGGCTGCCAGTCTATTAAATTATCTGAGGTCGCCACATAAATATTGGACTCGCCCCAATACATCCAATATTTTCCGTTAATTTTTTGCGCAACCATACGGCCATTTTCTACCCGGCAAACAATAGATCCTGCTTTCGACCACATATTAACAAAATCACCTCCGCGGGCATTTTTAAAGACAGATCCATGTTTTTCCCAGGTTCTTAAATCTTTTGATGTAGCTATAAACAGACGAGCTTTATCCCCATCGTAAGCAGTATAAGTTAAATAATAGGTGCCATTTTCATCTTCTACCAAGCGAGGGTCTTCACAGCCGCCTTCCCATTCATATTTTTGAAATTGATCGTTATCGGGGTATAGCACTGGTTCCGGAAGTTTTTGGAATTTATACCCATCTAAGCTATAAGCCAAACCAAGACGAGACGTCCCGTTATATTTTCCTATACTATCTTCGGCCCTATATAACAAAAATACGGTATCACCTCTGACTGCACTGGCAGGATTAAAAACATCCTTTTCCTCCCATTGTACCACGGCACTACGTACCGGACAAAAAAACTCCAAACTATCTGATGGTGTCAAGCATGGATTTACCTCTACCTTCTTAGTAAAAGGAATTAAAAACTTTGCATCTTCCTGCTTCCCTGAAGGATTACAGGCCGCAACCCATAAAAATACGCCAGCTACTAAAGTTAAAAAAACATTCTTCATTGCGATTACGATTTATTTCAGTTAACTGTTTGTAGTATTGTTTTAAAGAACACAGAACAATTCCATTTAAATTGAAGAGGATGTCTAAAAATTCTATGTCACTTGGCCGGAATCCAGTATATTGGTTACTCCCCAATATCCCGGAGAGTTTAAAATCAACATTTAGACATCCTCTTCAAATAACTAATTTTAAAAAATGTTCAAAAGGGATTTATAAAATAACATTCATAAAATAGAGAAGGTATTAATACCCATCATTTTGAATGATGGTTCCCCCGGATTTGTCAACTTCATCCTGAGGTATTGGATACAAATAATTCTTACTGGTGAAACCACGATCACCCAAAACTTCTTCAGCAATACCCCATCGTTTAAGGTCACGGAAGCGATGAGATTCAATGCCTAGTTCAACCCGTCGTTCATGAATTAACCAGTCTTTGATGACAGCAACATCTGTTTCATTGACATCCCGATCAGGCAAAGTTCCATCAGGAGGATAAGTACCTTCTGCTGTAACTGAATTTCTTGCTCTTTGACGGATGACATTAATTAAGGCAATGGCATCTTCAGTATCGCCATTATTCAACAATGCTTCTGCTTTCCAAAGGATTACATCAGCCCAACGAATAAAGATTTTATTGCTAGGAGAATCGTCATCGCCTTTATAGGAACCGTCTAATGAACCTAAAATCTTATTTACATTTTGTGATTCAACATCAACCGTATACAATAATCTGGGGTCATTGTCTTCAAATTCTTCCAAAAAATTGGTTTCGGGAGCTACAAATCCCCAACCTAAAAGAGCACATAAACCATTTCCATTATCAGGGGTTTGCAAAGGTTCGTGATCATAACAGAAAATAACCTCATCTTCCTGAAACTCTTTTTCTACATCGAAACTATCAAAATAATTTTCATTTAGATCATAAAAACCATATGATTCCAATTCATTGACAAGTTCAATTACTTCATTCCAGTTTTCATTAAACAATTCTACTTTTGCCTGAAGCGCTATTACAGCACCCAAAGAAACACGCCAAGGCTCTTCTTCACTGGAATATTTAGATTGGGGAAGTAACTCTTTAGCTTTGGCAAGGTCAGAGCGTATTTGGTCCCATACCTGCTGGTTTTTGGTACGAACAGCTACCTCATAAGCCTCTTCAAAAGAGGTTAACGGGTTCAATACCAGAGGTACATCTCCAAAATTGGTCACCAAATCAAAATAATAAAACGCTCTTAAGAAATAGGCCTCACCTAATAGCCGATCTTGCAAATCAGCATCGAATCCCAATGTTTCCATCATCGATTGGTTGGTCAAATAATCAATGGCAGTATTGGTTCTGGAAATACCTTCATAATCGTAGGTCCATTGTCCATTAAAACCTTGATTGGAAGCCACAAAACTAAAGTTATTAAACTCATCCATCCATGCCTGGTCACCATCAGGATTCCATTTTTTCTGCATATCATCCGAAGCAATGTCCTGAAGTATAAAATCATTTCTGGTAACAGTTCCTTTATCCCATTCCCATTCCCCAATAATATTAAGGGTTGAAGACAATAATTGGTATGAAGAACTAACCGAATACTCAACGGTAGTTTTTGTAGGATCCATATCCACTTGCTCAGGGGTCAACAATCCAATAGGATCTTTAGTCAAATAATCTTCGCAACCGGCGAAAACCAGAAGCCCTGAAGCTATCAAAAATATATTTCGAAATATTTTCATGATTCTCAGATTTAAAAACGATTAAAATACAAGATTAACACCACCTATAAATAACCTGGCCTGAGGATAAGTACCCATATCCATCAGGTCGGTTGATTCCGGGTCAAGTCCGGTATAATCGGTGATGGTAAATACATTTTGCGCAGAAATATAGAATCTCATATTTTTCAACCCTATCTGTTTAATTCCCGGGAAAGAATACCCAATTTCAATATTTTTCAACCGAAAATAAGAGGCATCTTCCACATAAATACTAGAGACCTTGCTTCCACCGTTGTCGGTAAAACTAACTCGGGGAATGCTATTTGTAGAACCTTCGCCATCCCAGGCATTCAATACATTTGTAGTATAGTTAAAAGGCCGGGTATCATAATCGACAGTTTTTTTGGATTCGTTGTAGCGATCCACATCTCCCACGCCTTGAAACAAGAGGGAAAAATCGAAACCTTTATAGGAACCTGAAAAACTTAAACCATAAAGTAATCCGGGATTTGGATCGCCAATAAAATCACGGTCATTATCATCAATTTTGCCATCACCATTTAAATCTTTAAACCTAATATCACCGGGTACAACAGTAGGATTACTGGTACCAAAAAGATGTTCTGCTATTTCCTCTTCATTTTGGTAAATACCTTCAAAAACATACCCATAATAAGAATTCAATGGATGACCGGCCTCTGTTCGAGTTACGCCATCTACAATGCTAGGTAAATTGGGGTGTAATTTTTCAACCTTATTTTTATTGGTGGATAAATTGGCGTTAATGCTGTATTTAAATTCATGCTCTCTGTTTCGATAGGTAAGGCCAAACTCCCATCCCTTATTACTTACTTCACCGGCATTAACGATAGTTGGTTCCACATCACCGACAATACTTGGAAGACTAATTGGCAGGAGAATATCGCTAGTATTTTTATTGAAGTAATCAACAATCAAATACACTTTGTTTTTAAACAAACCTAAATCCAAACCGTAATTGTATTGGGTAGTGGTTTCCCATTTAAGGTCAGAATTTCCATACCTGGATATCAAATATTTATCACCTTCCTTTTCAATAAGAGTGAGATAGGCATAATTGTCTATTTCTTGATTTCCTAGCTGACCAATACTGGCTCGTAGTTTCAGATCAGAAAGCCAATCAAACTTATCCATAAAAGGTTCTTCGGATAATTTCCATCCAAAGGAAACAGACGGGAAAAATCCCCATTGATTATCCTCAGAAAATCTTGATGATGCGTCAGCCCTTAGATTGGCTGTAACCATATACTTCATATCATAAACATATGTGCCGGAAGCAAAATAAGACATTAAAGCCCATTCTGAAGCTGTGCCACTATTCCATAGATCTTGTTCAGTACTTCCGTAATCAATGTAACGGAACTCATCACTATCATAATCGTACCTCCATCTTGAAGCACTGATATCCGACTCATAATTAGTAATAAACTCACTTCCTATTAGCGCATTAACAGAATGCTGCCCAATATTTTTCTGATAATTTAAAGTATTGTTCCAGGTAAGCGTAAATGCTTCGCTTCGGGATTCACTTAATCCATCCGGACGATTTTGCCGGCCCAATCCCTCGTCAATTGAACTTCCGTTGCCATCATCATCCCCAAAATTTTCATAAAACGCTTTATTGTGGTAAAAATTTAAATCAATACCCACATTAGTTCTAAATTTCAGGGACTTGTCGGCAAGAAAGTCAAATTCGCCATACAGATTACCAAAAGTTTTAAATTGCGACCTTTTATCATCGGTAAAATAAGCTAAGGCAATTGGGTTTTGTGTCCATTCATATTTATCACTCTCAAAAGTTCCATCCTCCTTATAGAAAGGCAAGTCGGTAAAGGGATCATCTTCAGAGTAAGTGGGGTCATCTTCACTCTTGTATACTGAAATAATAGGGGGACGCAATAAAGCATGTCGGATAATCCCGGGTGTATCACCACTGGAAGAGAGTTTATCTTGAATGGCATACGACAATTGCATATTGGTCCCAATCTTAATCCTATCGGTAAGATTGTTATTTATATTAGCCCTAAAATTATACCGCTGATATTTGTCATTGTCATAAACGACAATACCATCCTGGTCAAAATAACCGGCCGAAAGAAGATACTGCAATTTTTCATTTCCGCCACTTGCTGTCATTTGCACATTTTGAGAGAAACCGGTTTCAAAGAGTTCATCTAACCAATCGGTATCGGCAAAATCACTTCTACCTTTATCCGCCGAATAAGGATTCGTACCAGAATAGCCAGAGTTATCCCATGCTTTTTCAAGAACATCCAAATATTGTTCGGCATTCAATAAATCGGGCAGATTGGCGGCAAATTGCACCCCTCGGTAGTAATTGATATCAAATTCTGATTTCCCGGCTGCTCCGTTTTTTGTGGTAATGATAATGACGCCGGCCGAAGCACGAGAGCCGTAGATGGCAGCAGCCGAGGCATCTTTCAGGACCGTCATTGACTCTATATCAGCGGGATTAAGAAAAGACAGCTCTCTGGTAGGAACACCATCTACAATATAAAGAGGGTCGTTACTACCAATTGTACCTTCCCCCCTTATACGAATATTAATTTCATCCCCAGGTGCCCCGGTACTTTGAGTTACCTGAACACCAGCCACTTGACCTTGCAGGGCTTGTCCCAGTTCGGCGACCCTTCTTTTTTCCATATCTCCAACACTAACAGGAGATACAGCACCTGTTAAGGTAGATTTCTTTTGAACCGAATAACCTACTACTAATACCTCATCCAAGCCAACCATATCCTCCGATAAAGCAACATCAATCTGGGTTTGGTCACCAATAGTGACTTCTACCGTCTTCATCCCTACAAAAGAGAAGACCAAGACCTCGGCATCGGCAGGAATAGTTAAACTGTAATTCCCATCCATATCAGTAATGGTTCCGATGGTAGTGCCTTTAACCGCTACTGTTGCTCCGGGGATAGGCTCTCCCTCTTCATTGGTAACACGTCCCCGGATATTAATTTCCGTTTGTTGAACATTTCCTAAGGAATTCTTACCATTAGAGAGAATAATTTGGTTATCAACAACCTTATAGACTATATCCCTTCCGGCAAAGAGATGATCCAGAACTGCAAAAATATTCTCATCCTTAAATTTTACAGAAGTAAGAAAATCAACATCGACAAGTTTTTCATTATAAAGGAAGTAAAATCTACTTTGATTCTCAATTTCATCGAGAACCTTTTCAGCCTTAACATTTTCAAGCTCAATGGTTAATCGTTTAACCTGAGCATAAGAGCTTTCTGCGAAGATGTGAGAAATTCCCACAAACATGAAGAAGAATAAAATTCGCATGATTCGAAAGGTTTTAGAAAGGATACAATAATCCCACCCTCCTAACTTAGGATTTTTTTTCATAGCTTTGTAAAGATTTTAAAGTCCAACATTTGGGGATGAGGGAGTTGCCGCTCCTAATTCCCCCTTTTTTTATATGCAACACCTAGAGTAAAATTCCTAATCAGCTAGTATCAAACTTTTTAGTCATCGCTTTTATTTATTTATTTATGACGCAGTATTACTTTTTTCCGAGAAAAATTACCCGACTTATCTTTTTGATTATCAATTATCTCATACTGAATAGGAGATGATAATTTTAAAAGTCGTAACACATCTTCCAGTTTTTCATCTTTAAAAGTAGCCCTGAAAGAGTAGTCGAGTAAAACGCTATCATCAATTACCACATCCACATTAAACTATCGCGAGAGTTCCCTCGCCATCTGATGCATATTTTCGCCCCGCAACATCAAAATCCCTTCTTTCCAGGCGGAATAATGCTGGGGATTAACATTTCTGCGGGTAAGTTTTTTTTCAAAACTATTGTAAACCAACATTTCTCCAGGTGTCATTAAAAACGCTTGTTGACTTCCATAAGGAATAAATTCAACTTTTCCTTCCTCCAGCACAACTTCCATTACTTCTTCGTCGGGCCACATATCAATATTAAAACGTGTTCCCAAAACTCTAACAGCTCCTTGTTTACCCTTAACAACAAACGGATGTATTGAATCTTTTCTAACATTGAAAAAACCTTCACCTTCCAGCGTTACCTTTCGTTGTTTAAAAGGGATAGTATAACTTAAAGTAGAACCACTATTCAACCACGCAGTAGTGCCATCAGGCAATTGGGTTTTTATTCGGGCCCCCAGCGGAACAACAACCTCAACTACGGAGGGTTGTAAATGGTCACTATACCCAATTAAAAGCCAGCCAATCATTAAACCTATTATGGGTAACAGCAATATTGCTGCAATCTTACTATACCAAAACAAAACCTTTTTAATTCCACCTTTTGGTAATAACTTTTTTTCATGCTCCAAATTGATTATGTAATGTATTTTATGCAGGATAGGAGAAAGATCTTTCTTTATATTCGCTTTGGAAAGGGCATCCCAGTCCTTTCTCATGCGTTTTTTTAAACTTATTTCATTAGCCTCACCGCAAAACAACTTTACAAAATTTTTTTCGGTCGGTAAATCTCCCCCACATCCGTTAAGATATTCATCAAATAATTGTTCCTGCTCCTGATTCATCAGTATAAAATATTTATCTAATTCATTGGTCTGATGGAACTCACATACCCTAAAGTTTATACATGATCTTGGTGTGACAAACTTTTCTGGTCATGATCGTTTCATTATTATAAAATTAATTTAAGTCATTTGTTAGATTGAACTCGCCTGAACGTATTTAATTTTTATAAGTTCTGGTTGTAATTACCATAAGTTAATCATACTCTTTTCATCCGCATAAAATTTACTTATTTAATTGAACTATTGGTGCTTAAAATTAGTCAATAGTGGTTAGTCGTTAGTGATTAGTCGTTAGTCACTAGTCCATTAACACTAATGACTGATGACTATTGACTATTGACTTCTTCTGCCTTCTGCCTGAGCACTTCTGCCTTGGGCTATTTTATACATGCTCTTTTGTGGCTAAAATCGCTATGCTCGTTTTATTAGACAAAATGACATTTTTGCAAATTAACATCTATTAATTCAGAATTATTAAAGTTTATCCTCATTTTTCTACTGTAATATTATTGACATGAACAATTGATTTTTTAACCGTGAATTCATTAATAGCACATAAATTCTTTCACCAATCGATTTTGCCATGCTAATAGTAATACCCTTCCAATAAAAAAATCTCCCGAAAAATTTTACATTTTTTAATCAGGAATCTCATTTTTTGTTATTTTATGTTGCTTTTAAAGAATAACAAAATTTAAACTTTGGCACCGTAGCCGGTACTTTTTCACATTAATTTCAATAAATCTTGAAAACAATCGGAATTTAAAATTCCCACAAGCATGAAACCTGTCTAATTATCCCATATAATGAAATGACCACGACAAGAAGGCTTACTGCAATAAAAGCAATAAATAACTAATGGATCAGGGCAAAAGAATAATTCATTAATTGAATGATTGCAGGTTTTCAGCCACTTAAGAAAAGTCGGAAAATTGGTTCGACCAAACCATTTATTATCGGAAAATAATATTCAATTGAAATGAATTAAAAAATTATGATTCTCAATAAATTTTCAAAACCTGCCTTTCCTGCTCAAAAAACTACCAAAAACTATTTAAACACACTATTGAATAAACAAATAGAAAAAAAGCCAAAGAAGAGGTTTCGACTCTTTAAGATGAAGGCGTAAAAACTTAATAACTTCAGAAATCTGGTTGTCAACGGTCTTAGGACTTACACCCACTATGGCAGCTATTTCTTTAGCCGATTTTCCTTCAAATCTACTTAATCGAAATATATTCTGCTTTTTTTTGGGCAACTTTTCCAACAAAGCAGCAATTTGCTCTAAAACAGAACGATAAACAATAGAGGTTTCTGTTGAATTATCACTTTGGTCTTTGAAGTCAACTTCTAAATCCAGATATAGGCCCCGATATCTAAAATAATCCCTAACTTGATTAAAAGCTATGGTGAATAAATAAGAATGAAAACTTTCATCAACCTTAATCTTCGCACGATTTCTCCATATTTTCAAAAAAACATCCTGGACCAGTTCTTCGGCATCAGCTTCAGATTTCAGATATTTCAATCCAAATGCATATAGTCGTGAGGAATAAGATTCAAAGAGTTGGTTAAAAGCAGAGATGCTTCCATTTTTGAGTTCTCTTACGTATTCTTTATCTTGAAGCATGCATCTTTTATTTAAAGATGCAAAAATGTAAATTAAAATTAAGAAATGCAAAACACATTTCTCAATCGATATCTTTCACACATCTGAATCCCAAATGCAACGCTCCTGAATCAGGTGAAGATTTCATTCTGGCCGAAGAACGATAGCCGGCACAATAAGAGTCATTACATAAAAATGAACCCCCTCTAATTACTTTTTTAGGAACCCCTGGTTCCATAGGATCAAAAGAAGTCTCTGGTCCTTGAGGATTTAAAGCAATTACTTGTTGAGCAAGGAAAGCATAATAATCAGGATGATACCAGTCGGCTGTCCACTCCCATACATTTCCTGCCATATCATATAATCCGTATCCATTTGCAGGAAAAGAGCCTACAGGCGCGGTTCTCTGAAATCCATCTTCCACAACATTCTTGTAGGGAAAATTTCCTTGCCAGAAGTTTGCTCTTTGGGCACTTACAGGTTCATTTCCCCAAGGATAAATATAGTCATTGTTCCCTCCCCTGGCAGCATACTCCCACTCGGCTTCGGTAGGTAATCTTTTACCGGCCCAGGTGGCATAGGCCATTGCATCATACCACGAAACGTGAACCACCGGATGGTCATCTAATCCTTCAATGGAACTGCCGGGACCCAAAGGATGCCTCCAGTTGGCACCGGGGACCCATTCCCACCAGGCGATATAATCACTCAATGAAACTTCATGATCAGGTGATTTAAATACCAGTGAAGCAGGAACTAATAAGGAATCTGGAGGTTTAGGGGTCCCGGGAGGCAATTGCTTTTTTATTTCTTGCCAGTCTGGTCTACGCTCGGCAGTGGTAACATAACCTGTAGCCTCTACAAATTCCCTAAATTGAGCGTTAGTAACGGGATGTCGGTCCATCAAAAATGAATCCACATAAACTTTATGAACGGGAAACTCGTCAGGCTTTGCAAATTGATTTTCTTTGGCACCCATTTCAAATTCCCCACCGGGGATCAAAACCATATCTCCCAATGATTGATTTGAAGAATTATTTTCTGCTTCACCAAGCGTTTGGGGACTCGCTAAAAAGCGGCTTTCCTGACTGGTCGTTGGCATGCAACATAAATCAGACTCAGACTCAGAAGATTGATTATTTGTATGACATCCTGAAAAACATAATATTAGCAATAAAGATACATATACCAACTTTTTCATCCGCATTGATTTTTAACAGATTCCATCATACCTGTTTTGTAATTAAACTCTTAACTATTGCCAAATAAAGTGAGGTTTTCCCGGGCTTTTATGCCAACAATCTCATCTGTTAAAATGTTCAATGCGGATAATTTTATCCTAAATTCAATTAATTTATGACTTTTAATCCTAAATTATACCGATGTAACAAGTTTAGCAACTTAGGTTATTATATGAATTTAAAGTGATGAAGACATTAGAATTAGGCCAACAAAACGTTCGTCTTTAGACAGTTATATAATTGATTCGTTAAATGCGCCTTGCAAAAAAACATGGCATAATTACTAAAAACTATGGACTATACAACGCTATCAGCCAAAAAATCAATCATATTAGACCAAGAATCCATCATACACTACTCATTATTTTCATTCACATTAACCCCATTAGAAGTAAATTTCTCCAAAACATTTTGAGGAAGAGTCCAATCATGCTCAAAATATCCTTCAACAATAACATTATCATTACTATTTCGAAATAACAGAAAATCCTTCATTCCTTTTAAAGCTAAAGCCCCATGAGAACCTCCAAAACGGATTTCTTTCCCGGAACTTTGATCATCTTTATTACTTATCCAAAATGGCAGGCCGGAACTAACAACCACCAGATGCCCATTATTGGGATAACAATAAACAAGCCCCAAACTATCGTTAAGGTTTTCTAAATGCAGAGGCAATTCATCAGCCATTTCAGCAAGAACCGAATTGGTTTCTTTTGTGCCGAATAGAATCATATTAGAATGATACTTATCAAAATGGGTAACTTGCCTGTCAGCAATAACCCTGGGATTAACGGTACTCCTTTGATGATAAAAAGGACCAAAAGAAACCGAAAAATCGGCAGCTTTTTCAGCCATTTTTTTTCGTATTTCTATTTCCTCAGGTCCTTGTGCATTAAGTGTACCATACACATAAACGTGCCGGCTTGTCACAACTTGAGATAAAGGACCTTCTAACCCTTTCTTTTTTTCCTTTACACCTGCAATAAATCGTTCCGAAATCCATTTTCCCGCTTCTTTTCGAAAAGCATGATTAAACCCGGGTGAACTTATAAGTTCTTGCCCGTCAATAGTAACTGACAATAATTGTCTGGAATTAAAACGGGGATGCCCTTTCAGGTTCAAAGAAAAAGCTTCCAGATTATCGGTTTCTACATTAACCTGATTCATATCTGTAAATTCTGCATCAATTCTAGCCAATGTTCCCGGTGTTAACTTATCTATTGTTACCCAATAAGCACCGGAATATTTATACCACTTGGTGGCAAAACGTACTCTATCAGGAAAAGGGTTTCGACGCACTCCATCAAACCATTTAAAAATATTTCCATTGGCGTAGGCATTTGCCCAAGAATCATGATGCACCCCCGGATATTCATAATATTCAACCAAAGTTCCCAAACTTCTTAATTCATCAACAATTTGTCGTGTTCCTTCTGGACGCACAACCGGATCTGCTCCACCCTGAAAAATGGCAATGGGAAGATTAAGTCCATTCTCCATTAAATCAAAAACTTCAAACGGTAGTGCAGGACATACCGGGGCAATAGCAGCAAATACGTCCGGTCGCGACAATCCGATATACAAAGTACCGCCCCCTCCCATCGATAAACCTGTCAGATATATCCGATCCTCATCAATATTAAAATCCTTCCGGCACTTTTCTATTACCGCCATAACATCTTCTTCCGGAATCCCAACATATCCCATTGTTCCCCGTGCATAAGGGGCTGCAACAATATAGTCGACATCTTCCCACTGAGGAAAATATCTGGAAGCTTCCGCATCACTTTCTCCAGGTAAATTGGTTTTCCCAAAAACCCTTCTTAAAGCCAGCCTATGGTTTGACATAGCTCCATGAAGCATAACCACCAGGGGATATGGCTTCTCAGGATCAAAATTTTCAGGAAGATAAAGTGCAAAAGGTTGCTCTGAATCATCAATTTCAGAATAAAAAGTTTCAACTTGGGGCCCCACCTGAAAATATTGAGGAATTGCAGAAGTTTTAAACAAAAATCCCCCAACAATCACCGCTATAACAATTCGTATCGTACTCATACTATCTATTTTTGCATTAAGCGTCCAGATAAACAAAACAAAAACAATTTTCAACAATATAAATAATTTGGCTAAAAATCAATATTTACATCACACATACTTTTAAAGCAATACCTTCATTTTTATTGTAGCAAATTATTTTCTTGATTATTGGCTAACAACAACCGCATTACATCCAAAAATTCCATACTTATTTTCCAATAATCCTTTTGAGTAGCCAAGCCCTAATGGGTCTAAAAAATTCTAACCTATCAATCACTCGAACTCAATTCATTCAATCCTCGAATTTCCTCAACAATTTTCTTATCGGGCCTGAAACCGCAATCATAGATTGGGACTGCCCTCGCTATATCAAAAATTCTTTCAAGATGTTGTTCTGTCATTCTTTTATCAAAATAATGTTGAATAGCATTAGCCATAAACCGCATGGCAGCTTCAATCCCGCTCATTCTTTTTAATTCATTTTGAATTGACTGTCTGAGAAGAAAGATCTCATGAAGAGGTGCCATGGCAGGTCTCTGTGCATAATAAGGCATCGGTGTATTAAAAAAATACCATTGTCCTTGCCAATGGTGCAGCCAAAGCCGATCATCATTAATAATATCAGCTCCGGAACGTTGCCAAAGTTCTGCCATTGTACTTTTGCCGGTACCTGAAACAGCAGTGAAGAGACGTCCTTTCCCCTGGTCCATAATTCCCGAGGCATGAATCAAAACATCATTCTGAAAATGAGCTAAAATTACCATTAGCATAGAGCCTAACGGCTCAAGTAGAGGATCTATTGTTAGATTTTCTCTTTGGGGAACAATCCTGGTATAAATAATTTTTTTCCCAAAATCAACATGGCAAATGAGTTCCTGAATTTGAAAATCCTCAAAATAATCCACATAGATTCCAACAGCCTCTGAACTCTTCAATATTTCCCAACGATAAGGAATATCGACACCTTCAAACGGTTCACCTTTCAACACTGTTTTCATTGGAGCCTTCTCTATGTGGTCCGTAATATCATATATAAATTGAAATGTTATTTCGGTAGGAATTAATTCCTTATTAAAAAGAAAAGTTCCCAAAGGTTTCAGGCAAATAGATGGAGAGTCAGATTCAACCTTTAACAATATTCCCGGCAAAAAAATCCTAATCATAAATCAAAATTGAGGCTTTAAAGTAATGCAGGTGCACTCTTGCGGAACGAGTTTATACAAATAAACATTAACTTTTTTGCAATAACATAAAAAATATAAAGCAAAACCATCAAATTTTTACCGGTGAATGGGACTGAAATTATCATCCAGCAAAAATCATTTTACTTTCCTTATAACATTTTTATTATAAGCATTTTTTAAGAATAGTTGGATGTCACTGTCGAGTATTTCTCTATTCACATCATATTTCTCTAAGAGTTTTTCCAAAAGGATATCTTTATTGGCAGGCTCTTCAAGTAATTCAAGAATATCTGATCCCACTTCATTAAGAATGATAACACTAGTCATGTCGGCAACACTGTTAGCTAGGGGGACCAAAACCATTTCATTTCCCATGCGACGGATAACAAAATTTTCAGAATTTACCTGATAAAACTCGTCTGGATCAATCATATGATAATTTGCTAAACAATGGTGAATTAAATGATCTTTATAAAATCATTCTGGCAAAAGGTGCAACATCCTGCCCAACAAATTGTTTCCTCAAATACTTGAAGTAACCGGTGATAGCAATCATAGCTGCATTGTCGGTGGTATAAGCGAACTTTGGAATATAGATATTCCATCCATAATTTTTTTGTCCATCTAGGAATGCCTGCCGAAGCCCGCTATTGGCGGATACGCCTCCTGCCAAAGCAATTTCTTTAATTCCGGTTTTTCGGGCTGCTGCCACCAACTTCTCCATTAAAATATCAACAATTGTTTTTTGCAAAGAAGCGCAAAGGTCGGCTCTATGATTATCTATAAAACCGGGGTCTTCTTTAATATGGTCCCTTAAAAAATAAAGAAACGAAGTTTTTAGCCCACTAAAACTATAATCAAAATCAGGAATCCTGGGTTTAGCAAATTCAAAAGCATTAGGATTACCCTCTTTGGCTAATTTGTCAATAAGTGGCCCGCCGGGATAAGGTAACCCCATCACTTTGGCACATTTGTCGAAAGCTTCGCCTGCAGCGTCATCAATGGTTTGACCAATAATTTCCATATCCAGGTAATCCCGCACCAGAACAATCTGACTATTGCCTCCCGAGACTAAAAGGCAGAGAAAAGGAAATTCGGGCACTTTATGTTGTTGTCCGGGCTCCTGAATAAAATGAGCCAAAACATGTGCCTGCAAATGATTTACTTCTATAAGAGGAATATTACGCGCCAATGCAAACCCTTTGGCAAAGCTCGTCCCTACCATCAATGAACCTAATAATCCCGGTCCACGTGTAAAAGCAATGGCTGATATATCTGAAACTGTTACACCGGCGTCTTTCAGCGCTTTATGTACTACCGGAATAATATTTTGCTGATGAGCTCGCGACGCCAATTCAGGGACAACACCGCCATATTCTTCATGAACTTTTTGCCCGGCAACTACATTGGATAATATAGTATCGCCTTTTATAATGGCAGCTGATGTATCATCACAGGAAGATTCTATACCTAAAATTACGGGATTCATATTTTTCTATACACTAAGTAATACTAAATAAGCCCTAAAGATAACAAATTCAATTTACATCCAAGTAGAGATACAATATCCTACTGAGTTATGGCCTCAATATTATTTTGTATATAAACAACCAATCTTTCAGCCTATCATCAACCTAGCATTGGGATACCTGTAATTCTTGGAAACGGTTCTACGACTAAAAATTATTCCCATAGTTAAAGAACCTATACGCCCAACAAACATAGAAACAACTAAAATGAGCTTCCCCCAAATGTTTAAACTTCCAGTAATACCTAATGACAAGCCCACTGTCCCCATTGCAGATATTTGTTCGAACAATAGCTGTGTCAAAGAAAACTGGGGATTAGTTGCTAATAAAAGTACAGTAAAAACAAACATAAATAAAAGCGCAAGAGTAATAATGGCATAAGTTTTATTTACCAATGGCCACCAAATATTGCGCCTAAATATCTCAACATGTTCTTTTCCCCTTATATTAGCCCACGCCGCTTTAAGAGCAACAGCAAAAGTGGTGGTTTTTATACCTCCTCCTGTTGAACCAGGACTGGCCCCAATAAACATTAAAAACATAAATATTAAAAGTGTAGGGTGAGAAAGCATAGAAATATTCACGGTATTAAACCCAGCCGTACGAGTGGTGACTGATTGAAATAACGAAGCAACGACCTTCCCTGTCAATGAATAATCTTTTAGCACATTATCATATTCCAATACAAAGAATAATCCTGAACCGGAAAGCAATAAAATGCCAGTCACCGTCAAAACCAATCGAGTATTAACCTGCAAACGCAGCCAATGTGAACGTTTTTTCCTTTTTCGGCTATCTTTAGAAAAAATATCTTGCAAGACTATAAACCCAAGGCCCCCGGCAACAATAAGTACCATTATTACGATTTGGGCCAGGTATTGATGTTTTATGGCATTGTTGAATAAACCCTGAGAGAACAACGAAAAACCGGCATTATTAAAAGCAGAAATCGAATGAAACACTGAAAAAAAGATTCGATCTATCGTCCCGGTAAATTGATATTTATCGCCCCAAAGAAAAAACAACATCAAAGCCCCTATCATTTCAAAGGCAAGGCTATAATAAATTACTTTCCGCAATATAGATTTCAAATTTCCTGTTTGTTCAATATCAAGAAATTCCCGCATCAAATTTAACGATTGGAGAGTCCCTGACCTACGGTAAAAACTTCCTATAAAAGTAGCGATAGTTAGCATATTCAAGCCACCAAACTGAAAAAGCAACATTATGGTCAGCTGACCTTTAAATGTAAAAAAAGTGGCGGTATCCTTCACAATGAGTCCTGTCACACAACACGCACTCGTTGAAGTAAATAAGGCATCTGTCCATGATAAAGATTGTGTAGTCATTTCAGGCATTTTAAGAAGCACAGTACCCGTTACGATTAAAAACAGAAAAGAAAGAGCCAATATTGCTGCCGGACTCACATAATAGTCTTTTATATTGACGGACGCCCTTCCTGCTTCTCTGAGCACCACAATCCAAAAAAGACATTGCACGAACAAAAAATAGCCATTCTCACTAAATCCAAGTTTTTGCAGCAATGTAAACCAATAAGTTTGTCCAAAGGCAAAATAAAGAAGGGTTTCACTTAAAAGAAAAATCATTAAAATGGTTTCCCATAAATTTTCTTTTAGAAAATTCCGGGGATTAAAATCAAAAAATAAACGAATAAAAAATTTCAGTAAAAAAAAGTCAAGTACCCGTTGCAGATAATGGGTCAATAAAAATGTTGTTTCCGAATTAGGAGAAAAACCAAAAAAATATATTATAATACCAACCCCAGCCAAACCGAAAAGCAATGTTGTGAGGTTTAAATATTTAAAAAGTACACCGCGAACATTGAATAGAAGCACATTAATGCATTCGCGGCTGTTTCTCACCCACCCCATCTACTGATTAATTTCTATAAAACGTTCCACCTTTTTTCGTTTACCAAATATTATCAAAGTATCATTTTCTCTAATAATACTTTCTCCTTTCGGAATACCATAAATATGTCGTTCTTGAATCGTTCCTTCTTCACCAACAACCTCATTAACTCGCTTTATGGTAACCAAATTTAAATCGTATCGACGTCGAAGATCAATATCTGCCAGCGAACGACCAATTATATCCGGCGGCGCAGAAACTTCCATTACACAATACTCATCAGGTAAATCCAGATATGATAAAATAGAGGGATTAATTAATCTTTCAGCAACATTCATCCCTACTTCATCTTCGGGCGACAATATTTCTTTCACACCGAGTTTGGTAAGAATAATCCGTTGATTTTTCCCACGAGCCCTGGCCATAACACGTTTTACACCTATATCCATCAACACAGTAGTACAAAGTAACAATTGTTCAAAATCCTCACCAATAGCCACCACAACCGCATCAAAATCAAGAATCCCTTGAGATAATAGCGTTTTCTTATCAGTAGCATCCATGGCCACTGCCATATCTACTTTTTCTGCTACTTCTTCTATGATGGCTTCGTCCCTGTCGATGGCCAAAACCTCCGCACCTTTCTTGGAAAGAGTTTTTGCTATGGCCATGCCGAACTGTCCCAGTCCTATTACTGCTATCTTTTTTATCATTGTCCTTAAGATAGAAAATCAATGCAAAGTAAAGAAAAAACAAAAAAAGCCTTTAATTGACAAAAGTTTTTTACAACAATTCTTTGAATTAAACCCAAATTATGCATTAGAAATTAAATCTTTCTTAAAATATCAAGTTTTTAACCGATTGCATCGATTGTAAACAACCCTGAGGGTAAGACAGTTTCTAATGGAAAGCATAAGGAACTCATTGATAAACAATTAATAATATTGCACTAAAATTTTCTAATGCATAATACGGGTTAAATTCATTAGCCTTTAAGAAAAAATCAATATTTGGATAAATAAATTTAGGAAGCGACCTGGCAGCTTAAAAATTCAACACAAAACAGGACAAAAAATTACAAAATCATTATCTTTAGGCTTTTGAAAGTAAAAAATAATTAATCATTATCATGCGATTTAAAACTAAACCGCAAATCTGGAAAATTATTTCAGGCCTGACGGTAGTGGTCTTATCATTATTATTAAGTCATATTTTTGATGTCAATTATTTTTGGTTTGGCATTCTTATGGGTCTTGGGATTATTCTGTTTCTCACGGGTTACGTGGCAGCCAGATACGAATCCAACAAGATACGTTTTCGACAAAGAAACAT
The DNA here is from genome assembly GCF_900112795.1 of Thermophagus xiamenensis. GTDB lineage: Bacteria > Bacteroidota > Bacteroidia > Bacteroidales > Marinilabiliaceae > Thermophagus > Thermophagus xiamenensis. Next base: position 108,940 of record NZ_FONA01000006.1, read on the forward strand.
TCAAAAAATGTGTAATACTGAGAGTTAATAGCTTATGAAAATAACATTTGAAAAAGCAACATTAAACGATCTTGTTGCCATCAAAGAAATCTACGACTACTACATTACCAAAACCACGGCAACGTTTCATACTCATCCCATTAGCTTTGAAGAATTAAGGGAAATGATCCCTTTTTACGACAAAAAATATCCGTCATTTATGGTAAAAGCCGATGAGTACACCGCCGGGTATTGTTACCTGGCACCCTTTAAAAAACGGCAAGCATATAATCGCTCGGCCGAAGCAACGGTTTATTTAAAACCGGACTTTTGTGGAAAGGGAATTGGATTTAAAACCGTAACCTTTTTGGAAGAAACAGCCAAAAAAATTGGTTTTAAAGTTTTGTTAGGGACAATTACCGGGACGAATGAAAACAGCATCCGTCTATTTGCCAAATGCGGGTTTGAAAAATGTGCCCATTTTAAGCAAGTAGGACAAAAGTTTGATGAAATTCTCGATGTAGTAGTTTACCAGAAAATCCTTGAATAACTCCATTTAATCGGTCATCAAATAGGTTTCGTATAGTTGGGAGACCGATTTTGGATCCCCAATTAAGGTTAATACATCATGTTCCTTAAGTTGGGTATCACCATGGGGTGCAAAGGTTTCGTTATCTCTTTCTATTAGTGCCACCAAAACGCCTGAAGGAAGAGGTATTTCTTTAAGTTTACTACCAATTAGTTCGGCTTGTTTGCTGCCAGGAATAAGCCGAAGAGTGAAATATCTTTCATTATGAAGCAGATATTCTTTAATTTTTCGATCGCTTTTATGATCTAAAATCTCTTCCACAAAATCTTCCCGCTCAATTATATCTATCAATCTCGACAACATGCGTAATTGCTGACGAGATTCTGAAAGCGGATTGACCAGAAAGAAAAATATTCGAATATAATCTTCAGAAGATATACCTCCCTTTTCAATGGGTTTTTTAATCCCCCTGTTGGATAAAACGATATGAAGGGATGGATGGTCAATACCCTCACTACGGGCGTACAATATAGATACTTCGGGGATAATAAGTGCTGGCTCAATAGCAGATGTAGTAAGAAATTCTTTTACCAACAGTTCCTTGCTTACATGCATTTCCGTAGCAAAAGTTTCTGAAATGTTTTCCACCAATGTCTCAAAGCCCAAATCTTTATTGATTCTACTTATTCGTGCCCGAATAATCGTTTCATCAAACGGATCACCCTCGCGTAAACCCTTCTCTTTCAATATACTCATAAATTCATGTTCCAATTCGGAATATTGATATTTCCCCAAAAGGGCAAACCAATGAAATATAGCACCCTCTCGAACTACTTTTTCCCGAGCATAATAATAATACCAAAAAACAGAAGCCATGGTTATAATCAGCGTAAACAGTATAGCCATCCATCCCATGTAAACTATAAGCATCAAAGAAATGAATATACCTGCAATTTGCATCCATGGATAAAAAGGGGATTTAAAGCCGGGGTCATACGATTCGATATTACTTTTACGAAAAACAATTACCGAAAAATTGATAAGCATAAAGATAAAGAGCTGAAAAGCACTGGCAATCTTGGCAATACCTTCTTCCGAGAGCGTTAATATTAACAACAAAACAAACCCGGTTGTCAAAAAAATGGCTAAATAAGGCGTTCCTGACTTTCCAACTTTAGCAAACTGGGGAGGAAATAACTTATCTCTTCCCATTGCAAACGGATATCTTGAAGAGGACAATAAGCCCGCATTACCTGTTGATGCGAAAGCCGCCATAGCAGCTCCTACCATAATATAAGCACCTGTTTGTCCCGGCAGCCATTTGAACAAACGCTTTGCTGCAGTAGCAGCAGGGGCCAATTCCTGCGCAAACGCTGACGGTTCTATTAATACAACCATCACAAAAACACCAAGGAAATAAACAATACTGGTAACAACCAGTGATAAAAGCATCCCTAAAGGAATATTTTTTTCAGGATTTTTAATCTCCTCAGCCACGCTGGCAACTTTGGTCAATCCAAGATAAGACACAAAAACAAAACCAGCAGTAACGATTAAACCTTCAACGCCATTAGTGAAAAAAGGAGTAAAATTATGCGAATCTTCTATCTCTTCAGTAAAGAATATCGTGTATAAGCCATCAAAAATAAAGAGCCCCATTACCACCAAAAGAAAAATGATAAAGAAAGTTTGAAGTCCGGAGGTTTTCTTAGCGCCTATCAGGTTAAAACCCATAAAAACCATTGTTGCAGCTACAGCAACACTCTTTACCGGAACATCCCAAAAAAGTGCAGCATAAGCTCCAATCCCTATTATGGCAAAAGCCGTTTTAAATACCAGAGAAAAATAAGTACCCAAACCACCTATGGTTCCCACCAGCGGCCCCAGACTGCGGTCTAAAAAATAATAGGCGCCTCCGGCCCGCGGAAGGGCAGTAGCTATCTCAGCAATACTAAACATTGCCGGCAAAATAAATAATCCGGAAACAAGGTAGGCTAAAAATACGGATGGACCTGTATATTGCGAAGCCAGGCCCGGTAAAAGAAAAAAACCGGAACTAAACATAGCACCGGTGCTGATAGCAAAAACATCAAATAACCCCAGCTCCTTTTTTAATTTCGATTTTTCCATTGGCTAATTTTAGCATTTCTTTTCCACAAAGTCAATATCACCCCGGGCTATGTTAATTACCGGAAGAAAAAATTCTAAAAACTCAACTCCTTTATCAAATCAGATATTTTATCTATCACTTCCCCGGATAATTTTTCCATCTGACGCCTTAAATCCAAATGTTCGACAACATATTGATGATTAGGCGTAACCGGAAAATCTTTATTATAATACTGCATTTCTCTCTCTTGAGTCTGAATTCGTTTCTGCATTCTTTCCAATTGACTCTCATATTCTTCAAGAATCATCTCTTCAACTTCATTTAATCCCTCCCGGGAAAGGCCTCTTTTCAATTCATCATTCCGTTCCCGGACAATTTTTAAATCTTGCAAAAACCAATCAATGTGGTTTTTCCACATTTTATATTCAAATTCAAGGTCCATTAAGGTAATTTCTCCTTCCTTCATTCGTATAAAATTTACTTATGTTATTAACCGAATGACACCCGGGATTTTAGTTTTCAGGTCCCGGCGATTAGTTCACAGACTTCAGTGATAAAGGTTAATTATTACTCTGACAACCTTGTTGTATATAGCTATCAAAAAGCCTAACGGTCTGTCAGTCTAATTCTTTTTGCCAACATCACTTTTTATGCCTTGTTAAGATAATATTTTTTTTTGAATTGCAAACATGCTCAAAACCACAAAATCATAACTTACTTATCGCCAATTATATTCCCGGGCAACATCGCAAAATATATTCAACTTACATCCAGCCATCAATCATCTTTTTATCAGATTTAATATTGCTTGAATAGGAAACCTAATAACACTTAATTTAGATTGGTGATACTGAACAAAAAAAGGGAACCAACTTTTGATTCCCTTAAGCTACTTGCTTTTGCGGTTTTCGTCAAGACGTTAAATATTAACCCCTCTGGTTTAAAAGTAATGGCACAAAAGCATTTAACAAATACTTTTAATTATACTGGCGAAACTTCCCTGACCAATTCCATTCCTCTCAAAACAGCCTTTTCATTTATCGGCAGCATATGATGGTGACGTTCGGGAAGTGATTTCTTCAAGCCTTTTAAAACATTCTCTAATTCAACCAACGGTTTTATTTTAAGATAGGCCCCCAAAACTATCATATTCATTATCTTGGAATTCTTCAAACGCGAGGCTTCTTCCGTTGCATCAATACGATATATATTGATATCATCCCGTTCCGGGTGGCGCGTAATCCCGTTAGAATCATATAACAGGACCCCTCCTGCTTTCACTTTAGGCTCAAATTTGTCGAGCGATTGCTGATTCAGCAAAATAGCGGTATCGAACACCTGAAGCATGGGTGAGCTGATTCGTTGGTCGCTAAGTACTACCGTTACATTGGCGGTACCGCCCCTCATTTCGGGGCCGTAAGAAGGCATCCAACTCACCTCCATATTTTGCATGACACCGGAATAAGCCAGAATTTTACCCATAGACAAAACCCCCTGGCCACCAAATCCGGCAATTATAATTTCTTCCTTCATAATCTAAGATTTTAATTATTCATCTTTCATATCCCCCAAAGGATAAAACGGAAACATATTTTCCTCCATCCATTTATTAGCTTCAACAGGGGTCAACTTCCACCCGGAATTGCAAGTAGAAACGATTTCCACCACCGAAGTTCCTTTATTTTCCTTCTGTTTTTCAAAGGCTTTTCGAATGGCTTTTTTAGTTTTACGTACGGCTGCAGCAGTATGTACCGATTGTCTGGTAACATAGGCAGTTCCCGGAAGTTGAGCCAGCAATTCGGTAATTTTCAACGGATTTCCATCGTGCGAAGGTTCCCGTCCGTATGGACATGTGGCAGTCTTCATTCCTTCAAGCGTAGTTGGTGCCATTTGTCCTCCGGTCATACCATATATACCGTTATTGATAAATATAATAACAATATTTTCCCCTCTGTTGCAAGCATGAATGGTTTCGGCTGTTCCTATAGCCGCCAAATCGCCGTCACCCTGATAAGTAAAGACATAACGGTCGGGACGCAATCGTTTCATGGCTGTTGCCAGGGCGGGGGCACGTCCATGGGCGGCTTCCTGCCAATCTATATCGATATAATTGTAAATTAACACAGCGCATCCAACGGGGGCTACACCCAATGTAACTTCCTGAATGCCCATTTCATCTATTACCTCGGCCAAAACTTTATGAACTACGCCGTGGCTGCACCCCGGACAATAGTGCATAACATTATCGGTCAAAACCTTTGTCTTGGCATAGACCAAATTTTCAGATCTTTTAATATCATTAATCACTTCAGCCATATTATTGTCCTCCTATCAGTTTTTGTTCCAGCGCATCGGCTACTTCTTCCGGGGTTGGTACCACTCCCCCCATACGCCCAAAATGTTCTACTTTAATTTTTCCTTCAACAGCCAGTCGCACATCTTCAACCATCTGGCCGGCACTCATCTCAACCGAAAGAATCCCTTTAAGGCCTTCGGCAAGTTCTCTGATTTGTTTAGTCGGAAAAGGGAAAAGTGTAATGGGACGAAGAAGCCCTACCTTATGCCCCTTTTTCCTTAACAGCTCTTTTGCAGCCAGAGATATCCGAGCACTGCTGCCATAAGCCACCAACAGATATTCGGCATCTTCGGTATCTATTGCCTCATACCGCACTTCTTTTTCCTGAAGTTCTTTATACTTTTTCTGTATTCTGATATTGGCCTGCTCATGTTTTTCCGAATCCAATTCTACAGAGGTAATGATATTGCGCTCTCTGCTATTTTTCTTTCCCGTAGTGGCCCAGGGATGCATTTTTTCTATCTCTTCGTTGGTCCACCGTTTTTTCTGTGGTTTTAGTTCCACTTTTTCCATCATCTGGCCAATCATCCCGTCAGCCAAAATCATGGCAGGATTTCGGTATTTAAAAGCCAGATCGAAGGCCAATTCAACAAAGTCGGCCATCTCTTGCACAGACGATGGTGCCAGTACTATCAATTTGTAATCGCCATGACCACCGCCTTTAACCGATTGAAAATAGTCTGATTGTGATGGCTGGATGGTCCCCAGTCCCGGTCCTCCTCTCACAACATTTACCACCAAACAGGGCAGCTCGGCACCCGCCAAATAACTAATTCCTTCCTGCATCAAACTGATACCGGGACTTGACGAAGAGGTCATCACGCGTTTTCCGCATCCGGCACCTCCGTATAACATATTTATAGCGGCCACTTCGCTCTCAGCTTGTAAAACCACCATTCCGGTTGTTTCCCATGGCTTTAAGGCCATAAGGGTTTCCATCACTTCCGACTGTGGCGTTATCGGGTAACCAAAATACCCGTCGGCTCCACATCGGATAGCTGCTTCGGCAATTGCTTCATTGCCTTTCATCAACCTTAGTTCACTCATTTTATTTATAATTTCGTATTTTCGATTTTTATCCACACAATTTATTGAATTGCTGACCCAAAAGGGGAACCATCCAATCCACAACCGTCAAAAATATCTCCGCCGAGGTTCTCGCTATTTGTCACTTTATGCGCTTTTAGGCCGGAAATAATTGTCATGTAGAGTTATACAACTTCAACCTTTTGGCGATAAACAGTTATACAGCTGTCAGGGCAAACCAATGCACAATTGGTACAACCGGTACACGCTTCCGGATTAGACATATACGCATAATTATAACCTTTCCCATTTACTTTGTCGGATAAGGCAATTACATCGGTAGGACAGGCCACCACACATAGAGAGCAGCCCTTACATTTTTCAGTATCCACCTCGATACTTCCTATCATTTTTGCCATAACAAATCGATTTGATTTTTTACTCTTTCGAATTTAATCAAAAATTACAATTTTTCCTCATGACACATATCATTATTTCCTATAAACAAAGCGAATAAATGGAATTACAATTTGTAACATTGAAAAAAATCAATTAGTTAAGATAATTATTTATATGCATTCTATATTTTGGATAATGCCTCGTTTTTCAACTCAAAAGATATGAAGTACAAAATCAGGATAGAAGAAAAAATCATTTCACAACTCTTTCAAAAACTATCTTTTAACAAATGTTATCAGCAAACATAAAAAGGTCTTTGACCCTTGTCAAATATGATGTTGAGCAAAAAGTTTTAAACGTTGGTCTAACTCTTTCATACGCTCCATACCGGTAAAAGAAACACATATTCTAAGGCCTTCTTTTCGGCTGCTACCCGTAGTATCTAAAGTAATAGCACTTATGCCAAATCTTAGAAGTTCAAAAAGCAAGGCTTCTCCCGTTAACCCCGGATAACTTACAGTAAAATAAAACCCATCGGCCAAAGGTTGATCTTCATCCAGCGAATAAACCAGACTAAAACCGTTCTCAAGAAACAGTTGTTTCATTATATTGGCACGATCCCCATATTCCCTGATATAAGATACAAAATCAAAGCGTCCGTCATTCATGGCTTTCAGCAGAGCTGCCAGGCCCCACTGTGCTGAATGGGCTGTTCCGGCGGTAGTAGCATAAAGTGCATCTTGTAATATGGCTATTCCAAACTTATCGGTATTAAAAAAACGAGTAAGGCCATTATATTTTCGATAAAATAACTTATCTGATATTAATAAACTTCCAATTCGTTGGCCGGCATAACTAAATATCTTAGAACCGGAAAACAACAACACATAATTATCGGTATAATGAGCAACAGTAGGCTGGTAGGGTGGAACGCCGGGGAATCCGTAATTTTTTCGAAAATCCATTCCGAAATATGCCAAATCTTCCATCACAATCACATCGTATTTTTCGGCCATTTCACCTATTATCTGCAACTCTTTTTCGGTTAAACATATCCATGCCGGATTATTAGGGTTAGAATAAAGTATGGTACCAATATTTCCCTGCTCAAGATAGGATTGTAGTTTTTCTCTTAGCTTTTCACCACGGAAGCCATAAATATCAAAACTTTGGTGTTTCATCCCCTGAATCGCTAATTGTCGTTTATGTACCGGGAAACCGGGATCAATAAACAATGTAGTATCCTGGTTCGGCTTACATCGGTTAGCTACCATAAAAGTAACAAACGACGACTGCATGGACCCCACGGTAGGAATACAATTGTCGGGACTGACTTCAATATTCATAAACAATTTGGCAAAACGCGACAGCTCTTGTTTTAAAGTTTTTATTCCTTCGATGGGTGGATAAAGCGATGTTACACCCTTATCCAATGCCTCCTTTTCGGAACCAACACCAATGTCCGGTGTTGGTAAACCGGGTACCCCCATCTCAGTCCTTATAAACCGAACATCATACATTTCTTCCAAACGGTTTACCAACTGAACTATCTGACGGATAGTTGCTAAAGCAAGGCTGTTTATCCCTAACTCTTCAAACAAATGCCTTATTACCTCTTTGGATATTGGAAAAGGATTCCTGGTAGACATTATTTTTAATTTTTTATTGGATTGGAAAAAATTCAGTTCATTATTTAATGCCCAATGCCTGTTTCCCCCTTTTCTCTATTTCATTTTTCGTTTGTCAACCACCCTTTTTGCTTTTCCCTCGCTCCTTGCTATTGACTTGGGCTCAACCAATTTAATATTTATAGAAAGTCCTATTGCACTTTCTATCTGATTTTTAATCTTTTTGCCCACACTTTGTAATTCACCGATCTTATCATTATAAAACCGGTCTTCCACTTCCACGTGCAACTCCAAAGTATCCGGATTATCCACCCTGTCAACCACAAGCAAATAATTAGGAGTGGTTTCGTCCATTTCCAATAAAACGCTTTCTATTTGCGACGGGAAAAGATTTACCCCTCGGATAATCAGCAAATCATCGCTGCGGCCGGCACATTTCTCCATGCGAACCAATGTTCTTCCACAGCGACAGGTATCATAATGAAGCCGTGTGAGGTCTCTGGTTCTATAACGTACAACAGGCAAAACGTCTATAGTAAAACAGACAGTTGTTTAATAACCATACATTTTATACTTTTTTCAAAATTTACGGAAATTTACAAATTATTAACAATTCTATCAATTTTTAAAACAAATTTTTCAATAAACTTTTAGCCTTTTTCCGAACATCCGTTTTTAGAATAAAACTCACAATTGCACTCATATAAATTTCCTCTAAATATTTGGACGAGGGCAACTTAAAACCAGTTTTATATAGTGGTTAGTCAAATGTTATTTAGTGCAGGTTACTCCAGGAACAAATGACTAACCACCAGCAACTTTTTCTGTCTGTGCACCACAGCCTCCGTTCTTTTCATACATATTCTAATTGTGGCAAGCCATTTTTATTCATTTTATATTTTCAACTTGCGTTTTTTGTTGGTAAACCTGAACTCTTTGCACTATTTTTGCTACGGAGAGAAAAAAATACGTCTTTCAGGCTAAACAGATTTAACTTTATACCCTTTACTCATTCCCTGATAAGGTCATTAGGAATCAAAAGTGTTCTTAATGCAGGTAGATTTGTATTGCCTGACAATAGGAGTAATAACACGCCGTTATTTCATTTTAAATGCTGTTGGCAACATTGAACAAAAATTACAATAAAATATTACTGGTCATACTCGGGATAATTATAGGACTCCCATTAATAGGGGGTATCGTTTTTATGCTCCCGGGTGTACAGACGAGAATTGTTGCAAGTATTACCCAGCGTTTAAGTTATGATTGGAACACGGAAATATCTATCGAAAGAGTTCAGGCATTACCCTTTTCCGGAATACGGCTGGATAATTTTCTGATTCGGGACCAAAACAATGACACATTGCTTTTTTCGCCAGGTGTTCATGCCGAAATTGATTATTTTTCTTTTTTCAGAAAACACTTCTTTATCGGTAGGGTAACATTGAATCATCCTAAAATCAACATTTTTGAAAACAATAAAAAATTAAATTTCCTTTTTCTCATCGACTCAATTGGCACCAATAGGCCCGACACTTCCCTTTGGAACTACTCGGTCAGAGGAATACGTATTAATGACGGCCAAATATCTTTCTCCCATTCTATTTTAAAAACACCCAACCTTTATGCCGACACCCTTTTTTTTAATAAGGTTAACATCGATTTGGAACGGACCTCAGGGGTTTCAGATTCCCTCAATTTCCGACTTAATAACCTCTCACTGCACGAGAAATCAGGTCTGGACATTCAAAGCGGGGGTGCCCAGGGCAAAATCCGGCCAGACGTAATTTCCATCAATGACCTGTTTATTAAAACACCATTATCCGAAATTGATATCACTCGATTTGAAATTCCTGTAAATCCTGAAAAAAACATTGCCGAAAGCAATAACCGTTTTTTGGCTGAAATCAATAAAATATATCTCTCACCGGCTGAATTAGGCCTCTATTTTCGGGATTTCCCTCAAATTGAAACGGCTATCGGGTTTTCGGGAAGAATTTTTGGTTCCGGACAAAATCTTAAAGGTCGGAACATCTCTCTGTTTCTTGGTCGTGAAACAAAAATCGACCTATCTTTCGACATTAGCGACCTTTCCAACTACCAGGAAACATTTCTTTTCATGGACATACAGAACCTTGAATCCTCACTGGTGGATATTTTCCGAATTGCCGGCCTTTCCGACAAGCTTAAAGGTCGAAAACTGCCGGCTCTTGGTACGATACAATACTCCGGAAACCTCACCGGTTTTATCAATGATCTGGTAGCTTATGGAAATTTCAATACCGCATTAGGAGATATCAGCACAGATATTGGACTGAAATTTCAGAACGATGGTTCGATATCATTCAACGGTGCGCTTAAAACCAATGACTTTAAAATTGGTGAAATAATTGGAAACCATGATCAATTCGGAAATCTTTCCATGAATGTGGATGTTAACGGTGCCTGGAAAAATAAAACCGACTACGCCGCCCATGTCAATGGGAAAATTCAAAAATTGGAATGGAACCGGTACTGGTATCAGAACATAGACATTAACGGCATATTAACACACCAACGCTTTGACGGGGCCGTTGTAGTAACAGACCCAAACGGCAATCTGAACTTCAATGGTGAAATAGATCTTTCATCCACCATCCCCAAGTTTCATTTCACCGCATGGCTCGATAACATAATGCCCGACCGTTTAAATATCCTTCCTAACATGAAGGACGGTATCATTACACTTACCTTAGACGCCAACTTTGAAGGCCATAACGTTGACGACCTTGCAGGGAAAGTGACCATTTCTGAAGGTTTGATTTATACACCACATACATCTCTTGAAATCGACTCTTTGACACTTAGCGCCTATAAAGAGGATAGCGTAAAACGACTATCTCTTCAATCCGATTTTATCGAAGGTGAATTAACCGGTGAATATCATTTTTCAAATATCAGGCAATCTTTTTCCAAATTGATTTCCGAGTTTCTTCCTTCCCTCTTCACTGATATCCGCAAACAAACGGATTCAGTTAACAAATTCAAATTTAATGTAACTTTCAACGGTTTCGACAAAGCCATCAAGCTCTTTTATCCTAATCTCTCGTTTGCTCGTACAGGACATATCAGTGGTGAGGTAGACTTTGGCAAAGATATTTTCGATGTCCATGCTTCATTCGGTGCCCTTACATTTAAGAACATTATCGCCGATGACATTGAGTTCTATGCCATTTCTGGGAAAGACAAAGAGTTGCAGATAGTAACACGCGCCAAACAAATTAACTGGAATGACAAACTAAACCTTTACAACTTTTCCATTCACCAAATGGCCGAGGGAGATACCCTGAACATGAATATCTTTTGGAACAACTGGGATACGGTAACCAACAGTGGTGCCATTTATACCACCACCGCTTTTGGAAGAGAAAGAAACAGCGACCTTTATTTTACAACTCATTTGAAGCCCTCTACCATCATTCTGAAAGATTCTCTGTGGAATTTCCAGGAAGCCAAAATGATTTATACCCCCAATTCCATCAGTGTTCATAACCTGGAAATTAAACACAATGATCAACGCCTGGCTCTAAACGGGTTTCTTCACCGAAAGGCAATAGATGGTCTTCGCCTCGAAATGAACAATATTGACATTTTCCAGCTCTTTCAATCAAAAAAAGAAGAGGGTGGCCATTATTTTGGCGGAACAATTAACGGTAACATAGATGTTAAGAACTATTTCCGGGATCCGCTCTGGAGAGCAAATTTTTCCATCGACAATTTCAGTTTCGACGGCGATACTACCGGCTTCTTTACCCTTACTTCTCAGTGGGACCAGGACTTGAAGGCGGTAATTGTAAATACTTCGCTCATTGATGGAAGATCAAAGCCTCTTGCTGGGGAAGGACGTATTTACCCCCAAAATAACAATATTGAAATGGATCTTCATGTGGATAGCCTTAACATTTCATTTCTGGAAACCTTTATTGGAAAGATTCTTCAAAACTTTTCGGGCACAGCCACCGGAAATCTTAGTTTAACCGGTCTGGTCACCAAACCTATGTTAACCGGACAGGTCAAGGTCAATGAAGGACAATTCGATGTTGATCTTCTGCAAACATCCTATACCATAAGCGACTCGGTATGGTTTTATCCCAATGAAATACGTTTCAGAAATATGGCCGTGCGTGATAAATTTGGAAATACAGGATATTTCAGGGGGTCTATTTATCATTCAACCTTTTCCAATCTGGTTTACAATCTCCAACTCGACATTAATAATCAATTGGTTTTAGATACCAAGGCAAAAGATAACCCTTATTATTATGGAACCGTTTTTGCCAATGGTAAAATGTTAGTCACCGGCACCTCAGGAAATGTAGATATTTCAATTAGCGGCACCACCCTCAACAACACCCGCTTTTTCATTCCTATGGCCGATACCGAAGAAGCTGAGCAAAGCAATTTTATCCGCTTTATTTCTGCAAAAGACAATCTTTCACAACAAAATAAACGGGAGCAAAACGACACCAAATACGTAGCCGATTTATCCGGGTTTGAACTTAACATGGAAATTGAAGTAACCCCTGCAGCAAAAATTGAAATCATTTTCGACTCGGCAGCGGGTGACCTGCTTAGCACCACCGGCAACGGAAACATACAAATCCTCATCGACAGACAAGGTAACCTTAACTTTTTTGGTGAATATGTGATCGAAGAGGGTGAATATCTCTTCTCGCTTCAGAACCTGGTCAATAAAAAATTCATCATCAATCAAGGGGGTACAGTAACCTGGCAAGGTGATCCTTACGAAGCTCGTATTGATCTAACAGCGGTATATAAACTTAAAGCTCCCTTATCCGATCTGGTAGGACCGATGGCTGAAACCGGGTCCGATGAAAACCAGGATCTTTATCGACGTATTCCTATACATTGCAACCTTATGCTTTCAGGCCCGCTGCAAAGACCGGGAATAAAATTTGGTATTGAAGCTCCTACCTTAAGCGAAAGCCGAGAAAACTATATTCTCGACTTTATATCATCCGAAGATGAAATGAACCGGCAAGTACTCTCACTCCTGGTGCTTAATCGCTTTTATACCCCTGATTATCTTAGGATGGAAAGCTCATATAGTTCCCAAACCAATAATGCAGCATTGGTTACAACCACCGAAATGTTGTCTAACCAACTTAGCAGATGGCTGTCTAATATTAGCAGGGATGTTGATGTGGGAGTTAGTTACCGACCAGAGGACAACCTTACAAGTGAAGAAATTGAAGTAGCACTCTCTACTCAGATGTTTAACAACCGGGTAACCATTAACGGAAATGTGGGATATGGGAAATATCAAACCAACACCAGTAAAATGGTGGGTGACTTCGACATGGATGTAAAACTAAATCCGATGGGAACGATCCGTGCTAAAGCCTATACCCGTTCAAATGATGATATTATCTATGAAACTTCTCCTACAACTCAAGGTATTGGGATATCTTTTAAAGAAGAGTTCGATAAGTTTACTGACCTGCTGCATAAATACTGGAAAGCCATAACCGGACGAAAAGAAGACGAAGAAAAAAGCCGGGAGACAGAGAGCAAATGATATATAATGTTGTTAGAAAAAAATATTGTGTTTCGGGATTAAGGTTTGGTTTTGATTTTCAATTTTCCGGTTTCCAATTTTCAGTCTCTGTCTTCCGGCTTCCGGTCTCTGACCCCTGTATTCCGGCATCCGGCTTCAATCATCTGACCTTTGAGCAGCCTGCTGGTCAAGGAGCCACAGACTCTTCCGGGGATCCACTCTCGCTGCGGGATAGTCTAAATAATTTCCTTTTTGATGAAGGATCTCATCAACTTTAGGTGCTTTGTTTTTTCCCGTCACTAAAAAAATTATTTGGCGTGAATTATTGATCACTTTACCGGTAAGGGTAATCCTTTTCTGCCCGGTTTTGGGATGAGTTCCAATCTCACACCAGTTTGGGGAATCCCAAAGCGATATCTCATGAGGAAAGATGGAAGCGGTATGTCCGTCATCCCCCATCCCGAGCACCATTACGTCAAACTGAGGAAAACCATTCTTTTGCGGTAATGTTTCCTCCAGTACACGACGATAATCCTTAAGTGCTTCCTCCGGTGTCAATTCACCTTTTATCCTGAATATTTGCTCCTCTGAAACCGGAACATGATTAAAAAGATGTTCCCGGGTCATCCGATAGTTACTTTCGGCATGATCCGGCGGTACGCACCTTTCATCGCCCCAAAAAAATCTTAAGCGATCCCAACGAATAGAATCTTTATATTCCTGAGACAATACGTCAAAAATATTTTCAGGAGTACTCCCACCCGATAATGCGATATAAACCACTTCTTGTTTCCCGGTCAGTTCGGCTAAAAAATCGCCAAAATAACGTGAAAGCTGATCTTTGGTATAAAAAATTTTAGTTTCCATAATTTTGGTTTTGGTACTTTCTGATAATCCTCCCAACATGCCCACAACTGTTGCAAGACACACTGATGTTTTCTTTTTCCTTAAAGTTCGCAATAATTACCGTCCGACAAATTTTTGCAAGGATATCGCCAGGTCATATCACCTTCAATCAACTCATCCGCTTCTTCCGGACCCCACGTTCCTGCCGGATAACCGTGTACTTTAATACAAGGTTCCTCTTTCCACGCCTGCAGAATGGGATCGATAAAATTCCATGCTGCCTCTACAGCATCACCGCGCGAATAAAGCGTAGGATCGCCCAGCATACAGTCGAGCAACAAACGTTCGTAGGCCGAAGGCAAATAAGTATCGGAAAGATCTGAATAATGAAAATCCATATTTACATCCTGAACCCGGAAGCCTGCGCCCGGAACTTTCATACCAAATTTCAACAAAAGGCCTTCATCCGGCTGGATGCGGATAACCAACTGGTTCTGTTGCCGTATAATGGCCGGGTCATCGGCAAACAAGTGGTGAGGTGTCGGTTGAAAATGGATCACTATTTCGGTTACCCGGGTAGGCAACATTTTTCCCGTGCGGATATAGAATGGGACGCCCGCCCATCGCCAGTTATCGATGTAAAATTTCATAGCCACAAAGGTTTCCACCCGCGATTTGGGGTCAACACCTTTCTCCTGGCGGTAGCCTTTAACGTGCTGCCCCTTCACCTCCGATTCTATATATTGGCCACGAATAACATAACGAGGCACCTCTTCTTTTGGAATAGGCCGCAGCGACTGTAAAACCTTAACAATTTCATTTCTGATACTTTCGGCATTAATCAGTGCCGGGGGTTCCATTGCCACAAGGCTGGTAAGCAATAACAGATGATTTTGCACCATATCACGCAAGGCGCCCGACTCCTCGTAATATCCACCACGATTGCCTACTCCAATATCTTCGGTAGAGGTCACTTCTACATGATGGATATAATTCCGGTTCCACAAAGGCTCATATATGCCGTTGGAAAAACGTGTTACCAAAAGATTTTGAACCGTTTCTTTTCCCAGGTAATGGTCGATCCGATATATTTGTTCCTCTTTGAAATAGTTCAAAAGTTCTCGGTTTAGTTGCCTGGCACTGGCCAAATCATGTCCAAAAGGTTTCTCAACGATGAGACGCCTAAACCCTTTATCATCACGACTCAGGCCCTGCTCCGACAAAAAACGCGGTATCAGAGGGTACATGCTCGGCGGTGTCGCCAAATAAAAGATAAAGTTTCCTCCGCTACCAATTTCCTTATCCAATGCCAGGAGGTAATCCTTAAAGCCCTTATATTCTGCGCCCTCCTTGGTATTGAAAGAATAGTAGTAGAGTCTCTTTAAAAACCCGTTGGGCACGTCGCCTTTTTTCGATGAGAACTCCTGAATACCGGTGCTCATTTTTTCACGAAACTGCTCGTTGGTAAGAGGTGTACGCCCCAAACCCAACACCGCAAATTTTTCCGGTAATAAATCTTGTTTATGCAAATCAGCCAGGGCGGGAACCAACTTGCGATGCGTTAAATCACCCGACGCTCCGAAAATCACCAATATATGGTTGTCCGGTTTTTTCATGATAACATTCTTTATATTTTATTCTTAATTTTTTCTAACGTTTTTTCCAATACGGGAAGAGAAGGAAAGCCTTTCACCACTAACGTTGTCGGCTAAAAAAATGAGGTGAATCGCCCCATTGATCAAATCCCGGTTTATGACCAATCATTTCAAGACGTACAGACAAGCAATTGGAACAATCGTCTGCCCCCTCGTCGATACAGGGTTTATTTTGATACAACAAATAATCCTTTCTGTGGTTCGACGGGGTAATGTTGGGCATAATGACATTGGCACCGGCCTGAATGGCTTTTTCCCTTCCTACGGGGTCAATGGCCTGCATGGCGGTGGTCGCCGCAATGTTAATATCCGGCATCATTAACCTCAACAAAGCTACCATATTGAGCGAGGTCAGAAACCGTTCCTCCGGACTCCATAACTCTCCCCTTCTTTGGTAAAGCGGGGTCTCTTCGTGCTCAATATAGGGTCCCATCCCCACCATATCAATATCAAAGTCCTTCATAAAAAGCAAATCCTTTGCCAAATGGTTCAGGGTTTGCCCGGGTAAACCAATCATCACGCCTGTACCGGTCTGGTAGCCAACCTTCTGAATCGTTTTAAGACAATCCAATCTCTTGTGAAACCGATGTTTGTCATTATCGGGATGCAGCTGTCGATAAAGCGATTCATCCGATGTCTCAATGCGCAACAAATAACGATGTGCACCACTTTTAAACCAGCGACGATAGGTTTCTTCCGTTTGTTCTCCCAATGAAAGAGTGATACCCACCTTACCATCGGTTTCCTTCTTTATGGTTTGCAAAAGAGTATCAATACGTTCCACAAAGTGCGGGTCATCACGCTCTCCCGATTGCAACACCATCGACCCGTACCGGTTCCGGCAGGCAAACCTTGCCGCTTCAACAATGGCATCATCGGACAGGTCATATCGCTCAACGTTCCCATTACTCTTTCGAATACCACAGTAATAGCAATCTTTGGTACATATATTCGAAAACTCAACCAATCCACGATAATAGACCTCTTTGCCCCGATATTTTTGAAGATACTCACCTCCCAGCAGGAGCAACTCCTTTTGAGCCTCGCCCCGTAACGACAACAACTGCGAGAGTATTTCCTCACTCCAACTTCCCGTCTCTGCTATTTCGCGGATATCTTTCCTCATTAGCATAAAATTTACTTAATAGTGGTTAGTGGTTAGTCATTAGTCGTTAGTGATTAGTGGTTAGTCGTTAGTAACTAATAATCAACACTAATGACTATTGACTAATGACTGATGACTAATCACTAACCACTAATTACTGACGACTAATTCACTAACAAACTAAAGTTTCATCCCATTTCAATTGAATTTTCGAAAATAATAAGAATTATTTTACCATCCTTCGATATGCATAGCCTTTTAAACCATGGATAAAAATCATTTTTTTCTATAATCAATAGAGGCAGCCTATTTTTCCTGACAAAACTCAAAGCATAATTCTTATAATAAAAGTAATTTTGAATACACATAAAATTAACGTCAGATATGATTAATGAAAGCCTGCTGAAGCCGAAAAGTATTGTTGTGGTAGGAGCCTCTGAAGACATTACAAAGCCCGGAGGAAAACTTTTAAAAAACATTCTGGAAGGAGGATACCAGGGAAATCTCTACGTTATTAATCCGCGTCACGACACTGTGCAAGGTATTGCATCCTATAAATCGGTGGCCGATTTACCACAAATCCCCGACCTGGCCATATTGGCCATCCCTGCGCAACTATGCGTTTCGGTAACAGAAGAATTGACGCAAAAGGGCACTCGCGCTTTTATTGTTATATCAGCAGGCTTCAGCGAAGACGGCCCCGAAGGTAAAAAGCTGGAAGAGGCATTAACTAAAGCCATCAATAAAGTTGATGGCACACTGATAGGCCCCAACTGCATCGGGGTTTTAACGCCCACCTACAGCGGCATCTTCACGTCACCTGTTCCGCGTCTTGACCCTAAGGGTTGCGACTTTGTTTCAGGGTCGGGTTCTACTGCCGTCTTTATTCTGGAATCGGCCCTGCCCAAAGGACTCACTTTTGCATCGCTCATCAGTGTAGGAAACAGCGCACAACTGGGCATAGAAGAGGTATTGGAACACTGGGACCATACCTATGTACCGGGCAGAAGTTCCGACATTAAGCTAATTTACGTAGAACACATCCAAAATCCCGACAAATTGCTCAAACACGCTTCTTCACTGGTTCGAAAAGGATGCCGTATCGCCGCCATTAAGTCGGGTATAACCGAGGCAGGAAAGCGTGCCACCGCATCGCATACCGGTGCTATGGCCAGTGCCGACTCGGCGGTAGAGGCCCTCTTCCGCAAGGCTGGCATCGTCCGGTGCTTCGGACGTGAAGAGCTCACCACCGTTGCTTCGGTCTTTAATTATCCCAGGCTGGAAGGCAAAAACCTGGCCATTATCACCCATGCCGGGGGTGCAGGCGTCATGCTCACCGATGCCTTGTCGCAGGGCGGACTGGCCATACCGCCCATCGAAGGGAAGGACCGCGACCATCTGCTGAGTCTTCTGAACCCCGGAGCTTCCGCCTCCAACCCTATCGATATTTTGGCCACCGGAACGGCTGAACAGCTGGGACAGGTCATCGAATATTGCGACCAGAAAATGGATAATATTCACGGTATGATTGTCATCTTCGGCAGTACGGGCCTCTCGCGCGTCTTCGATGCCTATCAGACCATTCATGAAAAAATGAAACAATGCCGTAAACCGGTCTTCCCCATTCTTCCTTCTATTAGCAGTGCACGTGAAGAAGTAGAATTTTTCCTCTCTCACGGACATATCAATTTCCCTGATGAAGTGATGCTGGGCAGAGCTTTGACAACCATCCATCAGACACCCCTGCCGGCTGATGAGGAAATTTTCAAGGAAGGTATTGACCTGGAAGAAATACGTACCATCATAAAGGCAGCCCCGGAAGGATTTCTGGACCCCGGCACCATCAACGACCTTTTGCAAGCTGCCGGTATTCCTGTGGTACAGGAAGGTGTTGCCACTTCCCGGAAAGAATTACTCGCGCTGGCCCGACAGTTTGAATATCCTGTGGCACTAAAGGTTGTAGGGCCCGTACACAAGTCGGATGTTGGCGGTGTTATACTTAACATTAAATCGGACGAGCACCTCATTGCCGAATATAAACGGATGCGCAAAATAAAAGGAGTAAAATCGGTGTTGATACAAAAGATGCAGACAGGCACCGAGCTTTTCATCGGCGCCAAATACGAACCCACCTTTGGTCATGTCATTTTGTGCGGATTGGGTGGCATTTTTGTGGAAGCACTGGGCGACCATTCCAGCGGACTGGCACCCCTCACCTTCAACGAAGCCCGCTCCATGGTGCGCAGTCTGAAGAGCTATCCCATCATACGTGGCATCCGAGGCCAAGAAGGCATCAACGAAGATCAGTTTGTGGAAATCATTGTACGCCTCTCCACACTGCTGCGCTTCGCCACTGAAATAAAAGAGATGGACCTCAATCCGTTAATTGGCAACAGCAATGAAATCAGAGTAGTGGATGCCAGAATGAGAATTGAGAAATAAAGAATTAATACAACATACCCATCAGCCATAAAGGTATGCGATTACCGTAACCAATTTCAATATCATCACAAATCAGATAAGAAGAAGGAATATCCTTAATCTGGTCAAACCTTTTGGTCTTGCCACCTACTTCAAAAAGATATTTTTCATTGACACAAAAATCACCAACATCCGAATAATTCACGCGATATTTTTGTTTTAATTGCTGAAATAAAAACGTTTCCCGGAGGGCTCCTTTTTCAGGCTTTTGACCCGCCAGGGCCGTTAAAATATTGACATTTCCCGGGAAAATTTTTTCGGGTTTTTGCATTCTGGCCAACCCTTTTTTAGCCGATTTCAACAATAGTATTAATCCTGCCCTTTGTAACACTTCCAGATAATGATACAATGTTTTACGGTCCAATTCAACCAAAGAAGCCAAATTGGCCATATTGGGAACAAATGGGACGGTAGAACTTATTATCTCAATCAATGATTTTAATTTAATGACATTTCTATATTCAATTCCCTGAGTTATGGGAATATCAGATTCCAAAACAGTATTGACTACCTGCCGTAACCTTTCCAAATATTTGGTTTTGCTTTCCTTATAAAATGGATAACAGCCATAATGCCAATAATCATTCAACATCGCCAAAGGTTTAACCTTTTCAACAATGTCTCGGCATATAATGACATGGTCTTTTAAAATATCTTCCAGAGAAACACTTTCCAACGATATTCCATATTCAAATTGGATGAATTCGCGTAGTGACATTTCAGGAATATGGTAGGCTGACACTCGCCGGCTCAAATCCCACTTGCCTTTGTAGATATCCAAGATTGAAGAACCTGAAAAAACAATCTTCATATCCGGGTAACTGTCATACAGGTTTTTTATTTCAATAGCCCATGTCGGGTATTTATGCACCTCATCCAGAAAAAGAACCTTCCCATTGTGATTGTAAAATGTCTTTGCAAAATCCACCAGGCGATGATTCGAAAAATAGATATCATCAAGGCTTACATACAATGCATTTCCATTACCGCGATAATGCTCTTTCAAATATTGAAGCATAAGCGTGGTTTTTCCCACACCTCGTGCCCCCATTAAAGCAATAAGACGGTCACTCCAATCTATTTCATTCCATATAAAACGCTTAAAATGAGTACGTACATTACGTAACAGACGATTATAATTATCATAAATACGTTCCATTCGATGAATATTATTTGAGGATTACATTCCACAAATATATACCTTTTTTGTGGAATCCATTCCACATTTTAAAGCATTTTTTGTTCAATATATTCCACAAAATAAAATTTTAATACCGGCGACTTTTACCGAAAAGCATAAATCGATTAAAACATTAACACCGGAAGGCGACAATGGCCTTTTATGTGGCAATATCCTCATAATTATTGTTTCAAATAGTGATATTCGGTTTTAGCATCTCACAACAATTCCCACAACAGAGCAACTCATAGCGTTACTCAATGTTAACCAACCCATTACAATTCCGTCTTCCAATAACCTACCTTCATCAAAAAAAACCTTAAATTGGTCTATTCCCTGCAGGTTTTTCCTCATTTTTTGCAATCTTCGCGCCTTCAATAGAAGTATAAAGAAAGAAGAGAAGTTATTGCTTTGGCAATTAATCCCTTAACTACAATCCTTAAATTGAATACAAAAAAGCCTCTGAACCCAAAACAATAACAATCAAAAAGAAACGCAACTGAATGAGAAAAGGGATTGACATAAAGACCATAAGAAACAAAAAAACCTACCAAGCCCCGGTTTTGGAAGAGGTAACACTGGACAGAGATATTATTTTGATGTATGCCAGCATGATTGAACCTTGGGGTAGCTCCCTTTATTCAACCTCGGGGACCGAAAAGGTGCAAAGCAATAAGGAAACAAATTCTATCTTCCCCGAATCTGAGAATCCGTTTGGTGGGGGCACACCCGAATATGAATAATTGAACCGGTGATAGGAAGAATATCTTTTTAATGGCACGAATATCTAAGAGATTTTGTTAACATACGTAATAAACAGAGAGGCCGGGCAAGAACACCCGGCCTTCTTCATTGTTGACCCCGTTCTGTCATGTGTGATTTTATTGTTGTTCCACCTCTTCTTCGGTACCGGAAGTGGAAGAAGTGCGTGATTCCACTACGCGGTTATACTTTTCAATTACCTCATTAATTTCTTTGGCCACCTGGTTGTAAACCTCACTGCCCGAAACTATGGCATTGGCCTCCAGGTGCTGCAGCAAAGCACGATAAACACCTATAATTTCCTTCCTCAGGTCAGCCATTTTAACTTCGGGTTTGGCGGCCTCTTCCTTCACTCTTCTCAAGTAAGCTTCATCAAAGAGTTTGTTAGCCTCTTCCAGTTCGTTCAGCCAATCGGACAAACCCTCAAGCTTGGTTACCGCTTCAGCCAAATCGGCTTCCGTCCGAAATTTGTTAAGAATCCCGTCGATGGTACTGGTTTCGGCCTGATAGTTAAGACGAGCTATACCGCCTCCAAACAATAGAATAGCATCGTACAGGCGCTGAGCAGCAGCTTTTTTATCGGGGTCATAATGGTATGAGAAGGCGTCAATAAACTGGTAAATACCGGTAAAGGCGCGGTCGCGCCGTTCATCCAGCTCCTGGATTTCCTGAGTAATGTCGCTCCCGGTTTCGGGTCGGTACAACTCGGAAATTTGAGTACCCAGGGCCGACAGTTCATCATAAACATTCTTAACATTCAGCACTTCGGGGTCGTGACTGCTCACAATGTTCAGTATGTTCTTAATAAACTGAACAAACTCACTGTTCCTGAAGTTATGAATTAAAGCTGCTAAAAACATGGTTCCAAAATTTTAAGTTTAACGACTAAAATTCCAGAATCACCCGTTAATTTATAGAAAAACAAACATTTTTTCAAGTCCTTTCTTGTTTTTTTTAACAATAAACCACAAACGTGCCAATCACTTAAACACCAAACCCTTACATCTCTGTTGCAAGATTTCAAATCGTTCTGGAGGCCATTGCATCGCTGCAGCAAGGTTTCAAATCACTCTGGAGGCCATTGCATCGCTGCAGCAAGGTTTCAAATCACTCTGGAAGCAATTGCATCGCTGCAGCAAGGTTTCAAATCACTCTGGAAGCCATTGCATCGCTGCAGCGAGGTTTCAAATCACTCTGGAGGCTATTGCATCACTGCAGCAAGGTTTCAAATTACTCTGGAGGCCATTGCATCGCTGCAGCGAGGTTTCAAATCACTCTGGAAGCCATTGCATCGCTGCAGCAAGGTTTCAAATCATTCTGGAAGCCATTGCAACGCTGCAGCGAGGTTTCAAATCACTCTGGAAGCAATTGCATCGCTGCAGCAAGATTTCAAATCACTCTGGAGGCCATTGCATCGCTGCAGCGAGGTTTCAAATCACTCTGGAAGCCATTGCAACGCTGCAGCGAGGTTTCAAATCACTCTGGAGGCCATTGCATCGCTGCAGCGAGGTTTCAAATCACTCTGGAGGCTATTGCATCGCTGCAGCAAGGTTTCAAATTACTCTGGAGGCCATTGCATCGCTGCAGCGAGGTTTCAAATCACTCTGGAGGCCATTGCATCGCTGCAGCGAGGTTTCAAATCACTCTGGAGGCCATTGCATCGCTGCAGCGAGGTTTCAAATCACTCTGGAGGCCATTGCATCGCTGCAGCGAGGTTTCAAATCACTCTGGAGGCCATTGCATCGCTGCAGCGAGGTTTCAAATCACTCTGGAGGCCATTACAACGCTGCAGCAAGGTTTCAAATCACTCTGGAGGCCATTACAACGCTGCAGCGAGGTTTCAAATCACTCTGGAGGCCATTGCATCGCTGCAGCAAGGTTTCAAATCACTCTGGAGGCCATTGCATCGCTGCAGCAAGGTTTCGGCAACTCCCGAAGGCCATTGCATCGCTGCAGCAAGGTTTCGGCAGACAAAGCGTTTTTTAAACACGAAAGCTCCGTCCCGACGTTTCGGGACAAAGCTTTCGAACTTCACAGGGATTTTTGATAGATTGTCAGATATTAGATAATTAGATATTAGATTAATAGATTTAAGATGGTTAGACCTTAGAAATTTGCCTATATCAACCTTATCTATTTTTACAATTTATATCCATTTATTTCAATCTATATCAACGTAAATCATTTTATCTGTTGCTATTGATTTAATACCCTCATAATCTTTTCACTTTTAACCGTACCTCCAGCTTCCACACGAATCAAGTATATGCCACTATTTTCCGGAAGGTCAATTTCTGTTTCGGTAAGGTTGGTCTTTACACTTTTTATGAGTCTGCCATTTAGGTCAAGCACATCGATGGTGGCTTGTGCTGTTTGCAGCAACTCCCGGCTAATTTTTACCAAAGCGTCGGTCTGACGCCCCACGATACGGATGGTGGCCGATGTATTCTCTCCAGGTTCTTCTACAGATGTGGGCACCTCATTAACCTTAACAAAACGCAATACAAAGCGGTCATGGTCATCACCCATATCTGCAGGCGTATATACATATTTATTTTGTTGTCGAAGATTTGTCCGGACACCGGTTTCACCATCTATCAGATAAAGCTCATAGCCATCAGCAAATCGTTCCAAATAAAACTTAAGAGTCACCTCTCCTTCGATGCGGTTGCGCACACTTAATGGAATATCCAGAGAATCGGCATCCAATTCAGGCAATCCGTTGATAGCATAAGCAACATCATTGATGCGGGTATATATTTCGGGCGTACTTGTAGAACTGTTAAACTGTTTTTCAGAATCTTCGGGCCCTGCATCTACCGAGAAATCATCATTAAAATAGATTACGGCACCATCAATTAAATATCCGTTACCGGCTTCAATACGAATAAGGTTGTAAGAAGTATTTGGGGCAATACTCTTCAGAGGTGCCTCACTTTTGCTTACACGCGCCGACGGTTTAACCGTTAAGCGGGCATTGGTCTTTTCAGTCTTCACCCATACCGACTGATAAGGCGGAATATGACTCAATGTACTTTCATCATATCCTTCCGGGAAAATGGTATAAACACCGGTACCACTATTATAGGTTTGAAGCACGCGTCCGCCATTCACATCAATAAAACTCCACATGGTATTAGAGATTCCGTCGCGTTCCCATCCCTCAGCATTATCCCAGTCGATAGCCGTCAGATAGGGGTTACCAATCATGTAATAGCCTTTACCATTGAAAGTTTTCTGAACTTCCGACTCATAGACGTAACCCGAATAGTCGAGCACTTTTTCCTGTTTATACCAGGCAGCCACATTTTCCATATCATTCAACAAAGGATCACCATTAACGCCGTTTTCATTTACACGTTCCCATGTATCCTTACCATCTCCGTTGGGGTCACGAAGGATGTAAACCCAGTCATTGGTGGCATCATTATCGGGATAGAACCACTCGACCAGGGGTTTTCCGGCGGTGGGATCTTTCAGTGGTGCACTCAAATACCATTTGCCATTGGCTTCGAGGGTTAGTTTGACATTCACCAGCCCCGATTGGTTCATGGTTTCAGGCAGCATCAATGAGGCCAGATTGTCGTTGGTCGACTCGATGACAATGGTACCGTTATTAATGACATCTTCAGTAATATC
This sequence comes from Thermophagus xiamenensis, assembly GCF_900112795.1. GTDB lineage: Bacteria > Bacteroidota > Bacteroidia > Bacteroidales > Marinilabiliaceae > Thermophagus > Thermophagus xiamenensis. Next base: position 134,192 of record NZ_FONA01000006.1, read on the forward strand.
GAGAGAGGAACCGGGTTTTAGTGTCAGAGTTTTTCCTGCATCGATGGTCAGGCTACTGCACCAGGCACTTTGGTCTTCAGGTATTACCGGGTTATTGGCAGACATACCGGATTTAATCAATACCGGATTTGCCACCGACGGGACAACGCCGCCCTCCCAGTTGGCACCGTCGAACCAGTCGGTACCGTTACTGCCAATCCAGGTAAAATCCTCAATACTTTTTAATCCAAAAGTAAAAAGTCGGCGGGTATTATGTTCGACCGATACGGTTATCACCTTACCACCATTTATATCTCCCCATTTATCGGAATAATCAACCTCATTCCATTGCTCATCTTCATAGCTAATAACCATAAAGTTAGAATCGTCGGGATTGATACCACTTTCTCCATCCCATCTTAATACCACCCTGGCATTATCAGCACTATTGGCCTCAACGCGCCAGTATTCACTATGGCTCACAAATGTGACACCATCGTCGGAGTAACCATCTTCAGATGCGGCATGGTCAAAATATTGGACGGTCCACACTCCGGTAGATTGAGGACGCACACCGATATTTCCGTACCGGTAATCGTCACCCACGGGGAAGTCGAAGGTAGTTCCGGCATTGATGTGCTTTTGCATGGGTCCGTTAACATACCGCAAGTTGGAAGCCCCCGCCACTGCCGAATTACCGGCATTGAGGACTGTAAGTAAAGCATCGTCGGCGGTATTGATTATACCATTAACAAAAGTCAGTACATTTGTAACTTCTACCGGGCCATTTAAGGTAATACCGGACAGATTGTCTACAGTAAGGTTATAAAAGTCGCTGCTACCGGTAAAGTCACCATTGATTGTCTGTGCTTTGTCACCCTTCAGCTTAACATCCCCCTGCCGCATATCGAAGATGCCATCGTTGCGCGACAAATCACCATAAAGTGTCAACAACCTGTTCTCTTCATTAATTACCGTACCGCCGTCGATGGTCAGGTCACCAAGAACTTTGAGGTCTATATTGGGAAGGATACGTTGACCTTCACCACTAAATACCAGATTATTGACTTGTGGCATCTCGGAAAGGACAGAGTAATTACTGGTTCCGGCAAATTCGAGGGTACCACCTTCAGCCGACAAAAATTCAGTATAATCACCGGCGGGCACAGAGCCTGACTCCAGGATGATACGTCCGGTACCGTTAACCTTACCCAACCGATGATTAAGGGTAGAGCCCACCCCCAGAGCACCTGTTTGGGTTAGGTTGGTTATGTAGGCTTCATGTCCGTTAGTACGCATCTCTACCTGATGCTTAATGTTTACGATGGCTCCTTTAGGACCACCGTCGGGCACTTCTCCTCCGCCTACGACGCTCCAGGTGGATGGCTCATCCCAGTAACCGTTATTAATAGTCACAAAAGTCTGTACTTTATCGGGGATAGCATCGTCGGTTCCGGCGGTATAATCACCGTCGATACCGGCATCGTTAGTACCATCAAATCGGAAATAGAGGATGGTGTTTTCCTCATCGAAATCATCTGTTGAAAACTTATTCCAGATGCCGGCCTGTTCATCCAGTATGCGCGCTGTAATATAATCTTCGGCATTGGTGCCGGGCACATCATCGGGATGGCCGTGCATGGCCACTGTGGCTGAGAAGCCTTCAATTCCTTCAGCATCCAAAGTCCAGTTGTATTGCAACACATTATCCAGGTCTTCGGCAGGGATGGTAATGTGAGGTTCATTTGCAGCTTTCACACGGATGTAACCGCCGGCCCGGCCATTGGCCGTAACATTCATCACCACCGGCGTGTACTTACCCGATGAACCTAAGGGGAAAGTAAATTCTCCCATAGCCCCGGCAGGCAGATATTTCATAATTCCGGCATCGGTAAACGACAGGTTGGTTTGCACCATATTGGTTGCCGAAAAGTTATCGGTATCATCGCCGGCAAAATGAGCATCCTCACCCAACACCAGCAAATTACGGCCTATATCCAGAATACCATTATTGAGCTTCAGCACATCGGTAATGGTGGTCGCAGCCGACTGGGTAGGTATCACCACACCCGAAGGATTATCAATCATAAGTCGGGCAATAGCGCCGCCACCGGATAGCTGTTGGGATGCAGAACCATTCAAGACCATCCCGTTGCCTGAGTCACCACTTTGTACTGAAGCGGCATCGGCGATGGTCACATCGCCTTTAACCATAAGCTCATTTTCACCGGTATGAACAGAACCCGAAGAGAGCGTCAGGTCATTTTCGACAACTATTTCTGTATTTTCAGCAATTTGCAGTGTAAGATTTCCACCATTTTTTACCAGGTTATAAAAGGTGGTATTACCCCGGATGGACTGATTTTGGGTTCCACTAAAGTAAGTAGTATTTTCATTGGGGACAAAAGAGCCCTGGTTAATCATATTGCCCCGGATGGTCAGGTCCAGCCCGTTGGCATTAAAGGTGGCAGATTCGCCGATGTTCAGGTCGCCCTTCAACACCAGTGGCAAGGTTTGCAGACGGACCTCCACAGCACCTGTAAGGCTGAGGTTCTCCACCGGCTGATTGGCGTAGATATCAAAAGTGCCTGTCTCGGACCCTTCAACGATATTTATGGTACTACCATCCCCCAAAGAGATGGTTTCGGGGTCGAAATAGAGGTCGGCCAAACCCGGGGCTTTACTATTGTGGATGGTCAGAGTTGCCCCATCGGCCATGCTAAAGGAACTTCCGGGATTAAGGATTTCAAAGACGGCACGGGACGATTCACCCCAGCCGTTGATGCCCACTTCTACCACTGCCTCACTGCTGTTAACAGAAAATGAGAGGATGCCGGCTTCGGTATTGGGTGATCGGCGAATCTGAGAGCCCACATGAAGTTCACCACTGCCGTTCACCTCTATTTCGGAACGACCGGAAGCCGTATATTCAATGAAGTTGTTGGTACCCTGGTCGAAACGTGACACCCCGCCATCGTTGATGGTCAGCTTACCGTCGAGCCACAGACCTCCCTCATCGGCATCATTTCCGCCCAAAGAGACTTGTCCCTGATTAACAACCAGCTCTGCAGTAGAAGGTATTTTAAACAATCCGCCACCGGCGCTGAGCTCGAGGTTGATGTTGGGATGGTCGAGACTTACAATTCCCGAGTTAAGGGTCAATGGTTTTCGAACTTCATCATTGGGGGCATTGAGAGTAAATTCTCCCGCAAAAGTAACCGAGTCGGTCTCCGCTTTATCGACCACCACATAACCCAAACGAGTATTCTCATCCCCGGTTTTGGAAAAGAGAGAAGAACCGTCGCCGGCAAAAGTGACTGTTACAGTGTTAACGTTGTTATTATCATTATACAAATCGACAACTCCGTCATTCTGGATTATATCCCCGAAAATTGTGAGATTATGTTCGAGTTCATCGGTTCCTGCTTCATCAACAAGTATACTTCCGGCACCGGTAAAGGTCAAATTGCCCTTTATGGTCATGGCTCTTGCGGTTCCACTGTTGCCAAACTGAATATTTCCTGTATTAATAACAACATTCTTTTCCACCACTACGTCTCCATTCGGCTCTGAGCTCATAATCAACGGGGCATCATCCACCAAAAGACCTTTTGCCTTAATATCAACATTGGCCACGGTTTTAGTTCCTGAACCGGAAATCACCAGATTGGGATATTGGTCCAGCTGATTGGAAAGCGTATAATTATCATCTCCATAATACTCAAAAATGGCGGTATCGTTGGTCACAAATTCACCAAAGTTGGCATCCGGAACATTTCCTGATGAAATCCGGAACTTACCCGACCCTTTAATTTCAGAGAAATTATGGTTGACGGTACTGCCTATATCGAGTACCGAACCATTTTCGATGGTTATCTGTGCTGCCTCAGCCCCATTACCGGTGATGTATACCGAATCGTTGTCGCCAATGATGACGATGTCTTCAGGGCCGGGAGGGAAATCCCTACGTCTTACACTTCTACCGTTATGCCCGTCAAAGGACCAGGTATCTCTTTCGTTCCAATTACCGCTTTTGCGGCTGTAAAAAGTACGGGGCTCCTCGATAACTTTAAAAAACAAATAATATGCATCATAAACCGCATAGGTAAAATCCTCTGAAAGATTAGCACTATAGGGAAATGCTAAAGTTCTTTCATCATCTTGAAGTACATTTACTCCAAATGTATCATAATCCCCTTTAGTAATTACAATACCTTCGGGGTCATATCTAATTATAATACTTTGAAAATATGGAACATCAATCACTTCATCCAAGACAAAATCATAACGCAAATTATTTTCCTCCCCATCTAATTCATCCGTTTCCGCACACCAATAATAATTCAATGCATATTCTGAGCCCTCTCCTGAAAAGGCAGGATGGTAATCATTGACAGGATTGATGGTGATAAAGCCATCCACATTCAGATTGTTTCCTTTGGCATAAACCATAGCCGGTGTGTAACGGGTATTGTCGTTATCCAGAACGCCCACCGGGAAAGTTTGAATCAGTTCATCGGATTTATTTCCGGAAAAGCGGACGGGCAGGGTTAATCCCCCGTCGGAACTCAGGCCATTGGTCCGGAACATGGCAGCATTGGCGCCCCAACTCACACCAGAGGCTTTGGTTAAAGATTGGGTAATTTTCAAATTATAGGCACCGGTATGTACCAACTGACCGGCAGCAAAATGAAGAGTAGATATGGTAATATTACTTAACAATTCTATCTGAGGCCTGCTGATGGAAGTGTTATTCAATTCCACATTACCAAAGCCATATTCATGGCCGTAGTCAGAATAAATGGTCTGCAGAGAAGAGCCGGCCAACACCAACTTTCCGTCGGAAGTCAGGACATTTCCCTTTTTCAGTGAAATATTACCGTAAACAGACAAGATATTATCATCTAAATTGAGATTTCCCTTTTCCACGAACAATAAGCCATTCACTTTCGCATTTCCGGCATTCAGAACAACCTCATCGGTCACACTGGATTTGGAAACGGTAAGGTTTCCAAATATCAAATCACCTCCGGAATAATTATTGATTTGTGACACTCCTTCACCGAAAAATGTTGTCACACTATTTCCTAATTCAATATTGGAAGTATTTTGTTGCAGAGTAAGGTCTCCCCCAACCTTCAGTGCATAATTATTGTCGGACACATTGAGCGTTCCGTTAGTTCCGATGGTCAGGTCGTTAAGGATGGTTAGTTCGCTGTTGAGGATGGCAGTGGCGGTATTGCTTTGCCCGGTTATTTCAAGGTTATAGAATGGTGCGGTAGAAGATATATTGAAATTTTCTGAGGCACTACCGGTTTGGTTGATTCGTATGGTACCGCCGGTGACGCTGTATTTTCCTTCGCCCGATTCTATTTCTATGGCGCGGTTTGCAGAGGTGGCGGCATCCTGTATTTCCATGGTACCGCCGGTCATGATAAAGACGTTGTTTTCCCCTTTCACGCTAAAGGTAGCTGCGCCGCTGCCTGATAGGTCGCTGCCAATGTCGCCGTACATATAGACGCTACCGCCCGACTGGTTGTAGGTCCACTTGCCGGTATTATCGCCTGCGCTGCGGAATCCGGGGGTATAGATGGTTCCCCCTTCGATGAGCACCAGGGCGTTGCCGGTGTCCCAGACCACAAAGCCGTGGGTGCGGGTGTTGAGCGTTCCGTCGGTGATACGAAATTTCCCGAGCACCGATAAGGACTGGATTTCGTTGGCGGCAGTGTTGACTCCGTCGGCTGTGAAGAGGCCGTCGGCATTGGCATCATCGGCAGTAGTATTGACCTCCACGGCACTGCCGTTGATCCACAAACCACCCGATTGGGGAACATAAAAATCATTGGTTCCTTCGGTTAACGAATGAATATAAGTGGCACCGGTCAATTCGAGGGTACCGTTTTTTATGTATAGGGCTTTATCTTCAGTGTCGTTATTGTTTTGTCCAAACAGTCGGAAATATTGCCGTTGCGAGGGATTGACGGTAAACCGCCAGGTGGGGTCATCCCCCTTGTCGATGATGAGTCGCTGCAGAAAAGTGGTATTGTTGGCCTGCAGAGTATTGTTGGATTCACCTTTTACTGTCAGAATCACATAGCCATTGGTGGGCGTACTGTCATAATCGGGATTGGAAAGATTTGTAAGACGGATGGTTCCATTATTAATGATATTTCCCCAGACATAAAGGTAATGGGCAGCATTGGTGGTATACACCGTCATGGATGCTCCGCTACTGACAATGACATCCCCTTTAACGGTAAGAGAACGGGAAGTAGAATTGTTTCCGAAGCAGAAAGAGCCTTTCAGGACGGAAAAGTCACCATTAACCGTCAGATTTCCGGCCAGCGTAATAACGGAACCGGTATTTGCGAGGTCAATTTCTACATTATAAAAGGTATTGGAAGAAATGTTATAGTTTTCACCTTTAAAAACTACTGTACCTTTTCCTTCGTTAATAAAATGAGAAGCATCACCGGCAGGAAAGTTATCGCTTTCCATTATGATACGCCCGGAGCCGCGAATTTCGGTAAAGAGGTGTCCCGAAGTATTTTTTAGGTCGAGACGGCCATCCACTGTTAAGACATTGCAATTGGCGATAAATGAATCATCGTCAGTGGGCATGGTGATTGTCTTCCCGCTCTTGATGACGGCATTGTCACCACTCAAGGGATAGCCCTCATCAGCGGTCACATATACAGCAGCGGCGGGGTCTAAGGTCCAGTTTTCCGGATTGTTCCAGTCACCTGAATTGATGGCATACCAGGTTTGCTGTGCCTGAGCTGTCCATCCTAAAATAAACAGTAAACAAACGAAGTAAAATTGCTTCATATACCTAACTTTTATGCCTGTGACAAGGTTGCAAAACACCACAAACTTAATGTTTATACCGTCGAAAAAAAGTTATTGTTAATAAGCTTTGAGGAAAGAGAAACAGTTATTGACGAATTAAGCTTAATTGTAGATTAAGCATTCCTACAATTCATTTTGGGAAAAACGGCGGAACAAGGAAGAAATATCATCATACCAAAAGTCAATGAATAAAGCTTTTACAGAATAATACATCTTCAAAGCCGCAATTATATTGACAATGGGGAAGTAGCAATAGAACATTGGGAGGATAAATGTATGTTTTGAAAATATTAAATTATTCGAAACCGAAAAATCACCTTCTAAAGTAAAAAATCACCAATATTTGTAACATAAAATATTTTACTTCTTCGACAACGGCAGGGATGACCGGCTATTGGAACGATCAGCAATTCTATATTCGCCGGTATATCTGTCTTTAAAAATCAGGACGGGACATTAGTCAACAAGTGGTTAGTGTTAAATAACTAGTGACTAACGACTAACCACTAATAACTACTTTTAAGAGCCAATATTTCAATGAAGTAAGTAAATTTTATACGGATGAAACGAGCATGGCAAGGCGGTTTTACCTTGCTACTTTTTCGGTTTTAACCACACCACCTGCAGAGACGCGCAGCATGTAAACTCCACTTTTATTGGGTAAGTCTATATGAGTTTCTGTGGCACGGGTTTGAATGGTCTTCACCAGATGACCGCTAAGGTCCAACACCTGAATATTAGCTTCGGCATTTTGCAACAGGTCGGGACTGATCTGCAGTAAAGCGTAGTCGCGTTGATTAATAATATTTATATCAAATTGTTGAGACTCTTCCACGATATCCTTTACGGCGGTGGCCACTTCTTTTACTTTTACAAGGCACAACACAAAGCGGTCATGGACATCACCCATTTCTACAGGGGTATAGACATAATTATTTTGTTGTCGAAGATTAGTTATGGCCCCTGTTTCTCCATCTAAGAGATAAAGCTCATAGCCATCGGCAAATTGTTCCAAATAAAATTTCAGGGTCACTTCACTATCGATGCGGTTGCGTACGCTCAAAGGTATTTCCAGCGTATCGGTGTCCAATTCAGGCAATCCGTTAATGGCATAAGCCATATCGTTGATTCGAGTGTATACCTCGGGCGTACTCGCTGAACTGTTAAACTGTTTTTCTGAATCTTCGGGTCCTGCATCTACCAAGAAATCATCATTAAAATAAATTACCGCACCATCGAGCAAATACCCGTTATCGGCTTCAATACGAATCAAATTATAAGAAATGTGTTGGGCAATACTTTTCAGAGGGACTTCACTTTGACTAACGCGCGCCGACGGTTTAACCGTTAAGCTGGCAATGGCTTTCTCTGCCTTAATCCATACTGATTGATATGGTGGTATATGACTCAGTGTACTTTCATCATATCCTTTCGGGAAGATGGTGTATACACCAGTACTATTATTATAAGTCTGTAGAAGCCTTTCACCATTATGATCGAAGAAACTCCACATGGTAGCAGAAATGCCATCCCTCACCCATCCGGTTGGATTATCCCAGTCAATGGCGGACAAATAGGGATTTCCGATCATATAATAACCTTTGCCGTTGAATGTTTTCTGCACCTCCGACGCATAAACGTTGCCCGAATAATCAAGCACCTTCTCCTGTTTATACCAGGCGGCGACATTCTCCATATCTTGAAGGTACCTATAACCATTTACTCCGTCCTCATCTACCCGTATCCAATTATCTCTACCATCACCATCAGGGTCGCGAAGGATATATACCCAATCATTATCGGCATCATTATCGGGATAGAACCACTCAACCAGAGGTTTTCCCGCATCTTGATCCTTCAGCGGCGCAGTTAAATACCATTTGCCATTGGCTTCGAGTGATAGATTGACATTCACCAGCCCCGATTTGGTCATGGTTTCAGGCAACATCAGCGATGCCAGACTATCGTTGGTGGATTTGAGAATGATGGTTCCCTTATTGTTAACATCACCGGTAATTTCGAGAAAGGAACCGGGGTTCACTGTAAGGGTAGCAGAAGTATTCAGAGTGAGCTTTTCAAGGGTAACATCGCCGTCGATGACCGGTGCAATGCCGGAATTCGTGATAATCACTTTAGACGCTGCATCAGGCACCTCTTGGTTTTCCCAGTTATTTGCATTATTCCATTCGCTGCTGTAAGTCCCCAGCCACTGTAATCCGGAAGTAATAAGTCCAATGCTTTCCACCAGATCGGCCAGGTCACTCCCCTGTTCATCCTCCAGAAAATCAGTAAGGGTTCCGTACTCTCCTTTTTCGACAAGGCTCCAAGAGGGCCCGGTAATTTGTGCATCGGGATTCAGGATATAAATATCATCTTCTTTAGCTTTTAGCCCTCCCCCATTATGAGTAAAATCACCACCCACAATCAGATTTCCATTATTCTGAACCTGCGTGTTTGATGAGGTATAAAAATCGCCTATTACAATAACATCGCCATTCACCTTAAGCGATGATCCCGTAGAAGATAAATTTCCGTGGACAATCAGGGTAGCATCTTTAGCTACTGAAATACCTGCCGAACCGGAGAGGTCTCCGAAAATTTCCACGTAGGCGCCGTTATTTAGTATCAGTCCGCTCCATCGATTGTTGGCATAATTTCCCGCAACGAGAAAAGAGTCATTCACCTCCACCGTTACAGGATTTAAATCCCCGTTACGGGTAATGGTACCATTGATGGTCATTTTCCGGTCCACATTGCCATCCACCGGCGGTATGGTTTCCTCCCATATTTCGCTATCTTCAAAATTTCCGGTCACATTCTTACTAATGTAATTCCAGCCGGCAAAAGCACTCACGCCCATAAACCATCCCAATAAAATCAAGTAAAATTTCCTCATTTAAAAATCTTTAACCATGTACAAAATTCTTCCCCTCTTTCTTATTTCGCGCTGCAAGTATACAGGTGAAAAGTTTCCGGTGTAAAAACCTTTGAGGAATGTCCGACTATTTATGATGAATAGTCAAAATAATTCGATAATTGCCTCGGAGGAAATCCCAAAAACAGCTATAAAAAAACTCCATTTGTTAAAAACCGAAAGAAAATTCCGATCTTAGCACCAAAACCTGCCTTGTGACACGGGAATTAAATCAATATCATCAGTTGATGGGTCAAATGCTGGACGACGGGAAAACCGTTCAGGTTACCCTGCATGGGATGAGTATGTTCCCCATACTTTTCCCGGGTGACAGTGTACATATCTGCCGGACAACCTTTGAACAGATAAAGCCGGGGCAAGTAGTCGTGTTTGAAAGAGCGGGACAATGGATAGCTCATCGATTGATGGTAAAAGATGAAGCACATAGATACCTGATTACAAGAGGAGACGGTTTGCCCCGCAATGATGCTCCCATTCCGTTCCAACAGGTCAAAGGAATAGTAACCAAAGTTGTTAAGAGTCGCTCACCTTTGGCACGAAGTATCAACACTTTTTTTGATCGTTGGATGGTATGGCTGGCGCCGGTAACGGGTCGTCTGTTTTGGTATGCAGGCCGGGCGGCGGTATGGGGATTGAGGGGATTGAAAGGATTGATGTGTTAATGTGCTGATGTGTTAATATGCTGATGTGATGAATTAACCGGGAAGTACAATTCTTATATCTTACCAACTAACATCTATAAATCTAATAAAATTGATTAAGCCGATTAAGGAAATTGCATTAAATTAGTCATCTCAAAAAAGAGGAACAATCAAACACTATCGTCAAATAGCAACCATATTACGGTATATCTGGAGGAGTTCACCCGGATGGACGTTGCTCAACGGACTTCTGCTACTTGTAAGAGGTCTTCTTCCGCTTCTCTTACTCTACCTTATTAAATTATTGGTAGATGAGATTCAGGTGGTAGCAGCCGGACCCGGCGTTAAGGGAGCGTTACAACACCTTATGGGCTTACTAATTATAGCTGCTGTGGTTTTTCTCACCAATGCCTTGACGGCCTCGCTAGGAGCTCTGGTACGTGAGCGTCAGTCGTTTGTCATATCCGACTACTTCGACCGTTTAATTCACAACAAAACCACCCGAATAGAATACGGATTTTTTGAGCACCCCAAATATCAAAATGTATTTTTTAGGGCGTTGCATGAGGCATCGTTCCGTCCGTCCCGCATTTTTTACGGTTTAATAGGATTTTTACAAAACCTGATAACCTTGATGTTAATGGGTGGCATACTTCTAATGGTACATTGGTCTGTATCTATTGTCTTACTGTTAGTTACCCTTCCAACAGCAATCATCCGCATACGATATGCTAAAGAATTGTTCCGGTTTCGGCGCAATAACACCGACAAAGAAAGAAGAGTTAATTACTACAACCGGTTGCTGACGTCACGTGAGTTTGCCAAAGAGCTGAGAACCTTTGATCTGTCAACTCTTTTCCGCAAACGATATCATGAGCTGAAAAACGACTGGCGGCAGAGCCAGTACAGCATGCTGCGAAAAAAAACTTTTCAAGAAATAGTGGTTCAAATATTGTCGGCTCTCGCAGTCTTTTCATTATACGGGCTTATAGCGTATCGTGCTTTTATGGGACAAATATCCATCGGAGATGTGGTTCTTTATTTTATGGCTTTGCAGCGAGGTTATGCCTATTTACAGGAATTTTTGGGTCGAATCACAGGGTTGTATGAAGATTCATTATTCCTGAACAATTTATTTGAATTCCTTCATTTGCCCGAAACAGAACAAGAGAAACGTCAAGGAGCAAATTTACCATTCCCCGCCAGAATGAAAGAGGGGATAAAACTGGAAAATGTAGGATTTCATTATCCTTCAAATAACAGATGGATATTGCGAAATGTATCTTTTGAAATTCGGGCAGGCGAGACGGTGGCACTGGTAGGTGTCAACGGTGCGGGAAAAACAACTCTGGTAAAACTACTTTGCGGGCTTTACCGGCCAACAGAAGGGTCGATTCATATTGACGGAATTCCCTTGGAGAAAATCAGCCGGAGAGGGCGCACTGACAATATAAGTGTAATCTATCAGGATTTTATGTTATATAACGTCACTGCCCGTGAAAATATATGGTTTGGCAATATACGGCGTAATCCTGACGACCAGAAGATAAAAGAAGCGGCACAGGAAGCAGGCATTCATAAAATTATAGAAGGTTTTGACCGGGGTTATGAGACGACATTAGGCACTCTGTTTGAGGGGAGTGAACAGCTGAGTCCCGGTCAATGGCAACGTCTGGCACTGGCCCGCTCTTTTTTTAACACATCAGCGCAAATCGTAATCCTGGATGAGCCTACCAGTTCATTGGATGCATTCTCCGAAGCGAGGTTACTTCAATACATCAAAGGCATTACCGAAAACCGCACGGCTCTTATCATTAGCCACCGGCTATCCACCATTAAAATGGCGAACCGAATAGTTGTTCTTGATGGACAACAAGTAGCAGAGGAAGGTACTTATCATGCCTTAATGAAAAAACAAGGCGTTTTTTACTCAATGGTGCAATCACTCAGCAGAGATGATTTGTAATCCGTTTGGGACTTTTACAGAAAAACAAAAAAGCCATTGCAGTCTTTTCCTCAACAATAGCGTTTAAATAAATAGTTATACCGGGTGCATTTCATTAAGCACAATAAATAAGTTTTCACTGTATTTACTTGCATCTTTAAAATTACCAGGTATAGAACAAGCCTGAAAAAACACCCATGGAATATGGTCTGTAAGACCCGGGGGCATCTTTCCTGATATCGGAAATAAAATAATCCATACGGGGCTCCAACCGAAATCGCAAACCTTTAATTAAAGGAACGGAAAAAGCCACTCCAACATGAGTGCTAAATCCCATATCATTTAACCCTTCGGTTTCACCAATTCTTTGTTTCTCACCCAAACGTTGCAAGAAAGCCCTATTGTTTACCAACAAGTTTGTACTAACTCCCCCGGCAACGGAAACACCAACTTTTTTATCAGGGAACAACTGATAACGAACCGTTACCGGAATCTGCATGTATCCCAAATTCTGTTCTAAAATAACATTTTCGGTCCGTTCAGCAGTAGTGGATGTTAAATCAATAAACTCATTTTCTGCTTTTTTAAATCCTGACAAGCCACTAGTTTCAACAGGCGATAAACTATAACTAACCTTTCCTAAAGAATTATCAAGGTTAATTTGGGTAATACTAGTAGTACTATTCTCTGAAAAAAGCGATGTTTCAGCGAGTGTATAAACCGGTTCGGATGTCGCTTTAGCAATAACCTCCTGGCCCATGGAAGCATATCTGACCCCTGTTTCGATTTGCCAACGATTACCTACGGCCAATGCCAAAGAAAGCCCTCCACTGGCCGTATTGAGACCGTTTTCTCTATTACCTGAAGGCAATCCGGAAACGGTTCTGAAAGAATAAGTGGGCGAAAACTCACCACCAATCATAACATGTGTATTTTTCTTTTCAATACTACTAATTGGCTGGTCATGGCTCGCCGTTTCCAGTGGTGAGTAGACATATAATTTATGAGGAACAGCTACAGGGCTAATATCATTAATATTCCGAATAGAAAGAGAGGCCATTTTAAAATTGGCAGGTAACAAATGCCGGGTTGATTCGTCACCTGCCTTTGAGAACACTTCCGTTGAAGAAGTCAAAACAGAAGGCATCTGATCGGAAGTTTCACTATTATTTTGGGTTGGGTAGTCTTTTACAAGCAATATTTTTTCATCGGTGGGATGAAACAAAAGAGACGAACTGTCCGATTCTGTTTTGGAGCTTTGCCTGTTTGCGCCATCTGAAATAAAAACGTTGTCAACAGAATTCGTGGAATCATTAGTGGAAGCAGTGCCAATATTATTCTTATTTAAACGCATAATATCGTGACTTCCAATCCACCATAAGCCAAACATAAGCGCAAGAGAAGCAGCCACACCGACTCTCAAAAATATAGGTATTAATCTCCTTTTCTTTTTTTCATCAAGCCGATGCTCAATCTTCTCCCATATTAAAGGAGAAGGCTTAACTTCCAAATCTTTCAGTTCTCTGAACAACGAATCGTTATCTTTAACCGACATCATCATAATATTATTGTCTCCAATTTTCGGTCCTCACGAATTTTTTTTTGCAGCCATTTTCGTGCACGGGCAAGGTTGGATTTACTCGTACCTATTGAAATATTAAGCTTTTGAGCAATCTCTTCATGGGTCATCTCATCAATCACATACATATTGAATACAAGCCGGTACCTTTCAGGCAATTGTTGAATAAGCGCCAGGAGTTCATCAAGCGAATAACCCTTACCTTCTTCCGAAAAAGATTTCTCCTGGTCTTCAATGTCCGGAAATTCATTGGTAATCTCGGTGCTAATCTTTTTTTTTCGAAATGATTCAATAATCAGATTCACCATAATACGCCGCATCCACCCCTCGAAAGAGCCTTCGAAGCGGAAATCTCCAATTTTTTCGAATACACGAATGAAACCATCCTGTAAGAAATCTTCAGCTGCCTGCCTGTTGCCTGAATAACGCAAACAAACACCAAACATTTTGGGCGCATAAAGCTCATAAAGCGCCTTTTGAGCACTCCTATCCCCTTTTTGACATCTGGTAATTATATGATTTATATTTTCGAATGCCGACACTGAATACCGTTCCTGTTAATATCACTATCACAAGATACACCTCAAAAAATTAATTCACAATACATTGGGGTAAGGGTAGGGATAAAATATAGATTTTAGTTGTTTAGATTTGAGATATTTAGATATAATACAGGTTGTTAGATTTTTAGATATTCCTAATATTAACTTCGAACTTCAACCCAACATTAACCTAATGATTCAATTCTAAAACTTTACTAATCGAATTAAATACAAAAAAATCTAACAACACATTGATGTAATAACAGACGAGAAAAATGAAGAAGGTTGCGTGAAGAAAATCAAAAATTTTTGCGGATACGTTCCAGTTCCCGTTTAGTGTCCCTTTCTTTGATGGTTTCGCGCTTATCATGCTTCTTCTTCCCTTGAGCCAGCGCAATTTCAAGTTTAGCATAGCCACGCTCATTGAGAAACATTCTCAGCGGAACAATAGTGAGACCCGACTCTTTGGTTTTTCGTTCAAGTTTAAGAAGTTCTTTTTTCGTCAAAAGAAGTTTGCGTTCCCTATCAGGCGCATGGTTATTAAAAGTACCATAAAAATATTCGGCAATATTCATTCCCTTAACCCACAATTCACCCTTTTTAAAGTAACAGAAAGAATCTACCAAACCGGCACGACCGTTTCTAATCGACTTAATTTCTGTACCGGTTAACTGTATTCCGGCAACAAACTTATCGATAATTTCATAATCGAAGAAAGCCCTCTTATTGCGTATATTCACTTTATTTGTGGCCATATCAAATGGTTATCAAATTCAATAAAATAGTTCTGATTAAAAAAGGGAATCCCAAAACAGCCAGCCCGGCCACCAAAGTAAACCAGTTCTTTTGAATGGGAGTAGGCCCTTCAAGATTTCCAACGCCGGTCCATATTAGAAAAAAAGCGTAAAACATAAAAATCTGAAGAAAAAAAACCTCAGGAATTAAAGCCGTAATCAATAAAACCAAATACAAAGCGGAAGAACTATAAATGGCTAACCTGGCGGCGACATCGCGCGACGACACAAAATGAAAATATTTCATTACCCTGAAAATAAAAAACCAGGCAACGAAGAGGCCCCCAAAAAGAGCAGCAAACTCAACCCCTACCCGCTTCAATGCCAATTCTATAATAAACGCTTGCTGATTGATAAGATGAGAAATAAACGTTGCTAAGGCAACCATGCCAATAAGCGGCAGAGCAAAAGTGCTCATCATATCATTAAAAGAAGCTTGCTGGTTATGGATGTTCTGCCATTCTCGGGCCGGATGGACGATTAGATTGCGAATTCTTAGTCCCAACTGCCGATACATCCGGGCAGTGGTTATTGGTTCTTTTGCCTCCATAATACTCCCTTGAATAGAATCTGCACTTTTCATCCGCATAAAAATTATCTAAGTTATTGGTTGGATGGAACTCGCATGGCTTAACTAAATTTATACATGTCCTTTTGTGGAAAAAGTCGCCATGCTCGTTTCATCCGCATAAAAATTATCTAGGTTATTGATTGGATGGAACTCGCATGGCTTAACTAAATTTATACATGTCCTTTTGTGGAAAAAGTCGCCATGCTCGTTTCATCCGTATAAATTTTACTTACCTCATTGATATATTGGTTCTTAAAAGTAGTCATTAGTAGTTAGCCGTTAGTCACTGGTTATTTAACACTAACCACTTGTTGACTAATGACTAATCACTTCTTCTGCCTTCTGCCTGTGCACTTCTGCCTTTGTCTTTTATACATGTTCTTTTGTGGCAAAATCCGCCATGCTCATTGTCCAACCACACGCAAAACAACAAAACACTATAATACAATAAAATACAAACCAAAAACACACAGTATTTAAAAGCAAAATTATAAAATATTATCAAGCTTTCAAGCCTAAATATTGAAATGGGAAGCTCCCATAGCTAACATGAGTGCTTGTTGACAATCTTTGGGTTTCATGTAAAATCAACCAATATCATTAGTTAAAAGCTCATTAAGGCCAACACTCACTCCTTAATCCGCTACAGGAAAATTCTCCGGCAATCACGAATTTGATAAATTTTTCGCTTCTGCCTGTACACTTCTGCCCCAAATTTCCTTGGTCATATTCGATTCATCCGAATTACTTCATTCATCTTTCGAGGTAAAGATAGTCATACTCGGTCTGTTAGGTAAATTAAAATTTACAATCAGTGCGAAAGTAACATGTATATCACAAGATATGTATACTTTTGCTATAATTGAGGTGGGCAAAAGGGCTTTTCTATAAAAAAACAGGGACAGACCACAAAAGAGATAAGTCAGAAGACACTTTCTTTAATTTCACAATTTCGGACAGAGGTTATTTTCTTTCAGGGAAATTAGAAGGACAAATTAAACAAAATTAGTTGTAACCCAAATAAATGAAACCAAAAAAAGAAAATGCAAAAACAATCACCCTACAATTTAATAGTTATTACCGGTCCCACGGCAAGTGGTAAAACGCAATTGGCCGCACATTTGGCATATCGTATCAACGGAGAAATCATTAGTGCCGATAGTCGACAAGTTTATGAAAAAATGGACCTCGGCACAGGGAAAGATTATGACGACTATATTGTAAACGGGGAAAAGATACCTTTTCATCTTATAGATATCCGAAAACCGGGATATAAATACAACGTATATGAATATCAAACCGATTTTTTCAAGGTTTTTGAAGACGTTTGTTCGCGTGGCAAATTTCCGATAATGTGTGGAGGTACAGGATTATATATCCAGGCCGTACTGGACCAATACAAAATGGTTCATGTTCCACCTAATCCGCAATTAAGAGAAGCCTTAAAAGATAAATCACTGGAAGAACTTTCGAATATTCTGAAACAGTTTAAAAAACTTCATAATACGACCGACACCGACACCAAAAAAAGAGCCATTCGAAGTATAGAAATAGAGACTTATTACCAGAATCATCCCGAAATAGAAGTAAAGCTTCCCGAAGTAAAGCCATTGATTGTGGGTATTGCCATCGACCGTGAATTAAGACGTCAAAAAATCACCCAACGATTGAAAGCAAGATTAAATCAAGGGCTGATAGAAGAAGTAAAAGGGCTATTAGATGCGGGCCTATCTTCGGAAGACCTGATATATTACGGTTTGGAATACAAATACGTAACCCTATATGTCACGGGCCAAATGAGCTACGATGAAATGTTTGAACGTTTGAATATCGCCATCCATCAGTTTGCCAAAAGACAAATGACCTGGTTCAGGGGGATGGAACGTAAAGGCCATAAAATACATTGGTTAGATGGCACCAATGATGCCGATTCAAATGCTGCACTGATATGCAAATTAATTTATTCCTAATCGACAATTCCAAAGCCATAAATCCCAAAAATCAATATTTTAGTCAAACAAATAGCACAATTTTTCATGTTATTCGTATAGAATAACATCATGCCGACCATTAGTCATTACATACAAAGGATACAAGAACTTGCCAAACGGAATCAGGAGTTAAATAATCGCTTAACTGATCTGATGGGGCAATATTCTATAATAAAGGAACAAAACAAAAAATATAATCAGCTTCTTGACCGTTACTCCGAACCCGGTTTGCTCAAAGCTCAGGAAAAGTCCTTCAAAAAAAGGGGAAAGAGAGTTGAACGGTTAAATACGGTCTCTTTATTATACATTTCTATCAGAGGTTTTGAAGAACTTCCCCAAATGTCGAACCAATCCGAACTCATCGACATTTTGGATGAAATCAATGTTTTAATTAAAGAGGTAGCCGATAAATTTAGTTTAACCAAAATCAAAAGTTTTGGTGATAATATCATATATGCAGCAGGGTTAAACCGCGAAAACCGTACTAATCCTATCGATATTACTTTAGCTGCTTGTCACATGAAAGCAGAAATTCAAAAGCTATATGAACGGCAAGCCCACAAACCGATATGGAAAGTAAAAATGGGTATACATACCGGTCCGATTTTGGCTTTTGATGAAAAACGTGCCTATTCCCCGTATTCTATTTCGGGAGAAAACATCAATATTGTCTGTCGGTTAGGTGAAAGTTGTCCCGCCGGTAAAATCAACATATCGGAGATGACCTATGAGCTGGTAAAAGAATTTTTTAACCTCACTCCTGCCGGAACCATTCCCGTAAAATTTAAAGGCCCCATGAAAATTTATCAGGTCAACGGGTTGCAAGAGAAGCTTCACCAGAAAGATAATATATTTGCCAGCAACAAAATGTTTGACCTTCGTTACCGGCAAATACAATTTATGGATATTCAGGAAGAAGTTCTGAATCTACTGGAAAAAAACCTACCAAACAATTTATATTATCACAATATCAAACACACCATAGATGTGATTACCGAAGTGGAGTTGATTGGATGGGCTGAAGGCCTTAAAGAAGAAGAAATTCTGATTCTTAAGACCGCCGCTTTATTTCATGATGCAGGACATATCGTTGATTACCGAACCCACGAATATCAAAGTGTACTTTTGGCTCGTCAAATATTGCCTCGGTACAATTTTTCTAAAAGTCAATTAGATGTTGTTGAACGCTTAATTCTGGCTACAAAATTTCCTCCAACGCCTAAAGATAAACTGGAAGAGGTAATCTGTGACTCAGACCTTGATTATTTAGGCCGAGCCGACTTCATTCCGGTTTCCAACAATCTATACAAAGAGCTTAAAGAAAGACAGATGATAGGCTCCTGGAATGAATGGTTGCAAATGCAACTCGATTTCATAATGCAACATCAATATTATACACAAACGGCAAAAAAATTAAGAGAAGTAAATAAACAACAACAAATTGAACGCCTCAGGTTATTGTTGAAAAACGAGGTGGTTAAAACTAATTATTAATTTTTGCTACTTTTGACAGCCCAAAATATTAAAAGCACATGACCATGAAAAATCTCAGCGCGCTTTTTATTGTTATAGTAACAATGCTTGGCTGTCAATCGCGCCAGAATAGGCTTGAACCCGCTATTCCGAATCTTAAACAAAGAGTTGATGCTTACCAGACGGTACAGTTAAAAACCGATATATCCGGACTATCCTCAGCTCAAAAAGAAATGCTGTCACTATTATTCGAGGTAGCCAACATCATGGATGAATTGTTCTGGCAACAGGCATGGGGAGATAAAAATATTTTATTGAACAACATAAAAGACAATGATTTAAAACGCTACGTAAAAATCAATTACGGACCATGGGACCGATTGAATAATAATGAACCATTCATAAAAGGTATTGGTCCCAAACCCGCAGGAGCACGATTCTATCCAGAGGACATGACTAAAAAGGAATTTCAACAACTGTCCAACCATAATAAGGGCAGCCTATACACTGTTATTGAACGAAACGACCAAGGGAAATTAGTGGTGATTCCTTATAGTCAAAAATGGAAAAAGGAATTAACCAAAGCCTCAGAATTACTTTTAGAAGCTTCGGAACTGGCCGAAAGCGAAGGTTTTAAACGCTACTTAAAAGAAAGAGCCAAAGCACTTCTTACCAATGATTATTATAAAAGTGACCTGGCATGGATGGAAATGAAAGATAATTTGATTGATTTTGTAGTAGGGCCTATTGAGACTTATGAAGATGGATTAATGGGGGCCAAAGCAGCCTTCGAAGCCTACTTATTAATTAAGGATACCGTTTGGTCGGCCCGTCTCAATCACTTTGCCCAATTTTTACCACAACTACAAAAAGATCTACCCGTAGATGATAAATACAAAACCGAAATGCCGGGGAGTGACTCCGACCTTAATGCTTATGATGTGATATATTATGCCGGCGATTGTAATGCGGGAAGCAAAACTATTGCCATCAACCTTCCCAACGACCCCGATGTGCAAATAAAAAAAGGCAGCCGCAAACTCCAGCTAAAAAACAGCATGCGTGCCAAATTTGACCAAATACTTGTCCCCATCAGCCAGTTACTTATTGATCCCGATCAACGTCAATATATTGATTTTAATGCTTTTTTCGAAAACACCATGTTCCATGAAGTAGCACACGGACTGGGAATCAAGACAACCATCAACGGGAAAGGAACCGTACGTGAAGCACTTAAAGAAACCGCTTCGGCCATTGAAGAAGGCAAAGCCGACATTCTTGGACTTTATATTATTACACATCTTACCGAGATGGGTGAGCTGGACAATAAAGATCTAAGAACCAATTATGTTACTTTTATGGCCAGCATATTTCGTTCGGTTCGCTTTGGTGCGGCCAGTGCTCATGGGAAAGCCAATATGATTCGCTTCAACTATTTCCTGGAAAAAAAGGCTTTTACAAGAAATCCTCAGGATGGTACGTACAAGGTTGATTTTGAAAAGATGAAAGAAGCCATGCAACAACTTTCTAAAGAAATTCTTGTTTTACAGGGCGAAGGAGATTATGAAAAAGCTAAACGCATGCTCGATGAATTAGGTGTAATAACCCCTCAGTTGAAAAAAGATTTGGACCGTATCAATGACGCCAACATACCGGTGGACATTGTTTTTGAACAAGGCCCCAAGGTAATTGGCTTGTAAAAGATAAAACGACCAAACGCATTCCCAACCTGTTGATCTTTGCTTCAACAAAGTCAACAGGTTTTTTATAAACCCTACAAAATATTTCAAGGCTATTTTCATTGCAGAAACAGATTGCAATATAAATTTAATACAAGCTATTGGTTGGATGGAACTTAAAATTAGTTTTTAGTGGTTATTCAATAGTCCCTGGTGAAACCAACACTAATGACTGTCCACTAATCATTAAAAACTTCTTTATCCATCTGCCTGAGCACTTTTTAAACATGCTCTTGTTGTGACCACCTTTGTTGGTCATGCCCGTTTCAACCAATAATAATTTGGAACTTTATAAAAAATATAACGCAAAATTTATGGATATTAAAAAGCTATTTACCCACAATCCCATCACCCAACTCTTCGACATTGACTACCCGATTATCCAGGGCGGAATGGTATGGTGCAGTGGATGGAAACTGGCTTCGGCCGTTAGCAACAATGGCGGATTAGGCTTGTTGGGTGCCGGAAGTATGTACCCGGAAATACTTCGTGAGCACATTCGTAAAATGAAACAAGCCACCAATAAACCCTGGGGGGTAAATGTTCCTCTTTTGTATCCCGATATCGATAAGTTGATGAATGTCATCGTTGAAGAGGGTGTAAAAATAGTTTTTACTTCGGCCGGCAGCCCGGCCAAATGGACGCCGTTTCTTAAAAATCATGGAATAATTGTTGCACATGTGATTGCTAACTCTCGATTAGCAAAAAAGTGCGAAGATGCCGGCGTGGATGCTATTGTGGCCGAAGGTTTTGAAGCAGGAGGGCACGAAGGACGGGAAGAAACAACCACATTTACGTTAATTCCTTTAGTGAGAAAAGCCACCAAATTACCTTTATTGGCAGCAGGAGGTATCGGCAGCGGACAACAAATCCTTGCCGCCCAGGCTTTAGGCGCCGATGGTGTGCAAATCGGTTCATTATTTGCCTTAGCAGAAGAATCATCAGCTCATCCTGCCTTTAAAGAATACGCTGTAAAAGCAAAAGAAGGCGACACAATGCTTACTTTAAAACAACTGGCACCTGTTAGATTGCTGAAAAACTCTTTTTATCAAAAAGTTGAGGAAGCTCAACGACGTGGTGCCTCAGTCGAAGAACTTAAAGAACTTTTGGGACGTGGACGAGCAAAAAAAGGAATTTTTGAAGGTGATTTGGAGGAAGGAGAATTGGAAATTGGTCAAATTGCTGCATTAATAGATAAAATTAAACCTGTAGAAGAAATAATGAAACAATTACTGGATGAATACCAATTAGCCAAAGAACGGCTATTAATCAAATAACCGTATAATATCTAAAATAAACGGCTGAAAAGAGCATTACCAATTTGGGGCTGTCAACACATAAGGACAGGCATAAACTTATGGTCATATAAAAAAATCAGACCAAGGATAAACTTTAAGAGAGACCTGCCCCAACCGAAGGGAAATACTGGTTGTTAACCTTAGTAACAAAAATTGAGAAAAAGTAATAAATGATAAATTTTGAAAAACACACCCTTAAAAACGGCCTTCGAATAATTGTCCACCAAGACCGAACCACCCCAATGGTAGCGGTAAATGTGTTATATGATGTAGGGGCACGAGACGAAGATCCGAACCGAACAGGCTTTGCTCATTTGTTTGAACATTTAATGTTTGGCGGTACTAAAAACATACCATCGTACGATGAACCTGTTCAACACGTCGGCGGTGAAAATAATGCCTGGACCAGCAACGATTATACCAATTATTACGTAACCGTACCATCGGTAAATATTGAAACAGCTTTTTGGCTTGAAGCCGACAGGATGTATGAACTCGATTTTTCGGAAAAAAGTTTGGAAGTTCAACGCAAAGTCGTTATCGAAGAATTTAAACAACGCTATCTGAACCAACCCTATGGCGATATCCCAATCTTAATTCGTGACCTGGCTTACAAAGTGCATCCATACAGATGGCCCACTATAGGGAAAGAAATATCGCACATCGAACAAGCCACTCTGGATGAGGTTAAATCATTTTTCTTCAAACATTATGCTCCCAACAATGCAGTACTTTCTGTAGCAGGCAATATAGAACCTGATGAAGTGTTCCGCCTGGCTGAAAAATGGTTTGGTGACATTCCATCAAGAGCTATTGCCCCCAGAAATTTACCACAGGAACCGCCTCAAACAGAACCTCGATATCTGGAAGTAAAACGAAATGTACCGGCACCATTAATTCATATGGTTTTTCACAATGGCCGGCGAACCGATCCCGATTTTTATGCCAATGACCTTTTATCTGACATTTTATCCAATGGCCCATCTTCAAGATTATTCCAATCACTTGTCAAGGACCAGCGAATCTTTTCGGAAGTAAACGCCTATATTAGTGGGGATCGTGATCCGGGGCTTTTTACCGTCACGGGTCGACTCATGCCGGGAGTAGAAATAAAAAAAGCAGAACAAAGCATCCGAACAGAGTTAAACAAGCTTACCCAAACAGTGCCTTCCGACTATGAACTACAAAAAGTCAAAAACAAAGTAATATCCAATTTAGTTTTTGATGAGATTAGTTTTCTCAACAAAGCCATTAATTTAGCACTATATGAGTTGATGGGTGCTATTGATGAACTCAATAGAGAACCGGATAATTACCAGGCGGTTTCGCCCCGGGACATTAAAGAAACTGCCACTAAAATTTTCAGGCCGGAAAATTGTTCTACCTTATATTATCTTCCGTTGTAAATCAAAAATTTTACGCAAAAAATTAATCATTAATAAATCGTTTTATGCCAATCAACTTTAAAATAAGGCCCGAATATAAAACCATTGAAAAAATAGATGTTTTACCGGTAGAATTTTCCCAACTGGAAAATGGCGTACCGGTATCCGTCATCAGGGCCGGAAGTCAGGATGTTACCAAAATTGACATAGAATATCCTGCTGGAGCTGTCCATGCACCTTTCCCTTTAATTGCATCCACCACTGCAAATCTATTACAAGAAGGAACCGCCCAAAAAACTTCGCAACAAATATCCGAAATAATTGATTTTCATGGAGCATATATCCATACTCAAACGGCACATCACAATACCGTTGTATCACTTTTGTGTCTAACAAGCCATCTTCCTCAAATGTTGGAGCTTGTCCATGAAATAATAACTCTTCCCACCTTTCCCCAACATGAATTTGACATTTATCTGCGTAAGAGATATGAAGAATTTGCAATAGAGGGTGAGAAAGTCAAAACCATAGCAAGTCGTCTTTTCAGCGAAACCATATTTGGCGCTGACCATCCATATGGTCGCCAATTGCGCCATGAACATTTCGATCAAATCGACCTCAATCGAATAAAAACATTTCACGAAAAGTATTATAAACCTGAGTTAGCCAAAATTTATGTAGCTGGTCAACCCGGCGATAACATAATTGATTTGCTTAACCGTTTTTGGGGTGAAAAAACAGATGTCCCAAAAATGAATTACCCTTCAATACCCGCTCCGTCGCCTTCACCCGAAAAAGAAAGAATAATAAAAAAGGAAAATGCGATGCAGTCAGCCATTCGAATTGGCAGACCTCTTTTCAATAATCATCATAGTGATTTTATCCCACTGCAGGTACTGAATACCATATTGGGAGGACACTTTGGGTCCCGTTTAATGACCTCATTAAGAGAAGAAAAGGGACTCACCTACGGCATCAGCTCTTTTATCATGCCCTTAAAATACAGCGGAGCATGGATAATTAGTAGTGAAGTAACAGGGTCAAAACGTGAAGAAGCCATAGAAACGGTATTTGACGAATTCAGAAAACTTCAGAATGAATTAATTTCTGAAAAAGAATTGACTATGGTAAAAAATTATATGATGGGAGAATTACTGCGAAATTTTGACGGGCCCTTCTCTACTGCAGATATCTATCGAAATTTAAAAGAATATAATTTGGATTTCAGTTTTTACCGCCATATGGTTAATTACTTGCGTGATGTAACAGCTTTCCATATACGAGAGCTTGCACAAAAATATCTTAATCCTGAAGAATTCTGGGTTATAGTTGCTGGAGTATAAAAAACAAACTGTTACAATGCTTTGCGGGCAACAATAAAAATAATAAAATGAATATGCATTAAGAAGAATGAAACAATCATGAGCAAGAAGATTTGTTTCAGCTTTAATAATGCAAATTTTTTATGCATATAAATTATACATTGCCAACCGGTTAAGCAAATTTCAAACAATAAAAAGAACCTAATATATAGGATTTTGTTGTAATACAACACCCTGGCTTTAGCCCGATCTAAAAAAACTCGATTCAAAAATGATTCAATTCCCATTTTATTAACTAATTTAGTCCATCGGGGAGATAGTCAAACTATGAATGAAACGGTTCACATATCAGAAGAACAGCAGATAAAAAAGCAATTCGAGGAGCTATTAAAAGTTTGTCCGCGTTGTAGGACAGCTGAAGGGCTTAAGCTCGTTCAAAAAGCATTTGATCTGGCAAACGAAGCACACAAAGGTGTAAGGAGAAAATCGGGCGAACTCTATATTTTTCATCCATTATCGGTAGCACGTATTGTAGCCGAAGAAATTGGACTTGGATCAAAAGGAGTTGCGGCAGCACTTCTTCATGATGTGGTTGAAGATAGCGAGTACACCATTGATGACATTGAAAGTATATTTGGCGAGAAAGTAGCCGGAATAGTTGACGGACTGACCAAACTGGAAGGTGTTGTAGACCAAACCCGGTCGAAACAGGCTGAAAACTTCCGAAAACTATTGCTGACAATGGTGGAGGACATTCGGGTGATACTGATTAAATTGGCCGATCGACTCCACAATATGCGGACGCTCGACTCAATGCCGGAGCACAAAAGATTAAAAATTGCGGGTGAAACCCTTTACCTCTATGCACCTCTGGCACATCGATTAGGATTATATTCTATTAAATCAGAACTGGAAGATCTTGCCTTCAAATATGAACACCCCAAAATTTTCCAGGAAATATCTGCAAAACTTGAAGATTACCAAGTCCGAACCAAAAGTCTGATAACTCAATTTTCTCTTCCTATTATTGAAAGACTTTCAAATGAGGGTTACGAATTCGACATAAAAGGGCGACCCAAATCGATATACTCGATTTGGCAGAAAATGCAAAAAAAACAAATTCCCTTTGAAGAAGTTTACGATTTATTGGCTATACGGATCGTTTTTAAACCCAAACCCGAAATACCTGAAAAAGCGCAATGCTGGACTATCTATTCTTTGATAACCGACATTTATAAACCAAAACCCGACAGACTACGCGACTGGGTAAGTACACCTAAAGCTAATGGTTATGAAGCTCTCCATGCCACCGTTATGGGACCAGAAGGGAAATGGATTGAAATACAAATCAGGACCGAGCGCATGGACGAAATTGCCGAAAAAGGCTTTGCTGCTCACTGGAAATACAAGGGGACAAACGATAAAGAGTCGGAACTGGACAATTGGCTGCAGAGAATCAGGGAAGTATTAAACAACCCGGAATCGGACTCGTTGGAATTTCTTGACGACTTCAAATTAAACCTCTTTAGTCAGGAAATCATGATTTTCACCCCCAAAGGGGAAGTCAAGGTCATGCCCAAAGGAGCAACTGCCCTCGATCTAGCTTTTGAAATACATACTGACCTTGGGTACAAATGCATAGGCGCAAAAGTAAATTACAAACTAGTACCCCTTAGCTATGAACTGAAAAGCGGAGACCAGGTTGAAATTCTTACATCCGAAAAGCAAACCCCCAAATATGAATGGATAAACTTTGTAACAACAGCCAAAGCCAAAACAAGAATCAAAGACGCTTTTAAAAAAGAACGAAAAGTAATTATCCAAAAAGGGGAGAAAAAACTTGAAGAAGCACTTAATGAAAAAAAATTGACCATTAACGCCAAAATTCTAAAAAAGCTTTTAAATTACTACAATTTGGCAGGGAAGGAAGAACTCTACTTTAGGATTGGCAAAGGAACTATAAAACTCGATAATCTGCACAAAATATTAAGTGACAAAACAGCTAACAAATGGGTACGCTACTGGCGACTTTCTTTTGGCAAAAACAAGGATAAAAACTTAACAAGGAAAAAAATAGTCGGGAAAGACGGCAAAAAAACACAAATGGTAGTATCTGATGATATGGAAAAAGAAGAATATACCATAGCCCCCTGTTGCAATCCTATCCCCGGCGATGATGTGGTAGGGTACCTCGACGAAAATGATAAACTTATTCTTCACAGCCGAAAATGTCCTGTAGCCATTCGTCTCATGTCCAGCCAGGGTAATCGTATTGTCTCTGCACAGTGGGAATCTCATAAAATTCTTTCGTTCCTTGCCATAATTAATTTATCTGGCATCGATCAAATTGGAATAGTAAGCAAAATCACCAAAGTCATTTCCGAAGATCAAACAGTTAATATGAGATCCATCCATGTTGAAAGTCATGATGGCATCTTTGAAGGAACAATTTATTTATACATTTACAACACAGAAGACTTAAACAACCTGATTTATAATCTAATGAAAATAAAAGGAGTGTATAATGTTACCCGTCAGGAAAGAATTCATACCAATTGGTGATTTCACATGTTGGCCGACTGCTTTACCGCCCTCATTTCGTAATATTTTCTCAGGGAGATAGCCTTATTAATTTGGTTTTATTCTAAATAAAATTTTTATCTTTGCGTATAAATGGTTCATTTTGTAATATATTTATAGGCTTAGGTTATGAATAAACCTTCAAATAAAGAAACGGTCCGGCAAATTTTTACCGAATATTTGCGTCAAAATGGGCACCGAAAAACCCCCGAAAGATATGCAATATTGGATGAGATTTATTCCCACGACGGCCATTTCGATATAGAGTCGCTTTACATATCCATGAAAAATAAAAACTACCGGGTAAGTAGGGCAACATTATATAATACAATTGACTTATTGTTAAATTGTAAGCTGGTTATTAAGCATCAATTTGGCAAAAACATAGCTCAATTTGAAAAAGCTTTTGAATCAAAGCAGCATGACCATTTGATTTGTACTAATTGCGGAAAGGTGATGGAATTTTGCGATCCAAGCATTCAAATTGTTCTCAATAATGCTTCCAAAAATCTTTCATTTTCCGTTTCTCAACATTCACTTTATATCTATGGTCTGTGCAATGATTGTCAGAAAAAATTAAATAAAGATCAGGACAAACAGTAACTTTATATCCAATATTTTTTGCTATAATATTTTTGAGGACACATATTACTTCGGAAAGTTTTCAAAAAACAGCATCCAATATGTATTTTGGGATTGTCTGCTTTAGAAAGTATTCCAAATAAATTATTATCTCGTTTAATGCTATTTGCAGGTTCAAGTTTTGGCTATAGCTACGAATTTGCAATATTTCTTTAATTTCGATGTCTAATCAATTAGTTTAAATTAATTCAGGTTTTACCGTTTAATTTAATTATTTTTACGCATCGGAAAGTCAACCGCAACCGTTGACCTTCCGATTTTTATTGCCCGAATGTTACGGCTTTCAGGCAACTTTAATACAAAGGCAGAAGGAGTTTATAATCATAAGTCAACAGTCATTTGTGCTAATGGACTAGTGACTAATGACTAAACACAAATGACCACTTTTAAGAAACAATATATCAATAAAGTAAGTAAAATTTATACGGATGAAACGAGCATGACCAGGAAAGCTTGTCGCAATAAGAACATGTATAAAACTTTAAGGCAGAAGTGCACAGGCAGAAGGCAGAAGTGAAATTTATCGATTTTATGATAGCGGGTTGGGAAATTTC
Organism: Thermophagus xiamenensis; assembly: GCF_900112795.1. Taxonomy (GTDB): domain Bacteria; phylum Bacteroidota; class Bacteroidia; order Bacteroidales; family Marinilabiliaceae; genus Thermophagus; species Thermophagus xiamenensis. Next base: position 163,011 of record NZ_FONA01000006.1, read on the forward strand.
CCCTTTAGGGGATTAAGGGGTGTGGGTTGGCCATAATAGACTTTAAACTAATTATATAAGTAAATTTTATACGAATGAAACGAGCATGGCGGCTTGCTGCCGCAAAAGAGCATGTATAATATTTGTTAAGCCATGCGAGTTCCATCCAGCCAATAATTTAAATAAAATTTATACGGATGAAAGTTGATGTACTTTTAGGATTACAATGGGGAGATGAAGGGAAAGGCAAAGTGGTAGATGTACTGACTCCCAAATATGACGTTATTACTCGCTTTCAAGGTGGACCCAATGCCGGTCATACGCTTGAATTTGATGGCAAAAAATTTATTCTTCATAACATTCCTTCCGGGATATTTCAGGGAAACAAGGTCAATATCATCGGAAATGGAGTTGTTTTGGATCCCATCATTTTCAAAAAAGAAATCGATGCCTTAAAAGAGCAAGGAATTGATTTAACCCAAAAACTTTTCATTTCCAAAAAAGCACATTTGATATTACCAACCCACCGAATTCTGGATGCTGCGTCAGAAGCATCTAAAGGAAAAACCAAAATTGGCTCAACACTCAAAGGCATTGGCCCTACTTATATGGACAAGACCGGACGAAACGGCATCCGTGTTGGCGATATTTTATCTGACTTCGACCGAAAATATGAATCCCTCAAAGAAAAGCATATTAAAATGATTCATATGTATGGCTTCGAGTATAACCTTGAGGAATATGAGAGGGGTTTAAAAGAGGGTATCGAAACCCTGAAACAATTTACTTTAATAGACAGCGAATATGAAATAAACAATTATATCAAAAACGGAAAGTCAATATTGGCTGAGGGTGCGCAGGGAACCCTTCTGGATATAGACTTTGGGTCTTATCCGTTTGTTACTTCTTCAAACACAATATGCGCAGGTGCCTGCATTGGCCTTGGGGTTCCTCCTCGTTCCATCGGTGAAGTTTATGGTATTTTTAAAGCCTATTGTACGCGGGTGGGAGCCGGCCCCTTCCCCACTGAACTTTTTGACCGGGACGGAGAATTGATGCGGCAGAACGGCCATGAATTTGGCAGCACAACCGGAAGACCGCGTCGCTGTGGATGGCTGGACTTGGTGGCCCTCAAATATAGTGTAATGATTAATGGAGTCACCCGCCTTATCATGATGAAAAGCGATGTGCTTAGCTGCTTTAAAACCATCAAAGTCGCTACCGCATACAAAATTGGGGAAAAGATTACTAATACCTTTCCTTTTGAATTACCTGAAAATTTAGAACCCGTTTACGAAGAATTACCCGGGTGGAATTGCGATCTAACTGCCATTAAGTCGCAAAAAGATTTCCCATCAGAGCTTAAAAATTACATTAGCTTTATTGAAGACCATTTAGAAGTGCCTGTTTCTATAGTTTCTGTTGGTCCGGATAGAGAACAAACCATCCATATTGATTAAATCTAGCCTGACCGGAAAAGTTTGTCACAAAAAGAACATGTATACAAAGGCGAAGGCAGGATAAGTTTTTAGTGATTAGTGATCAGTCGTTAGTATTGGTTACTTTAATGACTTTTGACTAATCACTAAAAACAAATTTCAAGTTCTGTCTGATAAATAATTTAGATAAACTTAATACTAATGAAGGTTCTCGTTTTCTATACCAAAAAGTTTGCTTATAAAACGGCAGAACAAAACCTGAGTAACGAAGAACTGAACATATTTTATCCTGACATAAAAGAGATAAATCATCAAGGTGAATATAGCAATTGTATAACAGCCTTTATTCAGGTCGAGAAAGAAGACGAAGAAAAAGGGGTAAAAAGTCGGGAAAAAAAGCTTGCCAACCATTTAAAATGGGTAGCAAGGAAAAACAATACCCACTCTATTCTTCTTCATTCGTTTGCTCATTTATCCTCATCAAAAGCCTCTTTAAAATTTACTGCCGATTTATTGAAAGCTGCCTGTACCAGACTTCAAAACGGCGATTATGAAGCTTCGATAACCCCATTTGGTTTTTTCCTGGATATTAACATGGAAGCGCCCGGATTTTCAATGGCAAGAGTATGGGGTGATTTATAATTTCATTCGTATATAATTTATTTAACTCATTGGCCGAATGGAACTCACATGGCTTAATAATTATACAAGTCCTTTTGTGGCAACAGCCGCCATGCTCGTTTCATCCGTATAAAATTTATCTAAGTTATTGGCCGGATGGAACTCGCATGGCTTAGTCAAATTTATACATGTCCTTTTGTGGTAAAAAGCCGCCATGCTCGTTTCATACATCTAATTTTAACCTGAGGAATTGATAAATTAAACTATTGAATATCTGTTAAATATAAAATAAATTTACTGCATAAAAAAAGAGGGTCACACCTCTATCCCAAAATCACAAATCCAGCAATATCAAATAACAAAAGACTAAGATTATTACTTATGAAACCAACACTATTAATTTTAGCCGCAGGAATGGGAAGCCGATATGGAGGACTAAAACAAATGGACGAACTGGGCCCCGGCGGAGAGTCTATTATCGATTACTCGGTTTATGACGCCATACGTGCCGGATTCGGAAAAGTAGTTTTTGTTATCCGATCCTCTTTCGAAAAACCTTTTAAAGAACGATTTGAAAGTCGGCTCAAAGGAAAAATTAAAACCGAATATGTATTTCAAGAATTAGGCAATCTTCCGGAAGGGTTTAGCGTTCCTGAAGGACGTGAAAAACCCTGGGGTACCGGTCATGCCATGTTGATGGCAAAAGATGTCATTCATGAACCGTTTGCCATCATCAACGCAGATGATTTTTATGGCCGTGAAGCTTACACCTCTGCCGTTGATTTCATAAAAAATAATCCCGGCGAAAACCAATATGCCATGCTTGGTTATGCGTTGAAAAATACGCTTTCTGACTTCGGAACCGTATCCAGAGGCGTTTGCGACACCGACAACAACGGGTATCTGACAAACATTACAGAACGCACAAAAATCGGAAAAGAAAACGGAAACATATACTATTATGAAGGCGACCAAAAAACACAGCTTTCCGGTGATGAACCCGTATCCATGAATTTTTGGATTTTCAAGCCTTCATTTTTCGAGCACTTGCAAAACGGTTTTGAGAAGTTTATGGCACAAAAAGGCCATGAATTAAAATCAGAATATTACTTCAACACTTGTGCCGACGAAGTAATTAAATCCGGACAAGCAACCACAAAAGTAATCAACACCAATGCCCAATGGTTTGGAATTACTTATAAAGAAGATAAACCCAAGGTTCAAAACAGCCTTCAACAATTGATATATCAAAAAGTATATCCACAAAACCTTTGGGATATTTAAAATGCTGCTACCGGCTCTTCACTCTGACCCGCAGGCAGTATAAAAAACATGTGTTATAATATTCGGTTTCATGAAGGTGTCTAAATTATCCATTCTATCAGCGAGAAACATCAAAAACATAAAAACACTTTGAAATCAAAAATATTACCGGAAATTACTTTCCCATATATACAAAGTGTGTTTTGGTTTTAGACACCTTCATATTTCCCTATTTATTACAGATTATTAAATCCTTGCATACCCCATTCAATTCCCACTAAAGGCCATAGCAAAGATGTATAGGTGCAATTGAAACATATGTTCTGAACTATCCAAGAAAATATTTCTTCCACATATATGGATGATTCCCTGCTAAAACCAACTAATACGTTTTCCACATAAAAAATGAAAGGCACAAATAACCTGCTAAAACATTGACATTCCAGCTTTTTACCCTTAAATTGTTTCGTTTATAAACAAAACTTATAATGTTATGGGTAAATATGTAGTATCAACAGCCAAAAACGGACAATTAATGTTCAACTTAAAAGCGGACAATGGTGAGATTATTCTAACAAGTGAAACTTACACTTCTAAAGCAGGCTGTCAGAATGGAATAAACTCAGTAAAAGAGAATTCCAATATCGACGCAAGGTATGAAAGGAAAGTAACCAATAATCAAAAGCCTTATTTTGTTCTTAAAGCAACTAATGGCCAAATCATTGGTAAAAGTGAATTTTATTCATCCAACAGTGCTATGGAAAACGGAATTCGGTCGGTCAAAAAAAACGGACCTGAAGCAATGGTCATAGGATTTTAATTTAAACATTGAAATCATTGCCTTTTAAATCAAAAATCACGGATATTCTTTATTCGTGATTTTATTATTACTACCAATTTCTTCCTTATAATCAAACTCCATTTATTTTTTAAACTCCAAGCCTTCAATACCCCCTGAAAAGACATTTTTCATTCTATGCCTGTGTCAACAAAATAAAGCTACCTTGAGTGAAGAAAAATTAAAGAATCGGTTTTACAGAAAAACAAAAAAGGCCCTGAAATCCTTCAGAGCCTTTGATTTTACTGGTTTTCAGCGGGAGCCGATGGGCGGAGTTGAACCGCCGACCTGTTGTTTACGAAACAACCGCTCTAACCAACTGAGCTACATCGGCAATTTTACTCTCTTGTAAAAATGCGGTGCAAATTTAATCTTTTTCTCGATATTTTTGAAGATAAAATTTGAATTAAGATTTCACAAGGTGTACCCGGTTAATAATTTATTTATTTTCATAAGAATAAGAGACGCTCAAATCAGAAAGGATAACTTCTTTTGGGTCTCATTCCTGACTGATAAATCCGTCAAATTAACTACAAGAAAACCTCATGCTTCGATGTGATTCAATCACATGCTTCGATGTGACTCAATCACATGCTCCGATGCGACTCAATCACATGCTCCGATGCGACTCAATCACATGCTCCGATGCGACGCAATCACATGCTTCGATGTGATTCAATCACATGCTTCGATGTGATTCAATCACATGCTCCGATGCGACTCAATCGCATGCTCCGATGTGATGCTTTCTCGCTTGATTAACAACCCCTGACCGATTTATTCGTACGGTTTATTTAAGTTAGTAACCTCCTTGGGCACAAAAAAGCCATTTTATTTCGGAATTATATTTAGACAGATTTACTCTTTTTCCATTTTTCCATAATATTTACACCATTCTTTAAGTCCGCATTGTCGACATTTGGGTTTGCGTGCCAGGCAAACGTATCGTCCGTGCAAAATCAGCCAATGATGAGCTATGGGAATCAAATCCTGAGGAAGATATTTCACAAGCTGTTTTTCGGTTTCAAGCGGTGTTTTGGCATTGACCGTCAACCCGAGGCGGGCAGACACCCGAAAAACATGAGTATCCACGGCAAGAGCCGGCTTTTGGTAAACCACTGAAGCAATAACATTGGCCGTTTTACGCCCTACGCCGGGAAGCTTTTGCAGCTCCTTCACGTCATCCGGTACCACGCCGTTAAACTCATCTCTGAGCATTTTAGCCATTCCCACCAAATGTTTACTCTTATTATTGGGATAGCTGCAACTTTTGATAACTTCAAAAACTTCCTCCGGTGCTGCTTCGGCCAACTCATTCTGCGTAGGCCATCTTTCAAAAACCTTGGGCGTAATCATGTTTACCCTCTTATCGGTACACTGAGCCGATAAAATAACAGCCACTAAAAGCTCGAAAGGATTGGAATAGTGAAGTTCGGTTTCGGCTACAGGCATATTTTCCTGAAACCATGCTATAATGTTTTTAAATCTTTCTTTACGAGTCATAAAAATTAAATAAACATTAACAGACTAACGGCCATGACCGCCATTCCCGCAATGAGGCCATAGACCGACAAGTGATGTTCGCCATATTCCCTGGCTGCAGGAAGCAATTCATCAATGCTGATAAACACCATGATTCCGGCCACCCCGGCAAACAATATCCCAAAAATCAACGGACTCATGATAGGCATTAAAATCAGATAACCGAGCAACGCACCTATTGGTTCGGCCAAACCGGACAAGAAGCTTAAGACAAAAGCTTTTCGTTTATTCCCGGTGGCATAAAAAACAGGTACCGACACGGCTATTCCTTCCGGAATATTGTGAATAGCTATGGCAACGGCAATGGCAATCCCCAAATTGGGATCATTCATGGCAGCTGTAAAAGTGGCCAACCCTTCAGGAAAATTGTGAATGGCTATGGCTAAGGCAGTAAAGCCCCCCATGCGCATGAGCCGCTTATCGGTATGACGCTTTCTTTCCAGCTCGGTCATGTGTTCCACCAACTCCACCTCGTGCGGGTTTTCAGCCTTAGGAATGAAACGGTCGATTAGGGCAATAAGGACAATTCCACCAAAAAAAGAAAGCACCGTCACCCAGGTACCTTTTTCTATACCCATAAAACCTGTTAAGGATTCCTGTGCTTTGGCAAAAATTTCAACAAACGAAACATAAATCATCACCCCTGCAGAAAAACCAAGGCTCACCGACAAAAAACGAGTATTGGTCCTTTTGGCAAAAAAGGCCATTCCACTCCCTATCCCGGTGGACAAACCCGCAAATAATGTCAGTCCAAAGGCCAAAAGAATGTTGTTTTCTTCCATAATTTACACTCTAAAATATAATAGTTTTTGTTTCTTATCATCGACGGAAGTATGCCTTCGGGTGCACCAGCCATCCATCCCGTGCACCTTCTCTCTATAATCTTTATAAAAGTGATTTAATATTGCTGCACAAGGCACTACTCGCCATAAAAAACACCTGCGACCATACAGGTTGAACAAAACTACAAAAATTAAGCAATAACCTCCTCTATGATATTCCCCAGTGTGACAAAAGACCACGTTAAACATTGCGCTCTGTCTGGGACAAAAATCTATTTATAAACATCATCTATTAGTTATTAAAATTATCGATTTGACTTTAACACCTCAACCATTTAAATTTGTTTTATAATTATTCAAAAAACCATAAAAACTAATATATCATGAACAATCAAGAACAATTACAACAACAAGAAGTTTACCCAATGCCCCGCATTGGTGATCAGGCCCCTGATTTCACTGCTTCAACTACAAAAGGCCCGATAAAATTTTCTGAATTTGCCAAAGACAAATGGGTGGTTATGTTTTCCCACCCTGCCGATTTCACTCCGGTATGTACCACTGAGATGAGTGGCTTTGCTTTACGCAAAAAAGAATTTGAAGCGTTGAATGCAGAACTTCTGGGTCTGAGTATCGACAGCATCCATGCCCATTTGGGATGGGTAGCAAATGTTAAAGAAAAGACCGGTGTTTACTTTGACTTCCCCATCATTGCCGATTTGGACATGAAGGTAGCCAAACTTTACGGCATGCTTCAGCCCAACGAATCGGAAACAGCAGCCGTGAGAGCGGTATTTTTCATCGACCCGGCGAAGAAAATACGACTCATCATGTATTACCCACTAAATGTAGGCCGTAACATGGATGAAATACTGAGAGCTCTTAAAGCATTACAAGTATCCGATAAATATAAAGTAGCACTGCCTCTCGACTGGAAACCGGGCGAGAAAGTGATTGTTCCTCCGCCCAAAACACTGGAGGAAATGGATGCCAGAAACAAAGAAACAGGCATTGAACGCATCGACTTTTACTTATCAAAGAAAGAGCTTAAAGTTTGAGTCGATAAATCATGACACCATATTAATATCCATTTGAAAAAAACCGGGGCTTTTTAAAGGTCCCGGTTTCTTTTTATCGGTTTCTCCGTCATACTTTTTATCTTTGGATAGATAAAAAGACACAAAAACCCCAAAAAAGAACGCCATGAAACGTAGAAACTTAAATCTTAAGAGTCTCTTTTTCAACAACCATTCTCAAAAAAGTAAAGATGTTCATGACCGATTCTCCGGGATGTTCGCAACCTTTATGTTGATATTTGTCTCCACCTTCTTTGGAGCAAAAGCCCAGACTTCCATCGAACTGCCTGCTCCCGACAAAAAGGGAGGTATGCCATTGATGCAGGCCCTCAACCAACGACATAGCAGTCGCAACTTTAGTTCTAAGGAGGTAACCCTTCAGCAACTTTCCAACCTGTGCTGGGCCGCATGGGGCTTTAACCGTCCGGAAGACGGAAAGCGTACTGCTCCCTCCTCCATGAACAAACAAGAAATAGAGCTATATGTAGTGTTGAAAGATGGGGCATACTATTATAATGCCAGGGAACATCGTTTAGATTTAATCAAAAAAGGAGATTTGCGCTCCTATTGTGGCAGGCAGGCCTTTGTAGCCAAGGCTCCGGTCAACTTTATCTATGTGGCCAACATGAAAAAAGCAGGTGTTAATAAGCCCGAAGACATCACACCAGAAATATTGATGACCTCGTATGCCAACACCGGTTTCATTGCACAAAACACTTATCTTGCCTCTGTTTCGGAAGGGCTGGTCTGTGTTGTACGGGGTTCCATCGACAAAACGGCACTGGAAAAAGCACTGGAACTTTCTCCCTTGCACAAGGTGATATTGGGACATACTATTGGATACGAGAAATAACACCAAGAACAAAAAACCGGAAATATTTTCCCTTCGAGGAATCATATTTCCGGTTTAATTTCTTATTTCCAGAAAGAAAAAGGTTTGCCTTTATTCTCTTTTTTCTACTTAAAAGGTATCACGGCCGCGGGGTCTATCACACGAAAAGTAAATGATTCGGTAAAATAGAGCTGTACTGTTTTGTTGTTGTGCGATTCATAACCTATGGAGATATCTTCCCCAATGGCCAGTTCAAAATCACCACCTCTTTCTGAGACTAAAAATGCTCCTTCAATAAAGGGTGCTGCTATAACGGCTCCCCCCAACAGGTTTTCTACTCTCTTGTACAATGGATAACTTTTACCTGAGGCACTAAAACGTTGCCACAAATCCATATTCATCACCAACGAATAAGGCCCCTGAACGGAAGCATTCTTAAATTTGGCCACCGCCTCCGAAATGGTTTGAAGAAATTCTTCATCTGCCTCGGGCAAAGTCATAGGGTCGTAATCCGAAGCATCCAACAGTCCTTGAATACCGGCTTCTTTAAAGCCTTTGTAGATGGCATTTTCTTCAAAACGTGCCAACTTACGGGCAGCCTGCTCCAAATTTTCGAGATCAATATGTTTCGCACCACGTGCTACATTATCGAGTTCCCAGATATTTAACTCAAAAGGAACCCTTGTTTCGATAAGAGGAAGAACCTGCTGAATGCCGTAATGTACCTCTCCGTTCTGTCCTTCCGGCACCTTAATACGTCCCAGCGGGAGTGCAGCAAAATCCAGCCCTTTGGGGCCATTAACGTCAACAAACTTACGGGCAGACAACACTGAAGAAAAGAGATCTACTGCCGTGTTGTTGATTTCCTCCCAAGCCTTATCGCAGATGGGAGCCATCGATTTCCTTAAAATATCCATAATATTTTCTCCTATTTTTTAATTTTTCCAATTCCCAGTGAATGTGCCGAAGAATCGGTTGAGTTATTCTCTCCTTCTTCCAGTTCAGTAATATCCCCCTCGGTAAAAAGATAATTACGCAATTCCTCATCCCAACCCGGCATATTACGACGAAGCCATTCAATGGTCATACAGGCATGTTCAATCTCTTCGTCACGATTGTGAGCCATAATTTTCCTGAGCGATTCATCTTCGGTAAGATCTACCCGTTGATGATACCAGTCAACAGCTTCGATCTCTTCTTTAAGGCTATTTAAAGCCCTGGAAAAATTACGTGCTTCCTGTGACAATTCCTCTGCTGGTTCATGATAGTTTGACATAGCTAATACTTTTATTATGTTAAAGTTTGATTTTTACTCATAAGACTTCCAAATATAAACAAATTGACTATAAATAAGAATTATTAAAGGACGAAACGAGCATGACAATGTAAGATTGTAACAAAAGAGAATGTATAAACTTACGGTTATGCGAGTTCCATCAGACTAATTAATAAGATAAATTTTATACTACTGAAAAAGAAGTTAGTACGAGTCTCAACAAAACATCCAAAACTTCTAAATTGACCAATATTCTCTTTCTTTTTATTGAAATAACACCCATTTATTTACATTGATTTTAAATAGAAAAGGCCATAACTTTCAAATTGCAATTTTCAAAACATAATAAATTATGGCAAAAAAGAAACTTACCACCGCATCGGGGCGCCCCTATTTTGAGAAACAGGACAGCATGACTGTCGGCCCCAAAGGTCCGATTCTTTTACAGGATTACTATCTTCATGAGCAGATGGCTCACTTTAACCGGGAACGAATTCCCGAAAGGGTTGTGCATGCCAAGGGGTCCGGAGCATTCGGGACCTTCAGAGTAACTCACGACATCACAAGATATACCAAGGCCAAATTATTCAGTAAACCCGGCAATAAATGCCGTGTATTTGCGAGATTCTCGACCGTGGGAGGAGAAAGAGGAAGTGCCGATACAGAAAGAGATCCGCGTGGTTTCGCTGTCAAATTTTATACAGAAGAGGGTAACTGGGATTTGGTTGGAAACAACACTCCTGTTTTCTTTATCAAAGATCCGAAGAAATTTGCCGACTTCATCCACACCCAGAAGCGCGATCCCAAAACCAACCTTATCAGTCAAACTATGCGCTGGGATTTCTGGAGCTTAAATCCGGAAAGTTTGCATCAGGTTCTCATTCTCTTCAGTGACAGGGGGACACCTGACGGATATAGAAAAATGAACGGATACGGAAGCCACACCTTTTCAATGATCAATGATAAAAATGAAAGGGTATGGGTAAAATACCACTTTAAAACGTTGCAAGGAATTCATAACCTGACGGCACAACAGGCAGAAGAGTTAAAAGGAAAAGATCCGGATTATTCACAGCGGGATCTTCTGAACGCCATTGAAAAAGGCGATTATCCCCAATGGGCATTAAAAATACAGGTCATGACGGAAGAACAAGCTAAGCATTTCCGATGGAATCCTTTTGATCTGACCAAAGTATGGCCTCATAGTGAATACCCTCTGATCGATGTGGGCATTCTGGAATTAAACGAAATTCCTGCCAATTACTTTGCCGATGTTGAACAAGCAGCCTTCAACCCTTCCAATTTGATAGACGGGTTGGATGTATCACCTGACAAAATGTTGCAAGGCAGATTGTTATCTTATCCGGATGCCCATCGTTACCGACTGGGAGTTAATTACGAACAAATTCCGGTAAACCGTCCCATTTGTCCGGCACATAATTATCAACGCGATGGCTTTATGACTGTAAATGGAAATCATGGAAGTGCGCCAAACTATTATCCCAATAGTTTCGATGATATTGAACCGGATAAAAAATACAAAATTCCCTCCTTTAATGTCGAGTCAAACCTGGCTGACACTTATGATCGTAATGAAAACGATGATGACCATTATACCCAACCCGGCCTCCTTTTTAGAAAAGTAATGACTGATCAGGAGCGGAAAAACACTGTTGCCAACATCGTTGATGCCATGCAACAAATTGATGGCCCCAAACGAGATGAAATAATTTCCCGCCAACTGGGACACTTTGCCAAAGCCGACCGGGAACTGGCCATTGGCGTAGCCAAAGGATTGAATTCCCCATTCGACGTTGACAAAATTTAACCTCCTACAACACCTATACAGGCCATTGTTAATTTATTAGCAAATGGCCTGTATTTTCAAAAATTTATCCCAAATAGAGTATCTTTGTCTATTGAAACGGAAGGTTTGTTCCGATTTACCAAAACCAACATGTAATCAATGGAATTTTCGATACTCAAGGATATCCTTATCATCTTTGCTCTCTCAACGATTGTCAACTATATCTTCACCAAGATTAAAGTTCCTACTATAGTTGGTTATCTTATCACCGGTGTATTGGCGGGTCCTCATTTGGGCGGAGTTATCACCAATATTGAAAACATCGATGTTTTGGCTGAAATTGGCATCGTATTATTGCTTTTCACCATTGGTCTGGAATTCTCGTTAAAACATCTGATAAAAATCCGGGTTCTTGTTTTTTGGGGAGGATTTCTTCAGTTTTCCTTAACCACTCTTATTGTCATGGGTGTGGCCCGTGCATACGATTTGGACCTGAAAGGTTCTTTTTTTGTAGGTTTTCTAACAGCACTAAGCAGTACGGCTGTGGTTCTAAAGATTCTTCAGGACCGGTCGGAAATAACGTCCAATTACGGTCGTACGGTCATGGGTATTCTCATCTTTCAGGATTTAATCCTGGTACCTCTGTTGCTGTTCACTCCAATCATCGGAGGAGAGTCGGGGAACATTTTCAGAGAGATTTTAATGATGGGACTTAAATCGGCGGTCATCCTACTATTCGTACTCTTCGGGAACAAATGGTTTATGAACAGACTGCTTCATGCCATAGCCATGACCAAGAACCAGGAATTATTTTTGATGAGTATTCTGCTGATTTGTTTATCTGTAGCTTTTTTAACGGCCGAATTGGGTATGTCTCTGGCTTTTGGGGCATTTCTGGCAGGATTAATGATCTCTGAATCGGAATATAGCCATCAGGCATTCAGTCACATCATTCCCTTTAAAGATACCTTCACCTCATTTTTTTTCGTTTCAATAGGGATGTTGCTGGATCTTCAGTTTGTCATGGACAACCTGTACACCGTTCTTCTGACGGTAATAATGGTTGTTGTAATAAAAATCATAATCGCCAGTGGGACAGCATTTATGTTGGGACATACCATTCGGGGAGTTATTCTGGTAGGACTTTCGTTGGCACAGGTTGGGGAGTTTTCCTTTATTTTGGTAAAAATGGGGCAAAATTATCATCTTATATCTGATTACTATTATCAGTTATTTTTGGCGGTGGCGGTCATCACCATGTCAATCTCCCCCTTTCTGATTATGGTATCCAAGCCCTTGTCAAATGCGGTGATAAAACTACCCCTTCCGCCAAAAATCGTTGAAGGCCTCTTTCCTCTCAGACAAATGGAAGTTCCGACACTAAAAAACCACCTGGTTTTGATAGGAAAAGACCCTCGGGTGTTAAGTATGTCAATCATGGCCCGACACTTAAAAATTCCTTACATCTCTATAGTATTTGATCCGGCCATTGTGAAAGCCCGTCAGAAAAAGGGAGAGACTGTCATTTACGGAGATGCCCAAAACACACCAATATTAGAGAAAGCACACATTAAAACAGCATCGGTAATTGTGGTTTCTATCGGTGATGTAGTAACGGCCATGTCGGTAACCGAGAAAGTGAGGCTCTTAAACAAACATGCCTCCATTATCGTCCGAACCCGGCAAATTGATGATGCAGAAGACTTATATAAATTGGGTGCAACGCAGGTAATACCTGAAGAGTTCGAAACCGCTATAGAAATGTTTGAACGGGTACTCAATAAATTTCTGATGCCTCATGATCAGATCGAAGTAATCATTGGAAATATTCGTAAAAATAATTACGGTTTGGTACGAGATGGGAAAAAACGCTGGAGGAAATCGATTCTGAGTCATCTTCCCAATTTGGAGATATCGGCTTTGAAAGTAGAGGAAGAATCCCCTGTTGCCGGTCATTCCCTGGCTCAACTGGCTTTCAGGAGTACCTTTGGTGTAACGGTGGTAGCCATTAAAAGAGCCGAAGAGCTAATCGATCATCCCGGCCCAAACACCTCGCTATATAAAAATGATATCGTTTATGTTTTGGGGCGACAAGAACAAATTGCGCATGCTGTTAACCTCTTCGGAAAACAAAAAGGATAAAGGGAACCCGAAAAACACAACTGATTGACCTTTTCCCATTATTCTTTATGCGGTGAAAATAAATTCATTTTATAGGCAAAAAGATCAACCGGCTCGTCACGGATTCCCTTTCTATAAGTACAGAAAATGGTTATCTGTATCTCAAAACAGTTTATCTATTTCACTTCCCAGACATCGCCTGAAGTAACCAAATCTCTAAACGATTTGATTTTTGATTCTTTTTTTATTTTGTCCATTTGCTCTATAAAACATTGATCGTAGACCGGAGCCTCGGCATCTCGGATAACACCCAATGCCACCGGGAATTCAGGATATTCCATGTCCGCAAGTTTAAGATGAATTGTGGGATCTTCGCAATGTGCATCATGAACCAGGATATCGTTTTCTGTAATTCCTCCTTCTCCAATGGTGACAACTTTCAGGCGTGTACCATCCAACACAAGGCCCTTATTGCGGTTTTTCCCGAAAATCATAGGCTTCCCATGTTCCAAAACAATAGTTCTGTCATCCTTAAACTTTTTATCGGTTATTTCCCGGTGCGTATTATCATTATATATTACACAGTTCTGCAGCACTTCAACGATGGAGGTTCCTTTGTGTTTTGATGCGGCTTTCATTACCTCAACCGAAAGTTTGATTTCCTTATCGATGGTACGGGCAAAGAAATAGCCTCTGGCACCGATGGTCAATTCACCCGGGCGAAAGGGATACTCAATGGTTCCAAAAGGAGAAGTTTTGGAAATGAACCCGCGCTTTGAGGTGGGCGAATATTGCCCTTTTGTCAAACCATAAATTTGATTGTTAAAAAGAATGATATTAATATCAATATTCCTACGGATAACATGTATGAAGTGATTACCTCCAATAGCCAAAGCATCGCCGTCACCCGTAATTTGCCATACGCTAAGTTTAGGATTGGCCAGTTTCACCCCGGAGGCAATAGCCGATGCGCGGCCATGAATGGTGTGAAACCCGTAAGTACTCATATAATAGGGTAACCTGGAGGAACATCCAATACCGGAAATAACGGCAATTTGATCGTTGGGTATCTTGAGCTCGGCCATGGTTTTTTGCAGAGAATTCAAGATGGCATGATCTCCACAACCGGGACACCACCGAACATTTTGGTCGCTTTTATATTCCAGAAAAGCGAGTTTTTTATTATCAGACATAGCTTATTCTTCTAAAATTTTTTCAAAATGATTTTTCAGTTCACCAACAGTAAAAGGCAAACCTTCCACTTTATTGTATTGACGAAGCAAAACATCGGGAAATTTACTTCGAAGGTAATTGGCAAATTGGCCCATATTAAGTTCACATACCACAATTTTGCGAAAACGTTTTAGAACATCATAACTGTTTTTGGGCAATGGATTTATGTAATTGAAATGTGCCAAAGCAACCTTTTTACCTTCTTTCTGCAATTCTTCGAGGGCGGTTAACAAATGACCAAAGGTGCCGCCCCATCCAACAATAAGAAGCTCGGCGTCTTGGTCGCCATGCACTTCTAAAGGAGGAATAAAATCGGCTACTCTGTCGATTTTTTCCTGTCTCATTTTCACCATTTTGAAATGATTATGATGATCGTAAGAAACTTCACCGGTGAGGTAGTCTTTTTCCAGACCTCCAATTCGATGCTGATAGCCGGGAGTACCGGGGATAGCCCAGTATCTGTTAAGTCGTTCAGGATCGCGCTCATAAACATTCCACTGATTGGCAGGGTTATTCACATACGGAGGATTAATATCCGGGAATTGGTCTTCATCCGGTATCCGCCAGGGTTGTGTTCCATTAGCCAAAAATCCGTCCGACAGCAAAATTACAGGTGTCATATGCTCGATTGCAATCTTTGCCGCATAAAAGGCATAATCAAAGCAATTAACGGGAGAACTGGCAGCCATCACCACCAGCGGACTCTCCCCATTACGCCCGTAAAGTGCCTGATTTAAGTCAGCCTGTTCAGTTTTGGTTGGAAGTCCTGTACTGGGCCCTCCTCGTTGAACATCCACAACGACCAAAGGTAGTTCAGCCATTACGGCCAGTCCCAATGCTTCTCCCTTCAGAGCCAGTCCGGGTCCGGAAGTGGAGGTAATCCCAAGATTTCCGGCAAAACTGGCACCAATGGCGGTGGATATTGCCGCAATTTCGTCTTCGGCCTGAAAAACCTTAACTCCTAAATCTTTCCTTGCGGACAATTCCTGTAATATTTCGGTAGCAGGAGTAATGGGATAAGAGCCTAAAAAGAGTTCGAGACCGCTTTTTTGAGCAGCAAGTAAAAAGCCCCAAGCTATCGCTCTGTTTCCGTTCAGATTACGATATATGCCCGGTTTAATCTCTGCCGGAGAAATGTGATAAGAAGGTGTAACAGCCTGAATAATTACTCCGTAGTTATATCCTGCTTCCAACACACGAACATTGGCTTCGGCAATTTTCTCCTTCTTGGCAAATTTTTCCCGAATAAGATGCTCCGCATCCTTAATGGGACGGTGGAAAAGCCAAAATACCAAACCTAAAGCATACATATTTTTACTACGAAGTATGGACTTATTGTCCAATCCCATGTCCTTCAGGCTCTCCCTCGTCATCGTGGTAATTGGAGCTTTAATAATATTATAGCTTCCAAGGTTGTCCTCTTCTATAGGATCATTCGATTTGTATCCTGCTCTAGCAAGATTTTTATCATCAAAGCTATCCACATCCAGAATAATGGTAGCACCGGGTTTAAGCCACTCCAGGTTAGCCTTTAATGCAGCCGGATTCATAGCTACCAACACATCTGCCTTATCTCCCGGGGTATACACTTCGCTGTGTCCAAAATGGACCTGAAAGCCGGAAACACCGCTTATTGTACCTTGTGGTGCCCGTATTTCTGCAGGGAAGTCGGGAAACGTGGAAATGTCGTTTCCGTAGATGGCCGACGAAAAGGAAAAGAGCGACCCTGTCAACTGCATTCCATCTCCTGAATCACCTGAAAATCTGACGACCACTTCTTCCTTTTCAATAACTTTTGATTTTTTAGCCATAATTTTGCTTATTATAGATTGTTGATCTTCAAAATTTAGTTGATAAATAAAAAAAACGCCAGAACCTTTTACCGGCTCCGGGGTTAATTCTAATATTAATTAAATGTAAAGTTAGAGAGTAAGAAACAAGAGAAATGTGACAAATATCACATTTGGGGGATTCAAAATGTGCTTTGCAACAGTTAGTTTATATTTGCACTCTGAAGCGGTTATCCATTGATAATTTAATGGTTCAATTTGGGTATTTGTTTAATCTTATAACTTTAAAAAAAAGAAAAATCATGGCATTAATTAAATCAGTAAGAGGGTTTACCCCAAAAATTGGAAAAAATGTATTTTTAGCTGACAATGCAACAATAATAGGAGATGTCGAAATGGGGGATGATTGCAGCATTTGGTTTAATGCAGTGTTGCGAGGCGATGTGAACAGTATTCGTATAGGAAATAAAGTCAATATCCAAGATGGGTCGGTTTTACACACATTGTACCAAAAATCGACAATTGAAATAGGTAATAACGTCTCAATTGGACACAACGTGACCATTCATGGTGCTAAAATAGAAGACAATGTTTTAATTGGGATTGGTGCTACAGTCTTGGACCATGCGGTTGTGGGTTCCAATTCAATTGTTGCGGCCAATTCATTGGTTTTAAGTGGGACTAAAATAGAACCAAACAGTATATATGCAGGTGTACCCGCAAAAAAAGTAAAAGACATTGAACCGGAACAAACGCAAGAAATGATTAATAAAATTGCCAATAACTACCTCATGTATGCAGGATGGTATAAAGATTAATCAAAGAATATCCGTTCTGATTTAACAGGAAAATCCAGAAAAATACTGGATGCTTCATCAAACTTCTCGGGGCTTTCCGTTGTAAAAAAACGACAAGTCCCATTTTTTGTACATCTTCGATTGATCTCCGGATGTCGATAAAGATAATCCTTAAGACTCTTAGCAACAACCGACCCTTGTGAAAGAATTCTTACATGCGCAGGAACATTTTTCTTAATTAAAGGAAGCAATAAAGGATAATGTGTACATCCAAGAATGAGTGCATCAATATCTTTGTCTTTTGAGAACAATAATCCCAAATCACGTTTAACAAAAAAGGCTGCCCCTTCAGTATCAATTTCATTATTTTCGACCAAAGGAACCCACATAGGGCAAGCCTGTTGAGATACTATGGCATCGGGAAGAAATTTTCGAATTTCCATAACATAGGACAATGATTGAATGGTGCCCGGAGTACCAACAACCCCTATATGCTTATTTTGAGTATAATGTATGATTTGTTCTGCACTAGGCCTAACTACACCGAGTACCCTCCTTGAAGGATCAAATTTAGGAAGGTCTCGTTGCTGAATTGTTCTTAAGGCCTTAGCCGAGGCTGTATTACATGCTAAAATCACTAAATGAGAACCCATTTCAAACAGTTTTAACACTGATTGAAGCGTATACTTATATACAACCTCAAATGAACGGGTACCATAAGGTGTACGGGCATTATCACCCAAATAAAGAAAATCGTATTCAGGAAAATTTCTACGAAATTCGTTTAATATGGTAAGCCCCCCATAACCGGAATCGAAAACACCGATAGGTCCTTCCAAAGTTTTATCATAGATATTCATCCGTATAAATTTTACTTACTTCATTGATATATTGTTTCTTAAAAGTAGTTATTAGTGGTTAGTCATTAGTCACTAGTCCATTAGCACTAATGACTGTTGACTAATGACTATTGACTTCTTCTGCCTGTGCACTTCTGCCATTTACTTTTATATAAAGTTTCTTGTTGAGACAAACTTTTTTAGTCACTTTCGTTTCACTCCCAAATCAGAAATAAAAATAGAAACAAATGGATAATTGGATAAAAAAAATAATTAAAACCAAAGATTAGAATTATTGCTTTAAAATGGCTTATTTTGATTTTACAAAATAAAAGTCGTACCATCAACCCCCTGCTATTTGAACTTACGTTCATGTTGATAGTACGACCGAAAAATCGTTTTATTAAACTTATTTATCCAGTAATTTCTAACTGACTATTCTAAAAAACTATTGTCTAAGAATAGATAGTAAACAAATTAATTCAGAGTATGATCACAGCTATTACTTCTCAGCCTCTCTCATTTCTTGCAACTTTGCTTTTACCAAATCCTCACAATCTATACTTTGCGGTGAATTATATAAAACAACATTAGAACCCGTATCAAAAATATAAATTAATCCTTGTTCCTCACCAACGGCATTAATTGCTTTTTGTACCTTTTCTATGATAGGCTGTAATAATTTTTGTTCTTTTTGACTCAAAGATTGTTGAGCCAATTTGTTGAAGTTTTGTATCCTTTGATCATAATCCTGAATCTCTTTTTCTCTGGTAGCCCGAATCAAATCAGAAAGAGAGTCACGCTGCGCCATATAACTTTTATATTTTTCATCCAATTCCTTTGTCATGACCTCTAACTGATCCTGCAATTTTTTAGCCTCTTGCTGCAATTCTTTATCAGCATTAATTTTTTCAGGCAACTCTGCAATAAGCTTTTGCACATTTAAGTGTCCAAACTTCAACTCTTGTGCAAAGGAAGGGCATAACGAACCGGACCAAAAAAGAATAAATATAACAGTAAAAACTTTTAAAACTCTCATATTAAAAAAATCTAAATTATTAGTCTTAAGAAATTTACACTAACAAATAATCCCGTTATTATTCAGCGTTTGTTAGATTAATTAATGCCAAGCTTCTTTTTCACCAGTGGGGTAACATCCACACTTTGTTCAGATTGATAAACTGTAGCTCCGGAATTTTCTGCAAATATATAAATAAATCCACCTTCCTTTCCAACTTGTTGGATAGCATCTCTTAATTTTTCCAAAACCGGTTGCTGGAGTTGTTGTTGAGTTTGAGAGAGCTTTTGTTGCGTAGACTGATAAAAAGATTGTATTTTTTGACTGGTCTCCATCAGTTGTTGCTCTTTCTGTTGACGCTGTTCAGCACCCAAATTTTTACTATTTTCGATGTACTCTTGTTCCATTTTTTTATATTCTTCTTGCATGGTGGCCAATTGATTTTCAAGCTTATTATATTCTGCCTCCATGGCTTTTTGCATTTCTTTAAATTCAGGCATAGATTGCATAATTTCCTGAACATTGGCATGCCCAAATCTAAGTTCCTGGGCAAAAACACCGGCCGAAAGAAAGATAAAAAAACTTATCAAGGCGGTAATGGTAATTCTTTTCATAACAGTATTTTTTATTCTACTTCTAATTTAAAAATTATTTAGAATATCCAAGAAGCTCTAAAACATCATCACTAATATTTTGACGAGGATTTACATAAACAACAGCAGCACCTCCTGATAAATCAAAAACTGCATCAAAATTATCTCTTTCAGCAATTTCACGAATTGCGTTTGCAACTTTTTCTTGTATAGGCTGAAAAAGTGCTTGCTGTCGTTGTGCCATTTCACCATCAGGACCAAAATATTGACGTTGCAACTTCTTGGCATTATTTTCAAGCTGGATTATTTCTTCTTCGCGTTGGGCTTTCATCTCAGGCGAAAGCAATACGCTCTCTTTTTGATACTTTTTATACAACTGTTCTACTTCGGCATAAATATCTTTTATCTCCTTTTCCCATTTCTGGGATAATTGATTGAGCTGCTCCTGGGCAGCCTCATATGCCGGGATGTTGGACATAATATACTGCATATCTACAAAAGCATATCGCTGAGCCGATAAGCTTGCACCACACAAAATAAATGTGAGTGCTAATATTAATGGAAAATAATTTTTTTTCATTCGTATATAATTTATTTAACACATTGGTCGAATGGAACTCGCATGGCTTAATAAAATTTATACATGTTCTTTTGTGGCAAAAGCCGCCATGCTCGTTTCATCATCATAAAATTAGGTTAATTCATTGGTCTCTTAAAACTTAAAGTTTTTGATTAGTCGATAGTCATTAGTGTAAGCACCATTAATGACTATTCACTAATCACTAAAAAATTCTTCTGTCTTCTGCTTGTGCACTTCTGCCTTTTTACTACATGTTTTTGTTGTGGCATGCATTCCTGGTTATATTCATATTTTAGGATGATTACCTAAAAAACAAACACATTAAATTTTAATAGCTCAAGCTATAAACTGCAATATCGATATATGACAAAAACCAGACCAAT
Source organism: Thermophagus xiamenensis (assembly GCF_900112795.1). Classification (GTDB taxonomy): domain Bacteria; phylum Bacteroidota; class Bacteroidia; order Bacteroidales; family Marinilabiliaceae; genus Thermophagus; species Thermophagus xiamenensis. Next base: position 183,820 of record NZ_FONA01000006.1, read on the forward strand.
TATTTACCTCTAAATCAAAAACTTTGACCAATCACAAAGTGGAAGTTACCACCATTTGCATCAGGACTTCCAGGAATTTCGTCGAAACCATATCCCCAGTCAATTCCCATCAGTCCGAATATAGGTAAAAATATTCTAACTCCAACTCCTGCTGACCTTTTTAATCCAAAAGGATTATAATCCCTAAATTCGGACCAGGAATTACCGGCTTCGGCAAATACCAAACCATATACGGTTGCTGAAGGTTGCAACGTAAGCGGATACCTTAACTCTAATGATAATTTATTATAAATGTTTCCATCCTGTCTTCCATCGGTTAATGGTGTTAACGAAGCATTTTCATAACCACGAAGTCCAATAGTCTCACTTCCATAATAACTATATCCTGACATACCATCTCCTCCTAACACAAACTTTTCGAAAGGAGATTTTTTGTTTTCATCATAATAGCCCAAAAATCCACCCTCCACTTTAGCCATCAACACCAATTTAAGCGCATTATCCAAAGGTTTAAAAACACTTCCTTTAAAAGTCCATTTATGATACTCAATCCATTTATACCTCTCTGAATCAGAAAGATCTTCACTAGAATAATCAATATCATCAAAATAACTATAAGGAGGAGTCAATTCAAGTCCTAAGGTGAAATTAGATCCGGTTCTAGTATATAAGGGATTATCTATTGAATTTCTGGAAAGCATTACTTTGAAACTCAAGTTATTACTATTCCCATTTTGCATTAAAAAATAAATCCAGTTTTTCAAATCATAACGTTGATAACTGGCTTGAGTATAAAATTGGAAAAAGTCATCCGGCCAACTTAACCGCTTTCCAAATCCAACGGAAACACCCGTCACTTTCATATGTTCATCCGGATCTTCCTCAAGTGGCGAATAATAACTTCCATAATAAGGATAACCATAACTACTGTAACCATACCCACCATAAATATTACTATATGGGTTACCGTAATAATACCCAGAACTAGTACCCGTTTGTATTGACCTGTATAATGAAACGCTAAAAGAATTAGGTTTTTTGCCACCCAGCCATGGTTCAACAAATGAAAAACTGTAAGATTGATAATATTTTCCGTTAGTTTGAGCCCTCAGGGATAAAGTCTGTCCGTCACCGGTAGGCAAAGGCCTCCAAGCTTCCTTATTAAAAATATTGCGCACCGAGAAATTGGTAAATTTAAGTCCAAGAGAGCCTACGAACATTCCTCCACCCCATCCTCCGGACAGTTCAATTTGATCGTTAGCTTTTTCTACAAGATTATATTCAAGATCAACAGTCCCTTTATCAGGGTCGGGAATAGGAACGGGATTAATATTTTCAGGGTCAAAGTGGCCCAATTGAGAAAGCTCCCTAACGGTTCTGATTAATTCGGATTTATCAAATAGTTCTCCCGGCTTAGTGCGTAGTTCACGACGGATTACATGTTCATGCGTTTTAGTGTTGCCTTTAATAATGACTTTATCGATGGTGGCTTGTTGCCCCTCATATACACGCATTTCCAAATCAACGGTATCATTATATACCCGAACATCAACGGGCTCTATATTACTAAATAGATAGCCATTATTCATATATAGATTATGAACGGCATCATCATCCATATAAAGTCTTTCTTCCAATAACGTTTGATTAAAGACATCCCCTTTCTGGATACGAAGTTTTTCACTAAGATATGGACCTGGATAAACAGTATTACCTACCCATGTAATATTACCAAAATAATATTTATTTCCTTCATCTATACCAATAACAATATCAACAGTATTATCTGGGTTTTTTGATATCGAGTCATAAACTACATAGGCATCACGATATCCATTTTCATTATACTTTTCAATAATGCTCTTTAGGTCATTTTCATATTCTTCCTGAACGAACTTTTTTGTTCGGAAAAAGTTTTTAAGCTTACCCTTTTCATTAGTTTTTTTCATGAAGCGGTTTAACTTGTTGTCAGAAAATACTTCATTACCTTCAAAACGAAGGCTTCTGACTTTAACTTTTTCTTTTTTATCCACTTCCACGTCCAGGAAAACATGATTTGGGTTATCAGGGTCATCTCTCTGAACAATCGTAACCTCAGTATTATAGAAGCCTTTTTGAACAAAATGTTCTTTTATATAGCGTTCGGCCCTATCTACCAGGTAAGGTGTTACCTGAGTACCTTTCATCATAGAGATTTTACTTGAAATGTCCTCAATTTCCGATTTTTTAAGCCCGATAAAATTAATTTCGGACAATCGCGGCCGTTCCTGGAGGTAAATATTAAGATAAATTTTATTGCCCTCAATCTTCTCGGCCGAAATTTTTACATCCGAAAAAAGACCGTATTCCCAATATTTCTTAACAGCATCAGAAATCTCTTCACCGGGAACAGTAATTTTCTGTCCAACTTTTAACCCCGAAAGATTAGCCAAAATATTGGGATCATTATTTAAATCGCCGGTTACTTTAATTTCGGCAATGATATATTCTTTGGGTTTTCCGGAATAAGAAATTACAGGAGATTCTTCCTGAGAAAAGAGAGATGCAAAAGAAAAAATCAAAAAAAGGTATACAACAACTATGCGTTTCAACATTACTATAAATTTATTTTTTAACCTGATCACTAATTTTACCGAAACGTCGTTCACGTCCCTGATATTCGAGTAGGGCTTTAAAGAAATGTTCCTTACGAAAATCGGGCCATAATACATCGGAAAAATACAATTCTGAGTAGGCAATTTGCCACAATAAGAAATTACTAATACGTAATTCTCCACTGGTTCTTATTAACAACTCAGGGTCAGGCATATCTGAAGTTTCAAGGTATCTGCTAAATATTTCTGAATTAATCTGCTCTATACTAAGTTTACCAGACAGAATATCTGCAGCCACTTTTTTAACACCCTCTACAATTTCCCATCTCGAACTATAACTTAAAGCTAGTACCAAAGTAAGTCCATCATTATGTTTTGTTTGTTCGATACAAGCCGATAGTTTTTCCTGGACATCGAGAGGTAAAGTTTCTTTACAACCAATAGATTTGAGTTTTACATTATTATCCATCAGGGTTTTGGTTTCGGCAGAAATGGTTGAAACCAGTAGAGACATTAAAGCATCTACTTCAGTTTTAGGCCGACTCCAATTTTCGGTAGAAAAGGCGTAAAGGGTAAGAAATTTTAATCCCAATTCTGCGGCAGCTTCGGTCACCTCCCGCACTGATTTTACACCATGCTGGTGTCCGAAGACCCTTGCATTACCACGTTTACGCGCCCAACGGCCATTACCATCCATAATAATGGCCACATGCTTCGGCAGTTTTTCTTTATCAAGCTGCTCTTTTATTGACATAGAATATTATAATTCGCACTAAACATTCACTGCCCGAAAGTTAATAAAACCCCGGAGCTTACAAGTCAAAATATAAACTGGCATAAAAAATAAAGCAGAATTCAATTATCTACAAATTTTTTCTATCAATATGACATTAATATCCAGCATTGCATGGAATACTTCTATGGAAGAGATCAATGGAAACAAATATTCCTGCAAAAGAATACCAATCATTATTATGCAACAAAGAATATTGGTCAAAACCATAAGGATCAGAAGGATCAATAGCTCCACTTACGGTCTTATCCAAATCATCCACAAATGTTTTTCTAAAGTTCCATTCCATGCCAATATGCATCCAGTCATAAAGTTTCCACTTTATTCCTATGCCGAACGGCAAAGATAATATAAAATGTGGGTTTTCAGAATTATCTGAACCATCTGAATTATATCTACGATATAAAGTTGAAGCAATACCTGTAGAAATAAAAGGGGTAAAACGAGTCTCTTCTCGACGATAGGGGTTGTCATATTCGAAAAAATTAATTTCCAGTTGGGCGGAGATATCAGCCATTGTCCTTTCAAAATGATATTGTCCAGAGGAATACCCCACCTGGCTAGGATAAAAAATTTCTGCGGCAGGATAATCGCCTTGAATATTAACCATTGTCAAAGCCCCCTTCAAAGCCAACCTATGATTGATCACAACACGCATTAATCCTCCTAGTGCAGGCTGAGCGCGATAAAACAGCTTTCCAGAATTAAGATCTCCCTGATAATATGAGGCACCCAAAATAAAACCTGCTTCAATTCTTTCCTGACCTTTAGCTCCTGGAAAAAATAAAATGAACGCTGCAGCTATAACAAAACAAATCCGATAACCGTTAGGCATTAAATTTTAGATTGAATAGGTTTATTCAAAAACGTAAACAAAATTGCTTTATTGCTGCCTTTTTTCTATTCGTAAAAAATTATTTATATCATTGGACGAATAGGAATTCCACCCTTCCTGCAAATGATGGAGCCGAAAAATTCAACTTCCGCCTTCTTGCTTTTGTCTGTGCACTTTTTTACATTATCTTGCGGCGACCAATCTTTTTGGGTCATGCTCATTCCATAAAAATTAATTCCTCTTATCAGCACCCCACATTAATTTATTCCGAAGCGTTGAATAAAAACTCTGGTTGGTTCTTTCAACAATATTAATAGTAAAATCAGCCTTTTTAATTTTTAATTCTGTAGATTGATCGACAACCACACTTCTTGAATCCAGTGATGCAAGAAATTTACCCCCTCTACCTTCTACTTTCAATGTAAGCTCCATATCATCAGGAATAACCAATGGTCTAACTGTCAGATTGTGAGGAGCAATAGGTGTTATTATAATACTTTGTGAAGCAGGATGCATTATTGGACCTCCAACGCTTAAAGAATAAGCAGTGGAACCGGTTGGAGTACTCACAATTAAACCATCTGCCCAATACGAATTTAAAAATTGGTCATTTAAATAAACATGAATAGTAATCATGGATGAACTATCCTGCTTATGAACTGCTAGTTCATTAAGAGCAAAGTTAAAGTCCCCTATTAATTTTTTTGGGGATGTCAATTCCAATAAAGTCAGCTTCTTAACCTCGAATAATCCCTTTTCAATTTCATAAAGAGCTGCAGGTAATTCATGACGTGAAATATCAGCCAAAAAACCCAACCTTCCACTATTTATACCCACCACAGGAATGCCAGTATCCCTAACAAAGGTTACGGCTTGCAAAAAGGTGCCATCACCACCTATACTAAATACCATATCAACCATAGGCAATTCATACGGAGATGAAAAAAAACCTTTAACTTCAGGCTTTAAATTAACTTTTTCAAATAAAAAGTCATAAAACGGCTTGTAGATGTAAATCTTTATAGATTTTTGATGCAAATAATCAAATAATTGGTGACAATTGTTGTAAAAAACCTCCCCAAAACTTTTTCCAAATATGGCTATTTTCATCAGTATAAAATTTATCTAATTCATTGGTCTAATGAACTTAAAATTAGTAATTTAGTGGTTAGGCATTAGTTAAGGCCTAATGACTGTTGACTAAAAACTTCTTCTGCCTTCTGCCTGAGCACTTCTGCCTATATATTTTTTTATGAGACAAATCTTCTTGGTCATGCTCGTTTCATTCATATAAAATCTGTTTAACTCATTGGCCGAATGAAACTAGCATGACAAAGTGTTTTATACATACTTATGTGGCAATCCTATAAAGTCATGCACACTTCATTTTTAAAAACGAAGATACATAATTAGACAAGAAATTTGCCTCAGATGCTGAGGTATTTCATGAGCGCCTCGAAATTACGTCGAGTAGTATCATCAACTTTGGGGTCGCTAACATAAGTAGATTTAATCTTATAACCATACCTTTCAAAAGCATTAACCACAACCGAAATGTCTACCCTATTAAGCTTGATAGTAATTTTAAATTGCTCACCCACCTGTGGTTGGGACACATATAAACTCAAAATCTTTGCATCAGAATCTTCAACAATCCGAGATATTTCGGAAAGAGCGTAGTCACGAGGTTCTACTTGAATCTCAATAATTCCTCCCGGTGTTTGTGCGGCAATTAATTCGGAGAATTTAAGCAACAAATCATTTTGGGTAATAACTCCAAGATATTCTTTATTGTTGCTAAGCACAGGAACTAGAGTTAGTTTTAAACGAGCAGTAATTTCTATTACATCATAAATATGTTGGTACTCGAAGACATACGGTTGAGCAAGAGATAACTTATGATTGCCTAAAGGTTCATCTGTCGCATTTAAATCGTAAATATCTGTATCAGAAATCAGTCCTAAAAAAACCTTATTGTTTACAATAGGAAGATGTGAAACTCTAAAGACCTCCATCCAGTTTAAGGCATCAGCCCCTGTATCGGATGTCTTTAATGAAGGAACAATGTCAGATATCAATTCTTTCGCCAACATAAAAATGCGCTTTCACGAAATACTTTGTAAATTTACACTCTTAAAATAAAATGAGCGATGTTAAAGAATCTCTTTCGGTGAAAATTACAGCCAATATTTTAAACATACAAGCCATTCATCTGTTTTATTTTTCATTTTATTAATTTCTTAGTTGTATTAGTCTATGACAAAATTAAGCGTAAACATCAATAAAATAGCAACCCTGCGGAACTCGCGAGGTGGAAATATCCCGGACGTATTAAAAGCAGCTATTGATGTCCAAAAATTTGGAGCTGACGGTGTTACAGTACACCCGCGCCCTGACGAACGTCACATAAGATATAAAGACGTTCATGAAATTCGGCCCATCATTCAAACTGAACTCAATATAGAAGGCTATCCTTCACCCAAATTCATAGATTTAGTTAAAACTGTACGTCCCCATCAGGTGACGCTTGTTCCTGATCCGCCTGACGCTATTACTTCTAATTCAGGCTGGGATACCATTAACAACCTTTCTTTTCTTCAAGACATTATTGGCGAACTTAAAGAATACGGCATCCGTACATCTATATTTGTCGACCCTAATCCTGATATTATTATCAATGCGGCAAAAACCAATACCGATCGAATAGAACTCTATACAGAGCCTTACGCCGCTCTTTATCCCAAAGATCGGGAAAAAGCCATTGCGCCTTTTGTAGAAGCTGCAACTATTGCTCGAGATATGGGACTCAAAATTAATGCCGGTCATGACCTCAACTTACAGAATCTGAAATTTTTTAATGAAAGAATTCCTTTTATCAAGGAAGTTTCTATTGGGCATGCCCTAATTAGCGATGCCCTCTATTTTGGACTAGAAGTAACAATTAACAAATACAAACAATTACTCATCAAAGATTAAAAATGGAACTTTTTTTTAGGGAAAAAGGACAAGGCGAAAAAAATATAATAGTTGTTCATGGACTTTATGGTTCGTCAGATAATTGGCTATCCATTGCCAAAAGTTTTGAAAGTAAATATAGAATAATATTGGTTGATCAACGAAACCATGGACGTTCACCCCACAGCCCAGAACACACATATGACGCCATGTCAAAAGATCTATATGAACTATTTACCAAACTTAACCTTAAAAAAGCAATCCTTTTGGGTCATAGTATGGGTGGTAAAACGGTAATGCGTTTCTGTTTGGACTATCCTGAAATGATCGAAAAATTGGTCGTATTGGATATTGCACCCAAATCTTACCGTTCTTTTTCAAATTATGCCGAGGTGACCGCCGATCATCAAAAAATTGTTAAGGAATTAATGTCATTAAATCCCTCTCAATACAAAGATCGTAGGGAAATTGACCAGGTGCTCAAAAAGTCATTTCCCTCAATAGCATTAAGGGCTTTCCTAATGAAAAATTTAAAAAGAGATGATAACGGCCAATTTTTCTGGCAATTAAACTTGGAGGCCTTAAAAAACAATATGAACGAAATTATGGATGGATTTTCCCAATTGACCCCAACCAACAAAAAAATGCCTGAAACCATTTTTATCAGAGGAGAGAAATCTCCTTATATCCATGATGAGGATATCCTGGTGATTAATAAATTTTTTCCCGGCTCACAGGTGGTTACTATCCCTGAAGCCGGACATTGGGTACATGCCGAAAAACCTGAGTTGTTTACTAAAACGGTTCAGTACTTTATCGACGATTAAAAGCTGATTGACTAGACTATAGATCACTACAGCGAATAAAGAGTGGTCAGGCAGCTCTGGCAGCGTACTAATTCTTTTTAAAAAAAGGGGTTCAAACAAAACAACCATTCGTTGTTAAAGAAATTTATAATGTATCAAACCGAAATCACGTTCTCAGGATCCAATAACTCTTCTCCTTTAAGTCTTAAGAAAAGTTGTACAGTTGCAAAAACATCTTTTTCACAGTATCTGGCGATTCGTTCCACATCATTTTCTTCGTAATAAACCCGTGCCACATCGCTTCCATCAATATCGTCTTTTGGAGAAGGAATGCCCAAAATATGAGTTAATAAGTTAAGAGAGGTATAATGTTTATAATCGCCAAACTTCCACAAATCCAGGGTATCAATAAATTTAACCTCCCATGGTTTTTTGCCAGCAACATCTAAAATATCCGGTAAAGGTATACCATTTATAATCATTCTTCGGGCAATATATGGAAAATCAAATTCTTTAACATTGTGGCCACAAATATTAGTGCCTGGCTTGGAGGTAAAACTATTCAATGCGGCAGCAAAATTTTGAAGCAATTCTTTTTCATTATGTCCGAAAAAAGATTTCACCCTTAATGTTCGAACTCCCATTTCGGGTTTAATAATTCCGGCGGAGATGCATACAATCTTTCCAAATTCGGCATATATTCCTGCTCTTACATAATCTTCGTCAGGCGGGACATCACCACCCGAAGTTTTTTTCGACTTATTAATCCACAACGCTTGCATTGTTTCGTCTAATTGTTCGAAACTTTTTTGTTGTGGTACAGTTTCAATATCTATATACATTAACTTTTCGGCGGGAATATCATTCAACATGGCTCCATGTTTTTAAATTATTTTTCTTTAAAAAATCCAATAGTCTCAGCTTCTATCACTATTAAGAATTGAAATGTTTCAGCATATAAGGTTCCTACGCAAAATAATAATTTTTTTGACGTGACCGGCCTCTGACCATAAAAAAGAAAAACTCAATAGCCATGTTTTTTGTATTTTTACATGACGTTTCAAACAGGTTTTATTTCAAAGATTAAAATATATTTTATCTAATCCGGTATCAATAGCAATGATCAATATATTAATTAGAAAAATCAACAATAACACAATTATCTATGTTAAAACACGTTGTTCTTTTTAAATTTAAAGAGTCATTAGACGAATCTACCAAGAAAAGCCGAAGCCAAGAAATTAAAACAGCCTTAGAAAGTCTTTATGAAAAAATTGAGGTTTTAAAAGGCATAGAGGTTGGTCTAAATTGTAATGCTGATGAAAAATACGATCTAGCTCTCATTACTGAATTCGAGAACATGAAGGATCTAAAAACCTATGCTACCCATCCGGAACATCTGAAGGTACTAGCCTTGATAAAGGAAATAGTGGAAAAACGCGCTTGCGTTGATTATTTAACTTGAAAGGGCTTCATCCCAAAAACCATATAAAAAGCATGACCAAATCACAATCTTTTGGTCATGCTCGTATCATTCGTATAAAATTCACTTATTTTATTAATTATGATTCTTAAAATTAGTGATTTGTGGTTAGTCAACAGTCATTAGTAATCAACACTAATGACTTATGACTAATTCACTAAAAACTTCTTCTGCCTGTGCACTTCTGCCTCTGTATTTTTATACATATCCTTTTGTGGCAAAAGTCGCCAAGCTCGTTTCATTTATTTAGGGAAATTCCGAAAATACTCTATTTCTTTGACGGAAAAGCTATTATCACTATCTTTGAGCAAACAAAAAACCCCGAAATTAGGCACATTTGCCTAAAAACGGGGTTCAAAATTCTTCAAGCGGTGATAAAGGTACAAAGAATTCCGAATTTTCAAGCGACACTTCCGTTATTTTCTGTTGAAGATAAATTTCATTTACTCTACAATCAGTTTTTACAGACAGACCTTGGAAAGATATACACAGCCATTCCGTGGGACGCTCTGGTACGAATATTTAAGTTGCAAGAAAACAAGAAAGGACCGGCCAGTATATTTTCCCCCCGAGGGAAAATAGCGTTAATGTTTCTTAAACATTATTCGGGCTGTTCAGATAAAAGGCTGATAGAGCAGTTCAATGGAAATATCTATTATCAATTTTTTTGCCAGACCTTTCTTGAGAAAGGCGAGTATATAAAAAACTACAAGATAGTAAGCCAAATCCGTTGTGAGATATCGAAAAAACTGGATATCAAGGAAA
>NZ_FONA01000032.1 GCF_900112795.1 Thermophagus xiamenensis
AGGCAAATGTGCCTAATTTCGGGGTTTTTTGTTTGCTCAAAGATAGTGATAATAGCTTTTCCGTCAAAGAAATAGAGTATTTCGGAATTTCCCTACTTGCAGGAAAGAATTATATTATTGATTATTATTATTTTGTTCTATAACCTTAAGCCTATCTAAGTCTTCTTTTTGGAATAAAGTGGGATAATCTTCCATAAATCGGTCCATCACGGCTCGCATAACCGATTCACGCATGAAACGAGCCTTATTTTTTATCTTATAACGTTTACAATAAACCTCAAAAGCTTCCAACTCTTTGTCATTCATCAGGAAAGTAGCTTTGTGTTTACGTTTCAAAGCTTCATCACGGTTAATTTTCTTGGAAGAACTATTGCCGTATTTGGCCATATCAATCGAATCTTTTTTAACGGCACAAAAATAAATAAAAATTAATGAATTACACAGAATGAGGAATTAATCCTAAAACCCCTCTTAATTGGCCAACAAAGTCACATTCTTAATACCTATTCCTGTCCATCGCCCTATACCACCTTCGATATTGGTTTCGATGCGATTACCATTAAAAGCAAAAGGATTTTCTTGATTAAACATATCAACAAAAAGGCTGTTAAGAACCTGATAAGATGTAGCATTTATAGTACCAACAATCAGTTCAATGGTATCTCTACGGTCAAACACATATCCCTCATAATTTTCGTAAACCATAGATTCTGTGTTGTTAAAATATGATTTAAATTTGGAACTACTTAACAAACGAAGCCAAACCAAACCTTGCTGTGAATTTTTCACCTTATAAACCGGATTGAAAGAAGGATGAAAATCTTCTTGAGCAAGATGGCTTTTCATCCTTGTAAATAAAAATAGTTCTCCGTGCTTCGATGCATCAATGGCAACCTCCCAAAATCCGGTACTATCATTTACTTCGATGAATCGAGAACCTACGATTTCCACAGCAGGGGGAATCATTGTTTCGGCACTCAAAGTCTGCCCCATTACCTCAACTTTAATACGGTAAAAAATACCTTCCTGGCCTTTAATGTCAACACTTTTATATACGAAAGGCGGGAAAAACCGGTTTTCACGAAAAAGCGTCAAAACCTCTTCTTCGCCTAAAGAAGAAGTAAGAGTTATTTTTGCATAATTAAGAAACGAGGCCCTTATTGATGCTGAGTCGTATTGTGTAAGAAAAGGCGAACTCATGGTTAAAAATATATGAGCGGGTTGACCTGTTTCGATATATCCATCCACCACGATTTTTTTTTGATAAGCCGGTTGTTCCAGCTCTATCTCCTTTTGACAAGAAAGTGAAATCAAGCAAGCAAATACCATTAGCGGCAAAATCTTTTTCATAACAATAAAAACATCTTTCAGGACAGAACTGGCACTAAATAATTTTTAAACCCGATATCGCATAAAACATATTAAAATTCGAATTTCCAACTTAACGAAGGCATTATTGGGAAAAGCGAAATTTGCCTGGCCTTAATATCAATATCATAATTATTATTGCCTTTAGATACATGGTAAAATAAAAAATAGGGATTGGCTCTGTTATAGACATTAATTATCGAAAAATTAATTACCGACTCTTTAAAGGTACGACTTTTTAGCCTAAATGATGTAGAAATGTCAAGGCGATGATATGGTGGCAAACGAAAATTATTAAATCCATCATAATCATTCATAATACTTCCCATGATCCACATTCTTCCTGCCGGTAAAGTCATAGCAATACCTGTAGCATAAGTCCAGTTTGCCGATAAGTACCACTTTTTAGAAAGCTCACAATTTATTAGAAACGTTAGGTCATGAGTCCTGTCAAATTTATCGTTGAACCATTCCCCATTAAAGATATCACTAAAAGACCGTTCCGATTTTGATAAAGTATAATTGATAGCCCCCTGGAATATTCCGGCTCTTTTATTCATTGAAAATTCCACACCGTAAGCTCTACCCTTCCCTGTATAAAATAAATCTTCAAAATTCAACACTTCCCTATCTAAAAGCATATTAAATAACAACTGATTTTTCATTATCCGGGCAAATACACCAAGCATTAAAGAATAGTTAGGCCTAGACTTTTCGTACTGTACCGACCACTGATGACCTAATTGGGGCTTTAGGCGTGGCGATGCCATCATCCATAGGTCGTTAGGCAGAGGCATTGTACTTAAAGCAGCTAAATGACGAGGCTGAACCGCTCTTGTCCAGGCAATTTTATAATGATTTTTTCTTGGTGCAGCGTAAGCCAAAGAAATAGAAGAATTCCAAAGCCAATAGTGGTCAACAATAATTCCGGCACTAACCTCTTCGGTATAATTATCATCCACATACTTATAAGGTCCCAAAGAAGCATAATAATACCCTCTAATGCCTGCATAAAGGGAAACTTTAGGCAATGGCTTATAGGTATCTTCAACAAACCAAGTAATGTCAAAATTCCGAAAAATATTCCTGCTTTGAATGGTATCGCTCAATGTCTCCCAGTATATATCCTGCGGAAGGGTTTTGTAATTGGAAGTGCCAATCCCGTATTTTATTGTATGGTAACGATATTGCTTCAATTGTTCGACGTTCAAAGATAACTTTTGGTGCCAGCTTTTAAAGCTAAGGGGGTTATGAATGATTTTTCCATTAAAATCGGACCGGGTGTAGGTATAATCAGCCAAAACCTTAAGTAAACCGTTTTCCCCAATTCGTTTTACCCATTGCATTGAAAGGGCTTTATTGCTATAGTTTGTTCCGGCATCATATCCCACATCGTCATTGTCAATACTAAAATTATCGTTTCCCATATACCAGCTCAAGTTAAACCGAGATCCAGGGGAATGATTTAAGACCAATCTTCCATTAAAATCATAAAACCGATAAAAACTTTGAGAAAAATAATTATTATCCTCATCCACAAAAAGCGATGAAGCTTCACGATAGAGTTCTAAAAAGCTACGACGTACTCCACCGGTAACACCCCATTTTTTATTTTTGCTTTGAAGGGCAAAAGTTAAATTAGAAGCTATATTACCAATAGATCCCTTTGCAAATTGATTTTCATATAAAGGGTTAGCAGAAACGACCGAAATAGCAGAGGAAAGGGCACTGCGTAAAGAAACGGGTGAATGCCCTTTAAAAACCTCGGCACGGCTTGTGATGAGTGGATTAAACACCGAGAAAACTCCCATGAGATGAACAGGATTTAATAGTTCCATCCCATCGAGCAAAAAGCTATTTTGTCCCGGGCTACCACCTCTTACAAATACTCCACCAATGCCTTCACTTACCGATTGAATTCCCGGCAATTGCCGAAGAGCGCCAACCACATCGGCCTCACCAAGAAGCATAGGAATACGAAAGATATCTTTGGATTGTATGGAACTTGTTGCCGGCAAGGCAGGGTTTAGAACGGTTTCACGTTGTCCTTTCACTTCTACTTCATGGGTTATAACTTCCTTTTTTTGTAAAAAGATGGTGATAGAATCATTATTGTCAATAAAAATTCGTTGAGTCACAAAAGCGGCATGACTTATAATCAACAACTCGTGAGCATCCAAACAAATTTCAAATTTTCCGGATTGATCAGTAATAGTGCCTTGTTCGGAACGGGATGCCCAAATATGTACATCAGGAATAGGTTGATGGTTTTGAGCCTGCCGCACCCGGCCTTTGATACACTTGTTTTGAGCTGTAAATTCAACAGCTGCTACAAGAAAGTAAAAACAAAAAAAGCAAAATTTATAAATCATTCTATGCCTTTAAAAGCATACCTAAATAAACATAATAGAAAAAAGGGAGACCATGCTTATCGTCACAGTCTCCCCAATCTTTTTTCCCGATTTTAATTATTGTTGTGATAAACCATAACTGTCTTCCAAAGCATTGATCAAATCATTAGCCTCTTCGATAAAGTCAGCAAAGCTCGTCTCTGAAAAGAATGAATCATCCACATATGAGCCATCGCCAAATTTAAACCTCAGATCTATATCCCAAAAACTTTGCTCCTGGCCATTTACATAACCTGGATATTCACGAGCATAAAATTCAGACATAGCTATGATTTCATTCTTATCATTGTATTTCACGTAAAGCTTAAAATTATTATTCAAAACCTCAGCAAAAGATTCGGAATATTCCTTTCCTCCTTCACTTTCATTTTCATTATATTGATCTTCGAAGTTATCAATCTCTTTCCAATTGATAATGCCTTGAAATTTTATATTGTCAACAATAATCCAGATGTTGGAAGCTTCAATAATTCCCGCATCATAAGCGGATTCAAAATCATCATATTGTTCTAAAACATCAAAATCAAAATCTCCGGTACTTTCAAAATGAGTTGTAATTATATTATCATCATTAAAAGTAAAGGCCTGATCGTAAATAACTTTGCTATCGGTTCTGCTAGCTGAAGTAGCAATTTTATATTCCTCTAACGAGTAATTATACTCAACAGTAACAGGATTCCCATCATCGTCGTAGTCGGCGCTAAAATTAAAATCCATAAGCAGTTTATCATCCACTGTAAGAGAAATGGATAAAGTTTTTAGCAAATCTAATGCAAAATAATTGTTTTCATCATCCACTTGAGAATTACCTATTACAACACTACTAAAATTGGTAATTGAAAGAACAGCATTGTTTTCATCACTACCTTCCGTTGGGAAATAAAAAATAATTTGACCATCTGCATCTTCTTTATCCCAGTAATAATCATCGGAATTGTAAGAATAAATACCTGCAAGTTCGTTAAATTGCGATTGTAACAGTCCTGTTTCTGCCAGTTCCGATTTCAGGTTAAATGCGGCATCAGCCCCATCCTTTAAGTTTACTACAGGTTGTAAGGCACGATACAGTTGCTGATTATCCGGGATAATACCATCTGAAAGGGCAAAAAATTGCTGAATGACGTTTATAGCCTCCAGGTTGGCCAAACCATCTAATTTTTCAACAACATTAATTCCCGACTGCTCAAGATTTTCTTTGTGTTCTTCAACGGATAAATCACTAATTTTTTCGCCATCATTGTCGTTGTTATCCTCACACCTAATAAACAATGATGCAACAACCAGTAAGACAAAAAAGACGTTAATTGATTTCATAGTTAATTTTATTTTAATTCCTATTAATTATATGGTTTATACGCAATTATAATTTCGACATAAACAACAATTGTTTGCTATTGGTTTACAAAAAACAGAAAAAATTATCAACAATATTAATTTTTCTTTAGGGTCATACCACTTTATTTTTTCCTGATATGAATCGCCAACTCCACCACTGACCTTCAATTTAAACCGTAAAGTTGTTGTGTGATCAATGTATTGCGTTTTAATATTTACTTACCTTGGGGGGTTTAGCACCAATAAATCGGCCAAGCGTTATAAGAGTATTACAAACATAAAGTTTTTAGCCGACATTTCCATCGGCAATAATTCTTGAATAATTATCATTTCTTATTTGGATATATATTTGCCTGTTAATCCAATTGAAAGCGAAAGGTGGTTTTAACAATAATTTCTTTCCGAAGCTCATTTACCATTGACTTTTTTATGCGGCAAGCCGCCGGGAAGCTTAGAAAAATCCTGGTAAAAGTTATCTATCACGGTTAAATTAAAATCCATAGATGACTTTGCTGTCAGAAAAGCAGAGGAACATCAAGCGTTAGTCGTAGACTTGTCAAAAGACAGGGTGATTAAAGGTAGAGGAAGTTCTCAGCAGCGATAGTATCAAAGAGTCCTGGAAGGCATTGAAACACAAAAACCATCAGGCTCAGGCAAATGGTCAAGGATAAGTGACCACCATATATTAAATAATGAATCGTAGGTGCGTAAACCAAGCTCATGCAGTATTTTGAGGTTATACTGGCGTTTTTTGGCATTCTCCTGCCCGGCAGGGAGAAGTGATTGCATGGCTGGAGAGGGTAAAATGTCGCCTGGAGGCGGCAAAACTTCTGCAGGACGGCTCAAAGATTGGCAGGAAGGGGTGAACTAGCGGCAGGAAAGTGCGAAAGCACGGCAGGAGAACGCGAAAAGTGTCGGGCGTGCCCATTTTTTAGCAGGACAGACTGACTAATTGCCAGTGAAGGTCTCAAAAGCAAAAGGATAATGTTTTAACTGACATAACCGGTATTTTTTTGCCAGGAAGCTCAGCGTTTTGCCAGGGAAGTGAAAAATTCGTCCGGACGCTCATCAAGGGGACCTGATAATTACCAGACAACCATAGAATTGTTTTTATCGAATGATAGTGCAACAAATATATTCCTTACCCGAATTCTAACAATCCCCGGTTGCTATAAAAATTATTCAACTACTTTCCCTAATTTCCTAAAACAAATACCAAGGCTGATTTCCAGCCAACTACTTCTTATATTATCAGCATCATCGCTATTGGAATGCAAATTATAATGATAACGACCTTCAACGGAAATTCTCAGTTTTCCAAGCATAAGTCCATAATCTATGCCACCGGCCAAACCAAATAACGTACGACGATCAAAGATAACATCACTATGATTACCCAATACCATTTGAAGATAAGATCCAACATTAATGGCCAAATCATTTCGAGAGCCAAAGGGAAATCTAAACCTGGTCATAAATGGTGTGTGAATATAACTGTAATCGTATTCTGTATCATTTGAATCAAAAAATAATCTTGAATAATTTACTTCAGCAAGCAACCCCATGTTTTTGGTTTGCATATGAAGATACCTAACTCCTAAAGAAGGGCCCCGAAAATTACTACCTTCATCATCTAAAGATATATAAGCGGTAGAAGATACTGCAGAAGTCCTGACTCCAATTTCAGAAAAAGGGCGGAAACCATCTTGAGCGCTTACCCATTGCAAACTAAAAATACAAATAATAAGTAAAGAAACGGGGAACCTAACCATTAGTATATAAATTTATTCGTATGAACCATTTTTATCTAAACTACCATGCTTTTCTTTTATTCCAACATTGGTAAAAAAAATTGCATACTTTTCAATGCGCCCTTCTTTACCCATAAAAGAAATAGGATTACAATATAATATATAAATCCAAAAGGTTAATCCAGTTTTAACACATTAATAAATGCCTTTTGCGGGACCTCTACGTTGCCCACCTGCTTCATCCTTTTTTTACCCTTTTTTTGCTTTTCAAGCAGTTTTCTTTTACGGGTAATATCTCCACCATAACATTTAGCGGTCACATCTTTCCGAAGCGCTTTTACAGTTTCACGAGCAATAATTTTTGCCCCGATAGCAGCTTGAATGGCTACGTCAAACTGTTGTCTGGGAATAAGCTCTTTTAACTTTTCACACATACGCCGCCCTAAGGGATATGCATTGTCAAAATATGTTAGAGTAGACAAAGCATCTACCGGATCGCCGTTTAGGAGAATATCCAGCTTAACAAGTTTGGAAGTTCTGTAACCTGTTGTGTAATAATCGAACGAAGCATACCCTTTAGAGATACTCTTCAACTTATCATAAAAATCAAAAACGATTTCAGCCAATGGCATATCAAAACTTAATTCTACCCGGTCAGAGGTAAGATAATGTTGATTAATCAATTCGCCTCGTTTCCCAAGACATAGAGTCATAATAGGACCAATAAATTCGGAACGGGTAATTATTTGTGCCCTAATATAAGGTTCCTCAACATGGTCTATAACAGTTGGTTCAGGCAACCCTGAAGGATTATGAACTTCCATAACATCACCCTGCTTGGTATATACCTTGTAGGGGACATTGGGAACCGTAGTAATTACATCCATATTAAATTCACGGTCTAACCGTTCCTGAACGATCTCCATATGAAGCATTCCAAGGAATCCGCATCTGAATCCGAACCCGAGAGCAACTGAGGATTCGGGCTGAAAAGTAAGAGATGCATCATTAAGTTGTAACTTTTCAATTGCAGCTCGCAAATCCTCATAATCATCTGTATCAATTGGATACACGCCTGCAAAAACCATGGGTTTAACCTCCTCAAACCCGGAAATAGCTTTAGAACAAGGTCGATCCACATGGGTAATGGTGTCGCCCACTCTCACCTCTCTACTGGTTTTTATCCCGGAAATTATGTATCCTACATCCCCTGTACTTAATTCATCGCGTGGCACCATTTCCAATTTCAAAACACCTATTTCATCAGCTTCATATTCTTTACCGGTATTAAAGAATTTCACTTTATCTCCTTTCCTAATCTTTCCATTAACCACTTTAAAATATGCAATAATTCCCCTGAAGCTATTAAAAACAGAATCGAAAATAAGGGCTTGCAAGGGAGCATCAGGGTCTCCGGTAGGTGGTGGAACACGCTCTACAATAGCATTTAAAATTTCTTCAGCACCCATACCGGTTTTACCACTGGCTCTAATAATTTCAGAACGGTCACACCCAATGAGATCTATAATCTGATCTTCAACTTCATCGGGCATGGCGCTTTCCATATCCATTTTATTGAGAACAGGAATAATAGTTAAGTTATGCTCAACGGCCAGATAGAGATTACTGATCGTTTGCGCCTGAATACCTTGTGTGGCATCTACAATAAGCAAAGCACCTTCGCAAGAAGCAATAGAACGAGAAACTTCATAAGAAAAATCAACGTGCCCGGGTGTATCAATTAAATTTAAAGTATAAACCTGGCCATCTTTAGAGTATTGCATCTGAATAGCATGGCTCTTTATGGTAATACCGCGTTCTCGTTCCAAATCCATATTATCGAGAGTCTGCTCCTGAAGCTCACGCTCTGATACAGTATTGGTACGCTCCAACAATCTATCCGCCAAAGTGCTCTTTCCATGATCAATATGAGCTATAATGCAAAAATTCCGAATATTCTTCATCTACAATTTTATTTTCAATATTTTACACCCGATATATTATCGTTAAACCCAAAAAACTTTATGATTTTAGGCTCAAAAAATTATCAACTTGCAAAGATATTTAAATAATGTATTTATCAGTGGTATGATTAAACATTCACAATAAATCATTGGTGAGAAATTTAAGGTTTTTCATCAACAATATTGGGTGTTAAACCATAAAAAGTTACGATCAAATAGAAACTGCCTTAACTTTCAGCCAAAACAAAGCTTTTTACAATTAGATGTTTCTACTGCTTTTAATTAAAATGGAATCAAATGGCCTCCCACAATTCAGCAACTAAATCAATTGAACTATATTAGCCATACAAAAATACAGACATAAAAATTCATACTATGCTAAAAATAATTGTAACCGGATGCGCCGGATTTATAGGATCTCAATTAACAAAACAACTGCTAAAAGATGGTCATAATGTTATTGGGATTGACAATTTTGACCCATTCTATAGCCCATTGATTAAAAGAAATAATCTCAAAGAATGCCTTAATTATGATAATTTTACTTTTTTTGAAAATGACCTTAGAGACGAGCAAGCAGTTAAAACAATTTTTTCGAAAGGGGCTGATATAGTTGTGCACCTGGCAGGGAAAGCAGGAGTTAGGCCAAGCATCGACAAACCACAAGATTATATAGATCATAATATTACAGCAACCAGAGTGGTTTTGGATGCAATGAAATATGCCCAAATAAAAAAACTAGCTTTCGCAAGTTCTTCGTCTGTATATGGGAATAACCCGCAACGACCATGGCGTGAAGACATCAGTGTAGATAATCCAATATCACCTTATGCTTTTTCAAAAAAATCCTGTGAACTACTTAATCACACCTGGCATCATCTATTTGAAATGGATATAATTAATATGCGATTTTTTACTGTATACGGACCGGCTCAACGACCGGATTTGGCAATTCATAAATTTACCAAATTAATGTATGAAGAGAGGCCGCTCACTTTATTTGGGGATGGCTCCTCGGCCCGAGACTATACTTTTATCTCTGACACCATAAGCGGAATAAAAGGAGTAATTAATTATTTAATGTCGCACAATCATGTGTATGAAATAATAAATCTGGGAAATAATAAACCAATTTCATTAAACGACTTGGTAAAAGAAATAAGTGCAGCAACTGGAATTAAACCTAAAATTGAAAGACTTCCGATGCAGCCGGGGGATGTAGATATCACTTGTGCAGATATTTCAAAGGCTGAAAAGATGATAAATTACCAACCAAAAACTCAATTACATGAAGGCCTAAAAAAATTTGTAAACTGGTATAAAAACAATTACCAAACATTAAAAAAGGGTGTCTAAAAAGACACCCTAATATTTCAAATGCTAATTATATTACATCATTCCAGGCATTCCGCCTCCAGCCATTCCGGGGTTTGCAGCACCACCAGCCGGCTGTTCTTCTTTTTCTTCAACCAGTACACATTCAGTTGTAAGGAACATACCGGCAATTGATGCAGCATTTTCCAAAGCAACACGAGTTACTTTGGCAGGGTCTATAACGCCGGATTCGAAGAAGTCTTGATATTCATCAATACGGGCGTTGTAACCGAAAGCATCTTTTCCTTCTTTTACTTTCTGAACAATTACAGCACCTTCTTTACCGGCATTAGCCACAATTTGGCGCAAAGGCTCTTCGATAGCGCGTTTTACGATTTCAATTCCGGTATTTTGGTCTTCATTTTCGCCTTTGAGGGTTTCAAGAGCTTGGATGGCACGAATGTACGCAACCCCACCACCAGGAACAATTCCTTCTTCAACAGCAGCACGTGTAGCACTCAAGGCGTCATCAACACGGTCTTTCTTTTCTTTCATTTCAACTTCGGTAGCGGCACCAACATAAAGAACAGCTACACCTCCGGCCAATTTTGCCAAACGCTCTTGCAGTTTTTCCTTATCGTAATCTGAAGTTGTATTGGCAATTTGAGCCTTAATTTGCTGAGCACGCTGTTCAATTGCTGATTTATCACCACCACCATTTACTACAGTTGTGTTTTCTTTATCGATGGTCACTTTTTCAGCCTGCCCAAGCATGTCCATAGTAGCATTTTCCAGCTTCAAGCCGGTTTCTTCTGAAATTACTGTACCACCGGTCAATACAGCTAAATCCTGAAGCATTTCTTTACGGCGGTCACCGAAGCCAGGAGCTTTAACAGCTGCTACTTTTAATGAACCTCTCAAACGGTTAACAACCAAAGTAGCTAAGGCTTCACCATCCACATCCTCAGCGACAATAAGCAAAGGACGACCAGATTGAGCGGTTTGTTCCAATACAGGCAATAAATCCTTCATGGTACTGATCTTCTTATCATGGATCAGTATATAAGGATTATCCAATTCAGCCTGCATTTTTTCGGTATTGGTCACGAAGTAGGGAGAAATGTAACCACGGTCGAATTGCATACCTTCAACCACTTCAACGGTGGTTTCAATACCTTTGGCTTCTTCTACAGTAATAACACCTTCGTGGCCTACCTTCTCCATAGCCTGGGCAATCAAACGCCCAATTTCTTCATCATTATTAGCAGAAATACGAGCAACTTGTTCGATTTTGCTATTATCAGCACCAATGACTTTAGCCTGGCTACGAATACTTTCGACGACTTTAGAAACTGCAAGGTCAATTCCTCTTTTCAGTTCCATTGGATTGGCGCCAGCAGTAACGTTTTTAAGACCCACCTTCACAATTGCCTGAGCAAGTACGGTGGCAGTAGTAGTACCATCACCGGCGTCATCACCAGTTTTAGAAGCCACCTCCTTAACCATTTGGGCACCAAGGTTGGCATAAGGTTCTTTCAGTTCTACTTCTTTAGCTACGGTTACACCATCTTTGGTAATTTGGGGTGCACCGAATTTTTTATCAATTACAACATTACGACCTTTTGGGCCAAGGGTCACTTTGACAGCATTTGCCAATTGATCTATTCCCTTTTGAAGGCGCTCACGCGCGTCGATATCAAATTTTATCTCTTTTGCCATATCTAAAAATTTTGTAATGATTTTAGTTTTTTGAGTTATTCAATGTAAAGGATGTCACTTTGTGAGATGAGTAAATAATCCTCACCATCGATATTCAATTCGGTCCCGGCATATTTTCCATACAATACCACATCACCGGGTTTTACTTCCATAGGTTCATCTTTTTTAGCAGCACCGATTAAAACCACTTCACCTTTAAGTGGTTTTTCCTTTGCTGAGTCGGGAATGATAATTCCACTAGAAGTTTTTTCTTCGGCTGCTTGTGGTTTTACCAAAACCTTTCCAGCAAGAACTTTTCCTTTCAACGTTGACATTTCCTTATTTATTTAGACGTTAAACAAATTAATTATTCCGCCATCCTCTTAATCACAAACTGTGCCAAAGCTTCATGAAAGAGAATTCTGAAATATGACCGACACTATTTCAGTTGAACTCCTTACCCAATTAATTTTCAACCATTAACCCAAATAAAAATCAAGTCACAAAATAATTTTTCAGACTTTTAGAGAGATAATTCACCTTGATAATGAAAGTTAATAAATAAGAGATAAATGAAATTCATTGAAAAAAAAGCCATTGTTGTTGTCAAACATCTTTTTAGGAATGAACCATCTTTAATCAAATCATCCAATAAATAACAAACAATTGGGCCATTTCCCTTTTTAAATTATACATGGTGGAATTTTTATAAATCCAGGGGCTGAAATGTATTGTAAAAGAAAATTATTGTTTCAATCAGCGTAATAATTACTTAAGTTACTGGTTGAATGCAATTCTCACGACCATTTTTTTGCATGCCTTTATTGTGTTATAATCTTTCCTGTTCATGATGATTTCATCAATAATAATTCATTGGTCAAATGAGGATCGCATGATTTTACAAATTTGTTTTTGTTGGGATAAAAAGCTCTAAATTCGTTTAATTATCAAATATATTATAGCTTTTATATTTCTATATAAAAAAAAGTGTCAGCTTGGCTGACACTTTGTCATCGGACTGACAAAATCCTGAATTTATAAACTATCTTGAGACGTAGCGTCTGTTCCGGAAGCCTCGCCTTCACCAATACCAAAATTAGGTAATTCTTGAGTAGGAAGACTTAAATTTTGAATCTCTTCATCAATGGCAGCTCCCGACTGAGTAGAGCCACTTGGTAAAACCATAACCGCAACTAGCGAAAGAACTAAAAGAGAGGCGGCAAGCGTCCAGGTAGCTTTTTCCAAAAAATCGGCAGTTTTGCGCACACCCATAACTTGATTGGAGGCCGAAAAATTAGAAGCTAATCCCCCACCCTTGGAATTTTGAACCAATACAATTAATATCAACAATATACTAACTAATATTACCAAAACAGAAACAAACTGATACATATTTTCTTAATTACTGATTATTAATAAGATCTTCCATTTCTTTTATACGGTTTGCAAAGTAAACACTTTTTTCGGGATATTTCAAACGTAATCGTTCAAATATCTCAATGGCTTTTTGGTAACGTCCTTGTTTAATATGAATGTTGGCAAGTGTTTCGGTCATTAAATCATCACTCTCCTGCACACTTCTTAAAGAAAAATCCTCACCCGGAAGCGAATTATCATTTTTAGGAACGATACGCTTTTGACTTTCAACATTATTTAAAAAATTATCAATCAGACTCATCTTATTTTTGCGAAGGGGGTTTTCCTTGATTTTAGCTGCCTCCTCTTCAGGTTTATTTTCTTTATCTTTATTATATGGTTGATGTCTCAATAAATAAAGCCATTCTGAGAAAGAACGCCCCTGATCGAAATCTAAAACCGTATTCTGCGACGAATCGTATTCTAAAGAAAAGCCCGGGGAAGTGACATTTTTTTCATAATCTAACAAATCGGCAGCTGGCAATATCAAATTATTTGAATGTTCCTGGGGTTCTGATTGCAAGTCTTCCTCTGCACCATTCTCTGCTTGTTTTTTGGATAATTCCGAAAAACTAAGTCTTTCCCCCGTAGATGTTATTATTGCATCCTCTACATTAAAATAATTAGCATCACTACCAATTTTTGAGCTTTTTTCATCTAAAACTTTTTCTTGATTACTATTTTGAAGCTCTTTAATCGGCGAATCCTTATCTTTCTTTTTTGTCAGGACATCACCATCATCTTCCAACGGTAAATCTGATGTCAGTTTCGATTCTTGGTTATTGGAAAGATCAGAATCTTTTTTATTCGTAGAATCCGTAACTTGGGGCTTTGCAACCAGCTCCGTATTATTAATTAAAAAAAATAATTTGGATCTATCGGGAATAAAGGCCGCAGCCAGTTTAAGTTCACTGTTAAACCGGATATGGTCCAGCAAATGAAGATTTTTGACCCATAACATTCTTCCTGCCTGAAAAAAAGGATAAGTTTCTAGAACCTCTTTTAACATATCCAGAGTTTGGTCACTTAATTTATTTGGGTCAGACAGCAGATCAATCAAACGCATTCGGGCCATGATTTCATCGTTTACCAGTCAGCAAAAGCTTTATTAAAAATATTTTCAGTAAGTTCCTCTACAATTTCACTTACCAATTCGTCCTCTATTGCAGTAATATTCTGTTCACTTGGGAAATCGCGATAAGCTGAAAATGATGACTCCCAACTTTTTTCAGGATCTCTAAAATTTTCGTATCTAACGTTGATTCTAACCGTTAAACGTGTCTCAGCCGAAACGGCATCAGCCTGAATGGCTAAGGGCGTTGTTTCATAAGCCACAATTTCTCCGGAAAAATCCACATCGCCTGTTTCTTCAGCCAAAGTTAACCTGGAACCATTTATCACTCTGTCTTTTAGAGCCTCTGTTAGCGTTTGACTCAATACAGGATTGATATATGCCGCACGATTATCAAAAGTTTGGACAGATGCTGTATGAACATTTTCGGGAATCGAAGCTCCGTCAAACGTAAGTTGTACGGCACATCCTTGAATAAAAATGAATAAAAGGATTATGCCACCCCCCCGAATTTTATGACGATTAAAAACCAACCTTATCATATGAGTATTTTACATTAAGTAATATCAATTAGAACTAAAAAATCTTTTACTTTCAGATATTTGAAAAAAATCAAACCACCACTATAAACAAAACTAACCTTCAATATTATGCTCTTTAATTTTTCTGTAAAGGGTTCGTTCCGAAATGCCAAGTTCTTTGGCAGCCTGTTTTCGCTTTCCTCCATGTTTTTCTAATGCTTTTTTTATCAGTTCTACCTCTTTTTCTTCCAAAGAAAGCGACTCTTCCACAAACTCTTCAGTATCTTCAATATTATGATGTTCGGAATGTTGACCAGGATGATTATTGCCGGAATTTTGGTTAAAATGAACTACCGATCTATTTTTAATTAATTGTGCAGTATTTAAATCTTGCGCAACACCGTGATAAAGATTTTGAATAATTTCGGCATTTTCTCCTTTCAAGCCTACATCATGGCCGTGTTGCAGAATTTCTAACACTAATTTTTTAAGGTCATTCATATCCCTTTTCATATCAAACAGCACCTTGTACAATATTTCCCTTTCATTGGCAAAATCAGAACTTCCCAGGTGTTGTTCATTACTGCCAACCAATGCGGGAAGATTATCTCCAGAATGAAAAGGAAGATATTTTTCCAATTCAGCCGCAGTTAACACACGTTTCTGTTCAATAATAGATATTTGTTCCGTGATATTCTTAAGTTGCCTAATGTTACCGGGCCAGCGATATCGTTCTAACATTTCGCGGGCACCTTGGTCAAGTTTTACGGCCGGCATGCGATAGCGGTCGGCAAAATCGGCAGCAAACTTCCTAAACAGCAAATAAATATCTTCTACACGCTCACGCAAGGGCGGAATCTTAATGGGGACACTATTAAGACGATAATACAAGTCTTCCCTGAATTTTCCCTCTTGAATAGCCCGTTCTAAATTAACATTAGTAGCTGCAACAACACGCACATTGGTCTTTTGAATTCGAGAAGACCCTACCCGCATAAATTCACCTGTTTCAAGAACCCTAAGCAATCTAACCTGTGTAGCTAAAGGCAACTCGCCAATCTCATCCAAAAAAATTGTTCCGTCATTGGCTTCTTCAAAATATCCTTTTCGATCAGAATATGCACCTGTAAAGGCACCTTTTTCATGACCAAATAATTCGGAATCAATGGTACCTTCGGGTATAGCACCACAATTAACGGCCACGTAAGCCCCGTGTTTTCTGGCACTATGCTGATGAATAATTTGTGGAAAAACTTCTTTACCTGTTCCACTTTCACCGGTTATTAATACCGACAAATCGGTAGGTGCCACCTGAACCGCTACATCTATAGCCCTATTAAGAGCCTCTGAGTTACCTATTATCCCAAACCTTTGTTTGATTTGCTGTATATTGACCATGACCAACTGCTATTTTTTCAGTATTAACTGACAAAGTTACTATTCTTTGTCTTTTTTCCCATTTTCAAAATCATTAAAAAGGAATTTCTTTTTACTAAATCATATTTATTACTTTTAAGCCCGCTAACACCATAACCCAACATTTCCTGATTTAGAAAGTTATTTTTTCCTAATTTCAATTCCAAAAATTAATATGACGAAAATATTATTGCAATATTACCTGGTCCACCAACAAGAATAATGACAACTGATTTATTTAATTTTCAATTTGTTTAACTCATTGGTCGGGCCAAAGTCGCAATGCTCGTATCCTTTTTCAATAAAATTTATAAGACAGGTTTGGCGACTGAAATTAGAAAGGTAACAAAATTTGAAACACCTGTTATACACATTTACGATAAAAATTAAGGCCCATAGAAATACTTTAGCAAAAACTTTAATACCAAATTCTTAAATACAAGAAATAATATGGAAGTAAAAGATATACTGGGAATAATTCCTGCCAGATATGCATCGACCCGTTTCCCCGGGAAACCTTTGGCCGACATAGGTGGCAAACCAATGATTCAGCGCGTTTATGAACAAGCATCAAAAGTATTACCTCAAGTTGTTGTGGCCACCGACGATGAAAGAATAATGGAAGCTGTCAGCAATTTTGGCGGACAAGGAGTTATGACAGCCAAATCCCACAGAAGTGGAACCGACCGTTGTCAGGAAGCGCTAAATAAAACCGAAATTTTACATAACCGCTCCTACAAAGTGGTTGTCAACATACAAGGTGACGAACCCTTTATTAACCCTAAACAAATTGAAAAACTTACCTCTTGCTTCCATAATGCTGATACCGAAATTGCTACTTTAGTGAAACCACTAAAAAATCATACCGAATTATTCGATCCCAATAAACCTAAAGTGGTTATAGACAAAAACAACAATGCATTATATTTCAGCAGATCTCCAATCCCTTACCTCAGAAACATTCAATCAGAAAAATGGCACCTTCATCACAACTATTACATTCATATTGGTTTGTATGCCTATAGAACAGACGTTTTAAGAGAAATAACCTGCCTTAAACCCTCTCCTCTAGAAATAGCAGAATCTTTAGAACAACTTAGATGGATAGAAAACGGGTACATTATTACCACCCGACAAACAGAATTTGAAAGCTGGTCTATAGACACGCCAAATGATATTGAACGTTTAAAAGAGAAAGGAATACTTTAAAATGAGTATATGGTTATAAACCTCTTTAAACAACAAAAAAAATATCCGTTTATTTATTATTTATTTTCATTTTATTTAAGCATTTCAGTTCAAACAAAACAACGCCCATTAAAATATGGGATGAGCATTTTTTTATTTTTGCAAAATATAAGATTTTAAATTTATCAAATTGCAATGAGGGGGAATTCACCCACCAGTAAGGCCATAAAAAAGTTCATACTTCACCTCCATCCCCATAAAATAGATCGTAGGGCTATTGTATTTACCCGAACATTTGGCCTGGGCGGCATAGCTGCCTTGTTATTTTTCATTTTGTTTATCACAGGCATGATGTTGCGATTTGTTTATGTCCCCTCAGCCGGCCAGGCTTATGATTCCATCCTCGTTATAAAAAATGAAATTATTTTTGGGAACCTACTCCGGAATCTTCATTACTGGAGTGCTATGCTTCTAGTAATTGTGGCTTTTTTACATTTGGTCCGTGTTTTTTATTCTCAATCACTTTTTTATGAACGACGAAAAAATTGGATTTATGGACTATTGTTAATGTTCTTGGTTGTTAGTTCCAATTTTACGGGATATTTACTGCCTTGGGATCAATTATCTTACTGGGCAGTTACTATCATGACAAATCTCTTGAGCTACATTCCTCTTGTTGGAAACGGATTGGCCGATATGGTAAGAGATGGCACCACCGTTAATGAAAGAACTTTGCTAAGATTTTACCATTTTCATACAGGGTTATTACCACTAATCATGGTTATTCTAATGACTATCCATTTTTGGTTAGTACGAAAAGCCGGAGGCGTTGCCCTGCCAGAAACTGATGAAAAAACCAGCAAAGTAGCGGTTCATCCTCATCTTATTTACAAAGAGGCAGTAGTAGCTCTTTGCCTTATCCTGGCACTGTTGCTTTTTTCGATGTTTGTTGACGCCCCTTTGATGGATAAAGCCAAACCGGCGGTAAGTCCAAATCCTAGCAAGGCCCCGTGGTATTTCATGGGTTTTCAGGAATTACTCATGCATGTTCATCCACTTTTTTCATCATTCCTTATTCCTTTGAGTGTTATTTCTTTTTTAGCAGCCATTCCTTTTTTCAACTATTCTCATTTAAAACCGGGACGTTGGTTCTATTCTAAAAATGGTAAAACCATTACAATAGCCTCCGGAATATTTGCTTTTGCATATACTTTTCTATTCATCATTTTGTCAGATAAAGTTTTTGATTTTAACCATTGGTTTGCTGCTTGGCCAATAATAAATAGCACAGGGATAATTCCAACCCTTTTATATTGGGGACCTGTCTTTGGTTTTATGTATTTTTTAAATAAAAAATTAAAAGCACTTCGCATTGAGAAGGTCATTGGATGGGTAACCGTTATATTTATGGCTTATATTACCATGATGCTAATTGGTAGTTTTTTAAGAGGGGAAGGTATGCAATTAATTTTCTGAATAACAAATCACAAATGAATTGTTCAAAAAAGAATGATAAATGGCTTTAATGAAACGAGCATGACCATGAAGTTTTGTCATAATAAGAACATGTATAAACTTTATGGCATGCGAGTTCCATTAGACCAATGAATTAGATAAATTATATATTAATGAAATCTTTAAATTTAAATATTAATCGACGGAGTTTTTTTAAGAAGTTCCTTTATTCTCTTATTTCATTGCAATTTATATATGTTATAGTTCGCTTGCTCAAACCTCGGACACAAATTTTAAATCTGGAAAATTATTTTGATGCCGGCGAAATTTCTTCTTTCGAAAAAGGGAAAATATATCCATTTGGGACCCAAAAGCTTTACCTTCATCGATTAAAGGATGGAGGATTTTTAGCAGTCTCATCAAAATGTACACATTTAGGATGCACCATTGGATATAATCCTCAGAAAAAATCTTTTGAATGTCCATGCCATGCTTCAGCTTTTAATACCAATGGCGAGGTTATGTCACCACCGGCCACCCGACCGTTAGATTATTACCCCATTGTTTTCAAAGACAATCATATTCTAATAGATATCAACAATCCTCAAAGACGCAGTAAATTCAATCAATCACAAGTTAAGTACATTTAATTATGGATATCTCATCCTACCAAAAAACGGCTCGTCGATTGGGAATCATACTTGTATTTTTGCTTCCTGCCTATCTGTTGTTGAAGTACGCATTTAGTGCTCCTGAGCATCTGCCCATCCAGCAAGAAGCAACCTTTGTTGGTAAAGAAAGTTGTAAACAATGTCATTTAGCAGAATATAACGATTGGTTAGGCTCGCATCATGATAGGGCTATGGATATAGCCACTGACTCTACCGTATTGGGTGACTTCTCCGGAATAAAACTTGAAAGTCAAGGCCGAATCCATAAAATGTACAAAAAGGATAATAAATTCTTTGTTTATACCGACGGAGAAGATGGACAAATGCATGAATACGAAGTGAAATATGTTTTTGGATTCACCCCGCTTCAACAATATTTAGTTGAGTTTGATGGTGGACGTCTGCAAACTTTGCCTCTAACCTGGAATACCATTGATAGTACTTGGTATCATATGGCTGATTCTATTTATAAAGATGAAGTTATTGACCATCATAACTGGTTACACTGGACTAACCAGGCTCAAAACTGGAATAGTATGTGTGCCGAATGCCACTCTACGAATCTGGTAAAAGGCTATGACCCTGAAACTGACACCTATCATACCACCTATTCCGAAATTGACGTAAGCTGCGAGGCATGTCATGGACCGGGTTCAAATCATGTTGAATGGGCAAACCTTCCGGAATATTCCCGTCAAAACATTTCTAATTATGGGCTGATTGTAAAAACAAGTGGAATAGACAATGCCCAATATGTGGATAACTGTGTCCGTTGTCATTCCCGAAAAGCTTCTCTGGGAGATTTTGACCATTCTACTGCAAGTATTTATGACCATTCAGTCCCCAATTTACCTGAAGAACCCAGTTGGTTTATTGACGGCCAAATAAAAGATGAAGATTATGTTTATGCTTCATTTCTTCAGAGCAAAATGTATGGAAAAAATAGAGAAGTTCAATGCAACGATTGCCATAATGTACACAGCGGGGAACGATTATTCGATGACAACCGGTTGTGTACCCAATGTCATCGTAGTGACATTTATGACACTTATGAGCATCATCATCATAAATATCCTGGCGAAGAGGGTTATTCCGTAATTTCTGACGCAGGAATAAAATATGATGTTGGCTCGGGAACTGAATGTATTAATTGTCATATGCCGGGAAGATATTATATGGGCGTAGATTTTCGTAGAGATCATAGTTTTAGAATTCCTCGTCCTGATTTATCCATAAAACTCGGGACACCTAATGCATGTAATAAATGTCACACAGATAAAAGCAATGAATGGTCGGAACAACACATCACAAAATGGTTTGGTGAACGAAGAAGACGACATTATGCTGAAGCCTTTGCCGACGCTCAAAATGGGAAAATTGAAGCAGCAACAGAGCTAAAAAACATGGTTGCTGATGACCTCTTCCCGCCGAATATTCGTTGCCTTGCTATAGAAAATCTTGGAAGATATTTCCCGGACTCTCTAGAAACTATTATTGATACTTATTTAAAAGACCCCAACCCTGCATTACGTTTATCTTCTGTTCGAACGATCTTACAACCTACGGATAAAAATATAAAGCGATTATTAAGTGCTCTATCCGATCCTACCAAAGCAGTAAGAACAGAAGCTGCTCAAAAGTTAATGCAAGTTGGTGAGAATAACATCCCGCCTAAACACCAACAACTTTACAAAAAAACACTTAATGAATATAAAGAAATTTTACTTTTTAATAGTGATTTCCCTTTAGGGAAGTTTAATCTGGCAAATTTTTATTACAACCAAAATGACCTTATTAACGCTGAAAATTATTATAAAGCTGCAATGAAACAAGATAACCAGTTAAGTTTTATCAAACTCAATCTGGCATATCTTTATAACCGAAAAGGACAAAACGAAAAAGCAGAACAATTGTTTAAGGAATATCTTCAATCTGAACCTAATGACGCAGAAGCATACTATTCATTAGGCCTTCTCCTAACAGAGATGAGACGTTATAACGAGTCGTTAGATGCATTGCTAAAAGCAAAAAAACTAGCACCAAATAGACCAAGGGTCAATCATAACATTGCAATGATGTATGATTTCATGAAAGACAAACAAAAGGCTGAAGAATATTTGCGATATGAAATACAAGTTGTTAATAACCTAAACAGCCGTCTCGAACTTCTCAAATTTTATTTAGATAATAATTATGGAGAAAAAGCTTTAAGCTTAGGAGAAGAGATCTTAAAACAATACCCGGATGCTCCCGATGTAACACAAATAGTTAAACAACTAAAGCAGCAATTATCTATAACTCGTTGAATTCGCCATTTTGGAACATTATTGTGTTGAACGGTCAAAATACAAGTTTCGAAACTCAACTGCTAAAAACATGAATATTAATACATTGAACCCTACAAATTCTCATAAGTCAATACAGGATTAAAGATTTTATAGATTAAAACAATATTAACATTACCACAATTTGAAATTGGTTATATCCATGTCTTACAACATCCTATAGATACTGTTTAAAAAAGTGTGTCTGTAATAGAATAAAAAAGGTCTTCTCAGCTTAGTTTTACAAACGAAAAAATAAAAAGTATAACTAAAAAGAG
>NZ_FONA01000026.1 GCF_900112795.1 Thermophagus xiamenensis
GGCTTTTCCCTCTGTCTAATAGTGTTTTTACTGTATACCACATATCAATTACATACATTATGCCTTTTGTTTATGATTTTCAAAAGGCAAGTTAACAATAAGCTTTCCAGAGCTCACATTTCTTCATTTCGCTTCGCTCATTCATCAATGAGAGCTCTGGAAAAGTGGTATACTTTTGATGAATATTGGTGGTATACTTCTGATGAATATTAACAAATAGCTCCGAAGGAGCTAAACCTTTGTAGCCGTTGGTATATGAGAAAAGCCTGAGCCCCGGTAGGGGCGATATCTATCTTATGAAAAGGATTCCTGGGTTTATGCGAAGGTCTCCGACCTTTATGCGAAGGTTTCCGACCTTTGTGCGGGGGTCTCCGACCTTTATGCGAAGGTTTCCGACCTTTGTGCGAAGGTCTCCGACCTTTATGCAAAGGTCTCCGACCTTTATGCAAAGGTTTCCGACCTTTATGCGAAGGTTTCCGACCTTTATGCGAAGGTTTCCGACCTTTGTGCGAAGGTTTCCGACCTTTATGCAGAGTTAAAAGTCCGAAATTTTTGAGAAATTCACGGTATTGTGTGGGAGATTTTTTAGTTAACAGACATTAGTTTTTGAAATGCCTATGTTTAAGAAAGCTCAAAATTACCAACATTAAAATGATGAATGTAATTAAAATTAAAATGAGCTGTTTTATTCCGAATTGATTGAGGATAAAACCTGTCAGGGAATTGAGAAGCATATTTCCAACCAGTGAAATACCAATAACTATGCTAAAGGCTGTGCCGGAATTATAGGGGAATGCCCTGGCGGTGAAACCCAACATTACAGGGAATGAAGCAGCTATGCCAATGCCCATAACCGCACTTGAGGATATACCCATGAATAATGAAGAAGCGAAATTAAGAATGATAATTCCCAGGAATATCACAGCCATACTGCCGAAAATGATAATTATGGGTGATATTCGTTTCAATATCTGGCTAAGGAATAATCTTGTAATAGTAATTCCAATAGCAATAGCGGTGATGGCGTATAAGGCCTTGTCGTATGAAATATCCGCAACTTCCATCAGATAAGTTGGTGTCCAGGCAGGAATTATAGCTTCCAAAGCACCGTAAAAAAAGAGGAAAAGACCAATTGATAATATTACGGGATTGGAGAAAAATTTAAAATATCCTTTAAATGAAACGGGCTTTGACTTTTTGGCAGACGGAAATTTCAGTAGTAAAACTAAAATAAATGGAATTAATAATATGATGGCGACAATTAATAAAATGGTCTGATAATCCATAGCCTTATCCAGAAGCAAAGAGGTGAGCAAGGGGAATCCAAGTGCACCAATTCCATAAAAGACGCCAAGTAAGCTTAGATAAGCACTGCTGTTTTGCGGATATAAATCTGCTACTAACATATTGGTTACCCCATTGATGCTTCCTCCGCCTAATCCCATGACGAAAAACATGAAAGGAACCAGATTGACCCTGACGGAAAATGTTATTCCGGTAATTCCCAAAATCACCAGTAGCACTCCGCCAAGCATTACCGGTTTATAACCAAACCGCTCGGCTATAGGTCCAAAAGTAAATGAGCCAATCAGTATTCCTGCCGCCAATACCGAGGCACAAAAACCAATAAATAATTTATCAACCCGGAAATTGATGGTTAAATAGTTGTTGATGGTTCCCACCGCAACCATGGTAATGCCAAAGAGCATCATTACCATGCCTGCTGCCAGAAAATGAACACTCTTTTTTCTCATACAAGGTTTATCTCTTCAAACTTGCGAGGCATGGAATATTCAGGCAGGTGATATTTCCCAATCGATTTGTGTCAAAATTGTGCATTGTTACTTTAAGTGGTTGAATTTAGGGTATTGAATGATATATTCCGTCCCCAATTAAAGTTTAATTGAAGGGAAATGATTATCAATTCAACTGAATATTCTTTGCCTCGTAGTTTCTTATGCCTGATATTAACTGACTGTAAACAAAAACTAAATTTCTTATTGGCTTTTTACTTTAATACTTTTTCTATTTTGTTGAGCTCTTCTTCGGTGAAATTTAGGTTTTTAAGTGCATCCAGATTGTTTTTCAGTTGTTCCACCCTGCTGGCACCTATAAGAACGGATGTTACCCGTTGGTCTTTCAGCAGCCAGGCAATAGCCATTTGTGCAAGCGATTGTCCTCGTTGTTGGGCCAGCTTGTTCAGGGCAACAAGTTTTTCCCTGACCTGAGGCGTAAGGGCTTCCTTTTTCAGAAAACCATGAGGTTTGGCCATTCTTGAATCCTCAGGTATTTCATTGAGGTATTTATCGGTTAGCAGTCCTTGAGCCAAAGGTGAAAAAACGATGGAACCAATTCCTCTTCTGCCAAGTACTTCCAATAGTCCATCACTTTCAACCCATCGGTCGAGCATGTTATAGCGCGGTTGATGAATTAAAAGAGGAACGCCTAAACTGCGAAGTATGGTCTCGGCTTTTTGTGTCATCTCGGCATTATAGTTGGAGATGCCGGCATAGAGGGCTTTCCCTTGTTTTACAGCCTGC
Source organism: Thermophagus xiamenensis (assembly GCF_900112795.1). Lineage (GTDB taxonomy): Bacteria > Bacteroidota > Bacteroidia > Bacteroidales > Marinilabiliaceae > Thermophagus > Thermophagus xiamenensis. The sequence continues at coordinate 2,541 of NZ_FONA01000026.1, forward strand.
GCCAGAGCACCCATTGTCTCTTCCAAAGGCGTGTGGGGGTCGGGTCGGTGCGAGTAAAAAATATCCACATAGTCCAACCCCATACGTTTAAGACTTTGGTCGAGACTTGCCAGAAGATATTTGCGGGAACCACCGTCACCATAGGGACCCGGCCACATCAGGTATCCTGCTTTGGTAGAGATAATCATCTCATCACGATAGGGTTTGAAATCGGTTGCCAGAATACGTCCGAAATTTTCTTCGGCACTGCCCGGCACCGGCCCGTAGTTGTTTGCCAGATCGAAATGAGTGATTCCATGGTCAAAGGCATATCGTAAAATCTTTCTTCCGTTTTCAAAAACATCCACCGACCCAAAGTTGTGCCATAAACCCAATGATAAGGCCGGCAGTTTTATCCCACTCTTTCCGCAGCGACGGTAGAGCATGGTATCATATCTGTTTTCTTGTGCTTGATAGTTCATAAATTATATTTTTATAATATTTGTTGAAATGTCGTGTTTTTTATCCGTATAAATTTTACTTACTTCATAGGTATATTGTTTTTAAAGTAGTCATTAGTGGTTAGTCCTTAGTCATTAGTTAATCAATACTAGTCACTAATAACTGTTGACTATTGACTAATCACTAATGACTAATGACTTCTTCTGCCTTCTGCCTGTGCACTTCTGCCTTGGGCTTTTTTGTGAGAATCTCTCATTGTCATGCTCGTTTCATCTATACATCTATCATCTAAATATCTGCCATCTAAATATCTATTATCTAAACATCTATCATTTGTTTTTTCCTGCATAAAATTTCACCATTTGGGCTATGGCCTTTTGGCATACTTCACAGAAACCTTCGGCATCATTCGATTTCATTCGGCAGTTAAATGCCGGCCGGTAAATTCCTTTTGCCGAATAGCCGGCACCTTCAAAAACGCCTGTTGCCGATTCATATTGTGGCAGAGGTGGTGTTGGAACAGGAACATTATCGGCAATTAAATGTTTCCATTTTTTGTCGAAAGCTATTAATGTGGTGATGTTCGGGTTCCAAGGCTCATGATTTAAGTCATAAAAGTCGGAATTATCATCGTAATAATATTCATCTGCCAGTCCGGCCAGACCATGTCCGAGCTCATGGACAAATACTTCGTTGGAGTGTTTATTTCGGGCTGAGGTTATGGAAAAATGGTTGTAAACACCTCCGCCACCGTATTTGTCGGAATTAACCAGCAGTACAATGTGGTCGTGCGGTACTCCGGCCGCATAGTCGTAAATGGTCCAGGTGCTGAAGCTTTCCAGATAACGTTCCGACCCAAAAGTGGAGAATGAGCTATTCATGGGTGTTTGACGCCAAATTTGTTTTGAGGGAATATCTGTCCCTGTTTCTGGTGAAGCGATAAACCTGGCCCTGATGGTGATTTTATTTTTTAATTGACTATATGGTTTCATTCCAAGCAGATAATTACTCATTTTTTTTGCATCAATAAAGAATTGATTTTTTTCTGCCCGGGTGTATCCTTCGGCAAGAATGAGCAAATCAGTTTGTTGAGATGGTTTATTTTTACCGTGTAATAATTTAATAGGATGTTCATCCGGGGTTTTCACTTCCATTATAGGAGATTTATGAGGCGAGAATTTTTCACGTAGGAGTGGTTTAAAACTATTAGACTTGTTTCGAGCTTCAAAAATAAGGTATACATCGTTGAGAGGCCATGGAGCTTCAATTGTTTGTTCGAATGCTTTTACTACCTGTTGGGCAGGGGTAGTGACCCGCCATTCTTCGAACAAAGTGCAAAAGCCTTTAATGAAAAGGGTGTCTTGCGTTTTACCGTCTAATAACACTAACCGGTAGGTTCCGTAATCGAATGGCGGCAGGTTTTGATGTTGATTACCACTATAGCCTGAAATTTTTTTAAAGTGGGCAATGGCTATTTTTTGTTGGTTATAATTTCCGGAAAGAACAAAGTCAATTCTTAACGTTTGATTGTAATTGAAAAACTCATGATTTTGTCCTATGCTATAGGTAACCTGCAAAAGGCAATAAAAGTACAGGGCAATATGTTTAAAAGAAGGTAGCATGTAGCATTAAGAAAATAATAGGTTCCGATAAAATAGAATAATTACTTTTGCATTCTTAAGTAAAACAATAAATCAAAAGTAAAAAAAGAATTGAATAGATAAAAGATGGAAGAAGTAAAGTCACAAACCGGATGGTTATCCCAATGGTTTACCGACAAGCTTGGGATGTTAAATATTTCCGACTATTGGATAGGTGCCATTGAGTCGGTTGTTTCACTGATAGCAATCATTGCACTGGCATATTTGGCCTTTTTTATAGCGCGAAAAATTTTTCTGCTGAACCTGATTCGGATGGTGCGCAAGACGCGTTCCAAAATGGATGATTATTTGGTTCAGCGAAAGGTGTTTCACTGGTTGGCTCATTTGGTGCCCATTGTCATTATTTACCTCTTATCGCACTGGATGTGGGGTGATGACCCCGAAAGGTTAAAGTTGTATCATAAGATAGTATCGTTATACCTGACGGTGGTGTTGGTAATGAGCTTCAGAGCATTGATTAATGCTTTTGAAGATATATACAACACTTTTCCGTTTGCTGCAGAGCGGCCAATAAAGGGCTACCTTCAGGTTATTCATCTGGTGGCAGTAATAGTCGGTGTTCTTATTTCCATTTCTATCATATTTAATGTTAAGGTTTTAAATATATTAGCCGGTATGGGTGCTATGGCCGCCGTACTGATGCTGGTTTTCAGGGATTCCATTTTGGGATTGGTGGCAGGTGTTCAGCTTTCGGCCAACAGAATGGTTAAAGTGGGTGACTGGATATCCATGCCCAGCCATCATGCCGATGGAACGGTTATGGAAATAACTTTAAATACGGTTAAAGTAAGAAATTGGGATAAAACCATTTCGACCATTCCCACCTACGCCATGGTGTCCGATTCATTTATTAATTGGCGGGGGATGGAAGAGTCGGGCGGAAGGCGTATTGCCCGTGCCATCAATATTGACCTTCGAAGCGTTAAATTTTGTACGCCTGAAATGCTTGAGAAATTTCGGAAAATCCATCATCTGAAAGATTATATCGACCAGCGGCAAAAAGAAATTGAAGAATATAACCGCAAACATAATGTTGACGAGTCGTTACCTGTTAATGGCCGACGGATGACCAATCTCGGCGTCTTTCGTAAATACCTGGAAAATTACATTTCCAATCATCCTAAAATACATAAGGGTATGACGCTTATTATTCGTCATCTGGAACCCACCGAAAAAGGTCTGCCCATTCAGATTTATGCTTTCTCAAAAGAGGTTGAATGGGCTAAATATGAGAGTGTTCAGGCCGATATTTTCGACCATATATTGGCTATTATTCCATTGTTTGAATTAAGGGTATTTCAAAATCCCGGAGGTGAAGATTTGAAAGAGATTATAAATAGCCTTTCAAATTGAAAGCAACTTTCCTTTCTGTTAATTTATAACCGGATATTTTTGTAATGATTTTGTTGGAATAGTGGATAATTAGTATTAATTTCGTCATTAATTATTAGAAATAAACCCCAAATAGTTTTAAATTCTAACATTTATCATTTTTTGATATGGAGAGCCATTTTCAAATTGATAGTCTTGACAAGAAAATATTGTCAATGATTACGAAAAATGCACGTGTTCCCTTTCTGGAAGTAGCCCGCGAATGTAAAGTTTCAGGAGCAGCTATTCACCAGCGCATCCAGCGATTAATGAATATGGGTGTAATAAAGGGGTCGGAATTTATTATTAATCCCGCCAAGATAGGTTACCACACCTGCGCTTTTATAGGAATATTTCTTAAAAAAGCCAGTTTGTTTGACAAAGTGGCCAAAATGTTGGAAGAGATTCCGGAAGTGGTTGAATGTCATTATACAACCGGTGAATATGCCATGTTTGTGAAAATTTTTGCCAAAAGCAATGAACACCTGAAAAGAATTTTGCACGATAAACTGCAAAATATCCCCGGAATTGCTTCTACTGAGACCATTATATCATTGGATGAGTCCTTTAAACGGCAATTGCCTATTGAGTAATCCGGTCTATTGTCTGTTATAAAAAGTGTACAGGCAAAAGGCAGGAAAAGTTTTTAGTGATTAGTCAACAGTCATTAGTGCAATCATTACTAATGACTGTTCGCTAATCACTAAAAACTAATATTGACTAATCACTAAAACCTAACTTAAACCTAACTTAAATTTCCATTCGACCAAACATTTTACATTGTAAAGAAATCAGGTCGTTATTGGACATCTTCTTTTTTATTTTATCAAATGTTGCGTAGCCAAAAATAGAGGTTCTTTTTTGTCAGGTATAATTTCCATATGTCCAAGAATTACACCTGCCCATCCCACCTGATTGATGATTACAGGTTTTCCGACTTTATTTTTAACAATTTCGGGCTTTGGCATAAAGGTATGTGAATGGCCACCAATAATAATGTCGATTGAAGCGGTGAGAGCCGCTGTTTTTTTGTCCGATTCGGGTCTGTCGGGTGCACTGGTGTAGCCCATGTGTGAGAGGGCAATCACCAGGTTGCATTTTTTCTCTTCTTTGAGAAAGCGAGCCGTTTTTTCGCCTGTTTCGACCGGGTCGAGCCATTTCATCCCTTCATAATTTGCCGGTGAAACCAATCCGCCTGGATTGACACCCAGTCCGATGAGACCAACGCGAAAGGGGCCTTTTTCTATAATTTTCCACGGGATTATTTTATCTTTTAAAACGGTTTGGCTGAAATCATAATTGGTTGAAATAAAGGGGAAATTGGCATATTGCAATTGCCTTGCCAGATGGTCCATGCCGTTATCAAACTCATGATTTCCGATGGTTGCAGCATCATATTTCATTTTTGACATGAGTTCCAGTTCCGGTTTGCCACCAAAGAAATTAAAATAGGGTGTACCCTGGAAGATATCACCCGCATCCAGTAATAATACATTGGAATGCTTTTGTCGTAACTGTTGAATTAATGTGGCGCGCCGGGCAAAACCGCCCTGATTGGGAAATTTGGGATGATTGACGGGAAAAGGTTCAAGGTGGCTATGAACATCGTTTGTATGCAGTATGGTAAGGGATTGGCCCGATGCTTTGGCTAACAAAGGCAAGGGGAGGGAAAGTGCCACACCGCCACCTATAAGTGTTTTTAAGAAGGTCCGTCGGTTTGTATTCATGATATTCGGCTTCTATTATCAATTAGATGACTATTAAATCTTTTACACTGTTTATTTGACTTGTATTTGAATTCTTGTTTCTTCAGGCGGGTTAATAATTTTTCCTTTTTTCGTCAATGTTCTGATATGATTCAGGATGATATCTCTGATTTTTTTCTGAGAGGTATATCTCTTCTCGGCTTTTGAAAAAAATGTGTAATGGTCGCCACCATTTGCCAGGTAATCAGGTGTAACCACATAATAGTATTTATCGGTCTTTAATGGTTCGCCTTGTATCATGGGATTGATGACTTTTTGGTCTTTAAAGATGAAAGATGCACCGGAAAGGCCATCACCGCCCGATGCTCCCATGTGCATAAAGGTTTCATAGACCACTTCGCCCGACAGTTTTAAAATAACCATCTGATTTTCGAAAGGCATAAGCGAATAAATATCTCTTACGGTTATATCGCCTTTAGGCAACGGTGTTCTAAGACCTTTTATGTTGATAACGGCAATGGTGGGTAAAGGTTCGTATCGGGCATCATTGATTTCTCTTAAAGCTTCTTCCCTGATTAAATCGGCGACAAAATGGGAGAGGGGAGTCTCCGGTTTTTCCGGGAATAATTGCTTTTTTGAGGTGCCAATTACCTCGTTCATAATCGATTCAATAGAGTCGTGCAGTGGTGCTATATAGGCTTTAAAAGCGGGGTCTGCAGCAATGGTGCTGTCTAGTCCAATGTTCTGGTATGATTGAAGCCCGGGTTGAAGGTTTTGTTGACAAGAGATGGTAACCAATCCAATAAGGAAAGAAATTATCAAAAAGTGTCTCATTCGTATAAAATTTTATTAAGTAGTTATGGTCCGAATGGTTTTAAATAGGCATTAAAATTAAAAAAAGTATCTCAGCAAGACCCTTTCCCGGGGTATATTTAACAAAAAAAACAGCAAGAAAATCTTGCTGCATGATTGACATAAATTATTTAATACGTTCCATATATTTTTTTCTAACCTCAGTCAGGTATTCTTCATTGATATCAGGATAATAAATTCTGATCATATCCTGTATACCAAATCCGAAATGGAAATGCCCTATAGCGGCATCAAAAAACGGACGCTCCCAATTAAACTTCACTTGCCGGGTAATATTCTCGAAATGTTTCCACGTGAGTTTTTCAGGGATGGCAAAGTAGCCATGATCCTTTTCTATTTGATCAAAAAATACGCCGCGAACTGTTTCGTTAAGGATAAAAAACTTTTTGATACGGATAATTGCCGGGCCTTCCACTTTCCTCGGTGGTTTGCTCCTGAACTCAATACCTTGATCCATGTATCCTGCCTGTAAGTCAACTATCTGGTCGAAATTATCCAAATGTCTAATTCGAATTACATCGAATTGTTTGTTGTAAATGTTAACAACCCCGGGAGTGGCATTAAAATCGGTCTGAAAATAACTTTTTATATTTTGTGTGGCACGGGTTATATCTTCCAGGGTATATAATTTTTTTAATACCAGATATATGTAGAGGGGTTTGCTCTCTACCGGGTGGTCGGAATAATAATTATAAAATCCCGGAAATGGTTCCGGTGCTTCCAAAACAAATGTGTTGGGCCAGATTTTATCTTCAAGTGTGCAAAGGGTCTCTTGTTTCAACAGATTCCCGTAACGTTCCATGTATGGTTCTTTACTCATATTAATATTAGGTTTGATTATGGGACAAAAGTTAAGGAAATTTTTACTGATATACATCAAAACGGTTATAGATAAAATCGATAATAGGTTTTGAATGTTTATAATTCATGTCGAGTAAAGACCATTTCTTTATCGGTAGATAGTTGGTTATTGAAGTGGTATCCATCCAGGTCGAAAGCCTTAAGCTCTTCCGGGTCGGAGAGTTGATTCTGAATGATGAAGCGAGTCATCATTCCTCTGGCTTTTTTGGCATAGACACTAATAACCTTAAAGGTACCATTTTTATATTCTTTAAATACCGGTGTGATGATGGGAACCTCAATTTTTTGGGGGTTAATAGCCTTGAAATATTCCTGGCTGGCAAGGTTTACCAAAGCTTTATGGCCACCGTCTGCCAAATCCTTATTAAGTTGCATGGTTATTTTATCGCCCCAAAATTGGTAGAGGTCTTTCCCTTTGGGATTTTTGAGTTTAATACCCATTTCCAGACGGTAGGGAAGGATAAGGTCGAGAGGGCGCAATAAACCATATAAGCCGGAAAGAATCCGCAAGTGGTGTTGAGCTGTGTTGAGTTCTTCGGTGCTGAAGGTGCGCGCCTGAAGTCCGTTATAGGCTTCGCCGTTAAAGGCTAAGATGGCGGGTCGACCTTCCGAACCATTAAACGGCCAGTGCCATTTAAAAAAACGCTCGGTATTAAGCTCTGCCAGACTGCGGCTTATTTTCATCAGTTGCATGAGGTCGGCAGGTGAATAATTTTTGAGTTGTTCTGCCAACTGAGAGGCTTCCTCAGGAAAGAACAGCTCTGTATAATTTATTTCAGGTACGGGTTGTTTAAAATCCAGTTTCTTGGCAGGTGATAAAATTGCTATCATACTTCGGGTTTTAGTTCATTTTCCATAGTTCCTGGCTTATAACGCTTAGTGCAAAGTGGCTGGTCATAGAGCTAATTTAAAATACTATTTTTCCCCTCAATCTCATCAATCCCCTCAATTCCCGTCAAATTATCTTCTTTCCAACAACACCACATTTTCCACATGGTGCGTATGTGGGAACATATCAACGGGTTGAATAGCTGTAACTTTATAACGGATATCCATCATGTTGATATCTCTTGCCTGTGTGGCAGAGTTACAGCTAACATAAACAATTTTTTCCGGCGCCGCGTTTAAAATAGTTTTTACCACATCTTCATGCATCCCGGCACGCGGCGGGTCAGTGATTATAACATCAGGGTATCCTTCTTTTTCAAACAAATCATGGGTCAAAATGTTTTTCATGTCACCCGCCAGAAACAAAGTGTTAGTAATGCCGTTGATGGCCGAATTTTCTTTGGCATCTTCGATAGCCTCCGGAACATATTCGATACCTACCACTTTTCGTGCTTTATGCGCCACAAAGTTGGCAATGGTTCCCGTTCCCGTATAAAGGTCATATACGGTTTCGTTGCCGGTGAGGCCCGCAAAGTCACGAGCCACTTTATATAAGTTATAAGCCTGAAGGGAATTGGTCTGATAGAACGATTTGGGGCCTATTTTAAATTTTAATCCTTCCATCTCTTCAAAAATATGGTCGCGCCCCGAATATAACTTCACTTCCAAATCGGTAATAGTATCGTTGGCCTTTCCGTTGATGACATACATCCACGATGTCACTTCCGGAAATTGTTCCATCAGATGCCGGAACAGGATATGCCGTTTTTCTTCATCATCCTTATAGAAGACTACAATAACCATGACTTCGCCGGTTGTACTGGTACGGATGATGAGGGTTCTGAGCAGGCCTTCCTGAGCTTTTAAATCAAAAAAAGGCCAGTTGTTTCCGATGGCAAAATCTCGAATGGCCAGGCGAATAGCATTGGATGGTTGAGGTTGAAGATGACACTCTTCAATGTTTATCACCTTGTCGAACATACCCGGAATATGAAAGCCCAGGCCGTTTTTATCGTTAATAACTTCGCCCGAATCCATCTCTTCCTGAGTGAGCCATCTCTTATTGGAAAAAGTGAATTCCAGTTTATTACGATAATACTGTTCTTCAGGTGAAGGTAAAATAGGGGATATCTCGGGTAACTGAACTTTCCCGATGCGCAACAGATTATTCCAGACTTCTCTCTGTTTGAATTTTATTTGTTCCTGATAGGGTATATGTTGCCATTTGCATCCGCCACAAGTACCAAAATGCCGGCAAAAAGGCTGCGTCCGGATTTCCGACAGATGGTGAAAATGTACCGGCCGTCCCTCATAATATTTTTTACGTTTTTTGGTGACTTGTACATCTACGACATCGCCGGGTGCGGCGAGAGGTACAAATACCACCATGTCGTTAATTTTTCCCAAAGCTTTTCCTTCGGCGGCTAAATCGCTAATAACCAACCTCTCCAGTAAGGGTTTATTTTTTCTTGAACGTCCCACGAATAAAATTTTCAGATTTTCGAAGCAAAGATATGCCAATCGCTATACAATAACCAAACTTTTTGTTTCCCTTAAATTGTTAACTTTGCGTGTGTGATTTTAAAAAAATTTGTTTATGTCTGAAAAGGTGCTGACTTATAAAGATATAGATAAAAGTATTTTAAAGGCCCTTCCCAATCCGGTAAAAAAAGCCTATGAAATAAAGATTAAAATTCCGGAGTTTACCTTTTTGGGAGTGAAAAATCAGCCCGATTTTGCCGATGTCTATATCACTTTTTATCCTACCGATAAAATTATTGAATTGAAATCGCTGAAGTTGTATGTTCATGCTTTGCGAAATATTACCGTATCGTACGAACGGCTAATCAATGTTTTTTACGACCATTTAATGGAAGTATATGAGCCTGACCGTATTCGCATAGTTATGATTTGTAACCCCAGAGGAGGTATCAGTTCACGTCTGACCATCGATTCGGACTGGAAGGCTCGGGGCGGTGAGGAAAAATACAGCGACTGGAAAAATCATCTTGATGATACCTGGAATGTAACGCTTTAGCGCTATTTGCCCGCATGGGTAATAAATTTTTAGCAGGAGGACCAAATAAATGGCTGAGGCTTTATTGGCCAACGATTTTTTACGTGCTGCGGATAAGTATCCGGTGGTAGATGTTCGCACACCATCCGAATTCCGGCAGGGACATATTCCGGGTGCTCATAATATTCCTCTTTTTTCTGATGAAGAAAGAGCTGTGGTAGGTACATTGTATAAAAAGCAGGGACGAGAACAAGCCGTCCTTAAGGGTCTGGAATTTGTTGGTCCCAGGATGTCACAAATGGCATCTGAGGCTAAAAAACTGGCTGTTGATAATACGCTTTTGGTACATTGCTGGCGTGGTGGTATGCGTAGTGCCAGCATGGCCTGGTTGTTCGAAACCGTTGGTGTCCGTTCTTTTACTCTGGAGGGTGGTTACAAAGCCTATCGGGCTTCGTTCCATGAGATGATAGCCCGTGAAAACTGGAATTTTGTGGTTTTGGGCGGTCCTACCGGCAGTGGCAAAACCGATGTGTTAAAAGCACTGGAAAGTATGGGCGAACAGGTGCTCGACCTGGAAGGGCTGGCCAACCATAAAGGTTCTGCCTTTGGTGCCCTGGGACAAAAGCCGCAACCTACCACCGAACAGTTTCAGAATGACATTTATGAGGTTCTTCGCCACTTTGACCCTCAGCGAACCATCTGGGTAGAGGGTGAAAGTTATAACATAGGCAAAGTTTTTATTCCTGACCCTTTGTTTGAGCTGATTTTAAAAGCACCTTTGATAATGTTTGAGTTGAATCGTGAACGACGACTCGACAGGTTGGTAAAAGAGTATGGGTGCTTTGATAAAGAGCTTTTGTCACAAGCCGTAAAGAAAATTCAAAAGCGATTGGGTGGTTTACGAACGAAAGAAGCTCTTAAGGCTTTGGAAGAAAATGATTTCCGCAAAGTGGCCGATATCGCACTGCAATATTATGATAAAAGCTATGCTAAATCGCTCAGCCAAAGAAACAAACCGGTATGGTCTTTTTCTGAAGATGAAGACAATCCCGTAGCTACTGCTGAAAAACTCATTAACAACTTAAGTTATGTATACGATAGATACGAAAGGACATCTTTGTCCTGAACCTCTTATCATGGCCAGCAATGGCCTTAAAGAAGTAAAAGAAGGCGAGAAGGTTCTTATTATTTCGGATAATGAGACTTCTTATCAAAATCTCATGAGTTTCCTGACAGATTTGGGGGCTAATCCTGTTGCCAGTAAAAAGGGATATGAATATCATATTGAAGCAACCAAGCCCGCCAAATCATCACCACAAGCTGAAAATAATCCGGAGCAATATTGTTCTGTTCCGGGAGGTGCTGCCCCCGCCACTGATTATGTTGTGGTAGCCCGCAGTTCCCGGATGGGAGAGGGTGACCCCGAATTAGGCGATTTACTCGTAAGAGGATATCTGAATGCGCTTAAAGGGATGGACCATTTACCTACTTATATAATCATGTATAACGGGGGTGTCAAACTGTCACTGGAGGGTACTGATACAGCGCTGGCACTTGGCGAGTTGGAAGACAAAGGGGTGAGCATCATTGTATGTGGTACCTGTGTTGATTATTATAAAGTAAAAGATAAGGTGAGCGTAGGCCGTATAAGTAATATGTATCAAATAGCAACCATACTTGCCGAAGCGGGTCATGTGGTTTATTTGTAATCTGCGATGGAATTTAGTAATACATATTTTGATAATGCCAGTACAAGCTGGCCAAAACCGGCGGAAGTGGGGGATGCGATGAAGCATTTCATCCATCAGATTGGTGGTACTTATGGCCGGGCAGCCTATGGTCGTGTATTCCAAACATCCAGAATAATTGAAGAGTGTCGAAATACCATGGCGGATGTGTTGGGTGTGGCCGAAGCAGGTAATATTGCTTTTACCACAAATGCCACTTATGCCTTGAATACCATAATTAACGGATTGAACTTATCCGGGGGTGAGGTGCTGATTTCACCTCTGGAGCACAATGCTGTGATGCGGCCTTTACAGCGTCTGTCCCAAACAAAAAATATTAAGTGGAAATTATTACCGGCAGGCAAAGATGGACGGATTATTCCGGAAAAAATTCCTGAAGTTCTTACCCCTTCCTGTAGGCTTGTTATTGTGAACCACCAGAGTAATGTAAATGGTGTAATTCAACCGGTAGAAGAGATTCGGTCATATATTGGTTCAATACCCTTTGCCATTGATGTAACACAATCGTTGGGGGGTGTTCCTGTGGAAGGCGACAAATGGGGCGTTGATTTTATTGCCTTTACCGGGCACAAAGGTCTTTTGGGACCTGCCGGAACTGGCGGTTTCTTCGTGAGAAATCCGGAAATGCTCGACCCTTTTATTTATGGAGGTACCGGCAGTCGTTCCGAAAGTTTTGAAATGCCCGGTTTTGTTCCCGACAAATATGAAGCCGGCACACCCAATACGGTTGGGATAGCAGGACTACTGGCGGCCCTTCAAAATAAACCTGATACGCTTTGGACCAATGACTTCTTTAACGAAATACTTCACCGTATAAGGCGCATTAAAGGACTTAAATTACTGGCGGCCGACCATTTTGAGCATCAAGGCTCAGTGTTTTCCATAGCTCATGGTTCCGTTCCCCCGTCAACTATTGCCAGACGGTTATACGACCGATACCGAATAGAGATTCGCTCAGGACTTCATTGCGCCCCGTTAGCACATCAATCTTTACGGACTTTTCCTTCGGGTACGGCACGGTTTGCCTTGTCGCCCTGGCATACCAATGATGATTTGGAGAGCCTTGCTCAAGTTATTGAAGAGATATTGACATAATAATAGAGCTTTTATGCAGTTGTATTTGTTTCCAAATGTTCACAAAGTAATGAAGGCCGAAAAAATTTGCAGCAATATCGGCATTCAGAGCAGAGTAATCCCGGTGCCGGAACATATTTCTTCCGAGTGTGGGATGTGTCTGTTAGTAGAATCAGGTGATGTAGACAAATGTGTGGAACTCTTTGAAAAAAACAGTATACCTTTTGAGGTATATCATGAAGGTTAGTCATTAGTGATTAGTCATTAGTCATTAGTGGTTAGTTTTTAGTTACTAGTCTTGAGTGCCAATGGACTAACCACTAGTGACTATTGACTAACCACAAAACACTAATTACTATTGACTAACCACTAATGACTAGTATTAAATTCCATTCGAACAATAATTTAGATAAATTTTAGGCTAATGGACAGTGAAGATTTTGATTTGCTATCGACCGTTGAATATGGAGGGTGTTCTGCCAAATTGCCGCCGGGTGAGCTGGCAGGTATTTTGGCAAAACTACCGCCAATAAATGACCCTAATCTATTGGTAGATATTGAGACCCATGATGATGCCGGAGTATATAAGCTTAATGATGAAACGGCTCTGATATTTACTACCGATTTTTTCCCACCCATATGTTCCGATCCATACGAGTTTGGAGAAATTGCTGCTACCAATGCCTTAAGTGATGTTTATGCTATGGGCGGGACACCTTTGTTGGCGCTTAATCTTCTCATGTTTTCATCGGCAAAGATGCCTCTGTCAGTTTTTGAGCGTATTCTGCGGGGGGGATATGATAAAGTAAAAGAGGCAGGTGCTTTAATGGTAGGTGGTCATACCATTGAAGATCATCCGCCCAAATATGGTTTGGCGGTAGTGGGGACCATCCATCCGGAAAAATTGATCACCAATGCTGCGGCTCAACCGGGCGACATTCTAATACTCACCAAACCTTTGGGTGTGGGTATTTTAGTGGCTGCACAGCGGCTTAAAATAGTGCGTGAGGAGGCTTATCGTGAAGTTTTAAACCAAATGAAGCTATTGAATAAAACGGCACGAGATATCATGGTCAAACATGGTGTTAAATGTGCCACAGATGTTACCGGCTTCGGACTGTTAGGACATGCACTGAAAATGGCTGATGCCAGTGGCGTGAGCCTTGCTATTAAAAGTCGTGATTTACCTGTTGTTTCTCAGGCAGAACAATTGGCTTATGATGGCTGTATACCGGGTGCAGCCTTCCGAAATCTGAATTTTGTTCAACCTTCTTTGCATGTAGCACAAAAGGTAGAACCCCACCTGAAAATGGTGGCTACCGATGCCCAGACTTCCGGAGGCCTTTTAATTTGTGTTCCTGCTGAAAAAGCTCAGAGGGTTCTTAATGAACTGAAATCCTTGCCCGGCCTTCAAAATTCAGCTATCATTGGAGAAGTTTTGCCCAAAACCCGGAAAGCAATTTATCTGGAGTAATTCATATTTTTAAAATATAAGTTTACTTTTTCCTATTTTTACTTTGAATTTTGAAGGAAGACATGTTCTTCCTGAACTTTACTCAAATAAAAAAATCTATAATGTATAAAGAGGAAATACAGTTGTTATTAAATGCAGAAGCCAAGGCTATTGGTTCTATTCCCGTTACCGAAGAGTTTGAAAAAGCCCTTGACCTGATTTTTGAATATGTGCATAATCGAAAAGGCAAATTGATAACCAGTGGGATGGGTAAAGCCGGGCAAATTGCGGTTAATATGGCCACAACTTTTAGCAGTACGGGGACCCCTTCAGTTTTTCTGCATCCCAGCGAAGCACAACATGGTGATTTAGGCGTGGTGCAAGAAAACGATATCATGTTGCTGATCTCCAATTCCGGAAAAACCAGAGAAATCCTTGAACTGGTAGAGTTGGCACGTAGATTAAGACCCGGTATTCAATTTATCGTTATCACGGGAAATAAAGATTCTATACTGGCGGCCGAAGCTTCGGCATGTATTTTTACCGGTAACCCGCCTGAAGTATGTGCTTTGGGATTAACACCGACAACTTCGACCACTACAATGACCGTAATTGGTGATGTGTTAGTGGTTTTGATGATGAAACGTATTGGATTTACCAATCATGATTATGCACTGCGGCATCACGGAGGTTATCTGGGAGATAAGTCTCGGAAAGCTGCCGGATTGACTAAATAGGCAGACCGGCTATCATGTTCATTGCTTTATTTAACGCTTAAATTATTTTAGGGTTGTAACTTGACCAGATAGCAGAAATCCATGCGAGGATTAACTTTAAACTAAAAACTGATCTCATATGCGAATATTAAAAGACCAGACAATTGCTATGGTTGTGGATGTTCAGGAAAGATTATTTCCACACATTTATGAGCGCGAACTGCTGGAAAAGAATTTAAAGATTTTGGTCGAAGGGCTTAAAATTTTGGAAGTTCCTTTTGTTGTGACGGAGCAATATAAAAAGGGACTGGGCCCAACCGTTCCGTCACTCGAAGCTCTGGTGAAACAAGATATCCACTTTGAAAAGTTGTCGTTTAGTTGTTGTGACGATCCGGCAATTATAGAGCATATTGAAACTTCTACAAAAAGATATGTTATTTTGGCCGGTATTGAATCCCATATCTGTTTGTTGCAAACAGCAATAGACCTTAAAGAGAGAGGTTATAGACCGGTAATTGTTGAGGATTGCGTTGGGTCCCGGAATCCGGAGAACAAACGAATTGCCATAAATCGTCTTCTGCAAGAGGGAATAACTGTTACCAGCGCTGAGTCATTGTTGTTTGAATTGTGCAGGGTAGCCGGAAACGAGCAGTTTAAAGCCATTTCTAAGTTGGTAAAATAAATTTCATGGCACGTATATTTGGTCTGGGCGAAACGGTTCTGGACATTGTATTTAAGGATGGTCGGCCGGTGTCGAGTCAGCCCGGCGGATCAGCCTTTAATGCTTTAATATCTTTGGCCAGAGCGGGTCATCACGTCGAGCTTATTAGTGAAATAGGTGTCGACAGTGTGGGAAACCGTATCATGCGATTCCTGGAAGATAATGGGGTCGGTACTCGGTGGATACATCGTTTTTCAACGGGGAAAACCCCTGTGGCCCTGGCCTTCCTGGATAAGGATAATAATGCCAGGTATCAGGTGTATAAGGATTTTCCGGATGACAGGTTTCAAATAGAAGCACCCGATTTTAAGTCAGGTGATATCTTGTTATTCGGTTCTTTTTTCTCTGTAAATCCGGTTTTGCGACCCAAAGTAAAGGAACTGCTTACCTTAGCAAAAAATAGTGGTGTCTATCTCATTTATGATCCAAATTTTCGGAAAAACCATATCGATGGTATTGAAATTTACAGGCCTATTATTGAAGAGAATTTTTCAATAGCCCATCTGGTTAGAGGCAGTGATGAAGATTTTGAAACTATTTATGGTGGAATCACCATCGATGAGGTTTTAAGTAAAATTCAATCTTTCGGTGCTGATGCCATCGTTACGGCCAATGCCCATGGCGTATATGCTCTGATACAGAATAATTCCTGTTATGTTGCTGCTGAGC
The DNA here is from genome assembly GCF_900112795.1 of Thermophagus xiamenensis. Taxonomy (GTDB): domain Bacteria; phylum Bacteroidota; class Bacteroidia; order Bacteroidales; family Marinilabiliaceae; genus Thermophagus; species Thermophagus xiamenensis. The sequence goes on from NZ_FONA01000026.1 coordinate 18,740, forward strand.
CTATTGAGCCGGTAAGTACCATTGGTGCAGGAGATAATTTTAATGCCGGCCTTGCTCATGGATTGGTGAAACAGCACCGGCTTCCGGATAATTCAGACGAATGGAAAGCAATCATTAAAGGTGCCGTTGCTTTTTCTACCGAAGTTTGCTTGTCGATGGATAATTACATCTCAAACGATTTTGCAGCTATTTTGTAATTCTTTCAAGAAAGTGTCGCAGTTCTTCGGTGGTTGAAAATACTTTGGCGGCACCAGCCTCTGATAAAATATCCTCACTTAAAGGCCCCGTATTGATGGCAAGGGTATAAATGCCTGCCGCAACAGCCGATTGAATGCCCAAAGGCGCATTCTCAATGACTATAGCTTCATCGGGATGAAATCCGCCCTTTTTTAAGGCCATCTCATAAGGTTCGGGGTCAGGTTTTCCGCGCTTGACATCCCATCCTGTGATCATTTGATGTTTTTCCACACCATAGTCATGTTTCAAACGGTCCAGCAGTGCCGGTTGCCTAGAACCTGTTACAACCATAATTTGTAATCCCCTGGAACGCAAAGTCCGAATTAAGGACTGCATACCGGGAATCATCGGTGCCGGTTTTAAGCTATTCATCAAATGAGTCTTTTCTGCATATATCCCTTCTATCTCCTGAGGTGTGGCATCACGACCGGCTAATTCTCGTATCGCCTTTTTTATGGTAAAATCACCGGTACTTCCTTCATTGGTATAGGCTTCAATTCGAGGGAAATCAAATCCATATTTTTTGAAGGCGGCCACCCATGTGTCGGCGTGGTACTTCATGCTGTCGTACAACACGCCGTCCATGTCAAATATTATAACTCGGGTATTTCCTGGTTGATGCATTCGTAGAAATTTTACTTAAATTTTTTGTTTAAAGGACCAGAAGGATAACGCATATAGCTTAGTCTTAGTTCTCAGTTTGTGGTGTAATCAACACCAATTTACTACCTGGCACTGACTTTGCACTAACCACTAAAATACTCTTCTGCCTTCTGATTTTGAGATTGAGAAAACAACTATTCTCATTCCATTGAATATTCCTTTAAGCCGCAAAGGTAGTAAATTGGACTTAAAGTAGTGGTAGTTTGGTCATGCTCGTTTCATCCGTATAAAATTTATCTAAGTTATTGGCCGGATGGAATTCGCATGGCTTAAGTTTATTCATGTTCTTATTGTGTCAAACTTTCTTGGTCATCCTCGTTTCATTCTATAAAGCGAATAGTCCTACTTGAAAAATAGACTTTTAGGTCATATTCCTTTACCGCATATCTCAGAAATTTATTGTACTTTATGAAATTAAAGGGTAAATTGTCCCATGAATTGCTTATAACAATTGAGAAGATTGTTACAAGATTTTATGGTTGGTTGTTAGGGTATTACAATTCAATAATTACAGTAAATATAAAACAAAATCTATGCGAGTATTTATAACTTCCCAAGTTCTTTCCGTTATATGTTTAACATTCATGTTGTCTTTCGGTTATCGTTCCTTTGCAGGGAACGCTTCTAAAGCAGATTCAATTTCACAAAAGTCATCCCAATGGCATCCGACAGAGCGACAAGTGCCTAGAGGAGATAAAATTAAAGAACTTTCGGAAGGATCACCGCTCGCTGCATTCAGTCCCGGTGGCGACAAAGAAAAAGAATTGGACGATTTTATTAGGAACCAGAAAGTAGCCGGCCTTTTGGTTATTCACGATGGTAAAATTCGATTGGAACGCTATGCTTTAGGTCATACCGATACAAGTTTGTGGTCCTCATTATCTGTTGCCAAATCGGTAACCAGCACCCTTGTGGGTGTGGCCATCAAGGATGGATATATCAAGAGCATTGACGATTATGTGACGGATTATCTTCCCGATCTTAAAGGGAGTGCTTTCGATAGCGTGAAAATCCGCCATCTTCTTACCATGACTTCCGGTATAAAGTGGAATGAGAATTACACCGATCCCAATTCTGATATTGCCCGATTTGATAATGACACCACTGCAGATGGCATGAAAGCTATTGTAAGCTATATGCGGCGTTTGCCGGCCGAAGCTGAACCCGGTACGAAGTTTAACTATAGTACCGGTGAAACACATCTTTTAGGAACACTTATCAGTGCGGCCACCAAACAAAGCTTAGCGCACTATCTTTCTACTAAAATATGGATCCCTTATGGAATGGAACATACTGCCACCTGGCGAGTGGACCGTACCGGCCAAGAGTTGGCGGGTTGTTGCCTTCAAATGCGGCTTCGTGATTTTGGCAGGTTCGGTCAATTTGTACTTGAAGATGGATACATTAACGATGAATCCATTGTCCCTGACAACTGGTTTCAGGAAGCAACCAAAATACAAATACCATTATGGCCGGGCGGAGGTTATGGATATGGGTGGTGGATCTTTAATAACCATAGTTTCGAAGCTTTGGGCATTCACGGACAAAAAATTTATATCGACCCTTCCAGAAAACTTGTGATTGCCATCAATAGTGCCTGGCCCGAAGCTGATAGTAACGAACGCCATTTCGCTGTGGCCAAATTTATAAATTCTGTTGCTGAAGAGATTGATAAGGAGTAAAAAGTATTTCATTGCAATTAATTATCCTGCAATGGTGGGTTGTTGATTAAGAAATTATCGCCCATGGTGATGGGTTTCATGAAAGTTTTAAAGGCCATTGGCGGCCAAATTAACATAAAACCCATAGAAACATTCTAGTTTTAACAAACAAAAAAAGCCTGTAAGCTTTGACTTACAGGCTTTTTTGACTTTACCGGCGGAGAGAGAGGGATTCGAACCCCCGGACCCGTGAAGGTCAACGGTTTTCAAGACCGCCGCATTCGACCACTCTGCCATCTCTCCAAAACCATAAAACAATTATGGTAGCTTTGAAGTTTAAGAGACCGTTTGTTTCTCTCTCAAAGCGGTTGCAAAATTAGGTGTTTTATCGAAATCACAAAACGTTTTTTGCAAAAAATATTAATTGAATTTATTGCATGAATCGATATTGCTTGGCTTTCAGGTTATTGATTTTTGGAAAAAAGTTCATTTAACTGATTAGCCATAGTAACACCCTGTCGTATACGGTCGGCCATTCCAATGCCATCGCGAAGGTTACCGCCAATGAGTAATCCCGGAAACTGTTGTTGAATGGTATTAACAATATCCAGTCTCTCGCCTGTTTCTTTACTGTATTGGGGTATGGCATGGTGATGCCGAAAGATGCGCAATAGGTCTGGTTCACAGTCCGGCACCATCATCATTTTTTTGAGTTCAGACAAGACAATTTTACGGATATCGTCATCGGAACGTTCAATCATATCCGGCTTAAGTACGCCCCCAAGGAAAACCGATAAAAGAGCACCTTTTTCGGGGGCTCTATCCTTAAGGAATGCCGAGAGGAAAAGAACGCCCAGTATATCTCGTTTTTCTTTAGAGGGCACTAATCCACCGAAAGCTTTTAGAGGTATTCCTCGCCATTCATTGTACCCTACTGCCACCTGTACAACCCGGGCATATATCAGATTGTTAATTTTTTGTTTTTCGTCATCACGTAAGAAGGGTAGGATAGAAGGTACCTCGTGGGCACCTGTGGTTGTGATGACTGCATCGCTTTCAATGGTTTTTGCTTCACCTAATTGATGGTATCGGACAACATATCGTCCATTGACGGGACAAACTCTTGTATTTTGACATTCCAACTGAATTTCGTCGGCTGAAAATTTATTGGTTAGGGCAGATATTAATTTATCGAGACCTCCCGACATGGAAAACATTTCGCGGGTGGCTTTTTTGTGATAATGGTAGAGTTCCGGATTTTCTTTTTTTTCGCGTTTTAATTCGAGTTGTTTTTTTATGCTTCCTTTAATAAAACTACCGTATTTTTGCTCTAAATTGTAAAGTTTTGGTAGGGCATAACGAGTGACCAGCATTGACGGGTTTCCTGCATAAATGCCCAGGATAAAAGGGTCGACGGCGTATTCGAGGAACGATTTACCCATGCGGCGCATTACCAGATGGTCGAGTGTTTCATCGGGGTCATTCCCGGGTTTGCGAAATGGCTCAGCCAACAGTCTCAGTTTATCTTTCCATGAGAACAGAGGTGTTGTAATTCCATCTTTCATGCCTGCAGGTAAGTCATGCCATCGGCCGTTTTTCCAGATTAACCTTCTTTTTGCTTCTTCGTTTGCGGGTTCAACTGTTATTTCAGGGTATAGTTCTTCAAAAAGTTCAGCTACTTCGGGATGAGAGATTACACCTGTGTTAGGGCCGCTCTCAAAGGTGAAACCTTCTTCACGATGAGTATGGATTGCCCCTCCTGTTCTATTATTTTTTTCAAGAATGAGAACTTCCCATCCCAATTTTTTTAAATTCCATGCGGTAGTGAGCCCCGTAAGGCCTGCACCTATAATGACTGCTTTTCTCATTGTAGTTTTAGATGGTTTATAGTCAATGGTTCAAAGTCTGTGGTCAATAGTTTACAGTTCAATGTTTGTGGCTGGTTGTCAAATGCTAAGCATCTGGTATTTTAAAGCCACAAATTTAACTTCAGTGAACACAAACCTATTTGTACCGTGTGCATCAAAAAACTTCAGATTCCATATACACTAACTAATAAAAGGATTAAATTGTTTTGGAAAAACGTTTTTGTGCAGTTTTGAGTTTCGGGTCGAATAAGGCAGCAATGTTTCTGATGAGAAATCGCCCGGTTTCGGTAACGATGATTTCTTTGTCATTGAACTGTACAAGTCCGTCTTCTGCCAAAGCTTTTAGTCGTTGGATATCGAAACCTGTGATTGCTTTGAGCTGATTGTCTTCCATGTTTAGGCGCCCGGCTGTTTCATGCCAGTTGAGATAGTTGTTGCACATTATCTGATTAATTACTTCACGTACAGCAATATCAGTCGAGTCGGTTTGATATCCTTTAACAACAGGAATTTCACCTTTGTTTACTGCATTAATATAGTGAGGGATGTCTTTGGTATTTTGGGCATAAGCATTGTGAAGCTGGCTGATGGCCGACATACCAAAGGCATAAACCTGACCAGTAGTCTCTTTGGTGCAATAACCCTGGAAGTTTCGGTGTAAGGTTTTATTGTTCAGAGCAATGGTTAATGGGTCGTTGGGCAGTGCAAAATGGTCCATCCCAATAGGAATATAACCTGCCATTATCATTTCCCGGCGCGCATTCCAAAACATCTTCATCTTATCCTCTGGTCCGGGGATGCCATTTTTTTCGAGGGTTTTCTGATGACTTTTCACCCAGGGCACGTGCGCATATGAGAAGGTAACAATGCGGTCGGGGTGTGCATCTATGGCATGTTGAATGGTTTGAGCAAACGATTCGGGTGTTTGGTATGGAAGACCGTAGATAAAGTCGAGATTAGCCGAAGCACCCCCCTCATGCAATTGAGCAATGATGTCTTTAACCGGCATTGCCGACGGGTCACGATTAACCGTAAGCAAAATCTTTTTGTTAAAATCCTGAATGCCTAAACTGATGCGGTTAAATCCCATCTTTAATAAACGGTCGATGTATTCAACAGACAGGTAGGCAGGGTTACATTCCATGGCTATTTCGGCGTGTTCGGAAAATTTAAAGTGACCATAAATGGCATCCATGATTTTTTCTATTTGGCCAATGGTCAATGCATTGGGTGTTCCGCCGCCCCAGTGTACCTGGGTGACAAGGCGGGATGAATCTATCCTTTCGGCAATTAAATCAATCTCTTTTATTAGTGCATCAATATATTGATTATAGAGTTCGTTGTTTCGTGAAATATGTGTGGTACAGCCACAATAGAAACATAACTTGGAACAAAAGGGAATATGCAAATAGAGAGATACCGCCTGAGGATGATGATGATTCGACTCTTCAATGGCCTCAATGAAATCTTTACCGTTAAATTTTTCATGGAAAAAGGTTGCCGGCGGATAGCTGGTATACCGTGGTAAGGGCAGGTTATATTTGTCCAGTAATTTTTGAGCTATCATTGTTTAAAATATCTTTTATAGGTTCAAAAATGAATATTTCAGGTTGTTAAAGCTTATCAAAGAAACGTATTGTTGGCAAAAGTTATTCAAATAGAAATGTTTTTTTCTATAAAATAAAATTCAAAAGGTTGGTATTTGTTTACGATACTTCGCCCGTTAGTTTGATGTAATGTTAAAACAACTACAAAACAAGTATTTTGTTTCGAGATTTTTGATAAGGAAGTCCAAAATCTTTATGATATTTTACAAATGATTTTTATCGCCTGTTTGGAATTGATTGTTATTCCCTGGTGCAAAGCAGCGTTTTATTTCATCCGTATAAACTTCCCTTACTTTATTGATATATTGCTTCTTAAAAGTAGTCATTAGTGGTTAGTCCTTAGTCATTAGTTAATCAGCACTAGTCACTAATGACTGTTGACTATTGACTAATCACTAATGACTATTGACTTCTTCTGCCTTCTGCCTGTGCACTTCTGCCTTTGTCTTTTATATATGTCCTTTTGTGGCAACAGCCGCCATGCTCGTTTCACTCATTGTAAAATTTATCCTTTTTAGACTTCAACTATGTGTTCAAAAGGAGGAGGTCGGATGGCATCGTTTTTAATAAATGAAGAATTATAATTTATTTGGTTTTGTGGCCATTGCCGTTTTACGAAAAGTATTAACCGCTTGAAGCTGAAAAAGCATTGCGTGTAAAAAAACTTTTGATTGACCGGGGGGCGATATTTAATAGCCAGGTTATTTTTTGTTGAGTTTAGGTTGAATTTTAAAGTGGCAGAAGGAGGTTTTGAAATAACCAAATGTTCAAAGGATTCCTTTTTACGGCCCATCCGCTCCGGAATTCGATGACCTAAGCCGAAGAAGTAGATAAAGATAATAAGAAAATATGATAAACCGGTTGTAAATACCCCAAACAGGAACATAAGTTGTTTTATAATTTATCTAATTTGTTGGCTGTCCGGAACTAAACTGTTAATTTTTAGTTCATAGCTTTATGAGTATTAGGTAAGGTATTCTTAATGAACCTTCTATTAGCCTAAGTGTTTGATGGTTTAAGAACCTAATAACCCACCTTTTGCCTGTGCATTTTTTTATTGTGACCAATCTTTATGGTCATACTCGGTTCAAGCCTTGCAAAGGTAATGAAAAGTTCACAACATAGGTTCAGATCCTGTTGCGGGTTTTCTGTGTTCCTGCTTTGTATATAGGCTTAAAAAGTTGTTCTGTTCCAACCCCACCGGTTGGCGGGAGCATCTGCGAATTCAATATAAATACGCTCCGGATTAATTCCCAGTTTAGCATGTGCCAGGTCGGCAATTTCTTTGGTTAAAAGGTTGACCTGCTGTGTTGTCAGACCTATACTTTTAATTTCCAGGTAGGCTGTAGGTTCATCTGTTCCGCCAAATGTCATGGGTACGGTAGGCTCAAACAGGGTCATTACATATTTTTCTGATTTTTGCAGTGTTTCAGCAACTTTTTGGGATGCATCCTTCAAAAATGCTTGTTGTGTGGATGCATCAAACGGTTTATTGGTACTGATTTTTAGCAATGGCATAGTTCCTGATTTTTTTTTTCCTAATTGATAAATTTTCCTTCCAAAAATACCCAATTTTACGCAAATAGGAATAATTCCTCAGATGCTAAACAACTGTATTGGGATTATGTTTTTTCAGGTCGTGATAAACCGGTATAATTTCCCAACCCTCCTTTTCGATAATATTTTTGGTGTTGGGAAAATCGCGGGTAAATCCGAGGACGTAACCACCTCCGCCCGAACCACAGAGCTTAAGATAATAGCTGTCAGATTTTAAACCATTTCGCCAAAGAGCCCGAACAGAGTCGGGAACCATTTTTTGAAGTTTCTGTTCCTGCAGGGATGACAATTCCTTTAAAGCAGAGTAAAAATAATCTTTCCTGTTTTCAATAAGATTGATAATACAAGAGTTGTTTAATGGTGTTAGTTTATGTTCTACAAATTTATAGAACTCTTTATCATTGTTGTATTTTTCCATAAATCCCTGGACCAGGGGGGCAGTTTTACCCGGTTTACCACTGTTGATAAGGAAAATACCATCGGTTTTTAGGTCTTGGTACGAGGGTAATCCAACAGGTTCGATATGGTCGAGGTCTCTTAGTAATAAAGGATGTTTCATGAAACAGATTAAAGGGTCGATACCCGAACTTGTGCCGTGAAACCACGTTTCCAGTTGGGCCAGTTGTTCTTTGAGTTTGCGAATGTCTTGAGGGGTCAAAAGGTCTTTTCGTTTGGGTGCGTTGCTAACATATTTTTGGAAAAATGCTGCAACAAGGGCACCACTGCTACCTAATCCATAACCTTCCGGGATGGTTGATTCAAAATAGAGGCCATTGTCCAGGTCCGATTTTAAACGGTCGGTATCGAAATCGCAGAGTAAATCACCGTTGGTGGCCAGGGTATGCAAATAAAACCAAAATTCGTACAGATGTTGGTTACTGCGTTGAGCAAAGGCCAGGTCGGTATAGCTGTTGCGGTTGGGGAAAGCCAACTGGCCATTAAAATGTGAATAAGGGATGGTTAGGCCCATCGACCCGTTGATGATGGTATATTCACCAAAAAGCATAATCTTTGAATAAAATAACTCTCCTGTTTCGGTCTGCATAATCGGTTGGTTTCTACTTTTATTTAAAAAATAAATTTAATTAGTGTGTTTTTAATTTATTTTTCGAGGGCCTTCCCCGATATGGTCACAAATTATGGTTTCGTTTTCGCATAATGGTTTCAATTCCTCTTCTTCCCAAGTCTTAATTTTATTTTTTACTTCTCGGGGGTATAATAAATGAATATTTGGTCCTGCGTCGAGGGTAAAGGTAACAGGTAACCCACTTTTTTGCCGGAACGCTTTAATTTTATTTATTAGGGCTAATGAGTTGGGCAGCATGAGTGTGTAAGCGGGATTACTGCTCATCATCAAGGCATGCAACGACAAGGCCTCGTTTTCGGCGAGGTTGCTGAAGCCCTCCCAATCCCCATTTTCCAAATATTGCAGTAGTAAAAAAGTGTTGTTATGTGCTTGTTTTATTCTTCCCTGTTGATAGGGATGACCATGCATTAGGTCGTGGCCGGCCGAACTGCTGATGGATTTGCGTTTGCCGGAAACGATAAGAATGTCGTCTTGAATGGTTTGAAAAAGCGGGTGTATCTTGTCAGTTAATTGTATCGCATAAAAATCTGAACTTTCCGGTATCTCGGGTAGCTTACCCCAAAGATTCCACCCACCGAAGACGGAGCGTGCGGCACTGCCAGAGCCTATCCGCGCCCAGGATGATATAGTTTGTCTGGAAATTTTTTCTTCTGGATTAACTTGCTGATGTAAGTCAGCCAGACAAAAAGCCAGGGCCGACATGGCACTGGCCGATGAGGCAATGCCTGAACTATGTGGAAAGGTATTGGAACTATTTATTCTTAAATGATATTGTTGAATAAATGGAATTTCGTGACCTAAATGGTTCAGAAATCTTTGTATCTTATCACGAAAACTCAACTTTTCTTCGTTGTTAAGATAAAATGAAAAAGTACCTCTATTATCATTGAGAATTAATTCTACTGTTGTGGTGGTTACTGCCTTGGATAATGAAAAACTTACCGATGGGTTGATAGGCTGTTGCTGGCCTTTTTTTCCCCAGTATTTAACAATGGCAAGGTTTGAAGGAGATTGCCAGGTGGCAGAATATATTGGTTGTGAAGTATTCATATTAACGTTTTATTATATCTTGAAGTTTGAGTAAAGTATTGAATCCTTTTGCTTTGAAATATTCTTTAGTTTTGTCATCGGGCATCAGCGAGAGTGCCATAAAAAAGTCGCCTCCCCAGGCACCGAGGGATTTTACTGCTCCTTTAAAATCAGAAAAATACTTTTGTTTTAAGGTAGGGCACCCAATAACATCGCTAATGATGGATTCATGCTCTTCCATGAGGGCGATAAAGTTCTCGGGCGATTGTTCTATCGACATTTGATGAGAAATATGGGTAATTTGTTCGATGGTCTGTTTTGCTGGTAAAGTGTTTTTTAGATGTTGATTGATAGCTTTTTGAGAGTTTTGTTTGCTGTTAAGAAAACCTAACCATAATTGGCCCATAAAAGGGGGATTAAAAATTGTGTTTTGAACCAGTGGCTTTTCTTTACTCTGTAATTGGAAAAAGATTGGTCCCCTGGCCGAAGCACAGGCAATGTCATAACCGGAACCGCCAAAGGTAAGTGAAAGCAGTTGGTAAGGGTCGATATTTAACCATTGGGCAAGATTGTTGATTAATGTTGAACTGCTGCCCCAACCCCAAATAGGGGGGAATTCCAGATGGGTAGTTATTTCTTTTCCGGAAAATATAGATGGGTTTTTATTTAACTTTCCGGCTGCTATCAGAATGTTTTTTAATTTTTCGGCCAGAGGTGCATCGGTAGTTTCTTTAATGACAAGGTTTGATGAATAACGAGCTGAAAACCACAAGCCGTTAATATGAGTAGCCTTCCATATCAAGTCATCGCCGCCGGTATTGTGGCACGTCATGGTTTGTCCCTTTTGTAAGGGTATTGCCAGTCCTGTAGCACCGAAAAGGACTAAATATTCGCCTGCCAGTAGCAGTTTCCCGTTAGAGCGTATGGTGTAGCTCATGATTTGTTTTGTTGTCGAAAATGCATTAAAAAGTCTTTAACTGCTTTAGCAGATACGGTTTTATTGCTAAAGTATTGTTCGGCAGCGGCTGTTTCTTCCGGCGAAGCATTCTCTGTTTTAAGTAGATTGCTGAGGTGGAGTTTCATGTGTCCTTTTTGTATGCCTGTTGTAACCAGCGAAGCAACGGCCGAAAAGTTGTTGGCCAGTCCTGCCGAGGCGGCAATGCTCATTAGTTCCCGTGCAGAAGGATTGCCAAGCATTTCTATAGCCAGTTTTGCCAAAGGATGAAGACGTGTTAACCCGCCTACGGTTCCCAGAGCTAACGGCAAGGTCAGTTCCAACCGGAATATTTTGTCGTCAGTAATATGACATTGTGAAAGCGACCGGTATTGACCATCTTTTGCTGCCCAGGCGTGGCCGGCAGCTTCCACCGCCCGAAAATCATTGCCGGTGGCTATTACGACAGCATCGGTGCCATTAAAAATACCTTTGTTGTGGGTTACGGCACGAGAGGGGTCCAACCGTGCAATGTCTACTGCCAGCTTAAATTTTTCTGCAAATTGTTCTGATGAAAGGTCGGCGGCAAAAGGTTTGAGTGCCGACACCGGGCATTCAACAGCGGCTGTTACCAAACAGCCGGTGGTATAATTGGATAGGATGGCCATAATGATATCTATGTGACCATGTTGTTTCAAAGTTTCCTGTGATTGAAAAAAATCTTGCAGCGGATTTTTCATCTCTTCCAGACATGAGTTGATGAAGTTGGCACCCATGCTGTCTGCCGTTTCAAATAGCACTTCCAGTTGATAGAGTGAAGTTTTTTGTTCAAGGGGTATAATAGATATTGCTTCAACACCACCACCACGTTTTTCCATATTTTCGGTTATGGGTTTTACCGCTTTCAGAAGTATGGCCTTCAGTGTGTCAATGTGTTTTTGGATTTGTGTTATTGGTCCGTTCCATTTAAACCAAATCTGTCCTTTTTTTAGTGTGCCATGGATGGTGGTTTTAAATCCCCCGTTTTGAGCCCAAAAAGCAGCGGCCCGACTGGCTGCTGCTACCACCGAGCTTTCTTCTACCACCATGGGTACCACATACCACCGGTCATCAATTTTGAAATTGGGTGCAACACCAAAGGGAAGGTAAAAGTTAGACAAGGTATTTTCGGAAAAATCATCGAACAACTCTTGCTGCGAAGGGTGACGGTAGTGTGCCAGCCTTTCCGAAAAATCTTCCGGTAGCGAATAGGTTTGAGTTAATGTTTCAATCTTTTCTTCTCTTGACAGTTTAGAAAAACCTTTGATTAGTGAGCTCATATTCACAGTATTTATGTATCCCCCTACAAGTCGTTTTGATTTTGACAGTTACTTACAGGTATCAGGTATTGCCTGGCAATTCCCAGCGCTTTTTTTATTTGAATTACGAAATTTTTCAGAGTTTCGTAATCGTCCATGGCATGCTTAAGAAAAGCCGAAGCCATCCCAAAGACTGATTTTAAAGAGCTTATTTGTGTAAGGTAAAATCCATCTACCACATTGTTAATTCCACCTGAAATGATCAATTGCTGACATTTCACCGGATATTTTGCGGCAATGATATTTACAAAATGTGTCATTTCCGGTGCGGTGTGACCAATTTTGCCAAAAGGGTCAAACAGCCCGAAGTGTTCAGGATGGTGGTCTTTTATCCGGCTAATTTCAAGTTTGGTAAAATTGGTGCCTCCCAAAGCACCAAACTCAATAGCTTCTAACGGTAGCGACAATAGACGGCGCAGGCTTTCCGGGCCCATGCCTTGCCCTACCTCTTTAACGATGATTCTGAGATTGGTACGTTCCAGAAACGCTTCAATGGTTTCGATCGGCGGGACGCTAATAGTGTCCCCTTCAGGCTGGAAAGCTTCCTGAAGAGGGTTAACATGAATTATCAGTCCGTCAGCCTTTAGTCGGTCGACCATGTCAACAACTTTTTGTTCCTGTTTTTGGTCAATAATTTTTTCAATTTGGGCGATTCCTAAATTGGCATAGAAAGGTACAGACTCGCCCATATATTCTCTAATATTAAAGTCGTCCCAGTGTTCCTGATTGTCGAGTAAGGCACGGCAGGAGCCCAGACCCATTCCCATTCCGAACTCTCCGCAGGCCTGGGCCAGATTCCTGTTTATGGTTCCACTCATGCGTGTTCCGCCGGTCATGCTGCTTACCCAAATGGGTAGGGTCATGGTTTTCCCTGCAAAAGAGAAAGCATCAAAGCGTCCATCATGGTGGGATGCCAAAAGCGGTTCGTAATGAAATCGATTATCTGCCTCATGCTTGCCTGTTCGGGCCGACAAGGCCATGTCAATGTGGTCTTTTTTCCGGTCGCTCATTCTAAAAATAATTCACTAACAATAATATTTAATTTACTTTATGCCCAACTGGCGAGCGATGACATATCTTAGAATTTCGGATGTTCCTTCACCAATCTGTAATAACCTTTGGTCACGATAGAACCGTTCTACAGGGTTATCTTTAAACAACCCGGAGCCACCAAATATTTGGACCGCCTCATCTGCTATTTCACGCGCCATTTCCGATGCATACAGCTTAGCTATGGCTGCTTCGCGTGTGAAAGATTTTCCCTGGTCTTTAAGCAGGCATGCTTTATATAAGGTGTTTCTGGCCAGTTCAATTTTCATGTCCATGTCAGCCAGTTTAAAACTGATGCTTTGGAACTTAGAGATGGGCTGTCCGAATTGATATCTGGTTTGAGCATGTTGAAGGGCATGTTCAAAAGCGCCCCTGGCAAGACCTACTCCCATGGCTGCAATGGATAATCGTCCCCCATCGAGAGTTTTAAGCATATATCTGGCACCCATTCCTTCTTTTCCCAGAAGGTTGGAATATGGCACTTTGCAATTTTCCAGTTTGATTCGGCCGGTGTCAGAGGCTCTCCACATCATTTTACCGGTCATGCGTTCCGAATAAAAACCGGGTCGGTCTTTTTCTACCAAAATGGCACTAAGTTTTTCTTTTCCGTTTTTGTCGGTGGTCATGGCCTGGATGGTGACCCCCAGTGTAAGCTCGTTGGATGAGTTGGTGATAAATCGTTTGGTGCCATTGAGCACCCAATAATCTTTTTCACGTACTGCTTTGGTTTTTGTTCCCAAAGCATCGGATCCGGCGGTTTCTTCGGTTAATCCGAAACCCCAAAGATGTTCTCCGGTGGTAAGCTTGGGTAACCATTTATTTTTTTGCTCTTCACTACCATATACATAGATGGGGTCAATACCCAAACTATTGTGGGCAGCAACAGTGGCAGCCTGAGAAGCGTCAACACGTGCCAACTCTTCTACCGCAATAATATAAGACAGAGTATCAAGCTCTTGTCCTCCATATTTTTTTGGTAATGTAATCCCAAAGAGACCTGCTTCTCCCATTTTCTTGGTTAGTTCAGGTGAGAATCGTTCTTCCCTGTCGAGTCTTTCTGCTTCGGGTTGGATGACTTCTTCTGCAAAAGCCCGGATTTGTTTTCGGTAATTTTCGTGTTTTTCGGTTGTCAATATCATATTTAATAAATTATAAAAAACAGAGTATGTTGTTACAAAAAGTGGTCGATTAAGAATTAATGTTATGCCAAAATAAACGATTGTATTTGCGTGCTCTTTTCAACTTATTATAGCTTGTTAGGTTTTCGATGATTAGCTTGATAATATTTTTTTTAGAATTCCGAGGGTGCCGTGTTTTTTTAATGGTGTCAAGTCTTGTCGTCAATTTCTGCCAAAATCTGTCCGGCTTTCACTTGTTCTCCTTCGCTTATACGCACTTCCTTTACCATTCCCCTGGCTTTTGCCTGGAGAGTATTTTCCATTTTCATTGCCTCAAGGATCATCAGCGGACTGCTTTCATTCACTAATTCTCCTTTTTTTACTAATATTTTGGATATTTTTCCGGGGATAGGCGCCTTAATGATGTTGCTTTTTTCAGTGTTTTTCTGATTGCTATTTGTGATATTGTTTAGTCGGAATCCGGGAAATAGACGATAAGTGTGGCCGTCTACTTCCAATAAAAGTTCATTACGATGGGTATAGTACCAGGTCAGTTGAGCCCATTGTTCGCGGAAATAAAAGCGCAAATTATGGGATGAAAATGTAATATTATGAATATCATCCATTATGTTGTTATCTAAACACCATTTCAATGAATGGGGGTAAACACCATCTTTAATTTTGACGGTATAGGTTTTGTGAGCCAGGGTAACTTCAAAATTGTTGCCCCATCGTTTGTGGCCAAGTTTATTCCATATATTGTTGTCATTATTCTCATTTCGGTAATGAATAATCCAGACAGCGAAAGCGGCCAGGAGTAGTTCGGTTTTTTTCAACCCATTGGGTTGTATGGCCTTATGCAATAAATCCTGATAGGTTGTAGTGAAATGAGTGGTTGTATTGCCGGTTACAAAGGCTTCTGTTTTTGTCAATTTTCGTAACCATGGTAATCCGGTAGTAATACCTATAACAGAAGTTTGTTCTAAACTTAATGATAACTTTTCAATAGCTTCTTTTCGGTTAAAGCCCCAAACGGTTATTTTGGCCAGTAGGGGGTCGAAGAAAGAGGGTATCTCGACCGATGAATCAAAAAAAGAATCGGTACGTGCCATCTGCGGAGAAGGCCATTTAACAAAGTTGATTTTCCCGGGCGACGGCCTGAAGTTATTTAAAGCATCTTCAGCATATATTCTGGCTTCGATGGCATGTCCATGGGCTTTAACATCTTCTTGTATAAAAGAGAGGGGAAGCCCCATGGCTGTTTTTATTTGCTCTTCGACAAGGTCGATGCCGGTAATGGCTTCGGTTACGGGATGTTCAACCTGAAGCCTTGTATTCATCTCTAAAAAATAGTGTTGTTTATTGGAATCGACGAGGAATTCTACTGTTCCTGCGTTGCAGTAATTAATTTGTTGTGCCAGTTTAACCGCCTGGGACGATAATTTATCTCTTAGATTATCATCCACAAAGGCTGAGGGCGATTCTTCTACGATTTTCTGGAACCGTCGTTGAATGGAACATTCACGTTCAAAAAGATGAACAACATTTCCATATTGGTCACCGAAAATTTGAACCTCAATATGTCGTGGATTGTCAATATACTCTTCAACATAAATAGTCTGGTCGCCAAAATAGTTTTTGGCTTCGCGGGCCGCATCGTCGAGCATGGTCTCTAGTTGCTCACTGTTGTGGGCGATTTTCATTCCTTTACCGCCGCCCCCTGCCGTTGCTTTGATGAGTAGCGGGAAGCGAAGAGAATCATGATTTTTTAGAATTTCTTGTTTCGTTCCGGAAATTCCTTTGGGAACAGGGATGCCTGCCTTTTGAGCAACTTTTCTGGCCGACAATTTATTCCCCATTAGCGCCATGGCATCGGGCGGAGGACCAATCCATATAAGACCAGCGTTTTCGGCTAAACGAGCAAATTCAGCATTTTCAGATAAAAAGCCATATCCGGGATGAATAGCGTCGGCGCCGTATTTTAAGGCAAGCTCTATCATTACCTTGCCATTAAGATAGGTCTCATCAAGAATTGAATTCTCCAGAACGTGAATTTCATCGGCTGCACGGGCAGGTAATGTATCTTTCTCTTCCGGTACGACGGGTAAAACCGTAGAAATTCCAAGTCGGGACGCTGTGCGTATGATGCGATAAGCAATTTCTCCTCTGTTGGCAATAAATATTTTGGTTAATTTACGGTTATTCATGATTTTTATTCCAAAATGGTTTTCGATTTTCAAAAAAGGCATTGACCCCTTCTTGTCCTTCCAATGATGATCTTGCATCGGCAATCATTGATGCACAATATCGGGTCAAATCATCGTCAATGGGAACAATCCTATCATCAATTGTGTTCAGCAGTTTTTTTGTTTCAGAAATGGCGTTAGGACTGTTATTGGCGATTCGAACAGCTAACTCTCTGGTTTTTGGAATGATTTCATCATGAGAAAAAAGAAGTTGTACAAGATTATGTTGCTGGGCAGTCTCACCCGAAAAGGTAAAACCCGAAAGAAATGCCTGTCGGGCAAAGGCAATGCCTGTTTTTTTTATGATCCATGGTGCCACCATAGCCGGTACCAGTCCCAGTTTAGTTTCCGAAAAAGAAAATTTGGCTTCCGGAGTAGTAATAGCGATGTCGGAACAAGTCATTAAACCAATAGCACCGCCGTAAGCACCTCCTTCTACGCATGAAATTACCGGCTTGGGATATTGATATAAGGTTGAATAGAGGCGGTAAAACAATTCAGCCTCTTCCATATTTTTTTCTTTTGATTGTCGGGCCGCTTCTTTCATCCATTGAAGATCGGCACCTGAAGAGAAAAAACGCTCTTTGCCCCAAATGACCAGCACTCTGAATTGGGTGCTCTTTGCGCTGTTTTCAAAAAAATCAATCAGTTGACGAATCATCTCCTTGTTTAAGGCATTTTTTTTATCGGGTCTGTTGAGCTCCAGAAAGCAAACGTTTTGAGCATATTTTTTTGTTAAATAGTTCATAGAACAATCGGTTAATGTTTGTAGGCAATAAATATTTTATAAGGTAGCTAAAATATAAAAGCCATTTAAATAAAATTTTATTGGTTAAGAAAAAGTTTGTTCAACCGGAATGGTGGGATAAGGCCTTTTTAACCATCGTATTACATGCGAAAAATTCCGTATTTGGGCACCTGAGATGGTGAATGGCTTGACATTTCCAGTGCCAGCCCCAAAATATCCCGTGTTTGGGCAGGGTCTATAATACCATCATCCCATAATCTGGAAGTGCTGTACCAGGCAGAGCCTTCCGTAGCATATTTATTGATAATTTGCTCTTCAATAGCTTTTAGTTCTTCTGCTGGCACATTATTACCTTTCGCAGCTGCCTGTTCTTTTTTTAGGGTCATAAGAACCTCGGCGGCTTGCCGGGCACCCATCACTGAAATGCGTGCGTTGGGCCACATAAAGAGTAGTCTGGGATTGTAGGCACGTCCCCCCATGGCATAATTGCCGGCGCCATAAGAACCACCAATAATAATAGTGAAAAAAGGCACAACAGAGTTTGCAAGTGCATGAACCATTTTGGCCCCGTTTTTAGCGATACCCCCATGTTCATATTCTTTTCCAACCATAAAGCCAGTTATGTTTTGGAGGAAAACCATGGGTATGTTTCGGTGATTACATAGTTCAATAAAGTGGGTTCCTTTTAGTGCCGACTCAGAGAATAATATCCCGTTATTGGCTAGGATTCCAACCTTATAACCATGTATACGTGCAAAGCCTGTTACCAATGATTCACCGTAGTTTTGCTTGAATTCCTGAAATCGGCTGCCATCAACCAAACGAATTATGATTTCTCTTACATCCGGAAAGGAGTCATTCCCAGAAGGGATTAACCCATATAATTCCTGTTTCGGATATTGAGGTGGTTCGACGAATTTGTCAGGGTGACGGGATGTTGGTGGCATTGGTAGCGACTCTATTATGTTACGGCAAATTTGCAGGGCGTGTTCATCGTTTTCGGCAATATGGTCAGCTACGCCACTGATACTGGTATGAACTTCGGCCCCGCCCAACTCTTCGGGTGTTACCTCTTCGCCGGTAGCGGCTTTAACCAAGGGAGGTCCCGCCAGAAAAATGGTGCCCTGGTTGCGAACGATTATAGTTTCGTCACTCATAGCCGGGATATAGGCCCCGCCGGCGGTACAGGAACCCATGACGATAGATATTTGAGGTATCCCTTCTGCCGACAAGCGGGCCTGATTGTAAAAAATGCGGCCAAAATCGTCCTTATCAGGGAATACTTCTGCCTGTAAGGGCAAAAATATGCCGCCCGAATCGACCAGATAGATACAAGGAAGCTGGTTTTCACGTGCTATTTCCTGTGCCCTTAAATGCTTTTTGATGGTTTCGGGAACGTAGGTGCCTCCCTTAACCGTGGCATCGTTGGCAATGATCATAACATTGTGTTGGTGTATTCGCCCTATGCCGGTGACAATTCCCGCGCCCGGAAATTCATCATTGTATTGTTGCCATGCAGCCAGTGGGGAAAGTTCCAGAAAAGGGGTGTGTGGGTCCAGAAGCTTTTCAATTCTTTGGCGAACCAGTAACTTACCTCTGGTGAGATGTTTTTGTCTTAGTTTCTCCGGACCACCCTTGCTAATTTGCTCTAACCTTTCTTCCAGTGCAGCAACTAATGCTTTGTTGGTGTGGTAATTATTCTTAAAATGTTGGTCGGTAGTATCGATATTACTTTCTAAACGATCCATAAATTATTTTGTGTTGTTACTTTAATTTTTCTGGTATTTATTGAATAAGAACGTTTAGTATGTTCTTCGGTTTGTTATTTCTTAATGTAATGTTTACTTATTTCACAAAACTATACTAATGATTAACCACCAGTGACTAATTGACTTAAGGTCTGTTTTGTACCTGACCACAGCGTGAAAAAACTTTCCGGTTATGCCCGTTTCAAATGGTTGTGTTACCAATATCTTTAGGTTACTTTTAAATTTTGATAGTACATGTGTTTTTGTTTTTGAGTAACCCGAAAATAACAGTGATTGTTCGTTATTGTTTAATGTTTTTGTTGAGTGGAGCTTTTACATTCGTAAAGAACAACTTTTTAGGTGACTTATAATTTGTCATGAATGTACGTTTCTATTAAATTTGACTGAAATTTTTTGTCATGAAAAGCAAATCATTTAGAAAAGATTTCCCTAATATTTTATTTATATCAATTTTTGTTTTTTTCGTCTGCTTTTTAAATAGCCAAATAATAAGAGGGAAAGGGACGACGAAGGGTAATAAAGAAGCCACAGGTGTAAAATTTTTAGTTCATATAACCAAAGAAGATTCTGCTGTTTTTAAGGAATTGATGGAATGGTCCCACCTTCGTCAACTGGACCATCGACCGCTAGAGAATGTAATAATTGATGTAGCTCAGTATTTTCTGAATCAGCCATACGTTGCACATACTTTGGAATCGGATGCGCCTGAAAAACTTATTGTTAATCTTCGTGAGTTTGATTGTACCACCTTTGTTGAAAATGTTTTAGCGCTATCATTTTGCATTAAAGATAGAACTACCGAATTATCATCGTTTTTGAAAATTTTGAAGACCTTACGATATCGTGATGGAAGAATTAGTGGATATGATTCCAGACTTCATTATTTTACTGAATGGTTGTCAAATAATGAAGCAAAAGGCCTGGTGAAAATAGTGAGTAATGACTTTGGTGACAGAGAATTTGATGCTTATGTAGATTTTATGTCTTCCCATGCTGAATATTATCCTAAGTTAAGGGAGAATTCCACTTTAATTCATTCAATTGAAAACGATGAAAAGCGAGTTTCCACGTTAAAACTACGATATATTTCCGAGGCTAATATTGAAGCTATATCCGATTCCATTCAGAATGGTGACATCATTGCTTTTTGTACTTCAATAAAAGGTTTGGATGTTGTTCATGTGGGGTTGGCTTATCATACATCCGGTCAACTACATTTTATTCATGCTTCTACTGTAGGTAACAAGGTTAAAATTTCAGAGAATAGCCTTGCGGAGTATGTTCGTAACCGCAAAAACGTATACGGTATTCTTGTGGCCAGGCCCGTTCAATGATATTCTCTATAAGCTTAAATTCAGGGTTTTTATAATTAGTATGAGAAATTAGTTTGTGATTTTTTACGAAAAAAATTTGTTATCAGATAGAATTGAATTAAATTTGACCAGATGGTTAAATTAAACAGTTAAAACAAATGGTAAAAAACAAGCAAGATAAAAATCAAGATACAGAGGAGCTTATTTTAAAAGCAGCCAATCGGGTTTTTGAAAAAAAAGGTTATGCCGGTGCACGGATGCAGGAAATTGCTGATGAAGCCGGGATTAATAAAGCGTTGTTGCATTATTACTTCAGAAGTAAAGAAAAACTTTTCGACCGTATTTTCCGGGAAGCATTTAGTCAATTTTGGCCGTCCATAGAAAAAGTAACCCAAGGTGGGATGGCAGGAATCAGGGATTTGATAAAAGCCGTTATTGACGGATATACCGAAATATTAGCTCAGCGTCCCTATCTTCCTGCTTTTGTGGTGGGAGAACTAAACCGGTCGCCGGAACGGATTAAGGAATTGTTGCTCGCTTCGGGAATAAAGCCTGATAAAATAATCAAAATTGTTCAGGACGCTATTGATAATGGGGAGGTGGTAAATATGGACCCCAGAGAATTGTTGGTCAATATTATAGCACTTTCCATTTTTCCTTTTATTGCTCGTCCTCTGGTGAGTTCTATGTTTTGGAAATCAAAAGGAGAGTATGACAGCTTTTTGCAAAAAAGAAAAGAAACAGTGTATGAATTTATTTGTCGCAGTATTCTTGTCAATCCCGACCAATAAGTTTCAAAGTTTTATTCGAACCTAAGTTGTTTAGTTCTATTATGGTTGAAATCCATAATGTAAATTTAAATTATCATTATGAAGTATTTCCTTATATCAGTTTTGGGACTTTCAATTACGCTTAATACTCTGTTGGCGCAACCCAATTTATTTACTTTGAAGGATTGTTGGGAATATTCACGGAATCATTATCCGTTGATTAAAGGGAAAGCATTGTTGAAGCAGAGCACAGAGCTAAACCTTCGAAATGTCCAAACTAAATGGTTGCCGCAAATGGAGTTGATTGGTCAAGCCTCATGGCAAAATGAGGTGACACATGTGGACTTGTCATCGGCTATTCCGGGTGTAAATTTTCCTCAGGCCTCTAATGACCAGTATAAAATTGCATTGGATTTGAGTCAAACCCTTTATGATGGTGGACGAATTAACACCCAAAAGAAGGTAGAAGAGATTGCAGGAGAGATAGAGCAGCAGAATATTGAAATAGAGTTATACGACCTTAAGCAGCGGGTAACAGAACTGTTTTTTCAAATATTAATGCTAAATGAAAAAGGTTTGCAATTAGACCAAAAAATTAAAACACTTCAAATCCGTAAAAAAGAATTACAAACCGCCCAAAATTATGGGTCAATAGAAAAAGCCGACATTTATACGCTTGAAGCGGAAGAGCTGTTGACCCGCCAGCAAAAAGTCGCTCTTGATTACAGCATCAAGGCATTGCTGGAAAATCTTTCCTCGTATTTGGGTCGACAGGTTTCTTCTGTTTCACAACTTGTAAAGCCGGATGTCTCTGATTTTTTTCAGCCTGAGAGGCGACCGGAATATCGCTTGTTTGCTTTACAAAAAGAGCAAAGTGAAACAGCCTCAATTTTGGCCCAACGTAACAGATGGCCTGTCTTGGCTGCTTTTGTTCAAGGTGGTTATGGAAACCCCGGTTACAACATGTTAAAAGATGAGTTTGATACCTTTATGATGATAGGTATTCGTTTGAAATGGAAGCCTTGGGACTGGAAAGAAGCCAAGCGCAGACAATTGACTTTCAATAATAAAAGTCAATTGGTGGATTTAAGGCGGGAAACCTTCGATTTAAATCTTCAAAGAGTTGATAGCCGGCTAAGTAATGAAATTTCGCAATTCATATCCATTATGGAACTGGATGAGGGTATCGTTAAACTTAGACAGGAAGTGGCCAACGATAGTGAGAAAAAATTAAAGAGCGGTATAATAACGTCGGCCGACTATGTAGAAGATTTGAATGCTTTAATTAATTCCCAAATAAACTTGGGAATTCATCAGTTAGAATATTTAAAGGGTTTGGCATTTAAATATTTAGTCGGAGCCGGAAAATGAAAATAAAGTGTAATGCTTGAAAGGGGATAGTGGTTTGTAAAATAGTCATAATAAGTGACATTAATAAAATGCCTGATTGCGTGATGGGTATTTCCCCTTAAGTGGTTTAAGGAGTGCCCGTTGGCTATAATGGATTTTAAACTAACTATAAAAGTAAATTTCATACGGATGAAACGAGCATGGCGGCTTTTTCCACAAAAGGACATGTATAAAATGCCCAGGGCAGAAGTGCACAGGCAGAAGGCAGAAGAAGTGATTAGTCATTAATTAACAAGTGGTTATTATTAAATAACTAATGACAAATGACTAACCACTAACGACTACTTATAAGAAGCAATATATCAATGAAGTAAGTAAATTTTATACTGATGAAACGAGCATGACCAAGAAAACTTGTCACAATAAGAGCATGTATAAACTTTAGGTCATGCGAGTTCCATCCGGCCAATGAATTAGATAAATTTTATACTGATGAAACGAGCATGGCAAGAAGGTTTTCCGCAATAAGAACATGTATAAACTTAAGCCATGCGAGTTCCATTCGGCCAATGAGTTAAATAAATTATATACGAATGAAATCAATATTTAAGACAAACAGCACACTAAAGGATGAAAGTATCCTTTCAAAGTTTTTATTTATTGACGCAGGTTTTCTGTCGACGTTGCTACTGGTATTGATTTTAATACCAGGATGTTCGAATGACGATGGTAAGGCAGACGCTTATGGTAATTTTGAGGCGGATGAAGTAATAATTAGTTCAGAGATTGCCGGAAAAATAGAATGGCTGCAGGTAGATGAAGGTGATATTTTGGAAGGAGGAAAGGTTATAGCAATGATTGATACTACTATTGCACAACTCGAGTTGGAGCAGTTATTAGCTTCTAAAGAGAGTGTAGAAGCGCGCCTGGTACAACTTAGAAAAAGCATAGAAGTGCAAAAAGAGCGGTTAAAGGTTATGGAAAAAGAAGTAAATCGGGTTGCCGGTATGTTTGAAGAGGAAGCAATATCTGCGCAAAAATATGACGAAATCACAGGGCAATATCGAGTTACACAAAAAGAATTGGCACAAGTACAATCACAGGCTTTGGCGCTTAAAGCTGAGATGAGAGTTGTAGAAGCCAAAATTAATGCTGCAAGGGAGCGGCTGGCTCGTTGTAAAGTGAAGGCACCTTTTTCAGGAACGATTTTACAAAAGTATGCCGAGGCAGGTGAAGTGGTGGCTTTCGGGAAACCTCTGCTAAAAATGGCTAAAACTGATGAATTAATATTGAGGGCTTACATTTCCGGTGTTCAATTGGATGATGTAACTCTTGGTCAATCCGTTCGCGTGGCTTTTGATAGGGATAAGAAAAATGAGCATCAGCGGGAAGGAAAAATTACTTGGATATCTGCTTCGGCAGAGTTCACACCCAAGATAATTCAAACCAAAGAGGAACGAGTTGATTTGGTTTATGCAATAAAGGTGAAAGTTCCCAATTACGATGGCAAAATTAAGATTGGAATGCCGGGAGAAGTTTTCTTTTAATGTTCAGGTTATACCCATGGGGTTATATAAAATTAATTGATATGGTAACAGTAAGCGGTGTGTCTAAATATTTTGGGAATATTAAGGCGCTAAGGAGGGTTTCATTTCAAGTTGAAGAGGGAGAGCTCTTTGGTGTCATTGGTCCCGATGGAGCAGGGAAAAGCACATTGTTTCGCATTATTTTATCGTTATTACTGCCGGACGAAGGCGAGGTTTGCTTATGGGGGAAAAGTCCTGTTGCCGATTATAAGGCAATCCGCAGAATGGTGGGATATATGCCAGGAAAGTTTTCACTATATGAGGACTTAACGGTTGAAGAGAATCTTAATTTCTTTGCTGCCGTGTTTGGCACCACTATTAAAGAGAATTACCATCTAATAAAAGACATCTATCGGCAAATAGAACCCTTCAAGAAACGGCGAGCCGGTAAGCTTTCCGGCGGCATGAAACAAAAACTTGCTCTCTCGTGTGCCTTAATACATAAACCTAAGTTATTGGTTTTGGATGAGCCTACTACCGGGGTGGATGCTGTTTCACGAAGCGATTTTTGGGAGATGTTACAAAAGCTTAAAAATGCCGGAATTACCGTCTTGGTTTCTACACCCTATATGGATGAAGCTTCCCTGTGCGATAGAGTTGCACTGATTCAGAAGGGGCATATCCTCGAAATTTCGACACCTGATGCCGTGACACAAGGTTTTGGGAAACAGTTGTTCGGCGTGGCAGGTGAAAACATGTATAAGTTGTTGCTGCATTGTCGGAAATTCTATCGGGTTGAATCGGTATATCCTTTTGGTGAAGAGTTACATTTAACTTTCCATGGGGGTGGAGATTGGCGGGAAGAGTTAATCCGCTATTTATACGAAAATGGATTAGCCAATGTCCGAATCAGACCTATCAAACCCAATATAGAGGACCGATTTATGTCTCTAATGAGTATTACAGAAAAAGAAAACGGATGAAGGATATCAATACATCGGCGTTTGCCATTGAGGTTGTCGACCTGGTGAAAAAGTTCGGGAATTTCACCGCCAATGACCATCTCACCTTTAATGTACGCAGGGGAGAGATTTTTGGCTTTTTAGGTGCTAACGGAGCCGGAAAAACTACTGCCATTAAAATTCTTTGCGGATTGATGGCACCTACATCCGGCCAGGTAGTTGTTGCAGGATACAATGTAATGACTCATCCCGAATTAGTGAAACAAAACATTGGGTATATGAGTCAAAAGTTTTCCTTATATGAAGATTTGACCATTTTTGAAAATATCAGATTATATGGAGCCATATATGGTTTGACTGCGAATGAGATTCGTCAACGTTCTGATACGATATTAAGAAAACTTGGACTATTAAAGGATAGAAGCCGATTGATTAAGACGCTCTCTTTGGGTTGGAAACAAAAATTGGCATTTTCTGTGGCAATGGTTCATCACCCGAAAATAGTCTTTCTTGATGAGCCAACCAGTGGAGTAGACCCTGTCACCCGCCGACAGTTCTGGGAGTTAATATATGAGGCGGCAGCTGATGGAATAACCATTTTTGTTACTACTCATTATTTGGACGAGGCGGAATATTGCGATAGGGTAACAGTGATGGTAGATGGTCATATAAAAGCTCTTGACACCCCTGCTAAATTGAAAAAGCAATTTAATGTAGACACCATGAACGAAGTTTTTTTAAATCTTACTCGGTAAAAGATAAACAGAGCCTTACGACGGGGCATTAATAATCATTTCCAAACGATGAAAAAACTCTGGGTTTTTATTAAGAAAGAAGCTATTCATATCATTCGCGATAAGCGTACTTTAATGGTTCTATTAATAATGCCATTGGCACAAATACTGATTTTTGGCTATGTGATTACAACAGAAATAAACCAAGCCAGGATTGGGATTTTTAATAAAGCCAATGATTATGCCGGTTATCAACTTGTCAATCGTTTGGCGGCATCGGGATATTTTAAAATTGGCAAGATGATAGATAACCCTGAAGAGATGGAAGCGTCGTTGCGTAAAGGGGAGGTCAGAATGGTAGTGGTTATACCTTCAGAGTTTGGAAAGCGGCAGGCAGAGAGTTCGGGTGTTGAAGTACAACTTGTAGCTGATGCCTCAGAAGCCAATTCAGCTCAAATGTTAGTAAATTATGCCAGAAGTATTATCACAAGGTTTGACGCTGAAAATGGATTGTCTGGACGGGCATCGGAAATACCGGTTACAATTGAAACCCGAATGTTTTATAACCCTGCTCTTAAGGGCGTCTTTATGTCGGTGCCTGGTATTATGGCTATGATTTTAATTCTTATTTCGGCCATGATGACTTCTATTTCTATTACCCGGGAAAAAGAATACGGTTCTATGGAGATACTGCTTGTTTCACCACTGAAACCTTGGCAAATCATTGTTGGGAAAGTGGCGCCCTATATTATTCTATCTTTCATTAATGCTGTAACAATACTATTGGTAGGAATTTTCATTTTTAAAGTGCCGATGGAAGGTAGTTGGTGGTGGTTAACTATTATTAATATTTTATATATTCTGTTGTCGTTATCGTTAGGGATTTTTATATCAACTGTATCTGCCAGTCAAATGGTAGCAATGTTCATCTCTCTTTTTGCGCTATTATTACCTACGGTGTTGTTATCCGGATTTATTTATCCTATTGAAAATATGCCGGTATTGCTGCGATGGTTGAGCAGCATTATGCCCCCCAGATATTATATCCAGGCAGTGAAAAGCATCATGTTTAAAGCCGGAAGTTTTATGTCCATTTGGAAAGAATTATTAATTTTTGCGGCTTTTATTGTTGCTTTTATGGCATTGAGTATCAAAAATTTTAAAGTTAGATTGTCATAATTCACATGGTCAGTGAATGTTTTTTCTTTTTTAATGACAAACAATAATGAGAATTCTATTCTATTTGCTTCAAAAAGAATTTATTCAGATTTATCGCAATAAAACCATTTTGCGGTTAATATTTGTTATACCTGTAGTTCAATTGCTAATATTGGTAAATGCCGCTACTCTGGAAATGCGAAAGCAGCAATTATCAGTCGTTGATGAAGACCATTCGCCCTGGAGTAAAAGGTTAATTTCTGTCTTGGATGCATCGCCTTTTTTTGTTGTGGGAAAAAATGATGAAAATGTTTTAAGTGCGAAAAAGAAAATTGAAAAAGGTGAAATCGACTTTTTGCTTGTTATACCTCAGGGTTTCGAATCTTCTTTAATGAGCAATGAGCAGGTAAAAATTCAATTATTGGCCAATGCCATAAATTCACAACAGGCTCAATTGGGATACGCATATTTGCAGCAGGTAATTGCCGGTTTAAGTCAAAGCTTCGTTAAAGAAACTTACGGTGTGCTACCACAGGCAGGTATAGTGACTACTTTTTCCTATTGGTACAATCCTGAACTCAACTATAAACATTTTATGGTTCCTGGAATTTTAGTGGTCTTGGTATCGGTTGTGGGCATGTTTTTAACCGCCATGAATTTGGTGCGTGAAAAGGAGATGGGAACCATTGAACAGATTAATGTTACGCCGGTAAGAAAGTGGCAGTTTATAGTAGCCAAGCTGCTTCCGTTCTTATTAATTGGATTATTTGAATTGGCTCTGGGATTGACAATTGGGAAACTCATTTATCAAATACCAATCGAAGGCAGTCTGTGGCTCGTTTTTGCCATTGCAACATTATACCTCACAGGCCTTTTGGGTTTAGGTTTGTTACTTTCTACAATTTCTTCGTCCCAACAGCAGGTTACTTTTGTTAGTTTCTTTTTCCTGTTGGTGTTTATCCTTATGAGCGGTATCTTTACTTCAGTAGATAATATGCCGGAGTGGGGGCAAAAATTAAACCTGCTCAATCCGTTATATTATTTTATCGACTTGATGCGTGCCATTTTGTTAAAAGGTGCCGGTTTGAGTGATTTGTGGAAGCAGGTAACCGGTATTTCCGTTTTGGCTGTATTTTTATTTGGTCTCGCAGTATTAAATTACAGAAAGACAATATAGAAGTTTCAGTGAATATGATGTATATTTGAATTTCGAAAAGTTTTTATGCTTATGCTATAATAAGATTCGTGACGACTATGAAAAAAAAGATACTCATATCTCACAGAATACCCGAGGAGCCGTTAAAAATTCTGGAAAGCGATTTTGAATTGATTTGGCCTGATAATGACACTTTCTCGAATGAAGAACTATCTGCTTTGATTCCTGAATGCGAAGTTGTAGTCTCGGTTTTTGGAAATCCTCTGGATAGCAGGCTTATTGAGGCTGCATCGAAATTGAAATTAATAGCCAATTATGGTGCCGGTACAGACAATATTGATGTTGAAAAGGCTACTCAATTAGGCATTGTAGTAACCAATACGCCTGATACTGTTACTGAGCCCACAGCAGAACTGGCTATGGGATTGATTATTGATGTGGCACGTAGAATATCAGAATTTGACAGGGGGCTACGTGCAAAAAAAATTACGGATTGGGGCGTCCTTCAAAATTGGGGAACTACGCTTCGCGATAAAACGCTTGGAATAGTTGGCCTGGGTGCTATCGGCAAAGCGCTTGCTAAAAGGGCATTAGCTTTTGGTATGAAGGTGATTTATCATAATCGACATAAACTGGAGCCTCATATTGAAGAGCAATATGAGGCCCGATTTACCGATTTGGAAAATTTGTTGCGTAATGCCGATTTTGTTTCTCTTAATGTGCCTCTAACACCGGAAACCAAATCTTTGATTTCTTTTCCGGAACTTAAGCTAATGAAACCTTCTGCTTTTCTTATCAATACTTCACGTGGCGCGGTTATCAATCAGGAAGCTTTAATTGAGGTTTTAAAAAAGAAAGAAATTGCAGGTGCTGCCCTGGATGTTTTTGCCAATGAACCCAACGTTCCTGATGAACTAATTTATATGGATAATGTTGTTTTGGTACCTCATGTGGGTAGTGCTACTCATGAAACTCGTAAAGAAATGAGCAAGCAAGTAGCATCTGTTATTGCTGATTTCTTTCAGGGAATGAAAGGATTACCGGTTGTTAATCCTCAAGTTTGGAATTCTGAGAATTTGAGATTTAAGGCCGAGGGCGCCTCTTAAGCCTACTCTGTTTGATGATTTTTCCCTTGAATAAAGTATAAATATTGAGGATATAATGAGTGTGAAAAAAATTTTATATCTTAAATTTTCAATCAAATGATTAAGCAAGTTAAAATTACGTTGCCTGAGTTTAAACGAGGATTTCATTTGATAACCAGTTATATTACCTCTCAATTGCCAGAGTTGCCTGATAAGGGGCTTGTTAATATATTTTTGCAACATACTTCGGCTGGATTAACTATTAATGAAAATGCCGACCCTTCTGTAAGAGATGATTTTGAAACCATTTTCAATAAACTTGTGCCGGAAAATGATCCTGACTACACTCATACTTTAGAGGGGGCCGATGATATGCCGGCGCATGTAAAAAGCTCTTTGTTAGGGCCATCTCTTACCATCCCTGTCGTAAATGGTCGCCTGGCTCTTGGAATGTGGCAAGGTATTTACCTTTGCGAATTTCGTAATTATGGGGGCCCGCGACGCTTGCTGATTACAATTTATTCCTAATTTTTAAAGGGTCATTCTACCCTTGCCTTAACTGTTTCTTTTAGTAAAATACTGTTTTTACGTGAAAAGGAGGTTATTGCTTTATTTAATTTTTATCAACTATAAGAATTTCAATCGATGAATTAAAGCAATTCCATTGATTTTTCGGCATATTTTCTGTTCATATTGTGAATCTTTTCTCATTAGTGGTATGGGTATTTTTATGTCTAAGTGTAAAGTATTGGTATATAAGTTGTTGTGAGTTTACCGTGGCGACAAATAGTTACCATATTAGGCGGCAAATACCGGTTATTTTGTTATATTTGTAATGCATTTTGATTCTTAACTCAAAGAACGACAAAGCTATCTAAAAAATATTATTTTATTATTTAAAATCATGAGTGAAAAGGTAAATGGAAATAACCAAGAGTCTGAGGCAAATGGTTATAGTGCCAGCAGTATTCAAGTGTTAGAAGGACTTGAGGCTGTTCGGAAGCGACCCGCCATGTATATCGGAGATATTGGCCAAAAAGGATTACACCATTTGGTTTATGAAGTTGTAGACAATTCTATTGATGAGGCTCTTGCAGGATACTGTGACTCAATTCAGGTTACCATAAACGAAGACGGAAGCATTACCGTTGTTGACAACGGGCGCGGTATTCCCGTTGATTTCCATGAGAAAGAGGGAAAATCTGCCTTGGAAGTTGTCATGACTGTTTTGCATGCCGGTGGAAAATTTGATAAAGGAAGTTATAAAGTTTCCGGTGGGCTTCACGGTGTGGGCGTTTCATGTGTAAATGCTTTATCATCCAGTTTGAAAGCTGAAGTTAGAAGGGATGGAAAAATTTTCCGGCAAGAATATGAGCGAGGTAAACCGTTGGCACCTATCCGGGAAGTGGGTACGACAGACCAAACTGGTACTGCCATTACTTTTATGCCCGATTCAACTATTTTCAATAATACTGAATATAAATACAGCGTGCTTGCCGGAAGAATGCGGGAGTTGGCGTTCTTGAATGCCGGACTGGAAATTATCCTTACCGACAAGAGAGAAAAAGATGAAGAGGGTAATTTTAAATCTGAACGTTTTTATTCTAAAGATGGTCTTATTGAGTTTGTTAACTTTATTGACGATAATCGTGAGCCGCTTATCGAAAAACCCATCTTTATTTCTACGGTAAAAAATGATATTCCTGTCGATATTGCCATTCTCTACAATACTTCTTTTAACGAGAATGTTTATTCATATGTCAATAATATAAATACCATAGAAGGAGGGACCCATTTAACCGGTTTTCGACGAGGGTTAACCAGAACTTTGAAAAACTGGGCCGAAAAGTCGGGAATGTTCTCTAAACTGAAGTTTGATATTAGTGGCGATGATTTTAGGGAAGGTCTTACTGCCGTTATTTCTGTTAAAGTTGCTGAACCTCAGTTTGAGGGGCAGACTAAAACCAAATTAGGAAATAGCGATGTAAGTCTGGCAGTGGACCAGGCCGTGAGTACTATGCTTTCAAATTATCTTGAAGAAAACCCTAAAGATGCTAAAGCCATCGTTAATAAGGTAATTTTGGCTGCTACGGCGAGGCATGCAGCACGAAAAGCACGGGAGCTGGTACAACGAAAAAGTGTTTTGTCCGGTGGTGGGCTGCCCGGTAAGTTGGCCGACTGTTCGGTTCGTGACCCCGAAAAAGCTGAAATTTTCCTGGTGGAGGGTGATTCCGCTGGCGGTACTGCTAAGCAGGGCCGCGACCGTCGCTTCCAGGCTATTTTGCCTTTGAGAGGTAAAATTCTTAATGTGGAAAAGGCGCTTCAACATAAAGTATTTGAAAACGAAGAAATTAAAAATATTTTTACCGCTCTTGGGGTGACTATTGGTACCGAAGAAGATAGTAAGGCCTTGAACCTTGATAAACTGCGCTACCATAAAATTGTTATTATGACCGATGCCGACGTGGACGGAAGCCACATCGCAACGCTTATTATGACTTTCTTCTTTAGGTATATGAAAGACCTGATTAAAAAAGGATATCTTTATATTGCAACCCCGCCTTTATACTTTTTGAAGAAGGGGAAAATTGAGGAATATTGCTGGACCGATGCGCAACGAAGAGAATTCATCGAAAAATATGCCAACGGTAAAGAAGATACCGTTCATGTTCAGCGGTATAAAGGTCTTGGTGAGATGAATGCCGAGCAATTGTGGATGACTACAATGAATCCAGAAAAACGGTTACTGCGGCAGGTTACTTATGAAAATGCTGCCGAGGCCGACCGTATTTTTAGTATGTTAATGGGAGACGATGTGCCGCCCAGAAGGGAATTTATTGAAAAAAATGCAACATATGCTAATATAGATGCTTAAGTGGATTTCATGATTTTATATTTAAGAGTAGAGCGGTCCAATGTTTGGGTCGCACTTCTTGTTTCTTCTCTTAGTATTGCTAAAATTTTAATGATTCCCGGAATAAAAGAAGTTCTCTAAAAAGTGGAAATGAACTTATCCCGACGGTATGTAAAAGTTATCCCGACGGTATGTAAAGGTTATCCCAATGGTATGTAAAAGTTATCCGGTAGTGTTTAAATTAGTGTGTCCGGATAAAGATCTATCTCAGTTTAGTTCGTATTGCAAAGTTAATTTTTTCTTTTTCCCGGTTTGATAAATAT
>NZ_FONA01000034.1 GCF_900112795.1 Thermophagus xiamenensis
GCCTGTTAGCGCCGATGGTACTGCGTAAAAGCGGGAGAGTAGGTCGCCGCCGACTTTAAAAGAAAATAGAGCTCCGATTCATGAAAATGAGTCGGAGCTTTTTCTTTTGTGGTAGTAGTCGTAACAACGCAAAGACGCAAAGGCGCAGAGTTGAAAAAGGAGAGAAATGCCCTGTTGTATTATATTGGGAACAAATAGAAGAACCGGCAGAAAAGATTTAAAGCTGCCTCGATTCGACTCAATCGCCTGCTTCGATGCGATTAAATCACCTGCT
This sequence comes from Thermophagus xiamenensis, assembly GCF_900112795.1. Taxonomy (GTDB): domain Bacteria; phylum Bacteroidota; class Bacteroidia; order Bacteroidales; family Marinilabiliaceae; genus Thermophagus; species Thermophagus xiamenensis. The sequence goes on from NZ_FONA01000034.1 coordinate 275, forward strand.
TCGATGCGATTCAATCGCATGCTTCGATGTGATTCAATCGCATGCTTCGATGTGATTCAATCGCATGCCTCGATGCGACCCAGTGGTCTGCCTGGATGGAATATTGACTCTCTATTTTTTCCCATCAAAAAGGAAAGTGACTATTTGAACATTTTAAATTGAATTGGCAGAGCTAATAAATATTATGTGCGTTAATTACGAAAAAAAACTGACTTATAAGTTATAAATCCTTAGTTTTGCAATACACTAAGGTAAAGTAAATAAAGTTAAAGAGCTAATTTGATTTATAGACATGTGGAATGAACAAAGATTTTCATTACTACTTGTATGGGGCATAATGCTAATTTTCGGTATATCCAACCCTTCTGTTGGAAGTGATAAAGATTATGTTTATTTGATATACCTTGAAAATAGAATAAAAAAAATATTCCCCGATTCACTGGATCAGGCCGATTCTTTAGCTCTTATACTAATTGAAAAGGCAAATGAATTGGGAAATGATTCGCTGGCTTCACTGGGTTGGTTTTTTCGAGGTGAGGTAGCTTATTACCGAGGTCATTTTGATTTATCAGGGGATTACTATCAAAAAAGTATCAACTTTTTAGATTCAATAAATGCCCCGGAAAAGAAAGCCGTTTATTATAATAATTTAGGTCTGGTTAGATATTTTGAACAGCGGTATAACGAAGCTTTAAGAGCTTTTCTGAAATCTTCGGATTACGAAAGAATTTCCGGAAACGATTATGGTTTTGCTCAATGCCTTCACAATATAGCTTTGGTTCAAGAGAAAGCAGGAAGGTTTAAGAAGGCCGAAAATTATTTCCGGCATTCGTTGTCTCTTTTTTTTCAGATGGATTCGTTGGCTGATGCAGCTGCTGTGTTGAACGATTATGCTATATTTTTAAGAGGTCAGGAAAGGTTTGATATGGCTATTGAAAAATATAATGAAGCAATGGCCATATATGAAAAGCTTGATGATTCCGAGAATATTGCAAAGGTAAAATGTAATCTGGGTGCTTTGTTTTTGCATAAAAAGGAATATCAAACCGCAGCAATTTATTTGGAAGAATCATTGAATTATTTTAAAGATATGTCTTCTTCCGCTTATCTTATTAATCTTTACAGTTTGTTTGGTGATTTATATTTTGAACAAGGAAGGACTGCGTTGGCCGTAATATTTTATGAAAGGGCGGAAGATGCTGCCAAAAATATGGGTTGGGATCATTTACGACAGGAAAATTTGTATTCTTTGTTTAAGGCATTAAAAGCCGAAAAAGAATATGAAAAGGCTCTGGAAGCGCTTGAGCAATATACTCGGTTTAAGGATTCATTAATAATTTCCAATAATGCTTTTCTTAGAGAAACTATTGATAATGAGCTTGAAACCCTGCTAATGGAAAAAGAGCTTGATTTAATGAAAGCCAAAAATAACCAAATGAAATTGGTCTTAATAATTATTGGTTTGGTGCTTTTTCTGGGTTGGGGCGGTTGGTTTCTTTATGGCCGCAATCAATTATTAATGAAGGAAAAAGAAAGACGACTGCTGGAGCAAAAACTTCATCAATTGCAAGTGGAGCCGCATCTTATTTTTAACGTGCTACTTTCGATACAAAATTATGTTATTGAAGATAAAAAGAATGAGGCCATAGAATATATCCACGATATTGGTGAGCTGATACGCAGCATTCTCGATTATGGTGAAAAAGAGCTGATTTACCTGGAGGATGAAATAGATATTCTGAATAAATATTTAAAAGTTCAATGCCGTCGTTTTTTCCCATCAAATGGGTATAATGAGGTAAGAGCCTACATGACATCAGGTTCCGGATATTTATTAGTTCCTCCATTGTTGGTCAGGCCGTTGTTGGATATCCTTTTTATGCAAGGTAAAATTAGGAATAGTCAGCGTTTTGGCATAGAAATACGTTATGAACAACAGAAAAAACAATTGGAGATGACTCTTGAGACCAGAGGCATCATTTTGGATCATAAACTCTCAGAATCCGGCATTGAACTGATAAAACAACGTTTGGAGTTAATGCCGAAAGGCTCGAAAGTGGCTTCGCCCCAATTCATTGATGTGGTTTCTGAAGGAGTAAAAATCGGAAATAAATTGAAAATAGTTTTACCGTTGATAGAAGAGTCAGATGATGATTATTTCCTTCCAAAATCAGCGGGTATTTCTCCCCATCTTTCGGTATCCCATTTTAATAAAGGTTGTTGATAAGTATTGTTTTTTAGCCAGGTTTCGGCACGTTCAATAATTTTAAACAGCTTTTCGGTGTTACTGTCACGCTCCAGCTTTGTGAAACATTTTTTCTTTTTTACCCATTTTAATGCTATTGATGAGTCGGTGTATATGGGAATATTTTGATTTTTACGTTTCAGTTCGGCCAATCCATGAACAATGGCTAAAAACTCACCGATGTTATTGGTGCCTAATGGGAATTTGACGTGAAACACCACCTCGCCGCTGTTTACATAAACCCCACGGTATTCCATAGGGCCGGGGTTACCACTACAAGCGGCATCTACAGCCAAACTCTCCCGGATAGGAGGTGTTCTGGAGAATATCTCTGCGTTGGTTGTGTAAGAGTGCTGAGTGGAACCAATATTTTCTGTCCGGTAAGATGCATATGCTCTTTTAGCTTCTTCTAAACTTTTGTACGATTTATACCTGGCTCCTTTAAACCCATGAATGCGCTTATTACATTCTTCCCAACTATCTACTATCCCGGTTTTATGTCCAACCCAAATTACGTAATATTTTTTTTTAGGCATTTATATTAAAAGTTATGGTGAGATTAACCTAACCCTGAAACATTATTTAAGAAGAGTTTAATGGACATTGCCATTAATATAATACCAAAGAATTTTTTTAATACATAGATTCCGGCTTGTCCAATAACTCTTTCTACTAAAGTTGTCATTCGCAAAACTATGTATACGAAAACAATGTTAAGGAATAGGCCAATTACAATGTTAATAGTGGCATATTCGGCCCTTAGCGAAAGCAGGGTTGTAAAAGAACCGGCACCGGCAATTAGAGGAAAAGCTATAGGTACTATCGAAGCACCGGTTGGTGAATCGTGTTTGAATATGGTAACCCCTAGAATCATTTCTATGGCAATCATAAACAATACAAATGAGCCGGCAATGGCAAAAGACGAAATATCAACACCAAAAAGACCTAAAAGGGCTTTCCCTATAAAAAGAAAGGTTATTAAAATAATAAAGGATACCAAAGAGGCCTGAAAGGCATTGATTTTGTTCCCTTTGTTGCGCAAATCCACAATAATGGGAATGGAGCCCAATATGTCTATGACTGCAAACAGAACAATGAATGCCGAAACAATTTCCAGTAGATTAAGTTCCATCACCGAATAAGATTTAGTCGTTTTTAAAGTGGTGCAAATGTAGAAATAAATTTCGGTCATCAAACATGTAAAAAATCAGGGATTATGAGGATGATGACTGATAAAGCGTTTGATGGCTTTTAACTATATTTATTTCTGATAGTAACTGAGGATTATTGGAAAGTTTATTAATTAAAAACAAAATGTATCGGATGTCAACATTGATACATCTTTGCAAATCGGCAGAATAAGATATATCGGACCCCATGCCTTCCCAATTGCCATCAAAAGCCAGTCCTACTATTTCTCCTTGTTTGTTTAATACAGGGCTTCCGCTGTTACCGCCGGTTATATCATTGTCGGTGATAAAGCATAGAGGGAAATTTGTTTTTTCGCCCACAGATTGAAATAAAGAATCGAGATTTGTTTGTGTCCTGTATTGAGACTCTCCCGAGTTAATTTTTTCGAACATTCCATTCATGGTTGAGAAGGGGGCATAGACAATACCGTCTTTAGGTGAATAGGATTTGATTTTTCCAAATGACAGTCGAAGGGTACTGTTGGCATCCGGATATATTTGTTCCAACGTATCGGTTGTGATTAGGAGGTTCACATAAAGATGCATGGAATAATTTATTTGTTCTTCCATTTTGTTGAACATAGAATATATCGGCCCAAATTCCTGCAAAAGGGTATAATAGAAATTAAAAGCAGGGTCTTTTAAAAACTTTTCCGGCGATGGGGACTTAAGAAGAGCATAAAACTTCGTTTTATCAGCAAAGTGAGATTGAGAATAAATCTTTTCTGCTAAATCTTCGGGACCTGACGCACCTTTAAAAAGATATTTCTTGTCTACTCTAAAACTATCTTCAAGATGTGACTGATAATAATGGAGCATTTTTGTGAAAATTTCTCTATCCACATTTAGTGAGTAATTTTCAAAAAAATCTTCACTCCAGGCTTTCAGACGGTCTATTTCTTCTTCAATGGGCTGCGAAGCGGAGAAGTCTTCATTCATAAGTGCGAATAAACGAAGCGATTCTAAAACTAATGAGCTGATTTCCGCACCTTGTATTAAACTTTCGAGGGTGATGACGGTGGTCTTGGTAAGGTTTTTTCTCATTAAATATAAGATGTTTGAGGCTTTTAGGGCTTCCCGGAAAGCTTGTTGCTCATCACTAATCTGGCGAGTTAGCATGCCCTTTTCTGCCTCCCGGCGCAACTGGATAAGATTTAGCTTTTTTATGCATTCATTTTGACCGATGGCATATTTTTGAAAATTGGCCGAGGTGGCATACTTGTCGGCATACTGAATCCCCAGAATAGGAGAGTTTTTCATGTTCTTTTCCCAGATGGACTGTTTTATCTTACCGACATCAGCAATTACAGGATTTATGATATCGTAAGCTTCTATAAGTCCGGCAGAGGTGATATATCTTTGGGTTTCACCCGGGAATCCCAGAGTCATGGTAAAATCGCCTTCATTAATTCCTTGGGTAGAAATTTTAAGCACTCTTTTGGGTTGATACGGAACATTTTCGGGCGAATAATCGGCGGGAAGTCCTTCCGGTGAACAATATACGCGATACAGGGCGAAGTCTGCCGAATGACGTGGCCACACCCAGTTGTCGTTTTCACCTCCGAACTGCGCAATATCCTCGGGTGGGGCACCAACCAGCCGTACATCTCGAAAGGTCTGGGTAACCAACACAAAAAACATGTTTTGATAGAGAAAATCTTTAATTTCAACTTGCTGACCATTGCTGACAGATACAGTATCAAGGATAGCCTTTGAGATGCTGTCGATAATGTTTTCGGTTTCAATTCTTCCTGAAGCATTTTGTAATGCTTCCAGGAAAATGGACGTGACATCTTTTGCGTCTACCAAAATGGTAGCGGTTTTTCCCGGATTGGGTAATTCGGATTCGGCCGAACCGGCCCAATAGCCATTTTTAAGAAGGTCGTTACCCAATGTGCTGTGTTTTTGAATATCGCTGTAAGCGCAGTGATGATTGGTAAGCAATAACCCGTTAGTACTGATAAAACTTCCCGTGCAACTACCTTCGTCTAATGATACAATGGCCCAATTTAAGGATGAATCTTGAGACCCGAATATATCATCGCCGGGAATTTTCATTCCCATTTGATGCATTTTGTCTATTTTCGATTGTGGCAAATACCATGGCAACCACATGCCTTCGTTGGCATGGATTGTGGTAATTATTATGGTTTGTAAGAGTATTAGTAGTATTACCCGGGTCAACATATTTATCAACAACTTGAAAATTTTTTTAATATTGCTAAACTACAACAGAATAATTGTACTTTGTGATTTTGTAAAATAATTTTAAGATTATTTAGTATTTCTCCCAAATCGGATAGCCATTGGTGGATGACAATGTAAATGGAAAATGCAGACATGACCTACCTTAGTCCTTTTATCCGACCAATTAAAGTTATACGGATGGAACTAACATGGCAATAAAGTTTCCCAACAATAAAAACAGGTAAATTTATAGGCAGAAGTGTGCAGGCAGAAGGCAGCAAAAGTTTTTAGTGATTTGTCATCAGTCATTAGTGTTAATTGACTAACCACTAATAACTAACCACTAACCACTAATGACTAACTTTAAATTCCATTAGCCCAATGGGTTAGGCTGAGCTGAAGCGGATGAAGAATATTGTAGGTAGGTCAAAAAAAAGCTTCCTGTTGATGAATGTTTCCGGGTTTTCTTGATTTTCCCTGAAAACATGGCATCCACAGGAAGCTTCTAATTGATTTTGAAAATACTGTCTAAACGCGTTATTCGATGATGGTCATTTCATCAATCAGATTTTTAGCACCTGCAAATTTATCGATGATAAACAGCACGTAACGGATATCTACATTGATACATTTTTGCAATTCCGTTTCGAAAGCGATATCCCCACTCATAGCTTCCCAGTTTCCGTCGAAAGCCAGCCCGAACAGATGACCTTCGGCGTTAATGACGGGGCTGCCGCTGTTTCCGCCGGTAATATCATTGTCGGTGGTAAAGTTGACGTACATTCTGCCATCCTCATTGGCGTAGCGACCATAATCTTTAGCCTGGTAAAGTTGTTTCAGTTTTTCGGGTACCGAAAATTCATAATTGCCGGGTTGTTCTTTTTCCATTACACCTTTTAGAGTGGTAAAGTGTTTGTAAATAACGGCATCTTTGGGTTCATAGTCCCCCACTTTTCCGTAGCTTAATCGCATGGTAAAATTGGCATCGTCATAGAAGACGCTGTCGGGATGCATTTCTTGCAACCCGGCAATAAATAGCCGATGATTTTTCTGGATGGTCAGGTTGGATTGACGCATTTGTTCAATTACCTTGAAATATAAATCGATGGTAGACTTGGCTGCCGAATAGGCCGGGTCTTTAGTTAATTTCTTTAAACTGGGATTTTTCAAAAAGCTGTTGAGCTTTTCGGAGTCAACAAAAATTGACTTCCGGAACAGGTTTTGGGCAAAGCTTTCAAAACCGTCTTCTTTACCGGTTGCTATTTTTTGAAAAAAGGTAGGATACAGTTCCGCATCAATTTCTTCGTGATACAGTTTCAGCAATGCGCTCATTACTTTTTGGTCGGTAGGTGCGTGATAGTCTTTGAAGAATTCATCTGCTTCTTCTTTGAGCTTTTCCACTGCCTCATTAATTTTTTCCTTATCGTTTGATTCGAGCGCTTTTTCCAGGTCACGAGCCGAAAGTGAAAATGCCAAAACTTCTGTTCCGCGTAACATACATTCGCGAATAAAATTCTGAGCTAAATAGTAAGGTGCCCGGTTTTGGTAAGCGTCTTTAAGAGAAGACAATACTTCGCCATATTTTTCTTTGCGTTCTGCGGACTGATTGACCCAATTTTGGAACTCTTCTTCTATTTTTTGCTTTTTTGCTATGACATTGAGGCGCTTTAGTCCGCGATTCATGCCAATGCTATTTTTCCAATAATTAGAGCTGCGAGAATATTTGGAGGCGTACTGCAGTCTGATTTTTTCACTTGAGTTCATGGCTTCTTGCCAGATTTCCTGTTTTACGCCACGAGGTTTGATGAGCGAATAGTTAAAAATATTCATCCGTTCTTCGATGCCCCAGGATGTGAGATAGCGTTGAGTGCTTCCGGGATAACCAATCGTCATAGCGAAATCACCCTTTTTATATCCTTTCAAAGAGATGGGCAGATGATGGGCCGGTTTCAGGGGTACGTTGTCGGGCGAATAATCGGCCGGCTTACCATCTTTGTCAGCATATACCCGAAACATGGAGAAGTCGCCAGTATGTCTGGGCCACATCCAGTTGTCGGTGTCATGGCCAAACTTACCGATAGATGAAGGAGGCGCACCAACAAATCGTATATCATTAAACACTTCGTAGACAATCAGATAATATTGGTTGCCGCCGTAAAAGTCTCGCACTAATACACGATAGTGTGAATCCCCTTTCACACTGTCGGCTATTTGGGTAGAGATTTTATCGATGGCCGACTGTCTTTCTTCTTCAGTCATGTCGTCGGTAACGCCGGCCAGCACTTTATCCGTAACATCTTCCATGCGTTTCAAAAAGGTTACCGACAAACCCGGAGCAGGAATTTCATCTTCCAAAGATTTAGCCCAAAATCCATCTTCCAGATAGTTGTTTTCTACAGTACTAAGTTGCTGAATAGTCCCGTAACCACAGTGATGGTTTGTGAGGATTAAACCCTGGTCGGAAATAATCTCTCCGGTACATCCCCCGCCAAATATTACGACCGCATCTTTGAGACTTGAATGATTGATGCTGTAAATATCTTCAGCAGAGAGCTGCAACCCCATGGATTGCATTTTTTCAATGTTAAGTTTTTGAATAAGTGGCAGTATCCACATCCCTTCATCGGCTTTTATTATGCCCGAAACAAATAATAAAAGGGCCACTGCCAGGGTGCTCATTTTTTTTCTCATCTTATTTTTTGTTTTGTGTTAAATAATTTGTCGCTTAAATCATGGCCAGGCATAGCATGAATTTTCAGGCCTGCCTTTTTTTGCATGGGGATTGACAGTACAAAAGTATAATTATCCGTGGAATTTTTGGTGGTATTGTGAGTTGGAGGTTTTTATTATCTGACATTAAGGCCGGCCTAAAACTTTTAAGGAAGGAGCTTTTTATGTCGATAATACCAGTCTTGTTTGTGATTTACCCTAAAAAACAAAGAGTTAATCATCAAAGCTTTGCAGTTAATCATTTAAAAGAGCTCTATGTCCTTTTTGATGTTGAAGTTTCAGAAAAGAGGTTGTATTTTGCAGATAAGTTAAAATATTTAAATAATGATTTAAAGTAAAAATTTAAAAATCAAGGGCCATGAAGAAATTAATGAGTATAGCAATAGCTGTATTTATGGTAACAGCTGTGTCTGCCCAGTTACGCTTGGGCGGTGGATTAACAATGGGAACCCAGGCAGGGTTTGATGAAGACGGTGAAAAAGTTGGCATAGGACTAACCGTAAAAGGTGTCTATCCCATTAATGAAAAATGGTCGGTATCACCCGACTTTACATATTATTTCCCCACAGGAGGCGATTATTTTGATGTCAATATTTGGCAGTTGAATGCTAATGCACATTACCATTTTTATGAAATGACCGATATGGGTCTTTATGCATTGGGGGGATTAAATTATAGTCATATGAAATGGGAATATGATGATGGTTCGGGGTTTGATTTTCCTGATGATAGCGATGGTGAAATAGGCATTAATCTGGGGATTGGAGCCAATGTAAGTCGATTTTTCGGAGAACTAAAGTATGATACCACATTGGAGCAATTGGCTTTAACTGTGGGTATTCTATTCTAAAATATATTTTTATTATTATTCTCTACCACAGCGGCATGCGTTGGTGAGCCAATAGAGAATATTATCACGACAAAATGTATTTTTTAACCGTTATTCTTTTGGGATAACGGTTTTTTGATTTTAGAGGTCGCATTCCCATGGTAAAGGGAAAGTGTTTCCCTCGGTAAAGGGAAAGCGTTTCCCTCGGTAAAGGGAAAGTGTTTCCCTCGGTAAAGGGAAAGCGTTTCCCTCGATAAAGGGAAAGCGTTTCCCTCGGTAAAGGGAAAGCGTTTCCCTCGGTAAAGGGAAAGCGTTTCCCTTTAGTGAAAATCTATTTTAAGTTGAATTTCAGTCAATTTAAAAGATATGCGGTGTAACGGTGAAACTCCAAATTGTTCGATGGCCTGGCGGTGCTTTTTTGTGGGATATCCTTTGTTTTGGTCCCATCCGTAGCAGGGATATTCAGAGTGTTTGGATTTCATCCATTGGTCACGATGTGTTTTGGCCAGTACACTTGCCGCTGCAATACATTGATAGGTCGCGTCCCCTTTAACGATACATTGGTGCTTAAGATTTTTGTAAGGATGGAAACGATTCCCATCCACCAGCAATGAAATGGGAGCGGGGTTAAGTTGTGCTATGGCCAGATGCATGGCTTTAATAGAGGCATTAAGAATATTGATTTTGTCAATTTCGCGGTTGTCTACCATGGCAACGGCCCAGGCTATGGCTTCCTTTTCAATGATTTCTCGTAATTGGTTACGTCTTTTTTCGGTAAGTTGCTTTGAATCGTTCAAAAGTGGATGGTTGAAATCTTCCGGTAAAATAACGGCAGCAGCTACTACAGGTCCGGCCAAACATCCGCGCCCTGCTTCATCACATCCTGCTACAGTGGGCCCTGTAGAAATCAATTCTCTGTGATATTCTTTTTTTTTATGGTTTCCTTTACGACCCATTTCTTTTTGATTAAGATTTTAGATTTACGACTATTAGATATTAGATGAAGGATATTAGAAGCGCAGTTTACGGATGATAAGCAATGACATATCCTTTTATAGGTGTTCCCCCAAAAAGTACCATGGATTATATCAAAATATTGGTTCGATGCTCTGATTGGGATTGGGTGCTTACCACTTACATCTCATATCTAACATCTGGCATCTAAAAATCCATTAATCTAGATTTAATATTGGTTTTGATAGATTACTTCCAGAACGGTTTGTCCCACGGCTTTTAGCGTTTCTTTACCGATGACGTCCATATTATCGTTATGAGTATGCCAGTATTTCCCAAATGATGAGTTGTTGGTTGGGTCGTATTCGATAATATCAACTGTTTGGATTCCGGTAAGTTTATTAACATAGACGTGGTCGTCGGTAATATATCCGCCCTTATCAAAAATAAAGTAGTTGCCATAGCCAATTCGTGCCGCTGTGTCCCAAATATGGTCTACCAGACCTGAAGCCCATTGTAAAGAGTATCGTTCCTGATGAAAACGGGCACCTTTGGCTCCTACCATGTCTAACAGAATCCCATATCGGGCATAATAGTCTTTTTTGTGAGGATTCTTGCCCCAGTATTGACTTCCCAGGCACCAGGTATCTTGTTTGTAGGGAATATCCAGATGGTCGGGGATACCATAATCTTCGGCATCGAAAAAGATGATATCTATACCCGGATGAGTGGGATGGCTTTTTAAATGCCTGGCAATTTCCATTAAAACCCCTACACCGCTGGCGCCATCGTTGGCCCCGTCGATAGGATGGTTTCGTTTGGCGGGGTCGGGGTCGTGGTCGGCAAAGGGGCGTGTATCCCAGTGGGCAAACAATAAGATACGGTCATTTTTTTCGGGTTGAAATTGTGCAATGATATTTTTGATTGAAAGAACCGAATTATCGAAAGCTGTTACCTTCCCTTCCTGCACAACGACATTGGCACCCAATTCTTTCATTTTGTTGGTTAACCATTGAGCACAAGCCTCATGAGCTTCAGTGTTGGGGACCCTTGGCCCAAATTCCACCTGTTTCTGAATATAAGCATAGGCCGAATCGGCATTGAATTCGGGTGTGGGAAGGGGCGGCAGAGTCTCTTTTTTTTGAACATTGGCCTTACGGTTGGATTGATTTCCACATCCTGCCCCCATAGAAATAATTGCCAAAAAGGAAAGAATCAATGGCATCTTTATCAGAAAGTTAAGGTTGTTTTTCATTCGTATAAAATTTACTTACTTTATTGATATATTGCTTCTTATAAGTAGTCGTTAGTGGTTAGTCGTTAGATACTGTGTTAAAATCCAAATTTAATCAAAGAATAATTCACTAAATTTTTAACTTTGCGTACAGACAGAGGGAAGACATACGGTGATACA
>NZ_FONA01000047.1 GCF_900112795.1 Thermophagus xiamenensis
GGGGAGTTAGAGGGGTGAGGGCGGGGAAGTTGAGAAATTAGTGCAAATTAATAAAGGGTTTGTCCATCGCGCACCCCCCAACCCCCTAAAGGGGGAGAGCCTCCGCGCGGAATTGTAAAAATAATAAAATTTGGAATTTTACTGAGTATAAAGTGATGTGAGTGAGGCGGTTCTCCCCTTTAGGGAAGTCAGAGGGGTGAGGGCTGGTAAGTTGAGAAATAAGTGCAAAATAATATAGGGTTTTTCCCATCGCGCACCCCCCAACCCCCTGAAGGGGGCGAGCCTTCCCGCTGAAGTGTAAAAATAGTAAAATTTGGATTTTTCTAAGTGTAAAGTGGTGTGGGTTAGGCGGTTCTCCCCTTTAGGGGAGTCAGCGGGGTGAGGGAGGGGAAGTTGGAAAATTAGTGCAAATTAATATAGGGTTTGTCCCTCGCACACCCCCCAATCCCCTGAAAGGGGCGAGCCTGCGCGCGGAATTGTAAAAATAGTAAAATTTGGATTTTTCTGGGTGTAAAGTGATGTGGGTGAGGTGGTTTCCCTTTTTAAGGGAGTCAGAGGGGTGAGGGAGGGGAAATTGATTGTCCATTAACCTACTTCATTAGCTCCCTACATTTTTCAGTTATCTGCTTTATTACCTGATCTGTGTTTTCCAATACTTCTTGGTTGGTGAATCTGATGACTGTTATCCCAAAATGCTTTAATTCTTCTGTTCGGTTTGCATCATATTCTTTTTGGGGTAGTTCATCATGGATATTCCCATCCAATTCGATTACCAGTTTGATTTTATGACAATAAAAATCGGCGATGAATATATCGATAGGATGTTGTCGTCGAAAGCGTAATCCCAAAATCTTATTTCCTTTAAGGTGGTTCCAAAGTTTATGCTCGGCCGGAGTCATGTTTTTTCTCAAATTCTTAGCTTTTTGAAATATTCCGGCCTTTGCATTATAAAACATTTGGGTTTTGTCACTTAAAGGCATGATGGATAGGTTTATGGTATTTTTCCCGTTTTCCATCGCGCCCCCCTCCGGCCTCCTGAAGGGGGAGAGTCGCCGCGCGGAAGTGTAAAGATAGTAATATTTGGATTTTATTTGGTGTAAAGTGTTGCGGGTGAGACTGTTTTCCCCTTTAGGGGAGTTAGAGGGGTGAGGGCGGGGAAGTTGAGAAATTAGTGCAAATTAATAAAGGGTTTGTCCATCGCGCACCCCCCAACCCCCTAAAGGGGGTGAGCCCACGCGCGGAACTGCAAAAATAGTAATATTTGGATTTTATTTGGTGTAAAGTGTTGCGGGTGAGGTGGTTCTCCCCTTCAGGGGAGTCAGAGGGGTGAGGGCGGGGAAGTTGGAAAATAAGTGCAAAATAATTTAGGGTTTTTCCATCGCGCACCCCCCAACCCCCTGAAGGGGGAGAGCCTTCGCGCGGAAGTGTAAAGATAGTAAAATTTGGATTTTTGCTGGGTGTAAAGTGGTGTGGGTGAGGTGGTTCTCCCCTTTAGGGGAGTTAGAGGGGTGAGGGCGGGGAAGTTGAGAAATTAGTGCAAATTAATAAAGGGTTT
>NZ_FONA01000002.1 GCF_900112795.1 Thermophagus xiamenensis
TATTTATCAAATCAGGAAAAAGAAAAAATTAAATTTGCAATACTAACTAAACTGAGATAGATCTTTATCCGGACACACTAATTTAAACACTACCAAACGAGCATAAGAATAATAGATTGACACAAAAGAGAATTTAACAATTTTGTCATGCTCATTTCATCGAAGCTATAATTAGCAAATTCCTTTAGGGTAAAATCACAGGTTACAAGTAAAGCATAAAAGCGCGATTTCTAGAAAAGAAACCGCGCTTAAAAAAAATATCACAAGCGTTATTAACGCAACAACTTAATGTTAACGATCAGTAACGTGTTCTGATTCGCGTTTATTGACAAGTTTATCATACTCTTCCTGTGAGCCAACGATAATCTTTTCATACTCACGCAAACCGGTACCTGCAGGGATTAAGTGCCCACAAATAACATTTTCCTTCAATCCTTCCAGATTATCAACCTTACCTTGTATGGCCGCTTCGTTAAGCACTTTGGTAGTTTCCTGGAAGGAAGCCGCAGACATAAAGCTCTTCGTTTGCAACGCAGCTCTGGTAATACCTTGCAGAACCTGACTTGAAGTAGCAGGAACCGCATCACGAGCCTGAACGGGCTTCAAGTCCTTACGTTTGAGCTGAGAATTTTCATCACGCAAACGACGGGCAGTAATTATTTGTCCGGCACGGAGCGTTGTGGAATCACCCGGATCAACCACGACTTTTTTACCCCATATTTCGTCGTTTTCCTCCATAAACTCAATTTTGTCAACAATTTGCTTTTCAAGGAATTTGGTATCACCCGGATCATCGATTTCCACTTTGCGCATCATTTGTCGAACAATGATTTCAAAGTGTTTGTCATTAATTTTCACACCCTGCAGACGATATACATCCTGAACTTCGTTCACAATATATTCCTGTACGGCTGTTGGTCCCTTGATGGCAAGGATATCTGCCGGGGTAATGGCACCATCTGACAATGGGGTACCGGCCCTTACATAATCGTTTTCCTGAACCAGAATTTGTTTGGACAAAGGTACCAGATATTTTTTGACCTCCCCATTCTTGGAAGTAACGATGATTTCCCGATTTCCTCTCTTAACCTTACCAAAGGTAACCTCACCATCGATTTCAGAAACCACAGCAGGGTTGGAAGGATTCCTGGCTTCGAAAAGTTCGGTAACCCTGGGCAAACCACCGGTAATATCACCAGCCCGACCAACCGCTCTAGGAATTTTGGCCAAGGTTTCACCTTGTTTTATTTCATCACCTTCGTCAACAGCAACGTGAGCCCCTACGGGCAGGTTATAAACCTTTATCACCTCACCATTGGCATCCTTAATTTGCACTGCAGGGTTTTTGGTCTTATCACGGCTTTCGATAATTACCTTTTCACGGTAGCCCGTTTGCTCATCGGATTCTTCCTTGAAGGTAACGCCATCAATCATGTTATCGAAGGCGATGGTACCCGATTTTTCAGTAATAATCAAAGCGTTAAATGGATCCCATTCACAAATCAAATCACCTTTCTTCAGTTCGGCTCCATTTTTTATAAAAAGTTTTGCACCATACGGAATGGGCTGAGTGGTAAGGGCAATGTTGGTATTTTTATCGACAATACGCAATTCGGCCAATCGACCAATAACCACATCCAAATCTTGCCCCTCATCACTTGTATAAGGAACAGTCCTTAATTCATCAAATTCAGCAATACCATCGTACTTGGCCACAATATTGTTTTCAGAGGTAACATTAGAAGCGGTACCACCCACGTGGAAAGTACGGAGTGTAAGCTGAGTACCAGGTTCACCGATTGACTGAGCAGCGATCACACCAACAGCCTCACCTTTGTGAACCATTTTACCCGTTGCCAGGTTCCGACCATAACATTTGGCACAGACGCCCCTCTTAGATTCACAGGTCAATACCGAACGAATTTCAACCCTTTCGATCGGGGATTCTTCTATTATGCGAGCGGCTTCTTCGTCAATTTCATCACCACTTTTCACAATAATTTCGCCGGTATTGGGGTGATAAACGTCATGTACAGAGACACGTCCCAGAATCCGTTCATACAAAGAGGCAACTACTTCCTCGTTGCTTTTAATAGCTGTAGCGGTGAGCCCTCTTAATGTACCACAATCTTCTTCAGTAACAATAACATCTTGAGAAACATCCACCAAACGACGGGTCAGATAACCGGCATCAGCGGTTTTAAGAGCGGTATCGGCCAAACCTTTCCGGGCACCGTGAGTAGAGATAAAGTACTCAAGCACGGAAAGTCCCTCTTTAAAATTGGACAAAATGGGGTTTTCAATAATTTGTCCTCCTTCAACACCTGATTTTTGCGGTTTAGCCATCAACCCCCGCATACCTGAGAGCTGACGAATCTGCTCTTTAGAGCCCCGGGCACCGGAATCCAACATCATGAATACCGAGTTGAATCCATCCTGGTCGGAACTCAACTGTTTCATGAGGGTTTGCGTAAGCTTGGCATTAACGTGTGTCCAAATATCAATAATTTGGTTGTATCTTTCATTATTGGTAATGAATCCCATGTTATAGTTATTCATTACCTCTTCCACTTCCTTATAACCTTCATCAACGAGAGCCGCCTTTTCAGCAGGAATGATAACATCTTCGAGGTTGAAGGAGAGTCCACCCTCGAAAGCCATTCGGAATCCTAAAGACTTAATATCATCAAGGAAAGCAGCAGTTCGGGGCGTTCCACATATTTTATGAACGCGACCGATAATATCTCGTAAAGCTTTCTTGGTCAGCAAGGTATTAATATACCCCACCTCTTTTGGAACGTATTCATTAAACAAAATACGTCCTACGGTGGTATCAATCATTACCTTTTCCAGCTCGCCATTTTCATTGAGGTCGTAGGTTTTAACTTTAACTTTGGTTTGTAATTCAACCTTACGTTCGTTATAAGCGATTTTTGCTTCTTCAGGGGAATAGAAAACCAATCCTTCGTTTTTGGCACCCGGACGGGCTTTGGTCATATAATACAATCCCAGTACCATATCCTGAGAAGGAACGGTTATAGGA
This sequence comes from Thermophagus xiamenensis, assembly GCF_900112795.1. Classification (GTDB taxonomy): domain Bacteria; phylum Bacteroidota; class Bacteroidia; order Bacteroidales; family Marinilabiliaceae; genus Thermophagus; species Thermophagus xiamenensis. Next base: position 3,044 of record NZ_FONA01000002.1, read on the forward strand.
GCACCATTTGCCGGGTTAAGAATATTTTGACTTCCCAGCATAAGGATTTGTGCCTCTAAAATAGCGGCATTCCCTAATGGCAAGTGGACAGCCATCTGGTCACCGTCAAAGTCAGCGTTAAAGGCCGAACAAGCCAGTGGGTGCAACTGAATAGCTTTACCTTCAATTAATTTAGGTTGGAAAGCCTGAATCCCCAACCTGTGCAGCGTTGGGGCACGGTTTAATAGTACAGGGTGACCTTTTAAAACGTTTTCAAGAATATCCCACACAACAGGGTCTTTTCTATCAACGATTTTCTTAGCCGATTTAACGGTTTTAACGATGCCCCGCTCAATAAGCTTTCTTATAATAAATGGTTTGTATAACTCAGCCGCCATATCTTTGGGGAGCCCGCACTCGTGCATTTTCAATTCAGGCCCCACCACAATTACGGAACGAGCAGAATAATCGACACGTTTCCCCAAGAGGTTTTGACGGAATCGTCCTTGTTTACCTTTAAGACTATCGCTCAGCGATTTTAAAGGTCGGTTAGCATCGGTTTTAACGGCATTAGACTTCCGTGAGTTATCAAATAATGAATCGACAGCTTCCTGCAGCATCCGCTTTTCATTTCTGAGGATAACTTCAGGAGCTTTGATTTCGATCAAACGCTTCAAACGGTTATTACGAATAATTACTCTCCGGTAAAGGTCGTTGAGGTCGGAGGTAGCAAAACGACCTCCATCCAACGGTACCAAAGGTCTTAATTCAGGCGGTATAACGGGTACCACTTTCACGATCATCCATTCGGGACGATTAACACCTTTGGATTCTCGGAAAGATTCGACCACCTGCAGCCTTTTGAGCGCTTCATTTTTACGTTGTTGAGACGTTTCGGTGTTCGCTTTATGCCTTAAATCATAAGACAACTCATCCAGATCGAGACGAGACAGAAGCATTTCCAATGCTTCGGCCCCCATTTTAGCAATAAATTTGTTGGGGTCTTCATCATCGAGATGTTGGTTCTCTTTGGGTAAACTGTCAAGGATATCAAGATATTCCTCTTCAGTCAGGAAATCCATATACTTGATACCATCGGCAGCAGCAACACCAGGCTGTATTACCACGTAACGCTCATAATAAATGATAGAATCAAGTTTTTTGGTGGGTAGTCCCAACAAATACCCGATTTTATTAGGAAGTGAACGGAAATACCAAATATGTGCCACAGGAACAACCAGAGAAATATGCCCCATCCGTTCACGCCGGACTTTCTTTTCGGTAACTTCTACACCACAGCGATCGCAAACAATTCCCCTGTAACGAATTCGCTTATATTTTCCACAATGACACTCATAGTCCTTAACAGGACCAAAAATGCGTTCGCAGAACAACCCGTCCCGCTCGGGTTTGTAGGTACGATAGTTAATAGTTTCAGGTTTTAATACTTCACCTGAAGATCTTTCCAGAATCTCTTCCGGGGAAGCCAACCCAATGGTTATACGGGAAAAATTACTCTTGACTTTCTGATCTCTTCTGAATGCCATATATAGCCGAGTATTAGAATTAAAAAAATAAAAGAGGCAAGGTACATGACAATGAGTCATGTACTGCCGGCGTATTATTCAAGATTCACACTCAATCCAAGGCCACGCATTTCATGGAGCAGTACATTGAGCGATTCGGGAATGCCCGGCATTGGAAGCGGATCACCCTTAACGATGGCTTCATAAGCTTTGGCTCGTCCAACCACATCATCTGACTTAACAGTCAGAATTTCCTGCAAGATATGAGAAGCGCCAAAGGCTTCGAGAGCCCAAACTTCCATTTCACCGAACCTTTGCCCACCAAATTGAGCTTTACCACCCAACGGTTGTTGGGTAATTAATGAATAAGGTCCGATGGAACGTGCGTGCATTTTATCTTCTACCATGTGGCCCAGTTTCAGCATATAAATTACCCCTACAGTAGCGGGCTGGTGAAATCTCTCTCCTGTGCCACCATCGTAAAGGTAAGTCTTACCGAAATCAGGCAAGTTGGCTTTTCTGGTCCAATGCAGAATATCCTCATTGGAAGCTCCATCAAAAATAGGAGTAGCAAACTTAACACCAAGGACTTCGCCCGCCCATCCAAGAACGGTTTCGTAAATCTGTCCCAGGTTCATCCGAGAAGGCACACCCAATGGATTCAGGACAATATCAACGGGGGTACCGTCCTCTAAGAAAGGCATATCCTCTTGTCGGACGATTCGGGAGATAATCCCTTTGTTACCATGGCGACCAGCCATTTTATCACCTACGGTAATCTTCCGTTTTTTGGCAATATAAACTTTGGCTAACTGCACAATACCAGCAGGCAGCTCATCACCAATGGTAAGGTTATACTTTTGCCGTTTCTCTTTGGCTTCGAGCTCTTTATACTTCATCCGATAATTGTGAATGACCTTCTCTATGAGCTCATTCTTATCCTTATCGGTTGTCCATTTATGAGGATTAACAGTGTTATAATCCAGCTCTTGTAAAATTTTCTGGGTAAATTTGGTACCCTTAGCTACCACATCAACACCCCAATAATCCTTAACTCCTTGGCTGGTTTTACCATTAATCAAAGAGAATAATTTATCCACCAACCGACCCTTCAATTCTTCGGCTGCACGGTTAAACTCCTGATCAATTTTGGCGAGAGCAGCTTTATCGCTGGTTCTATTTTTACGGTCTTTAATAACCCGGGAAAAAAGCTTTTTATCAATAACAACTCCAGACAAAGAAGGCGAGGCTTTAAGAGATGCATCCTTAACATCCCCGGCCTTTTCACCAAAAATAGCCCTTAAGAGTTTTTCTTCAGGGGTAGGATCACTTTCGCCTTTAGGCGTAATTTTCCCGATTAGAATATCCCCTGGTTTAACATGAGCCCCCACCCGAATAAGACCATTTTCGTCTAATTCTTTAGTGGCCTCCTCACTTACATTTGGTATATCAGCAGTAAGTTCTTCCAATCCCCGTTTGGTATCTCTCACTTCCAACGAATACTCATCAATATGTATTGAAGTGAAAATATCTTCGCGTACCAATCTTTCAGAAATAACGATAGCATCCTCAAAATTGTAACCTTTCCAAGGCATGAAGGCAACTTTCAGGTTACGACCTAAAGCAAGTTCTCCATTTTGTGTAGAATAGCCTTCAGTAAGGATTTGCCCGGGTTCAATTCGGTCACCCTTTTTAACCAAAGGTTTTAAATTAACACAAGTACTTTGGTTAGTTTTTTGAAATTTAGTAAGCTTATATCGTTTTGTTTCAGGTTCAAAACTCACAAACCGCTCTTCATCCGTCAGGTCATAGCGTACAACAATTTCTTTAGCATCAACATATTCAACAACACCATAACCTTCGGAAACTACTTGCGTACGCGAATCCCTAATCAATCTACCTTCTAAACCTGTTCCTACAATGGGTGATTCAGGCCTTAAAAGAGGTACTGCCTGACGCATCATATTAGATCCCATCAAGGCACGGTTAGCATCATCATGCTCGAGAAAGGGAATAAGCGATGCAGCTACCGAAGCAATTTGGTTAGGAGCGACGTCCATTAAATCAACTTCATCTCCGCTAATTAACGGGAAGTCGCCATCGTGCCGGGCTTTAACCTTACTATTTAGAAAATTTCCTTCATCATCGAGCGGGGCATTAGCCTGAGCAATAGTTTTTGCCTCTTCTTCCTCAGCAGTCATATAGAAAACACCTTCGCTCGATAAATCAACCTTACTATTTTCTACTTTACGGTAAGGTGTCTCAATGAATCCCAAGTTATTAACTTTGGCATATACACAAAGAGAAGAAATCAAACCAATATTAGGTCCTTCAGGCGTTTCAATAGGACAGAGTCGACCATAGTGGGTATAGTGAACATCCCGTACTTCGAAACCGGCTCGTTCCCGAGAAAGACCTCCAGGCCCTAGCGCAGACATTCTTCGCTTATGGGTAATCTCAGCCAATGGATTGGTTTGATCCATAAACTGAGACAAAGCATTGGTACCAAAGAAACTATTAATAACAGACGAAAGAGTTTTACTATTAATTAGGTCAATAGGAGTAAACACTTCGTTATCCCTAACATTCATGCGTTCACGAATGGTACGCGCCATCCGGGCAAGTCCAACACCAAATTGATTGGCCATTTGCTCACCGACGGTACGCACCCTCCTATTGCTTAAGTGATCGATATCATCCACTTCCGTTTTGGAGTTGATCAGCTCAATCAGATACTTTATGATGGCGATCATATCATCGCGCGTCAGTACCTTAGTATCCAAATCGATATTTAGATTTAATTTTTTATTCAATCGATATCGACCTACATCCCCTAAATCGTACCGTTTATCAGAAAAAAACAATTTATCAATAACGTCCCGAGCCGTGGCCTCATCTGGTGGTTCGGCATTTCTCAATTGCCTGTAGATATGGACAACGGCTTCTTTCTCCGAATTACACGGATCTTTCTGAAGAGTATTATAAATAATAGCAAAATCCGAAAGGTTTTGATCTTCCTTGTGCAGAAGAATCGTTTTCGCTCCCGAATCTATAATAGCATCAATATGTTCATCTTCCAGAACAGTTTCCCGGTCAATAATTACTTCATTTCTTTCAATTGAAACTACTTCACCAGTATCTTCGTCAACAAAATCTTCGATCCAGGTTTTCAGGACACGAGCTGCCAGTTTACGGCCAATCACCTTTTTCAAGGCAGCTTTGGAAACTTTTATTTCGTCGGCAAGTCCGAAAATTTCAAGGATATCTTTATCACTTTCATATCCAATGGCTCTCAACAATGTGGTAACAGGTAACTTCTTTTTACGATCGATGTATGCATACATCACATTGTTGATATCGGTAGCAAATTCGATCCAGGAACCCTTAAACGGGATAATACGGGCAGAATAAAGCTTCGTACCGTTGGCATGAACACTTTGACCAAAGAATACGCCGGGCGAACGGTGCAATTGAGATACTATAACTCTTTCAGCACCGTTAATAATAAAACTACCTTTGTCGGTCATGTAGGGAACAGTCCCCAGGTAAACATCCTGAACAACTGTATCAAAGTCTTCATGCTCGGGATCGGTGCAATATAATTTTAATTTTGCTTTGAGAGGGACACTATAAGTCAAACCTCTTTCAATACATTCCTGAATAGTGTAACGGGGTGGGTCGACATTATAGTCGAGAAACTCGAGCACAAAATTATTGCGCGTATCGGTAATGGGGAAATTCTCCATGAAAACCTTCCATAACCCCTCATTTTTCCTTTCCTCCGGGGTAGTCCCCAATTGAAAAAATTCACGGAAAGATTTCAGTTGAATCTCCAAAAGATCAGGATAATCCAACTGATTTTTAATGGAAGCAAAGCTAATCCTTTCGGTAGTAATTGGAGTCATCTATCAACAAATTATTTGAACTTAAACATATAAGCATAAAAAGGTTTAGGATCTCATAAAATGAGTTCCTAAACCGCAACCATATTACAGGTAATATTGTCCTGTTTACTTAAGTTCAACTTCCGCTCCAGCTTCTTCTAATTGAGATTTAAGACTTTCAGCTTCTTCTTTAGAGACTTTTTCTTTAACAGGAGCAGGTGCTTTATCAACAAGTTCTTTTGCTTCCTTCAGTCCAACACCGGTAATTTCCTTAACAAGCTTTACAATAGCAAGCTTAGAACCACCAGGAGACTTCAAGATAACATCAAATTCGCTTTGTTCTGCAGCACCGCCTTCATCACCACCGGCAGCACCACCAGCAACAGCTACTGCTGCAGCAGCAGGTTCGATTCCATATTCTTCTTTTAAGATATCTGCAAGTTCGTTAACTTCTTTAACAGTCAAATTTACCAATTCTTCTGCAAGTTTCTTAATATCTGCCATTGTCTTAGGTATTAAAAAATTTCAATTTCAGTTTGTAAAAAATTATTCCTTTTCACTAAGGGTTTGAAGAATTCCGTGGATTTTAGTTCCACCTGATTGAAGAGCTGAAATAACATTCTTCGCAGGAGACTGCAGAAGGCCGATGATTTCACCCAACAATTCTTCTTTAGACTTAATTTTCGTAAGCACTTCCAATTGCTCACTGCCCAAATATACTGATTCTTCAACAAAAGCACCTTTCAAAACAGGCAATTCAGCTTTTTGTTGAAAATCTTTAATTAATTTGGCAGGTGCATTTCCAGTATTACTGAAAAGAACAACAGAAGTACCTTTAAAGGCCTCGTCCATGCCTTCCACTTTCTTGTCGCTTTGCTCCAGAGCACGTTTAAAAAGGGTGTTTTTAACCATCACCATTTTAATATCCCTCTTGAAGCATTCGCGTCGCAATTCACTGGTTTGGCTGGCATCTAAACCAAGAGTATCGGTCACATAAAAGTGATTGTACTCATTGATTTTGTCCGACAGCTCTTTAATCAGTGCGCTTTTATCTGTTTTTTTCATGATTCCTAATACTCTTCAGTTAACATTAATTTTAAACCTCAACCGATTTGGGTTCAATACGAATACCGGGACTCATGGTACTAGAGAGCGCAATGCTCTTAATATAGGTACCCTTTGCTGAAGCAGGCTTCAGCTTTTGAATGACCCCAACAAATTCACGCACATTTTCAACGAGCTTCTCGGGTGGAAAAGAAACTTTACCAACAGTAGAATGGACGATGCCATATTTGTCTACTTTAAAGTCAATTTTCCCAGCCTTCACTTCCTTCACAGCTTTAGCAATATCCATAGTTACAGTGCCGCTTTTGGGATTAGGCATTAAACCACGTGGGCCTAAAATACGTCCCAAAGCACCCACTTTAGCCATTACGCTAGGCATAGTAATGATAACGTCCACATCAACCCAACCACCTTTAATTTTTTCAATGTATTCATCAAGCCCAACATAATCGGCACCTGCAGCTTTAGCTTCCTCTTCCTTATCGGGCGTACAAAGAACCAAAACCCGAATTTCCTTACCTGTGCCATGAGGGAGCGTAACAACGCCACGTACCATTTGATTGGCTTTGCGTGGATCAACTCCCAGTCGGATGTCAATATCAACAGAGGCATCAAATCTGGTTGTGGTAATTTCTTTTACCAATTTTGCAGCTTCTTCAATGGGATATTGCTTTCCGGCATCGATTTTTTCTAACGCAAACTTTCTATTCTTTGTTAGCTTTTTTGTCATTGTTGCAAACGGATTTTAATGGTTAACCGGAAAATCACCTTCAACAGTGATTCCCATACTTCTGGCTGTGCCAGCAATCATCCTCATTGCAGATTCGATCGTGAAACAATTCAAATCGCTCATTTTATCTTCAGCGATGGCTTTCACCTGATCCCACGTTACCGTAGCAACCTTTTTACGGTTAGGTTCGGCAGAACCGGATTTAATTTTTGCCATCTCCATTAATTGAACAGCTGCAGGTGGTGTTTTAACAACAAAATCAAAAGATTTATCCTTATACACCGTAATAACTACCGGTAACACTTTACCGGCTTTATCCTGCGTGCGAGCGTTGAATTGCTTACAGAATTCCATAATATTCACCCCTTTGGCCCCTAATGCGGGTCCTACAGGAGGTGAAGGATTTGCTGCACCACCTCTAATCTGAAGTTTGATTAAAGTTTCTACTTCTTTAGCCATTGTAGCAATTCATGAGATTATTTATTAATAAATTGTCTTAAAGAGATAAGTCCTGATTTCATAGGTAGAGGTAATACATTAATTACCCTGGAAGCTAACTACTCAATGAAGCGGTACTTATTCTTTAATGACCTGTAAAAAGCTTAATTCCAAAGGAGTTTTTCTTCCGAAAATTTTGACCATTACTTTTAACTTCCGTTTTTCTTCATTTACCTCTTCAATCACACCGTTAAAGCCATTAAATGGTCCATCAACAACTTTAACACTCTCACCAACATAAAACGGATTATTGATTTCTTCTTCATTTTCCGAAAGCTCATCAACTTTACCCAACATACGGTTCACTTCCGATTCCCGCATGGGAGTAGGATGATCTCCTCCCAAAAAACCTATAACATGATTAATATTTTTCAGGATATGAGGAATCTCACCGACTAGCGCAGCCTCAATAAACACATAACCGGGATAAAAATTTCGTTCTCTACTAATTTTTTTCCCGTTACGGATTTGAACAACTTTCTCGGTGGGAATTAAAACTTGGCTCACATAGTCCTGAAGATTTCTACTGGCAATCTCATTCTCTATAAATTCCTTTGCCTTCTTTTCCTTTCCAGTAACCGCCCGGACTACGTACCATTTCTTCTGAATTTCTTCACTCATCGGTACTCTTTCCTTCTTTCCTTACTAATAAAATTGTTGATAAATCCACTGTAATAAGTGATCAAACGAAAAATCCATCAGGTAAACCACGGCTGCAATAATCAAAGAGGCAATCATCACAACAATGGCACTATTCTGTAATTCTGACCAAGTAGGCCATGAAGTTTTATTAACCAATTCATGATGGACATCCTTAAAATAGGCCTTTATTTTTTCCATGCTAAATTTTTATCTGCTCTAACCGGTAATTAAACTATGCACGGGAGGAGAGACTCGAACTCCCGACACCTGGTTTTGGAGACCAGTGCTCTACCAACTGAGCTACACCCGTGTAAAAAGGATAGAGCTTAGTAAAAAAGTGCTCCATCCTTATAGAATTTATCGTTATTATTCAATAATTTCAGTAACCTGACCTGCCCCTACGGTACGACCACCTTCACGAATTGCGAAGCGTAATCCTACGTTCAAAGCAACAGGATAGATCAACGAAACAGAAATAGTAACGTTATCACCAGGCATAACCATTTCAGTACCTTCTGGCAATGTAATTTCACCGGTTACATCAAGGGTACGCAAATAAAATTGAGGACGATATTTATTGTGGAAAGGCGTATGACGACCACCTTCTTCTTTTTTCAACACATAAACCTCAGCTTTAAATTTGGTATGAGGTGTAATAGAACCTGGCTTGGCCAAAACCATTCCACGTTTAACTTCTTTTTTATCAATTCCACGCAACAACAAACCAACGTTATCACCAGCTTGTCCTTCATCCAAAATTTTACGGAACATTTCAACACCGGTACAAACGGTTTTCTTTCCTTCAGCACCTAATCCGATAATTTCCATTTCGTCACCGGTATGGATAACACCGGTTTCAATACGACCGGTAGCAACAGTACCACGACCGGTAATTGAGAAAATATCTTCAATAGGCATCAAGAAAGGTTTCTCGTTATCACGAGGAGGAAGAGGAATCCATTCATCAACGGCATTCATTAATTCCAAAATTTTGGCTTCCCACTTTTCATCACCTTCCAAAGCACCGAGAGCAGAACCTTTAATAATGGGAGTATTGTCACCATCGAATTCGTAGAAATTCAACAGGTCACGAACTTCCATTTCAACCAGTTCTAGCAACTCTTCGTCATCAACCATATCCACTTTATTGAGGAAAACCACAATTTTGGGAACGTTTACCTGACGAGCGAGCAAGATGTGCTCACGGGTTTGAGGCATAGGACCATCTGTTCCTGCAACCACAAGAATAGCACCGTCCATCTGAGCAGCACCTGTCACCATATTCTTAACATAGTCGGCGTGACCAGGACAGTCAACGTGAGCATAGTGACGCTTTTCTGTCTGATATTCAACGTGAGAGGTGTTAATAGTAATACCCCTTTCTTTTTCTTCCGGAGCATTATCTATTGCATCAAAATCTTTTACTTCGGACAAACCTTGCTTGGCCAGCACCTTAGTAATAGCTGCAGTCAGAGTAGTTTTTCCATGGTCTACGTGACCGATAGTACCGATATTAACATGAGGCTTCGTCCTTTGAAATGTTTCTTTAGCCATAACTCGAAATTATTAGACAATTAGATATAAATTGAAACCACTTATTTTATAATTCTCCTTATAAATTACTAACAATCAACAAAGAAAATTAAACTCTTTAAAAATTAACCCATTTTGCGGGGCATAAAGATAAACATTTTCAAGGGAATAATCCATTAAAACCTTTCTTTTTCCCAAAAAATCAGTCAAATAATTATTCCTCCCAATAAAAATATACAGACAGAAAAGCCTTTAGAAACTCTTTGCCTATCATTTTAATAGGCTGATTATCAACAATAACCAGCCTATTAAAATAATTTAAAAAGCCATTAAGGCCATCAAAACGGTGTGCAAATGTATAATAATTTTCATATTACACCAAAAAACAATTCTCTTTTTTAATTATTTGACTTTTAATTTTTCTTTTCTTTTTACTAACTGTTTTCGAAGAGCTTCGCAAACCAAATCTACAGCTTCTTCAAAAGTTTTACTTTGTTTTTTTGCAAATAGAGTATTTCCGGGAATGTCCAATTCAATTTCTACCAATTTGTTTTCGGTAGTCTCTGACTTATCCAGCCTGAGCGTCACAACAGCGCTAATAATGTCATCTGAGAATTGATCTAATTTTCCGACTTTTTGACGGATAAAACTATCAAGTCGAGAAGATGCATCAAAGTGCACGGATTGAATGGTAATATTCATAAAATATCCCTCCATAAATTTATGCCCTGGGATGGGCTTGTTTATAAATAGCTGATAATTTTTCAAACGTATTATGGGTATAAATTTGTGTTGCATTTAGGTTCGCATGTCCCAAAAGCTCTTTAATGGCATTAATATCAGCACCACGGTTTAACAGGACAGTGGCGTATGTATGCCTTAAAATATGCGGGCTTTTTTGGGCCATGGTAGTTACCAGCTTAAGATGTTTCTGAACAATCCGATACACCAATTTGTGGTAAATGGGTTGACCTTTATCGGTAAGAAAGAAGGTCTGAAAAGATTCACCAGCAAAAGTATTGTTACGAACCTTAATATAATGAGTAACATTCTGGACAGTACTTCGGTTCAATGGCACTAACCGCTCTTTGTTTCTTTTTCCCAAAACCTTTACTATGCCCGATTTAAGGTCAAAATTGTGATCTTTCAATGCCACCAATTCCGATAGCCTCATTCCAGTACCATAAAATAAATCAATGATGGTATAGTCTCGAATTCCAGAGTAATCTTTTGAAAATGGCACCTGATCGAGCAACAAATCCATCTCATTTTCTTTAACAAAATCAGGCAAATTTTTGGGTAGCTTGGGGAGAACCACACCATCAACCGGAGAAGTTTCAATAATTTTTGCTCTCAATAAATGTTTAAAATAGGATCTTAATGCTGCAATTTTTCGATGAATGGATCTTGGCTTTATGTTATTGTAGTGAAGTGTTACAACCCAATCGCGAATCACCCTGGTTTTGATATTCCTCTCGTCCATAATACCTCTATCAACCAAATAAGTTTCAAATTGTCTGAGGTCATTTTCGTACGCCACCAAGGTATGGTCAGAGTACCGCTTCTCGTATTTCAGATATTTTAAAAACGATTCAATATATTGCATAAAAAAACGTCTGACTTTTCAATTCATCGTGTTAACGAATATACGAAAAAACATTGAAAAGTCAGACGTTCGAAAAAGATTTTCTCTTACTCGTTGTCTTGCTGTAATTTTTGAATGTAAATAGCTCTTTTAATTTCCTCTCTGCGTCGTACAGAAGGTTTCACAAAAGCTTGACGGGCACGTATTTCACGCATTGTGCCGGTTTTTTCAAATTTACGTTTAAATTTTTTCAAAGCGCGTTCTATGTTCTCTCCCTCTTTAACAGGAACTACAATCATAATTCTAAAATTTTTAAATATCTCAAAAACAAACTATTAACTCAATAAAAATAAATTTGACAGGCATTTCTACTATTGCCCTTAAAACTCAATATTTTCTTTACCCTAAAACGTTAACAACCTCCAATCTTTTAAATTTCAGAAAATTATTAATATTAAAATCGTTTCAAAAATTGCGATACAAAGAAAATGAAGTTTTCTGATTGAAACAAGTTAATCTTCAATTTTTTGTTTATCGACAGAAAAATCTATATATGGCAAAAGCTTTTTTAGCGTTTCTTCGTCAATAGAAGGTATACTTTTCAATTGTTGCTTAGAAGTAATATATCCTTTCTTCTTTCTGTATTCTATGATATCACGGGCCTGATAAAAATTTAGATACGGATGTTTTCGCAAATAAAAGATTGATGCTCTGTTTATGGATATTTTTCTGTAAACCCCTGTATTAATTACAAAGTGATGATTGATATTCTCATACAATTCTTTTGAAATACCATATACTTCTTTAACTTGTTCCCTATCATAAAAACCTCCCAGAAGTTCCCGAAAATCAATAATTCGCTGCGATAAAACATTTCCAATACCTTTTATCTTTTTTAAATCCTCAGCTGTAGCACTGTTAAGATCAACAATAAAAGTATCAATATCGGAAGCTGGCCTACGCTCAGAAATGGTTCTATGATTTTCCCCACTCAGCCTGCCTACAGATGTATGGATAGATGCAGACTTAAAATGATTATTTGATCGGTTTTCATTTGAATTTTTGTTTTCAGAGAAAACCACATAATTGCTTAGCTCTTGTGCCAAAATAGAATCCAATCCATAAATTTTGGCTATATCTTCGGGATGATAAAAAGAGCCACCTGCCTCCAAATATTTCATCCAATTGATGATAACAAGATAAGGAAGACCCATCTTGTCTAACTCAGTTACGGTAACTTTATTTGGATCAAAAAACTTAAAAGCGTACTTGGGTTTATCCTTTTGTACTTCTTCGGCGCCCTCATTATCTTTTTCATTCCTTTCTATAAGCACAGAAGCATCCTTATCCACCTTTATTTCAGATAGATTCCAACTTATTGCCATCAATATCCTTAAAATCACTAAAAGAAAAAGGATAGAGCTTAACGCTATAATGCCGTATTGTTCTCTCCGCGAAAAAGACAGCCAGTCTTTCCACATAATTTTTACTATCCGTCAATATTTATTGATAACGCATAGCCAACATCAACATGGTAATTAAATCCATCCCAGACCTTTCAGAAAAACCAATGTAATGGCAATGGGGGCAACAAATTTAATGATAAATAAAAACCCATTATAATAATGAGCTTTACGTCCATCCGCTTCAATTTCCTCACGCGGTTTTTTAGAGCCCATAACCCAGCCAACAAAAATAACAATCAGCAATCCGCCAAGCGGTAACAAAATATTGGATGAAACTTTATCAAAAATATTAAAAACATTGGAACTAAAAGCACATATTATTGCCAATATGCCAATAACAGCTGTCGCAATCCAAGTGGCACGCGACCGCAACAAATTTAGCTCCTCGGTAAAATAGGCGACTACCACTTCAAGCAATGAAATTGAAGAAGTAAGAGCAGCAATGGTAAGCAAAATAAAAAATAAAAGTCCAAAAACATAACCGCCCACCATTTTATTGAAAATATTTGGCAAGGTAATAAAGACCAGTCCTGGACCTTGGTCTGGCGCCATCCCAAAGGCAAAAGCCGCAGGAAATATTGCTATTCCTGCTAAAACAGCTATTATCGTATCTGCAAGAGAAACCGATAAAGCGGTTCCACCAAGACTTTCAGATTTCTTAATATAAGAACCATAAGTAACAATAACTCCCATACCAATGCTGAGCGAAAAAAATGCTTGCCCCAGAGCCTCCAGAATCACATCAGAAGTAAGTTTTGAGAAATCGGGGTTAAACAGAAATTTCAAACCGGCAGAAGCACCATCTAAAGTTAACGAGCGGATGATAAGTACTAAAATGATCAAAAACAGCAAAGGCATTAATATTTTAGTGTACTTTTCAATACCTTTCTCAATTCCGGCTCTAACAATAAAGGCTGTACCACCTAAAAAAAGAATTGTCCAAAAAGCCGACAGGCCTTTATTTGCTTGAACTCTCTCGAATACTGCAATTAATTCATTTGGTGTACTTCCGGCCAGAGAATTTGTCAAACTTAAGTAGACATACTGTAAGGTCCAACCGGCAACAACTGAATAAAAGGCCAAAATGAGAAAAGCGGCCCCCACTCCCATTACACCTACCAAATTCCAATGCTGGCTTGGAGCTAGTTTTCTAAAAGCACCGAAAACACTTAGCTGAGCCTTTCTTCCTATCAATAATTCTGAAATCATTACCGGAACTCCGATGATAATCACAAATAAAATATATATCAACAAAAACGCACCGCCGCCACTTTCACCTAAAACATATGGGAATCTCCAAATATTACCCAAACCTATAGCCGATCCAGCTGCGGCAGCAATGATTCCAAATTTATTGGTAAAACTATCTCTGTTGGGAGTGTTCAATGACATACTACTGTTATTTTAGAAACTATTAATTAAAAAAACCCCCATTTTATGGGGGTTATAATCAATATCACATTAAAAAGTAAGGTTATAATACATCTATGCAGTTAAGCGCCTTAAAGGCTTCCTGTAAACGTTCCACCATTGACTCTTCACCGGCACGTAACCATTTACGCGGGTCGTAATATTTTTTATTGGGCTTATCTTCACCTTCAGGGTTACCAATTTGTCCTTGCAGATAATCATGATATTTAGCTTCATATTGTCGTACCCCATTCCAGAAAGCCCATTGTGTATCGGTATCGATATTCATTTTAACAACACCATAACTTACGGCCTCGCGAATTTCTTCCAAAGAAGAGCCGGAACCACCATGGAATACAAAATTAACGGGCTTTTCACCGGTACCAAATTTCTCAGAAATATATTTTTGAGAATTTTTCAGGATTTCAGGACGAAGAACTACATTACCGGGTTTGTAAACACCGTGAACATTTCCAAAAGATGCTGCAATAGTAAAATTAGGTGAAACTTTATTTAATTCCTCATAGGCAAAAGCAACATCTTCGGGCTGAGTATAAAGCATGGCATTATCAACACCTGTATTATCAACACCGTCTTCTTCACCACCAGTAATACCAAGCTCTATTTCAAGGGTCATACCCATTTTACTCATACGCTCGAGGTACTTTTTACTGATTTCAATATTGTCTTGAAGTGTTTCTTCAGAAAGATCAAGCATATGAGAACTGAACAATGGTTTACCGGTTTCCTTAAACCATTTTTCACCTTCCTCTAACAGACCATCAATCCAAGGCAATAATTTTTTAGCAGCATGGTCGGTATGAAGAACCACAGGAATACCATAAGATTCAGCCATAAGGTGAACATGTTTGGCTGCAGCCACCGCACCTTTAACTGCCAATTCTTGCCCCTCACCGTTGGCACCTTTACCCGCATAAAATGATGCACCACCATTAGAAAGCTGAATAATCACAGGTGCTTTAGCGATTTTAGCCGCTTCCATTACTGCATTTACGGAATTTGAACCAACGACGTTGACAGCAGGTAATGCAAATTGATTTTCGCGAGCAATACGAAAAATTTCCTGAAGATCTTTGCCTACTGCAACACCTGGTTTTACAACATCCAAAATTTTTTCTTTCATAACATTAATATTATTTGGTAAGATATAAATTTAAAAACGTTTTGCCAACATTTTTCAACAAAACGTAACCATATAACACAAAATCATTTACAAATTCGTGCAAATTTAAGAATAAAATAGAAAATAAAGTAATATCAGTAATAATTCGCCCTTTAAAACGGGTATCCAATGGCAAAATTGAAACTGGTATCAGTCCACCTCCAGGATCGATTAAGAGGTATCCATCTTTCACCTTCAGGAAGAGATGGGTCGCGGGTTTTAAGTCCCATATCCAGGCGAAAAATAAAATAATTAAAATCAAATCGAGCGCCAATACCAGTTCCTACAGCTATTTGATCCACAAATTTATCAAATTCAAAAAGACCACCTTCCGGACTAGAACTTTCGCGAATGCCCCAAATATTTCCTGCATCCAGAAATAAAGCTCCTTCGAGCACCCAAAACAACTTAAACCTATATTCCAGGTTCATTTCCAATTTTATATCGCCTGTCTGGTTGTAAAATTGATATTCCTCTTCGCTATAGCTCCCTGGTCCAAGCCCCCTTACCGGCCAGGCACGAATACTATTAGCACCTCCCGAAAAATATTTCTTTTCGAAAGGCAAAACATCCAAATTTCCATAAGGTATTCCTACCCCTGCAAAAAAACGCCAAACCAACGAAGTATATCGATCGAGACGATTATGAAATCGCAAATCGATATCTGATTTCACATACTGAGCATACCTAATGCCTAAAAGCTCATTGTATTCATTGGCGCTACCATTACCTTTTGCAGACATGGCTAAGGAAAGTAAATTACCAGCAGATTCAAGATTTGCCCTAAAATACCAGAAATCATTATTCTGCCCTAAAGTTTGCTGATTAAGCAAAAAAGAATAATTCATGCCTACAATTAAATGATCCTCGTAAGTATACTCTAAATAAGTACCGCTAATTATTTCTTTGAAATTATCACTCAACTCAGGAATATTGACCAGATTAAATTCCAAAGGATAGAAGGAATGGGAAATATAGCGTGAAGAGCGCCAGTTATACCCCAGCCGTGCATTGGCAAAAGTTCTAGTATAATCGGGCCGACGTTGGTAATTATATGATAATGATATGTTGGTTTTGGGATTATATCTTTGACGGAATTGTTGAAACCGCAAAGGAAGCAAAAAGCGTGGGATGACAATAGAAGCTTCTCCGCCTATTTCAACAGTATTGAATTCTTCAGAAGAAGATCTGACAAATTGATTCTGACGAGCCAAACGGGTATTGAGCGTAAAAAACTCACCACCTTTAAATAAATTCTTATGTTGATAGTTTAAATTGCCTGCCGCTCCAATATTACCGGATGAATTAGTTCCTTCAATATCCACCGAAAAAGATTGAGGCTTTCCGGGAGAAAGTCCAATGATGCAATCGAGTAAAGGCTCGCCTTGCTCGTTGGTATAACCAGTCTCTCGAAAACGGATATTGATATACCTGAATAATCTAAGGCTACTCAACAATTGATGGGTTCGTTCAACTAATGCCGCATTGTAATAGGTGCCCGGCTCTATATAACTGGAACTAATAAGTAATTGAGGTTTAATCGGTAATTCATCGTCATAAATAATCCGGATATTTTCAAATTTAAGAGTGTCAAAATCTAAAGCCACGTCACTCGAATCTTCCTCCAATAATTCATTGGTACCTATTCCTACCTGAAATTCCACTTTACCAATTCTATATTTCTTATAATATGGTTGCCCCTGAACCTCTTCCGGACTAACAACAATCAACGAATCATTTACATAGTTATTCCCAACCGTAGTATCTGACAGATAGTAGATAAACTCTTCAGAAAATCTGTAATATCCTTTGTTCCGAAGATTTTTACTAATTCGCTCACGTTCTTTTTCATGAAGGTCAACGGTAAACGGACGATTTTTTTTGAGAAAAGTCTTTAAGGTATCACTTAATATTACTTCCCGAATGCTGTCATCATCAATCCTATAGCTTACTTTATTTAAAAAATACCGCTCACCCGGATCAATGTAATAAATAACTTTGGCCTTTTGTTTTCCTTTGAAAATAACAGTATCCCTAACCGTCGCTCTAAAATACCCTTGATTGTTCAAATATAATTTCATCTGACGCGATGATTGCGTAACAAGATGGGGATCAAATATCACGGGTTCCTCTCCTATACTGCGGAGCCATCTGTTAAATCCCTTCTCCTTATCATTCCCCGAAAGATTGTACAATCCCAGATAAAACTTCCAGAAGCCCAGAAGTTTAGTATTCTCATTCTGGCGCACATAGGGTCTAAGTTTCTCCTTCGTGATATCTCTTACTTTGCTTTTTATCTTTACATTAGCCAACAGGTATTCATCTTCCGGAACAAACTTCGTAGTAGAACAGCTTCCCAGAATAAAAAACAAAGACCACAATAAGATTATCCTAGTAGCAAAACCTATATATTTTTTTACTTTTTTCAATTGCTTCACTCTAAAAACAGGTTTCAAAAAACTCTCTTTATGCAAAGAAACCAAAATTATCGGTTTAATATTCTATTTTTGCAATCAAAGACAACGCCAAAATGGTTGGAAAATCGAAAAAAAAATTAATCGCCTCTCTTGCTCATAAAAAGTATCGCGACAAAAATTCCCTGTTCGTGGCAGAAGGGTCCAAGCTGGTAAACGACCTTTTGGATGCCGGATTAAAATCGGAATTAATTTATTCGACCAAAGAAAATGCTATTACCGAAAAACACAAAAAACTTATTACTCAAATAATTGACAACAATGAATTAAAACAACTAAGTTTTCTCACCCATCCTCGAGATGTAATAGCTCTATTCAGACAGCCGGATTTTAGCTTTACTTTTGGAGAACATCGTCATAACCTTACTCTTTGTTTAGATGGAATACAGGATCCCGGGAATATGGGCACAATACTTCGATTGGCCGCCTGGTTTAATATACCATACGTTGTTTGCAGTCCGGACACGGTCGATGCGTTTAATCCGAAAGTAATTCAAGCATCCATGGGTGCTATCGCTCATGTTAAAGTTCACTATACACAACTTAATGACTTTTGTCAACGTTCCAATAAGGAATTAAATCTTGAAATTTTTGGGACTTTTATGCAAGGTCAAAACATTTATTCACTGGCATTACCCGATAAAGGAATAATTGTTTTAGGGAATGAGGGCAATGGGATACGAGCCGAAACAGCCAGGACCATTACCACTCGTCTGTCGATTCCAAAATTTGAACGTCCTAACGGTTCTTCTTCCATAGAATCTTTAAATGTTGGAATAGCTGCAGCGATAATATGTTCCGAATTCCATCGTTCTACATTTTGTTAATATATTGGGCGACACCGATGGCACAACGTTCTCCGTCCATGGCTGAGGAAGCTATTCCGCCGGCATAACCAGCTCCTTCACCACAAGGGAAAAGCCCTTTGACCGATACATGCATATAAGAATCTTTATCCCTCGGGATTCTTAATGGCGAAGAAGTGCGCGATTCAGCAGCCAAAACAACAGCTTCTTCACATAAAAAGCCTTTTGCACGTTTCCCAAAATAAGCAAATCCTTCTCGTAAACGAGAAGAAATATGATCAGGCAAAATAAAATGTAACGGAGCGGCCACTACTCCTGGAATATAAGAAGTTTCCGGTAAATCGAAGGATAAACGACCATCAACAAAATCAACTAACCGTTGGGCAGGAGCTATAACTCCCTGACCACCGTTAACAAAACAGAGCCTTTCAACTTCCTGTTGGTAATACAAGCCGGCCAATACCCCGTATTTTTCATATCCTTTCAGATCTTCAGGTCGTATTTCAACCACCATTCCACTGTTTGCATAAGGTGAATTCCTTTGCGATGGCGACATACCATTGATCACCATCTCTTCAGCCCCAGTCATCGCCGGGACAATAAAACCACCCGGACACATACAAAAGGAATAAACCCCTCGGCCCGCTACCTGATGAGAAAAACTGTATGATGCTGCCGGCAAATAAAGTCCTCGTCCGTCCTTGGTATGATATTGAATACGATCTATCAATTCCTGCGGATGTTCTACCCTTACCCCCATAGCCCAGGTTTTGGCATGGAGTTCAATGCCCTTCTCATGAAGAAGGTGGTAAACATCTTTAGCGGAATGTCCTGTTGCCAAGATCACCGCTTTACCTCTAAGTTTAGTCCCATCATGTAAAATTACACCATCAATCCTATCGCCATTAATAATAAAATCTACCACACGCGATCTAAAGAGAAATTCCCCACCGGCTGTAACGATAGTGTTTCGTATATTACGGATAATACCCGGCAATTTGTCGGTTCCAATGTGGGGATGAGCATCTATCAAAATATTTTCCGATGATCCATGAAAATAAAGAAGCTCAAGAAAGTTCCTAAAATCTCCTCTTTTTTTACTACGAGTATAAAGCTTTCCATCAGAAAAGGTACCTGCACCTCCCTCCCCAAATGCATAATTGGAATCATCATCAAGTTGTTCGTTTCGGTTAAGCAAGGCAATATCCTTTTTACGCTCCGATACATCCTTCCCTCTCTCAACAATAATAGGCTTTAAACCCAATTCCATTAATTTGAGTGCTGCAAATAGTCCTGCCGGACCAGACCCGACAACTATTACCTCAGGTGCAGATATTACAGAAGGCCAATGAAATTTTTTAGGATTTGTTTGAGGCATTGGCTCGTTGTGCCATACTTGCACTTGCAAATCCACCATCACCTGCCTCTGCCGGGCATCAATAGACCGCCTGACGATGCGAATACCCGAAATATCACCTATGTTTATTGACAGTTTCCGAACTGCATATTTTTTTATTGTATCTTCTTGTAACGCCTCTTCAGGAGTTAATCGTAAATCTATAAGCTGAAACATTATTCAAAATAAAAAGTAAAAACAAATATTCTCGAAGTCAAGCGATCCAAAACATCGGTATAAAATACATCTTCCGGTTCTCCGGTGCCGGAAGAATCCAATACATTCAGCATGCCAACCGATAATTTGGCCTCGGTCGACAGCCTAAAATAATTCAAATAAAAATCAAACCCGGCGCCAACTTCTAAATATAAATCCCCTTTTTTCAATTTAAGTCCATCATTTTCCGATTTAGCCAGGTCAATACGCGGATTGATACCTCCAACTAAATAGGGTTTCACGTTGGTCATCCTGGCACCGCTAAATTTTAGCAATAACGGGAATTCCAAAAAGGTGGATTTAATTTCAAGTGGTTTCTCCTCTACTTCACCATCCTGAATGTAAAGTAAATCGCGTTGGCCAAAACTAATCCCAGGCAGAAATCTTAAATTAAAATATTGATTAAGGCGTAAGCTAGATACGATGCCGAGATTAATTCCGGGATTTAGATTAACAACCTCAGCATATCGATTTTCCAAACCTTCGGGCCGTTCTGATATAGGTTTATGTACCACTCTAAAATCCATGGTATTAAACCCGATCAAAAAGCCGAAATGCAAAGGTCGATAATCGAAAGCCGGAAGATTAGGCACACCTTTCTTCTCCCTCCCTTGTCCATTTACCGGAAAGTAAACAAAAATCACAAAAGTAAATAGTAAAAGCCAACGCAAGAGAAAAGTATTTTTGAAGCAAACGTAAAGCACGCCAAAATATTGTCATCACATTTTTGTTGCAACATATATGGTTGCTATACCAAATGTTTGTTTTATACCTTTTTGCCATTCAAAGCCTGCCTTTTCCAATTCCTTTTTAAAATCCTCCCCTTCCGGAAATTGCATTGCTGACTCGGGCAAATATTTATAAGCCTCTTTATCTTTAGAAATCATTCCGCCCCACCATGGTAAAATCCGGCGCATATAAAAATAAAATAATTGTTTAAAAGGAAATACTTTGGGCCTTGAAAACTCCAGGACCACCAGCTTACCATCAGGCTTTAATACCCGATGAATTTCTTTCAACCCCTTTTGAAGGTTTTCAAAATTCCTAACACCAAATGCGACCGTAGCTGCATCAAAAAAACGGTCGTCGAAAGGCAACGCCTCAGAATCCCCTTGTTTCAGTTGTATAGTCATATGTAGCCTTTTCTTTTCGATTTTTTTACGGGCTACATTCAACATTTTTTCCGACAGGTCAACCCCATAAACAGCTACCGGGTCAATTTTGGTAAGTTCAATCGCCAAATCACCTGTTCCGGTTGCTACATCCAGGATTATGGGTGCAGTAAGTCCTTTCAACTGTTTAACAACATTTTTTCTCCAGATTTTATCGATTCCAAACGAAAGCAAGTGATTTAACAGGTCATAATGAGGAGCAATTTTATTAAACATGGACCGAATTTGTTCCTTTTTGCTACTCTCCTTGTCCTTATATGGCTTTATCATCCTTAAAAAATTTTGGGTCAAAAATACAAAGATTTTATCACCTACAGAGAGATTGTGGTCTCTAACGATCCGGTTTTTAATCTCAGTATTTTCCTTCGACCCACCATTTCAGTCGGCTTTCAAATTTTGATTTCAGCTCTTTAACAAAGCCATACGATTCATCATCAATTCGAATCTCTCCTCTGGTAACATGTCCCAAAACCGAAAAAGCCTGCTCTTTTTCAACCATAAAATCGACAAAATCATCCTGCTTTTCGGGCGATACAGAAACAATAACTCGTCCTTGGGCCTCACCAAACAGAAAAGCATCTCTGCGAATTTCTGCATCCGTTGTAATATCGAATCCGTATTCCATAGGGATTGCACACTCCAATAGACTAAAGAAAAGTCCACCGTTGGATACATCATGTACCGACCTGACCAAACCACTTTCTATCATGTCACGAATAACCACAAAAAGTTTCTTTTCCTCTTCCGGATTAAAGTAGGGTGGGAGCGATTTTTCGATACCAT
Organism: Thermophagus xiamenensis; assembly: GCF_900112795.1. GTDB lineage: Bacteria > Bacteroidota > Bacteroidia > Bacteroidales > Marinilabiliaceae > Thermophagus > Thermophagus xiamenensis. The sequence goes on from NZ_FONA01000002.1 coordinate 25,392, forward strand.
GAATAATTCTCAGATATTCCGAACCGTTAATATCGTTTCGTGACCGACCCAATAAAAATATCATATCACCCTTATGCTTAAAAGAGAGCGTAGTATGTTTTCCCACATCATTAATTAAACCAACTGCACCAATAACAGGTGTGGGAAGAACAGGAATAATTTGTCCCTCCACCGAACGTTGATTGTAGAAACTAACATTTCCACTGACCACAGGTAAATCAAAAAATTTGCAAGCATCCGAAAGACCTTTTACTGCTTCGGTGAAATCGGAATATGCAGAAGGATCATAAGGATTTCCAAAATTAAGACAATCAGATATAGCCAGAGGCGTACCACCTGCACAAACAATATTTCTGATAGCTTCAGCAACAGATATGCGTGCTCCGTTATAAGGGTCAGAAGTAAAATAGGCAGGATTACTGTCGACTGTAGCTACCAAAGCTTTATCATCACTTTCCAGTTCAATAATTCCTCCATCAGATGGATATCTGGAACTTGCAGCTTCACCGTAAATTTTTTTAGAGAATTTTTGAGTTAGCCACTTTTTTGAAGATACATTCAACGATTTAAACATTTTGTCAACAACAGCGGGATAATGATCCGGCTCCGGCAGATCATCTACTTTTATGAATTCAGGAAGTTCTCTTTGGGAAGCAACCGCTCTTTCATAAACTGGCGAAAATTCTCCTAATCCTAAAAATTTAACAGGCAATTCTACCTCTACATTACCATCTTTACTACCTTTTAACTTACCACTATTGTCTACTTTGCCAATTACTCCAAAAGTAATTTTATGCTTCTTTAAAATTGAATGAATCTTATCTTCATCTTTTGGTGAGAAACAAATTAACAATCTTCCCCAAGTTTGAGAAATCAATATTTCTCTTAAACTCATATCCTTCTCTCTTAACGGAACGTCATCGGCCCAAAAATCAATGCCACTATTCCCTCTCATGGCCATCTCAGCCAATGCTCCTATAATACCTTGTCCGCCTATAGTCTGAGAACCCACCAAAAGATTTTCCTGAACCAATTTTTGATGAGCCTTATAAAGATTCACCTCCGATTGAATATCACGCATCTGATCAAAAGAAATACTTTTGGTTTCAGCATCGGGAATCAACCCGGAATCAAAAGCGTCGCCCGTAATACCGTCTTTTCCGGTGGGTACACCTATTACAGCAACGAGATTACCCTCCCCTTTTGCTACACCAAATAATAATTCCTTCTTTTGAGCAACCCCGATCGACATCGTATTAACAATCGGACTGGTATTATAAGCCTCATTAAAAAAAACTTCACCACCAATAACCGGTATGCCAAAGCCTTGTTCAAAATCAGAAATACCTTTAACAACTTCTTCAAACAACCACCGGGCTGTATCTCTAACTGAATCTCCAAATCTCAACGAATTTAAAAGAGCTACCGGCTTTGCGCCCATCGAAAAAATATCCCTGTTGACGACTCTCATTCCGGTGGAAGCGCCCAGCCGAGGCTGAACAGCACAGGGATGATTATGTGATTCCAGTTTTACTACAACGACCTCCCCGTCACCTATGTCTACAACACCTGCACTCTCTTTACCCGCCTCTACCATAACATGCCTGGCCTTAGTGGGAAGCTTTTGCAGCCATTTTCGGGAATTTTTATAACTAGCATGTTCCGACCATAATATGGAAAATATTTCCAACTCCAACTTGTTGGGGCGTCGCCCTAAAATCTCCTGAATTCTTTCATATTCTTCTTCACTAAGACTCAACAACTGGATATCTTCGACAGGATAGTTTTTATTTTTATTCATAGGGACCTGGATTTTCAATTAACATAAAATCATTATACATTTTGGTCTGTTGGAAATCTCAAAACAAGATTAAAAGTTTTAATATCCTATTTGCACATAAATCATTAGGCCATTTTTATTTTTCTTCTATAAAAATATCGAAAAACAAAACCTCACCAATTCATTAATGTCAGAAGATTTCAATTTTAACAAAACCTTATTAATTTTGAGTTGAAAAATAACAAAAAAAACGCATAAAACAAATCACTTACAATATGGACAAAATAGCGATGGTTACAGGGGCCACATCGGGGATTGGAGAAGCAACAGCTCACATGTTGGCACGTAACGGCTTTAATCTAATCATTACCGGAAGAAGAGAAGATCGGTTGAAAAACCTGGCTGAAAAACTTAAAGAGACTAATATTGAAGTAAAAATTCTTTCTTTTGATATACGGCGATTGTCAGCCACTAACCAAGCATGGAATTCTTTACCCAATGATTGGAAACAAATTGATATATTGGTTAATAATGCCGGACTTGCTGCTGGTGCTGATCCCATTCAGGAAGGCCTATGGGAAGATTGGGAACAAATGATCGACACAAATGTAAAAGGTCTGCTTTCCATTACCCGGCTCGTCATTCCTGAAATGATTAAAAGAAAAAAAGGACACATCATTAATGTAAGTTCTATTGCCGGATCAGAGGTATATGCAAACGGTAATGTTTATTGTGCAACCAAACATGCAGTTCATGCTCTAACCAAAGGAATGCGTATCGACCTATTGCCTCACAATATCAAAGTTTCATCTATCTCACCAGGAATGGTTGAAACAGAATTTTCGATTGTAAGATACCATGGCGATAAGCAGAAAGCTGATAAAGTTTATGAAGGATTAACACCACTTAATGCCAATGATGTTGCCGATGCTATTGAATTCATGATAACACGGCCACCTCACGTTAACGTAAATGATATGCTTTTAATGCCTACAGCTCAGGCCAGTGCAGTGTATAACTTCAGAAATAAATAATTGCTTTTTTGAAATGACTTTAACTGCAAAGGAAAATTATTTAAAGGTAAAAAATCAGTACCAGCACAAAGCCACCAAAGAAATAAACATGAATTTACAATTTCATCAGTTTTATCTAATTCATTGATCTGATGAAACTCGCATAACAATAGGTTAATATTATTTAGGATAATATTTTATGATTTACCCTGATATATCTTTGGTTTACCCTAAGAACTTTAAAGTTTAGGTCTAAGACCTTTATACCTCAGTCTTAGACCTATATTTATTTTATTAGTTTTTTTAATAACTGATTTTAAATAGCAACTTATGCCGAAATAAAGTCTTTTTGATAAAACAATTTAACCGATCGAACAGAAGAATATAAACATTGGATGCGCACTTATTGCCATGAAAATTATTTCTGCCGAAACTTCTATTTTATCTTTAGCTTTATAATTTGGTCAATATCATTTTCCTTCAGTCCGCCAGTATAGATAAACAATCCCTCCTTTTGTTGTTTAAACTTCAATTTCACATTTTTATCGAAGGAAGTTGCTGAGAGCACTTTTTTATCAAACTGAGGGATAAAAACATATGGTAAGCCAGGTTGATTTAGCACATGAACAAATAACGTATTATCTTTAGCTGTAATAGTTCCCCATTCTTGATTTGGAATAATTTGTCCTCGTGTTCCATAAATTGTTTCTCCATATTTTTTTAGCCATTGACCAACTTCATTTAAAATAGAAACAAATTCCGGTTGAATTTTTCCATTTGGCATTGGCCCAACATTAAGTAAAAGATTAGCATCTTTACCTGCGGCTTTCACCAATAAATGAATGATTTCTTTAGGGCTTTTATAATTTTTTTCATTTAAATTAAACCCCCAAGCCTCACCAATAGTAGCGCAGGTTTCAAGAGGCAATTTACTTACTTTAACCCCTTTACTGTACCCGGCAAAATTTTCCCCCGGAAGATCGCGTTCAAAGACCTGAATATCTTCACCTGGAATAGGTTGTATATGATGATTATTGGCAATTAAAGTAGCGGGACTCAAATCATGGATCAGGGAATAGATTTGATCATAGTGCCAATTGGCATTTTTGCGTTCCCAATGTCCATCGAACCAAACACATCCAACCTCGCCATAATTGGTAAGTAACTCGGTTAATTGGGTTTTCATAAATTCAATATAACTATCCCAATCAGTGTCTACAGGCCCACCATCAACAATCTTTTTTCCAAAACCATAATCTTCACGCCCCCAATCAAGCAAAGAATAATAAAAATTTAATTTAATGCCTTCTTTTTTACATTCTTCTGCCAATTCCTTCAATGGATCTTTGCCATAAGGGGTGGCATCTACTATATTGTAATCCGATGCCTCAGTATCAAACATACTAAATCCGTCATGATGCCTTGATGTAATAGTGATATATTTCATTCCGGCATCTTTGGCAATTTTCACCCATTCTCTGGCGTCAAAATCCATGGGATAAAAAAAGTCTGCCAACCTCTTATATTTATCATAAGGTATACGTTGATTGTGCATAACCCACTCACCATCGCCTAAAACACTATAAATACCCCAATGAATAAATAAGCCAAATCGCATGTTTCTAAATTCTTCACGTGCTTTAAGGTTTTCAGACGAAGGGGTATATTCCGACATTTCATAAGGATACTTTTGCTGAGCATATCCCACAAAAGTAAAAAGGCAAAATAAAATGGGAAAAACAAACTTTTTCATGTTTCTTGGCTTTAAGTTAATTAAAATCAATATTATTTATTCCTTGAAGACATGATTCAATTCACACGTCCATTCTTAAATGATTTAATTTTTCAAAAAAATATAACCCGCATGGTTCAACGCTAAGTTCCCTTAAGGAATTATAGGCGTATTCATTTTAGATGCTTCTTGCATCTCTTATTCATCTATTACTTTTTTATCATTAATAACATCACCTTTGGAGTGAATATTCAATTTTTGAGCAGCTATTCTCAAATGAATACTTATTAAACCAGAAAAAAGGGAAAAATTAATTCACAATACTAACTAAACCAAGATAGATATTGGGACACACTAAATTAAACATTTCCGCAAATTAAAACAAAATTCCTTGCTGCCCTATTCCCTTCTATTTGTATCACTATGTCCATGTTCTGGTTGTGGTCAAAATCGCAATTTACATTTTGTTTAAAAATTACAAAAAGCAATTAACAACAAAGAATTACAAAATTTAGAAAATAGGTCCATTGAATAATGCTAAACAAACAAGCTTAGTCAAAAAATCAATAATTGATCTTTTGATTAATAAGCTAAATGACTCAAGAATCCGGTTCCCCTTAATAATTGAGTCGATAACTCACTGTAGGATTGACCATTAACTCTTTAAACCTCAATTAAATTACTCCAAAGGATTCTCTATCTTACCTGAAAATAAAACGGCTCCGCTGTTCTTTTCGGTAATGGCAAAAAAGAAGGGACGATCAAATTTCATAGTCACAGTTGATTCCGGTGAAACGGATGTCAATTCCATCCCCACACTGGTCACGGCTGCGGCTTCCGTTCCCTCTTCATCCACTTTAAGATAAGTCTTGTGGTTAACCTCGCTGATATATACCTGGGCATCGATCATATTTGAAAAGTTGGCCTGTAATGCAGAAAAAGGCAATTCCATCCCCATATTTTTCAATGCAGCATTTAATTCGTATTTGCACGCCACTTCAAAACGAGGCAGAAAAAGTGCGATGTTTTGTTCGTGCATATTATTCACAATGGCCTCCCATTTACCCACATCCATATTCTCTATCAATTGATCTACATCCACATCTTCAAGGGGCTGAATAAGAATCATATTAAACGAACCATTACCGTAAGGCAATCTGACTGCCCGAAGAGCATTGTCACTATAGTAAGGGAAGGTTTGCTTCATGTTCATCATCGGAACCTCAATAGCCGAACCATCAGACAAATAAAAATTATCGTTTATTGTTGCTGTTTCATCGAATTGATATTTCCATTTACCCAAAAAATAGACGGCATTGACCAGAAACATATATTGCTGATCGCTGATTTGATCAATTATCGTAGGAATCTTACCACGCGTCTTTTCATCTACCCATCCGTTGATCATTTCTTTGGCCTTATCAGAATCAGAAAAATCGACACCCTTAAAGACCGCATCATAATAGGCTTCAACCGTATCTTTAAAACTCTGTTTAGCAGGCAAAGATTCCAGATACCATACCGAGTTAGCAACTTCTATTTCAACCTTGGGATCGGTCATACTCAAAACATCCCGAACATTCCGAAAGGCCTCATTCATGGTGGCCACCTCTCCAAAATCCAGCACTTCAAGCATCTGCTCAAGTGTTTCTCCTGCCGCTCCGTTGGTGGTCATGCCCAATGCCTGAGCCACACTCAAGGAGGAAATAATTACATTTTCCCCCGGTTTGGTTTCTTCGTTGACAGCTTTCAAAAGTTCCCAACCAAAACGGTCGGTAGCAGACAACACTTCCAGCGACTTTAAATCAAACACTTTCTGTTCGGGCCCTTCATCGTTATTAAACCAGCAGCAGCCGGACAATATTAAAATTAGGTTTAACACAAATAGTAAACGTTCCATAACCAATTTCGTTTTAGTTTTTTGATTTCAGATGAGTCCGACCTTTTACGCCTTTTTTAAAATAAAACCTGCATCAGAAGGTCAGAGATACAACATCTATTTCCCAATCTTATCGATCCAAATTTAACATAAAAACAAACCATTATCATAAAGATGGAAAGATAACCAAAAGGTTGCTCATGTCTCTGCTAAAAAATTGTACTTTTGCATCCACTAACAAATGATATTGCTTAAATGAAACTTTATTCATCTTCTTACCTGAAACAATTCACCAAAGAGATATTTCTTAAAATGGGTGCTACCCCAGCCCAAGCTGAAACTGCAGCCTCCGTCCTTATTTCGGCCGATCTAAGAGGGGTTGACTCTCACGGTGTTGCCAGATTGTCGGGCTATGTACGTTTATGGGAAAAGAAAAGGCTAAACGCCTCACCGTCTCCCAAAATTGTTTATGAGACCCCCTCCACAGCTGTAATGGATGGGGATTTGGGCGCCGGATTAATGGTGGCACCGGAGGCGATGAAGACAGCCATCAAAAAAGCCGAAACGGCCGGAACGGGTTGGGTGGCCATACGCAACAGCAACCATTTTGGCATTGCCGGCTATCATGCCATGCTGGCTCTGGAACACGATATGATTGGCATCTCCATGACCAATGCCAGTCCGCTGGTTTCTCCCACCTTCTCAAAAAGTCGCCTCTTAGGAACAAACCCCATAGCCGTAGCCATCCCGGCCTTGAAACAGCCGCCGGTGGTCATTGATATGGCAACCACTCCGGTAGCCAATGGAAAGTTGGAAGTTCTCCAGAGAAAAGGTGAAAACATTCCGGAAGGATGGGCCCAGGACAAAGATGGCAATGCCTCCATCGATGCTGAAATATTAAAAAAAGGTGGTGCCATGCTGCCTTTGGGCAGCGACCGAATACATGGCAGCCACAAAGGTTATTGCCTGGGGTCTATGGTGGATATCTTGACCGCTGTCCTCTCCGGTGCCAATTACGGACCGTGGGTTCCTCCCTTTGTAGCATTTCTTGATCCACCTGAAAATCCCGTAGGAGAAGGTATCGGCCATTTCATTGGCGCCATGCGCATCGATGCTTTCAGACCTGCCGAGGAATTTAAAAAACATATGGACAACTGGATTGAGACCTTCCGCCAGGCAGAGCCCATCGATCCCAACCAAAAAGTCCTTATCCCCGGCGACCCGGAACGAATGCTGGAACAGGAACGTCGAACAAACGGCATCCCACTGCTGGACCCCGTGGTAGAAGATCTGACCAAAATCGGAAAAGAATTGGGGGTCGAATTTGAGGCGTACAGTACAGTCAATCAGAATCTATAGCAAACCAATCAAAAAAGGGCGGCCCATATCTTCTTGGACCGCCCCTTTCTTATAATAAATGCAACCTCATCTATTCCAAAAATCCCTGATTTTTGAGGACATCCAGAAAGACCCTGCTGAAATGTTCATTATTCTCTTTGGTGTAGCGAACATCTGTAAAGACCTGTGCCAGGGTTTCCTTGTTGTTTTCGGCCACAAATTGTTTGTTGACTTCCAGCTCTTCTTTTTCTTTATAAAGTCGGTCAATATCTTCGGGTGAATAGTCGTGGTAGGTCTCTTGATGCACCACCGCCTCCAGCGGCAGTCGTTCCGTTTGAGGCGGATTTTCGTCGGGCCAGCCCAGCGTTACGGTAGCCACAGGCACCACGCCTTTGGGAAGCTTCAGGATATCAATAATCTTATCGGCGTTGTAAGTGACAGTTCCCAGATAACAAATGCCCAAACCTTTAGATTCGGCGGCCACACAAACATTCTGAGCCACCAGCAAGGCATCGATGGCTGCTGCCACAAACGACTGAAAATTATCGTATCCGGGCTCAGCCTTTCGTTGGCGACACCATTTATTAAACCGGTTGAAGTCGGCACAAAACGTGAGAGACACCGGAGCGTTGGAAAAGACCGGCTGATTAAAATGAGCCGGCGCCAGCTTCTCTTTCATTTGCGGGTCGCGCGTCACCACAATGCTGTAAAGCTGCATATTACCCGTTGTTGAGGCCCGGATGCCGGCTTGCAATAATTCATTTAACAAATCATCCCCGACCGGTTGATTTTTGTATTTTCGAATGGTTCGGTGATTTAATAAAACGTCTGTCATATCTGACTCTTTTAGTTCTGTGTACAAAACTACAAAAAGAGAGCTGTTTTTTTGCGGGAAATGAAACTAAATTCCCTGACGGTAAATCGTAACCCAATCATTTTTCCCGAAAAAACAGCTTCCCAACAAAATGACCTTCAACCCTAATCAACCGGTTGAATAATGGCAGCCCATCCACCTCCACTTTTCATTTCGATTTTCATCTTCTCACCGCCATTAATGGTGACTTCTTTTCTGGTGTAGTCGCAGGCTGCCCGGTCGGCATTGATGCCATCGGCAAAGATGGTGGCCCGGAAACGTCCTTTACCCAGGAACGATAAATCTAGCTCAATTTCCCGGCTGTTCCAGTTGGTCATGGCCCCTACATACCATACATTTCCCTTTTGTCTGGCTACAGCCACATACTCTCCAACTACTCCGGCCAGAGGAACGGTTACATCAAAGACCGTAGGCACCGAAGCTATAAATTCAACACATTCAGGTTCCCGCATATAATTGGAAGGATTATCACAAAGCATGGAAAAAGGCGAGTCGAACACCACATACATGGCCAGCTGGTGGCAACGTGTCCCCTGACTCATGGGTTCACTCCATACGGCATGCCAATTATTGCGATTGGCGTTTTTCATGGCACCGGGGGTGTAATCCATAGGGCCGGCCAGATTACGGATAAAGGGAATGGTCACATCGTATTCAGGAAATTCTTTGTAATCGGTCCATTTCACCTGTTCCTGACCATAGACCCCTTCATAGGTCAACACATTGGGATAGGTACGACTCAACCCGGTAGGTTTGTAGGCTCCGTGAAACAAAACAAACTGTTTGTATTCCGCTGCCTTTTTTGCGGCTTTATAGTAAAAATTAACCATCTTCTGATCATCGCGGTTCATAAAGTCTATTTTATATCCCTTCACACCCATGCGGGAATATTTTTCAAAGACCTCATCCATCTGCTGATTCAGCGGGAACCATCCTGCCCAAAGTACGATGCCTACCTCCTTCTTCTTTCCATGATCAATAATTTCCTGAAGGTCTATCTCCGGAATCACATTCATCAGGTTGGTACTCTCCGACCACCCTTCGTCCAGAATGACATATTCGATGCCATTCTCCGCAGCAAAATCGATGTAATATTTATAGGTTTCGGTATTGATCCCTGCCCGGAAGTCCACACCATAAATATTCCAATCGTTCCACCAGTCCCACGCCACTTTCCCCGGCTTAATCCATGACGTATCTTCCAGGCGCGAAGGAGAGGCCAGCTTGTAAACCAAATCATTTCCCAGCAGGTCGAAATCGTTTTTACCTACCGCAACAACTCGCCATGGGTAAGCCCTGTTGCCGTTAGTCTTTGCTATATAATCGGCCCGTCGGGTAACAAACGATTGCAAATTATTGTGTCCGCCCTGTTTCTCTTCGAGGGGAAAAGGTGCAAATTCAGCTTCAAAACCAGTGCCCGCATCATTGACGGTAAGAAACATTCCGGGATAATCCTCCAAATCAGCTTCGGTTACAACCAGAGAAGTACCGTCGTTATTCTTCACCAAAACCGGTGTAATAATCAGGGAATCGGGCTTTATTTGCGAAAGCGGAAGTACATCGTAGGTGCTTTCAAACGAAACCTGGTATCGACCCACCGGATTCTGTACATAGGGTACGTATGCCTCCCTGGAATCGGGAAATACAAATACACTCTTTTCACGCCTTATCTCGATATCTCCTTTCATAGAGGTAACGAAACGGTAGGCCACACCATCGTTGTAGGCCCTGAAAATAAGACCGTATCGCCCCTTAAATATCATATTCAGTTCATTATAGCTGTTCTCAACCTCAGATTTTTTATAGAGAGCAGTACGGATTACTTCATCTTTCGATGAGGTAAATGAATTTCGCAATACCGGATTTTTACCCAGTACGCCATAATTCTCCACCTCCATTGCCATGACCGAGGGACCAGCAACCACATTACCATTTACTTTTAACACCCAGCTAATTTGGTCGGATATGGTTATTTCCACCTGAAGCGTTTTATCCGGAGAAGCCAGATTGAGCACTTCCTCCTTTTTGGCATACGATGATATTGAAACGGTTACAACAATCATTAAAAAGGCCACAAGTCTTTTCTTCATTTTCATAAATTTTAGTTGTCAATGGATAGATTTAAAATTTTTACAAAAGATATAATCTTATATTTTTTTATGAATGGTCGAATTAAGTATTGGCAATCCTGAACGGATTATGAATCTCCAACCGGACTTGTTCAAATATAGCAGATATTCTCAAGAAAGTAAAAGACAAAAACTAAGATCAGAAAAACATATCGCCTTCTGCCCATACAATGAAAACTGACTAACTTTTTAGTTATTTTAACACAAAAATATTTGCATGACTAAAAAAATAGTCATTACTTTGAATTGGGATTGACAAAGACACTTTATTAGATTTTTAGATGTAAGATTAATAGATATTAGATATTTTATACAGGGTATCAATACATCAAAGCCATCAATTTTAACCGATTGGTTTCCCTAATAGAAAGTTTAATAAAAAATTGCACAAAAAAAAATAGAAAGATGCAGTTAACAAAAGCAGAAGAGCAAATAATGCAGATCCTTTGGGAACTGAAAGAAGGTGCAGTACGAGACATCCTGGCAAAATTTGACGAACCAAAGCCGGCACGCAACACGGTATCCACCATCGTTCGCATTCTGGAAAAAAAAGGATTCGTGGGGCACCGCCAATTTGGGAATGTTCACGTATACCATCCTCTAGTACAAAAGAAAGAGTACTCCAAGACCTTACTTTCGGGCGTATTGAAAAAGTATTTCAACAATTCGTTTCCGGCCATGGCTTCTTTTTTCGCCAAAGAAAACGACCTCTCATTGGATGATTTGGAAGAAATCATGGAAGAGATAAAAAAAGAGATAAAAAAATAAAAACCGAAATTTTATGGAATTGCTGCTCAATTACATATTAAAGTCGTCCGTGTGGCTTACTTTATTTGGCACGGTATATTTCCTTTTTTTACGGAATGAAAGATACTTCTTTCTCAACCGCCTATTCTTGCTGGGCGGGATGATTGCTTCGTTGCTTTTTCCGTTCATTACCTACCGATATACCATCACGGTTAATCCCGTTCAGGGAACTGTTACGGCAGAGCTTCCGGTAGCATCATACATAGAAGAAGTCAGTATCTGGACCTGGCAGAACATACTCACCGGGATTATTTTTGCAGGGGCGATGATTCTCTTTTTCAGGGCAGTAATTCAGATTTTTAAAATAATCCTTTCGATGAGGCATTGTCCCATCGAGAAATACGACAACATAAAACTTATCCGGGAACACCCTTTCAATACATCTTTTTCCTTTTTCACCTACGTCTTTGTCAATCCCAACATGAAGGAAGAAGAAACCCGGGAAATCATCTCCCACGAAAGGGCACATATTGCGCAATATCACTGGATCGATCTGATACTGATTGAATGGATCAGGCTCTTTCAATGGTTCAATCCGATGGCATGGTTATATGGCCAGTTCATCCGACAAAACCATGAATACCTGGCCGACAGGGAAGCCATCCATTCCACCGACAACCCGGCTGTTTACAAAGCCACCCTTCTCAATCAAATGGTAGGAGGCGAGGTCATCAGCCTGGGAAATTATTTTAATTATTCACTCAACAAAAAACGTTTTATCATGATGACCAATAAATCAACTTCCATAATAAGCAAACTGAAACCATTAGTTGTATTGCCTTGTATAGTTTTTGTTTTTTATGCTTTTGCAGAACCCAAATATCAATATATTTCCGTTTTGGAACCTACCACTAATGAGCCCGGTTTAATTTCCGATATGAACGGAAAAACCGTTAAAGGAATGGTTGTTCGGGAAAATGGCGAACCCCTTCCCGGCACCAGCATTGTGGTAGCAGGAACAACTGCAGGAACCGTTTCGGGCAAAGACGGTAGTTTTACCCTTCAAAACATCAGCAAGAAATCTGAGCTGGTATTCTCATTTGTGGGATACAAAACCACCAAAACACCTCCTGAATTTGGGAAAAACATGAAGGTGGTTATGCAAAAAGATACCATTGAAATAGTTCCCGCTGTTTCCATTTCCATCAACAAAAAAGAGCCCAAAGAAAAACCGCTCATCTTAGTAAATGGTCAAGAAATTCCCTACGAGGCCTTGGAAAAAATTGAACCGACAGAAATTAAAAAGATTGAAGTTTTAAAGGACAAATCGGCCGTTATGCAATATGGCGATAAAGGGAAAAACGGGGTTATCTTAATACAAACCAAGCTTGAAAAGGATGGAAAGAAAGAAAAAATGGTTGAGGCCCGCATTCAAAGTACCACCGTCCAGCCCACCTTTTCCATAGTACAAGAGATGCCCAGGTTTCCGGGTGGCTATAAAGGTTTACACGACTATATATTAACGAACACCCATTATCCTCCTAAAGCCAAAGAAGCCGGCATTGAAGGAAGAGTATATGTCAATTTCATTATCTCACCCAACGGCAAACCCACCAATATTGAGGTTGCCAGGTCTGTACATCCCCTTCTCGACGAAGAAGCCAAAAGAGTCATTGCCTCCATGCCCGATTGGAAACCCGGTAAACAAAGGGGTAAAAATGTGGCCGTAAATTATACCCTACCCGTAAATTTTGCACTCAACAAGACAGATTCCAATAGTGACCAATAATAATAATTAAATAGAACAACATAATTTATTCCTATTGGTAACAATTTCCGTAATTGGGAAGGCAACGATACTATATTGCCTTCCCAATTCTGAGTTAATAGCTACTAGTTATTAGTTGCTAATTTTAATTTCCTTAAAATTCCGGTCTAATAGCCTAATGGTCTAACAACCTAATCGCCTATTTTCGAAACCTTCATGCAGCCTTGCAATGGCTTTCGGCAAGCCTCGAAACCTTCTTGCAGCGTTGCAATGGCTTTCGGCAACTCCCGAAACCTTCATGCAGCGTTGAAATGACCTTCGGCAACTCCCGAAACCTTCATGCAGCCTTGCAATGGCTTTCGGCAACTCCCGAAACCTTCTTGCAGCGTTGCAATGGCCTTCGGCAACTCCCGAAACCTTCATGCAGCCTTGTAATGGCTTTCGGCAACTCCCGAAACCTTCTTGCAGCCTTGCAATGGCTTTCGGCAACTCCCGAAACCTTCATGCAGCGTTGAAATGACCTTCGGCAACTCCCGAAACCTTCATGCAGCCTTGCAATGGCTTTCGGCAACTCCCGAAACCTTCATGCAGCGTTGAAATGACCTTCGGCAACTCCCGAATCCTTCATGCAGCCTTGCAATGGCTTTCGGCAACTCCCGAAACCTTCATGCAGCGTTGCAATGGCCTTCGGCAACTCCCGAAACCTTCATGCAGCCTTGTAATGGCTTTCGGCAACTCCCGAAACCTTCTTGCAGCGTTGTAATGGCTTCCGCATGAAAGTTCTCATCAGACAGTATCCCTGTATAGTCAAAGAAAGTATCTTAAACATTCCTTATTCACTGCGCTTTTCCTGTTTGCCTGGTTTCACCGTAAGAGGTAATCCCGCCACCATGAGTGTCACCTCATCGGCCTTGGAAGCAATATATTGATTCATCCACCCTTGCAGGTCGGTAAAACGTCGTGCCACCGCATTCTCGGCATGACCTCCCATACCTATCTCGTTGGAAATAACAATCAGCGTGGCATTCTTCGCCAACAATTTTTCAAATTCACGCTTTGCCAATTCCAACACCTCATCCACGCTTTTTTCCTTATTCTCGAAAAAAAGATTGGTCAGCCACAGCGTGATACAATCGAGTACCACCACCCTTCCATCAATGTTGGCACGCCACAGATGTATGGGTTCTTCCAGATTGGTCCATTCAGGACCCCGGTCTTGGCGGTGACGCTCCACCCTTTGCCGAAAATCTTCATCCCAGATGCGGGCGGTAGCCAGATATACCGGACGGTCAGTCAGCTGCAACGCCAGACGCTGAGCATAACTACTTTTCCCTGAACGCTGTCCGCCTGTTATAAAATAGAGCATGGCTTAGAAGTTTTGATTGACGATTAATAGATATTAGATTATTAGATGTAAGATTTTTAGATATTAGATGTCAGCGTCCGTGAGCCGGATTTTAGAGGTTCAAATAAATTTAAAATCAATAGAACAAATCCCCATCTTATATCTAATAATCTGACATCTATTAATCTATCATCTAACATTTGTCCTACAAATATTTTACTTTATAATATTCACTATTATGCCACTCAAGACAAAACACGTCTCCGTAGTCGATATGAATGGCAAAAATTTTTCGGGGTGAAGCCTCCAACAGATGAGCCAGCAATGCCCTTAACAGCCCGGCATGTGTAACTACCAGAATATTGTTATATCCGGTTTGGGTAACTTGTGCCAAAAATGTTAGGACACGCTTTTGCACATCCAAAAAATTCTCACCCCCATGTACCTTACAACGGATAAAATCCTCTCCCCAGGCTTGCTGTTCTTCGGGTGCTATATCAGCCCAAGGCATCATCTCCCATTTGCCAAAATCTATTTCACGCAGGTAGCGAGACCGCACAATTTTTTCGGCAGGAACGAATGCAGCGGCCAGCAGGGTGCAACGCGTCAGGGGACTGGTGAAACAAATATCAAAATCGACCCCCTGAAATTTGGAATGTCCTTTTTGTATGGCTTTGGCCAAAGATTGTTCCGAAGGCTTTACATCTGAGATACCGTAACAGATACCCTGTGGCACCTCGGTTTTGGGATGACGCATAAAATAGATTCGCTTGGGCATACTTCCTTTCTTTATATTTAAACCATAAGTTTGATAACTTATTCATTCGTATATAATTTATTTAACTCATTGGCCGAATGGAACTCGCATGACAAAGAGTTTTATACATTCTCTTTTGTGAAAATCTCTCATTGTCATGCTCGTTTCATCCGTATAAAATTTATCTAATTCATTGGCCGGATGGAACTCGCATGGCTTAGTCAAATTTATACATGTACTTTTGTGGCAAAAAGTCGCCATGCTCGTTTCATTAGTATAAAATTTACTTATATAATTAGTTTAAAGCCCATTATGGCCATCCCACACCCCTTAATCCCCTAAAGGGGAAATTTCCCAACCCGCAATCATAAAATCGATAAATCTCACTTCTGCCTTCTGCCTGTGCACTTCTGCCTATATCATTTTATACATGCTCTTTTGTGGCAGCAAGCCGCCATGCTCGTTTCTATTGTAATACGACCAACAGAACAGCCATCACCAACAATTCATTCACCTGCTGCACAGCGCCCAGACAATCTCCGGTATATCCGCCAATCCTTGCCTTAAACCACCTGCCTGCCATCAATGCGAACATAATTACCAAAGGCACCGAAACCAATATCCACCATGAACAGAAATATATCAGGGGGGCAACGCCTAAAACCGAGGCAATAAAAAAACGTCCGGCAGAGAGGGGGTGACTGGTATCCCTCGACTTGGAAGCGCCCGACGGCCGCGCATAGGGCCACCGCATAGCGATAATCAAAACGGACCACCGGCTCAGGGCATGTGATGCCACCAAAACTGCCGGAACCGCTAAACCTTCCATCTCTGTCAGCAGTGCTATCTTCATAGCCAGCAACAAGACCAGACCGATAACGGCATAGGCACCTACCCGCGAATCTTTCATAATCTTCAGTCGCTGTTCGGCACTGTAGCCTCCCCCAAAGGCATCGCACACATCGGCAAATCCATCCTCATGAAAAGCACCCGTTACCAAAACCATAACCCCTAACGCCAACACCACGGCAACCGACGCAGGGAACACCATACCTGCCGGATAATAAGCAACTCCTCCCATCAAACCCACCACCACACCTACCAGCGGAAACCAGGTAAGGGCCAGGTGCTGATTTTCTTTCCTGTATTCCACACGAATGGGTAACGACAAACGCGTAAAATAGAGAAATGAAGAATAGAGTATTTGTAATTCACGTTTTAGCATTGGAAAGTGTTTTGTTTTTATTCCTTAGTTAATAGTTTTTTAACCTCCCCTATTCCCTCAATCCGGTCAATTTCCACTCCGGCAAGCAAGTATCTCCGCCCTGCGGCTCAGTCAGTAGCTAAAAGGCGGTATACAGAGAACAGACCCCCCCAAAACCCCGCCCCACTCATCAACATACGGTCTATCAATACTTTTATCTAATAACCTATTGACCCAATAGCCTATTGGCCTAATTTGTCGGCAACATTATACACCTTTGCTTCACCGAATGAAGTCATTTGGTTCAGCATGGCCACGCTGCCCTCAACGATGGGGTAAGCCAGTGCCGCTCCGGTTCCTTCGCCTAATCTCATATCTAAATTTAAAAGAGCCCGGGCACCAACATGTTCCAACATTTGCTTGTGTCCCGGCTCTCCGGAACAATGAGCAAAGATGGCATAATCGCGCACGGTGGGACAAATGGCATAGGCAGCCATAAAGGCAGAGGTGGTGATAAAGCCGTCCACGAGGATGACCATGCGTTGGCGGGCTGCCTCCAGCATACCACCGGCAATGGTGGCTATTTCAAGGCCCCCAAAAGTGGCCAGGTTTTCCTCCGGTCTGTCAGAAATACCATGTTTTTCAATGGCCTTCTTAATCACTTCGGCCTTATTGATAATGCCTTCACGGTCCAGACCACACCCCGGGCCGGCACATTCTTCAACAGGAATACCGGCATAGACCGACAACAAGGCTGTCGCAGGGGTGGAATTACCTATGCCCATTTCACCAAATCCCACCACATTACTTCCTTTCTCTGCCAGTGAAGCCACGACGTCCCTTCCGTTTTGGATGGCACGGTCACACTCCTGAATCGTCATGGCCGGCTCCTTCAGAAAGTTACGGGTTCCTTTCCGGATTTTCTTATCAATCAGCCGCGGATGGGACTCAAAATCGAAATTGACACCTGCATCGACCACAAACAATTCTAATCCGTATTTCCGGCAAAACAGTCCGATGCCACCTCCTCCGTTCAGGAAATTCTTCACCTGTTGCCAGGTTACCTCTGCAGGTGCGGGGCTAACCCCTTCGGCAGTAATGTCATGGTCAGCAGCTACGGTGAGCATGGTCGGCGACTTCAATTGCGGGGTTGTGGTTTGTTGTATCAACCCTATCTGCATCGCCAGGTTTTCCAAAAATCCCAGCGACCCCACAGGTTTGGTCTTCTGATTGATGTTATACTGCAATAGTTTTCTGAGCTCATCATTTTCAACAGGCTCAATGTTCAGGTTTTGTAATGCGTTCATCCGTATAAAATTTACTTATATAGTTGATTTAAAATTTATTCCACCCACCGCTCACTCCTTAATTCCCTAAAGGGGAAACTCCAGGCCCGCCATCATTAATTCGAAAAATTCAACTTCTGCCTTCTGCCTGTGCACTTCTCCTTCTGAGTTTTATACTTGTTCTTGTTGTGACCAACCTACTTAGTCATGCTCGTTTTATTCGTATAAAATTTATCTAATTCATTGGTCTAATGGAACTAAAGTAGTCATTAGTGTTTGGTCATTAGTGCTTAGAGGTTAGTTAATTGTCTATTTTTTACATCAATACTCCCAAGCTCTTCAATTCCCTCAATCTCATTATCTAATGACCTGGTGGCCTATTGGGCTAACAGCCTAAACCCCAATCTGCCAAAAACGACTAAAACAAGCATAACCACTTCCACAGTTCTATTAATTTTTATGGTTTTTATCAAATCATTCTTTTCCGGTTCGCGCGTATTATTACCAATCACCGGTTTGCTCACCCGCTGGCCAAAATAGATGTGATTCCCGCCAAACCGTAAGTCGAGAATTCCTGCCAGTGCCGCCTCAGGATAGCCGGCATTGGGGCTCGTATGCGCTTTACCGTACCGCCTCACAAAGTGCCATGAACGGACACTCATGGCGCATACTCCCATCAAAAAAGCTGTAATCCTGGCCGGAATGAAGTTGGCCGCATCGTCTAAGCGGGCAGCACATTTTCCGAACTGTTCATATTTCGCGTTCCGGTATCCTATCATGGAATCCAGAGTATTCACCATTTTGTAGGCCATCATTCCGGGGATTCCGGCAACTCCCAACCAAAACAATGGGGCAATCACCCCGTCGCTGAGATTCTCGGCCATGGTTTCAAGCGTTGCTGTCTTTATTTCATGGGTTGAGAGATGCTCGGTATCCCTTCCCACGATGCGAGACAATTGTCTGCGACCCGACACCACGCCCTCTTCCAGCTTTTCAAAAACGGCTTTCCCTTCTTTAATCAGGGTGGTGCCTGCCAGACCATAAAAGACAACCAAGAGGTCGAAAGCCCCTCCTGCCAGCAGATTCAGCCCATACAACCATGCCGATATACACCAAAAAAGGCAATAGACCGCCACGACCGCCATGATTGTTACGACCATCCCTTTTATAAACCTATGTTGCCCACGATTAAAACGGCTGTCGCACCAGGCAATGAATTTCCCAAACAGAACCACCGGATGGGGCATCCATTCGGGATCGCCCACAAGACGGTCTAACATATAAGCAATTACCAACGCTCCTATATGGATGGTTAACTCCATTGTTTCAATACATTAATTAAAATGTTGTTTTCATCTTCCGCACGAACCGACACACGAAAGTGACGTTCGCCTAACCCCCTGAAATTGGATGCATCACGAATAAGAATCCCATGTTCTTCTGCCAGTCTATTTTTCAGGATGGATGCCTCCACCGGCCCTTCCACCAGAAAGAAGGTGGTGGACGAGGGGCAAACCCGGAAGCCTTTCAACCGATTAATATCTTGTTGTACCCTCAGGGATTCATCCAGCAGACGACCGACAGGGAAAGGCTCGCTATCACGCTCCTGCAAACAAAAGATACCCGCCTCTATGGCCAAGGTATTGATACGCCAGGGCATCACCATCCGCTTCAGGGCATCTGTTATTTTATGACCGGCCATCAGATACCCCAACCTAAGTCCGGGTATGGCATATCGCTTGGTCATGGATTTCACCACCACGATATTGCCATGCTCCTGAACTAAAGGAACTAATGACGTGGCACACTTTGTAAACTCTATATAGGCTTCATCCACCACAAACAAGGTTGCGGGATGCTCCTTAATCTTTTGGCAGAGAAACGCAGTATCATAGACGGCACCATCGGGATTGTTAGGGTTGCATATCCACACCAGGTCATGAGTCGAATAGTCTGCTGTTGAGGCCTCACAATGAGGTCGAAATTCAATACAATGGCCAAAACGAAGACAAGCATCCTCATATTCCGAAAAGGATGGTGTAAAAATCAGAGAACGTTTTCCGGCAAACAGTTCGGCAATGAGATAAAAGGCCTCCACGGCGCCGGAAGTGACCAGCACCTTAGAAGATGTTACCTCTTCCTTACGGGCAATCAGTTCCACCAGGTTGCCGGCCAAGGGCGAAGGATAACACCCTATTTTGTCCACACATTGACGCAGATGTTCTTTCAACCGAAGGGAAGGACCAAACGGATAAACATTGGAACTAAAGTTGTACCGCACATCCGGATATTGGAATATGTCGTCGCCATGTCCTGTAATCATTCTGCCATTATTTTATAAATGCTGTTTATGTCTACATGGCGTCGCAAATGGTCGGCCAGCATATCGTACTGTTCCTGTTTAAAGGCATCGTAACTTTTTACCCGGGAAATCTCAGAGACAAAGGGCGACAACAGGTCTTCTATAACGACAGGGTTGTCGAGGATGCCATGCAGGTAGGTACCCCATATTTTGTCATTTACCAAACACCCTTCGTTTCCGCCTGCCACCGTCCGGTTTAATGGTTTGGCGCCGGCGTCGAAGTGGGTCTGTCCCATATGTATTTCATAACCTTGGCATATCTGCCCGAAATGTTTATACCTGAATGAGGTTCTAACGGTCGATTTTTCGGTACCAATAACAGTTTCAACGGGCAGCAGGTTGAGTCCCGGCAGCTTTTCCAGGTCTCCTTCAATATGTTGAGGGTCGCGGATGTACCTTCCCATCATTTGAAAACCGCCGCAAATACCGACAATGGTTTTACCATCCCTGGCCTGGCGTACAATCTCGTCGGCCACGCCGTTTCTTCGCAACTCATCCAGGTCGGCAATGGTGCTTTTGGAACCCGGCAGTATGATGATGTCGGCTTTGCGAATCTCTTCCACATTATTAGTATAGTAGAGATTAACCCTTTCGTCCTGTTCCAGACGGGCAAAGTCGGTAAAGTTGGAAAGCCGGCGCAGAAAAATCACTGCCACATTGACCTTATTCTCTCTGGCCGAAAAAGCTTTGCGTGCCAGTGATACCGAGTCCTCCTCCTCTATTTGGATATGTCGGAAGGCCGGCACCACGCCCAAAACGGGGATTCCGGTCAGCTCTTCCAGTATCTTTCGACCCTCATCAAACAAAGAGATATCCCCTCTAAACTTATTGATAATAATTCCTTTGATTCTCTTTTGTTCTTCGGGTTTCAACAGTTTCACCGAACCGTAGACACTGGCAAAGACCCCGCCCCGCTCAATATCGGCAACAATAATGGTGGCAGCCTTTACCGCCGTCGCAACCCGCATGTTAACAATATCATTGTTTTTAAGGTTGAGTTCGGCAATGCTTCCGGCACCCTCAATAACCACGGGGTTATATTGTTTTTGCAACCGCTCAAAGGCGCTCATCACCTCGGCAAACAACCGGTCCTTTATCTCGCCCCTGAAATAGCTTCCTGCAGAGAAGTTGCCCAGAACCTTCCCGTTGACAATCACCTGCGACCGCTTATCGGACCCCGGCTTTAGCAACACCGGATTCATGTCGGTATGGCACTCCACCCTACAGGCCTCGGCCTGCACCGCCTGCGCCCTTCCAATCTCTCCTCCATCTGCCGTCACATAACTGTTGAGCGACATATTCTGGGCCTTAAAAGGCACGGGACGATATCCATCTTGCAGAAAGATGCGGCAAAAACCGGTGGCTAATACGCTCTTTCCAACGTCCGAACCCGTTCCCACTATCATTAACGGATGCTTTAATGCTTGCATTGGTATATATTTTATTTCAGTTATTGGTGGAATGGAACCCACATGACCTAAAGTTTATACATGTTCTTGTTGGGACAAACCATTTTAGTCATGCTGGTTTCATCCGTATAAATTTTACTTACTTCATTGATATATTGTTTCTTAAAAGTAGTCATTGGTGGTTAGTCATTTGTCACTGGTCCATTAACACTAATGACTGTTGACTAACCACTTAAAATCCGACGGTGGGGAAAAATAATTTTAGTTGAAATTATTCCACCTTGCATCCATAATGATTAGGAAAAACATGCCGAACACGCGCGCAAATGTTCTGAACATATACTTCTAACCCGGAAGCAAAATGTTACTTGATTCAATTGTGTTTTGGCAGGTTTTCTGGCTCGCTCCGGTTTGAATGGCCTTCCCGTCCTACTTTGAACCTTTGGGTTTCAAAGTTCTCCTTCTTTGGATTCAAAGAAGGTAGTGACAGTGGCAAGAAGTAATATTCAAACCTTTTAAAGAGCTCACAGCTGCGGGTACAGCTCCGGATTCTCACCGGATTCCCTTTTACAGACCATGAAGAAATCACGACCTGTCACCAAAATTTCGGACAAAGATATTGGATTTTTGATAACTATAAAAACATAATATTTAGTTAGGATGAATCTAAAGGCGAGTAAGGAGGGTGAGTTTCGGGATTATAAGTTCTGCCTTCTGGCCTCTGCTAACAACAGAAACCTTCATGCAGCGATGCAATGCCTTCCGGAACGATTTGAAACCTTCATGCAGCGATGTAATGCCTTCCAGAACAATTTGAAACCTTCATACAGCGATGCAATGCCTTCCAGAACGATTGGAAACCTTCATGCAGCGATGCAATGCCTTCCAGAACGATTGGAAACCTTCATGCAGCGATGCAATGCCTTCCAGAACGATTGGAAACCTTCATGCAGCGATGCAATGCCTTCCAGAACGATTGGAAACCTTCATGCAGCGATGTAACGCCTTCCAGAACGATTGGAAACCTTCATGCAGCGATGTAACGCCTTCCAGAACGATTGGAAACCTTCATGCAGAGATGTAACGCCTTCCAGAAGAGCATTTTCGCGAAACTGTGTCCATAGCAAAAAAACAAAAACCCCAGAGCCGGAACAGATAAAACATTTTCCAACTCTGAGGAATTACCCCTGCAAACAAACGAAGAAAAAATTTACAACTGTTTACTTCATTTCAATTCTAACCGTTGACTCGGGCAAACCTTCTGAAGCGGCCTTTAACAAAACACTTCCTTTTTTAGTTCCGGCCCGCACAATGGCCAGACATTTACCATGAAATGCTTTTCGTTGATGACTTTGGAAAGAAGTGAGACAGGTTTGGTCTCCATTATCAGTAGCAACGATAGAAGCCTCGCCATTCAGACTAAATTTAATCAGATTGTTGGCATCAGGAACTGGATTTCCATCTTTATCGGTTACGGTAGCCGTAACAAAGGCCAGGTCTTCTCCATCGGCCCTAATCACCTCTCTGTCGCATGTCAAATGAATACGGGCGGGCTGTCCAGCCGTATGAATAATTTTTTCGGCCACGGTTTGTCCGTTTTTTCGGGACACAGCTCTGAGGGTTCCGGGAACGAAGGGGACTCTCCACATGACGTGGAACTGTTCATCCGATTTACTTTTACTCCCCAGCGATTTGTCATTCAGGAATAATTCCACCTCATCGGCATGGTTGTAATAGGCCCATACATCCACCATTTGTCCATCTTCCCAGTTCCAGTGTGGGAAAACATGGAGAACGGTATCTTCCGACCATTCACTTTTATAAAAATAGTAGGCATCTTTAGGGAAACCGGCCAAATCGACCAATCCGAAATAGGAGCTGCGCGAAGGCCACTTGTAAGGTGTAGGCTCGCCCAGATAATCGAAGCCGGTCCAGATAAACATGCCCGACAGGAAGTCGTACTTTTTAATCAGTCGCCAGGTGTCGGCATGTGTAGAGCCCCATGGGGTTCTGCAATTGTCGTAGGCCGAACAGGTATTACCTGGATTTCCACCCTCAAACGGCACATCCCAGCGGGTGGGCCAAATTCTCACGCTGTCCGACGGCATGTCGTAATGGCCTCGGGTATGGAGCGACGAGTTGGTTTCAGTTGCAATAAATTTCTGTCCCGGATAAATTTTCGGAAAATCGGTCCATCCCTCATGATGATAATTAATTCCTATTAGGTCGAGAGCGCCTGACTGAATCAGATAATTGCGTGGGGATGGCTCATTATTGCCTGTGGTTATGGGACGAGTAGGATCCAATTTACGAACTATGGCAGCCAGTTCTCGGGTTAACTCCACTCCGGAACTGTCCCATTGCTCCATAATTTCGTTACCGATGCTCCAGATCATGACCGAGGGATGGTTGCGGTCGCGTCGGATGAAATCGCGCAGATCCTGCTGATGCCACTCCTCCCAATAGAGCGAATAATCGTATTTCACCTTGGCGATGGCCCACATATCGAAAGCCTCGTCCATAACGATGAAGCCCATGCTGTCGCACAATTGCAACACTTCTGGCGCCGGCGGATTATGTGAAGTACGAATGGCATTGACACCCATCTTTTGCATGATTTGAAGCTGACGTTCCATAGCCCTTCGGTTAAAGGCCGAGCCCAGGGCACCCAGATCGTGATGCAGACATACGCCTTTAATCTTCACTGGCCGTCCATTGAGGAAAAATCCCTTTTCGGCATCAAAATAAAAATTGCGAATGCCAAACTTTGTACGATACTGATCCATTAAATGTCCGTTGGACCATACCCTGGTGATGGCAGTATAAATCTTCGGCTGGTTAAGATCCCACAACACGGGATGGGGTACTTCCACCGAGTCGGAAAACGTTATTTTTTGGTTGGGCAAAAGCTCCTTATCTGCCGATTCAGTTTGAGCAACCACCACTCCTTCGGGCGACACCACCTGGGTAATAACCGTACAGGCAACAGGCTGGTCGAAGTCATTGTTTACAGTACTTTGAATATGTACCACCGCCCTGTCGTCTTCGATGTGGGGGGTCGTAATAAATGTTCCCCAATGATCGACATACAGGGGGTTAACGGTGGTGAGCCATACATTTCGGTAGATGCCCGAACCGGAATACCACCGAGAATTGGGCTGACGGCTGTTATCCACTTTTACGGCCAATACATTTTCTTTATCACCGAAATTCAAATGAGGGGTAAGGTCATAACGAAAAGAGATGTAACCATAGGGTCGCTTTCCAAGGTAATGACCGTTGATCCAGACCTCACTGTTCATATAGACTCCATCGAAATCTATAAAAACTTTTTTACCACGATCTTTCTCCGACAACAAAAAGGTTTTCCGATACCAGCCGATGCCTCCGGGCAGTGCGCCGCCTCCCACATCGGCCGGATGGTCGGGACTAAAGGTGCCTTCAATGCTCCAGTCGTGCGGCAAATTGAGCACGCGCCATTTGGAATCGTCCAGGTCAGGACGATAATAACCCGAATCGTTTTCCAGACTATCCAATAAATTAAATTTCCAATGGTTAGTAAATTTCCTGACAACCCGAACATTTTCTTCCTTTTGGGTACAGGAAGAGATCAGCAGGACAGAAAACAGGGATAAGAATACTATAAATCTCATATTTCAATAATTTAAGTTATAATATTTCGACACGTTGTAAAAACGTCAGGGTGAATAGCAGCATTACTTTGCAACATAAAGAATAACAAATTCTTAATGGGCTATATCATTGTAAAACTACTTTCCTGATCTAAAAAAACCAAATGATCGGCAAAAAGATTATGGCCTAGGCCATTTGCTTGTATCACCCTCCGTCCCCGTTGTGGCTCTCATCTCACGGGCACCTCCACCACCTCACCATTGTAAGGTACCACCTGTGCGGTAGAAATATCAGGATCAAATTCGACGGGATGTCCGGGTGTAACAAAAACCACCTTAAACAGGCGTTTTTCCGGCATTCCGTCGTATGATCCTTTCCGTTTTCCGATAGTCAGGGTTTTATTTTTTTCGTTGTATGTGAAAGGGATAGTGGCAAATTGTCCTTTCTCATAATTATAGTTGGTGTTTTCGTCTTCGTACAAATCAAAGCTACCATCATCACCGGTATAGACATAAAGGGTGATGGGATCTGGGATTTTCTGTGTCGCGTACTCTATTTGCGGACCAAGGGGAATAATGGCCCCGGCGGGCACAAACAAAGGCATACGATCATAGGGTGCATCCACAGTCAGCGTTTGTCCCCCTTCCATAAATTCACCGGTATAGAAATTATACCAACCTTTATTTTTGGGGAAATAGACCTGGCGTTCCCGGGCTTTATAGCGGTACACGGGACATACCATAAAAGCGGGCCCGAACATATACTGATCTCCGATGTCAAAGACCATGGGGTCGTGGGTAAAATCCATGACCAGTCCGCGCATGATGGTATAATCGTGATGGTAAACGGCGCCGGCCAGGCTGTAAATGTAGGGCATCAAGCGATAGCGCAGTTTATTATACCAAAGCATCGATTTATAGGCGGGATGATCGGCAGGGGCGATATTCCATATTTCGCGATATGGATACTGACCGTGCACCCTGAAAAGAGGGGCAAAAGCACCGAATTGATACCAACGGGTATTCAGTTCGCGCCACTCTTCCATATCATCGCTTCCTTCTTTAGCGGTTTCGAATCGTTTTTCGACGCAGAAGCCACCGATGTCCATGGTCCAGTAGGGCAATCCGCTCATGGAAAAGTTGATGCCTGCGGGGATCTGTGCTTTCAGGTCTTCCCAAACGGTACCGATATCGCCACTCCAGGTGGCGGCGCCGTAACGCTGCATCCCGGCAAATGCGGAACGGGTAAGGATGAAAACGCGTTTATTGTTGTTCAGAGCCCTTTGACCTTCGTATATTCCTTTGGCATTCATCAAAGCAAAGGCATTGAAATATTTGACCGATGGTCCCAGATGGGTGGGATTCATCAAGGCTTTGCGATAGTCCATGCTGGCATTGGAAAGAATATCGGGTTCGGTAGCATCGAGCCACCAGGCATCAAACCCTTTGGTATAAAGATGTTCTTTAATCTGTTCCCAGAAAAGCTTTCGGGCACCGGGTGAATAGGCATCGTAAAAAGAGCCTATATATCCTGGATATATCCAGTCGCGAATACTGTCTTCTATTGCTCTGCGATAGATCCATCCATTTTGGTCAAACTCCTTAAAGTGTTGGGTTCCCAGGTAAAACTTGGGCCACACGGAAATCATGATGTGGGCATTGTTGGCATGCACTTCATCGACCATAGCTTTGGGATCGGGGAAACGTTCCGGGTCAAATTCATGGCTTCCCCATTGGTCAACGGGCCAGTATGACCAGTCCTGAACGATGTTATCGATGGGGATATGCCGTTTTCGGAATTCGCGTAACACGCCGAGCAATTCATCCTGGGTTTTGTATCGTTCCCGGCTTTGCCAGAATCCCATAGCCCATTTGGGCATCACCTGAGCTTTACCCGTCAGCGTCCGATAGTTGCCGATAACCTGGTCCATCGATTCGCCTGCCATAAAGAAATAGTTGATCTGATCGCCCATTTCCGACCAGAAGGATATTCGGTTTTGTTCCTCCGGGGGTCGGGGGGTCAGAACTTTCAATCCTATGTAAGAAACGCCGCCGTCAGGGATCCACTCCAGCTTCAGATGGTATTTTGTATCTTCATTCATGTTAACCTGGAATTTGGCGACGGAAGGGTTCCAGGCTGTACGCCACCGGTCGGCCATGAGCCGGCCATCAATCCATATTTTGGTATAGCCGGCGTAGTAAAGCAGGAATCGGAACACGCCACTCTCGCGGGGTTGCAAATATCCTTCCCAGGTAATCTTCGCCTTGTTAAAATTAAACCCCTCCGGGAAATTTTTTATTGTTGTCAGGTTTTCATAATCGATGGTCTTTTCCTGACGAATGGTATAGACCTTTTGGTTTTGGATGTCGTCGACATAGGTTGCTGTGAGACCTCCCACCTCACCTGCGGCATTATACAGGTCGAAGACGTCGAGTTGAGCATAAGGACGTGGATCCCCAAACCGGGTAAGGGAATAGTTATCCCACAAAATACCGTAATTTTTGGTAGAGATAATGACCGGAACAGACACCTTGGTATTGTACTGAAACAACTCTTCGTTTTTCCCTTTATAATTAAATTCATGTGCCTGGTGCTGTCCCAGCCCGTAGAGGCCCTCATCGGGTGCAGACTCCCAAACCTGCCGGATTTCGTAACCTTTAACGCCATCGACCTCCATGGGTTTAAATGTTTTACCGCCATTCTTCTTTTCCTGAAGGATGAGTTCCCCTTTGGCATTATAAAAACGTACTTCGCCGGTAATTTTAGAGACTGCGGCCGACAGTTTTCCGGTATAAAGCATCACCTCCTGATCGGTTTCGGTGACATCAAAATCAACGGGACTGTCGGGTGGCAAAGCTGTCAAACTCTCCTGATCACTAAACTGGTTATCTGCCGTGGCCGATACTTTTATGATTTCCTCGGTGTAAGGTTCCAATCGTACGGCCTGTAACAGTTCATCCGTTGGTTTTTCTGGAAACACTGTCACTCCCCTGTTGTCGGCTTTCCAATTATCAGTGGTACAGCCAAAATAAATAAAGGCCACAGCCATTATAAACATTAATTTCTTCATAAAAACAGGTCGTTATATAAATTTATCCGTATAAAATTTACTTAAGTTATTAGCTGGATAGAACTTAAAATTAATTTTTAGTCGTAAGTCATTAGTGCAATCATTACTAATGACTGTTCACTAATCACTAAACTTCTGCCTGGACACTACTGCCTTTGTCCTTTTATACATATTCTTTTGTGACAAACTCACATTGCCATGCTCGTTTCATCAGTATAAATTCATCAAATAAATTATTCAGATGGGAAAAACCTCTTGCCCAACCATCATATCAAGTTAAGGATATAATTCCCCTCTACTGAGTGGCACCTTTCAATATTGCCTGCAGGGCTTGGTCGTCCACCACTTCACCGGTTTGGCGATTAAACAAGGCAAAGCCGTTGTTGCCGGCCCAGCCGTTGTCCCAATATATGGGTACCAGACCATTGGCGATGGCGGCATGGGTTACATACTCCAGATAATAATTGCGAGCGGCGATGTGTTTCTCCAGCTCTTCGCCGGTAAGGTCAGACCTCAGCACGGCGCCGTATTCACCCAGAATGACGCCGATGCCCTGATCCACAAAATGGCTTTTCATCATTCCGAAGGCTTCATCGACCCAAGGTTCCTGCCCCCATGACGAGACGTCGCCCCCGGCAAAAGGCTCACCCCATTGGGTTTTAAAGCTGCCATCGGTCTGAAGGGTAAAATCGTAAGGATCGTAAAAGTGCACTTCGGCCAAAAGACGATTTTCGGTATCATCGTCGGGCATCACCATATGCTCGATGGCATAACCGATGTTGGTGTTGTAGGCCTGCACCACCAGAAAACGATAGGTATTTCGGCCTCCGGTGCTGCGAACAGCATCGACGAAGGTTTGATTAAAAGAGTTTTGGACCTCCACGTTTTCGGGTGAAGGATCGCTGTAATCGCCCTCTACATGCACCTCGTTGGTGCCGGCAAATAAGAGTTGGTCATCGTAATCACGAAAGTGGACAGCGATTTGCTTCCACAAGGCCCGTAATTTGGTATTAATGTCATCCTGCCGATCATAATAGGGATGATCCAGCCACCCTCCGTCCCAATGGATATTGATAATGACAAAGAGTTCGTTATCCAAAGCATAATTAACCACCTCCTCGACGCGTTCGAGCCAGGAAGATGATATTTCAAAGGTTGATTCATCCACAATTTTATGCGACCAGGAAACAGGGATGCGAATGGTATTGAATCCCGCCATGGCCACTGAGTCAATCAACCGTCGGGTGACCACGGGATTACCCCATGATGTTTCATCACCGCTGAGTACACCATTATTCACCTGGATGGCTTCGAGCGAGTTTCCCAGGTTCCAGCCAACGGTCATCAGTTGCGCAAATTCTACCGACGAAAGATCTCTCATTCCGGTAGCATCAGGGTCAATATAATCGTCCTGACCATCAGGTGGCACAAAGGCATCCTGAATTACGGTCACTTCAATTTCCTTTTTATCATCATTTGTACCTGCCGAAATCGTGAGCACGAGACTCCGTTCTTCCTCCACCTCACTGGCATCGGCCGTAATGGTAACCTCAGCATCGCCTTTGGAAACTGAGATGGAAGGCCTGGCCCAGGTATCGGCATCAAAAGCAATGGTCCATGCCGAATTGCTGGTAATGGAAATGCTTTTCTCGCCGCCCTCGGCCGAAAAATGAAGTGAGGCCGGTTCTACGGAAAGGGTCACTTTCGGGGTAGGATCAGGATCGTTGCCATTCTCCGCATTATCGCAAGCCGTTATAATAAAGGGAATCAACAACAAATGAAATAAAAAGGTTGCTCTGTTCACCATCATCAACATTTAAAGATTAGATAAGAAGCAAAATCTTTGGTTCGAAAGCGAAGACTAGATTTTACCAGTTTCAGCAATTATTCTCTCTTCCGAACCAAAGATTAATACTTTACTAGGATTTATTCGAGGATATAATGATAGGATGTATATTCAATATCACCGGTTTTCACGCCCAGCCAGAACCCATTCTCTTCAACATTTTGAAGATCAAAACTCATCAGGTAATAGTCGGGTCCGGAAGTGTTTAGCCAGGACCCTGCACCAAACTTAATGATGTCCATATCCGGCATTGTAATTAAACGGTTGTCGGGGTCAATTGTAACGGGTGAGGATTGAACATTTCCTTCTTCATCAATTTTGGTGGCGGTAATAACACCATCGACCTGTTTAAAGGTGATACGCTGATCTTCCACCGAAGCAGCAATATCCTCACTCCAGTACCAATCGGCTAGCACGCCGGGCTCGGTCCATCCTTCGCCCAGGGGATTGCGCCAATCGACAGGCCAGTTCAGATCAATTTTAAAGGTGCGTTCCGATTCGCCCAAGAAACCACCGCAAAGGGCTTTGGTTACCTCACGCCTGAAATCGGGCACATCGGCATCCAACTGGAAGTGGAAAATCATATATTCATCCTTACCGGTATCACGTTTTCCGAACCAAACGTCGGTGGTAATGCCCGAGATAGCTTTGGTTTTCACAATTTTCCACTGATTATCACCGGTAATCACATTTCCGGCTTCATCTTCAAAGTAGTCGGTCGTGGTGATGGTTACCCAACCACCGGAAATATAGAATGAAGGTTTGACACCATGGAAGGTCACCAGGTTGGTTTCGGCCTCCAGGTCGAAAGTACCAATTTCACTGGAACCGTCATTATTAATTATTTCCACATCACCGGATCGGGTGAAGGTAATCCGTACATTTTCAAAATTGGGGATGGCCGATTCATCAAATCCTGTCCAATCGGGATAATCAGCCATGGCATACCAGTTATTCAGAAATCCACCATTAAGATCAGCCCAGTTAAAGGGTGTTTGGGGTGATATTTTCCAGGTATGGGAAGAGCTACCTGCCAGAATCAACATTTGATCGCCATGGTCAAAGTTAGGATCGGGCTGGGCCTCAGGCACGTAATTTTCTGCATATTCTTTCCAGACGTAGTTAAAAATATACCACCACGGACCTTCTTCATTGGTTCGCATAATAGCAATCCGCAACTGGTTTTCGGTTAATTCCAGAATACGGATATTGTTGGTCCAGTTGGTGGCGTTAGGAATAAAGGCCGCCAGCCGAACAATGGTGGCATCGGTGGTACTTAATGTATGCTCCTCCACATTAAGGGAAAATACCCCTTGTTCGTTTTGGTTTTCTTCGTTGGGCTTCACGGCAGTGAGGTGAGCCCCGTCAATGAGGTCAAAGGTCATTTCGGCCTGATAATCGGTTTCTGTAGCTCCTATGTCACTTCCTGCCGGTTCCCAGTTGGGCTCGTAATTTCCCCAGACCTGTTCACGAGATGGGTCGGCATATGAAAGAGGCCCTGTTGCCAAACCGTAATTACCATTATCCAATATCCAGGTTTTAGATTCTCCAACCCCACCTGTAAGTAAAACCCATAAGGGATCGCTTATATAATTGGTATTGGTGGTGGTCAGGGTAACCGTAACGGTATCCGCCTGGACAAATCCACCGGCTGATTGAACGCCATAGACAAATTTGTAGGTTCCCGGGAATGCCAGTTTTACGGTATCCACGGTTTTGAGTGACCGCCCCACCGGTGTAATCCATAAAGGGGTAACGCCCGGGGTGAGACTTTCGAGTAGAATCATGTTCGGGTCGTCCGGATTTTGTGTGATGCTAAACTCCAATTGATCTTTAGAGATCATTTCACCCAAAGAATAATCGTCTGGCTGACAAGCCGAGAAGGCCAGCACCATATAGGCCAGAAGAGTTAAAACAATATAAAGCTTATTGGTCTTCATGTTCTGTCAAATTAAGAGATTCGTTAATTCCAACCGTCGTTTTGCTTCAGGACGTTATCGGACAAACTGATTTGATTTTGAGGGATCATTTGCAATCCGCGGGTATCAATGATATTTTGAGGATCAATGACCTTTTGAGCTTCCACGCCGCCATTGAGCACGGTTGTTGATCGGGCAATGGTGTTGGCAGCCGTTTCAACGCCCTGCCGGAGCAGATCCCAGTAGCGAATGCCTTCGAAGGCAAATTCGAACCGACGTTCCTCCAGTATGTTAGCCTTTGTTGCCGGCTTGGGGTCGAGGCCGGCCCGCTCACGCACCTGATCCATGTAATCCTGTGCGTTGGGACTTCCAAGCTCGGCAGCCATCAACAACACATCGGCATATCGAATACATACATAATCCTGATACTGGCCAATCATGAAGTTGAATCCACCGTTTTGAACCGCCATGTCACTTCCATCAGGAAGGGCCAGGGGAATATACTTTTTGTTGGCATAGCCGGTGTATTCACGTTGTCCGGAATTGTCAAAATCCAATCCCTCTTCATCAATAGCGATAATGGAAGCGGTTTTCCGTTCATCACCCTCTTCAAAAGCGTTGTATAAATTGGGATCGACGGGACAAGCACCCCAACCGCGGCCGTAGGGACTAAAAGCCTGTTCGCGCAAACCCAGCATTACGAGCCAGTGATTGCCATCGGTATCTCCATCATAATTGGAAGTGATATTGTGTTTAATGGCAAAGATGGTTTCCTGGTTATCCTTACCGGCATAGGTGGAAATCAGGGTATTATTTTCGGGATCGGGAGTAGCGGACGCGGCGGGCCACAGATTTTTAAACTCCTCGACCAGACCATAATTTCCACTGGCGATAACGTCTTCCAGATGAGCAAGTGCTTCAGAGGCAGAGACCAACCCCACCAAATCGGACTTATTATAATAACCGGTATAGAAAAGAAAGACCCTACCGAGCAATGATTTGGCAGCCCATTTATTGACGCGACCTGCTTCTACCGTTTCTTTACCTTTTTCAATGGCAATGAGAAGATCGTTGGTTATCTGCGCATAAATCTCATCGGGTTCATTTTGAGGGACGTTCTCCTCCGTAGGCACCGTAACCAGTGGAACTTTTTCCCAAAGCCGTACCATATCGAAATAGCAAAATGCACGAAGAAAACGGGCTTCCGCCTCAATGCTGTGCATCGTTGCGGTATCTCCTTCCCAGTCGATCTGATCCATCTTGGTCAAAAGCATATTCACCCGGTAAATGGCTTCATAATAGTTGATCCAGTTTTCCTCGAAAAGGTTTTGATCCGAAGGTGAGCGTTGCAAATCAAATTCATCTAAAAGCTGGTAACCATATCCGTCATTATTACCTGTACCGCCAAAACAGTTGTCGGAAAAGACTTCGGAAGCCACGGGGAAGGCTACCCCTTCCTGATTGATGGCCTGCACGCCGTCGTAACACCCTACGATGGCCAGCTCAGCATCTTCCAGGGTTTGATAAAAGTTGGCATCGGTAAGGGTGGTCACAGGTTTGCTGTCCAGAAAGTCGTCCGAACAGTTGGTAAACACCATAATACCTGTTACCAATATCAGTAAATATATCTTTAAGTTCTTCATGGTATATAGGAAGTTTTAAAATTTGACATTAAGACCCAGCAAGAAAGTTCTGGGGCGGGGATAATAACCCAAATCAATACCGGAAGAGCCATCTTCGACTCCGTATCCTACTTCAGGATCCATCCCGTTGTATTTGGTAAAGGTGAATGCATTCTGCACCGAACCGTATAGTCTCAGCTGACTGATAAAGCTTTTATTGATCAGGTCGGCAAAGTCATATCCCAGGGTTATATCACTAATTCGCAGGAAATCGCCGTCTTTCACAAAAATATCAGAAAAGAGATAGTTAATATTGGTTTCGGTTACGCGGGGAATAGTGTTGGAAGTCCCTTCTCCATGCCAGCGTTCCAGAATTTCGGTAGTATAATTGGCAAATCCGTTGGCGTGGTTACGATACGACTGGACAATCTGATTGCCGTAAACGCCGTTGGCAGCAACGGTAAAGTCGAAGTTTTTGTACTCAAACCCCACATTGAAACCAAACACCGCATCGGGATTAGGATCGCCCACCATCACTTTATCCTGATCGTTGAGGATGCCGTCGCCATTCTGATCGACATAACGCAGGTCGCCGGGCATGGCATCGGGCTGAATTACCGTTCCATTGCTGGTATGCTCCAGTACTTCCTGCTCGTTCTGGAAGATACCGTCGGTTTGCCACCCCCAGAAATAACCAATGGGGTAGCCGGTTTCGGCGCGGTGATAAAACTCCAGAGAGTTGTCATACAGCATATTTGTCAAGCCATGGACTATGCCGTCGCTGGTGGGAACCTCTGTCACCTCGTTATCATTGTAAGAATAATTGGCAGAGATGAAATATCTGAAATCACCAATCTGGTCATTCCAGCTAACTGCAATTTCAACACCTTTGTTTCTCACATCTCCACCATTAATGAAAGGACCTTCAGCTCCCGCAGTAGCTAAAATGGGGGCCTGTAGCAGCCAGTCTTTTGTATCTTTTTGATATAAATCGAAATTAACGCCTAACCGGGATTTCATAAATCGTGCGTCGAAACCTATGTTGAGTTGTTCAGAAGTCTCCCACTTGAGATCTTCATTGGCCAGCCGACTGGGATAGGCTCCCGGGGTGTTACCCGCCGCATCAAAATCATCGGAACCGAAATAATAGTTGGTATTGGCCACCTGAACAGGGGCGAGATACTGCCAGGGATCAATATTTTGATTTCCTACCTGCCCCCAGCTTACACGCAACTTGAAGAAATCGATGATGTCATCTGTAAACTCCATAAAGGGCTCACTAGATAGAACCCATCCGCCTGATACTGACGGGAAATATCCCCAACGGTTATTCTCGGCAAACCGGGAAGAACCATCGGCACGGAAGGTAGCATTCAGCAAGTATTTTTCGCCGAAGTTGTAGCTTACACGGCCAAAGTATGAGAGCAACATTGATTCGTCATTGGGTGCACCCTCAAAGGTAAGACGTGCCAGATCGGTATTGGTGGTATTGTCGATATATGCATAATCGAGACCGGTAGGCAACAAGTCAGTGTTGCGGGTATGCATCCAGGTGCCTTTGTATTGGTAGGCTTCCATCCCTGCCATGACGGTGAAATCATGATCGTTTAAATCAAAATCATAAGTAAGGATATTGGTCCATGTCCAGGCCACTCCTTTTTCCAATCGTTGGGAAGCCTGGTCGTGCTCACGAAAATCATATACCGAGAGTTCGTATTCGGGAATAAAAGAGCGTTCCTCTATGGTATAATAGTCTAAGCCGTATTTGGTCTCGAAAGTAAGTCCTTCAATGGGCGAAACGCGCAGATAAATGTCACCCAGCAATTTCTGATTATTGTCGTCAGACATATTGTTATAAATCATACTGGCGTATGGATTGCTTTCGCCTTCGTACCAGGGTACCCACTCTGCACCGTTATACATCTCCCCGGCATTTTTGGTATTGTTTAAAAACTCCCCGTTATCGTTATAAACCGGCAGAAAAGGGCTGGTATTAAAGGCGCTACGCAGCGAATTGTTGTATTGATTTCCCACCTTGATCCCATTTTTTTCAATATAGGCAAAAGTGAGATGCTGACCGAGGGTGATCATACCATCAAAAAGCTTGTGTTCCGAGTTGATCCGAAAACTGTAACGATTGTAATCGGAAACATCGGGTCCGCCCACAATACCTTCCTGCCCCGTATAGGATAATGAAGTGGAATATGTCGAGGCGTTATTACCGCCACTGAAGCTCAAGGTGTAGTTTTGGGTTACGGCATTGTCGTAAAACATCTGATCCATCCAGTCGGTATCGGCCCAACCCGAATTACCGAGGTTGTCAATATCATCGGCAGTAAAGTAGGGCGCTTTGCCCGAATTTATGGCAGCCTCATTCATAATAACGGCATATTCACGGGCATTGAGTAAATCGACCTTACGGGCCACATTTTGAATTCCGTAGTAGCTGTCAAATGTTATTTGGGTTTTACCGGTTTGCCCCGATTTGGTGGTAATAAGAACCACCCCGTTTGCGGCCTGCGACCCGTATATGGCTGCAGAAGCAGCATCTTTAAGTACATCAATGCTTTCGATATCGGCATTGTTGAGATAAGAGATGTCGGAAGTTTGCACGCCATCTACAATATAAAGAGGTCCTGCATCCCCAATGGTTCCAAGCCCTCGAACAATTACTTTCAGTTCTTCTCCGGGTTGTCCTGAAGTAGAAGTGATCTGCACGCCTGCGGTTTGTCCCTGCAAAGCCTGCAATGCACTAATTGTATTCCTTTTCTGAAGGTTTTCACCATCTACCTGAAGAGTAGCTCCTGTAACCAATTTTTTCTTCTGAACCCCATATCCAACAACCACCACCTCGTCGAGTCCAGTGATCGATTCGGTAAGAACAACATTTATAACAGACCGATTGTCAACAGGTATCTCCTGGGGTACAAACCCCACAAAAGAAAAAATAAGGATAGCATCTTCGGGTACCTGTAATGAAAAGGTTCCATCAGTCTGCGTAATGGTCCCGTTCATAGTACCTTTTTCTAGCACCGAAACACCGGGGATAGGCTCATTAGAATCGTCAGTAACCAATCCGGTCACTGTTATCTGGGCACTTAACCCCAGTCCTGCCAGGAAAAGGAACAATAATAAAATACTTTTTTTTAGCATAGCTTTGAATTTAAAAACTATAATCAAGGTACATTAAACACTTTTATACACTCAATAATTGAATCCAGTCAAATCCTACAATACAATAGCGTTTTCAAATATAAATTAACAATTTTTAAATAACTGGTTATTTTGTACAGGACTTAGGTGTAAATCGTACACAAAGAGAGCTAAAATGTCGTCAGCCTGGGGGTAAAATGTCTTCAAACAACTCCCTAACCAACTATTATTCAGAGGCAAAAAAGTTTACAAAAAAGGTGTGATTTTGAAGCAGAAAAGAAATTGAATTAGATATTAAAGTTGCAGCGAATATTCCACCAGCAAATTATTATTCAACGCTCCATTGACAACTAAAAGCCAATGGCTATAAAGGTCAAATCATAAACCAACACTATTCATCGTTATGGTCCTGAGAAATCCGCCGAACATACTGAGAGGGAGAAACACCAAATTCCTCTTTAAAATAACGGGAGAAATATTTGGGATCATTAAAGCCACACTTATAAGCTACTTCTGCAACGGTCAATTGACTTTTTGCAAGAAGCTGAGCCCCTCGTTTTAATCTCATAATACGAATAAATTCGGACGGGGACTTGCCGGTAAGAGCCATCAGTTTATTGTAGAGGTGTCCGCGACTGACTCCCATTTCTTGGCTCAAACGCTCGACAGAAAGTTCTGGATTGGAAATATTTTTTTCCACATAAAGAGAAGCCTTGGAAATAAATTTTTCGTCCAAAGAGGTAATACCAATTTCACCTGGAGCAATTTCAAACCTTTGCTTTTGAAGTTTGCTTCTAAGCCTTTTTCTACTCTCAATCAGGTTTTGAATTTTTAATTCCAGCACCTCATAATTAAATGGTTTAGCAATAAAATCATCGGCACCCGCACTAAGACCTTCCATTTCCATTTGGGAAGAAACTTTAGCTGTCAGAAGAATTACAGGAATATGAGAAGTTTTGGGATCATTTTTGATTTTTCGGCAAAGTTCAATGCCATCCATTTTCGGCATGAGAATATCACTGATAATGACATCCGGAAATACAGACATAGCCTTTTCGTATCCTTCTTTCCCGTTTTGAGCTTCCACTATTCGGTAGCGAGTATTTAAATTTTCTTTTAAATAGAATCGAAGGTCTTCATTGTCTTCAACAATTAGCAGTAATTGTTGGTTCCCTTGAATATTCTGCCTTTCAATTTTCTTTTTCTGTTGACCTTCCTGTGAAAAGGATCTAATAACAGACTCTTCCTTGCAACTTTCCTGCATCTGTACAACAGGTAGATAAACTACAAAAACACTTCCTACTCCGGGAGTACTATCCACAGAAATAGTGCCACCATGCAGTAAAACAAACTCTCGAACAATAGAAAGCCCAATTCCGCTCCCCATATTATTTATTCTGTCATTTTCAACTTGAAAGAAACGATCGAAAATATGTTTTTGCTTTTCTTTAGAAATACCAATACCGGTATCGCTAACAGAAATTTTAACCCAAGGTCCATTATCATTGATTGATTTACTGTTAAAATATTCAATTTTCAACTTTACTTCTCCTCTTTCAGAAGAAAATTTAAAGGCATTGGATAAAAGATTAAAAATTATTTTCTCAACTTTTTCATGATCAAACCCCATTGACAGAGAGGCAACATTAGATTCGAAACCAAAGCGTATGGATTTGGATTCAAAAAGATCAGAAAACGACTGAGCTACTTCTTCCACAAAGGCAACCAAATCGCCCGTAGTCCGTTTCAACGTCACTCCCTGAACCTCTATTTTTCTGAAATCCAGGAGCTGATTTACCAACCCCAATAAACGACGGGCATTCCTAAGCACTACCTGTAACTGTTCCTTTAAGTCAATATCTTGAGTTTCCCGAACTATCTTATCCAGTGGGGTAATAATTAACGTTAAAGGGGTACGAAACTCATGACTGATGTTGGTGAAGAATCGAATCTTCATGGCATCCAACTCATGAATGCGTTGGTGTTCACGCAACTCTTGCTCCCGTTGAAAACGAATTCTCTCTCTTCGACGGACTATTGTGCCAAACAATATGACTAAACCGGAAAACAAAATAAAATAAGCTCCATAAGCATATTTAGTTGCATAAAAAGGAGGTTTAATAATAACTACCAATTTTTTCTCGGGTCCTTGTTCCCCACTTTCACCAAGGCGCGCTTTGACTCGAAATATATAACTTCCGGGATTGAGATTGGTATAAGTGGCCATTCTATTAGATGCATCAGTGACAACCCATTGATCATTGAACCCCTCCAGTTTATAATAATAGTTTATTTTTTCAGGATGAGGATGACCCACTCCTGCAAACTCCAATGAGAACACATTTTGATTATGTTTTAACACCACAGAATCAGAAAAGAACAAAGACCGTTTCAAGATAATGTTATTATCAACTTTTTCACTCACTTTAACGGACCGATTAAACAACCTTATTCCAGTAATTAGGACCTTCGGGATCAAAGACCTTTTTTGAATGCTTTGTGGATGAAACAGATTAAAACCATTAGGTCCTCCGAACAGCAGCTCACCATGTGAAGTTTTAAAGGCCGCATGCTCATTGAATTCTCGTCCTTGCAAACCATCCAATACATCATAGTTACTAAAAGAGAACATTAATGTATCCTCCGAAGGTATGACCTCCAGTTTAGAAATACCATTTAATGTACTCATCCAAAGATTATTATAGTCATCCTCCAAAATATTCAGAATATTGTTATCCGGCAACCCGTCACGTTCAAGAAACAGATGAAACTTTCGGGTTTGGGGATCATACATATTAAGCCCGTTACGCGTTCCAAACCACATATTCCCCCATTTATCCTGAATTATGGATAGCACAATATGATGGCTCAAAGCATTTTGTTTTCCGGGATTTGCCGGAATATGAGTAAAGCGACCAGTTGTCTTGTTCAACACATCTATGCCATTAGAAGTACCAATCCAAAGATTATTGGAACGATCTTCATAAAGTGTCAAAATAAAACTGGAGTGCACTGAGTTAAGGTCTCCATCGCGAAAATGGAGAAACCGATTGTTATCATCATCCAGTAAGTCTAATCCCCCACCAAGTGTTCCAATCCATATTCGGCCCATCCTATCTTCATAAATTTTCCAAATCCTGTTATCAGAAATAGTATTGGGATCGTCGGGATCATGGAGGTATCTTTTAAAACGCTTCCCATCAAAACAGTTTAGTCCACCATAATAGGTGCCAATCCATAACCTTTTTTGGGAATCAAAGAGAAGACTGACAATTACATCATGGCTAAGAGAATCAGGGTTATCGGGGCAGGCCCTGAAAACCGAAAAACGATGATTTTGACGATCATAATAAATAAGGCCACTGCCATTAGTCCCAATAAACAAATTTCCTTTGTCATCTTCAGCAAAACAATCGATATCATTAGCCGGTAGCCCATCAGGTTTAAAAATATTATGAGAATAAAGAGGGAACTGAAATAAATCAGGATGATAATAATTAACACCTTCCTTATAGGTTCCTATCCAAATGATATCAGAATCGTCCCGAATCATAGATGTAATACTATTTTGAGAAAGGCTTTTGGCGTTTCCATTCTCCTTTAAAACTGTTTTAACGCTAAAATCACGCTTATCGATAATTTGAAGACCGCCATGATCGGTAGCAACCCAAATTAAACCATATTGATCCTGTAGTACCCCGGTAATAATATCACTTGAAAGAGTGTTATTATCTTCAACAGAAAAATGGATTTCCTGACCTGTTTTAGTATTGGCATAGAAAAGTCCCAGATCATTTTGCTCGGAAAAGATCCAAAGATCCCCATCCTTGTCCTCAAAAAGCGAGAAATAATCCTGTTCTGTCGTCCTTCTCAACATTCTAAAGGGATATCGTTTTACAACTTTCCCCGTATTGGGATCGACATACTCAACCACCCCAAAGGCATTGACCGTTAATATTGTTGAGTCATTACCGACAATTACGTCAGTAATAAAATCACTGACAAGGGAATAGTCATCACCAACAGCTGAAGGAATTTTAAAAGTCTTGTTTTGGGCGGCATTAACCCGGAATAAACCATACTGATTGGATGCCACCCAAAGATTAGAATCGTGGTCGACTGTTAAGCCGGAAATAAATTGAGCAGGAATAGATTCTTCCCCGGGCAAGAGATCATAATTGCGATAAAAAAGATCTTTTCCGGGATCAAAAACAGCCAACTGATTATCCTGAGAAATGATCCACAAAAATCCCCTGTGGTCTTCATAAATATCCTGGATATTGTTAAAAGGAATAGTCGTTGTATCGCCGGGAATGTTCTTATACACTTTAAAAGAATAACCATCATACCGATTCAGCCCGGAAATGGTTCCAAACCAAACAAATCCTAAGTGATCTTTATGAATAGCTGTAATATGGTTGCTGGACAAACCATGAGAGCTGTTAAGATGTCGAAAATGAAATTCAGTACGCTGGTTTTCCTGACCAATAATAATTTGCAAAGCAAAGACAAATGCAAACAATAGAATACCGGCTTTCTGTCCCATCATAATAATATTGAACCCTGGAGAAATATAATTTGATCAGTCATTAATAAATTTACTTTACAAATATTAAAAAATATAATAAAAACAACACACTTCTAACGGATCAATGTCATCAAAAAGGAGATCTCCTAATGGTGCTTTAGTAATAAGAACCAAAATAAAAGAGGTGTTGAAAAGGCGGTGAAAACCACATGCAACTCTCCATTGCCGTTTTCACAACTGAGAGCAATTATTAAGATACCAATGGCTTATTAATTTATAAATAATAGCAAGGCCCCCGAAAGTTATTTTTCTTCGGGGGATGATTAGATGAATAGATAAAACCCGACCGTTTGAAATGCCAAAATCTTTTGGAGGAACAAACCGGGAACGATCGGAAGGGATTATATCAACGGATTAAAGAAGTTTCAATTTTTTCAGCTCAATTTTCAATTGTTCTCGGTTTTCATCTTCCATTTCACAAAGGGGTGCCCGGAACACCTCGCTCACTTTTCCCATAAGTGCCAGTGCAGTCTTAACAGGCAGAGGATTAGATTCCAGAAACATTAGTTTCATAAGATTTTGATACTTGTAAAATAATTGTCGGGCAGTTGTTAAATCTCCCTCAATAGAAGATTTCATTAATTGGTGAAATTCCTTAGGTATAACATTGGCCACAACTGAAATACAACCATCAGCACCCAGACAATTGGCCGAGAAAGACAGAAAGTCATCGCCACTAAATACTTTGAAATTTTCCGGTCGGTTAGCTAATAATTCAACAAATACCCCTATATCACCTCCGGCTTCTTTAATGCCTATTATATTTTCGTGATGAGCTGCCAGTTCCAGAGCAATTGACGGTTCGATGGTACTTCCGGTACGACCGGGAACATTATAGAGAATAATTGGGGCTTTAACATTTTTAGCCAATTGGGAATAATGTTTACAAATACCTCTCCGGGAAGGTTTATTGTAGTAAGGTGAAACAACCAGCAAGGCATCAGCACCCAAATCTAATGCTTTCTGACTATATTTTATACAATCGGTCGTAGAGTTACTCCCAGTTCCGGCAATTACAGGGACCCGACCATTTACCTTTTTAACACATCGCTCAATCAATTGAGCATCTTCATCATGGCTGAGGGTGGGCGTTTCTCCGGTAGTTCCACATACCACAATTCCATCAGTTCCGTTGCTAATTTGAAACTCAACCAGATCATCAAAAGCCTGGAAATCTATCTCTCCATTATCTTTAAAAGGTGTAACAATGGCTACAATAGAGCCTTGCAGACGTTCAATTTGCATAATGATATTTTTAAATTCACCTATATAGACTGTGCAATACCTTACATTAATATTTTGTTAGTTACAACACAAGGGAACAATATCCTGAAAAGTTTCTTTCCAGAAGAAAAAATATTACTTTTCTCCCGACCTAATTTAATTCAACAAAATTCAAAGTTAATACTTATTAATGATTTGGGGAAATTTTCGCATTATCCATGGCAAAGTCATGCTCGTTTAATTGCTTTATATATAATTAATATATCGAATTGGATTGAAATATTTTAAATACCCACCCCACACCTCTGACTTAACCCAAAGGGAAAAGCTTTCATCACGCTGTGGCAAATTAAACAACCCATTTTTCTGACTGTATAATTTTTTTGTTGCAAAAAGGGTACTGGTCAGATGGAATTCGTAAAGTTTAGAAAAGATATAGATTTACTAAAGGCAAAATTGCTATTTTCGTTTCATATTATTTCAACAGCAAAAAACTGATTAAAAAAACAAAACAGTGAATAATTAAAGTCCATATTGATTTTAGACATTTCCTATTAACAAAAATATTAAAACAAACAACAAAAAATACGTATTTTCGTAACCTGAAGAGGTACTTTAACGTTTACAGACAAAATCTGAAACGAAAAATTTTGTGATTATCGGATAAACCTTTTACTTTTATTCCAAAAATTATTTAATTATGAAGAAAGTAGCCATTATTTCCTCAGTATTGTTATTAATTACTTTGGCTTTGTCCTCTTGTAAATCGGTACAAGATTGTCCTGCATATGGTCAGGAATCACCAGTTGGAACAGAAGAAGTCAGGGCATAATCAAGAGACTCTCCGCCTTTTTCCGGGGAAACGGCGACAAAAGCTCCATATCCCTAAATTTTGCCCGGAAAATATCTTGAAGAGCGAAAAATAGCATTTATTCTGTTCTGAAAACCAGAAAATACATCTTTAACCATTAAAAAAACCAAGGGCTGCAATAAACAAACAGCCCTTTTTTCCTGCTACAATACAGATAGATAATATTAAATTTGATTGGTTTTGTTTTAAACTTCAGCCAGTAGCATTAGGCTAACACTTCCACAAACGAATAGCCCCCAAAACCATCAAACTAATTGATATCATTAAGTAACTTCAGTCTCTTTCCCCATTGCCATTCAAATAATGCCTATGGTGTTTGAATCTGAAAAAAATCACTTACATATAGAGAATCAGGGAGGGACATTAATTAACGTTTATTTAAGAATTTCAGTCGGTTATTTCTTGATGTTTTTGGTGTGATTTCTTACTTTTGTAGCGCAAAAAAGAGAAGGTAGTAATTATAATCACTAAAAAAGCGATAATATGTCAAAAATTAAAATTGGTATTAACGGTTTTGGCCGCATAGGTCGTCTGGTGTTCCGCGCCGCTCAAAATTTCGACAATGTACAAGTAGTAGCCATCAACGATTTGATTGATGTAGACTACATGGCTTACATGTTGAAATACGACTCTACTCATGGTCGTTTCAAAGGCGAAGTTGAGGTAAAAGACGGTAAGCTGGTGGTTAATGGCAATTCCATTCGCGTAACATCAGAAAAAAATCCCGCTGACCTGAAATGGGGTGAAGTAGGTGCTGAATATGTTGTTGAATCAACCGGGATTTTCCTCACCAAAGAAAAAGCTCAGGGGCATATTGATGCCGGTGCCAAAAAAGTGGTGATGTCAGCCCCCTCTAAAGATGATACTCCAATGTTTGTGATGGGTGTAAATCATGACAAGTACACCAAAGATATGACCTTCGTATCCAATGCCTCATGTACTACCAACTGCCTGGCACCAATTGCCAAAGTATTAA
Organism: Thermophagus xiamenensis; assembly: GCF_900112795.1. Lineage (GTDB taxonomy): Bacteria > Bacteroidota > Bacteroidia > Bacteroidales > Marinilabiliaceae > Thermophagus > Thermophagus xiamenensis. The sequence continues at coordinate 69,917 of NZ_FONA01000002.1, forward strand.
ATGACAAATTTGGCATTGTTGAAGGTTTGATGACTACGGTTCACGCAACCACAGCTACTCAAAAAACTGTTGACGGTCCTTCTCTGAAAGACTGGCGCGGTGGACGTGGTGCCGGACAAAACATTATCCCTTCTTCAACCGGTGCTGCTAAAGCTGTAGGAAAAGTTATTCCCGAACTGAATGGTAAACTGACCGGTATGGCTTTCCGTGTTCCTACACCCGATGTTTCTGTTGTTGACCTTACCTGTCGTTTGGAAAAAGGTGCATCTTACGAAGAAATTTGTAAGGCTATGAAAGAAGCATCAGAAGGTGAACTGAAAGGAATTTTAGGATATACTGAAGATGCTGTTGTTTCTAACGACTTTTTGGGTGAAACCCATACTTCCATCTTCGATGCCGGCGCCGGTATTGGCTTGAACGATAACTTTGTTAAAGTTATCAGCTGGTATGACAACGAAATGGGATACTCTACCAAAGTTGTTGAACTGATTCAACACATGGCATCTGTAGACCATGCCTAATCAAGGTAGAACCAAATAATATTAAAAGCTGTCTCATAATTGGGACAGCTTTTTTTTTGCATTAAACCTTCTGAAACGAATCCATCCATACTACTTCGGCAAAGAGACGTCCGGTAATTAAAAGCAGAGACCGCCAATCTTTTTTGGGTAAATATTTAGGGATTGCAAACAATAAAGAAGAGAATCAAGATAAGCGTAATGAAACGAGCATAGCGACTTTTTGCCACAAAAGAACATGTATAAACGACACAGGCAGAAGTGCACAGGCAGAAGGCAGAAGAAGTGATTAGTCATTAGTTAACAAGTGGTTAGTATTAAATAACTAATGACTATCGACTAACGACTAACCACTAACGACTACTTATAAGAAGCAATATACCAACGAAGTAAGTAAAATTTATACAGATGAAAATAGTAATTGCAAGGCAATGAAACCATTCAACAAAAACCCTTTTGCATTGTTAAGAAGAGACAAGGAAAGTAAAGCCTCCCAACCTCAGGTTGAAGGAAAAGCGACAATAAATTTTTAAATTTGTCAAATTATAACCAAAAGCATCTAATTACCTTACAAAAACACATATAATATGGCATTTGACATTGATATGATTAAAAAGGTCTATGCAGGAATGGACGACAAAGTAAAAGCAGCCCGTTCACTCTTGAACAGACCACTTACACTTACCGAAAAGATTCTTTACAGCCATTTGGCCGATGACTTTCCATCCAAACCTTATGAACGAGGTAAAGACTACGTTAACTTTTCGCCCGACCGGGTAGCCATGCAGGATGCAACGGCTCAGATGGCCCTTTTACAATTTATGCAGGCTGGTAAAGATAAAGTTGCCGTTCCTTCTACTGTACATGCCGACCACCTGATCCAGGCCAAAATCGGAGCTGAAGATGATTTAAAAACCGCTCAGGTAACCAATAAAGAGGTTTATGATTTTTTAAGCTCCGTCTGTAACAAATATGGCCTGGGCTTTTGGAAACCCGGGGCCGGCATCATTCACCAAGTAGTACTGGAGAATTACGCTTTCCCGGGCGGAATGATGATAGGGACCGATTCCCATACACCAAATGCCGGAGGACTGGGTATGATTGCCATAGGTGTTGGAGGTGCCGATGCTGTCGATGTAATGGCAGGTATGCCCTGGGAACTCAAATTCCCCAAATTAATTGGCGTAAAACTCACCGGGAAATTAAATGGTTGGACCGCGCCCAAAGACATCATTTTAAAAGTTGCCGGCCTTTTAACTGTTAAAGGTGGTACAGGCTATATCCTGGAATATTTTGGTGAAGGTGCTCGTTCCCTTTCTGCCACCGGAAAAGGAACGATTGGTAACATGGGTGCCGAAATTGGTGCTACGACCTCCACATTTGGATACGATGAGGCCATGGAACGCTATCTGCGAGCCACCAATCGTGACGATGTAGCCGATGCAGCAAATCAAATTAAAGAACTTCTCACCGGCGACCCCGAAACATATGAACATCCTGAAAAATATTTCGATCAAGTTATAGAAATCAACTTAAGTGAGTTAGAACCACATATCAATGGACCTTTCACACCTGACCGAGCCACTCCCATTTCAAAAATGCGCGAAGAAGCTCAAAAGAACGGATGGCCCACTAAAGTCGAGGTTGGCCTTATTGGTTCCTGCACCAACTCATCTTATGAAGATATTTCAAGAGCAGCTTCTATAGCCAAACAGGCATTGGAAAAAGGCCTGAAGGTAAAATCAGAATTTACCGTCACACCAGGCTCGGAACAGGTACGATATACCATTGAGCGGGATGGTTTCATTGATTTATTTGAAAAGATTGGCGGAAAAGTTTTCGCCAATGCTTGCGGCCCCTGTATTGGTATGTGGGCTCGTGAAAATGCCGATAAGCAAGAAAAAAACACTATAGTACACTCGTTCAACCGTAATTTTGCCAAACGCGCTGATGGTAACCCCAATACACACGCCTTTGTTGCATCCCCTGAAGTGGTAACTGCCATTGCCATATCCGGTGAATTGGGCTTTAACCCACTTACAGACACGCTAATCAATGATAAAGGTGAGGAAGTAAAACTAGATCCCCCCACAGGGTTTGAATTACCCCCTAAAGGGTTTGATGTTAAAGAGAATGGCTATCAGGAGCCTGCCAAAGACGGCTCAAAAGTAGAAGTTGTGGTTAAACCCGATAGTGAACGTCTCCAACTTCTCACACCCTTTGAACCATGGGACGGTAAAAATATCATGGGCGCGAAGCTCCTCATCAAAGCAGAAGGAAAATGTACTACCGACCATATATCTATGGCAGGACCGTGGCTTCGTTATCGTGGTCATTTGGATAATATCTCCAACAACTTACTTATTGGTGCCGTTAATGCCTTTAATCATGAAACCAATAATGTAAAAAATCAATTAACCGGAGAGTACGGAAAGGTGCCTGACGTACAAAGGGCTTATAAAGCTAAAGGGATTCCCACCGTTGTAGTTGGTGATCATAACTATGGCGAAGGTTCGTCTAGAGAACATGCGGCTATGGAACCTCGTCATCTGGGCGTGAAAGTCATATTAGTAAAAAGTTTTGCGCGCATCCATGAAACCAACCTTAAAAAACAAGGAATGCTGGCCCTTACTTTCCAAAATGAAAATGACTATGACAAAATCCTGGAAGATGATACCTTTAACTTTATCGACCTGGAACAATTTAGTCCAAACAAGCCAGTCACTATAGAGGTTGTCCATGCCGACGGCTCAAAAGATATCATTAAAGCTTTACATTCCTATAATGAGCAACAAATTGCCTGGTACAAAGCCGGCTCGGCGCTTAACCTGATCGCTCAAAAGAACGCATAAAGGTTCTTTTTGTATTGTTTAAGTAATTTTCTATAAAGAGCCCCAACAGGGTTAAACCCTAATGGGGCTTTTTATTTTATATTTATGTGGTGGTATCTTCAATTTAATGCATTTATCTGCTGGAGGTGAGATATCAGTTCTTAATTTTATCAGTCACCTCTAACGGCCTAACTTAGAAGCATAATGATACAAACCTGCCTATTTTCTTACTTCCGACAATACCCGATAATATACATGTCTATCATAGCTACAATCTATATTGAATTGTTTTTTTTAATTTGACCAATATCTTCAATGTCTTTACATTTGTATAAACAAAAAACCCAAAAAAAGATAAAACCATGAAAAATGTAAATGAATTACTTGGATTAAAAAATCCTGCAGAAGTAAATGAAAAATTAAATGAACTGCTGGCAAGCTTTCAGGTATATTATCAAAACCTTAGAGGTTTTCACTGGAATGTTAAAGGAAAATTGTTTTTCACCCTTCACAGCAAATTTGAAGAACTTTATGATGATGCAGCCGAAAAGGTTGACGAAGTTGCCGAACGCATCCTCACTCTTGGTGGAAAACCACTACATACCTTCGATGATTATCTGAAAACTTCTAAAATTGCTGTTGTAAAAGATGAACACGATGGTCTCAAATTAGTAGAAGCTGCCATTGATAACATTAGTACCCTTATCAGGCTTGAACGTGAAATAATTCCTGTTGCTGAAAAAATTGATGATGAAGGAACAGCTTCCCTCATGAGTGATTTCATTTCAGAACAAGAAAAAACCGTTTGGATGCTGAAAGCATTAATTGATTAAAAGAAAATTCGGCACTCAAAAAAATTAAACCTCATCGGTACGGCTGATGAGGTTTTTTATTATTCTTGAAAATACAAGCGCTTATCCGGGCAAAAATTATTAATATTGTCAACACATGAAAAATTCGTTTTGACAGTTTTTTAATTTATGAATCAATTACCATCAGTGCGTAAAGCCTCAGGCGAACTTCAGCCATTTGAGATCTCTAAATTGGAAAATTCCCTGTTACGTTCCGGTGCCAATGAAGAGCTAATTAAAGATATCACTACTGATATTGTGGAATGGATGGAAGAGGGAACTTCCACCAAACAAATTTATACTCGAGCCTTTCGACTTCTGCACAAGAAAAGACGTAGCATGGCAGCACGCTATAGTCTCAAAAAAGCCATCATGGCATTAGGACCGTCTGGTTATCCCTTCGAACATTTTGTTGGCCATATCTTTCGATGTAAAGGATTCGAGGTAAAAGTAGGACAAGTAGTTGAAGGGAAATGCGTGACGCACGAAGTTGATGTGATAGCTTCCGGGAACTTAAGCCAACACCTTGTAGAATGTAAATATCACAATAGTCAAGGCAAATGTTCAAGTATCCAGGTTCCACTGTATATTCGTTCACGAGTTGATGACATAATTGCTACGCGCAAATCATTGCCACAATATAAAAATTTCACTTTCCATGGATGGATTGTGACAAATACACGATTTACAACTGACGCAATGCAATATGGTCGCTGCTGTGGTCTTAATCTTATGAGCTGGGACTATCCAAAAAATGACAGTCTTAAGGCATTAATTGAAAAATACAAGGCTTTTCCAATAACAACCTTAACACAACTTACTAAAGCACACAAGCAACATCTTTTGAAAGAAGGAATCGTTTTATGCAGCGAACTGTTGGAAACCCCGCAAATATTATCCTCCCTGGAATTGAGAAGAACCAATCTTAGAAAGGTGATGGAAGAATTAAATGACCTGTGTGATGGACAATAATTTTTTAAAAAAGTAATTTGGTCTGTACCAAAACATTAATATTTGAATCAGAAAAATTGAAAAAAAATTTTGCCCCAAGTGTTGTATAGTTAAACCGAACCTCCTATATTTGCATCGCAATTGAGAAACACGGCAGCCCCGATAAACAAAAGCCTTGAGGGCATTATTTCTCAAAAGAGAGAAATAAAAAACCAAAAAAATAATTTGTCTTTTTCAGGAAAAGAAATTACATTTGCAAACCTTTAAAAAGAGGAAACAATAAATACAAAATAATCCTCAGTAGCTCAGTTGGTTAGAGCGGCGGACTGTTAATCCGTAGGTCGTAGGTTCAAGTCCTACCTGGGGAGCACAAAATCAAAAAGCTGTTCAGTTTATGGGCAGCTTTTTTTATGCTCTTGATGATTATACACCCCCATTTTCAAACTCAATTTCCTAAACCTTCTATTGATTTAAGCCTCCCTACCGTAAGATTACACATACGATAAACTCTGAGAAGAGAATTTAAGTTTACCATTTGGATAACTCTTCGAATATCTGACCAAACATCAATATTACAAATAGAAAACGAGTGCATATATGTTTCAAATACAGACTTATCAAAATAAAAAACATGCACATCTTTTTTTATACAGCCTTAATTCCAGGACTAGGAAGCATAAAAAAGCCTTCGGAAATTAATATACCACAGAACATTAGCGGACCTGCACATATTATTTTTCATGCGGCCGTTGTCCAAAACAATGCGACGCTAGTGAAGCAATACACAGCAATGAGCACCAACCTCAATGAGCAGGAGGCAGCGGGTCAATCACCCCCTCTGTGATTACGGCAACCTTGTTTGGCCATACCAATTTTGCCCGCATGATCCTTGCTGCAGGCCCGAGGTAAACTTAACCAATAAAGATGGTTCCACAGCATTGCACACAGCAGCTTATTTCTGCCGAAAAGATATTGTTGCCTTGCTGTCCGACAACGGCGCCGACAAAAAGGTCGTTAACAACTCGGGAGCCACAGCTCGCCAGATGGTAGAAGCACCCTTTGAAGCGGTTAAGAGCATCTACCAACACTTTGAGAATACACTAGGCCCGGAATACACTAGCCCCGCTGGGATTATCCCTGGATTACGAACAGATTGAAAAACCCGCCCGTTTATAGTGAAAATGCTGAAGCAGAACAACTGATCAACAAACCACCTGAAAGATATTGTCACAAAAGTGGAAAATTAGTAAACAGAGAAAATGGGAAATAAACTAAAAAGTATGAATCGATAAAATTGCGAAATAAATCACCTGAATAATTAAGAGAAGGCGGGAATTAACCCTGAATTTTCAAATGCATCCGTTGATATCGGTTCAATACATCATCCCCTGATTTGGTAAGAAACGGAATTGAGCATGTTTACCTCATGAAAGAAATGAAGAAGGGGCTATCCATCAGTTAGATGGGAAAGTCCCTTCTTCTAGATAAAGAATTATCTTGATCTGATTTCCCTTCTCATAAACAAGAGATAAGAAAAGAGGAAACAAATAAGAGTCAAAGCCACCAAACCGGTTAATTGAGGCCACACAACCATCAGACTTTGTGATAGTGACAACGGCCCGGGAATGGCCCCATGGACTTGCTCGGTGGTTAAGGGACCCAAACTTCGAACCGATGGAACCAATAACGTTGAAGACACCTCGCTAAACAATTCATTTGGTATTATTTGTACTAGTGCAAATTTTATTTTTTCGTACATATAAATGATTCTTGGCGGGGCATATCGAGATGGTTCCAATCCTTTGGTAATAAAATTAACCAATAATGGATAAAAGACTGTAAAAAAGAGCCACACTGCAATTCCACTCAAAGCAGATGTTGCAGGCTGTTTGAATTTTACAGAAAAAAACACGGATAAATTCAACCAAAAGGAAACATATACCACACTCATAAGGGTATAAGTAATAATTCGCAGAAATTCTTCTGCTGACGGAGGAGTTCCCAGTATAATCAACCCTGCGCCCATAACCAAAAAACTCAAAGAAAAAAAGAGGATACTTACAACAATAATCCCGGCTAAAAATTTAGCATTTAATACATAGTCTCTGGGAATAGGTTGCGCAAGTACCCGGCTCAAAGTCCCCTTATTTTGCTCGGAATTTATAGCATCAAATCCCAAACTTATACCTAAAAGTGGACCAAGAAAGCTAATAAAAACAAAAAACGAAGGAAGCGAACCATCAGTCATAGTAAACAGATTCAGAAAAAAGAAAGAATTTTCGGCATCACTTCCCTGCATTGATTCTGAAATTTCCGAAATTGAGGTATACAAGGACCCAACACATGTTAGCACAATAATCGCAAATAATATAATAGAGCGCCAGCTACGCAAATGGTCAGAAATATCCTTAGCGACCATTGCCCAAAAAGGTTTGAGAGAAACCTGTTCGGAAGGTTTCTGAAAAAGCCAATCCGGCCATTTGTCCGGCAGTTTCAATCTTATTTTAGATATAATATTTCCATCCATAATAACCATTCATTAATCAATCCATCAAATATTATTCAATCCCGGCAGATAACTTGGGAAACACAAATTTGAAGTTAAGTTTAAATCATCCAGTCCCTATTGAAAATAACGGGAATAGATATCATCCAGTCCAAACTCTTTTTTACTGAGGAAAGTTAAGCCATACCCAGCCTGAACAATAGCCTGGGAAACCATATGGGTAACATCCTGTTCAGCTTGAATTTCAAATTTCTGGTCATCAAAAGAGACCTGTGCCACACCAGGGATTGCTTTCAGCCTATCAGAAAGTTTTTCAACGGGAACAGTATTTTCTGATCCATTCAGTTTTAGAGGCTTTATACCTCCTTGCACTACAAAAGAATTAGTTGAAAAAAGCTGGGCTGACAAGTCTTTTATATTTCCCTGAGCTAACAATTTGCCTTCAACAAAAATTCCAACTCTATCACAAACTTGTTGAACCTGATGTAATAAATGGGAAGAAAATAGCACTGTAATACCATCTTCCCGGCTCAACTTAACAATAAGTTGCAGGAAGGCCTTAACCCCAGTAGGGTCTATACCCAGTGTTGGCTCATCCAGAATTATCACTTCCGGATTTTTTATCAAGACATCCGCAAGGCCTAACCGCTGCCGCATCCCTCGTGAGTATTTTCCTGTTTTCTTAAATTTTTCTTTTCCAAGACCTATTTTTTCAAGAAGTTCATTAGCCTTTTGTTCTGCCTGGTCTTGCGGGATGTTATTCAATCGTGCAGTATAAACCAAGTTGTCAAAACCTGTCAAATCTTCATAAAACCCTACATCTTCGGGTAAATATCCCACCTTTTTTTTAACGCTAATGGGGCTTTGAACAGGGTCAATACCACAAACTTTTGCTCTACCGCTATTGGGTTCTGTAAGTCCAAGCAACATCAATATGGTAGTTGATTTACCAGCACCATTAGGTCCCAACAAACCAAACACCTCGCCTTTGGCAATGGAAAGATTAAGATTGTCGACAGCGGTATAGTCACCATATTTTTTTGTTAATCCTTCAACCTCAATAATTTTTTCCATATCTTACCTCCTACCATATTTTCGAAAGAGATAAAAAATAACCCCAAGCGTAGCGAGAATAATCAGAATGCCAAGCCACCCCCACAACAAAGGCGTTTTAACAGTAATTCGGAACGAAGCATCAGATTTAGCCTCTGGGGTACGAGCAGTAATTTTGGCAACATAATCACCGGGAATCGCTTTGTCGGCACTTTTAACGGTAGCCAGAGCAGTGGCTTCTTCCCCTGGTTCGATAGCAGGGATAGTATCGGGCTCGAATTCCACTGTCCAGTTTTTTGGTTTACTGGCACTAAATCTCACCTCTTTGAGAACAGAAGATCCGGTATTTTTAACAACCAATTCGATATCTTTTTCTCTTCCTGCAGTAATTGTACTACTAAGTCGTCCGGTGGGGGTACTCAATTCCATATCATAGGTGCCAGAAATCACTACTTCCAGGTCCAGATCAGCAGAGGTAGACCGGTTAACAGCCCTTACAGGTATTTTGTAAGTTCCAGCTTCTACATTATAGGGTGGCTCGACCTGAATTGAAATATTTTCCGTTTTATTAGGCTCCACTTCCACGGCAGTAGCTTGCTTGTAGTTAGGTTTAAAGATAACTTTCCACCCTCTGGGAGCATTGGCATGGAGAGAATATACTTGTTTTTGAGCAGTACTGTTTTTCAATTTAGTTGTAAAGGTGAAGTTAGCGTCGGCATGTCCTTCAATATTTGCCTGGTCACAAGTAAATTCAGTTTTAAAAGTTCCCTGCTCCGAAACATTAACTACCAGATTTAACACATGATGCCCTTTGGCAACGACACTGAACCAGTGATTTCCTTTATTTACTTTCACCGGAACATTAACTGTAAGTGAAAGAGTTTTTTTTTCGCCAGGCAACACAGATATTTGTTTAATTGCATAACCGCCAGCTTTAAGGGTATAAGTCCAATCTTTACTTAATCCAGAAACATATACATCGACAGTTTGAGTAGAACTCCCATTGTTTTTTACATCGATAGAATAATCAATTTTTTCACCGGGAGGAACTGAAATATTGGTATAAGGGGTATAAAGTTCAATATCGCTTGCGGCGCTTAGCGCCATCAAAGAAGAAAATAACAATCCAAAAGCAAAAAAATACCTTTTTAGTAAGTTAACTTGTTTTTTCATAAAAACAACCTCCATCTTTTATTTTTAATTAATATTTATTAACCAAATAAATCACAGCAGGTCTAAGGTTCACTATTTGAAAACCCCAAGCGTAAGTATTCCTACAAAATAAGGATTATTAAAAAGTAACGAGATTAAATAGCAGTCAGGGAGGATTCCCATGGCAACATTTATAAATATTTTTATTCATATCTGTTTTATCCTTGAATTTTTTTTTCAAAACAAAAGGACAAAATGCGTAATTCCAGTGTTCAATAATAGTTATTCCATTACACTCGTACATTGCCATGCACTTTAAATCACTTATTATCTAGAAAAATAAATAAATAAAAAAAATAAAATGGGAGAGAAAATTTTAAAAAATTTTTGGACGATATAATCAATATAAATTTCTGAAAACTAAATACTAAACAACAAAATAGTCGATAAAAAAATTTCATGATCAATAAATTGATTCTGAATTAAACTAACGCATAGATACCTATAAAAAGAACAACCTAAAAAACAATGGCTAAATTATCATGTCAATAAGATCAGTCATTTTTTCAGTTTTCATCTATTTGCATTTATTTCCGATATTTTACAAAAAATATGCCATCCTAAAGGATATATAACCATAAAAAAAGGGCGATCTGCAAATGGTTGATCGCCCCTTTACTCAAATACAAAATATCAAAAACTTAATCCAGATCAAACATGCTAAGATAGCGTTCGCCAGTATCAGGCAGGACAACAACAATTCTTTTACCTTTTAATTCTTCTCGTTTGGATAACTCCAAGGCAGCCCATAATGCAGCACCGGAAGAATAACCACAAAGAATTCCTTCTAATTTGGCGACTTCATTAGAAGTTCGAATGGCATCTTCATTATCAACCTTAACCACCTCATCTATAACCCCTCTATCAAGAATATCAGGAATAAACCCAGCACCAATACCTTGTATTTTGTGCGGACCAGGCTTACCGCCCGAAAGAACAGGTGAGCCTGTGGGCTCTACCGCTACTATCTTAACATCAGGATTTTTTTCTTTCAAATGACGCCCAACCCCTGTAACAGTCCCACCAGTACCTACGCCGGCCACAAATACATCAACTTTTCCATCAGTATCATTCAAAATTTCTACAGCCGTAGTATTGTAATGAGCTTCAACATTTGCTTTATTCTTAAACTGCTGAGGAATAAACGATTTGGGATAGGTAGCAGCGATCTCTTCAGCCTTTGCAATGGCTCCTTTCATACCTTCAGCAGCTGGAGTAAGCACAAGTTCAGCGCCAAATTTCTTCAAAAGTTTACGTCTTTCTAAACTCATGCTTTCTGGCATAGTAAGTACAAGCTTGTATCCTTTTACAGCTGCTACCAGAGCCAAGCCAACACCGGTGTTACCACTTGTAGGCTCGACAATAATAGTATCTTTGTCGAGCTTACCTTCTTTTTCGGCTGCTTCAATCATTCCTAATGCAGGACGATCTTTTACCGAACTGGCGGGGTTAAAAGATTCAAGTTTGGCCACAACTTCAGCAACAGAATCCTTTGTTAACTTATTAATTTTAACTAGTGGTGTATTCCCCACCAAAGCTGTCATGTTTTGTGCAATTTTCATCTTTCTGATTTATTAGTTATTGTTTATATATAATACATAATTGAATCGTCACCAGAATACCTTTGTGGCAAGGAATCCAAAAATATTTCGGATAAAACCTTTTTTATGCTTTCCGAAGTATCATTCAAAAATTCAGTAATAATCATTTGTTTATCAGAGGCATTCACCTCTCGAGTTTCTATTTTTTCATTATGACCCCAATCCACCTCCAGGCAAAGAATAACATCTAATAGGGATATTTCTTTTAAAGTTTTTGCTAGGCGATAACCTCCCATAGATCCACGTTTTACATCAATAAATCCCCCTTTTCGTAAATCAGCGGCAATCCCTTCTAAAAATTTATGTGGTAAACCGTCCGATTCAGCCAATTCCTTTACAGTTTTATAGGACGGCCAGGTATAATGTAACTGCATTAAAAAAACCAATCCGTAATAAACCCTTTTAGAGAACTTCATTTATTCCTTCTTTTTTTGTATGTTTTAGGCAAAATTACAAACTTATACCCATTATCAAAGGGTTTTTAAAAAAGTATTTTTAAACATACTTTTTTTGTATGTTATAACAACCAGAAAAAGGATTTGTTCAGAAAAACAATTACAAATAAATTATCATGCAAAAAAATGAATAAAAAAATGCCATACAAGCCACACATCAACCTCAAATCTTACAATATGGAACGGAAATGACCAAAAATGCTCATTATGACGAAAGGACCATGTATAAAATGTCAGAAACAGAAGACAAAAGAAGTTTTTATAGTTAGTGAACAGAGTGTTGATTAACTAATCAATAACTTAGATTTTTCTCGGCCATTAACTTAGATAAAATTTTTACAAATAAAACGAGCATGACTAAGAACCTTTATCACAACAAGAACATATAAAAACTTTAAGTCATGCGAGTTACATTAAACCAATAAATTAGATAAATTTTATACAAAAGAAACGAACATGGCAACTTTTGCTCCTAATGGACATGTATAAATTTGGTTAAGTCAGGAGAGTTCCATTCAGCCATTGAGTTAAATAAAATTTATATGAAAATAATAAGCTTTTGAATCGATATTGCTTTCAGCCAAAAATATTATTTCGCTAAAATGTGTTATGAGAGAAAGAATTAAAAAAGACAAAATAAAGAAGTAGGGCAAAATCAGAGGTGTATTAAAAAAATTAAAAACCACACCAAACCATGGCAGCCTCAATTGAAGTAAATGGTCGGAAAATATAACGATCATCGGCTTGTTCGATAAGCATCGCAATAACAATATTGTGAGGCGTATTGGCAACAAAACCTAATTTAAACTTCTTAAAAAAGTCAATATTTTCCCCAAAATAATTTACAATCTGACGGTATTCCGTGGCTGAAAAATCCAAATGCGCATTACTGCAATCCAGTAATAAACCTTTTACTTTCTCTATGAAAATACCATTTCTAATAACTTCATTTAATGAATCCACCACTTCCTCCAACGATACATTTCCGGAAAAGCGCCGAATCATGACTCTTCGTTTCTCATTATAATGAAATCGCATTCTATCTGATGCCATTACACGAAAATCATTTAAACGAAATTCAGGCATATCATTCTAAATTAATTAAGCATAAAACAACAAAATTCATATAAATTTTCCCCAATAAAGCAAGCCGCCAACATATCATCCACCCCTTAGATATCTAAATTTCTAACAAATACTAACATCCCCAAAGGGTCAATTACATAAAAAAAGAAAAATACCCCCTTGGGAAGAGAGGGCATTTCCAAAAATTGAACAGCGCTCAATTTGGATGGGTTGGGAAAATTAAAGGATTAAATCAGCATTATGGGTAAAGGGCCAGGATATAATTGGGTTAGGATAAAATTCCTTATATCTAAAAACTCTATTCAACCTTCAAAACACCAATATACCTATTACTACCTGCCTTAATTTCAACAGAATAAGTACCAGACTGAATATCTCCCAAACCAATATCAAAAACACCACCACCAGACGATACAAATACCTCGTTGCATATACCTTCTATAGTAACGAAAACTTTCCCATAGAAATCGTATACTTCTATTGATATCGTTTCGCCGCTATACCATGCACTAACTATCGATTGGCTATCACTTTCTTTACTAATATCTGATAAAGCAGTGGATATAGAATTAGACCTAACACCCAATTCTCTTACCCGTAACAAATCAATCTTTTCTTTTTCGCTTTCGGGTATGTCGTCTTCATCGTTTTCTCCTACAAGAATACCTGAAAATAAAAACGAAAAAATGAAAAACAAAACGCCAGTATATTTTAATCTATCCATAACGACAAAATTTTAATTGTTTTCTACTAATAGAATCAAAGGTCAAAATAAACGCAGATCAAGAATATAAACAAGCAATTTAAGCCAGCCCATTTTTTTTAATGCATATTCTCACCTTTATACATTGTTATTTAATACTTTAAATAACTAAAATTTAATGATAGTGGGATAAATGAAACAACAAAAATGAATGGAGGGGTGAATGGCAAATGCCTTATACAACTATATTTCAAAACATTGGACAGGATCCACCAAATAGAAAAAAATCCATTTAAATCGATCAGAAATCAAGAATACGGCTCAAATAAATGAATTCACAAACATGAATATCCATTTAATCTCCAATATTTAACTCAAAAATCAGCAAATATTAGTATTTGCAATCCCATCTTTAAAATAAACCTTTCAAAGATTGAATCACCGCATTGTCTTCCGATATACCAGCAAGTTTCTTCTTTATTACAGATTTTCTAACCCTAAAATTATTAGAAGTAATCCCTAAAATTTTGGTAATCTCACTTCCTGGCATTTTAAAATAAAGGAGGAAGAGAATCATTTTTTCACTGTTGGTTAAAGGAATAGATTTAGGAATAGAAAGGTGGGAATAAAATAACTCATCATCAACTAATCCTTTCAACAACTCAAAAAATTCTCGTTTTAAATGTTTAAGTTCATTATTTAAATCATTATAAATATCTGGATTGTTTTTAACTAAACGCTGAGACAACTCACTAAATCTCTTTTGGGTGTTATTTTCTCTTTTAGTAATCAGCCGATAAAGATCTAGCAAATGTTTTTTCTGTTGATTTTCACGCATATTACTTTCCATTTTCTGCTCCGCTGAAACCCTTAATAATCTTTCATTTTCCAGTTCCAATCGACTTTTTCTCAGATCCAGAAGGAAAATAAGAAACACGAAAATAGCAACAAGAAAAACCCCTACACTAACAAAGATAAGCCTCTGATAACGTTGACGTTGCCTTAACGAATCAATTTGCGCCAAAGAAATATCATATTTTTTCTCTAATTGCAATATTTGTTTTTCTGTTTTTCTTTCCACTGAATTCATTAATAATTGAAAGGCCTCTTTATAGGTTTGAGCAGCCAAAGGATATAGTTTTTGTTTCAAAGCTTTGGAACCCAAATAAGCATACAAATGGTGGTAATCATATTTATTTAGTAAAGAATCATTTATGCTATTAATAGACTTTTGAGCATAGTAAATTACTGAATCCGGCAAATTCATTCTGTCATAAGCCAAAGCAATTGCATAATAAATATTGGGCATTCGGGGTTTGCGGGAGACACTGGATGCTAAACGTTCTATTTCACGGTAAAAACCAATCGCTTTGGAATTATTTCCTTTCACAATATAATAAGCTCCTTGCGCATTTAAAATATCTAATTGTCGTTCGGGAGGAATATCTTTTAAGGAATCTAAACGGTTTAACACTGCTCCGGCTTCTTCAAAATTCCTATTTCTTAAATAACTCCAAAAAATTCCAAGTGAAGCACTAACAATACTTTCCACATTATTAATCTGCCGGGCATTATTTAAAGCACGAGAAAAATACTCTTCAGCCAGCTTATGATTACTATTACTTTGATGTAATAATCCAATATAAAACCAAAGATAAGTAAGGGTATGCCTCGACATTAAATCAGGTTTCATGGCTAAAATTTGTTCCACATCCTTGAAGGCATCAAAAATTATGGAATCAGGATATTGACCGGTCTGAAATCGCACAACGCTTTGATATATGACTGCTCGAAGATAATTGTTATTGGGTATAGGAGCTTTAAATCGCTGAACAGCAATTGTAATAGTGGAATCATTCGATATTGCTTGATTTGTGTTCACCCCAACTATAGTCTTCAATAAATAATAATAGGCTTTATTTTTCTCATCCAAACTGCCTGCATCCATTTGCTCCAAACTATCTTTAGCCGCCGAAATGTTTTTGTATATAAGAGAATCAATGGCTATCAACTGGTGACGAACCGATTTATTATAGGTTTGGCACGAAAAAAAAATTAACAATGGAAGAAAAAAAAGAATTAACCCTCGCATTTCTATAAATTAATAAATCAGGCTATCCCACGCCCCGTCCCAATAGGTTATTCATCCGTATAAAATTTATCTAAGTTATTGGTTGGATGGAACTCGCATGGCTTAACAAAATTTATACATGTCCTTTTGTGGCAAAAGTCACCATGCTCGTTTCATTCGAATAAACTTAGTCATAGGTTATTGGTTGAATGGAACATAAAATTTAAAACCAACACTAAAGACTGTCCACTAATCACCCAAAACTTCTTCTGCCTTTTGCTTTTGTACTTTTTACACATGTTCTTGATGAAACAAGCTTCATTGGTCACGTTCGTTTCATCCTTAAATTTATTCCGTTTTTTACTAAAAAGGATTCTATTATTAGAAACAAAAATCCATATCTCTCATCTGCAATGAAACTATTTTTTAATGTCGCTAAAATAAGAAGTTTAATAACACCTCACAACATTGTTCTTTGTAAAAATATTCAACTAAAAGTTTTTGTGCACTTACTCAACATTTCATACCCTTCACTCATTTCAGTTTCACAGTAAAAAAAAAATAATCACTTTTAATAAAAAATTTATAGATATCATAATTTAGCCCATGGGAATTGGGGTTATTAAACAGATAAAAATAAGTAGGTTCCTTCAACCATGGAATTAAATAAAGATTACTAATTAATTATGAAGATGAAAAATATTATAGGAACTCTCATATTAGTTGATGCCATAGGCATCATAAGGGATTATAGCATCCCAACACCACTAAAAAAACATGAAAATATTCCAGAAATAGATCTAGGCCATTTCCCATTTAATCGGAAGCATGTTTTAATGATCACCCAAAAAAAATTCGTCGAATCAGGAATGGGTTCACCAAACCTTACCATTAATGCCTATCCAGGCGACGAAATAAGGTGGTGGGTTGAAAACACAAACTCGCAAACCAATATGGATATAAAAATCAAAGCAATTTATCCTGAAAAAAGTCATGAGCAGCTATGGAAAACTATTTTTTATACTTATCCTCAAGAAATTCAAGAAATACAAAATTATCACTTAATGATTCCGCCTTATTTCAGTGACCTAAAACAATTTTGGTCTGCAAATCATGTAATTTCCAAATATCGGGCAGTTTCCAAACCTTCAACGATCTTAAACAAAACACATCCAATAGCTTATACCATTGAATTACAAATAATCATCAATCAAAACCACTGGCAAAAGAAAACTCAACTGTGCAATTTAAAAATGCACTCTTTCATCAATTTTAGACCCTCATTGGAAATAATTTCAGATAATCCTGAAACGTTTAAAGACCAAGCTCTTATAAGATCTGTTAACAGGGATTTCCTTGTCTCCAATTAAAAGCAGATTACCTTCGAAACCTGTAACATTTTTCAAATTAACAATAAAAGAGCGGTGCACTCTGACAAAATCGTTTGATGGAAGTTTCTCTTCAAATTTCTTAAGAACACAAGAATAAGTAAATTTTCCATTTCTGGTATGAATAATTGTATAATTACTATCGGCTTCTAACCAAAGAATGTCATCAAACAGCACTTTTAAAAAAGAATTACCATTTCTCAGAAACAAGCAGCCGGGAATAGGTAAAAAGCCATCAGCGGGTAACAATTGGGTATCAGGCTCTATTTTCTCATCCTCATTATCTGTTTTCCCTGCTTCACCGTAAAAATTAAATAAAGCAAGTTCAATGGCCACCTTAACCTGCCTGTCATTAAAAGGTTTTAGCAAATAAGCGGCAGGTTTTACCTGTCGGGCCTTCTCTAATATAGATTGGTTAGCCAGCGAGGTAAGAAACACAAATGGCAGATGAAATCGCTCATTAATAACCTCTGCTAAATCTATTCCTGATTTTGTGCCTCTTAAAGAAATATCGATTAATAAAATATCAATAGAATTTTTTTCAAGCAACCGAATTGCTTCATCCACATTATCAACGGTATCTGTTACACCAAATCCCATCTCCTCCAAACGCATGGCTATATCCTCTGCAATCAAATATTCATCTTCAACAATAAGTACCTTAACTGAATTATCCATTTTATTAATTCTTCAGTTATTTATATTTAAAACTATTTCCCATCTGCAACCATTATCGTTGAATTGATTAATTTGACCATTTAATTGTTGTACCAATGTATAAACTAATCTTAATCCCAACGACCTACTCTTTTTCATATCAAAACCGGGAGGAACACCAGCACCATTATCGGCAATGATTAAAAACAATTGGTTGTTTTCCTCTTTTAAGCTCACATTTAACGTTAACACGTTGTCTTTAAATCCATATTTTAAAGCATTAGTTAATAACTCGTTAAAAATTATTCCTAATGGGATGGCTGAATCAATATAGAGGTAAGCAGGTGATAAGTCAAGAATTAAATTAACTTTCCGGGTTAAGCCAAAGACAAGATTGTTGGTTAATTCGCGAATATAATCGACCAGATCGATGGTAGTATCCACATCATCACGATAAAGTTTTTGATGAATCAACATAAGAGCTTCTATGCGATGACGGGCAGCCAAAAGGGCTTCAGCCCCGGGTTCACCCTTTAACTGTCCAGCCTGGAGAGAAAACATGCTGGATACCATTTGCAAATTGTTTTTCACCCGATGATTTAATTCCTTTAGCAGCAAAGCCTTTTCTTTTTCTCTTTTCTCAATAATATCCTTTTGTTCAGAAACTTTTCGCAGTGCTTTTTTGCGAGATAGCTGAAGACTATAAACAAAAACCAATAAGCTGAGTAATATAAATGCGCCTACAGAAAGCAAGATGAGTATATTTCTCTTGTTTCTGTTTTGCTCCTCTAAAAATCGAATGTCGGCCTCTTTAAGATTAAGAAAATATTGATTTTCGGTTTGTTCTATTTTTCGAACATTTTCGATATTGACCAAACTATCTTTATAAATTTCGTACTGCTTTCGAAAGGCCAACGCTTAATCCAATACGCCGTTTTTTTCATAAAATTCGGACAAATATTTACTCATATCTCTGATCTGCTCTTTTAATCTCTCATTTTTAGCTAACTCTAAGGCAGATTTAAAAATATTTTCACCTTCATTTTTTTTCCCCTTTAAAATATAAGCTTTCCCCATTTCTGAAAGATAAACAGATACCGAATAAGCATCCCCCATTCCTTCAAGAATATCCAACGCCCGTTTCAGCAAAACTATGGCACTATCGGGCTTTTCCTTATCCAAAAAAACCATTCCCAAATTTCCCGTAGCATACCCTTCAATCTGTCGATTATCCAAAAAAGTATTCCATTGAAGGCATTCTGTAAAACAATATTCAGCACTATCAGTGTTGCCATTCAATCGATATGTTTCTCCTAAATTAATGAGTGCCAATGCCATTCTAAAAGTATCGGCCCTTTCCCGAAAAGAATTGAGCGCCATGGTTATGTAAGGAATAGCCTTTTGAAAATTTTTATCATTGGACAAATGAGTCCCTATTTGTAGCTGCAAATCAGCCTTTCTTTCCCATAACCCCAATTCATCATAAACCTGAAGGGCTTTAAACGATGCTTCTACAGCATCAGAATAGTTGCCCAATTTTCGATGAAACAGGCTAATATTCTCTAACGCTCTGGCTTTTAGTACATGATAACCATTCTTTTCAGCCAATTGAAGTGCATCACGGGCATACAAAAAACCATCAAAAGGCCTGCCATCCGAAAGTTTCGCAAGTTCTAACAGCAAAAGTACCTTTACACTATCATTGTTTTCAAGCCGAAGAACTTGTTGCAGGCTATCTCTTGGGTCAAAATTTTGGGCATCGGTTTTAAAAAAGTAAAATACCAAACAAACTATGAAAACAAGGGACCTACAATATTTCAAACATGAACCATTGGGAATGAAGTTAAATACTTGACCACAAATTGGTAAACCTTTAAGGATGGAGCACAGCGAACAATAAATCATAAATTTCTCAATAATTTAAAATCATTTTCCTGAGGGTCCCAGAAGAAAGATCTCGGATTTAATCTTTCCCATCATCTTCTGAACGATTCGAAATGAATGGGTCAATAAATCCTATTTTATCTGTTCCTGCAATTTTAAACAGAAATGAATATTTAAGATTTTTGAAACAAGTTATTTTCTGAACGGTATTTACAGAAAAAAATCCGTCTGCCCCTTGTTTTACTAACAATAAACCATCAACAGTATACTCATATTTTGTGTTTTTTAAATCAATTATTTGTCCCCATTCTTCTAAAGTAGGTGTTTTATCACTAATCATTGAAAAAATCATATCCCCTTCCGGGGCTTTTGAAAAGCTTTTATCATATTTAATAGGTGTCAATTGCAATTTACCTGAAGATGCCTTTAATTCAATTTTGTATTGACAATTAGCTTCAAGTTGCAAAATATGCTGACCTCTGAATAATACCTCGGGAGCATCCATCGAATAAAAGCTATCGGCATTATAAGGCTTATTTCCGGTACCATATGCCGGATCATCTTTAAAAAACCTGATCATACTATCAGTATCTACATAAATAGCAATTGTCTTTTTCATGGTGTACATTATTTAATTTGGTTAGCAAAAACTGAATTTTTTTCAATCCTATTCAAAGCTAATAAAAATATTGATTATTACGTAACAACAAAAAAGTGGGAGTTCTGTTCGACAATAACAATTTACCTAAAAAACTAAAAAGCTTCTTTCAGAGACACATAAAATCCGGCAGTTCCTTTGGATGATACACCTATGTCGAAGCGAACATTTAACGGATCATGGGGTAGCATCCTAAATCGCAATCCTCCCCCTATCGATTTAATTATGTTATTAAATGGATCTTTAAAGTTCTCTCCCACCTCACCAAATTCGGTAAAAAAAACGCCACCGATTCTCCACCAAATATGTTGTCGCCATTCACCTCTAAGCATCCACATTGCATTTCCGGTTTTCCATAAAGGATGTGCGATTCCTCTTAATCGTTCTTTACCACCTATTTGTGGTCTTTCATAAAATGGTGCCTTAGAACCAGCAAAATCAAGGATGGTTTGAAATGCAAGGGTAGATTTGTCTTTTTTTAACTTGTGGTAATGTCGAACATCCAGTGTCGTTCTAAAATATCGATAATTAGCCCATCCCCAGGGCCCAACAAAAGAAGGAGAAAATTGAATCCATGTTCCTTTTTGCGGAGCAATGGTTCTACTTCGGGAATCAAATTCAAATTTTGGACCGATGCCTATTAACCACCCGCCCGTGGCCCCCTCAGTACCGTTCAGCAGAAATTGCCCTTCGGCTTCATCTGAAAAAACATTATAACTAAATAGCCACTCTGCCCCTACCCATACCTTAGAAAAAATATTATTAAGCAGGTCCCATTTCAAACGAAACTCCTCTCTTTCAAAATAAAACGATTCCATATTTTCATCCTCAAACCAATACTGATCAGTTCGATCAATAAAGAACACTTCCCCACTGGTCATCCATTGTGGATGAAAAAACCACTCATGCTCAAGCTGAAACTGCCAGACTCCTTTGGTTGATGTCTCTATATTTACAGTCAAGGTATTTGATTTCCCCGGCCTAAAACTGTTCCATTTGATGGTGGGAGCAAGGCCACAAACAAATCCATTCCTGGCACTGGCACTTAAAGAAGGATAAATGGTAAATACATACTGCTCTTCTTCCCATGTAACCCAATCCAACACTTGCTCTCCAAGGTTAACAATAATGTTGTATTCCAATGTATCACCCTTATTGGAAATTCCTTTACCATAAACCTCTATATTTTGTGTAAGAAAAAATAAAACTGTTACTATCCAGAAAACACAAAAAGCAACAAGTCTATTTTGTCGATAAGCCATAATTTTCCCCAATTAAATTCTTTATTCTCCATTTTTTGTAACAAAACCGCCAGATTTCCGTTTCATTTTTACAAATTATTTTAATCATTAGCCCAATGGAACTCGCATGGCTATAAATGCTTACTTTGGTAAGCCTTATTGCTAGGCCCTAATCCTCGGTTTATTTTAATTCTGTTTTTTGACCGAATGATACAAACCTACTACATTTGCCATCAATAATACAAATCACTTAACATTCATATTTTCAATTATTTTATATTCATAGCTTAAATATATGATGCATCGAAATACCTTTTAAATTAATATTGAGTTACCAATATTGTCGCCATTAAATACACCACCAATAATAATTCATTCTAATTTATTTAAACATTTTTGCCTATTTATTGTCAAATTTGATTATAATCACCAACTAAAACGTCATTGCAAATATGATATATAAATTTCGAATAATATCCAGCGAGAATGAGGAATTCATCAGAGAAGTGGCCATTGATAGTCAGGCCACCTTCTTTGACTTGCACAATTTCATCGTTCAAGAGCTAGGATACGACAAGAGTCAAATAACCTCATTCTATATTACGGATCGGAATTGGCATAAAGAAACGGAAATTACCCTTATTGACATGACTGGTGAGGAGAATTCTCAAATTAAAGTAATGGATCAAACCAAATTGGGCGAGTTAATTACTGAAAAGAAACAAAGGTTGTTATACGTATTCGATCCTTTCACGGAACGCTCCCTTTTTATGGAAATGTATGAGATGGAAGATAAAACCATTACCCAACCCACATGTATTAGAAGACGAGGAACTCCCCCACCTCAATTTGATCAGGATGCCATAAAAAATCTTGATATCGATGACTTCGAGGATAATGAATTGAAAGAGGATGATATATTCCCTGACGAAGAAGATAATGGTTTGACTTCATTTGATGAGGAGGAGTGGATTTGAAAAATAATAAGTTTGTCGTTGTTATTGCCGGGCCAACGGGAATCGGCAAAACTGATTTGAGTATATACCTGGCCCAACACTTCAAAACTGCAATTATTTCGGCCGATTCTCGTCAAATTTACAAAGAACTCAAAATTGGGACTGCCAGGCCTACTGATGAGCAATTACAAAAAGTCCCTCATTTTCTGGTTGGAACAAAATCAATATTTGACTATTACAATGCTTATCAATATGAACAAGAAGCTCTTTTGATAACCGAGCAATTATTTTCTGAAAACAACATCATTATTTTATGTGGAGGGTCCATGTTATACATCGATGCCTTTTGCAACGGTATCGATGAACTGCCCACCGTTGACCCAGAATTACGAAACCAATTACAACTACAATACCAACAAGAGGGTTTGGAAAGTATCCGTCGACAATTAAAATTACTCGATCCC
Organism: Thermophagus xiamenensis; assembly: GCF_900112795.1. Lineage (GTDB taxonomy): Bacteria > Bacteroidota > Bacteroidia > Bacteroidales > Marinilabiliaceae > Thermophagus > Thermophagus xiamenensis. The sequence goes on from NZ_FONA01000002.1 coordinate 93,003, forward strand.
CTATATTATAAACAGGTAGATTTAAAAAATCCGCAACGAATTATTCATGCGGTTGAAATTTGTTTGATGACAGGCCAGCCTTATTCTCAGTTACGTACTAATACAAAAAAAATCCGACCATTTAACATTATAAAAATCGGACTGGATATGGATCGTCTCCTTCTACACGAAAGAATCAATAGCCGGGTTGATAAGATGATAAAAAAAGGATTAGAAGAAGAAGCCAGGGAGCTGTTCCCGCACCGACACTTAAACTCCTTAAACACTGTAGGCTACAGAGAGCTATTTGATTTTTTCATGAATAACATATCCAGAGAGAAAGCTATAGAATTGATAAAAAGAAATTCAAGAAGATACGCACGGAAACAATTATCATGGTTTAGACGAGACCCGGAAATTAACTGGTTTTCTCCTGAAAAATCCGATGAAGTTATTAACTTTGTTGAAAACACTATTAAACAGGCCGGGGTCCAAAACTAAAACATATCTTTCTCGCGGTTTACAATCTTCTGAGAAGGACCCTGGCTTTTTAATTCGCCATGCTATCTGGAAATTATTTTAACATAAGGGTTTACGGCATTTGTATTGAAAATGACCACCTGTTGGTGACCGATGAATACGCCATGGACATGTTTATGACAAAATTTCCCGGCGGAGGATTGGAATTTGGTGAAGGCACAATAGATTGCCTGAAACGTGAATGCCGAGAAGAAATGGGATTAGAAATAAAAGTTACCGGACATTTTTATACCACCGATTTTTTTCAACCAGCCCTATTTTTCGAAAAAACCCAGCTAATTAGCATATATTATACCTTCGAACTTCCGGCCGAACATAATATCAAATTTACCTCTAGGAAATTTGATTTTGAGGTGCTACAAAACGGTGCTCAAATTTTCAGATGGGTTCCCTTATCCTTATTAAATCCTGATGAAATGACTTTTCCCATCGACAAAATAGTTGTCGAAAAACTCCTAAAAGAAAAAAGGCAAAAATAAATTACATTCTTGAACCTTTTTTAAAAACAATCTTTACATTCAATTCATCAAATTTCCTCAGCAATGGAATATACATTACGTTCGGGTTGATTTCGTGTAACCAGCTCAGCCAAAAAGCCTGTCACAAAAAGTTGAGTACCAAGAATCATACAAACCAATGCGATATAAAAGAAAGGATTATCAGTAACCAACTGAGCCTGAATCCCATGAGCAACACAATAAAGTTTGCGGGCACCCAGACCGAAGGCCAATCCAAAACCAAGAAGAAACATCAGCGTCCCCAAAGCACCAAACAAATGCATGGGGCGATTGCCAAATTTGGAAATAAACATCACTGATAAAAGGTCCAGAAAACCTTTTAGGAAACGATCCATTCCAAACTTGGTTACCCCATATTTACGTTCCCTATGGTATACCACTTTCTCAGTTATTCGTGAAAACCCTGCGCGCTTGACCAATATAGGTATATAGCGGTGCATCTCCCCGTAGACTTCAATATTCTTTACCACTTCCGAATTATAGGCTTTTAATCCACAGTTAAAGTCGTGCAGTTTAATCCCTGAAACATAACGGGCCGTACGGTTAAAGAGCTTACTGGGAAGTGTTTTATTCAAAGGATCTCTGCGTTTCTTTTTCCAACCACTCACCAAATCATACTTCTCATCTTTAATCATTCGGTAAAGTTCAGGAATCTCATCCGGACTATCTTGAAGGTCTGCATCCATAGTAATGACCACCTCGCCTTTGGCAGCTTCAAAACCGGTATTTAATGCAGCTGATTTCCCATAGTTTCGACGAAATCGAATTCCCCGAATATAGGCATATTGATTCTTTAATTGACAAATAATCGACCACGATTGGTCGGTACTACCGTCGTCAACCATTATTACTTCGACCGACACATTCATTTTTAACAAAACCCGGTCGATCAATCCAATCAATTCGGATAATGATTCCTCTTCGTTATATAAGGGTATAATTATAGATAAATCCATTATTCAATTTCTTTCATAGCCTCGGCAAATGCATCACCTTTCCTTTTCTGAAAAATAGCTATTATCAATGAAAAAATAAGAGCTGAAAAGCCGGCGCCCAAACTTCCAGAAAAGATGTAAATCACAGGATTAGTCGTTAGCGAAAACATTTCTGACATTTGGGCTACTTCGTCCTCTTTAAATCCCATCTCTAAATAAGCTTCCTCCATCTGAACAATCATTTCATTCAAATATTCAGGATTAATTACTTTCAGATATAAAAACAAATATGCACCCACTATAATTCCGGCAAAAATACCCATCCTGGTTCCCATCCATACTCCTTGTCCATAGGATAGAAACCCTTTTTGATACTCATCACGGTAACGAGCCATAGATTTGTAAATAAACCCGGCATAAACAACCCATGTCAGAATATTATGAATGAAAGAATCCATCTGTCCTATCAGGTGGACAAGAAAATAAACAGCCACCAAAGCCAGACCCATAAATGTTCCTTGATTAAGTACAAATCTCGATTTATGTTTATTCATACTCTTTTTGATTTTCTGAAAATTGTTATTTATTATCTGCTTAATCCAAATTCAAAAGCTGGCACCTAAATAAAATTAAGGAAACAACTGAAAAAGTGGAATAAATTAAAAAAATACAACCCACCTATTCAATAAATATCATACCACACATTCGCCCCGCTAAAAAGCAAAAACATAATGGCGGCATAAAATCTTCAATTGTTATCCGTTTTAAACACCCGCATATAGCCGTAAACAATGGGCTAAAATACATAAAAAGTATTGAAAAAACACAAGCGCCATTATTGGATTAACGACAAATCTTCATTGAACCTCATCTTTATTTGATTGAATAAATTGAATCTTCTGCCAGCATGAAGTTTCATTTTATGAGAAATAAAAAATTATCCATCTAAAAGCTATTGACTGCAAATATTTTAGAAAATGCCACCACTAAAAAAGAAAAAAATTTTTCATTGGATGTTTGTGGACAATATTAAATTTCCTACTTTTGCGCCCGGGTAAGTCCTATACGACCAGCTCCTGCTGAACTCCCCCAGGGCCTGACGGCAGCAAGGGTAGGCGGTTGTAGCGGTGCGATATAGGTAGCTTACCCACCTGCCAATATAGCTCAGTTGGCCAGAGCAGCTGATTTGTAATCAGCGGGTCGGGGGTTCGAATCCCTCTATTGGCTCAATAATATATGGTTAGTTCTTTGAATATTGTGGGAAGACAAGTCCCTGCCAGGCTCTTTGCAAAATGGCAAGCTATTTTAGACAATACTTTTTTAAGCATTGTTGATATTTATAAAAAGCCAATATAGCTCAGTTGGCCAGAGCAGCTGATTTGTAATCAGCGGGTCGGGGGTTCGAATCCCTCTATTGGCTCAGAAAAAAAAATATTTTTTTTTGTGAAGAGCATTTGGATAAAAGAAATTTTTTCTATCTTTGTCGTCCCAAACGCAAGAGTTCATAAGGCTTGCAAAGATCTTAATAGTAATTTAACGGGGAGATACCGAAGCGGTCAAACGGGGCAGACTGTAAATCTGTTGGCTTAGCCTTCGTAGGTTCGAATCCTGCTCTCCCCACCATCTTGCGGGAATAGCTCAGTTGATAGAGCATCAGCCTTCCAAGCTGAGGGTCGCGGGTTTGAGTCCCGTTTCCCGCTCATGAAAAGGTTGTCTGATTCATTTCAGGCAACCTTTTTCGTTTTCTATTCTCTCTTGGCTACATTTCCGGATTTCAGTTATTACATTATTCAGCTTCATTTCCTATATTTGTTTTTAAACTAAAACGTGTAGCCATGTTAATCAGAATACATCCCGACAATCCTAATGCTCGTGAAATAGAAAAAGTTGTTGGAATTCTTCGAGACGGAGGTATTGTTATTTATCCCACTGACACAGTTTATGGTTTAGGATGCGATATCAACAACACCAAAGCATTGGAAAGAATTAGCAGAATTAAAGGCATTAATCCCCGAAAAGACCATTTATCTATCATATGTCACGATTTAAGCCATCTTTCCGACTTCACCAAACCGCTCAACAACAGCACATTCAAAATCCTAAAAAAGAACCTACCCGGACCTTTCACTTTTATATTGCCGGCCAACAACAATGTGCCTAAATTTTTTAAAAGCAATAAGAAAACCATTGGGCTGAGAATTCCCGACAACGCCATTATTAGAGAAATAGTTCGTAAACTTGGAAATCCCATTCTCAGCACTTCCATCAAAGATGAGGACGATATAATAGAATACACCACCGACCCGGAGCTAATCCACGAAAAATATCAAGATCTGGTTGATGCGGTAATAGATGGCGGTTACGGTGGTAATATCGCCTCTACCGTAGTGGATTGCACTAACGACTTAGAATATAAAGTTGTTCGGGAAGGAAAAGGAATTCTTCAACTATAACGTTCAAGAAAACAATTTTTCTACCTTTTTTATTCCCGAAGGAAGCGCAAAGACAACCACCTTATCACCCGGTTGAACACGAGTATCACCGTTGGCGATAAAAACTTTATCACCTCGGGTAACACCACCCACATTCATATCTTTGGGCAAATCAATTTTCTTTAATGGCCCTTTTGTTATTTTAGAATTGGGCTGGGCAGTAAGTTCCAGCACTTCTGCATCGGTAGCCGTCAGACATTTAACGTGAGAAACACGGGCTTTCATGGTATAACGATAAATATAACTGGCGGCTATCAGCTTTTTATTGATGAGTGTACCAATGCCAATATTTTCGGCAAGGTCTATGTAGTCCATATTTTCAACTTCTGCAACGGTTTTGCGGACTCCCATCTTTTTGGCCATTTGGCACGCCAAAATATTCACTTCCGAATTTCCGGTTACCGCTACAAAGGCATCGGTTTTATGTATACCCTCTTCTTTAAGAAGTTCAAGACTTCGTCCATCGCCACTAACAACCTGAGTATGTTCCAGAAAATCAGCCAGCTTTAAGGTTTTCTCTCTGTTTATTTCAATTAGTTTTATTTTATAATGATGCTCTAACTCCTTGGCTACCTTTTTCCCAATACGGCTACCCCCAAGAATCATCACATTGTGAATCTCGAACTGCTGCTTACCTGCATCAGCCAATACTTGAGGTATTCCTTCCCGGGTGGTAATCACATAAGCCAAATCTCCATGCATAAAGCGGCTATCCCCTCTGGGTATAATGGTTTTACCATCCCTGTAAATGGCCACTGTGTAATAATCATTAACCTCATGTAGGGCTGAAGCTTCCGACAAGGTAAGGTTGGCAATAGGGGCATTATTACGGATTTTTAAGGCAAGCAACAACAGTCTACCCTCGGAAAATTCAAACAATTGGCGCGTTCCCACCTGTTTCAAAGAAGCTATTATTTCCTGAGAACCCAGATGCTCGGGATACACCATTTCATCTACGCCCAGTTGCCGGAAATATTCTTTATTTTCGGGTTGCAGATATTCATAATTATTGATACGGGCTATGGTCATTTTGGCGCCAAGCTTTTTGGCCAGCATAGCAGAAAGGATACTTACTTCTTCGTAAGGGGGGACGGCAATAAATAAATCAGCCGATTTGACCCTGGCCTCCAACAGGTCACGAATAGAAGTCACTGACCCTCTCACAGGCATTACATCAAGCAATCGACTGAGCCGATGTAATTTAACCTCATCCTCATCCAGCAGCGTTACATCATGATCGGCATTGGAAAATAGCCGGGCCAGGTGCGTTCCAACTTCACCTGCGCCTGCAATAAGTATCTTCATCAGTATTAAATTTATCTAATTCATTGGTCTGATGAAACTCCCATGACCTTAGGTTTATACATTTTTTTTGGTGCAATATACCATTCCGGGCATGCTCGTCTCATCTTGATATCATATTCCTGCTTGAAAAATCGCGACAAATTAAATTATAAAAATTGAACTTTGGAAGGATATCCAATATTGAGTGTTTAAAAAATTCCACATATGCTCCTTTATCAGGAACATAATGTATAGTACCGTCAAGCGTATCGAGCAATTTTTCCCATTTTTCAACTTGCCACCGGGGGACATTACCCGTTACAATTAAGTTAAAACATCCTATTTGCTTCAAGAAATTCAAAAGATTTCCACGAATTTTTCCATAAATTACGACTCCTTTTATTTCATCTTGCTGTTCCCGGACTACCTTTATTTCTGATAGATTAACATTAGACAACCCTAAAAAGACTCCTTCGGGGGTTGGGAACATTAATATTTCTGCATCTTCTGTTTGATTGACGGTCTTTTCTTCCATTTCTATGGCATATTTCGTAAAGAATCCGCCATAAATAAAGTCAGCATTATCATATGTAGAGGCATTATGATACAACTCTCCCGCTCCATTATTTATTAATCCAATATACGCATCTTTCATAGAATAAAAAACAACAAATGCACCGGTAGTCCTTTTGCGAATGTAAGTCGCATTTAACATTCCTACAATTATCACCAGGAAAAGTAAGGATAACAAAAAGAGTATTCTTTTTTTCAAATAAATCCATCCTGCCCAATTGGCTATAAACAAATATATCAATACCATCATCGAAAAACTCACATGAATGCCGCTAACATATGCATAGGGTAACCTGTCCAGCCATTGCGTCATTTCTATCATATAGGTTAACAAATCATTTAATGCCCCGGAAAATACCTTTGAAAGAAAAGAACTTTTTGATACCAATACCAAGACCATTGACAGAAACAAAACAGGCCCGACAACCGGCAGAATAAGAAATCCGGATAACAAAAACCAGCAGGGGAATGCCTTAAAAATGTGCAGGGAAAGGGCCAACGTTCCTAATTGGGCAGACAATGATACAGACATTAAATCACATACCGGCCTTATTAATATGTTATATGGGCTATAGAGTTTCCGGAATAATGGATAAAAGGTGGCTATGCCGGCAACTGCCAAATGACTTAACCAGAAACCAACATGGAAAATTGAATTCGGTTGGATAATAAGTATGATAAAGGCGGATAAGCTCAGAAGATTATAAATATTGGTTCTTCGTCCAAGAAAATTGCCGACCTGAACTAACGACAACATTATAACAGCACGAAATACAGATGGGGCGCCGCCGGTAAGGAACGCATAAAACCATAATCCGGCAATAACTAAAATTAAGCGAGCCCAATTGTTCTTTGGCAAAAACCAATCCGCTATAAATTTAAACATCAAAAAGACAATCCCCACATGCAAACCTGAGACAGCCAGAACATGTATCACACCGGCTCGGATAAACCATTCTTTCACTTCATCGTCAAGCAAATACCGCATACCAAGCGTTAAGGCCGACAATAACTGTAATTGACGACCCTGAATGCCTGCAGCTTTATATATCTCAATAATCCGGTTGCGTATCCTATACGTTAAAGAACGAATATTGTACAATGAAGGTTTGCGTTCAAGAACCTTCAAATTGTTTTTATCCACGAAACCGGAAAAAGATATACCCTGCCTAAAAAGATATTTCCCATAATCAAATGCTTCGGGATTTACCTTACTTTGCATCGTTCCTTTTAGCCCGGCATCAAATAATATCACATCACCCGGTGAAAGAGAAAGCGCTAAAGAATCTTCTGTAGATTTAACAAAAAGTAACCATGAATCGGTATGACTAATAGGAATAGAATCGCCATACTCTATTTCCATGGGACGAACAAACACCCGCCAATAACCTGATTGGGTAACAAATGCATCTTGTACCCTCCCCAACGCCTTTACCCTATAAGTTTTATCTGTTTCTGTCGCACGCGACAAGTGCCCCGACACAAATCCCAAATAAAAAAGAAAGAGTAAAAACAAAGCTCCAATCACCCACCGTAAGGAATATTTCTGACTGAGCCGGAAAGAGAAATGAAAAACTAAGAGAACAATAAATAATATTGCCAAAAGCAGAAAGTGAGAAGTCACACCATAACTTCCCTTAATATTGCCGCCATAAATCCCCAAGGCTAATGCCAGGACAAATCGCAAAAACGGAACTCTCTTAAAATAATCCAAGAGCACCATAAAATTTATCTAACACATTGTCAAGGGAATTAGCACAACAATTATACTTATTTCTGTAACAAAAGTCAAATCTTGTTAACCTCGTCCAAACCGTCTGTTAATATTAGAAAAGGCAGAAGTAAAAAACAGATGAGACCACAGGAAACTGACACAATAAAAAAACTGATGAGTTTATTTTCAGGAACTTTTTATTTTTCCTGTGATAATATTGTAAACCGCCTTAAAGAAATACTTAATATCGGTTCTTATAGGATGTTTCATTTTTTCTGAAAGATAGATTCTTTCGGCTTCCACATTCCCTTCAGCATCGGGCATCAACAAAGCCACATAAGGTGGAATACATCCGGGTTTGAACCGGATTCTCAATTTTTGAACTTCCTCCGGCAATTCATTAAACCTGGCCCGACTTAAAGGGCGAACCCCCACGATATTCAAATCGCCTTTCAGAACATTAATTAGCTGAGGCAACTCGTCAATCCAGTATTTACGATAAAACTTGCCCCATGAGGCAACTCTGAAGTCATTGGCCGGTTTTCCTTCTTTGTTGTAACCATTTAATTTAGTTACAAATTCCTGTAAGAATTCAGCAAACGGATGCATGGTACGTAACTTATAAACTTTAATGATTTGCCCATTTTTGCCAATCCTTGTCATTGGAAAGAAGGGTCCAAAGCTGGGCTGTACCCCCATGGTTGGCTCGCCCGTTTTTATAACGGCAAAATAAAGTAATCCTTCTATCTCTTTATATTCTATTATTTCAAACCCACAGCTCACAACCCTTCCAAGAGTTTCGCCCATGGTTAAATAGCGGTATTTCCCCTTGGTCAGGAAAAAATAAATTTTTTGAAGATAAGCTACTTTGGGCATTACTCTGTGAAAAAGAAACACGAACACCCAAAAGAGGGAAAAAAGGAAGGGAATTTTTATTTTTTTTCGATACCGTTCTTTAACATTTTTAGAGGGTTCCACACAACCAATAAATATGCCTGCATCGGGCATACACGAATTTAATTCAATTAAAAACTTATTGATATACTGAACTTTATTCAGCATACCAAGGTTAATTATGGAACGCGTATTCTTTTGAATCAATTGCCTGATTTCCTCTCGTTTCACAGTATCAATAATACTGACATTGTAACGTTCGGGGACTAAATGATTGACAAAAAATTCATAAAGCTCAATGCTGATGTTTTTCAGTATCGCTTCTTTTTTTGGGTCAACATTTGGTCTTACCAGAGGGGCCTCCAACACATATTGTCCACTTACGGATAATTCATCTACAACTTGGGAAAGCTCAACATTGTTCTTCATGACCTATGATAGTTTAATATATCTCTTTAAAATCTTAATAATCAATTATTCCTTAGCAGGGAACAATTTACAGCAAGGCGCTAACAATGTAAACAAGCATTACATTAAAAAACTACCCTAGAATCATAAAAAAAAAGACAAATCAGTCCGTTAATTCTTGAAATAGGTGCATTCAGACATTAAAACCAGCTATTAATCAAAACTAATTCTAAATAGCATATTTTGAGGAAAGAATGGTTACTGTTGACCGATGAAGGAAAAAAGAGAAAATTCAAAGTGACCCTTTAACTCTTTTACCGGTTAAACTTGTTTCCATACGCTCTTTAAAAACCACATCGGCAGGCACTTTATAGGAAGCTAACTTCCGGGCACACACCTCCCGGATATCATTCTTAGTGAGGTTTGCGCCACTTTGCTTCACCACCACGGCCCGGATAGCTTCTCCCAATTCGGGATGTTCATACCCTTCTACGGCACAATCAACCACACCCTTAAGGCTTACGATAACTTCTTCAATTTCTTTGGGTCCCACACGCTTCCCGCCTACTTTAATAATTTCCTTTTTTCTTGCACTTAGATAAATGTATCCCTCCCGGTCAATGGTTCCCAAATCACCGGTATGCAACCATCCATTTTGAATGGTTTGCCGCGTAGCCTCATCATCACCCAAATAACCTAACATAATGTTTTGACCTTTGGCAACAATTTCTCCGGTTTGTCCCGATGCCACCATCTCCCCTTTTTCATCCACAACTTTAAGGGTAACGCCGGGGATTCCTTTTCCTACCGAACCAATTTTTTCGGGTAATTTATCCGGTGGTAAATAAGAGAGTCTGGCAGTGGCTTCGGTTTGTCCATACATCACAAAAAACTTAATTTCAGGGAATAGTGAAATAAATTCCTGAATAAAGGCATTATGCAATTTACCTCCGGCTTGTGTAACATATCTTAAATGAGGAAAATGTCCTTTTCGAAAAGAGTCGGACTTACGCAGTAAAATCTGAAAATGGCTGGGTACACCGGCAAAACCGGTACACCGGTATTGATTCAAATCTCGTAATACACTGCCTAAAAACATAAAACTATTATTCAGTACTAATGTACCGCCAACCTTCATATGGGTATGTAACAATGACAACCCATAGCAATAGAAAAAAGGCAAAACAACAAGCATAATATCGTCGCCATCCAGGGCCAGATATTCCAAAATGGAACCGGTATTAGCGACTAAATTGCCATGAGAAAGCATAACACCGCGAGGCACTGCCGTAGAACCTGATGTAAAAATAATCTGAGCACAATCATGGTCATCCATTTCCGGGCCTGATTTATAGCCATGCCACTTTTCATCACCAAAATCAAAAAGGGGTGAATCTTCAGATAAAACATCAACCCCTTCAATTTCTGTAATTTTCAAGGATGAATGCACAAAAGCATGAGAGGCACCGGTTTTTCCAATTACCAAATCCAGGTTTGATTTTTCTATTGCCGTACTTAAAGGAACCACCACACAACCCGCCTTCATAACAGCCAAATAAACCGTAACAAAAAAAAGATTATTGGGTGATATTAATAGAATTTTTTCTCCTTTTTTAAAGTTTTGGCCAATCCATTCAGAAAGCTGCATAACCCTGGCAGAAACCTCACGATAACTGTATTGTTTTTTACCGGATATCAATAGTATTTTGTCCAAATTGGCCGTATCCTGAAATAAATAGTCGACAGCGTTCATTTTTATCATTTGCATTATTACATAAATCAACTAAATCGTCAGCCCCCAAGGACTATAAGATTAGTTTATGGTGTGCAGCACCGAATGCTTTAACCCGTTACGGCTTCCAAAAATCATAGTCGTGCAACGGTTTTGCTCTCAGGTATTCGGTGGTCTTCAGTTTACGTTCAAAATTGGCGAAGCTTTTCTTAACATTTTCTTCACTCATTTCCACCACTTTGGCAACCTCATCGGCAGGATAACCGTTTTCCCATGCGAACCACAACAAGTCCATTTTTTCGAAAGGCAACTGGTAAAAGAATTCTTCCTGCGTTTGCTCTGCAGTATAAGTATCGGTAGTAGGGGTACGTTCAATAATTTCCCGAGGTACTTCCAAAAATTCTGCCAGCTGATAAACCTGCGTCTTATACAAATTGCCAATAGGCATCATATCAGCTCCTCCGTCGCCAAATTTCACAAAAAAGCCTTGTTTCACTTCATGTTTGTTAGGCGTACCAATAACGGCATAATAACGTGCCTCGGCATGATAATAAAGCATGGCCATCCTGCTTCGTTGCTTGAAGTTGGAGGCTGCTACAATTTGCAAATAGGCATCAGGCGACAAGCGTCGGGAAATCTCACTCCCATCCTGAAAAATTACGGTAACGTAAAATACAGGGGGCAGATTTTGTTCCAATAGCTCTTTAGGAATAACAATCTTCATTTTATCGGTAGCAGGATTATATTCGGGAACAATCCTCTTTACTGCTTCATCGCGCCGGGTGTAACAGCCAAATCCGCTGAGCGCATCGCTGATATTCTCTTCAACGGTTTGTACACCATATTTATCGGCCAGTTTTAAGGCCAGAGCTTTACTATCGGGACTTGAATCCTTTTCGGGCAATAAAACGCCTACAACTCTTTCCGAACCTAAGGCCCGGGCTGCCAAAGCCAAGGTTACCGAGGAATCAATGCCGCCACTTATTCCTACCACACCCCCTTTCCTTCGAAAACGCCGGAACACATCTTCTTTTAATTTCTGACAGATTTTATCGGTCAACGCTTCGGGATTTTTTATTCTTAGAATATCAGGTGTAAAACTTTTCATAATTATTTTTAATATTTGATTTAGGATTTACGAACTTGAAATAATTTTCTTACAATGCTCTATCAGATTCGTAGTACTGCATTCGCATAAATTTAATCTAACTTATTGTTTAAATGTTACTTAATGTTAGTGGTTAGTTTTTAGTCGTTAGTGGTTAGTCATTTCACAACCTCACAGGCTATTAACCTAATAACCTATTAGCCTATTAGCCTATTAGCCTAACATCCTATTAGCCTAACAACCTATTGGCCTAACAACCTATTGGCCTAATTACCTAATGGTCTATCCGGCCTGTGCACTTTTGCTTCAGTTTTTTATTGTTACATGTATTCATGTTGTGGTGGTTTTATTTTTTACAAGGATGATGTTACACCGTTCCGCAGTTCAGTTTTTAAAACATCATGATCCGATATTGGTGTGAAATCACGGATGAATTGTTGCCATAACAAATGGGTTGATAGTACTGCCACTAAGGCCATTTGATCTACTTCGGAAGAGGTTTGTTCTCTTGTCAACTTTCTTAAAAGCAAATCAATAGCTTTAGGTTGAAACACACCTGCCGCCTGAGTCAATTCGGGTGAAAGCATATTTCTGACATAAGCATCACTTTGTTCGTTAAGAAAAGGCGTATGTAGCGGAGCCCGGTAAGCTTGTTTAGAGCGGGTTACCACTTCGTGGGGCAATTGATTTTTGTAACGGTATTTTAGTAAAAATTTTTCCTTCAACCCGTTTAACTTAAACTCATCCGGAAGGGTAGCACAAAACTCCATAACACGGTGATCCAAAAAAGGATATCGTCCTTCAACACTATTGGCCATGGCCATTCGGTCACCCTGAGATGAAAGCAGATAGCCCGACATAAATATTCTGGTCTCAATATATTGAGCTTTAGCCAGAGAACTGCTACCGGCCAGCAACGGAGTCCATTCCGATTCAAGTTGTTCGACAAAGTCGGGCACTTCACCGGCTACAGGAACCATCATCTTGGTTATCCGTGAAGTGTTATGCCAACGTAAAAGGTGAGAATAAATCACAGAGTCGACATCGTTTAATCGATAGCCAAAAAACATTTTCAGTGCGGAAGGCGACATTTTTCTCAATCGTGGCAAATAAGGATAAAGTTTGCTAAGCAATAACGGACGGTATTTAGAATCAGGGTCTTTAGCCCAAAACCGACGAATCATCATTTCTTTAAACAAGTTATAACCTCCAAGCATTTCATCGGCTCCTTCACCAGTCATCACTACTTTAATGTTGTTTTGCCGTACCAATCGCGAAAGCAAAAACATAGGGACCGGTGCCGTCCGCAAAACAGGCGTTTCGGAATGCCAAACCGCTGACGGGAAAAATTTAGAAATGTCGGTCGAATCACAATAAGCTTTGTGGTGCTGTGTTTTAAGTTGTTCAACCATCTTGTTTTGAAAAGTCCCCTCATCGTATTCTTCTTCAGAAAAACCGATGGAAAAAGTCTGTAACAATCCTTCGGGACTATTTTGCCTGATAATTGAAGCAATAACAGCCGAATCGAGCCCTCCGCTCAAATAAGACCCTACAGGAACATCTGCCCTTAAACGAAGTTTCACGGCATCATTGAGCAAATATCCCAGTTCTTCACCGGCATCATCCAATGAACCTTTGAACCGGTTATCAAAACCATTTATGGCGGGTTCCCAATACTTTTCTACATTTATTTGTTGCTGCTTATATTCAAGGAAATGGCCGGGCGGCAGTTCAGTTATCCCATCGAAAACGGTATGCGGCGACAAGGCCGTCCAAAAAGTAAAAGTCTGTCTTAGCGCATTGTAATTGAGTTTTCGCACCACATCAGGAAATTCGAAAATCGATTTTATCTCCGATGCAAAAACCAATCGTGAATTTTGATGTGTATAGAACAAAGGTCTGATTCCCACCCTGTCACGAGCCAAAAAAAGGCTTTTTTCTTTGGTATCCCAAACAGCAAAAGCAAACTGCCCGTTAAGCATAGATAAACATTTGGACCCAAACTCCCTGTAAGCCAACAACAAAACCTCAGTATCACTGTTTGTGGAAAATCGACAACCTTTTTTTTCTAAAACTTTTCTTAATTCCAGATAATTAAAAATTTCACCATTAAAGGTGATCCAGAAGCGTCCGGAATCATCGCACAGTGGTTGATGTCCTGACGCAATGTCGATAATACTTAACCTAACGCTACCTAATGAAACATCGTTGGAAATAAAGGCTCCGGCTTCATCCGGCCCTCTGTAACGGATTCTGGTAAGCATCTTATCCAGAATCCGTTTAGTCGTCTTAACACTTCCGGTATTACCGGTAAAACCTGCAATTCCACACATACTTACTGCATTTTAGAGGCCACAAACTTTTCTATGGCATTCAAGTTTTGAAAGTTTTCCTCCACCAAATCCGTATCTGCTGTCTTAATACCATAATTCTCCTCCAGAAAAGCAATAAGATTCAGTAATCCCATTGAGTCAAAAATACCTTCTTCAAACAGCATGGTATCATCTTTTATTTCATCCATTTCGGTGAAGGACGTTTCGGCAATAAATGCTTTGATCTCTTCTTTTTTAATTGTCATAATCTCCATAAGTATTAATCTTAAAAATTGGGTTAATAATTGCGCATCAATAAATCATTGATAAGTCCACAAGGTATAATAAGCGGCAGTGATTATCCACCTCAATTTGTCAGGATGCTGTAATATTTACATGAAATGAATCTAAACAATGGCTAAAGGAAAAAGGAATTTCCCGGTACTGCCGGGAAAAGAGTAATACAAACCTTTGAGAACAAAGGCATAAACATCATATAAACACCTAAGGATAAGCTTATAAAGTCACTTCAGCAGCAGATTATTGAGAAAAAGTTCAAGACGGGTAAATCCGTTGGATTTTAGTTCATGAGGATTGTCCGGAATAATAAACTTGCGTTCCTCAACCGGAAGAGTTAATGTAACCTTTAACTCATCTTCCTCTGCAATAATATTGCCCTTTCCGGTTCTAATATTTTCGATAATAAGGCTATCTATCGCATCACGGTTAAAAGCAAAGGCTCCAGCTTCATTTAACAACCGCTCAGGCAATTCCCCGGCTTTCCATAAACCTTCCGCAGAAATGGGGAAAGGTCGGTCGGGCAACGGATAGAAACGCTCCGATTTATCATACAATTGTAATTCATAATCCACATAAGTTTGGTCGCCATCAATAGTCATATTATCAGACCAATAAACCAATAATGAATCGGGCACAGACTTATGGACAGAAAGTAAGAACCGGTTAACGTTATTTACACCTGTTATGTACAAATTACCTTCAATTAAAACACTTAACGGCAAATTCTGAATGCCTCTGCTTCCAAGATATACCGCATGATTCGAAGAATTGTAAATAAGGTTATTAAGGATTTCAATTGTTTGAACGTTACCGCGAACACTGGGGTTACGGTCGGCATTAAATGCTATCACATTCCTTATCAGGCTAACACCGGATGAATTAAGAACCAATAAGCCACAAGAATGGTTAAGCTTGTTGAGCGAATAGCCGATAATGGAATTGCTAATGGTGATTCCCGGCCCGGCATTTATAACCGTTAACGTTTCATCCAAGCCAAAGGCAAAAGAACATCTGTCAAAAACCACGTTGTACACCCTGCGGTTGGTTCCGCGAACCGTAACACAATCGGACTGATCTTCATGTTTGCTTCCCAGACGAAACCGCATATTCTGTATCAACACGTCGTGAGATGAAACAACAAACGGCTGTCCCCATAGGGCTACCCCTTTACCCGGTGAGGTTTGACCTGCAACATACAGATAAGGCGGCGTAACAATGAGTGGTCTCTTGAGATGAATATCTCCTGCCACCTCGAACACCACAATACGTGGGTAAGGACGTGTAACGGCGTATCGAAAAGAGCCGGGACCGTAATCGTCTAAATTATCAACCACCACAATCTTTGGCAAAGAATCGCCGGCATAGGCACCCCGCGAGGCGGTCCCCATCCCCTGTGAACCGGGAAAGATATTCTGGCTAAAACCCTGATTGGATGAAAATAATCCACTGATTAAAAGTCCTGCTAAAATTACCCTGGTCTTTGCTTTATCGAAAAAAGATTTCAGAATTTTTTTCTTTGAACGATAGGACATTCCTTTAGTCTCAAACTTAAATTTACTCATTAAAATAAGCCTCTCCTGGATAGACAAAGGCATAATAACCTTGGCGGGATTACCGTAAACAATAGAATTTTCCGGTATTTTTCCCTTGACAACCGAACCTGCTGCCACAATACAATTATCCCCTATCTGTGTATTGGGAAGTATAATAACATTTAGGCCTATACAAACATTATTGCCTATTTTTATTTTTCCAAAAAGGTCAATCCTGGGATATTTCTCCCGAAAAACCCACACACCCCCATCATGAGTAATAAATCGCGTGCCGTTGGATATCACCACATGGTCACCTAACTCTATTAAATAGGGTTCAGAACCCCAGCCTGCCTTAAATATTCTGCAATTTTTCCCAATCTTTACCCCTGCAATACGAAGCAAGGCTATCCGGATACGACTGATAGGTATTAAATGCGATAAATAAATTATTAATTTGATGTATATCTTCATTAGTATAAAGTTTACTTAAATCATTGGTCGGATGGAACTTAAAGTTGGTGGCTAGCCATTAGTGGTTAGTCATTAGTCTTTAGTATCTTATGTAATCAATACTAATCACTAATTACTAATGACTAATCACTAAAAACTTCTTCCGTCTTCTTCCTGAGCACTTCTGTCTCTATATTTCCCCCCGGGCGGGTATCAAAAAAGTCTAATTTTCACTTTGTGCGACCCTGTGGTTGCTTTGTGCAACACTTTGTATATTTTGTGAAACACTGTGTAACAATAAAATTTATAGAAAACCTTTCGGTATTGATAAAACCTCTAAATTACATATCCACTCCAACAGGAGATATTTCCGGAAATCTTTGTTTTCGCCGTTCAATTTTGTTTTCACCGAAAAATTTTCATTTTCACCGTCAAATTTTGACTTTCACCGAAAAATTTTCGTTTTCACCGAGAAATTTTCATTTTCACCATGAATTTTTGACATTCCCCTTCAAATTTTCATGTTCACCGAAAAATTTTCATTTTCACCGTCAAATTTTGACTTTCACCGAAAAAAAATCATTGTCACCGCCAGATTCTTATTATCACCAGGAAAAAAACACATTCGACTTTATTTTTTTAACTTATAACCGGCAGGGCATTAAACTTTAGTCATTAGTGATTAGTCATTAGCGATTAGTTAATTGTAATTAGTCTATCTATATTTTCAATTTCAATTCCCTCAATATACTATTACCTATTAACCTATTTGCCTATTGACCTAATGGCCTATTGGCCTTCACTGCCTTAGCACATCTGCCTCAGAGTTTCATTTTTGCCAGCCGGTATCATACAAATTCTTTTTGGATTTACTTGCCGGTAAGACTCTTTTGGTCACCTCTTCCTTCCAGGACATCGACGATGCGTTGGCAAAAAAGCGGATAATTGGCTTTGGCAAAAGCATGAGAAGGATGAGAATCACGATCGCTCACGGCATTTTCAGGTAAAACATAATTTCCGCCTCCGGTTTGCAGTGCTCTGAAATCCCAAAGAAAGATGTTATCACCGGGTTCATCCCATTCATTAATAACCCATTTTGCAAAATCAGAGGCAGCCATTGCCGATTCGGGGTTGGTAGCCCGCTCTGTTAACGCCGTGGGAGTCCAAATGAGGAATTTGGTGTCAGGATATTTATACATTTCATTTTTCAAAGCCAGGTATTGAAGTTTGTAGTTTTCAACCATTTTTTGTTCCGAATAGACATCAACTTCACCATCAAAGACAATATGACTTACCGGAAAACAATGTTTGAAAATAATCATATCATATTGTTGGGTAAGCAGTTTTAAGGTAGGCTCCTCTTGATAATATTCTTCATCGCCATGTTTAACCCAAATGTTATAATAATCAAAAGGGTAATTCTTCCAACCATAAGGTTCTTTCTTCGGAAAGACCTTTTCAGATATCACATAATTCTTCTTATTGGTTTTGTTATACTTTGCAAACCATTTTTCAACGGCCATCCTCATGCCCATTTTGGCTTTTACTTTAGTAACAATATCGTTACCACCACGCCAAATGGTGTTACCGGTACTGTGATGCAAAAACAGAATCTTTTTTTCATCCATAGAGTCGCTATTTTGATTACACGCCATTAACAACAGAATTATCCCAATGCTTATTATTCCACCCCAATACTTCATAACAACATTATTTACGTTATACATACCCCAAACATAAGCCAGAGCGCGTAGATTGTCTATTCAATTTTGACAAACACAAACCATCTTTAGATGAATCGAGCATGACAACTTAGGGTTGTCACACAAGAGAATATTTAAAAAGGCAGAAGTGCTCAGGAAGAAGGCAAAAAAAGTGATTAGTCAACAGTCATTAGTGATCTACAGACTTTCCTGATAAAGGTCAATACGGTTTATCGAATTATCCGGCACCTTTATAAAAAAATAATCCCCACTGGTCATCAAATTTCCTAAATTGGACTTAATTATTATGACAAGGGCCGGCCATTCCTTACAAACATCAACTCATTTAATTTCAAGGTTATCCAATTGTCAGTTTTTTTTCCCGAAGGAAATGAGTGTCTATTACTATTTGTGAAATGTTTTTTACGATACATAAACTATAACCCAAACCATTTAAAAGGGTTATTAATGGCTCATCATGTGATTCATCGACACGCCAAAATGAATTAAATAGAAACCTCGATTAATAACCATTAAAATTGACCTAACATGGAACGTACCATTGAGCAATTGAGAGAGCAATATGAGATAGAAAAAGAACTGGCCGGCAGATTGAAAAATGCCGGGAAGAACGAATGCATCTGTATTCATCGGTTTACGATGAGTTATACCAACGAGTGCCTCATCATCCGCAGTTAACCCGAAAACAAGACCCTGCCAAAAATCTGGAAAGACTATCTAAAGAGCTTAAATTCATAAAATTATTCCTGACCAAGGGTGCAACGGTAGCTGAAGTCGGGCCGGGCGATTGCCTCTTTTCGTTCGAAATGTGCAAAAAGGCCAAAAAAGTTTATGGGGTTGATGTTTCGAAAGAAATAACGAAAAATAAAACTACACCTGAAAATTTTCAGCTTGTCATCTCGGATGGCATTAGCATTCCTGTACCAGAGGGCAGTATTAATTTAATTTACAGCAATCAACTGATGGAACATCTTCATGTCGAAGATGCCAAAGAACAACTTCAAAATATTGTAAAAGCCCTGGCGCCGAATGGTCAATATGTGTGTGTAACCCCAAACAGGATTAATGGACCACATGATATTTCCAAATTTTTCGATAAAAAAGCTACCGGTTTTCATTTGAAAGAGTACACCTTTACAGAATTGAAAAAATTATTTTTATCGGTAGGCTTTTCGTCGGTAAGCGGTTATTGGGGTTTAAAAAGCCTATATTTTAAAGTACCTAACGGAATAATTTATCTGGCCGAAACCATTATCAGCATTTTTCCTTTCAAAATAAGAAGGTTAAAAATATTCAAACCCTTTCTTACCATCAGAATTGTCGGAAAAAAATAAAATTGGCTGATGGCTGTTTGGCAGCACTATTACATAGATAGTGTTTTCTCTTCCGCAAATATTTTGAGAAAGGGACATTAAATTGACATGGGAAATTTGAAAAGATACGCTTATTGGTAACACTTGTTTTTCAAGGGCAATTCTTTTCGGAATAACCAACAAAATGTTTCAATATAGCCTTTCCAAAAACAGCCATCCGGGGTTAAAAATCTCTATCCTCTCATCACAATAAATTGCCACCGAAAAACTTTGAAATTCTTAATTCAAACAAAAAAAGGTATATTTGACAATGCTTAAAATGAAATGAGCATGACCATGAAAGTTTGTTACAACGGGAGTGCACAGGCAGAAAGAGTTTTTAGTGATTAGTAAAAAGTCAGCAGTCATTAGCATGGGTTACACTAACGTCAAATAACCATAAACTAAAACCTGTACACTATTTAATTCAGTTCCTCGCAGCCAATAACCCGAATAAACTCTATACGAATCAATTTTTGTTTAGTCTTCAGAATAATTTATTCTCCTTCAGTTATTTATTGTTCATCCTCCTCAATGATTCCCAATCTTTTTTTGACGAACAACCTTATTTTAATGATAAAAAAATTTTAACATTAATTAATTAACCTCTTTATTTCCTGATTTTCAATATACTAATACTTTTATCAAAAATTTTCTTCATGGAAATTAATTGACGAAACAACAAATTAAAAAGTTTTTCGTATTGATTTCAAACCTAGTTTTAAATTAATCAAACATTTATTTAAAAGGCCATGAAGAAAACATTGATGAAAGAGGTTATCATCGCTCTGATGATAATGATGGGATTTGTCTATGCAAGTTGTTCATTAGAGGACTTGGAGACAGTAACAGAAACGACCGTTGATGAAGATCAACAAGAAGAGGAGGAAACATCAGACGGATCCGACAGTAAAGAAGATGAAGAGGATTCTACTCCGGATCAGCAATCATCTGCACCGGAATTTAACGAGACCAAAGCATTCCCCACAGCCGAAGGATACGGAAAATTTGCACAGGGAGGACGTGGAGGTAAAATTGTTTACGTCACTTCATTGGAAAACAGCGGACCGGGTACACTGAGAGAGGCTTGTGAAGCAGTATCGGGACCAAGGATAGTTCTTTTTAAAGTATCCGGAATCATAAACCTTTACAGGCATATAAAAATCAAAGAACCTTATATTACCATAGCCGGACAAACGGCACCGGGATCCGGGATTACTCTGAAAAACGCAGGTTTCCAAATCGAAACTTATGAAGTAATTATCAGACACCTACGCATCCGACCCGGTGATGACACCAATCCCGAATACTTAGAAGGAACACTGCGTGATGCGTTCTACATTTACCCAAACAGAAACTGTCACAATATTGTACTGGACCATATGACATTTACCTGGGGTATTGATGAAAACCTGACATTCTCAACCGGAACCAATAATATAACCATGCAAAATTGTATTATTGCGGAAGGCCTTTCTAACAGTCTTCACAATGAAGGCGAACACTCAAAAGGATTGTTAATGCTTAATCAATTGGATAATATTTCCATGATCAACAATCTTTTTGCCCATAACAGAGGACGCAACCCGTTAATTTCGAGCAATAGCCGAAATGTTCATCTGATAAACAACCTTATTTATGGCTGGGGAGGCGACAGAACCGGCTGGGGTACACATACCCAGATGTTTGTTGATGATGACCCAATTCAAAATGCGGTTATTTATGGAAATGTTTATCGTAAAGACAGCGAAAGTAATGATTGGCCGCTCTATTCCGAAAGAAACTTCCGTCGCCTGGCAGATGGAACTACCTTCTACATAGACAATAATTATCTGGACGAAAATGGGACGCTCGAAAACATGAAAAACAGAGACAATGATCTGAATTCAAATCCCGATTATTTCACATGGTGGTTGCTGGATACTCCACCATCAGGATGGAGAGATACCTATTCAACTATTAAGGATGATATTGATGACGTTGCCGACTATGTATTGGCTAATGCCGGAGCCAGAAAGCCCATATTGGACGAGGTGGACGAAAGAATAATTAACGAAGCCAGAACATACACAGGACGTATCATTGATTCACCGTCGGATGTAGGTGGATATCCCGCTCAATATACCAGTGATGTACCGGAAGATTCGGACAATGACGGAATGCCGGACAAATGGGAAATTGCCAATAATCTTGATCCCAATTCTGCCGACGATGCTTATGAATATACACTTTCAAGTTATTACCAAAACATTGAAATGTACTTAAGTGAATTAGCAGGAGATTTCTAATAAAAAACTTCATTATTTAAGAAAGGCCTCTGATAATGTATCATCATTATTCAGGGGTCTTTTTTTGTTTATTAACCACTGATACAACTCATGATAAACCAATGATAAATTTTCCCAATTATAGTCTCGCATTAACCGGTCAAAAGCCCTGTCGGCATAACGGGCCGCTTCTTCAGGGTTATTAAATACCCATTCCAATTTATTAGCCAGGTCCAAACTGTTCCCTTTTTCAAAAAAGATAACTTCATCAGAATCAAATACCTGTTGGTTTTCAGGAATATCGCTGCATATTATTGGGACCTTCATCGAACCGGCCTCCAACAACATATTAGACATGCCTTCATGAAAACTGGGAAAAACAAAAACTTTGGCATTTTTTAAATAGGCCATTAAAAGATTTTTGTCGGTAATAAGGTCCATAAACTTAACGTTAAGTCCTTCGGCCAGTTTTTCAATTTCGCCGGTATAGGCTAAATTATGAGTTCTGTTACCGATAATGATAACCCGTCCCCGGTATTTCATTTTTTTCAATGCTTCCAACAAAACGTGACATCCTTTGAGTTTAATAATCCGACCGGAAGCAAAAAGCACATAAGAACTTTCATCAATATGAGGCAATGCATCCATATCGGGCATAATGATGCCATTAGGGACATAACAAATTTTGCGTTTGGTATGCGGCTGAAATTCTTCAACCACAGGACGACTAACCGAAGTTAAAACATCTGCCGGCCAATGGAAAAACAGCCATTCCATAAAAGTAAAATATTTCTTTACCAACGGATTCCATTTATCCGCCAATTGGGGGCGCGCGCGATGGCCTGCTATCACTCTGTTTCTTATCCGTAAAATGGGAATGATAAAAGCCGCATCGACATGGAAGACGTGAACCACATCATATTTTTTTACCAGGCAATAGAACAGGGAACACAGATAATACCAGAAAGTGTTCATCGATTTAATAAAGAATTGCTTAAAAACAACCTGCTTTATACCATCATAAACGCCGGTTTTCCGTTTCGTATGGGTAGATGTGTTGAATACAGTAAAATCGTAATGGTCCTTCAGAAAACGCATCATATTTTCTCCGGCTCTGGCCGAACCGCCAAAAGCAGGTAAGCCTTTTAATCCTATAATAGCCACTTTAGGCTTTTGGTTTTGTTGGTTCATCATTGTAGATTTTTGGCGAGTTTAAGTATTAAGTATACGGCGATAAAACTTAAAGCAACACGCCATCATGAGATAAATTATATTTACCGGTGTTTTTCAATCAATTCAAGGTATTTTTTTACAAATGCTTTATTCGAAAAATTTTCATTCACCATATCCTTGCTTCGTTTACCCATCACAGCCATAGTTTCGGGTGCCTTTATTAATGCTTCAATCTCATTGGCAACAGACTCAAAATCACCGACTGTGACCAAACGGCCGTTGTATCCTGATTTCACAAGATATCGGTTGTCGCCCACATCGGTAGCCACAACAGGTAGCGAAGCATTCATCGCCTCCAGGATGGAATTAGATAATCCCTCTTTCAAAGAACAGCTTAAATAAATATCTGCCTGCCGGTACAATTCCATTAAATTGGGCGGGGCAATTAATATTTCAACGCTATCTTCAAGGTTTAAATCTTTAACCCATTGTAACAAGAGGGTCTCTTGTACACCATAACCGGCCAGCTTATATTTGAAACGAACTCCCCTGGCTTTTAATATTACCATGGCTTTTAATGCGGTGTAATGGTCTTTTTGCGGCAAAAAACGAGCAGCGGTAAAAATGACAAAATCTTCACCCTTTCTTTTCGGGGCGGTAGAAGCATTGTAGTGATCGTCTTCAATCCCGTTATGAATGACCACTATTTTTTTCTCTGAAAAACCTTTATTTTTAAAATTGTTGGCACCGGAACGATTATTAAAAATTGTTTTATGCGAAACAAAATTATGCAACACTCTCTGCAAAAAGAGTTTAGAAGAGGAAATTTCACAATTCCGAATACCTCCGTAAATATTGGGAACTCCGCATAATCGGGCAACCATGCCCCCGATGAAATTGTTTAACAATAAAAAGTTAAATAAATGAGAAACCTTATTTTTCCTGAAAAAGCGATACATGAAACGAATTTTACTAAAGGCATTTCCTTCCAGGAAAATTACAGGCAATTGGTTTCTTTCAATATAATCGGCGAACCGGGGGGCAATGGTTTTGTTGCTCCAAACCATTAAGTTAACAGGATAATGCTGCTTCAGGCCTTGTGTTAAAAGCAAGCTTTGTTTCTCGGCACCTCCCAGACTCAATTCGCGAATAAAAACTATTATATGCATACAATTACTTTTAACCGTTGTTCGGCATTCGTTTTTTTATAACCTCGCCGAATAATTTTTCGTGAAGCGACACCATCTTTTCAATAGAGCATTCGTTGATAACAAATTGATAACCGTTCTCTCCCATCTTTTGAGATAAAACCGAATTGTTTAACAGTTCGTTTATTTTATCTTTCATTGCCATATGGTCATCCTGAGGCACCAAATAACCATTAGTGCCATGTTTAACAACCTCATTAATGCCATAAACATCGGTTGCAACCACCGGCTTTTTTAACATCATGTACTCCAGGATGCTATTGGATGTTCCTTCGCCATACGATGCCAATACCGCTACATTAAAAATGTTAATGACCTCCTCTACATTGTTAATTCTTCCGGTAAAAACAAAATTGGATTTCTTAAAATTTTCCGGCACCATATCTTCAATTTCTTTCCGGTCTTCCCCGTCACCAACAATAAAAAACACCACGTCCCGGCGGACTTCAAGTAAAGCCAGTGCCGCACGAATAAACATCCGGAAATTTTTTCTCCAGTCGATAGTGGCCACCATGCCCACCACTTTGAAATCATAAGGTAAATCGTAATGTTCCCTCACTTCCTTCTCATCTCTTAAATCATGAATTCTGTCGGTATTCATCCCATTACGTATCAAAACCGCTTTTTTTGAAGGAACTTTATAAACCTTAAGCCCAATTCTTGAATTTCCTATAATCACGGTTGAAAACATAAAAGATAATTTAGCTCTGATCCATGACTTGGATAAGAAGGGAAGTCTGGAGTTTTGTACCATTTCATTAACCAAAGGAGTTCCCGTCAAAATAACATAAGGCAATGATACTAAAGAAGGTAAGCCACCCCAACTATGGATTAAATCGGGCTTAAATTTACGCGCTTGCAAATAAAAACTTCTAAAAACCGAAGGATCTTGTTTAAAACTTCGTTTTAAATGGATAATCTCCACATTGGGCAAATGCAGCATTCGGTCAAAGTGAATTTCATCCTTTAATATTACGACAGCTATTACATACCCCTCTTTTAAAGCAAGTACTCGCACCAACTCCTCCACCTGGCGTTGTTTCCCTCCGTCGCGTAAACTCTCGATGACCATCATTATTCGTATCATAACTTTATCTCTTTTATTTCTTAACATTTAAGAGTTTTCAATTGCTTCGGCTATTTATTAGACCGATTTTCAATCCACGATAATATTCTTTTGGCCCGAATGTCCCAGGTATAATGTTCCAGAAACTTTTTCAAAGCATTGCGCCCTATAGATTCACGAAAAGCCTCATCATCGACAAGTTTATCAAGGCCGGCAATCCAGGCCTTCTCATCTTCAGGGGGTACCAAAACGGCATTCTGGTCATCGAAAATTTCGCGAAGTACCGGCATATCGCTTACCATAATGGCTTTGCCTGAAGACATATATTCAAAAATTTTCAGGGGCGACATGTAGAGGCTTGTAGAATAGGTTTGCTTGGTGGAAACAAACACTTCTTTTTGGTACGGTGCCAAAAGTATATCACATGAATTCCTATATTTATAAACTTGTGAAGGAGTAATGAATCCATAAAAATGGAAATTATGAGGAATCTTATCAAAATGTCCCATATCAGATTCATGAGCACCAAAAAGATGAAACCCCACCTTTGGGCGGGCTAAAGCCATGGCAATAATTTTTTCTATTCCTCGACCATTGTAAATGCTGCCAAAATATCCAACATTTACTGGATAATCGCCCTGCAATTGTGCCGTTTCTTTGAGCGAGCACTCATCGGCCCCGTCATGGGCAACAAAGAACACATCGGGTTGTATGCCGGAATCAACATATAGCTGTTTCAAAGCATCGGATATAACGACGACCCCATTCAATGATTTTTTTGCAAGAATCGACCGAAAAAAAGTTTTTTGCCATTTGTAAACCAACCGAAGAAGGAAGGAATGCGACTCAAATACCAAATTTCCACGTTTGGCCGGCGCCAGATAGGCGGCTATTAGCGATCTGGAATAAACCAAATCGGGCCGTGTACGAAGCACTTCGAACCACGACATTAACCCCAGCCAAAAAGAAGAAAGACGGCCCGTTCCGGGCGATTTTATCAGCTTAATATCAAAAATCGGGTCAACACCATAATATTTATAAACATCAGCTTTATTTCGGAAGGTCGAATGCTTAAAGGCCAGCAATCTCACCTGATGGCCCAGTAACGCCATGGAACGACACATCCGCATCACATGAATACTATTGGCCCTTTGATTAGGCAATCGGGCTTCGGCTATATATAATATTCTCATTTTTTATTTCTATTTTTTATTCGCATAATATTAACTTAACTCATTGGTATAGCAGAACTTAAAATCTGTTTTAATAATTAATCATTACTCCTTAGAGGTAATAAAACCAGACACTTTTGACTAACCTACAGACACTTCTTCTGCCTCCTGTCTGTGCGCCATATGTCTATGTTTTTTATATATTCTTGTTGTGCCAAACCCTCCCGGTCATGTTTGTCTCAATCTTTTAAAGGACGAACAACATTGTTGATTGATTTTTTGTGGAAACCCACGATAAAAAGCGTTTAATGCTTCTTCTTTCAACAAACGTCGCTCTCGCTTATTTTTTTGATAAACAAGTCTCAGCTGACTAACCAATCGCATTATCTTTTTAGTTCTATTACTGCGTGTTAAAAAATTACCATAATGGTCTTGTAAGAATTTAAATTCTTCCAAAGCTCTTTTATTTAAATTTTGGCTGCTCCCCATCCCAAAAACCGATTTCGAGTCATCATGTTTTCGGTACTTTCCCATGAAAACCGGAATATGGAAGAAGAAGGTATGTTTTAAAAAGCGATACCATAAATCGGTATCCATAACATAATGTAGTGAAACATCCAAGCCATTGACTTTTTTCCAAAGCTCAGCAGTAAAAAAGGCGGACTCCTGAGGAAGTTTGGTAAGCATAGGAGGAAATTTCATCGAAAAGGACGGGGCTTCATATATATCAATAATATTTGAATTTTGATCAATGATAAGTCGGTCTCCAAACACCATTTGGCAGCTATCCTTTAATTTTTCCAGAAAATGGACAGCCATCTCCACCGCACCGGGACATAATAGATCATCGGAATTAATCCAATTATAAATATCACCTGTTGCGTGCATAAACCCCTTGTTAATGGCATCGCTTTGTCCATTGTCGGGCTCACTAACCCACCATGCCAAACGGTCTTCATATTTTTTAATAATCTCCACACTCCCATCCGTCGAACCGCCATCTACTATGATGTATTCAATATTTGGATAAGTTTGATTCAGGACAGATAGAATGGTTTCTTCCAGAAATTCTGCCTGATTATAAGAAGGGGTAACGATCGATACTTTTGGAAGATAGTTATTACTCATAATGACTTTGACTAATAGATTGAAAAATTTGGTTGAGTTTTGCCCCAACAATCTGAGGAGAAAATTCTGTGTTTATTTTTTCAATGGCAGCATTCTGCATTTTCTGATATTGTTCTTCAGGCATTTTTACCATCCGTTCCAGCGCATTGGCCAAAAGGTTAACATTGGTCTCCTCAACCAGCAACCCGTTTTTTTCATGTTCTATCATATCAGATATTCCACCAATGTTAAAAGCCACCACAGGCGTTCCGCAGGCCAAGGACTCTAACACAGTATTGGGCAGATTATCTTCTAATGAAGGCAAAACAAAAGCAGTACTGGCAGCATAATATTGAGCCAACTCTTTTTTCTCCCGAATAAAACCAAGATTTATTACACGAAAAGGAATTTTTTCGAGCAAGGGAGATTCTTTGGCGCCAAAAACGAGAAAAACCAAATCATCGGCAGGAATTCTTCCTTGAAGTTGAGCCAGTGCATCTACCAATAAATGAGCTCCTTTCCTTGTATCCCGCAAAGATTTGACCGCTCCAAAAAGTAATACCTTTTGATGAGGATTTATTCCTAGTGATGCCCGAAGTTTTTCTGAGGGCATCGGTTTAAATATCTCCGGTTCAACACCATATGGCAACACCTCAATTCTTTTATTTCCAAACATCCGGCTTTTTTTAACCATTTGTGCCATCCAGTTGCTCGGACATAAAATGGTTATATCCAGATTTTTCCAGTTTTCATATTTTCTCCGCCACAAATAACGACTCCAATCATGATTTTGGGGAAACTTTAATTTGGGACAATTGCCACACCCTGTTTGAAAGCCGGTACAATTACCCGGATAATGACACCCACCGGTGACGGCCCATAAATCATGAAAGATCCATACCACGGGAACATTAAATTTACCAATATCCTTTACCGACAAAAAATCGTCGTTAACCCAATTGAGGCACACCAGGTCAGGCTTTAAACGTTTAATTTTTTGATATTGAAAACGAGGGGAAAGCGATACAGACCAATATCCTTCGCCGGGTATCACTCTTTGGGCTATTTTCTTCCTTTCCTTTTTAAAAAGATACTTCACCAACTTACGAACAGGATAGGGATGTTTTAAACTCACCACCCCTTCACCTGGTTGTTCAACATTTAGCGAAGCAAAAGTTGAATTTCCCCCGGCCATTCGGAAAGCATTAAAATATCGGCGAGCTGCAATGGCAGCACCGCCTTTGGTTTGATTGGTGTTTAAAAATACTACATGCATTACATGGTTGTTTTAGTTTTTAATTTAATTCTTCAATACCCATTTCGCTTTTTTATCAAAGCTTACAGGATATCCCGGCATGCATTTTATTTATTCCAGATACCACGGGCCGTACCGTTAATAATCTTCTTATATTGAATTGGGTGCAATACCGCACCAAAGGCGAGGCAAGCAATGGTACCTAAAATAACTCCGCCGGAACCCATTCCAAGATTTTTAGCAAAAAACACTGAAAGAGGAATGTTTATTAATGCAATTACAATAGACATGTAAAGTTGCAATCGGATTTTTCCAACTCCGTTTATCAGATATACAAAAACATTATTCCAGGTTTTTATGGTAAAAAAGAGCATCATTAAAACCGAAAGACGAACAGGCACCACCACTAATTCTCCTATCCAAATTCGGTATACCCACCCCGACAAAGCCAGCATTATCAAACTCACACCCACAGAAATTCCCCATAATACCACCAATTTGTTGATGGATTTTCGAATCCATCGAAATTCTTTTTTTACAAAAGCCTGGGTAAATGCCGACCAAAAAGGTTCTAAAACAATCATAAACAGCATTTCCGTTATCCCGAAATACTTTCGTGCAACGTTATAGGGTACCACATCCGACGGGCCAGATATCTGTGATATTATGATGTTGTCGGTTGAAAACATAATAATCACCGAAATCTGAACAACAAAAAACTGAATACCGACAGATGCAAGACTTTTAAACTCATGTAAATCAATATATTTTATTGATGGCCGGATATTTTTATAACGTCCGGAAAACAATATAACCGACGCCACTACCAACACCAAAAGGACAGAACCACTGGATAAGACCCCCACTACAACCAAATTGCCATACATTATCCTGTACTTAAGCGCAAGCCATATCCCTATAAAAAAGATGACACTCGATATGGTTTGTAACATCTGACTTAGAGCCGGGCGCTGGTCTGCCACCAGTACTATTCCGATTAATTTCAACACAAACCGAAAGGCAAAAAAGGTAAATACTATCAACAATGTAGCCACCAACATGCCTTCGTAACTTTCGGAAACAGCAACAATTTTGGGCCAATCAAGCGTAAAGGCACTTATTATCAGCATTACAAGCATAATAAAACTGATAATACTAATTATGGCATAAGTGGAACTCACATAAATTCGTGCCAGCTTTGTATCTTTACGGGCAAGAGCTTCGGCCAGTTTGTTGCGTAACCCGGTTCCCAGCCCAACATTGAAAAAGCCAAACCAATTAATTATGCCACCAACGGTAAGCCAAACACCGTGTAGCTCGGCACCGAGGAATCTCAGCGTTACCGGAAATCGCAAATAACTGATACCTACGGCAACACCCCTGAGAGCCAACAAGCCCATTATATTTTTTCTCAGGCCTTCACCTCTCTTGGTGTTCGACTTAAAAAATCGTTTTTGAAGTGTATTAAGCAGATTCTTCTTTTGAGTCATAATAGGATGCAAACAAGTAACACAATATGAGGCCAAACGTAAATATCCAGTAGTAAACCATGGTAACGTTAGCCCACAAAAACACCATGAAACCAAAAAAACTTCCGTAAAATCCTGTTTTTTTTGCCACCCTCCACAACCTTGCCGTTACCAGACCCCAGAACAGAAAGGCCAGAAAAGTGCCAACGATGCCATAGGAAAACAAATGAGACAAGTAACCCACATGAATTTGAGACGACCGGTTGGCAATGGCTATAATCACATCTTCAGTTAAATGCTGACCGGTACCAAAAAACGGATTCTCCGGGAAAAATTGTTTAAAAACTTCAAAAGCCAGAATCCGTGTATTACCACCCGCTTCATCCAGTAATCTTTCTTCAATATACCTCGAAACATCATATCCGACCAGTTGAAGGACTACTCCCATCAAAACAATTAGTACGGCAAAGCCCAGGATTGCCACAATGGCATTGCGGATAATCTTTTTCTGATAAAACAGTGCGGGAGCTGCCGCGATAAAAAATCCCAATTGAATATACCGCGAATTATTTACAACTACTATAAAAAAACTTAATACCAGATATAAAACCGGTATCCGATTCTTTTCTTTTACCTCATAACCCGTTACCAAAGCAACTATGGGCAAAAATGACAAACCCACATCATTAACATCGGTAAATCCAAAAACAGATAATCGCCTTACTTGAAGCACGTTTGAACCCCAATCGTAATGTAACATGGATTCCCGAAAATGATCAGGGGTAAAAAAAAACGGGTCATAAACCACTTGAATAAACGACACCACTACTCCTAACACAATTAACCCTTTCATCAGCCGCACTAAAGTATCTATCAGCCGATGAGAAAAAATAAGGTTATCTACCACAAAGAGTACTGCTACCGTTTGCAGTGTCCGATTCAGGAAGAATTCATAAAATATTCCTTTTCTTGCAATAACATCCTGCCACAGAACCAAATCCCATATCATAAAATAAATGGCCAGAATAATGCCTGCCGGTAAATAATACCGAAAAACCACATTCTGAGTTCCTCTGGCCAACAACAGTAACACAGCAAACAACACTATAGTGCTTCCATAAATCCTTTCAAAACCCTGATTTATGGTCATATAATCCAGATAACAAATCAGAGGCGAAAGCACAAGTGCTATAAAATACCAGTGAGCCCAGAAGCCAAATGAATAAACCCGTTTATTTTCTGTAACCATATTTATAATTGTAATACCTACGATTCAATCCCATGGATACATCATTCAAAACAAGACCAACTTTTCTGGCTTTAAACTCCTTCATATTTTGAAGCGTTTTTTTCATAACATTAAGTGGGGTATAGCCTGCACGGGTTACCATCAATACCACATCAGCCAAGGGGATGGTCGATCTTGTATCTGCCACAATTAAGGGGGCCGAATCGAGTATTACAAAATCAAAATGAGATTTAACCTCTTCCAACATTTCCCTGAATTTTTCCGATTCAAGTATTTCACTGGGATTGGGTGGAATTTTGTCAGATGGAATAAGATAAAAATTTTCTTCCGCGGAAGGATAGATTATGCTCTTCAAATCTGCTTCTCCATGGACATAATCTACCAAACCGGGTTTATGATTCAATTCAGGGGCATAAGCAGAAATTAATCGTGGCCGTCTAAGATCCAATTCAATTAATAAAGTAGGGCGATTTAACCTGGCTAAAAAACGCGCCAGGAAATAAGAGGTAAAGGTTTTTCCTTCGCCCTGTACCGATGATGTTATCAAAATAAGTTCCGATGATTTAGTCTGAGGGATTCCATCTTTACAAAAAGCCAAAAGGTTACTTCTAAGCGTTCGAATGGATTCGGCTTGCGATGAAAACTGATTTTCACCCATTAATTTCTTTATCGATCTTGTATGAAGTATTTCGCCCAGGAAACGGACATCATCATCCAAGTCTAAAAAATCTTTCTCATCTTTAACTTTTCCAAAAATATTGTCATATGCCAATGCAAGAACAGTAGCAGACAACAAGGCCAGGAATACGGCAAAGCCGGTAATTTTATTGGACTTAGGACTCACCAGTTGCGCGTATGACGGGGGATCAAATACTTCATAGTCGGGTAAGTTGGAAGCCCTCGCAATCTGAGCCTCTGCTTTTTTCTGCATCAAATAGGTATAGGTTTCATCATTTAATCGGAAGTCACGGCTAAAAGTTTGAAGGTTTCGCTGTGTCTCGGGCAATTGGCGTATTTGTTCATCAATTTGTGCCAGGCGTGTTTCGGTTTTACGCAAATCTTGCTCAGCAATATTCAAAGAATATCTGACATTTTCACGAATGGTTTTTCTTAAATTACTAATTCTGGCTTCTACCTGACTCAAGAGGGGGCTCTTCGTTTGATTATTCTCAATTAAACGGGTTCGCTGCCCAACCAAACTGATATATTCTTCCATGAGAATACTTAAAGAATTATTATTCAAAGCCATTACGGCCGACATGGAATATTCAGTATAATTATCATCCTTTGAAATTTGCTCCGAAAGGTATCGAAGATAATCAACCCTGGATTCAAATTCTTGTTTTTGATCACGAACACGAGAAAGTTCATTATACAATCTTTCTGCACTTTGACTTACATCCATCACATCACGGGCCGACTGATATCGTTGAAGAGTTTGTTCTGCACGTTTCAATGAATCGGATACCGATTCCAATAATTGATCGATATATTCTATTGTTGAGTTAGCAATATGATTTTTTCGTTCTAAGTTGTTTTCGATAACCGTTTCCAGGAAAGCTTCCAGAAAATCCATTCCTTTTTTGGAATTACCGGTTCTGTATCTGACGTTTATCACCGTTCCATTGAGATTGGCGGGTTCAAGAGTCAACCGGCTTTTATAGGCTGCAACTAATTGATCATCTGTAAGAATACGGAACTTAAAAAGATTGTCCTCTTCCGGAACTGATTCATCTTCCCAAAATATTGTAAACTTAAAAAAATCACTTTCCAACGGCTTTCCAAACTCTCCTAACACAGAAAAGTCCAATCCTTCAACTCTGCGCGTAAAAACCTGATTGATAAAATCGTAAACACCTCCGCTCCCTTTTTGAATGGTAAGGCGAAAACGTTCAGGCGACAGAACCTCCAGATTGTACGATACTCCAACTAACTGAGGGAAAGAGCCATCCATGACTACATTAAACGGGCTGGCATTATATAATTCAACATCATTAAAAAAAGTAGATTTGTAATATTCTATCCGGCTATTAAACTTGGTAACAGCTTCACGAATAATGGGCGAGGCCTGAATGGTAAGCAAACTATTCTCAAAGTTATTACGTCCGGCAAATAATTCGGAACCGGGAATAAAAGCGGTAGGGTCCTGTACACCTCTCTCCCGAACATGCACAACAAGTTTTGCACTCATTTCATGGATTCGGGGTTGGGTTTTTATATAAACAAATGATAACCCAACAAAGAGCACCAAAAAGACAGGATAAAGTTTCCAATATTTTAACAGGCGACGAGTTACATTTCGAACGTCATCCGAAACATGATTTTTTTGAATCATAATCAGTCCCCCTGTACATAATCAATGATTAACAACGAAGTGGTAGCAGCAGAAAGAATTAAAGAAAACGGCACACTATTGATTCCCCAAATTCGACGATTGAGCGGTTCTACATAAACGACATCACCTGACTTAAGATAAAAGAAATCAGAGATAAACAAGCTTTTATCCGTCAGGTCAACTCTGTTTTTTCTTATACGTCCGTTACTTTCCCTGATGATAACAACGCGCTTTCGGTCACCGTATTCTCCGATATCTCCGGCTAAGCCAAGAGCTTGAAAAATATTAATATTTTCACCTGAGTAAAAATAGCGTCCGGGGCGTTCAACCATTCCAATTACGGTAACATTTTTATTCACAAACGATACTTTTACCGAAGGTGCATAAAAATAGCTCTTTAACTCCTCTTGTATTTCCTTGGCGACCTGGTCCACCGTTTTACCGGCCACATGGACTTTCCCCAAAAGAGGTAAATCTATGTACCCGTCCTCATCTACCTGGTATGATATTAAAGAATAATCCGTACTACTTCTTCCTCCAGTCCTGATATCGCCGGGCGCCAATAATTCGGGATTATCTTCACTAAAGCTGCTAACGTTAATATACAACTCATCAAATGTTTGGATAAGTGCTCGCTTTTGTTCATTGAGAAACTCTACCCCCAAATCTTTTTTCTTTCCTTTATCTTGTACGTAAGCCATCTGTCGGCGTGTCATACATCCTGAAGAAAGGGCAATAATTAAACTGAGTATTAATATTTTTCGCATACCTTCTATCTTTGTTTTTAACAAAAATAGGATAGGTTTTAGCACAATGTCAATTTGTTTTTTATTGCATTCACAGGTACACTACGCCTAAACATAAACCCCAATCGGGTCAACCTATTTTATTAGGCTCTAACAAGCAATGAGTTATATCTACCCTTTAAAATCCGATTCTTTTGTATCATAAGAATTTTGTCATTTGACAAAACAATATTCTTAACGGGTGAAGGTTTACCATTTATGGACAAAAAAACCGGCATTTAATTTATCGGGCATTTATACCGTATCATATGAAGATTAAATTGAAACGGGGATGGCAAGAAGATTTAACCACAAGAACAGCATTAAAGAGTTAATCAATACGCATATTACTCCTACAACGAATCAAATTAAAGACAACAGTCGCAAGAAGGCTAAAAAATAAATAACACATGGAATATGCATGAAACCATAGTACAAAAAATGGCAGGAAAAATTTACCGCTAATTCATAAGACGATGTTATATAGCCAACAGTAGGTTAGGTTGGTGCCACGCAATAAATAATCTGAAATAAAGTTACACTCTTTTATTCTATTATAATCAATGGTCTCGGAATAAAACAATAAGACAGCCCGAAGTAATAATTGCTATTATCAAAGAAAACAATAGCATTATTTGGGTAATTTTATCCTGTAATTCACATTAATTTTTCCTTTACTGATAGCGGTGAGTTTTCTTTTAAGCAACCGCTTCTTTAAAGGGGGCAGGTGATCTACGAACAAAATTCCCTGAATATGATCATATTCATGCTGGATAACTCTGGCAGCCCACCCTTCATAAACTTCTTCATATTCGTTGAAATCAACATCAACATACCTTATTTTTATTTTTGTAGGCCTTTCAACATCTTCACTTATTCCCGGAATACTTAAACAACCTTCTTGATCGGAAACGGGTTCACCATCCCGTTCAATGATTCGGGCATTAATAAATACCTTTTTAAAATTGGTAAGTTCAGGAAAGTCTTCGGCCAATGGTGTAGCATCAATAACAAAAATTCGTTTGGACAAACCAATTTGGGGGCCAGCTAAACCAATCCCATCGGCATTATACATGGTTTCAAACATATCATCGATCAATTGTTTAAGCTCATCTTTCTCTTCGGGTAAAAAATCAACTGCTTCCTTTTTTAATACCCGATGTCCGTAAACTACTATAGGATATATCATTTTAAGATTGTTAGATATTAGAAAATTAGATATAAGAATTAGAAATTATATTAATTTAATTTATGGAATATCTTAAACAAATTCCTTTCTACTCGCACAAACTATTGGTTTTCCTCTAAAAACGTTTGTAAAATTATTGTGGCACTAATTTTATCAATTAACCACTTATCTCTTCTTTTCTTTTTAGATAACCCGGCATCAATCATTGTTTGAAAAGCCATTTTACTGGTATACCGTTCATCCACCATATAAACAGGGATGTGAGGATATTTGTTCTTTAACGACCTTACAAACGGTCTTATATATTTCATTGATTCGGAATCTTCTCCCGAATCACGAGTAGCATACCCTACCACAAAAGCTTCAACATCTTCCCTGGCAAGGTAATCCTTTAAAAATTCATATATTTTAGCCGAGGGGATGGTATCCAGCCCGTTTGCAATAATTTTTAAAGGGTCGGTCACTGCTATTCCCGTTTTCTTTTTCCCATAATCAAAAGCAAGAATTCTTCCCACAGCAATAAAATTTAAGCTGCAAAATTAACAAAAAAACGGGACCTTTCAGTCCCGCTTTATTTAATTAACTTGCAAACTAAACTGACCATTTATCAAATAATCAGATTAGGACGCAAAGATTATAATTCACGGACCGCTGCCTGCGCTGCAGATAACCGAGCAATAGGTACTCTGTAGGGCGAGCAACTCACATAATCCAAGCCGGTACGATGGCAGAACTCAACGGAAGAAGGTTCACCACCATGTTCGCCACAAATACCCACCTTAAGTTCCTTTTTAACACTTCTGCCTCGTTTAGTTCCCAGTTCAATCAATTGCCCGACACCTTCCTGGTCCAGAACCTGGAACGGATCAACTTTCAGAACGCCTTTATCCAGATAAACAGGCAGGAATTTACCGGCATCGTCACGAGAGTAACCAAAGGTCATCTGCGTAAGGTCATTGGTTCCAAAAGAGAAGAAATCAGCTTCTTTGGCAATTTGGTCAGCGACCAAGGCGGCACGTGGAATCTCAATCATGGTTCCTACCAGATAGTCAATTTTATCGCCACGTTCTTCAAAGACTTTCTTTGCAGTATCATGGATAACCTCGGCTTGCATTTTAAATTCTTTAAAGGTACCTACTAAAGGAACCATGATTTCCGGGCGGGCATCGACACCTTTCTTTTTAAGGTTAAGGGCAGCTTCAATAATAGCACGGGTTTGCATTTCGGTAATTTCGGGATAGGTAATTCCCAACCGGCAACCACGATGCCCTAACATGGGATTAAATTCTTCTAAGTCGGCAACCGTATTGCGGATTTGTTCGATGGTAACCCCCATTTCTTCGGCCAGTGCTTTTTGGGTAGCTTGTTGATGAGGAACAAACTCGTGCAAAGGGGGATCCAATAAACGGATGGTAACACCATAACCGGCCATTGCTTCCAGAATTCCCTCAAAATCTTCTCTCTGATAAGGCAGCAATTTGGCCAAAGCTTTTTTTCGTCCTTCCGTGGTGGAAGCCAGAATCATTTCACGCATTGCCTTAATGCGCTCTCCTTCAAAGAACATATGCTCGGTCCGGCATAATCCAATACCTTTTGCACCAAAGTCACGTGCAATTCTTGCATCTTTGGGGGTATCTGCGTTGGTACGAACACTCATTCGAGCAAACTTATCGGAAAGTTCCATCACCAGACCAAAATCGCCACTCAAGTCGGGTTTACGGGTTTCTACCTTGCCTTCATAAACTTCACCGGTAGAGCCGTTCAAGGAAATCCAATCGCCTTCTTTATAAACGCGGTTGCCAATGGTCATGGTACGAGCATGATAATCCAGCTTAATATTTCCCGCACCGGAGACACAACATTTACCCATTCCCCGGGCAACCACTGCAGCATGAGAAGTCATTCCCCCGCGAGCGGTGAGAATACCCCGCGCCACATGCATACCTTCGAGGTCTTCAGGCGATGTTTCGGTCCGTACCAAAATAGTTTGCTCATATTTATCGGCTTCATCGGCAAAGAAAACAATTTGTCCGGTAGCCGCTCCGGGTGAGGCAGGCAGACCGGTTGCTAACACTTTAGCCGAACGAACAGCCAGTGAATCAAAGACCGGGTGGAGTAATTCATCCAGTTTAGAGGGTTCAAGTCTTAATAAAGCCGTCTTTTCATCAATCAACTTATCGCGATACATATCCATGGCTATTTTAACCATGGCAGCCCCGGTACGCTTACCGTTACGCGTTTGCAGCAACCAGAGTTTACCTTCCTGAATGGTAAACTCAAGGTCCTGCATATCTTTATAGTGTTTTTCAAGCTTTTCCTGAACTTCAAAGAGTTCCTTATAAATCTCCGGCATTGTTTCTTCCAGAGAAGGATATTTGGCAGCGCGCTCCTCTTCGGAAATACCCTGAAGCCTGGCCCAGCGTCGACTTCCTTCAAGCGTAATTTGCTGAGGCGTGCGAATTCCGGCTACAACATCCTCACCCTGTGCATTAATCAGATATTCACCGTTAAAGATATTTTCTCCGGTAGCAGCATCCCTGGTAAAGGCTACTCCTGTTGCAGAGTTATTGCCCATGTTACCAAACACCATGGCCTGAACATTTACAGCTGTACCCCACTCATCCGGAATACCATTAAGTCGGCGATAATAAACGGCACGGGCATTACTCCAGCTGTCAAAAACGGCGGCAATAGCTCCCCACAATTGGTCATAGGAAGAAGTTGGGAAATCTTTACCGGTACGTTTTTTTACGGCATCTTTAAATTTAACAACCAAACCCTTCAAGTCATCCACCGAAAATTCGGTATCCAACTCAATTCCTTTTTCCTCTTTAACCTTATCCATTATTTCCTCAAAGGGGTCGGCATCTTCCTTAGATTCAGGCTTCATGCCTAAAACAACATCGCCGTACATTTGGATAAAGCGACGATAAGAATCCCATGCAAAACGTTCATTACCCGTTTTTTGGGCCAATCCGTCCACTACCTCATCATTCAAACCCAAATTCAGGATAGTATCCATCATCCCGGGCATTGAGGCACGAGCCCCCGAACGAACCGAAACCAACAGAGGGTTGTTTTTATCCCCAAATTTGGTTCCTGTTAGTTTTTCAATATGCGCAATAGCACTTTCTACCTCATCCTTCAATAATTCAA
Source organism: Thermophagus xiamenensis (assembly GCF_900112795.1). GTDB lineage: Bacteria > Bacteroidota > Bacteroidia > Bacteroidales > Marinilabiliaceae > Thermophagus > Thermophagus xiamenensis. The sequence goes on from NZ_FONA01000002.1 coordinate 132,284, forward strand.
CGGTCTTTTCGTATCCTAACTCATTATATTCTGTGCACACTTCGGTCGAAATGGTAAAACCCGGCGGCACCGGTACTCCTATTAAATTCATTTCAGCAAGGTTGGCCCCTTTCCCACCAAGGAGTTCCCTCATATCTGCCCGGCCCTCGGCCGACCCATTTCCAAATGTATAAACGCGCTTTTTTCCCATAATTAATTAATTTGTAATATTTAATTAAAGTTTAAATGAATGTATGGTGTTAGTTCATTAGTATAAATTTTACTTACTTCGTTGACATATTGCTTCTTATAAGTAGTCGTTAGTGGTTAGTAGTTAGTAATTAGTGGTTAGTTAATCAACGCTAATCACTAATGACTGTTGACTAATCACTAAAAACTTCTTCTGCCTTCTGCCTGTACACTTCTGCCTCTGTTCTTTATATTCCTATTGTGAAAAGAAATCATGGCAAATTGATTTCCTCTATAAAACACTTTTGAATAAAAATTAAATCAAGTCACTCAAAAAACCGGATTGTACAATGTACAATCCGGTAATTTCTGAATTTTTGCCGTTTATGGCAAGGGATATTTTTTTGCATACTCGTTCGATTTCATTAAAAAGTCCACATATTGCCCTCGTTTATATGCGTAGGGTTCATTGATACGCGAGTGAGACATTTTGCCTTTAAAATCATCAATGGATTTATAGCCTTTTTCTTTCATCCACTCAGTCAATTCATCCAACATTTTTGAGATTTGGTCTACTCCGTTTCGATAAATGGTACTAACAACCTGAGCAGCATCAGCGCCGGCAAGCAGCACGGCAATCAAATCATCACCATCGAGAATTCCCGTATTAGCAGCAATATTTGCCTGCAAATGTCCGTGCAACAATCCGGCATACCTGATAGATAATCTATTATCACCCTTATGACTCAGATTATAAGGCATTTCAAACGATTCTTTCCAAATATTGATATCAGGTTGAAAAAGTCGGTTAAACAATACAAAAGCATCCGCACCGTCTTCACTAAGCCGATTGATAAATTCCAGTACGTTGGTGTAGAAAGGACTTAATTTTATGGCAACAGGGATATCGACAACTCTCTTAATTTTTTTAAGGATATTAATCCGCGTAGATTCTATTTCCAGAGGTGTTTTATTTGCGTCAGTTATGGTGTTGTAAAAGTTAAGTTCCAGACCATCTACGCCTGTTTTTGCCAATGCTTCAGCATATTCTACCCAGGTTGAATCAAAAATACAGTTTAAACTGGCAATTACGGGGATCGACACCGTTTCTTTAAGCTCTTTTAAGGCAAGAAGGTGGGCCCTCGGTCCGGCATGTTGAACATTTGGAAAAAGATTAACCATCTCGGCATGCCGCTCATCGTATTCGTGCAATTCATCTTCCAGTTCGGCAGCTTCCAGGTTGATCTGTTCCTCAAAGAGTGTTTTAAAAACTATGGCCGAAGCACCTGCTGATTCAATTTTTTTAACAGTTTCCAGGTTGGTAACCAGGTTACTGGCACCTACCATTAACGGATTCTTAAGAGGAATTCCCATGTAATGTGTCGATAAATCCATTTTGGGTCAATTTTTTGGTTTATATTTTTTAGTTGAAAATGGTGCTCTTCAAATGCTTTAAAAAGCACAACAACACTAGGCACTTATTGGTTTAATCATATCAATCCTAAAACAGGCCTTTAATCGTTTTTCCCAACAGGAGGTTTAATGCAAAAACAAACATATGATTATCTCTTTGCCAAAAACCAGGCCATTAATCATATCACTAAATTACACAACGCTATAAATCCTGAATCATCAATTATTTTTGACCTTCTAAAAATCATCCAAATTTAATAAATTAACATTTATGAAGGCTTTTTGTTGTATAAAAACATTTTATTTGTCGAAAAATTTAAACCAAAGAATCCCCATCTCAGTTGGACTTCCTATCACACATGAGCAAAAATAAGTTGCATGGATCGAGTCAGAATCATTTCAGTCACAGAAACGAGCATGACAACATAGGTTTGTCTCAAAAGAATATGTATAAATCCTTTGTCATGCGAGTTCCATCCGACCAATGATTTAAGTAAATTTTATACGGATGAAACGAGCATGGCGGCTTTTTCCACAAAAGAACATGTATAAAAGACAAAGGCAGAAGTGCACAGGCAGAAGGCAGAAGAAGTGATTAGTCATTAGTTAACAAGTGGTTAGTATTAAATAACTAATGACTAACGACTAACCACTAACGACTACTTATAAGAAGCAATATATCAATAAATTAAGTAAATTTTATACGAATGAAACGAGCTATTTTCCTGTTTTCCGTACTTTTTCAGGAGACCATGTAACTACCTGCAATTCAAGATTTTTTTTTTTGATTTAGGCATTCCAACATTGAAAACAGGCGGAACATCCCCGTTAGAGAGCCGAAAGGTATGCGTGATGATAAACATATGAACCGGTAGATTATAGTCACACAAAGCATATCCTAAGAAGGATTTACTTCTTCTTTTTACAATCACTTAAAATATATCCTCAGAAGGATATACTCCTTCTCATTACAATCACATAAACCATATCCTTAGAAGGATTTACTCCTTCTCATTATAATCACATAAACCATATCCTTAGAAGGATATACTCCTTCTTATTATAATCACACAAAGCATATCCTTAGAAGGATATACTCCTGATTATTATAATCACATAAAATCGGACATTAAAGGAATAGTGAACTACTACTTATTATTGACCGATGTTGCAAATTATACCTTTATAAAGTTCTAACAAAAGAAAGTATCTTCATTGAAGGTATAATCGAAAAGGAGAAACGGGATTATTTCCCGTTTCGTCCTCTCACACTACCGTACGTATTGTTCTCGTATAGGGCGTTTCCTTAATATTCAACTCTCACCCCGTATTGAAACCACCAAGTAAATCACCATGCATAGCACACAAAAAAAAGGCTGCCTTAGGAGACAGCCTTCCTTTTAAAAAGGGATATACATTATTCAGTCACGTACGACATAGCGGCCAATCGCTTGTAGGTATTGTATCTCCACTGAGCATTCTCCTTAGCCTTTTGGAAAAGTTCCTTAGCTTCTTCGGGGAATGTTTTCATCAATGCGGTGTAACGCACTTCACCCTTTAAGAAATCCTCAAATTTAGACCAATCGGGCTCTTTGGAATCCAATTGGAAAGGATTCTTTCCTTCAGCTTCCATCATAGGATTATAACGATACAAATGCCAGTAGCCGCATTCTACTGCTTTCTTACCTTCGCTTTGAGAAGCTCCCATACCTGCTCTTAACCCATGGTTAATACAGGGAGCATAAGCAATGATAAGCGAAGGACCGGGATAGGCTTCAGCTTCTTTAATGGCCTTGAAATACTGGTTCATATTAGCACCCATCGATACTTGTGCCACATAAACGTAACCATAGGTAGTAGCCATTAATCCCAGATCTTTTTTGCGGATACGCTTACCGGCTGCAGCAAACTTAGCTACCGCACCTATAGGCGTTGATTTAGACGCCTGACCACCGGTGTTGGAATAAACTTCAGTATCAAGTACAAGCACATTGACATCTTGACCTGAAGCAATCACATGGTCAAGGCCTCCGTAACCAATGTCGTAAGCCCATCCATCACCACCAAATATCCAGACAGATTTTTTCACCAAGTAATCTTTCAATGCCAAAATTTCCTTGGCAACTGGATGTTTTTCATTTTCCAGGGCTTTCAGCACAGCATTGGAAACCTCACGAGATTTTTCACCATCATTTTTGGCATCGAGCCATGCCTGGAAAGCTGCTTTTGTCTCGTCTGAAACTTCTGACATACTATCCTTCATGAGGCGTTCAATTCGGTCACGCAATTTTTCAACACCAACGGCCATCCCCAATCCATATTCGGCATTGTCTTCAAATAATGAATTAGCCCAGGCAGGTCCCTGGCCATCCTTATTGGTACAATAAGGTGTTGCCGGAGCAGAACCACCATAAATGGAAGAACATCCGGTGGCATTGGCAATCATCATCCGGTCACCGAACAATTGGGTAATAAGCTTTATGTAAGGGGTTTCTCCACAACCGGCACAAGCACCGGAAAATTCAAACAACGGTTGCGCAAACTGAGAAGCTTTCAGATTGGTTGTCTTAGGCATTATGTTATCCTTAATGGATACTTTTTCCGTCATATATTCCCAACGCTCGACTTGATCCATCTGGGAATCTAGAGGTTTCATGACCAATGATTTCTCTTTGGACGGACAAATATCCACACAGTTACCACAGCCGGTACAATCAAGCACACTCACCTGAATACGGAATTGCAGACCATTAAAGGCTTTTCCGTTGGCTTTTTTGGCAACCGTACCTTCCGGTGCATTGGCCAGCTCTTCTTCATTGAGAAGGAAGGGCCGAATAGCAGCATGCGGACAAACATATGCACACTGATTACATTGAATACAGTTATCAACCTGCCATTCGGGAACTTCAACAGCGATTCCACGTTTTTCATAAGCGGTAGTCCCGGCGGGGAAGGTTCCGTCTTCACGGCCTCTAAATGCACTTACAGGGAGATCATCACCTTTTTGAGCATTAATCGGGAATACAATCTTACTAATAAATTCGGGTACCGGTTTTTCTTCCGGAGCAGCTTCGGGTTCTGCATTAGCCCATTCGGCGGGTACTTCAACCTTGACAACATTTTTACCACCCATCTCCACTGCCTTGAAGTTCATGTTAACAATGTCTTCACCTTTCTTACCGAAAGATTTGACAATGAACTTCTTCATCTCTTCCACAGCCTGCTCGTAAGGAATAACCTCGGCAATCTTAAAGAAAGCCGACTGCATTATGGTATTGGTTCGGTTACCCAGTCCTATTTCCTTAGCTATTTTAGTGGCATTGATGATGTAAAAATTAATATTGTTTTGGGCCATATACCGCTTCATATCGGCCGGGATCCGGTTTTTGGTCTCTTCTTCATCCCATATGCTGTTCAAGAGGAAGGTACCACCTTTTTTAAGTCCCTTAAGCATATCGTATTTGCCAAGATAAGAAGGCACATGGCAAGCCACAAAATCAGGTGTATTAACCAGGTAGGGTGACCGAATGGGAGAATCTCCAAACCTCAGGTGAGAGATAGTAATTCCGCCCGATTTTTTGGAGTCATATGCAAAATATGCCTGAGCATATTTGTCTGTATTTTCACCAATAATTTTAATAGAGTTTTTATTAGCCCCAACAGTTCCATCGGACCCTAAACCATAAAATTTACCGGCAAAAGTTCCTTTGGGTGCCAAATCGATCTCTTCTTTTACCGGGAGAGATTTAAAGGTTACATCATCGACAATACCTACAGTAAAGTCATTTTTAGGTTCATTGAGCTTAAGATTTTCATATACGGCAATGATCTGTGCCGGAGTAGTGTCTTTGGATGACAAACCATAACGACCTCCAACCACTATCGGGGCATTTTCTTTGCCATAGAAAAGATCACGAACATCCAGGTAAAGAGGATTACCATTAGCTCCCGGCTCTTTGGTACGATCGAGTACTGCAACCCGCTTAACGCTTTTGGGAAATGCTTCGAAGAAATGTTTTGCAGAGAAAGGACGATAAAGATGAACGGCAATTAAACCTACTTTTTCACCTTTGGCGTTAAGGTAATCAACAGTTTCTCTGATGGTATCGGTAACCGATCCCATTGCCACAATAATATTTTCGGCATCCTCGGCACCATAATAGACAAACGGACGATATTGACGACCGGTTATCTCAGATATTTTATCCATGTAGTCGGCAACAATATCGGGAACTGCATCATAAAAAGGATTGGCAGCTTCCCGTGCCTGGAAGTAAATATCAGGATTTTGTGCGGTACCACGCGTTACGGGATGCTCAGGGTTCAGGGCATTATCCCTAAAGCGTCGCAAAGCATCCTGATCAATCAAGGCGGCTAACGCATCCTGGTCAATAGCTTCAATTTTTTGAATTTCGTGAGAGGTACGGAATCCGTCAAAGAAGTGAAGGAAAGGTACCCGGCTTTTAATAGCAGCAAGATGGGCTACACCTGCCAAATCCATTACTTCCTGTACACTTCCGGTAGCCAACATGGCAAAACCGGTTTGACGTGTAGCCATCACATCGCTGTGGTCACCAAAAATAGAAAGCGCCTGGGCTGCTAAACTACGTGCACTAACATGAAAAACAGCCGGCAACAACTCCCCGGCAATTTTATACATATTGGGGATCATCAAAAGCAATCCCTGAGAGGCGGTAAAAGTAGTTGTCAGGGCTCCCGCCTGCAGAGCTCCATGAACGGCACCGGCAGCCCCACCTTCTGATTGCATCTCCTCTACTTTTACAGTTTCGCCAAAAATATTTTTGCGCCCGTTGGCCGCCCATTCGTCAATATTTTCGGCCATGGTAGAGGACGGGGTGATGGGATAAATAGCCGCTACCTCACTAAACATGTAGGCCACGTGAGAAGCAGCATAATTCCCGTCACAGGTAATAAACTTCTTGTTTTTAACCATTTGTCTGTTCTCCTTAATTGATTGTTTAATTCTGTTATCTTAATATACCTCGATATCAACAACCTATAGAAACATGATAACTTTAGTATCAAAAAATTAAAATGACAATCATGTTAGTTTTCCGGACCAATATGAAAAAAGTTAAAATATTTTTAACTGACTTTTTTCAGCTATATTCTTCCAATTACAATAATACCACCTGGACAAACCTACTCAAGTTAAATCAATTAAAACAAAAAACCAAACAACCACAACGGAATCTGATTTCCTTTTCCAATCTCTACCATATCGCGGGCAAAAAACCCATTGGAATCTTTTGTTCGCTTCTCAATATTTCGTCCACCAATATAAAACGGCATCTCATCATTCACCAAAAAGTCGGCTTCGGCACTATAAGTTACGCGTTCCATGTAACCTACCTGGTTATAAAAGAAAGTTTTATGCAAGACATCAGTTTCTACTTCACCGGTAGCGACAGAGAACAGCAAATTGGGATTTTGCATAAAAACGCATGATGGCTTTTTTAAAGGATCAGCCTTATCTTCATATAAAAGGTTGATCAATCGCCCTTGACGTAAATAGTTTAAATAATTCATTACTGTAGCGCGACTGGTTTCAACATCATTACTTAACCTACTGATATTGGGTTGGAAAGGTGCTGATTTGCCTACAATATAAAGTAACTTACGTAATTTGGGAAGGTACTTAAGTTCAATTTGCTGAAGATAACTGATATCTATTTCGAGTACCAGATTAATAGTCTTCAAAAGATTCTCAAGAAAATTTCGCTTTTCCAGGAAAAAAGGGTAATAACCATGATGCAGATAATCGGTAAAATAGGCTAGAGGTTTTACTTTATCAACCACTTCGGCAGCAATCTCTTCATGATGCCGCAGCAACTCAGACAAACTTACCGGTTTAAAATTTTGACCCGTTTTTAAATTCAAATATTCTCTAAAAGTAAAGCCTTCCAGATGATAGACTTGCGCACACCCATCCAGGTAAGGATTTCCTTCATCCAAACGCATTAAGGGCGAACCGCTGAAAACTATTTTCAAATCATCAAAATGGTCATAACAATATCTCAACTCTTCAGCCCAACTGGGATATTTATATATTTGATCCAGAATCAATATTTTACCACCGGTTTTTCTAAACTCATCGGCAAAATCCACTACACGGGTCTCTGCAAAATAGAGATTATTTAAATTGACATACAGACAAGATTTATCATTACCATAAAACGTTTTGGCATAGTCGAGTAATAAGGTGGTCTTGCCTACGCCCCGGGCACCCTGAATGCCAATGAGACGATGCTCCCAATCAATATATTCCATTAGCTGCCTATGAACCGTCACATCAAGATGCTCAAGCAGATGACGGTGTGTTTTTATGAATGATTGCATCAATGTCTTTAAATTTTGTAGGCAAATTTATACAAACCTTACGTAATTTTGCAATATGAAGATTACATTTTTAACAAATGATTGTTATTTATAATTTGTAAAGATAAAAAAAGGCCACCATCGACCGGTGACCTTCCTTTTATCTTTATCAGATTAGAAATTTAAACATTCTAACCATCTCACATCTATTAATCTTACATCTATGTTTGTAAGCTCTCTTTATCCGTCATTCATTGAAATGAGGAATTCCTCATTGGATTTGGTTTTGAGCATACGGTCTTTCAAAAACTCCATCGCCTCAATGGGATTCATATCCGAGAGGTAGTTCCGTAATATCCAAATGCGGTTCAAGGTATCTTTATCCATGAGCAACTCTTCGCGGCGTGTACTGGAAGCATTAATATCCACTGAAGGATAGATGCGTTTATTAGACAAACGACGGTCGAGTTGCAGCTCCATGTTACCGGTACCTTTAAACTCTTCAAAGATAACATCATCCATTTTAGATCCGGTATCGGTAAGAGCAGTAGCCAGGATTGTCAGCGAACCACCTCCTTCGATGTTACGAGCCGCACCGAAGAAACGCTTTGGTTTATGTAATGCGTTAGCATCGACTCCACCGGATAACACTTTTCCTGAAGCAGGCGACACAGTGTTATAGGCCCTGGCCAAACGGGTAATTGAATCGAGTAATATCACCACATCATGACCGCATTCCACCATACGTTTGGCTTTTTCCAGAACAATGTTGGCAACCTTCACGTGGCGTTCGGCCGGCTCATCAAAAGTGGAAGAAATAACTTCGGCATTAACGCTGCGGGCCATATCGGTAACTTCCTCGGGGCGTTCATCGATAAGCAGGATGATCATGTAAACTTCAGGGTGATTAGAAGCTATGGCATTGGCCACATCCTTAAGCAAAACGGTTTTACCTGTTTTGGGCTGTGCCACTATCAGTCCCCGCTGTCCTTTACCAATTGGCGCAAACATGTCCACAATACGGGTGGATATATTGCTGTATGGACCATCGGTTAAATTAAACTTTTCATCGGGAAATACAGGGATCAAATGATCAAAAGGAACCCGGTCCCGAACATATTCAGGTGACCGTCCATTGATGGATTCCACCTTAATTAAAGGGAAATATTTTTCGCCTTCTTTAGGCGGGCGGATACTTCCTTCGACAGTATCACCGGTTTTCAGCCCAAAAAGCTTTATTTGCGACTGAGAAACATAGATATCATCCGGCGAATTAAAATAATTGTAATCGGAAGATCTGAGGAAACCGTATCCATCGGGCATAATTTCTAACACTCCCGATGCAGTAACTATACCCTCAAATTCGAAAGCTTTGTCATTAAGTTTATTGTCTTGTTGATTTTGCTTATCGTGTCGTTGTTTGCGTTGCTGATGAGCCGACTGCTGATCTTTATTGTTTTGTCCCTTATCGTTACGCTGATGTCTCTTATCTTGTTGCTTCCGGGAAGCCTGAGCCGGTTCCGCACTTTTATCGGACTGAACAGAACCTGAAGATTTGTCTTCGTCAGATGAAGCCGCATCAGCATCTTTATCAGCTTTTGGTTCTTTGGCATCAGACACGGGAGCTTCAACAGTTTCAGCCTTTTGGTCCTTACTTTTCTCTTCGGCCTGTTGTTTTTCTGTTCCCGCCTTATCGGAAGGAGCAACTTTCTTTTGCTCAACCTCTGCAGAGGTTTTCTCATCAGCCTGTTTTTTATCCTCTACCTTATCGGCAGAACTTTTGTTTTTTCCGGCATCTTTTCGGGAAGAACGTACCCTTCGACTCCTTTTTTCGGTTTGAGAACCATCTTCTTCGCTCTTCTTTTTTTCTTCGTTTTTAGATTTTTCTATTCTTTCGGGCTCCCGAATAGCTTGTTCGTCCAAAATTCGATAAATGAGATCTTGTTTTTTATAAGATTCGACACGCCGGATGCCAAGCTCTTTGGCAATTTGACGCAATTCAACAAGCTTTTTGCTGTTTAATTCAATAATATCAAGCATATGTATTTTCTGCTAATAATTTAAAAAAGGATTTTATGTTGTTATTTAAACATTAGAATCTGATTGGGATAACGGAACTAATATCTGAACCGAAGATTTTTAATGTCAGGGAAATAATCAGGATTAGCAAACGAACGGCTATCCGAAATGAAATTTCCTGACAAAGATAGAGCATTATCTATTAACCTGCAAAATTTATTTCAATAATTTATTCCATCCTTAGGCAATCATATTTTATGGATTTGCCGTACTTTTCTGCTGCAATGCCAGATTTTATTTCCGGTAAAACTGTTTTTTTATTATGCCGCTTTAACCAAACATTAATCAACAAATCCAAACCGTAAAACATAAAAGCCGATACTTTTATCTTCTTCTCACCTTAAAATCACCAAAAAAACGGATTGTATTAAACAGAATAGTAAAATTTTTGTTAATATTACAAACCCTAAATTTCTGAATTTTACTTTTATGAGACAATTAAAAATTACCAAACAGGTAACCAACCGAGAGTCGCCCTCTTTGGACAAATACCTCCATGAAATCGGCAAGGTTCAGTTGATTACTGCCGAAGAAGAGGTTGCCCTGGCCCGAAGAATTAAACAAGGCGATGAAAAAGCCCTTACGCTCTTAATTAATGCCAATCTCAGATTTGTAGTATCAGTAGCTAAACAATACCAAAATCAAGGTCTAAGCTTACCCGACCTCATCAATGAAGGCAACCTTGGCCTCATCAAAGCAGCACAACGTTTTGATGAAACCAGAGGATTTAAGTTTATTTCTTATGCCGTATGGTGGATTCGCCAATCGATTTTACAAGCTTTAGCCGAACAGGCTCGTATTGTAAGGTTACCGTTAAACAAAATTGGGAGTGTTAACAAAGTAAACAATGCCTTTGCCCAATTGGAGCAAGAATATCAACGGGAACCAACTTCCGAAGAGATTGCCGAGTTGCTGGATATGGCGCCTAAAGATGTTAAAGAGGCCTTAAAAGCTTCGCACAAGCACATATCAATGGATGCGCCACTTAAACCCGATGATGATAATACCCTTTACGACGTCTTGCTGTCGGATAGCAGCGGACAACCAGATTCTCACCTCGTTGATGATTCTCTTCGCAAAGAAATTGATCGCTCGTTATCTACTCTCTCTTCTCGTGAAGCTGATATTATCAGACTTTATTACGGATTACATGGTGAACCGCCCTACTCACTGGAAGAAATTGGTAAATTGTTTAACCTTACGCGCGAAAGAGTGCGCCAAATCAAAGAAAAGGCCATTAAACGTCTTAAAAACACCTACCGAAGTCGTATTTTACGAAACCTCATTAATGAGGATTAATTAAAAAACTTAACCATTCCGATAACAGAATAAAAAATAATAACTCTGCCCCATGATCTATTGTCTCTCCTCAACCGGTTTGCTATTTATTTGAAAAATTTTTTCTTAAAATTGCCGGAAATTAAATTACCCCAAATAAAACAAGAGATTTATGAGCAAAATGGTGGCACCGTCATTGTTGTCAGCAGACTTTACAAATTTGGCAAAAGACATTGAAATGGTGAACCGAAGCGAAGCCGACTGGTTTCACCTCGACATAATGGATGGAGTATTTGTTCCCAACATTTCGTTTGGTATTCCGGTTGTGGAAGCAGTCAATAAATTGGCGAAAAAACCCCTTGACGTTCATTTAATGATTGTTCAACCCGAACGTTACATTGAAGCTTTTAAAAAGGCAGGTGCAGATTTGCTAAATGTCCACCTCGAAGCCTCTACACATCTCCATCGTACCGTCGAAGAAATTCATAAAAACGGCATGAAAGCCGGAGTTACGCTTAACCCTCATACTCCGGTACACCTGCTGGATGATATCATTGAGATGGTAGATTTGGTGCTTATTATGTCAGTAAATCCAGGCTTTGGCGGACAGCAATTCATTGAAAACACCTATCGGAAGATTGAGCGCCTTAGAAATATGGTAGACAAAAGCAATAGCAAGGCGCTTATCGAAGTAGATGGGGGCGTAACTTTAGACAATGCGGCCAATCTCTATCGTGCGGGTGCTGACGTTTTAGTCTCCGGAAGCTTCATTTTCAACTCATCCGACCCCCTTCAAACCATTGCTCAACTAAAAAATCACAGGGCCAAAACGGTTGACAAATCATGAAATTGTATTAACTTTGCAGTTCCACAAAACCGGGGCTGACATGGACTTGACAGCAGGGTAAAGTGGTAAGTAAGCATGCCGAGCGTTGGGTGGCTGGCTCGTTAATCCCAGGACTCAGACTTTTAACTGGCGAAAACAATTACGCTCTCGCTGCTTAATCGAAGCATAGTAGATTAAGCTTAATCCCGACCCAAGGGGACGGGACGAGACATCTCCCGGAGGCCGTTGTTTCGGGGCGCTCCGATCAGGAGGTGCAGGTAAACCGGAACTAGTCTGAAGAGGGCTCCGATCTTCAGGCGAAATTTAAGGAGCTAAGGGTTGGTTCGGGTGTCGTTTCCCAGACCAATCACGAAAACCAAAAAACGACTAAGCATGTAGAAAGCTTATGGCTTCCTTGTCTGGACCCGGGTTCGATTCCCGGCAGCTCCACTCATTAGAAAACTCCATCAAATCTGATGGAATCTTTATTTTTTATTTCCTAATAAATCCCTGAGTATTTGCGAAAATAAAAAGGAAACAGGTACCCTCCATAAATAAAAATGGCAGATTTTCAATTTTTATAATGTAAATTTTAGCCACAAAAAATTAATTTAAACTAACGCAAATTATTAAGAGTATCTCTAAAAACTTGCGGGGAAGGTAATGATTCTATTTCCAGAAAAGTTCAGGATAAAAATAAGTTAAAAATTAAACTATTTTTTCACTTCTTTATTTATCTGTTTTTTTAACGAATCAAATATTTTGCATTAATTAGGAACATGCAGCTTTATATGCGCTCTCTGACGACACAAAAATATCATTTTCAAACTACAGGAAATTGTGGATTCCATTTAACTTGTTGAAGACGGTTAAATACTGTTTTCAAAGATTCAATTAACTCTACCTCCCTTGGCAATTTCCCAATAACCAACTCTCTGAATTTTGTCCGATAAACAAATTTAATATTTTCCCAAGTCTTTTCCGGGTTACAGAAAATAATTGCTTCTGAGGGATGTGTTTTTAACCACTCGTTATTGTTTTTATAGCTAATAAAATCATCATTACCTACTTTCATCATCATTTCATCAAACTGCTCACTCTTAAAAAAGGAATTGATTTCCTTGTTTTTCAGCATCATGTGAATATCATAAATGTGACGAATTTTATTGGCTAAATTTTCATAAGGATTCTCCATAAATGAGAACCGGGCAAGACTCATAATTTTTTCACAAATAGTTCTCTCTTTGCTTAAAACCTGAAGCTCAAAAGCGTCCAAACCATATTCAAATATTAAATCATTTAGTTGGTTTCGTTTCATCATATCACCAATATAACTACTTATGAACCCTCTCGTGAATGGTTCAAAACTTCCAAGCCATGTAGCCTCAAAAACGATATGTTCGCGAACCTGACCAAAATTACCATCGAAAAGTTTTTCATATTGATGAACTGTTTTTCTGATATTTCCCATTTTATTGGTTAAGCCGGGAATGGCAATTTCAGGCATGACAGCCTCAACAATTTTTCCTGCTGCTCTAATTTTTTTCTTCATTTGATTGTCGTTTTCTCCTTCCTTCCTCAGAACAACGACATCAATATCCTCCGAAAACCTTTCTATTAATTTGTAACATTTTGAAAGTGCTGTACCTCCCTTAAAAACTATTTCCTTTGCCATTTCAGAATGAAAAATCCTATACAATGCAAGTGTGACCCAATAGTCTTTTTCAACATAAATCTCGGGTATTTCCATCATTTGGGAAGTAGCTAATACAGCTTCCCGAAAAAGTTCTTGGTTTTCATGTAACTTCATTTTATGTTCCAGTTAGGAGCAGTTTTTAAAGTGTCTTCGTTTAAATTGAAACGGTATGTGGTCAACGGATTCAGGCTTTGTTTTAAATTTCTGTTTTCCTGTCCGGTTATTTCGTTTAATAATGCTCCCAGAAATGCCCTGACACGGGGTGGGTATTTTAAGGCATATTTAACCAACATATTTGTTTCCTTTTCAGATAAGCCATTTAGTTTATCCTTCAAAAACCGAATTCCGCTTTCTTTGTCCAAGTCAGGTATTTTGGTAAAGTCCTTTAATACATCCAATATTTCGAGCAGTGAATAATTTCCTTCAGTAACATCAATGTAACTTTTTACAGGTTTTGCTTTTATACTACCTGAATCAATATATATACGTTTGCTCCGACTGGCAATTTTAACTATTTTCGGAACCTGCGTTGTCACCCCCATATTGTTATAAAGAACTGTTCCTGTAATATAAGCAATTCTCTTACCCTGTTCATATAAATAAGGTTTTATAATTTCTGTTTCCGTCGGCCTTAGCTCCCCAAAAACTGATTTCTTAGGTTTATAAAATACTCCTTTGGTTATTCGTTTTATAACGCCCTCATTAATTAGCCGTTCAATTGCTTTGGCAGCTCCACTATATTCAGTTTTTGATAGATCCAATTGTTGATATTTAAACGTAGTCCCTTCCGGCATACGTTTTATTTTTTTCTTAATCTTCTCTGCAATCTTCATAAATAAAACCGTTTCTGTTAAACTTTCACAAAGTTACGTTTTAAAAAATTAATGTCAAGTTTTTTGCACATTTTACTTGACATACTTTGTAAAAACAACCGGAAGTTAAACATCTCTATCTATGTTTTTTACAACATAGTAAACTGTTATCAAAACAAAAAAGAGGGTAACCAATAAACTAGATGACTTATTAGATACGTTAACTTTTGCAAACCAAAATGCTTTTCGCCCTAATCAAAGGATTAAAATAAATTTAGCCCCTATTAAACTCAAATCTCTAAACTCTTTTGCATATCTATTGTTTTGCTTAAGGGCCTGTATTAATGTCTGTTATTTTAATCTTTTCTTTACCTGCGGAAGTGCACAATAAAATATTTTTCCCGCAAGGAGAAGTTAGGCCAATAGGTCAATAGGCCGTTAGGCCGTTAGGCTGTTAGGCAATTAGGTTGTTAGGCCAATAAGCTGGTGGGCTATAAGAAAGCTTAATCGTTAAAAGGAACTTAAAAAGACAAAGGCAGAAGTGCACAGGCAGAAGGCAGAAGAAGTGATTAGTCATTAGTCAACTGTCATTAGTGACAAGTGTTGATTAACTAATTACTAACTACTAACCACTAATGACTAACCACTAACAATTACTTTTAAGAACCAATATATCAATAAAGTAAGTAAAATTTATACTGATGAAACGAGCATGACAATGAGAGATTTTCACAAAAGAGAATGTATAAAATTCTTTGTCATGCGAGTTCCATTAGACCAATGAATTAGATAAATTATATACTAATGAAACGAGCATGGCGGCTGTTGCCACAAAAGAACATGTATAAAATAGTCCAAGGCAGAAGTGCACAGGCAGAAGGCAGAAGAAGTGATTAGTTATTAGTTAACAAGTGGTTAGTGTAAAATAACTAGTAACTAACGACTAACCACTAACGACTGCTTATAAGAGGC
This sequence comes from Thermophagus xiamenensis, assembly GCF_900112795.1. Classification (GTDB taxonomy): domain Bacteria; phylum Bacteroidota; class Bacteroidia; order Bacteroidales; family Marinilabiliaceae; genus Thermophagus; species Thermophagus xiamenensis. Next base: position 147,867 of record NZ_FONA01000002.1, read on the forward strand.
AGTATATCAACGAAATAAGTAAATTTTATACGAATAAAACGAGCATGACAATGAGAGATTTTCACAAAAGAGAATGTATAAAATTCTTTGTCATGCGAGTTCCATTCGGCCAATGAGTTAAATAAATTATATACGAATGAAAGCAATAGGATACAAACAGAATCTTCCCATAGAAGATGTAAAATCTCTGCAAGACATAGAAATAAAGACGCCCAAAGCCGCAGGAAGAGATATTTTGGTAGAAGTCAAAGCCATTTCAGTAAATCCGGTGGATTATAAAGTCCGAATTGGGCGTCCCGTGGAGGGGGATGACTGGAATGTCATTGGCTGGGATGCTGCCGGCATTGTTAAAGAAGTGGGCGAAAAGGTCACCCTTTTTAAGGTTGGTGATGAGGTATGGTACGCAGGCGACTTGACACGTCAGGGAAGTTATGCCCAATACCAGCCGGTAGACGAACGTATTGTGGGTGTAAAACCCAAAAGCTTGTCGTTTGCCGAAGCAGCTGCGCTTCCTTTAACCACCCTGACAGCCTGGGAGATGCTCTTCGACCGCTTACAGGTTGGCAACAACGATGCCGGCAAATCGATTTTAGTTATTGGTGCTGCCGGAGGTGTGGGTTCCATCCTCGTGCAATTGGCCAAAAAACTTACTAAACTGAAAATTATCGGTACCGCTTCCCGTCCGGAAACTACCGCCTGGTTAAAAGAATTGGGCGCCGATGCCGTCATCAATCACCGAAACAAGCTGAGTGATGAGTTTAAAAAGCACAATTTACCGGAGCCCGAATACGTAGTAAGCTTAAATGCTACGGAACAACACATCAGTGAAATAATTAAATTGATTAAACCACAAGGCAGATTCGGCTTTATAGATGACCCCACATCATTAAATGTCATGCCGTTTAAAGTGAAAGCCGTTTCAACACACATCGAGCTAATGTTCACTCGCTCCATGTTCCAGACAGAGGATATGATTGAGCAGCACAACATTTTAAACAAGGTTGCCGAATTAATCGACCATGGAATCATTCGTACCACTTTGGGCGAAAATTTCGGAACCATCAACGCCGAAAACTTACGTAAAGCGCATGCTTTCATGGAGACCGGGAAAGCCAAAGGAAAAATTGTACTGGAAGGATTTTAACAGAATGATGAAAGTAATTATAACGGGCTCAACAGGAATGGTAGGACAAGGTGTCCTTCTCGAATGCTTAGAGTCGCCCAAGGTCGAAAAAATTTTGGTTATCAACAGGCGCCATTTATCAATTAAACATCCCAAATTAACAGAAGTCATTCACAACGATTTTTTTGATTTCAGTGCCATCAAAGACCATTTAAAAGGATATGATGCCTGCTTTCATTGCATGGGAGTTTCATCCTTAGGCATGAAAGAGAATGAATATCATCGTTATACCTATGATATTACGGAAGCCCTGGCCAAAACGCTGTTCCTGATTAATCCGCAGATGGTATTCAATTATGTTTCGGGGAAAGGGACCGACCGCACCGAAAAAGGAAAAGTGATGTGGGCGCGCGTGAAAGGTAAAACGGAAAACTTAATCCTCAACATGGGTTTTAAAGATGCCTATATGTTTCGTTTACAAATGGTAATTCCTAAAAAAGGCGTCAAATCCAAAACCACCTGGGTAAATACCATTTATGCTCTTATGCGTCCTTTTTACCCGCTTTTGGAAAAAAATAAAAACAACACCACCAGTGTCAAGGTGGGGCAAGCCATGATTAACAGTGTTCTGACAGGTAGTTTTACTAAAATTTTAGATAATCATCTGGTCAATGAACTGGCCATTGATTGATTGGAATTCATCCTGAAAGGTGGATGATAACCAAATTGACATCCGGACAATGGTTAAGTTTTTTTTAAGTCATTAAAGCGAGCATAACGCCTTCCATCAAAAGAAGAATAGTTGTTAGGTTATAGAATATAGTAGATAGAAATAGGTAGTTTGAGTACATGTGTTGACTTCCGGCCTCTGACCTCTTGCTTCTATTTAACAGAAAAGTGAAAAGCTTTTTAATCCGAATTATGCATTAGAACTTCGTCATGAGAATTAAAAGTGCAATCAATCAGGAACTTGTTGAAATGAGACATAGCATCGCTATGGTGAATTGAGATAAATTAGCTTGCGACTTGATTGGCAGCAATTTTAATTCGTAATAGATTTTCTAATACATTTTTCGGGTTTAATCCGGAAAACAAAAAACCAATCTCAATCAGTCATTAATTAAAAATTATCAGACATGCAAAAAACCATATTTATTACCGGGGCTTCATCAGGATTAGGAAAAGCGTCAGCCAAACTTTTTGCACAAAAGGGGTGGAATGTCATCGCAACCATGCGTAAACCGGAAAAAGAAACAGAACTAACGGAAATAGAAAACATTACCCTGCTTCCGTTAGATGTCACAAACGTCGAACAAATAAAAACCACCACCCGGAAGGCACTTGCACTTTCCGGGATAGATGTGGTCTTCAACAATGCGGGATACGGATTAGCCGGACCCTTTGAAGGTGCAACGGATGCACAAATTGTCAACCAAATAAACACCAATCTGTTGGGAGTAATGCGCGTGATGCAATCTTTTTTACCGCATTTCCGGGAAAACAAATCCGGCATTTTTATTACCACCACCTCTATTGGCGGATTGGTGACCTTGCCTTTTAATTCGGTTTATCACGCCACCAAATGGGCGCTGGAAGGTTTTAGTGAAAGTCTGGCCTTTGAGCTTAAAGATTTTGGCATTACTGTTAAAACGGTGTCACCGGGCGGAATTACCACCGACTTTTCGGGGCGTTCATTGGTGTTAACACAACATGATGCCTACGACCAACAAATAAATAAAGTATTGTCGGTATTTATGGACCCGCAAAGATCCAAGAACTACTCAACCGCAGAACAGATTGCTGAGGTGGTTTTCGAAGCAGCCACCGACGGAAAATCAACTTTAAGATATGTGGCCGGTGCCGATGCCAAAGAGATGTATGTCCAAAGACTCGAAGTTGGGGATGAAGCTTTCAGACATAATGTTGCAGAGCTTTTTATGGGAAAATAAACAAACTATTAGTATACTCTACAACTTGAAAATGCAAAAACTCAGTGGAACTCTATGAAAATACTTGTAAGAAATTATTTCACAAAGTTCCACCGGGCATTTTCTATCGCTACACAGAATACTAAAAAGTAAAACTCAGACTTTTTAAATCTATTCTTAATGCTTCCAATTTACCAATCCGGTTTTTTCGTAGGAAATATAGAATTTATCGGGGGAAGAATATCTAAAATATTCTTTTTCGTTAACTCCTTCCTGACCGCAGAATGTCTCTGTCTTTAATCCTATAAACTTATTTTTATGCATATTGGTTATACCCGACACAAAAAAACGATGTATTAGACTCTGTTCGGGACCGTCACCCATACGGTAAACCAATCTATTCTCAAAAACAACCGGACTGTTGTCAATAGTGAATTTTATCGTACTCACCTCTTTACGTTTGGGAAAAAGTAATAAATCACAATCGCGAATGCGAGAATCATAAATTGAAAATTCGGATATCTTTTTGGATGTTTGTGCCGGAATACAAATAATCTGCTTTTCAATAATAGAAACCGAATTACTTTTCGAAGCTGCCATGGCAGTAGCAACTTGCGAAGATAGAGTTCCACTTAAAAGCCAACCGGTATAATCCATCCCCGTCAAACTTTTTGATGCTAAGGCACCTTTAGTGCTGCTCACGGAAGTCCCGGACGTAAAAGAAAACACTCGCTGCTGATAATAATCGTATGCCCTGCCGTTTAAAACAAAAAAACTCTTTCCCAAATCCAAATAAAGCATTTGCTCGGTTTTATTTACAACCCTAAAGCTCATATCACCATACTCATCCCAAAAATCATAAGAAATTCTACAGTTTTCATCCTCATACACCAAAGCATTGGTTTGCTTAATGATGTCCTCAGTCGTTGGCTCGGCTTCAAAAACCTGATAATAAACCGGTGAACAAGAGGTAAAAAGAAAAAACACAAAAAGAGAAAAAACAACCATTTCTTTCATAACAACCATTTTATTTATTCTTTTCTTTAAAAAAGTAATTATTCAAATTATTTTCTCAAATGTAACAAAGTCGAGTGCAACCAACTTGCATTCAAAAATCTTATCTTTGGGAATTGTGGTAATAAAACCTCACAGGTAACGAGATATTCCCCTCTAATTGACATGATATGTTGATATGAATAACAACATCCAATAAATTCCGAAATAACTTCATCTTACAAACCGATAATTTATGATAGAACCCGGACAAATCGTAAAAAATCTGATATCATCCGAGCCGGTAACCATAACGAAAATACAGTTAGACAAGATGTTTTTGCTCACCCATCCCGCATAAATAGTCAAACGTTAATTAAGTTTTCCCGTTTTTATTACTGCACCATCAATACCCAACAAAACATAATTTGCCTGATTCTTTATCCCTTTAACAAAAAGAAAATCATTTACCGGATTAGGATAAACAATACAGTTTTCAGTTGATTCCATAATATTCTTTTTACGATATTAAGGTTGCATCGGAATCACACCGCTGTTTTGCATCAGGTACGATAGCTCCAATAATATTCCCACGGATAGGGTTGCCAAAAAAGTCTTTTGTCATCTTTAATCCACCGAATTTAATACCATAGCTTGTGGTATCGGATTCCAGCTTTGGGATTTCCATACCCTGGTAAATCAGCTCAGTATTTAAAACCAAATTTGGATATTCCTGCCAAAGAATAGCTCATCCTATCCGCACGTTGAGCGCTCCTGCTGACTATCGTACTCTCCTGCCGCTCTTTCACACCTTCCTGCCGCATATTTACACCTTCCTGCCAGGGTATGGGTCGTCCTGCCGAGGTTTTACCACTTCCTGCCAGAATACGGCCCTCTCCTGGCAATGGTTAACACTACGCTGGCGGGCAGGAAGCCATAAAAACTTGCCGGCGCCCTGTCCAAAACCGGCAGAATCCCCAAACATCTGCTTGCGACAGCAACAGAAACGACAGGAGGAATGCTATCACCACAGCGATAATGCCAGACCGGCCATTTACAATATCATTTGAGTAAATTCCGAAAATAAACTATCTTAGTGTACAGCAAACACATCAAATCCATTTATTTATGACACGGTCGACATTAACAATACTCTTATTTTGGGGTTTAGCAACCCTAAGCTTATCTCAGAGTTCTTCAGCCTTTGAGATCAACCAACGTCTGGGACGGGGAATCAACATGGGAAATGCGTTTGAAGCTCCAAGTGAAGAAGCATGGGGCAATCCCTGGAAACCTGAATATTTTGAAATCATGGCAGAATTGGGTTTCCAGCACGTCCGCTTGCCTGTTCGTTGGGAACCCGAAGAACGTAGCATGTCAGAAGCCCCTTATACCATATCAGCCGATTTTCTGGAAAGAATAAAGGCTGTGGTTGACAAAGCACTGGCAGAGGGATTAATGATTATCATTAACATGCACCACCACGAAGCGCTATATGCCGACCCTGAGGGGGAAAAAGCACGGTTTCTGGCGCAATGGGCACAAATTGCCGAATATTTCAAAAATTATCCGGATGACCTTCTCTTTGAGGTTCTGAACGAGCCGCATGGCAGTTTAACACCCCAATTATGGAATACTTATTTTGCCGAGGCACTTGAGGTGATTCGCCAAACCAATCCTGATCGAACGGTTTTAATGGGATTGGCCAATTACGGTGGCCTGGCCGGATTACCCGACCTTCAACTTCCGGATGACGACAACCTCATATTGACGGTTCATTATTACAACCCGTTTCAGTTTACACACCAGGGTGCTGAATGGGCCGGCGAGGAAGCTCAAAACTGGCTGGGCACACAATGGTTCGACACAGAAGCAGAACGGGAAACCGTAAGGAATGAGTTTCAGCCATTGCTCAACTTTTCCCAAACCCATAATATTCCTGTACACATTGGTGAGTTTGGTGCCTACAGCAAGGCCGACATGGCATCACGCGCACGCTGGACCACCTTCCTGGCCCGATGGTTTGAGCAGCAAGTATTTAGCTGGGCTTACTGGGAATTCAGCGCCGGCTTTGGGATCTATAACCCAGATACGGAAGAGTTTTATCAGCCGTTGGTCGATGCATTACTGAATAATACTATGCCTGAGCCAACTCCGGTTGATTATCTCAGTGTGTATGAGTCCAACTTCACCGAAGATGCAGACGGGTGGAGTTTTTATACGCAAGGGGGGGCCAACGGTAATATGTTTCATGAAGATCAGTCATTAATCATCGAAACGGAAGTTACCGGTACCGAAGCATGGCATGCCCAGGCAGTTAAAACAGGAATAAATCTGGAGCAAGGGGCGATGTACCGTCTATCCATCCTTGCCCAAGCCGATAATTCCATTAATATTCCGGTCTATGTGGGGAAAGCCTCCTCGCCCTGGACTTCATACAGCGGCACCTTTCAACTGGCCCTGAACGACACCCCTACTCTGACCTCCTTTTCCTTCAGCATGCAAGAGCCGTCCGATGCCAACAGCAGAATAGTGCTGGATGTTGGCCTTGTAAATGCACGGATAGAACTAAAACAGATAAAGCTGGAAAAAATATCCATAGATGTGGCCGTTCATTCGCCACCTGAAGTCAATATTAAATTATATCCAAATCCTGTTCAGAATGTCCTCTATTTTGTATCTGAAAACCCTGTAGATAACGTGAAGATATTAGATATCACGGGACGGACTCTTTTACAAAAATCGTTTTATTCCCCGCAAGGGCAGTTGAGTATTGCCCAATTATCACATGGATACTACCTGACGGTTATAACTTTAGAAAACGGACGAACGCTTCATCAAAAAATCTTTGTTTTATAACCCAGCATTTTTAATTCCTCTCTCCCACATTTCGAACATCATTACCAGGCATACATTGTCATACATAAATCAACCATCAATCGATTCAAAGAACATTGATAGATAAAATGCAGTATTATTAACACTTAAAAAAAGCTACAACCTTTAGAAATAAAAAATCACGCACTAAAAAAATAAATGCCAAAGTCCACCACTTTAGCTAAAATTACCAACAGACGCTAATATTTAGGTCAAGCAACTCCAATGCTTTTTTCATTATCATTTCACCCGATAGAAGCTTCCCGGTAAAATGAACCAACACCCCCGATGAAGGGTAAGATAAATAGAAATACCATCGTCCCTGATAAGGCGATGTTTTGGTTGAGAGATAAAATATGTCCATGTGATCATAAAAACGTACCTTTTGCACCTCACTAATAACTGAATACAGGACAGAATAGTTATCCAGAAAAGAGACATTCCTCTCCTTCAGAGTTAACAAAAAACGAAATTTTACCCGGTTGTTATTCGGATCGATCTTCTTACCCATAAAAACCCCACCCGAATAGCTTTTCAGAAGAGGTTGCTTACATTTTTCACAGCGCCAGGCAACATAGTAAGGCAACCCTTTAAAATAACTTTGCTGACAAAGCTCTTCCTGTGTTAAGGTAATTACAGAATCAAAGGCATTGCAGTAAGGACAAACATCCGGTCGAGTTTCCGATGCATAATAACCATTTTTTCCCATGTTCAATACTCTTTTTCAATAAAGGAAACGTTTTTCGCTGCAACAGATTTGCATCGGTTAAAATAAATGTTTCCCAACTAATAGTTTAGTATTTACATAATGTTTCACTACATTACGTGACCCGGATAACTCATCGGTAGTTAAATTAATTATTTATTTACTGAAAAACAAATAAATAAAACTATTCCTTATTAGCTGGCAACTTTTAATTATCATAACTTATCTTTTCCACCAATATCTTTATAAAGGCTCAATCTTAAAGGCTGCCCATCCCCATGATTTCTTTTTTTTATCGAAAGCCCTTACTGCAAGTCCTTTTATGTTCATTTTGGGCTTCAACTGATAACGACGAATTAAATTCTCGGATATAAAGACTTTGTCAACAAATCCAATGGCGAGATTTGGATGCCTTTCCAGTTCGCCTTCAAAAAACTGCCCCTAAAATGGTTTTAACCAATTTTCGGATAAGGCCGAAACTGCACAAAACCAAAGCGGGTGACTTTATCTCCGTTGGCATCGTAGGTAACCTGACGATGGGTGGTGGCAACCACGCAGGTGATTTGTCGCTGCTGCAGAAGGGTTGCCAAAACAAAACAAAAAGTATGTTCCCCCATCAGGTGAATGGCATGAGGCCCCTCTTCCCTTTTGATTAAATCATCAATGCGGCCGAGATATTCCGTGGCCAGTTGTCGGACACCCTCATCATCCATCCCGGGATCAATTGTCGGAAAAGGAAGATCAATGATTTTCCCCCATTGTTTGGCTGCCGATAGTTGTTGGTCTCCCCATCCCGAAGAGGGATGATTACTCAAATTAATCAACATATAATGCTATTATTGAATATTTAATAATTCCCGAACAGTTTTCCCCGATAAAATATCCTTTCGTCCAAAAACATTAATATTCATCTGCTGAGCCCGCTCCAAACCAGGTTTTAAATTTTGTATGGGGGTCACTCCATCCTCCTGATATATTTCGGAAAGGATAAACACCGAGGCATTGACAAATAGGCCCAATTTGTTTTGCAGAGAATCGGATTTATAAACTATTTCGGACAACAGATTTCGTATTTTTTCTTTTCCATCGGGGGTATATTCCCTGGCGGTAATGCCGGTTTTACATTCTATGGTGTAGAGCTTATTGTTATGAACAAAAAGCACATCCAGTTCGTTATCCACGGTACCCTTAAAAAGCTTATACCCGAGCCCTATTTGGGCGGCATCGAGCTGAAGGTCGTTTTTCACGCGGTAGTAGGTGAGCCACTCGAACCACTCGCCAGTAAGAAAATTGATTTCTGATTTGGTCAGAGACCCCTTAATCTTAGGAATAAAGTCGAAATCATCTAAAAATTCCCCGATCTGAGGGTCGTAAATTTCAACAGTTTTTTTACGGGCTTTGTTGCGAAGGTTTCTCAGGTTACCGATGGCCTCAAAATGGTAGTCCTCTGCCTCCATAAATTTCTGCAGGAAGTGCTCAATATAATCATGTGAATAAGCACAAGTCTGAACCGATTTTTTTATCTCAAAGCCATAAGCCTTAAGATACTCATCGAGCGTTATGCGGTGCTGCATGGTTAAATGACCATTACCCTCTTCTATGGGATAAAGTTTCAGATAAACTTTATTTTGCCCGGTAACATAATAAATTTGTGTATGCGCCAAATTCTGAAAAAAACTGTGTACCATCAACGACATTAGCTTGGTGCCACCGGTAATGTTAACAATATATTCATCATCCTGACTAAAGGGATAAGCATTTAATTTTGCCAAAATATCGGAAGGCTCAAAAGCGTTAACCACAATTTTATGTAACGGGATGTTCCGGGCATCGGCAGCATCAATAATCCATTGGTCTTGACCATTGGCCTCCATCCTGGCGGTGGTAATAAAAAGTAATTGATCAATATCGTTTTTAAATTCCTTTATGAGTTCAACGTTGGGAATGGTTTGTTCAGATACCAGACTTACCAAAATTTTTGACATAAACTTAAATTAATTTCAATTTAACAAATCCGGGCAGCTCAAAATATTGCGAGTCGGCCACTCGCCTGGTCTTGGGAAATGGATATTGACTATATCGGGAATTTTGGGGCCGAGTTAACGACACCAATTCCTGATACAATTCTTCTGATACAAGTGATTCCTCTTTCACCCATAAGCCGTTAATAAAGCTCCATCCCACTCCGGCACCCATGCGTAAAACACATGATCCTTCGGAACAATTTTCTGTTGTCTCTTTTAGCTCGTGCAATTGTTCTAAATAATCTTCAACCCTATCATGTTCCTCATACTCCTCCCAAAAATCAATTTCTTTGTTAATCAACAGCAACGTGTTTTCGTTGACCCATTGAAAAAGGGTTTTTAAATCTTTCAGCCATTCGGGATATTTATTGATCTTTCCTTTAAGGTTATTTTCTTCCAGTAATTGATGGTTCAGTTTAATATTAAAGACCGATGTCCGTTCGGCATCAATGGCTTCCACCAATTGCTGTGTTTTGGTATCGAGTTTTACCGACCTTCCATCTCCTACGATATTTAGACTTTTCATAGGCAGGGCTATGGTGGCATCCCCAACAAACGGGGCATCGCCAATCAACAAAAAACGGAAAAGGTCCTTTTGGGGACCATCGCCAAACAGCTCTTTTTCAAGCTCAGCCGCTGTGGCATAGTTTCTATTTTTTCTATCTTTAAAAACAACCTTTTCTTTATTTATCGGTTTTCCGTTTTTCCTAATTTCCCGGTTAAAAATGGCCGACCGGATAGCCCCTTTTATGGTTGACCCGGGAATATAAGGTCGTCCCAAACCGTCACGGAGCTGTTCTTTCAAAGATTGAAAATTATACCCATCGGCATCCATTAGGATGGCTCGGCGACAAATATCATCTAACACGAAGTCGGGCTTGCGGGGTTTAATTAAGTTCACCAGGCTCTCACCCGCATCGATCATAGCCACCCACTTATCAATATTTTCTTCGCCAATAATGGCCAACACTTTACGGTCGTCGATGACGCCTGCCAACCGTTCACCATCTTCGTTTTTTATTATTAACTCAATATTTTTTTGCAGGAAAACACCGTTTCCTACATGAACCGGGTTTAAAGTGGTTATTTCTACCTGAGGCATAATGCATTAAATTTTAACCGGTAAACAAAAGGCACGGCCGTCCCGATAGACGGGATGCAGCAACTCATCGTTCCATTGCGGTCTGACATTCTCTATTTTTCCTATGGGCTTGTGGCTTCGGAATATCGACCCTTCGGTGAACATATAAACCGATTTTTTTCGAAGGTGCCGAAACTTATCGAGGGTTGTGCCGGCAATAAAGCCTCCGCGTTTTACCAGCTGATAGTCGTTTTTCTCCATTTCGACATTGATCAGTTCCTCTTTTTGCGGACAATAGAGAGAGATGAGCTGGTATCTGTCGGCTTCCTCAGTTGTCCACTCCATTTCAATGGTGTCTCGTGTCACTTCATACTGTCCGTTACCCACGCTCTTGTCGGTACCTATTCCAATGCCTTGTCCAAACATCAAAATCTCTTCTATGCGGTCGGTCACTTCGGGCGATGCTTCGCAAAAAAAATAGAGGCCACCGTCCTTAACAAAATACCGTTTTTCGAAATAGAAAGGAACGGCATCGCTTTCGCCGTCGCGGGATACGCTTACCCGTTGCTCCAGATTATCTTTAAAGACCGATACCGCCTCCACATCCTCGGGGAATAAAATCTTACCGCAAGGTGAGAGTTTCTCTTTCTTGACATCGAGGGCTTGTCCCGTTGCCAATTTTTTCCACCCGTTCAGAGGGACATATTCAATTTTTTTGATCATCTTACCGGCTTTAGGTTTCTCGGTATCCAACACATTCAATATTTCCGTGGCAGAAACCGGCAGCGGAAGAAAATAGTTTGACCGATAGAAAGGGAATGCCGAGCTCACCCGATAGCTTTGCATAAAATCGAGTACATCATTACCATCATTGTTTTTCAAACAAAACAGAGAGGCAATGAAACCCGAAATGGTGTCGGAATGCAGCAGCGAATCGGTGGTATCGTAGGCTTCGCCGAGACCCTTCCCTATGTGCAACGGACCGGTAAAATGAAGTTTAAAAACGGTTTGTTTCAACATCCCGAAAATTAATTTTTAGGTTCGTACTCCGCCATCTCTTTAGGGGTAAACTGCAAATCGGTTATTTCGACCTGACCATAACCGCGCGAGCCCTGACCTCCCAGATAGTCATCCTCCAACAAATTCAAAGATTTCTTCAATGAGTTAATTAATTCCTCCTCGTTGTCTTCACTAAAGACATTTAACACCATGTCGAGCTTAAAACGTGCACCGGCAGGTACGCGTTCGAATGTGCGCGGATTGGCATGAGCAGTAATACGACAAATATTGACCTCGGTTTTAGCTTCGGTGTAGGGAAGATCCGTATTAACAAACTCCTCTATATCCGACAGTATTGGCGCATCACGCACTATGAGACGCGAGGGTTGCTGACCATCCCCTTTGGGATCGGCCGTACCAAACAGATGACCTGCTTTGGTTGTCTTATCCTGCGTGGGGCCCCATGTTTTACCGTTTTGTTGTATGGTTCCTTCAGCGAGCTCAAGTAAAGCACGCAATTTTCCTTTAAGCGAACTTCCGGGAATATAAGGTTCGTTGGAAAGGGGATTACGAACCACAAACTTATCCGGTCCGCCAATATTCAGGGAAGAGTTGGTACCCCCGATATGCAATCCGGTCTTCAGCTTTATTTCACCGGAAACCAAAATCTTTTTTACCAGTTTGTTCATTTATCTATAGTTTTCCAGGTTATGAATTAATGGAACTTATTAGATTTGTATTCCGACATATTGGAGTATTTCCTCTTATTCCAAATATTAAAAGAAATACATTAGTCTCGTCCACCATAAGATTTATGATAAGCCAGGATCGCTTCAAAAAAGTCCACAAAGTTTTTATAGGTTTTGTCGTCAATGACATTTTTGTGAGCCAAATCAAAAACTTCCTTAAAAGCTTTGATACCCTTACTTTTAAAACCATCTACTCTTGAAGCAGCATAGGCCATCTTAGGTTTTAAAAGATAGAAGCTTGGCTTTTCTTGTTCATACCCTTTGATTTGGATTCTCTTAATCTCTCCAAAAACATTTCGGATTTGGGAAGTGGTTAAATTATTTTCCTTTAAGTACTTTCCCAATTCGTCGGCAAAAGATACGGTTTCCTGGTTCACGCCTTTGGTGATCCATTCATCCTTAAACCGTTTTGAAAAAGGGACTTCAGGACTATTCTTTCCCCCTGCTCCGCTTTTACTCCCCTTTGTATTGGGTTCATTTCTGAATATCAAATCTTTCTGTACCATAAGTAAAAGTTTTATGAATTGGAAATATCCATGGTTCTCAGTTGCAATTCTGCGAGTCGGGCTGCCAGGTTCCACAAATCCAGGGCATGGTAGCTTGTTTTAATTTTTTGATTTTGGATGGTATTGGAAAAGATGTCGCGCTGGCATTGTTTCACCAAATCTATAACATCGGCATGGCTGTATCGCCCCACCATACGGCCGAAGTCGTAAGCCATCATCCATAGCACCTTTGGTGGCACCTCATTATTGTTTTTCGGCATTTTATCTTTTTTCGGCTTATCATCTTTCGATTTATCATCTAAGGATTTATCGGTTATATTCCGACTCATGGAATAGTGCATACTCAACTTTGAGATAAATGCTTTGGGCAACTTTTTCTGAGCCAAAAGCTGCACCATCTTATTCTGTAAATCCATCACCAAAGGAAATTCATGGTCCCAGTTAAGGGGTAACCCCATTAGGGTAACAGCTGATTTTTCGAATCGCTGTGTGTTACCATTTTGTTCGAATTCAAAAAAATAACTCTTGGCCTTTTTCTCCATCGACTCGCTGTCGGCCGATGCCTTTTTCACGGGGAATTTACCGGACACAATAGCCATGCCCCCCGAAAGTGAGAGAAACGGATTGTTACAAACATAATTCTTAAAGGCCTCCCGTATCTCACGGCCAAAGTCCAGCACTTTATCCCACCGGCCAATGAGGAAGAGGTCATCACCACCGCTATATATGATATAAGAACTATCGCTGTAACGCTCCTTCCAAATGGTATTGATATACCCCTTAAAAAACCAGTCGAGGTTACGACTTAGTGATGAATACCTCGACAAAGTGATCATCTCTTTCGGAAACCCGCTTCTGAATAGCATACCCAAATTATCCACATCCATTCGCAGAAATCCCAAACGCTTCAGATCACTCTCTCCTGCCAGTTTATCGAATGTAAGCGGATAGCCATCATCATCTTTGGGAAAATCGTTGCCACCCAAAAAGTCGAAACCAAAAATATTGTTATAGCCCTGCACGGCGCTGTTGAGGAAATCACAATCGCCCCGTTCGTTAGCATTGAGGGTAATGATTCTTACCCGGTTGGCGAAACCTTTCAAGGCCTCTCGTTTGTCTTCTATCTCTTTTTGCGAAAGAAAATAGAAATAAAAACCCAAACCTGCCGGATCAATGGCATCATGATTTTTCCAGTAGGTTAAAGGACCATCGGATATCACAATGTACTGAGCCTCCCGCAATTTCCTGCCCAAAAGAATTTGTTTCCAGGTTAATTCCCCAATATATTCGTTTGTATCACCATCGCCAATGGCTTTAGCCTTCTGTTTTGAGAGCTCTTCGCCAGTAACGGCATCGCGAATGGTATCCCCACCCTGATCGGAAGGTGTAAAAAAATAGTCATAACGTGCAGTAAGCATATCGGCATAGCGATGTTTTTTGGCGGCATTACGGCGGTCAAAAAGCTGTTGCCAGGCATCGCTTAGCGTTTTGCCTTTCTGAAACAAGAGGGTCTCTTCACCAAAGGTCACTGTGTCGAGGGCTATATAAAGGGATGTGCCATGAGCTTGCAAAATTTTTTCTTCGATATTCCGTTTGCACTCCTCAAATTTGGCTCTCATCCACGCGGTATTGGGTGCCAGCAGATAAAAACTGCCGCCGGCATTATAAATCACATTACCGTGAAAGAGATTGAGCTCTTTTAAAAGATAATAGACTACAGCATCGGACAACAGCTTGATGTAGAACGAGCGCCCTTTGAGGTTTTTGGCAGCCTGCTTGCTCTGTATGTTATAGATATAGTTTTGTATGCCGCTGAAGTCGCCTCCAATCATCAGAAAGGTGTCACTACCGGCATCTCCGGTCTCCAGAGATTTGTCGTAAAGACACACCGCCAGGGCAGCCGTTGTCTTCAGATGATCGAAGAGTGAAACATCGGGTAAATGAATGGTACTGGATGGTACCGAGGTGGTATATTTCTGAAGCAGGTTGAGCAATGTTTCGCTAAAAGCCCGAAAATCGTCGGCCTGGATGAATTTAAATTCCGCCTCGAAGCGTTGCCAAAGAGAAGCATAATCGGGGTTGCTGTCGAAGCTCTTACGCGGAAACCAGTCGGCGCGAAGATTTAAGGAATCTACCGGTAAGTGGTACTTAAAGGTATGAGGCCCCTGATGGCCCAGACCTTCGAATACCGATACCATACGTTTTTTCTTAAAGGCATCCCAGTTTTCGGCCTCCTGCTCGTCCTTAAAGGCTGCATCAGTACTTCGGTCCATTCCCGACGACAGATGATCGGCCTGACGTATAAAACGAGCCGGCGACTCGCGAAGCTGGTCGGCACTTAAATGATGGCTGGCCGCATACTCCAACAGGTTAGAACGTAGGCCTTGCCCATCCTTTAACAGATTGTTAAATACCCTTGAATATTTTGAAATAAAACCGGCCGTCCAGATAACGTGTTTATGCGTATATCTTCCGTCGTTCTTCAGCGGACAGTACTGACTCACCAGGCGTTTGACATCATCGGTCAGCAGCTTCGATTTTTCTACCGAACCGCTATCGGCACGCTGAAAAAACTTACCTATATCGTGTAAGAGTCCGGCCAGATAAATTTGTTCCCGCAAATAATCCATAGGTCAATTTTTCTTTTTTAAAAGCATTACTGTGCCAAAGCCATGACTTGCCCCCTTGCCCAAACCAATATGGTCAGGAAGAAATACATTGGTTTGAAATTCTACCGAGAAAGCCATCAAAGGCGTTCTTTTAAAAAGAACTTTCCGAGGCTCCTGATAATGTGTTATGGTACACTCAAGGGGTTTATCAATGGTCCAGTCAATACCTTTGGCAAACGATAATATGTTGCCTTTTAATATTTTCTCCAAAAATTCGATTTGCTCGGCGACACCTTCCAGTTTCATAAAGGTGTTGTAGTTCCGACTGTTCAGAGCAAGCCAGTTACGAATGAAATAGTGAAATTGAGTTTGCCATACCTGCAGATTGAACCGCTTCAGCCGTAAATCCCGAATCTTCATATCGAGCAATCGCTCACCAATCTTAAACGACCAGTCAGTTTGCTCAAAAAAATGATGTATCTCATCCACAGCTTCATCCAGACAAATAATCACCGGCCGCCGTCGCAAGGTTTTATATTGTATCAGGGGGTAGGAATATAGATATTTATTTCCATTCAAATGGTTGTGAAACAACACATTTTCCTGCCCCGCCTTTTGAATAATACCACCGCGAAACGCAGGGATCTCACGACCCTCAATCTCTTCATCGAATTCGATATGTAGATATCTTATTTGTTTCATTTTATGTGTCAAATACATCCAAGAGAACTAATACATTATCTTAGCTTTTTGTCTTTTATTCCCGGTAATCCTGAGTAATTTAAAAAATCTTCCAACCGGAAATCCTAATGATATATCTTCCCTTTTTTATTCGTGAGAGGCTTTCTTGGTCAAGTCCTTTTCACAAATATTGGATCCCTGCACCACATCGGCAGTAAGCTGAAACAAAAAAATCAGAAAAAACTTGAACAATCAGTAACTCCGATAGCGGGGCGATTTCCAAATTTATAAAAAAGTCAAATAAAAATTATTATTCCTCAAAAATATTTAATCAAAAACTTCTTACAAATCGTTCTGTTATGCATCCTCAAAACTTTATCTAAATTATTAATTATTCACCCTTTAAAATATTCTTTTTGGTAATTGGTCAATAGTCCATGGTGAAACCGACACTAATGACTATTGACCAACCACTAGAAACTCTTTTTGCTTTCGGTCTCTACGCTTCTGCCTCTATACTTTTTATACAAGTTCTTTTTTTGACAAACTTTTTTGCTAACGACCTTCATAAAAAAATTTGAAAACAAGACAAGAGCCATTACCATGTCAAAAAATTGCGACTAAGAGACAACAATTACTTGAATATCCACTATTTCTCTCAAAGGCAAATAATGTGGCAAAACCTTCAAATTATTAACTAAAAAAGACTTCCATTGATACACCGAGTCTAGCCGACTAGGACAACCTAAAATCGTTTTCAGATACTTTCTTAATTTTCTTTTACTAAAATTTCCTTCGAAAGTACCCATGTCATTACCCAATTTTGTGGTTAATTGAATTGTTATTCTAAATCTTCGTTGGTCATAAAGAATGGTAAATTTACGAACCCAATGATTGAGCTCGGCCTGTTTAAAAAAAGTCTTTTGTTCCGGTGCTACGTACATTTTATATGAGATTTTTTGAACGCATTTCTTAATTGCAAAGAACTTTAATCAAAGTGCAACCAGTTTGCAATAACCACAAAAATTTTTCATCAAACGCAGAAACGATATGACGCAAAAAAAGAAAGTTAGATGGTAGATTTTTAGATGTAAGATGATAGATTTCAATATTTACTATAGGAAAATCCACTATTCACAATTCTCTTTGCGCTTACCTCTTTGCACCAACTAAACGCAGAGACGCAATGACGCAGAGAAAAAACAGACAGTTAGATATTAGATTTTTAGATTATTAGATGTAAGATAATAGATTTCAAATTTCACTAAAGGAAATATACACATTGCGATATTCTCTTTCCGCTAACAATTATCCATTCTTCATTTTTCATTCTCAATTCCCCGGTATTCCCCTTATGCCTGGTTAACTTGTCCGGTCTTAATCCTTGTTTTAATGGAAGATACTTTCTGAGAGCATTTTTTTGCATTACCCTAACAAACAATACATTACATTACTTTTGCGCATACAAATTCCAGTTTTTTTCGCCACAAAAATCATGATTTATGTCATAATAACCCATTGTTTCAAAGAACGTAAAACAGATTAGTTGAAACCGAAATGCAATTTAGGATAGGGAATTACTCTCTAAAATAAAACTCAGGTCCGAAGAATTAAAAATAAAGTTATGGGACTCAACAAGAAAGCAGCGTTTCGATATCGGGTCATCGACCAACTGCTACAAAATGGCTATGCATTGACCATCGATGAGATACAGAAAAAGGTAAACGAAGCTCTTCGTTACGAATTTGGTGACGAAGACGGAATTAGTCGTCGCACACTCTATTACGACTTTAAGGCAATGCGCCAACCACCGCCGGTAGGTTTTAATGCCCCGATAGAATGTCGTCACGGCCTTTATCAATATTCACGTCCGGGATTCTCTATCTTTTCACATACCATAAAAGAAAAAGACAAAAAACTTATCACGCAGGCACTGGCTATATTGGAACAGATGCAATATATTCCGGCCGTACGACAACTTATTGCTCTGTTAAAGGACCTTTCGGGTACAAATCTACCCCAAAAAGGATCAGTAAAAAAGCGCTTGCAATTTGAACACCAAAACATTGCCACGGGCATAGAGAAAATGGACATTATTCAATATGCAGTAGACCATCAACAGCCATTGTCGATCATTTACCTGCCGTTTAATGAAGCATCGCCATTAGATATGGAGCTTCATCCATATCTAATCAAAGAATATCGTAACAGATGGTATGTTATTGGATGGGAGAAGTTTGCCGGAAAGATTTATCATCTGGCATTTGATCGCATGGTAAGTGCCGAGCTTACCGATGCCATTTTTATTTCTCCTCCCTCTCATTTCGATCCCGAAACGTGGTTTAACCATGTTATTGGTATTACCATTCCCGAAGAGATTCCTATCCAAAAAATTATTTTTAATGTATCGCCCGATTCGGCACCTTATATTCGCACTAAACCACTTCACCCTTCCCAGAGACTGGTAGACAAGTTACCTGATAACAGCATGATTTTTTCTTTAAATGTAATTCCGAATTTCGAGCTGGAAATGACTTTGCTGGGATACGCAGAAAAACTTAAAATTATAGAACCGATATGGCTCAAAGAAAAGATTAAGAACCGACTAACCAATGCCCTAAAACAGTACGATTAAATCACTTAACTATACCCAAAAACTTTCTTTTAATGAATAATATCTCATTTTAATATTGGGATATTTAATAAAATTTTAACAATTTTGGACACCCAATTCCTTGAAGAGGATGTATAAAAACTACATGAAGTTCTTACAAATACATACTTAGTGAGACTTTATAAAGTTTATTTTTTTACAGGAAATATCTTATGAGTCCCAAAAAGTAAAAATTTTTTAGACACCCTTATGATACCAGGACTGATCAAAGTCATTTATCAGTATCGAAACAAGCCTTACATCCAACCAGAGAACATCTGATTTAAAATATTCATCAATAATTATTTTGGTTAAACACTAATATCGCCATGCTTACATTTAAGCCCAAACCATTAATAAAACCCAACCTTATTCAACGACTTTTAAAAATTGAGCCATCCGAAAATGCCCTTATAGAGATTAACAACCGGCTCGCACAAGTAGAAAAGATTGAAGAGATTGCTTCAGAGGAATTCATTAACATTGCCGATCATTACAAAGTAAATCTGAAAAAGAAGTTTCGAAAGGAAAGAATAGAACTTTTCCGCCAGCTGGTTCGTGAAGTTATAAACGACAATCAAGTGAGTGATCTGGAAGCAATGCAACTGAAACATTTGCGTGATTTATTGTTGCTGGACCAACAAGAGGCTGAAAAAGTACTGAAAGAAGAGACCCACCGCCGCTTTGGAGAACAAATTGATGAGGCACTGACCGACAACCGTCTGTCGAAAAAAGAGAAAGAAAAGCTGGAACAACTGCGCAAGGACCTTCTAATTGAAGAAGAAGTCGCCCAAAAGATGATTTCCGAAAAGGGGGGAGCCCTCCTACAAAAATTTCTGGAGAATGCGGTCTCAGATCAACGACTGTCGCCCGACGAAGAGCAAGAGATGCATGCCATTGCCCAAAGCCTGGGTATTGACCTGGAATTTGACGCACCTACGCAAGAAGCACTGGCACGATTCCGACTCTACTGGCAAATTGAAAACGGCATATTGCCTGAATTGGTACCCGACATTCATCTTTACAAGAACGAAAAGCTTCATTTCCAAACCCCTGTTCACTGGATTGAACACAAAAAAGTTACGCGAAGGGTCAACTACGGTGGTCCTACGGCACGCATCAAACTGGCCAAAGGCTTTTATTACCGAGTAGGAAGTCTGGGTGTCAATCGTATTACCGAAGATGTATGGCAACGCATCGATTCGGGAATGCTCTATCTGACCGATAGGCGAATCATCTTTATGGGTGAATTGGGTAACAAAAACATCCGCCTCAATTCGGTACTCACCTTTAAACCTTACAGCAACGGTGTGGATATCCGAAAAGCCACAGGCAAGAGTCCCTTTTTGGAGTTTTCCGACAATGTTGATCTCTTCTCTATGATACTGGCACGCCTGCTAATGGAAAATTAATTTTAATCTTTTACAAATAAACTTATGAGCACACCATCCCGCCCTGCACGCCTTATTGTTGTTGACGCGCTTCGAGGATTTGCCATTCTTTCCATCATGCTGCTTCACAACATAGAACATTTTGATTTGTATCATTTCCCGGATTTTCTTCCCGAATGGCTAAAAACCATCGATTCCATCATTTGGGATACCCTCTTTTTTCTGTTCGGAGGTAAGTCATACGCCATTTTTGCCCTCTTGTTTGGACTCACTTTTTATATTCAGTACAACAATCAGCAGCGAAGAGGAAATGATTTCAGTGGACGTTTTCTGTGGCGATTACTGCTACTGTTTGGGTTCGGGTTTATTAATTCTATCTTTTTTGAAGGAGATATTCTGGCCATCTACGCCACCATAGGGGTCGTGCTGATTCCGTTTCGGAAGCTCAGCAACAAGATGGTGTGGACTGCTGCTATTGTATTGATGCTGCAGCCACTGGAATGGATTCGTCTTATCGGCTATATGATTACCCCTGACAATGCTGAGGCCGTTTCTCGTGCAGGCCGGTATTTTAGCATGATAGGCGAGCCTTTGTCGAACGGGACATTTTGGGAGGCCATGCGCAGCAACCTCACCAACGGTCGGCTGGGTGTCTTTTTCTGGTCGTATGAAAACGGCCGTTTTTTTCAGACGGCCGGACTATTCCTTACCGGCTTTTTGCTGGGACGCAATAAGCGTTTCACAACAGACCCACAAAACAAACTCTTCTGGCAAAAAGCACTGGTAATTGCCATTATCGCCTTCATTCCGTTGTTCCTTCTGCACAAAGCATTGTCGCACATGGAATGGCACAAATTTGTTGTTACCTGCCTCCAAACAGCTGTTACCTCATGGTCTAATCTGGCCTTTATGACCATACTGGTATCCACCTTTGTTCTATTATTCGAACACACTGCAGCCCGAGGATGGCTCGACAAACTATCTTCAATGGGAAGGATGAGCCTTTCCAATTATGTGTTGCAATCCATTTTGGGGTCTATTGTTTATTATGGTTTTGGACTGGGCCTATACCAATACACAGGTGCCTCGTTTAGCCTGGTCATTGGTGCTGTACTTGGAGCCTTCCAAATTTTATTCAGCACATGGTGGTTGAAAACCCATAAGCGGGGACCATTAGAGCAGATATGGCATCGATTAACATGGATTTAAAAAATCAATACGATAGGTATTAAACGTTTCTTTCCTTCATGTTAATTTTGGGAAAACCTTTTCATTTTTACAGAAAAAGCGTAATTTTAGGGATACCATCACTTATGGAAAATCTAATAAAGATTTTATTTAAACTTCAAGCCAACAATTACCTCAATAAAACAGGATTATGGATAATTTATTTTTAAAATATATGCGTGAGCGCACTGGTCGTCGGAAGAGCCCCAAAGGTCCAACCTTTGATTCGCCGGGGCCAGTCATAACTATTTCGCGAGAATATGGATGTCCGGGCCGAAGAATCGCCAAGAAATTGGCACAAACACTCACAGAAAAAAATAAAGCCCAAGGGAACAAACGGGAATGGCGATGGATTAGTAAAGAAATTATCGAGGAGTCGGCCAGGGAATTGAAATTATCTCCGGCCTTAATGAAAGAACTTTCGGAATATAAAGAGAGAACCTTTTTCGAAAATCTGGCCCTTTTCTTTTCCGATGAATATTACCCCAGCGATGTAAAAATAAAAAATACCATTGCAAAGTTTATTTATAATGCCTCCGTTGAGGGTAATGTCATTATTGTTGGCCGAGCAGCAGAGGCTATCACCAAAAACTTTGTAAATTCTTTACATATCAAACTAAAAGCCCCACTTGAATGGAGAGCCCAGAAGGTTGCTGATGCTTTGGGAATGACCTTACAGGAAGCCCGGCGTGAAGCCATAGAAATGGACCACCGGCGGGACGCTTTTAGAAATTATTTCGAAAAAGAACGACCAGACATAGACTATTTCGATCTCTTTTTCAACTGCGCAACCCTATCTGACGAAGAAATCATTGAAAGCATTGTTATTTTGGCTGAATCAAGAGGTTTTGTGGTATAAAGTTGTTTACCCTATGTCTTAGCAACCAGGCAAACTAAAAAAACAAATCAGGCCACAAGCTTTTGCAACAAGCGCACGGCCTGACTATAGTATCCTGATCCAAAAAGATTTAAATGATTCATAACATGGTATAAAAGATAAATAGGCTCTCTTCTGTCGGCACCGTCAATAAGAGGCCAGGTATCTTCATATGCGCGGTAAAATGCGGGCGGGAAGCCGCCAAACAGTTTAGTCATGGCAAGGTCGGCCTCACGATGACCATAATAGACGGCAGGATCAATTAATACCGGGTTTCCTTCCCTATCACTCATATAATTACCACTCCATAAATCGCCATGCATCAATGCCGGGGGTTCTTCACTGCCTTCCAGTATTTTCTCATAATTTTTTTCAAGAGCGGCATATAATTTTTTGAGGGTACTATCGGCATAGCCATTTTTTTCAGCTAATCTGTATTGATAAAAAAGCCGCTTATTCCAATAGAATAATGGCCAGTTGTGCGCTTCCTCCGCCGTTGGAATATTAATTTGAGGGGTAGAACCGATAAAATTATCTTCAAAAAAGCCAAAAGCATCATTGGCATATCGATGCAGCAATGCCAATTTATGTCCAAACTCCTCAAAAAAATCTTTCCTTTTGGTTCCCTGTTCTATAAACTCAATAATCAAAAAGTCGTCGCCACAATCAATAACTTCCGGAACCTTAAGGACACCCGGTTTAGCCAGTTCGCGCAAGCCATTGGCTTCTTTTCGAAACATTCCGTTCGTGAACCCTTGCTTTAAAAAAAACTTTTTACCCGACTCAGTAGTAATGACCTTGGTGTCGGCGATGCAGCCACCACCAACACCTGACATTCGGGAAATGCTTTCACCCAATATCTGCTGCAAATCTTTTTTATCCATATCACCCAGGCTTTAAAATATCTACTGTTTCTAAAACAAAATTATTCAAGGGTTACTACGAAAGTAATAAGATAAAAAAGCAAATCAAACATGTTCTTTCAAAAAATCTATTAATCCCCGGCACGACTTTTCCAACAAATCGAGCACCAGCTCAAACCCTTCTGCACCACCATAATAAGGATCAGGCACCTCTTCCAAGCTACAATCATGACAAAAGTCCGTCATTTTAAATATCTTACTCACCGCTTGCGAACCTTGGGCTAAACGCTCTAGCTCGCGAATATTCTGGTCGTCCATACCTATTATCATATCATAGTAATCGAAATCCTTAATGGGATCAACAGGTCTGCTCAAACTAGTCAGCTGATATCCCCGTTTTTTAGCATGCACCTGCATCCTTTTATCCGCCGGTTCACCTTCATGATAATCCGTTAAGCCTGCCGAATCAATTTCCAGCTTATCTGCTAAGCCTTCCCGTTGTGCCATTCCCTTCAATACAGCCTCCGCTGCCGGCGATCGACATATATTCCCAAGACAAACAAACAAAATCTTCTTTTTCTCCATAAAATAATTCGTTACAAACTTTATTAATTTTAACGCTTAGTTTAATCTATTAAATTATCTCCGACATTATTGAGCCATTTTAATCAGCATAAAATTCAGCCAGGTCATTGGTTGAATAATATTTAAGACAAGCATTTTGACCTCAGTCAATAATCCCTGGTATAATCAACCCTAATGACTGTTCACTAATCACTAAAAACTTCTTCTGCCTTCTGCCTGCATACTTTTTAATTATGTTCTCGAGGTGGCAAGCTCTCCTGACCATGCTCGTTTCACCATTTAATGAGCTTACAAACAACAAGTCTAGGCCATTTTAAAGACCATGCTTTATCATTTTTTCGGTGCAAATATAAGAGATATTGCCAGTTGTCCGAAAATCTATTTGATATTGTGGTCTAAGTGGAGAAGCATGTTCACACATTGTGGATTTTTTTCCACACTTTATGCCGGAATAATTCCCCACAACAGAAGCCCTAAATTTCTATATCACTACTAATCAAACATAAAGCGCACATCCTAATAAACCGATTAAATAATGGCACACTCTTTTCTTAAATGATTAGCGAACGATTGATAATAAAAAATGTAGAACTTAAAAAATTAAGTTATGAAAAAGAAATTTTGGTTTACGTTATCTGTTTTATTGCTTTTTGTAGCAGCAACACCGATTATTATTGCAACTAACAATGACAACTCAGAATTGATGGTTGTTCAACAAGATGAATTAACATTCAATGAAATAGAACTAAGTGAAGTACCCGAAGCCGTTCTCGAAGCAGCCAAAAAAGATTATCCGGATGCTCAAATAACTAAAGCCAAAGTGGCAGAAGTTGACGGTAATAAAATTTACAAACTGGTAATAGCAAAAGAAGGAGAAGAAAAATCAATTGCTTTATACAACAACGACGGAACTACCTATACGCCCAACTCATAACTACCCCTAACTCCTAAACTATATATTATTCCCTTACAACTTGATGAAGGGGGTTGTCCGAAAACCTACGGACAACCCTTTTTTTGTATCTATTTAATTATTAAAATTATAATTTTTTAAAATGAAGCATATCCCGATCATAATTATCTAGTTAAGACCTTAAAAGCAAACAAGCTCAATAAAAAGCCAAATATTTCAGCCCAGCCATAAAAATTAGTTATATTAGCCAATCAAAATGACCAGGGGGCATGAATAAAAAAATACTAATAATCGATGATGATACATCTTTTAGTCTAATGGTGAGTGGATATTTGGCCAAAAATGAGATGGAAACCACAACGGCCGGCTCATTTTATAAAGCCAAATCCCTGATTGACAAGGAATATTTCGATTTAATTTTATCTGATCATCGATTGCCAGACGGAAGCGGACTGGATGTTTTGAGTTATTCCAAAAGCAAAAATCCGGATATTCCGGTTGTGCTAATTACTGCCTATTCTGATATCCGGGTGGCGGTAAATGCCATCAAAAAAGGGGCTTATGAATATATCACCAAGCCGGTAAATGCGACGGAATTGCTTCATATTGTTCAACGGGCGTTAAAAAGCAATTCCCATTCCACATCTTTATCCAACGACTACATCGTTAGTGTAGGGAGCCAATCAAAAGAGATGGACGAACATATTCGTTTAGTAGCCCCAACCGAAGTTGCTGTACTTATCCAGGGTGAAAGTGGAACGGGAAAAGAATATGTTGCCCGTCGGATTCATGAACTCAGCCATCATCGGCAAGATCCCTTTGTAGCAGTAGATTGTGGGGCACTAACCACTGAAATAGCCTCGAGCGAACTATTCGGCCATGAAAAAGGAAGTTTTACGGGTGCAGTTGATGATAAAATAGGTCATTTTGAAAGTGTAGGTAAAGGGACCATCTTTTTGGACGAAGTAGGGAATTTAAGCTACAATGTACAAATTAAATTGCTACGAGCCATACAAGAACGCAGGGCACATCGGGTTGGTAGTAACAAAGAATTTCCCATAAAAGCACGCATTATAGCCGCCTCCAATGACGATTTGAGACAAAAAGCTAAAGAAGGCGGTTTTAGAGAAGATCTATTTCACCGGCTCAATGAATTTACAATACATGTTCCGCCGTTAAGGAATCGCTCAGATGAATTGCCCACGTTTATCAATCATTTTTGTAACGAGGCGGCCAAAGAATTTGGCAAAAATATCCATGGATTTTCGGATGAAGTGATGGAAGTATTTCAGCACTATGACTGGCCCGGAAATCTTCGCGAACTAAGAAATGTGGTTCGAAGGTCGGTCCTCCTCAGTAAAAATGAATGGATTGGCATAGAGGCCATTCCCCCCGAAATAGCCGAACCTCTATCAATGCAGCCTTCTACTCTTATTAAATATACCGAAGCAAAAGAAATAGCTGAGAAAAAACTCATTGAAGAAACGCTTCGAAAGGTTAAACACAACAAAAGCAAGGCCGCCCGCTTGTTAGGCATTGACCGAAAAACGCTATACAATAAGCTTCAAAAACTAAACATCGACTATTAAATTAACACCCTTGTTTTAATACAATTAAAACCAGTAAAATTGATAGTGCATAGAATGAAACGAGCATAACCAAAAGGGTTTGTCACAACAAGAACTTGTGAAAAAAATAAATGCAAAAGTGAACAGGTAAATGGGAGAAGAAGCTTTTTATTGATTAGTGGTCAGCCAATAGTATTCGTTTCTCTGGCAACGATTAACTAACCCCCAAAAAATATTTTTAAGATTCGGCCAATAGGCTAAATAAATTTCATACGAACAAAAGCTTTACCGATTCAAAAAAACACGTGAAACCTGATAAAGCTTTTTGCAACTAAAAAAATGGAACGATAAATCCATCTGAGAACCACTTCTACCTACAACTCACACAAGCATAAGCTATTCCATCCCCTCCAAAACATTTACCAAATCTTTTTCCACCTGCTTCCAAAGTGTTTTCAACCGTTTTAAGCTCTTTTTTAATTGAGCATAATCACAATGTTTGCCCATCACTTCTATCCCTTTTAAAATTGATATTCCCTCATCAATAGAATATTGACGAAATCCGGTAAGCATTTTATGGGCCAGGTCGGGAATAGGCTCATACTCCTTTTTTCGAACCAAACCAGAAAGCTTTGCTATATTTTCATTGGTCTCGTTAACAAAAACCATCACCACAGAGGCAAAGAAAGCTTTGTCATTTCCGGTAAAGTTAAGAACACTCGTCAAATCGAAAAGAGAAGAAGCTATATTAGGATTTTGATAATCAAATTCATTGACAGCAATATTTTTATTCCTTAACCGGCCCAAGGAATTTATGAGATCACTTTTTGAAAATGGTTTTGGCAAAAATGCAACATTTTTTATTCTTTCTATTTCATCCAAAAGATATTGATTAGCGGCAGCCGAAAGCAACAACATCGGAACATTATTTTTTTCCCGTATCATTTTAATAAAATCAATTCCACTTATTTCCGGCATTCGATAATCGGTAATTATTAGATCAAAAGCTTCTTCTTCGATTATCTTAGCAGCCTCTTTGGGTGAAGAAACTCCCCTAACGTTTGAATGATGCTGAAGAAATCCCTGCAATAATTGCAGAATAAGTGGATCATCATCCACCACCAGGATATTATTAAATCCCAATTCTTCGAGATTTGGAGATTTGGTCTTGGGTTGATTTATTTCCGGCAATTGCAACGGAATACGAAACCAGAAAGTACAACCTTTATCTTTGTTATTTTGATAGCCAATGGCCCCCTCCATTGCTTCCACCAGTTTTTTGCTAATAGAGAGGCCTAAACCGGAACCGCCGGCACTTGCAATAGTTTCGGAATGGAGTCGAGTAAATTCTTCAAATATGTCAGCAGAATCAGATTCGGAAATTCCCGGACCGGTATCGCCCACCTCGAAAAGAAGCGAATTATCCTCTTTACGAAGACATATCCACACCTCCCCTTCATCGGTAAATTTAACGGCGTTACCTACCAAATTAATAAGTATTTGTTGTAAACGGGTTTTGTCGCCTCGGAAAACCGGAACTTCATTTATTACAGAGTAGGTGAAATGAAGATTCTTTTGCCGAGCTTTTCGAATAAAGAATTGCCAAACCTCTTTAATCAGTTCTTCGGGGAAAATGGTTTCTTGCTGAAGCGTCAGTTTCCCTTCATTCATTTGTGACATATCCAGTATATCATTCACTAAAGCTAAAAGATGATGGGCTGAATTATGAATAATTTCTGCATTGGCATTATCAGTTTTTAACAGTTCAGAAAACCCAATGATAGAGGTAAGCGGGGTTCGAATTTCGTGACTCATATTGGCCAAAAAGCGCTCTTTGATTTTCATTAAAGACTCAACCTTTTCTTTTGATTTTACCAGCTGCTCTTTAAGGTTTCGACTTTTTTTCAAATCACGATTAATCCATATAACAAACCCGAAAATGATAATTAGTGCCGATATTCCCAGAAAGATCAACTCATGCAGTAAATCTTTTCGCATAAGCCCCAATCTACTTTGGTATCGATCGGATTCGGCAAGAGCCTCCTGTTGCAGTTGATACAATATTTGGCGGATTGTTTGGGTTAATTGATCATCCAGTTGAGACAAAGCTCTTTCTCTGGTAAGCAACAGGTTAGAGAAATGACGATCCTGTTTAATTAAAACCTGGAGCTGTTCTTTTACTTTTTCAATGGCGGGATCTTTTCTTACCTGCGTAATCAAGGAAGAATCAACTATTTGCCTGATTTTTGGTGTGGGTGCTATCCGCACCGTGTCCTCCTCTTCTTTTGAACCACTTAAAAATCGCGCTATTCGCCCTAAAAAAGAGTTTTTTTCCTCGCCTGATTTGGATTGTTCTGTGGTTTCAACCGAATCGACTCTAAGATGCATATAGGTAATATGACTTATCTGATAGTTAAAACTATCCGGCAGAAGAATTAAAATATCTTCATACCGTTGACGATAACGATTAATATCACTTAACTCAAAAAGTTGCTCTATATGTTGGCATTTTTGATCGTACAATTCTTTAAGGGTATCTACTTTTAATTGGAATACAGAATCTGGGAAATACCAGCCAAGCCTGTTGAGCAAGAGTTGAACCGAATCGTTTAAAGCATGGAAATTGCTACGGTCCCGTTGCCTGCCGGTAAGCACATAAATTCTGGTAGCCCGGTCAACTTCCTGCATTTTAAGAATTAGTTCATTTAGCAATAAAAGCCTTTGCCCCACCGGATCATTTTGCGGATGGCTTTTCAGATGTCTAACCACTCCAAAATAATTGATTCCAAAAGCAAGAACAGCAACTATTAATAACAAAATAAATCCTGCAGTTACTTTAGTATTGATGTATTGGTCTGGCCAATTTTTTCTCATTTTTATTGAATAAATTTTATTCGCATCGAAATTAGTTGTTTATGGTATTGTAAATCTATCATTCACACCTTTAACACTCAAACTAGTGACCTTATCCAGCAACCTAAAAATACATTGTAACGATGTCAATTTGTCAAACCTACACCACTGTATATGTGACCTTTAAGTCATTTTGACGCCAACTCAACCAGTCATTTCTGATGGTCTAAACTTTGTATTGAGGCGTGAAAAATAGATTTAAAAATGCAATATAAAGATTATTACAAAATATTAGGGGTATCCAGGCAAGCTAGTCAAGAGGAAATAAAAAAAGCGTACCGAAAACTGGCAATACAATATCATCCTGATAAAAATCCGGGTGATAAAAGTGTCGAAGAACGCTTTAAGGAAATCAACGAGGCCTATGAAGTACTAAAAGACCCTGAAAAACGGGCAAAGTATGACCAATTAGGAGCAAACTGGGAACAATATGAGCAAGCAGGCTTCGGCGCCAATGAGCATTATGGTTTTGGCGGTTTTAACTGGTCACAATTTGGCTCACAAAACCAAGGTCATAGCACAACTTTCCATTTCGAAGAAGATTTAAAGGATTGGTTTGGTGATAGAGATAGCGGTTTTTCCGATTTCTTCAATATGTTTTTTGGCAATTTTGGAGGTTCTCGATCTCAACGATATGGGAACCGCCACACTACCAAAGGAAAGGACTTGCATGCCGAAATAGAACTATCAATTTACGAAGCTTATCATGGTACAACAAAAATATTGAACGTTGATGGCCATAAACTGAAAATACACACCAAACCAGGGGCCTACGAAGGACAGGAATTAAGGGTTAAAGGAAACGGGCGGAAAGGTATAGGCGGCGGACCTAATGGCGATCTATACCTCAAAATCAGAATTCGCCCTCAATCAGACTTTAAAGTACAGGGACATAACATCCTAAAGGAAGTTCCTATAGATCTTTATACCGCCATTTTGGGCGGGAAAGTTACCATACAGACTCTAGATGGTAGAATTAATATTAACATACCTAAAGCTTCTCAACCAGATAAAGTATTAAGAATTAAAGGAAAGGGAATGCCAATTTATAATGAACCCGGGAAATATGGTGATTTATTGCTCAAATTGAAAGTAAATATACCGGATAATCTCACCGAACAAGAAGAAAGGCTATTTCAACAACTGAGAGATTTACATCGTTACAATAATTAAACAAACGTTACAACATTCGGTCTGTGAAACAATTAAGAAATATCAATTCGAAAAATGGAAAATTTCCCCCGTTTTTAATTGGAGAATATTCGTAAAAGCCCTACATTTGCAACCGCAAAAACAGAAATGGCGAGGTAGCTCAGCTGGTTAGAGCGCATGATTCATAATCATGAGGTCGGCGGTTCAAGCCCGCCTCTCGCTACAAAAAAAGAGTTATAACCTTTGAGGTTGTAACTCTTTTTTTATTGTAGCAAATTACACGAAATCCAATACTAACTTCTTCAAAAAATTCAAAACGCTTAAATTCCCTGAAGAAACATCTTTGAGAAAAAGAAATAAAAAAAGAGGCTGCCTAAAACAACCTCTTTCCCTTTAAATCAGCATTTGCTAACCAAATCCAAGTCTATGAAAAAAATCTACTGTGCAAATATGAGCATTATTATTATTAAGAACAGCAAAACTGCCTTAAAGCTTGTTAACTTCACTAATTTTAGAGCGTAATTTAGCTTTCAACAACAAAAAAAGGACAGCTACTATGAAGCACTGTCCTTTCCCCTTAAATCAGCTTTGTTAACCAAATCCAAATCTATGAAAAAAAATCTGTTACAAAGATATGCTTAAATCCCCTTAAAAAGACACAAAGGCGGTTAAACGAGGTTAAAAATACAACTGGAAAAAGGAACCACTTAAATCAGGTTCCTTTACCCAGTTATTTTAAATCTAAGTTTTATGAAAAAATCCCATTTACAAATATGACTAATAATTAAACAAAACCCCCAACAAAATAAGTTAATTAATGTTAACCCCAAACATAGAAATAACAGAAATTCAACAGTTACCCTTCGTCAGACAAATTTAGAAATCAATGATTTTATGTAATAAAACAAATCAATAAATATCCATTAATGCTCTTCTACCAAGGATTTTTTTCGTCTAACCAAGAAATAAAATATTAAGAGAGAAAAACCACCAAAGAACAAAACCATAGAAATATATGCCACTGCATCAGAAAGATAACCATTAACAGCCAATAAATCACCCACTATAAATCCTATAGCCAATCCCAATAAAAATATGCCATATTTCAAAGAATTAATCATATTCTTTTTCCCTTCTTCCTTAAAAATAGAGGCATCTCTTCCTGACGCTATAAGTGCCGTTCGTTCAATACGCCTGTTTCGAAAATAGGATACCAAAACTGTTATTCCGAAAATCATACTAAAAAATGCAACCGGTACTATTACTTCAACTCCCATAATTTCTTATTTTTAAATTGTTCATAAATCTTTATTTGTTTTGCCTATTGGACGCGTCCAATTTTCCATTGGTTACAAAAAATTCCTAAAAAAATTATCGGATAATCTGTAACCAGAACCCTTGTTAACACGTCTCACTTTCACGATGCGCACAAAAGATGACAAAATTATTATTAAACAAGTTTTAAAAGGAGATGTAGCCGCTTTTTCGGTACTTATCGATCGGTATCGGCATATGGTTTACACTTTAGCATTTCAAATAACCAAAAATAAATCTGATGCTGAAGAGGTGGCCCAGGATGCATTTCTAAAAGCCTTTCAGGCATTAGCTAGTTTTGAAGGAAGAGCGTCCTTTTCCACATGGATTTATCAAATTACATTTCATCAGGCTATATCTAAAATCAGACAAAACAAAAAACATAATCTTTCATATAAAGAAAATATATCAAACGAAAATAGTCCGTTAACTGATGATAACATTACAGGTCAATTATTAGAAAGAGAAGACCGAAAACGCTTTTTGAATGAAGCACTCTCCCGTTTAAAAGGAGAAGAATCTTTTATTTTAATATTGTACTATTACGAAGATCTTAATATAGAAGAAATTGCTAAAATTACGGGATATTCAGCAACCAACGTAAAGGTAAGACTGTTTAGAGCTCGGCTTAAACTACATAACGAATTAAAAATATTACTCAAATTAGAGACCAATTCGCTTTTGTAGGCTCCTAAAATAGCAATCGAGAACATTTTTCTTAAGGTTTAAATTGTAGACAAACAGAAAAGACTATGTCTAAAAAAGAATTAATACAAGAGGATCAAAAGTGGAAACAGTTATTCCAAAATAGTTTTCAACCCGAGAAAATACCTTCACCCGACTTCAACAAAAAAGTTATGGATCGAGTATTACACGAATGGATTTCTCAATCAGAATATTTTACACCGGTAGTCAATAAACGGAATCGTTTTTGGATCATTTCAGGAATTGTTGTTGTTTTCATAATCGGTTTTTTCATGGATGCGGGAGTTTTTCGTCAGGATGGTTTACAGCTGTTGAATAACCTCAATGATTCTTTTCGCTTTCTATTTTCATGGATAAAACCGGTCCATTTAATATTTGTAGGTACATTTCTGGCGGTGGGATTATTATTGGCATTGGATTATTTCTTCAGGAAACTCTCCAACATATAATTTGCAAACATTCATCAAGCACATTTAAGCAGGGTGGCAAAGTAAAATTCTCCCAATCAAGATATCACCAATCTTTTGGTTAATTTTGCAAAAAACAAAAGAGACGTGATTTATCCGGAAACATTTGAAACCAAGCTTTATTTTCATAAGATTCGTGAATACATTCGTCAGGGCTGCTTAAGCCCTATGGGGAAAGAGCGCATCGACAAGATGACCTTTTCCAACCATTTCAGCAATGTTGAGTTATGGCTCCGTCAGACACATGAAATGCTTCATATTGAAGATGACGGACAAGCCATGCCTGCCGAACACTTCTTTGATCTTCGAGAACCATTAAAAAAACTAAAAGTAGAAGGTCTTTTTCTGGAAGCTCACGAACTCTTTGATTTGAGAAGATCGTTAGGTACGATACGAAATATTGTACGCTTCATACAATCAAAAGACAAAGAACTATATCCTTCCTTACATGAGCTATCGGCCACCGTTAAGGTTTATCCTGCCGTACTTGAAAGAATTGATTCAATCATTAATAAAAAAGGTGAGGTTAGGGACAATGCCAGTGCAGAGTTGTACCGCATCCGCCAAGAGATACGACACAAGCAAAAGAGTATTTCGGGCAAAATGCAGGAAGTATTGCGTAAAGCTCGTCAGTCGGGTATAGTTGACGCCGATGCCTCGGTTACTATCCGTGACGGAAGAGCAGTTATTCCGGTAAACTCAGCTAACAAAAGAAAAATACAGGGCATTGTACATGATGAATCGGCAACAGGGAAAACAGCCTATATCGAACCTGCCGAAATTGTTGAAATCAATAACGAAATAAGGGAGTTGGAATACGCTGAACGACGAGAGCTCACGAAAATTCTTTCTGAACTATCCAACTTTTTGCGTCCCTATTTGGAAGAGATGTTGCACGCCTTCAATTTTTTGGGGATTATCGATTTTATTCGTGCCAAAGCCCGATTTGCCAAAAGCATAAATGCTGTTGTACCACCAATGCGACATGAAACCTCCTTTCGCTGGGAAAAGGCAGTACACCCTCTTCTATATCTTCAGCACCAATCATCCGGGAAGCCGGTAGTTCCGCTCGATATAGAACTAACTCAACAAAACCGAATTCTACTTATTTCGGGGCCCAATGCCGGTGGAAAATCGGTATGTCTTCAAACTGTAGGACTACTCCAATATATGTTGCAGTGCGGTCTTCCGGTTCCGGTAGGTGAAAATTCTCAGATGGGCTTCTTCGATCGAATTTTCATGGACATTGGCGACGAACAATCTATAGAGAACGACTTGAGTACTTACAGTTCCCACCTTATGAACATGAAATATTTTTTACGTCATTCTAATAACCGCACTCTATTACTTATTGATGAATTTGGTACCGGCACAGAGCCAATGCTGGGGGGCGCCATTGCCGAAGCGGTATTGGCTCAGTTAAACAAACAAAAAGTTTTTGGAGTCATTACCACCCATTATACTAACCTCAAACATTTTGCTTCCGAAAACAAAGGCATCATTAACGGCGCCATGCTTTTCGATACTCATAAAATAGAACCGCTCTTTAAATTAGAAATAGGCCAACCTGGTAGCTCTTTTGCCTTTGAAATTGCCAGAAAAACAGGATTGCCTGAGGAAATCCTTCAATCGGCGAAGAACCAGTTGGGAGAAGAACATATAAATTTTGACAAACACTTACGTGAAATCATTCGCGACAAACGCTACTGGGAGAAAAAACGCGAAATGGTCCGCGAACGCGAAAAAAAATTGGAAAAAGTTCTGGCCAAATACGAAAAAGAACTTGAAAAGTTAAAAAACGAGAGAGACCAAATTATAGAAACTGCCCGAAAAGAAGCAGGTGATTTACTGGCTTCGGCTAACAAAGAAATTGAAAAAACCATACGCGAGATCAGGGAGGCTCAGGCCGAAAAAGAAAAAACCCGAACCATAAGAAAAAATATTGACCAAATTAAGGAGGAAATTAAACATGCCTCTATCGATAATGACACCCAAAAACAATTAGAGAAAAAAATCCAAAAAATCAAGGAACGGCAGAACAGGAAAAAACAAAAAAAACCAGATGAGCAAGTAAGCAATAAACCAATTAACGATACAGAAAACACCCAAAATGAAATCAGGCAACTGGCACCCGGCGATCCCGTAAAACTAGAAGGACAATCGATTCCCGGAGAAATTATTGAAATTAATAAAAAAGAAGCTGTTGTGGCTTTTGGCCAGCTCATAACAACTGTTAAAGCCTCTCGGCTCGAACGTATTAGTAAAAATGAATTTAAAAAAGCTATTCGGCAAAACAACGTTGTTAGCAGTAATATTTCCGAAAAAATACGAAGCAAAAAAATAAATTTCTCGCCCGACATCGATGTCCGGGGGTTGCGAGCAGACGAGGCCGTAGCCAAAGTTCTCGAACATCTCGATGAAGCACTTTTATGCGATATTCAAACGGTAAAGATCCTTCATGGAAAAGGCAACGGTATTTTGCGGGAACAAATTCGACAACATTTAGCTACCTTACCATTTGTTTCTAATTTTAGAGATGAACATGTTCAATACGGTGGTGCCGGAATCACTATTGTAGAATTGGGTTAATTACCTGGAAATCTGTTAAAAGACAAAGCATACCAAAGGCTTGATAAAACCAGTCTGGAAAATATGACATGCCATAATGGGATGCTGCACATAACGTTAACAGATAGTATTCCTATTTCAGCTATAACAAGCATTCCTGGTCAAGATCGGTCCTTACGGTTTATACAGAAAAAATTGACACAAAAATAAATAAGGAACATTTTTTTATTCCAACCGTTAACAAAAAGCATATATTTAACTAAAATAAATTAGAAAGAACAAGTTTATTTTAATACCCTGCCAAACATTAAACATTATGGGGAATTTTTATTCAATAAAAGCAACTATTCGTCTTCACTTTTTATGGAGTATCTTTTTCCTGATGTTTTATTCACAACCGGCCAGTTCTGTCGGTGCTCTCCCCTTTCCACAAAAGATCATACAGCCCGACGGATCAGTAATTACCATAAGAATTCATGGCGATGAATGGTTTAACTGGCTCACGACCATTGATGGCTACAGAATCATTAAAAATAAAATTGGTTTTTTTGAATATGCCTCTCAATTAAAATCAGGTGTTATTACGCCCTCAGGAATTCGTGCTTCCGATCCGGAGCAACGTGATGATGATGAAAAACAATTTCTTTCCACAATAACCAAAAACATCGGAGTTACCAAAGATAAAATATTGGAAAAACGACAGTTACGCTACAACAAACTGCTCAAAAGTTCAATAATGACCACTTTTTTCCCTTCAAAGGGGGAGCCTTCGTTATTGCTTATCCTTGCCAATTTTCAGGATACCAACCCTTCCTACTCTACATCCGACTTTAACGCATTTATGAACGAAGAAGGTTATAGCAACACAGGAAGTTTTAAAGATTATTACAAAGAAGTAAGCGGTGGATTATTAAACGTTCATACAACGGTTACAGAGTGGGTTAACGTCCCTGGAACCCACGACTATTACGGCCCTGAAGACAAATGGAAAGAATTTGCTCTACATGCCATTCAGGCAGCCGCTGATGCAGGTATTGACTTTTCCGCTTTTGACAACGACGGCGATGGCGTGGTTGAAGGAGTGGCCATCATTCACCAAGGGCCTGGACAGGAGGTAACCGGCGACACAAGCGATATATGGTCACATTCTTTTTCCTTTTCATCATGGGGAGTTCCCGAAGCACAACGAACTTTTAACGGAGTAGTTGTTGACCAATACACCATCCAGCCTGAATTGCTAGGTTATACGGAGAAAATGAACAGCATAGGTGTAATTTGTCACGAATTTGGGCATAATCTCGGACTGCCTGATTTCTATGATGTAGATGAAGAATTGAATGGTCAATATACCGGAACAGGCGATTGGGATATTATGGCCAGCGGAACTTACAACGGATCGCCCATTGGCTCATCACCGGCACATCATAATCCCTTTTCAAAAGCAGAATTAGGCTGGATTGATGTATCTATCATCAACCAGCCGGCAACCATTCAACTCGCACCCATATACTCCTCCAAACAGGCATTGCGTATTAATAGTCCCGTAGAGGGTGAATATTTGCTACTTGAGAACAGACGTCGAATCGGATTTGATGCTTTCATACCGGGAAGCGGCCTTTTGGTTTACCATGTTGATGAAAACCTAATAAATCAAAGACGTTATGTCAACACAATCAATATAGATAACCATCAAGGCTTCTATCCTATTGCAGCCAATGGGACAATTAACGATCCCTCCTGCCCGTTCCCCGGAACCGCTCAAGTTACTGAACTTACCGACTACAGTACCCCCTCCACCCAAACCTGGGATGGACAAAGTTTTAACAGAAGCTTAACCAATATTTCTCTTACCGACAGCGTTATCTCTTTTGACTTCATGTTTATACAGGACGGGACACCGCTCTATTTCAATGCTTCTGCCCGAAATCATCAGTCTATTGAACTTATGTGGACACCCTCTTCCGAGAATCATCCTGTATTGATAGCCTGGAGTGAAGATGGTTTATTTGGTAACCCTATTGATGGACAAGAATACAATATTGGAGAGACCATTGATGGGGGCGGAACTGTACTATTTTACGGCAGTAGTGACACCAGTTACGTTCATTTCGGCCTTTCTTCATCAACTCAGTACTATTATGCGGCCTGGAGTAATAAAGGCACGGGTTATTCCCAGAGCTTAAAAGATAGTAGTGTTACCGATCCCCCACCAATCACCTCTCTTCCATGGTCTGATGGCTTTGAATATGGGCTCACTGAATGGGTACAGGAATTTATTTCGGGCGAAATAGCATGGTCGAACAAACAACTATATGTTAATGAGATAATTGTTGATCCATGGAGTGGTGAAAGTTATGCCTCTTTTTTTTCAAATAGTTATATTCCTCAAACAACAAGACTTGTCTCGCCCACTCTTGAATTGGAAAGCAACAAAACCTATTTTCTTCGTTTCCGTCACTTAATGCCTGTATGGGAAGGCGACCAGGATGAATTGAAAGTTTTAATAAAAAAAGAATCAGAAACACAATGGGAAGAAATTGCCTACTTTAACAATCATACCCCTGAATGGACCGAACGAAGACTAGAAATACCCTATTCCGAACCATTGAAAATAGCCTTTGAAGGAACTAGTAATTACGGACATGGAATAGGAATTGACAGTGTGGAGGTTTTTTTGGCTTCCGATTGCAATATTATTCCTAATATTTCCACTTCAAACGTTGCGGCGGATAATATTACAAAAAGTTCTATGCATTTAACATGGACCAGAGGTAATGGCGATGCTGTATTAATACTAGCCAGAAAAGGTGCAGCCATCACAGAAATTCCCCAAAACGGGGTGGCATATACTGCAAACAGTGAATTTGGGGAAGGCGATGCGCTTCCTAACGACACCTATGTTATTTATAACGGAACGGAAACCTCTATGACCCTTACCGGACTCGAACATACATCTGACTATTATTTAAGTTTTTTTGAATACTATACCCCATTTTATTGTTATGAAATCACCGGTTCATCAACCACTTTTAGTACTCAGGCCAATATTTACGAAATCACCGTAACAGTCATTGATTCAGATGGTAATCCGCTCGAAAACGCTTTGATAGAATATGGTGAAGATACATTATATACTAACGTAAATGGCGAAGCCACATTAAAGGCAATTCACAATGAATATCAATATGAACGTTTTAATATCACCAAAGATGGATATATAGCTGTTTCCAGAAGGTTTATTCCAAATCAACCTCAAACCATTACGGCAACTTTACGTAATTTTGTTCCTTTACCTCCCACCCACTTATCCGCAACCAAAAACAATAGAACTATCAGTTTGGAATGGTCGCCGGTCATAAACGAAAATTTTGAACGCTATATTACTTATTCCAAAGAGATAAGCGGATGGCAATTCCTCGACAAAGACGGGGCGGACACCTATGGCATACGAACCATCACCTGGCCGGGTGAAAATGATCCAATGGCATTCATGGTATTTGACGTTTACTCAGATGAGGTATGTCAGATGGATTACGACATCACTGCCTGGTCTGGCAGTAAGGTGTTAATAGCATTTTCTGCCCAGGAAGTTCAGAGTAATGACTGGTTGATTTCCCCACCAACCCTTATACAAGAAGGAGATTACTTTTCACTCATGGCCCGAACGCTGGATGCCGGTGATTGGGGCCGCGAAGTTATCAATATTAAAGTGCGTCCAGAGGGCGAAACGGAATGGACAACATTGTTAGAAAACGAAGAAGTTCCGGAATCCTGGACACACTACCAACTTCCTTTAGGGTCTGATTTTAATGGCCAAAACATAGAAGTAGCTGTTCAAAGTATCGGTTATAACACCTTTGCACTTCTTATCGATGATATCAAAATAGGTCCACCAACAGAAACCCCTGAACTGAAGCAGTTAACTTCTTTAAATCTTTCATCGAAATCAATCACCCCACCCAGAGATTCAGGAAATTATTATTCCTATAAATCCCCAAAAAAAGAAAACAGGACAATTGGTTACCAAACGCCTTCTCTCTATAATGGAAATGTTGAATATATCATTTACAGAAATGAGACTGAAACAGACCGGACTTATGGTTTCACACAAAATTCATTTATCGATGTAGTTCCGGAATGCAGAGAATATGAGTATCAAGTCAGAGCTTATTATCCTGACGTAAAAATGGAATCAGAACCCACAGCATCAATTTGGATCGAACCCTGCCTTTCAGTCCTTTTTATTGTTAAAGATTCGGAAAATAATCCCATAGAAAATGCAGAAATTACCTTCAATAACGAAAGTAAATCAACTGATAGCAACGGCGAAGCCTCTTTTTCAATGGTCGGCAGCGATAGTCTATTGGCATACACCATATCTGCAACCGATTTTCAGGAATTTCAAAATCAATTATTGATCAATTCCGATACTCTGGTTGAGGTAGTTCTAGATTCACTGAGCACCAACATTGAAGAGCCATCTCTTTCTTCCGTTTCTTTTTCCCCCAATCCGGTTACAAACAAGGCCACCCTTAGCAATTTACCAGATCAACCATGCACACTTTTCTTTTACGACATTACAGGTAAACCCGTTAAAACAATGCAAATAAACAGTGGCCCTGCTGTTACTATTAATTTGTCGACCTTTAAACCCGGCATTTATTTACTATTAATAAGAGCCAATAATAATGAAACCCATCGTATAAAGGTAGTTAAGCAGAGCAATTTATAATCATATAGTCAATATTGCTTTGGGCAAACTAACCTTAATTGAACTTAAATTTTACCAGGTAAGCAACAATATACCATTAAAAGATAAAAGAGATTCAAGATTTACTTAAAGAAGAATTCGAATATATTAATAGTCAAAAAATGTATAATCGAGTAGGAAAGGGTGTCTAAAAAGTCCTTGATATTTTTTGTCAATACCGAACAGCGTACTATAAATCTTGTTGTTGCACAGTGTTACACAGAGTAACCTCTGTGTGGCACAGAGCGAAACAAGGATGATCAAGAGGGTATATCACAACAAAAGCATATTTTACCAGGCAGGCACACAACAAAAAAGGCCCTGAACCTAATCAGAGCCTTTAATTTACTTGATTTTCAAGCGAGCCAATGACGGGAGTTGAACCCGTGACCTCTTCCTTACCAAGGAAGCGCTCTACCACTGAGCTACATCGGCAACATTAGAGCGGAAAACGGGACTCGAACCCGCGACCCCGACCTTGGCAAGGTCGTGCTCTACCAACTGAGCTATTTCCGCAATTCTATTATCAGTTCGTTTTTCTGATAAGCGCTGCAAAAGTATAAAAAATTTGGTTTCAACAAAACGGTTTTAGTCAAATTTCTTTCAAAAAAATGGAAAAGCCGCTGCAAACGTTTTTGCAACGACTTTTGCCTATGGAGAGCAGAATTAAAGATTATCAAAATTTTAGCTATTATGACCTGTCAAGGAAATAACCCGAGGCTTCATTAAAAATATTTTTAAATGAACGGTCTACTTTCCAAGAAACAGCATTATTTGCTATGGGAAATGGAGCCTCATGTGAGTAGCTAAAGTCAAAATCTATTACTCTAACATTACTTTTTGGATCTATTTTCAATGTTTTATAAATGGCTTCACCCGGTATTACTAGATCTTTTTTCAATCCAATGGCTTTGATATTTTGAATAACCCTCTGTAGCGTTTTCACCGGTTTTTTTCTGAATCTCTCCAATGAGATCACAGAAGTAAACGCATCCCAGATCATTTCGCCCACAGGCATTAGGAAGCCTGGGAATTTTCTTTTTAACGCGGAAAAATCGGTTTGAAGGAGAAAAGTTTTTAACCGTTCAAAAGCCCGGTCGTCCAATATGGTCCTGGAACGACCATCCATTTGATCAAACGTAGACCCTCCGCAAAAGAAAAAGGCACGACTATCATCATATAAATTAAACGGGTTGGAAAGCAATAAAACTTCAGTTACAAAAGCTCCGATCGAATAGGAAAAGAAATCCACTGCTGTACCAGCATTAAAGAGGGGATGTTTCCCCCTAATTATTTGTTGCGATAATGTAACCAAATCGGCCACTGATTGAATTCCCGAATAAACGAATAACTCGGGGACCAAATCCATTCGTTCACTTAGTGCTGCATTCACAAAAGTACTATTCCTGATTTTCCCATAGCTTTTTTCTCTCAACCCCACAACTTTAATCATCTGCCGTGGAACACTCCATGAAATGGGCGACCTGTTAATATGATTGGCCAGGGGGAACAATATTACAGGAATCCCTGTCTCTAATGCCAAAACATAGGCCCATGACAAATATTTCTCCCATGAACGCTCATTCAACCCATGTAATAATAGTATTGCCCTATTACGGTCTTGTCTCTTTACCGGCTCAAAAACCGAATATCTGAAATATTGATTTTTATTATTATTGATATCAAATAAATCCAGACTGTTAATTGAATCATCAAAATTACTGTTCAACAACACACTAGATTGATCCTTTAATGATTTTGATTCAAAAGGGAAGGTATGAATTACCACATTGTCATCCACAGGATGAACAGGTTCATTTAAATTAAATTGTTTTTTCAGTTGGATATGTAATTCTTGAAATATGAACATGCAATTCCTTCCTTATTAAAATACAACTTCAAAATAGCATTAAAATCTCCAAACAATCATCTACAATGTAGGATACGACACCATTATGGGATAAATGGAGTCCACCGTGGGATAAATGAAATTATTGTGGGGTAAATGGTTTTTATAAAAAAATCACCATATTTGCATGAAACGAATTAAAATAAATGATTCTCATAAATTTGCCAACTCAATGTTAATCAACAATAAAAGAAACCAAAAGCATTTCTTTCTCAATAATTGAAAATACAGCGATGAAATTGCAGTGAATTTAT
This sequence comes from Thermophagus xiamenensis, assembly GCF_900112795.1. Classification (GTDB taxonomy): domain Bacteria; phylum Bacteroidota; class Bacteroidia; order Bacteroidales; family Marinilabiliaceae; genus Thermophagus; species Thermophagus xiamenensis. Next base: position 190,252 of record NZ_FONA01000002.1, read on the forward strand.
CTTATCGTCCAGAAGAGTAGAAAGTATGGAAATTCCCTAAAATATGATTTAAAAATATGTTTTATTAGTATTTTTTCACAATTGAAACGAGCAGGCGACGGTATCCATTATCATGTATAACAAACGCGCAGACACAAGAAAAAAAGAATTGGTGATTAGGCTACCCAGCATGACTAACAAAATTAAATTAATTGTTTACCTCAATCACAAAAAAATCAAAAATTATTAACTGAGACCTAATTCTTAGGTCCAACCAATCAAGTAAATAATTAAATACTTTATAGAAATGCCATATGCTCATTAAAAAAGATCAGTAGGATAGTAAAATTGATGATTTAATTATAAACAAGTTTTTTCCTATGAGCAAGAGAAAACAAATACCAGCATACTTTGTAACCAGGAAAAATACTATATTACAAATACTTTTCACCTCTTTTTTTGCCTACGTATTTATCAACATCTATAAACCTTTTGGTTCAGGAGAATGGTTCAATATATCGTGGTGGGAATTCTCTTTTTACTCTGGACTACTGGTTATAGTCGGAATGCTTGTAGTCTTGCTAAGCCGTATATTTCTGATGTTTCTAATAAAAAAGAAAAAGCCAGTAACTATACGCTACTACGTGTTAATGGTATTTGGGGAAATTTTCTTTATGGGTATTTTATATGCCTCACTTCAGAAAACAGTGATGCATGATCAGCGTACATTTTTCTATCTTCTTTTACGTGCCCTCGAAAATACATCTCTAATTTTGTTAATTCCATATATAATTAGCCTTTTATATTTTGCCTGGAAAGAAAAGACCATCAGTTTCAACAACTTGCTTCAACAAATCAGAAACAACACCAGTTTTATATCGTTTCATGATGAAAAAGGAATATTGAGAATTTCCTTAAAAATTAATGATCTTCTTTACCTGGAATCATTAGACAACTACGTTTCTATAAAATATACTCAAAACAATCAGCTCAAAAATGCGTTAGTCAGGAACACACTTAAAAATATAGAAAAGGAATTTGGAGATACGATATTATTAAGGTGTCACCGATCTTACATGGTTAATGTCAACAAAGTAACTACGGTAAAAAAGGTGGGAAACAACCTTAAATTACAAATTGAGTGTCCCCATGAAAGCATAAATATTCCTGTATCCAGAGGATATGCACCTACAGTAAAGAGTTTTTTTGAAAGGCGTAAACAATCAAATCATCGACATGTATAAAGTAGTTATTGTAGATGATGAGCCCGGCGCCCTTTCGGTGCTCAGTAAAATGGTAAACAGTTTTTTCAATTATGAAGTGGTTGCTACTTTTTCAACCTCCGATCAATTACTCCAAAATATTTATCAAATTAAACCGCATGTTCTTTTTCTCGACATTCATTTGCGAGAAAAATCAGGATTAGATATTGCCCGAGAGTTATTTTTTCATGAATGTAACACAAAAATTGTTTTTGTATCGGCTTATGACAAATATGCCATAGAAGCCTTTGAATACAATATCATTGACTATATACTAAAGCCGGTCAGCCAGGAACGTTTACATAAATGTTTACAAAAAATAAACAAGTTATTAGAGATTGAACTTAATGCCTCAGCCAAATTATCCCAAAATTCAACACCCCAACCTCATTTGATAAAATTCAATACTTTAAATGGCTTTATTTTGATAGACCCCTCCGATATCATTTATCTCCAAGCCGACCATATGTACACTAAAATTGTTTTTGCAAGTCAGGAAGACCAATATATCACCCAAAATTTAGGAAAAGTATTACCGCTGCTCAACAGAGATTATTTACTACGAATTTCTAGATCTGTTGTTATAAATATTAACTATTTGCGAGAAGTCAATCGAACCCAAAAACAATGCGTCATGTTCGATGGCGAAAAAGATATTGTCCTGAAAATTTCCAAACCGGGAATTAAACGAATGGATGATTATTTCAAATAATCTCTGCTAGCTTGCCATAGGTTAAACAGACTTCCTTTCTTAAAAATATCATTTTCATTATTTTAATCAATTCAAAAATAACTTAAGCCCCTCTTCCACTTTAATCCATACCACTAAAAAATCAATTTTTTATCGTTGACCAGTTTCCGGTAATCCCCAAACAACGATTTCAAAAAAACATTCTACCTTTGCAGCAAAAGTTAGCCTTATGCAATTGGTACCGAAATCTACTTACTGCTTTAAGCCGTTGAAGGGATACGAACATTTCGAAGCCACAACCCAAATCATTATCGAAGAAATACAAAAAAGGTCCCTCCCTTTTGAAATTATTGATCCTGATAATAACCTTATTGCGGTTCAATATAAAAACAAAGAATACATTATTCACGAAGGCACTATCTCGGATGCCAATTCTTTGATTGCTTATTGGATTTCCAACGACAAATGGATGACCAAACAATTTCTGAAAAGAAATAACATCCGACATGCACATGGACTTCTACTAACAAAAGATATTGACACGAAACAACTGCCAGAAATCCAATATCCGGTAGTAGTAAAACCGGCAAATACCGATCATGGCATTGCTGTAAGCACGAATATTCAAACCCAACAAGAGCTTTTGGCAGCACTCTCACATGCCTTCCGATATTCATCCAAAGCGATTATTGAGGAATATTTTCCTGGCCGGGAATATCGTTTTTTAGTCATCGATTTTCAGGTAAGAGCAGTTGCTTTTCGAGAGCCTGCCAATGTGGTAGGTGATGGAAAACAAACCATTGCCCAACTTATCGAAGAAAAGAATAAATATCGTGGTGACGATTATACTCATCCACTTCTAAAAATTAAGATTGACGATGAAGTAAAACGACATTTAGAAGTACAGCAATTAACAACCGATAGTATTCCTAAACGAGGCGAGAAAATTTTCTTACGAAAAAACTCTAACCTCAGTACCGGTGGCGACAGTATTGATGTAACAGATGAAATGCCTAATTTTTACAAACATATAGCAATCAAAGCGGCCAAAGCTGCAGGACTTAAAATCGCCGGTATCGATATTATTATTAAAGATATTGAAGCTGAACCGTCAGAAAATAACTACATCGTTGTAGAGTTAAATGCCCCCGCCATGCTCTCGATGCACAACTATCCATATATCGGAAAAAATCGACATGTAGAAAAATATGTATTGGATTGTATTTTAAATTCTAAATAACCTGTTTTGGGGTCTTCAGATCAAACAATCGTTAATGAAACATGGTGACTATAGCCAAAGCAAAAAAATTTTCAGAAAGAAGAGTGAAAGCCAAAAATGAATCTAGCAGTCACATGCCTTGCAGGAAAAATAGTTTCCCCAATCGATCAGGCTTATGCAAAGCAAAAAATTCGCAATAACCCATTCAAATGCGATGACATTAACTTGGTCGAATGTGAGTCAGGGAAGCCAATATTGACCATTACAAACTATAAAGTAAAACAGCAAATTAACTTTACACGAATAAGCATAAATGGCAATAGCCTTTACCGATATTTATAAACATTTTCTGATATGAAAGATAAGGAAAACATCATCGAGCTATCCAATAAAAATCAGCTCATTGAATATTTTGAGAGAGGGAGTAAACAACCAGAACAGTGGGGAATTGGTACCGAACATGAAAAATTTCTATACAACAAACAAACCCTTAAACGTTTAGGCTATGATACCCATCCGGGCATCCGACAAATTCTGAAACTTTTTCAGGAAAAAGGATGGAAACCTCTTTTCGAAAACGAGAACCTTATTGGATTAACCAAAGATGGAGCATCTATTTCCTTAGAACCCGGAGGGCAATTTGAACTGTCTGGCAAAAATTTTCACAACATACATCAAACCTATTGTGAAACGCGAAGACATTTCGAAGACCTCAGCCTGCTTTGTCGTGAGATGGGTGTTATTTCGGTTGCCCTAGGTTTTGACCCTATCAGCAAATCCGAAGACATTTATTGGATGCCTAAAGAGCGATACAGAATCATGAAAGCTTATATGCCCACTAAAGGGGATCTGGGCCATGACATGATGACACGTACTGCCACTATTCAGGTCAATCTGGATTATAGTTGTGAAAAGGATATGATTCAGAAAATGCGTGTTTCACAAGCCCTTCAACCTGTGGTTACCGCATTGTTTGCCAACTCACCTTTTTCCGAAGGAAAACCCAATGGCTATTTGAGTTATAGAGCTCATATATGGAATCATACCGATCCTGACCGTTGTGGGTTTCTACCCTTCCTGTTTGAAGATGATTTTGGCTTTGAAAGGTGGGTCGATTACTTGCTGGATATCCCCATGTACTTCATCATCCGGGATGGGAAATATCTAAATTGTAACAACATCACTTTTCGGGCATTCCTAAACGGCCAACACAAGTTAAAACCCACGCTGAACGATTGGGAAACACACGTATCAACCGTTTTCCCGGATGTTAGATTAAAAAAATATATAGAAATGCGCGGGGCAGATGCCAGTTGTGTATCACATATCGCTGCCTTATCGGCCTTTTGGGTCGGCCTGTTGTATGATCAGGAGGCTTTGGATGAGGCATATTCCATCATTAAACAATGGGACCTGCTTTCCATTAAAAAATTAAGAGAAATGGTTCCCGTAAAAGCGCTGCATGCTGCTACCAATGAATTGAATGCCAGAAACATTGCCTCTAAAATATTGAAAATATCTGCGGAAGGACTTTCCCGAAGAGCCAGGAAGCTAGATATTGATAACGAAGATCGGTACCTTTGGCCGATAATGGAAATTGCTGATTCGGGGATTACCCAGGCTGAAAAAATTTTACATAAATACAAAAACGAATGGAACGGCGATTTTTCCAAATTAATGGAATGCATGCCACAAGAAGAACCGTCAAGCCACTAGAAATATGATATCTAAACTCGCCTTTTTGTTAAAATATACTTATAGGTACAGATGGTGGTACTTGGGAGGTTTTATTTTCCTTGGCCTCACCATTTGGACATCTGTCACCATTCCAGATTATATTCGCAGAAGTATTGATACCATTAACAAAGGGGCTTTAGCCAATCACCAAGAATTTTACCGCTATATCATTATTCTTTTTGCTCTGGCATTTGTCCTTATCATAGTCCGAACACTTTCGCGCATACTTATCTTTGTTCCGGCTCGCCTAATTGAAAAGCAACTAAAAGGCGAATTATTCCGGAAATTATCCTCATTTGGAAAAGATTATTTTGATCAAAACAGTACCGGATCAATAATCTCAAGAGTCAACAACGACATTAACGGAGTCAGATTAATCACCGGATTTGGATTACTCCAACTGGGAAATATTCTCTTTTCACTTTCGGTAACTCCCTACAAAATGTGGCAATTATCCCCTACTCTAACACTCTATTGTTTTATTCCTATAGTGACTATTTTTATTATTGTCAGAGTTGGACTAGTGATAATGGTTAAGAATACGCATCGACGAATGGACGCTCTCCAAAAACTATCGGGAATGACCATTTCCTTCCTTTCAGGCAATAGTATTATAAAAAGTTATAACGTTTTCAAATGGGCAGAATCAGAACAAAGCAAAGTAAACTTATCGCTATTTAAGTACACCATGAAAATTACCTGGGTTCGCTCATTTATTATGCCTCTTCTGGGCAATTTGGAACAAATCCTCAAAATAGTAATTCTTTTTTCCGGGGGCATTTTTGTTATAAAAGGATCTTTTACCATTGGAGAACTCACTGCCTACATTGCTTATTCAGCTCTTCTGACCCATCCTATCATGGGACTTGGATGGGTATTAACCATTATGCAGCAAGGATTTGTGGGCATATCCAGCCTTCAAACCATTTTGAACCGAAAAGGAGTAGATTCGGATAAAAAACCTTTGCCTCCCTACAAACAAAAAAAATTATTGAATAAAGGCATTACTTTAAAAAATCTAACATATACCTACCCTAACGGTAATCATTCTGAACTAAAAAACATCTCATTTACCATAAAACCCGGCCAAACCATCGGTATTACCGGGAAAGTAGGGTCGGGAAAAACAACTTTGATTAACATTCTTAATGGGTATCTGCGGCCAGATCCGGGCCAAGTTTTCTTTGGAGAAATTGACATTACCGAACTCACTGGTCAAGATATTCGATCCGTGGTTAAGACTGTATCGCAAGACCTCTTTCTTTTTTCCGACACTATCGAAAACAATATTCGCTTTGGTTCCAAATATAAAAATGTAACACTACCACTTAATGAAGTCCTTTTCAGAAGTGCATTGGCAGAAGAACTGACCCGATTTCCCCAACAAGAGAAAACATTGGTCGGCGAAAAAGGCATCATGCTTTCCGGAGGACAAAAACAACGCATCAGCCTGGCCCGAGCGCTCTATTCCCCATCCAAATTGCTAATTTTGGATGATGTGTTTTCTGCGGTTGATACTGACACCGAACGGTTCATGATTCGCGAATTATTCGACCACCGACCGGCAGAGACTTTGATTATCGTATCAAATAGAATTAGTGTTTTGGAAAAAACAGATTTTACTGTAGTGCTCAACAATGGAACCATCGAAGCCATCGGGTCCCATGAAGACCTATTAAAACAATCAGACTTTTACCGAAAAACCTGGGAAATTCAAAAATAGTTCAAGACAAAGAGATTTTTAAAATTGGAGCACCGCAATAATATCATAAACATTAAACTTAAATAAAGCCACCCATTTTTATGTCTAAAATATTGACAAATAAAGACTGGCAACTAATAAAGCAATTTGGACGTTATTTTATCCCACACAAAAAATGGGTTATTCTTAGTTTTTCGTCCATACCGCTTTCAACTGCATCAGGTATAGCATTTCTGTGGCTCGTTGAAAGAATTATTGACGACTATATTGTACCCGGAGATGTTACAGGGTTAAAACTACATGCCATATTTTTGGCCGGCGTATTGTTGCTTAACCTTTTATTAGATGGTTTATATAGTTATTCCTTTTCAAAGGCAGGCGGATTAGCCATTGTCGACATACGAAACGAACTTTTTGGTAAAGCCTTAAGGTTTCCCATGAGCTATTATGACCAAAATCCCATAGGTGTAACACTCAGCCGGCTTACCAGCGATATGGAATCCATTAGTGAATCATTTGCCGCAGGCATCTTAGGCCTTTTATCCGAAAGCATCAAAACCACTGCCTTGGTTAGTTATCTTTTCTATCTCAATTGGCGTCTCACCCTAATTCTTCTTATAGTCACCCCACTAATTATTATCACCATGCGCTATTTACGGCGAAAGATGCGAGCTGCATACAACGATTCAAGGAAATTTCTTGCCAAGTCGGCCGCTTACTTGCAAGAATCACTCACCGGTATGAAGACCATTCAACTATACAATGCCGAAGAAGAAGCATGGGAAAAATACAACCAGCTCAACAAAGATTTCTGTGATGCCCAAAACCGTTCTAATGTATATGATTCGGCACTATTCTCAATTGTTGAAGGCATCACATCAATTGCCACAGCTTTGGTTTTATGGTATGGTGCCATCCAGATTTGGGATTTTGGCTATACCATGGGACTTTTGGTGGTTTTTGTTACCACTCTGGGCCGGCTATTTATTCCTGTTCGGCAATTTGCCCAACAAATTTCTACCATTCAAAGATCTCTGTCGGCCTTTGAACATATTAGCCACCTTTTTCAACAAAAGACTGAAGAACAACAATATAATGAATCCGCCACCATCACCCAGCCCATTTCAATTCGAGAAATTGTTTTTGATAATGTATCGTTTAGCTATTCCCAAAATGGACCGGACGTATTAAAAAACATCTCGTTCCGGATGAAAAAGGGCGACCGAATTGCACTGGTTGGCACAACAGGATCAGGAAAATCTACTATCATTAAAATTCTCAATAAATTTTACACAGGTTACAGAGGATCCATAAAAATAAACGGTATGGAACTTCGCGATATTCCTCTTTCCACTATTCGCCGAACCATATCGCTTATGCAACAAGACCAGTTTTTATTCAATGAAACCATCCGTTTCAATATTTCTTTAGGCAGAGAAGGTATATCAGAACAAGACGTTAAAAATGCCGCCAAATTTGTTTATGCCGACCGATTTATAGAACAATTGCCGGGAAAATATGATTTTGTTATACAAGACAACGGCGACAACCTTTCCCAAGGACAAGCCCAGTTGATTGCCTTTGCCCGCGCAATCTGCGGAAACAACGAACTTATTATCCTTGATGAAGCTACCAGTGCTGTCGATTCGCTAACAGAGCAATATATACAAAAAGCTATCGAAAACATATTCTCAACTCGAACCGTTATTGCTGTTGCACACCGTTTAAGTACCATCAAACATTCGGATGTGATTTTGGTTTTAGAGAATGGGCGTATTATTGAACAAGGAAACCATGAACAATTAATTCTTCAGGGAGGCAAATATGCTCAATTAGTCAATACGTGGAACTCCAATAACTTATAAAGTACTTTATGCCGCTTTAGAAATTTTGGCATGTATTTTTTTTTCTGGATAAATCCACTATATTGTAACCGAAAACATAAAACATTATTAGCAATGGCAGACAATTTAGAAAAAATTGAGCTTGAGTTTTTACTCAACACCTCTCCGGCCATCCTTTTTAACCGACTGGCTACACCCAGTGGTCTTTCAGAGTGGTTTGCCGATAATGTGAACGTTAAGGGAGATATTTTTACCTTTATTTGGGATGGTAGTGAACAAAAAGCTCAGCAAACCCATCGTAAAGAAAACAAAATGGTGCGTTATCAATGGCTCGATGAAGATATGAACGAGTCCTGGTTTCAATTTGAAATCAATATTGACGAATTGACAGGCGACGTGGCCCTCATTGTCACCGACCACGTAGATCCCAATGAAAAAGATGACGCCATTGAGCTTTGGAACCAACAAGTGGAGACTTTAAAACATGGGCTGGGATCAGCATAATCCCGTTTTGCCTGATTAATATTTAAAATCTTTAAAGTAAAAAATATTGCAGATTGAATTTTTCTTATTTCATTGGTTTGTTAATTTCCACACGGATAAAAACATTAAGTCACCATTTGTTTTATATTATAACACAGTCGATACAAACTCTCATATTAAGCTAATTACCTGTATTTATTCACAGACCATTTCCCAAAAGTGGTCATGAATAAAACAAAAAGAACCCATGAGGCTGTCTAAAAACTTTGAGGTACTTTGAAAAGATTTTATTCAGGTGTGTCATTTAACACACTTTTCAACAAGCACTCTTAACCTCTTACTATAAGTTATTTACCCTCTTTAGACAGCCTTTTTACATTCTATACCTTCTAAGAAATCATAGATTTGTACAAAACCTAAACAACTCTATTGCAGCAGCTAATAACTCTTCTTATAGGTATAAGCTTGTTTAGTCATACACGTTTCGCTAACTTTGCCATCAAAATTTGGCCCCTGTTTTGTATGCATTTAAAGTCTCTTCCCTCCTCAAAACATTTATATTCCGATGAAGAAAGTACATCTTTTCATACTAAAGAGTTATCTAGGCCCCTTGATCATGACCTTCTTTATATCCATGTTCATACTGGTCATGCAATTTCTATGGCGATACGTAGATGATTTGGTAGGGAAAGGCTTGGAATGGCATGTTCTTGCTGAATTGCTTTTTTATGCCTCTCTTCAAGTTGTGCCAATGGCTTTACCTTTGGCCATATTGCTAGCAAGCTTAATGACTTTCGGCAATCTGGGAGAAAATTACGAGCTCACCGCCCTCAAATCGGCCGGTATTTCGTTGCCCCGAATTATGCTGCCATTAATAATACTGACGGTTTTAACCGCCATTGGTGCCTACAAATTTTCCAACAACGTTTTGCCTGTTGCCAATCTCAAATTGGTTTCTATTCTTCATGGAGTCAAAGAAACCCGACTTGAGCTAGACATCAAAGAAAATGTTTTTTATCAGGGAGTTGATGATTTCAGTATCAAAGTAAAGAAGAAGAATCCGCAAAAAAATATGCTATATGATGTGATGATCTATGATCATCGAGATCGTAAAGCCCGGAATAGTAATGTTACTTTGGCCGACTCAGGCAAACTGATGATGTCGAATGACAAAAAGTTCCTGAAACTAACTCTTTTTGACGGAGTAAGGTATGATGAAAAGATTGGCTTGCAGGATCAAAAAAATGATTCTCCGGAAGAGATGTTCCGTACCGATTATTTTAAGCAACAAACCGCCATTATACCTTTAAAAGGTTTCGACTTTTCAAAAACCGATGAAAATCTGTTTAAGAACAGCGACCGAATGAAAAATCTTAAACAGATAAGGCACGACTTAGATTCTCTGAGTTCTGAAAAAAATAAATTTGTCAACAATTTAAGGAGCCGGTCCAAGTCTTTTTATTTTACACAAATTACCCTGTTGGCCAACAAGAATCGGAAGAATCTGAAAAATCCCCAAAGTCATCTGACTATAATCGATTCCACGCGAATGATTGAGCCCGACAGCCTCTTCAACTCTTTTTCAGATACCCAAAAACAGATGGTACTGGAAATGGCCATGCAAAAAGCCCGTACCACAAAACAAACCATAGACGAAAGAATGCGTTTGATCGAGCTTAAAGACAGAACCATCAGAAGACATAAAATGGAATTACATCGCAAATTCACGCTTCCTTTTGCCTGCCTTATTTTCTTTTTCATTGGTGCACCACTGGGTGCCATCATTCGAAAAGGCGGATTAGGGATGCCTGTAGTTATCTCGGTCCTCTTTTTTGTGGCCTATTACATTATCGATACAATGGGTGCCAAACTAGCACGCGAGGGAGTATGGCTCGTATATCAGGGCATGTGGTTATCTTCTGCCGTTTTATTGCCTTTGGGTATTTTCCTTACCTACAAGTCTGCGACCGACTCTGCTATTATGAATGCTGATGCTTATATTATTTTCTTTCAAAAATTGCTTGCCAAATTCAAGTCAAAAAAGAAAGATAAAACGTCAACCATTTCTTAGCCATGAAATATCAGAGATTCCATTAAAATTATCATGGTTACTGTATATTATTTATGTAATTTTGTAATCTTTAATTGACAATTTAAACAATAAAATGGATACCCATTCAGAATTTCAACTTAATACCATAGAAGAAGCAATCGAAGCTATCCGAAAAGGCGAACTTGTGATTGTTGTTGATGATGAAGATCGTGAAAATGAAGGAGATTTTATTACCGCCGCCGAACTCATCACTCCCGAGAAAGTAAATTTCATGACTAAATTTGGTCGAGGACTTATTTGTGTTCCATTGATTGAAGACCGATGTGATGAACTGGAACTCGACTTAATGGTGGGCAAAAACACCTCACTACATGGAACTCCGTTTACCGTATCAGTGGATCTACTTGGTCATGGCTGCACCACTGGCATATCCGCATCAGACCGTGCCAAAACCATTAAAGCACTTAGCGATCCTAAAACCAAACCGGAAGATTTAGGTCGACCCGGCCATATCTTTCCTCTTAAGGCTAAAGAAAAAGGGGTATTGCGTCGTTCCGGACATACCGAGGCAGCTGTTGATCTTGCTCGCCTGGCCGGTCTTCAACCCGCCGGAGTTCTGGTTGAAATTATGAATGATGACGGAACCATGGCCCGGCTCCCGCAACTGGTTGAAATAGCACGAAAATTCAACCTTAAAATCATTTCTATAGAAGACCTTATTGCTTACCGGCTCAAACAGGAAAGCTTGATCATTAAGGGAGTACAAGTACACCTACCTACAGCCTATGGCGATTTTCAGTTTATCCCCTTCAAACAAAAATCCAATGGGTTGGAACATATGGCGCTTATTAAGGGAACCTGGGAAAAAGATGAACCCATTCTTGTTAGAGTTCATTCTTCGTGTGCTACCGGTGATATTTTCGGGTCTCTGCGCTGCGAATGTGGAGAACAATTGCATAAGGCCATGCAAATAATTGAAAAAGAAGGGAAAGGTGTTATCGTTTACATGAATCAGGAGGGTCGCGGCATTGGCCTCATGAATAAAATGAAAGCCTACAAATTACAGGAACAAGGTCGTGATACCGTAGATGCCAATACCGAATTGGGGTTTGAAGCGGATGAACGTGATTATGGCGTTGGTGCTCAAATACTGCGAGAATTGGGTGTCACAAAAATGAGACTGATGACCAATAATCCCATTAAACGTATTGGACTGGAAGGTTATGGACTCAAAATCGTTGAAAATGTTCCTATTGAAGTAAAACCCAATCCTTACAATGAATTTTACTTGCTCACTAAAAAAGAAAAAATGGGACATAACCTGAAATTCTTTAAATATCTGGACGACGAAAAATCAAATGGTTCAACGAAAAAAGGTAATAATTAGTGCTGGATTAGTTTAATATATTCCTGATAATTTGACATATGCCAGATACCATATGGATTCTGGCCATCCTCTTTTGTTGCCATTTTTCCTATATTTGTTGAAAACAAGACCACGATGCAAGACTTGAAAATTGTTTTCATGGGTACCCCCAACTTTGCCGTCGAAAGCTTGAAAGCGTTGCTTGAAGCACAAATGAATATTGTAGGCGTAATAACGTCTCCTGATAAACCTGCCGGGAGGGGCCGTAAATTAACCTCATCACCCGTAAAAAACTTTGCAACAGAAAAAGGACTCAAAATACTACAACCCACAAACTTAAAAGATCCTCGCTTTTTAGAGGAATTAAAAGATTTAAAGGCCGACCTTCAGGTAGTAGTCGCCTTTCGTATGTTACCCGAAGTGGTTTGGAATATGCCGCCCTTAGGCACTTTTAACCTTCATGCTTCTCTCCTTCCCGATTACCGTGGTGCCGCCCCCATTAACTGGGCAATTATCAATGGTGAAGAAAAAACCGGAGTAACTACCTTTTTTCTCCAACACGAAATCGACACCGGCGACATATTGTTCCAGGAAGAAACACCTATCCTTCCTGAGGATAATGCCGGAAGCCTGCACGACAAACTAATGGTTCAAGGTGCCAACATGGTTGTAAAAACTGTTAAGGCCATAGCCAATCAAACCATTACTCCCCAACCACAAGCTCACAAACAAGGAAAACCGGCACCCAAAATTTTTAAAGAAGATTGTAAAATTGATTGGTACAGAGAATGTGATACCGTCCATAACAAAATAAGAGGACTTAGCCCTTACCCCGCAGCCTGGACCGAACTATCATATCCAAATGAAGAAAGAAAACAATCAATAAAAATTTTTCGTACCGAAAAATCAGGTTCTGCAGGCCTTAATCCCGGCGAAATATATTGCGACCAAAAAAAAATCATCCTAGTAGGTACCCGTAATGGTGATCTAAAAATTAAAGAGTTACAAATGGCCGGAAAAAAAAGAATGACTACCGAAGAGTTTTTGAAAGGGAACAAAATCCCTGAAGGGGCTTCATTTGGATCCTAACTTTTCCTTTTACAAACTGCTTTTACCCTAACGAACATATTGGGACAATAAATTAAATTCTATTTTTTCTTTTATAGCATTTCGTTGACTGCAGGCAGGCGATTGTGTCGACAAAATTTTTAAATTTCCACAAATGCTAATACACAGTAAAAACGCCTATTTCTCGGAATCGAGTATACCCCCCAAAAGCGATTTAACAAAAAGATTTGTAAAAAGTGCACCGTCCAAAGTCAGGTGAGCCCATAGGGCAATGACTATGAAAACTATAAACCATGTTCTTAAACTCGTCCTATTTACCCAACGAGTTAAGTTTATTTTGAGCAAATAAAATACACCGTTAAAATCACCCGAGACTCACACATGTATTTCATCAAAAATTTAATTTTTTACTTTTTTTCGAAGGCTCAATCGCTCACCGGGTTTGGCTTCCTCACCCTCGTTCATATTATTCAGTTTATACAGCTTTCGAAGTTTAATGCCATAAATTTGCGAAATTTCGAACATCGATTCACCCTCTTTCACCACATGCCACGGATGGTCCGGATGTGCTTTATTTCGTTTAGGCTCAATATACAAATAATTATAATCGGTGGCCTTCCCGGCAGATTTAAGGTCATTATATTTAGGCAATTCCCAATCTCGAAGGTTAAATTCCTGGGCAATAGAAGAAAAAGTATCTTCCGGTTTAACCTTGATATACCGAACCCCATTATTGAATAAAACTTCATGGCGGGTATAAGGGTCAATTACATGCCTCCCCGAAGTGGAAGTTCCTTTAGAACGTTTCCAGGCGCTTCTTCCGGCACCTTCCCTATCGAACTCATAAAGCTTATATCGTTCAATAATATCAATAAGTCGTTTAGCATAGTTGGGGTCAGTGGCATAGCCAGCCTTTTTTAACCCGCGTGCCCAACCCTTGTAATCGGTAATATCCAGGTCAAAAAGAAAAGCGTATCTCGAACGGGTAGACAAAAATTGCGCATGGTCGGCATATGAGTCGTATACTGTATTGTATTTTCTGAAACATTCGTTGCGGCGATCATCATGATGGTAAACTTTTTCACCGGTCCAATCGTGACATTTTATACCAAAATGATTATTGGCCTCTACAGCCAATCTACTATTTCCGTTTCCGGACTCCAACATACCTTGAGCCAGAGTGATACTGGCCGGCACCCCACTCCGCTTCATATTTAAAATTGCCCATTCGTGATATTTATCGATATATTGTTGGGGCGTCAATTCAGATGATATCTGTCCAAAGGTCAAACAAACAATACAATTAATAAAAACAGTCAAGAGTACAAATATCTTTTGCATAACCAATCTATTCAAAAAATGAACAATCTTTGTAAAATTATTTACTAAAAGACCCATGTTCCGACAAATATATAAAACAGAACGACAAAAACGCGACCATCAATAATTATTTCGAATCCTGGTTCCTTATTGTTACTTTCAAAATCCTACCAATAACCAGCATCTTTAATCAGTATCGATTTGTAAAAATCAATTCATGATGCTAAATTGCAGCCGTGATGACCAAAAACGAAAAATATATTCAGTTTCCTTATCGGGAATATACATCGACGGCTCAATTAAACCAACAAGAGGAAAAGCTTATTGAGCTTGCCGTAGAAGCCTCATTCATGGCTTACAATCCCTATTCAAAGTTTAATGTAGGGGCTGCCCTACTCCTGGATAATGGCAAAATAATTACCGGGAACAACCAGGAAAACGCAGCCTACCCATCCGGTCTCTGCGCCGAGCGGGTTGCCCTTTTTTATGCATCTTCTCAATATCCAGAAGCTGCTGTCCGCATTCTGGCTGTTGTGGCCACCAAAAACCGACAGGTTATAGATATGCCCGTGCCCCCTTGTGGCAGTTGTCGGCAGGTATTTATCGAATGGGAAAACCGTTTTAAAAAACCCTTCGCCGTTATTATGGCCGGAAAAGAAAAAATCATAAAAGTAGAAAAAGCCGAATGGTTGATGCCTTTTAGTTTTCAGTCCGATTTTCTATAACATGTTGGAAGGTTACTCCTCTTCCATCTCTTTTAACACTTTTTCCACCTCTTCTTCGGTATTCTTTAATTTATTCCGGCAAAAGCGAACCAGTTCCGAAACCCGTTTCACTTTACCTGCAAGTTCATCCACATCCAACTCCTCATCTTCCATTTGCTGAAGAATTTCCTCTATTTCGGTGATAGCTTCACCGTAGGTTAATTTTTTCCTGGCTGTCATAATTATTTAGATAATTAGATTTAAGATTTTTAGATAACAGAAAAACAACAATTTCAATTTTCCCCTGAAAATTATAAAGATTGCACATTTTTGAATTGACCGACTATTCATTCTTTCTTACCCAATTTTGCGACATGCTCTACTGTACCACTCACCCGGCCGTCAATAAACCTGGTGGTAATAGGATAGCCTTTTTTTATCATACCAATATTTTTCACCAGCTTGCCATCCTGATAAGTGAGTGAATATCCCCGTTTGAGCAATCTTACCGGGTCATTGGCATTTTTTGCCTGCTCAAGATAATCCAATTTTTGCCGCGATGCATTTAACAACCGTATTGGATATCGCCTGAGCGATTGATAGTATTGATTAAGCAACTGCTGACTATTATTAACTTTATGCTTAGATGCCACCACCATTTTCTCCTGAAAACGTTTCAATTGATAAGCAGCACTTCCCAACCGTTTTGTAACGACAACGGGCAAATGAGCGACCATTTGTTCTAAATTGGACCGTCTTCTTTGCAATGTGGTTTTGACCGTTGGAACATATACTTTTGAAAGGTTTTCAATGGTTTGTTGTTCATTTTGAATCTTTTCACGTGCCAAATCGGCCACCTGAGCGGCGGCCTCATCAACCCGCTGCAAAAAAACAGCAGCCCGCTCAATTAAAAAGGCGGCTACTGCTGTAGGCGTTTTTAACATGGTATGGGCAACCATATCGGCTACCGACTCATCTCTTTCGTGACCAATCCCCGTTATTACAGGCAACGGGAACTGGGCAATATGATAAGCAACCCAATAACTGTCGAAGCAGAGTAAATCGATAGTAGCTCCTCCTCCCCGTATTAAAACCACAGCATCAAAAAAAGAGGAATGGTCAAAGATTTTTTCCAGGGCTTCTACAATAGAATTTTCAGCTTTTTCGCCCTGCATAAGGGCAGGAAAAAGATGGAAATAGAACTTGATTCCGTAAGGGTTATTTTCCAGTTGGTGAATAAAATCACCATATCCGGCTGCAGTAGGCGATGAGATGATGGCAATTTTTTGAATTACAGCGGGCAACTCCAGCTCTTTATTCATTTCAAAGACGCCCTCTTCGATAAGCCGATTAACTACCTCTCGCCGCTTTTGGGCCAGGTCGCCCATCGTGTAGGACGGGTCGATATCAGTAATTATTAAACTTAATCCATATACTTCCTGAAACTGTACCGAAGCTTTTACCAAAACTTTTAATCCGGTAGTTAAGGGTCGTCCGGTGGAAGATTCAAAATAGGCTTTGAGTAATCTGAAATTTTGAGCCCATATCATTCCCCGGGAACGTGCAACCAAGCTATCATTCTCAGGATTCTTCTCCACCAGGTCAAGATAGCAATGACCGTTTCGGTTGACACGTAACTCCCCTATTTCAGCCTTTACCCAGACCGAATTTAACCCGGCATCATCAATGATGCCTTTTATTATTTGATTAAGCTGTAAAAGCGTAATGGCTTCCTGACCCATAAAAAATAGTTTAAAAATTCCGGATTAATTCATCGGGATTATTCATGTATTTTTCCGGATCTTCGAACCGCTCTTTATTCTGCTCATAAAGGTTATATTCCTGACGTTGTAGACTATCTAATTTATCTTTATTCACTGCAACTCCATCCTTATACATCAATGAAAATTTTTCGCGCCCCAAAGCATCATAGAAAATCCATAAACTATCTTGTTTCCCGTCCTTATAATAACCGGTAATCTCGTGTTTGCCATCGGGATAATAGACAGTATAAGCCCCGTCAAATTTCCCGTCTTTGTAATTTATGTAAACTCTTGGAGAACCGTCGGGATAATATTGCTTTTCCAGCCCCTGTTTTTTACCTTCCCAGTAGAGGACCTCGGCAGCCAGAGTCCCGCTATCATAAAAAATTTCCGATAGTCCCTGCTGAAGATCGTTCTCAAAGGTTTCACGAGACCTGAGGCGCCCTCGTTCATCAAAGAATTCCCAAATACTATCCTTCTTCATATTGTTATAAAAACCGGTAGCTATCAGCTTCCCCTTTTCAGAAAAAAATCGAGCTCTTCCCAATCGATTATTATTGTCAAAAACAATTTCGACAAATTTCTCTCCGTTTTTGTAATATCTAATAAGGGTGTCAACAGGAATGTCATCTTTAAATCGGGCCCTATATGCAGGATTTCCATTGGGATGAAACCTCATCCAGTATCCTTGACGGCGACCTTGTTCATCCCTAAGATTCTTATATTTGGGATCAGTTTTAACTACTTTTTTAGCTCGACTTTCGGGTTTTTCAAAAAGTTCGCTCTGCGATTTAGCATAAAATGTCAACAATAATAAAACACATAAATTCAATAACCTCAGCTTCATTGGCATTAAAATTTCAATGATAACAATCGTTAAGCCACTTTAAATTAAACCTGTCATTAGTGTAGATAAAAGTGGTAAAATTTTTTTAGAATTCCATCCAAGCATTGGGAACAATTCTTTTCATCTTTAAAATAACACAAAAGTATTCATTTCAGACGAAACGAAAATCACTTACCAAGCTTGTATCAAAAATTAAAAGAACAACAAAAAAGGCTGCCCCAATTGAAAAGGACAGCCTCTTAATAAAATAATAATAAACCTTTTATTTAACCTCTTCAAAGTCTACATCGGTCACTTCATCATCTCCGCTTTTCTTCGATGATGAATCAGAAGCTTGTTGTTGAGCCCCTCCTGTCTGAGCTCCTTGCGCTTGTTGGCTGGCGTTATACATTTCCTGTGAAGCAGCCTGGAACACTGAGTTGAGTTCTTGTGTTGCCTTATCAATGGCATCGATATCCTGTTTCTTATGAGCCTCTTTCAGTTTAGCCAAGGCATCTTCTATAGGCTTTTTCTTGTCGGCAGGTATTTTATCACCAAATTCTTTAAGCTGCTTTTCGGTTTGGAATATCAAACTATCTGCAGCATTAAGTTTGTCGATTCTTTCTTTGGCTTTTCTGTCGGCTTCAGCATTAGCTTCTGCCTCAGCCTTCATCCGTTTGATTTCATCATCCGACAAGCCGGAAGAGGCTTCGATACGAATACTTTGTTCTTTGCCGGTAGCTTTATCTTTGGCGGTTACATGAAGAATTCCGTTGGCATCGATGTCAAAAGTCACTTCAATTTGAGGAACTCCGCGTGGTGCCGGTGGAATACCATCAAGGTGGAATCGACCAATAGTTTTATTATCCTTAGCCATAGGTCGTTCACCCTGC
Source organism: Thermophagus xiamenensis (assembly GCF_900112795.1). Classification (GTDB taxonomy): domain Bacteria; phylum Bacteroidota; class Bacteroidia; order Bacteroidales; family Marinilabiliaceae; genus Thermophagus; species Thermophagus xiamenensis. Next base: position 209,162 of record NZ_FONA01000002.1, read on the forward strand.
AACACGTGAATCTCAACCGATGGTTGGTTATCGGCCGCAGTGGTAAATGTTTCCGACTTTTTGGTTGGTATGGTCGTGTTGGCTTCAATCAATTTGGTCATCACGCCACCCATGGTTTCAATACCCAATGACAGCGGTGTAACATCCAACAGAAGCACATCCTTAACCTCACCGGTAAGCACACCACCTTGAATAGCGGCACCAAGAGCAACCACCTCATCGGGGTTAACCCCTTTTGAAGCCTTTTTGCCAAAAAAGTCTTCAACTACTTTCTGAATAGCAGGAATACGAGTAGAACCACCTACCAGAATAACTTCATCTACCTCGGAAGCACTAATACCTGCATCTTTCAATGCGGCCTTACAAGGCTCTAAACTTCTTTGAACCAGATCGTAAGTCAACTGATCAAACTGTGCACGCGTAAGTGTTTTCACCAAGTGTTTAGGCACACCGTCAACCGGCATGATATAAGGAAGGTTGATTTCGGTGCTGGTAGAACTGGAAAGTTCAATTTTAGCCTTTTCGGCAGCATCTTTCAGACGCTGCAAGGCCATTGGGTCTTTCTTCAGGTCAACTCCTTCGTCCTTTTTAAATTCATCGACAAGCCAGTTGATAATGGCCTCATCAAAATCATCTCCACCAAGATGGGTATCCCCGTTGGTTGATTTAACTTCAAAAACGCCATCGCCAAGTTCCAGAATACTAATATCAAAAGTACCGCCTCCAAGGTCATAGACGGCCACTTTCATATCTTTACCTTTTTTATCAAGGCCATAAGCCAAAGAAGCAGCGGTGGGTTCGTTAATAATTCTTCTCACCTTTAAACCGGCAATTTCTCCGGCTTCTTTAGTTGCCTGGCGCTGAGAGTCGTTAAAGTAGGCCGGCACAGTAATAACAGCTTCAGTAACTTCTTGCCCTAAATAATCTTCAGCCGTTTTCTTCATTTTTTGAAGAATCATGGCTGAAATTTCTTGAGGGGTATATTGTCTGTCATCTATTTGAACACGAGGAGTATTATTGTCACCTTTCACCACTTTATAAGGTACCCTTTTAACTTCATTGGGGATTTCATCATACATGGTACCCATAAAGCGTTTGATAGAGTATATCGTTTTTTGAGGATTGGTGATAGCCTGGCGTTTGGCAGGATCACCCACCTTGCGTTCACCATTTTCTACAAAAGCAACAATAGATGGCGTGGTACGCTTACCTTCACTGTTTGGAATAACAACAGCATCGTTACCCTCCATTACCGCCACACATGAGTTGGTTGTTCCTAAATCAATTCCAATTATTTTTCCCATTGTTTTTTTTATTTTTCGTTCTCAATAATTTTCTAAAAATCGTGCAACACTTAATTCAAAGGATATGCCAATTTGCTTTTATAACAAAAAGATATAATAAAGATGTAAATATGACATCGACAATAAAAGACAATAAGGGGCATGTCATGATAGTAATGACAAATCGGCAGAAACTTTGACAACAGAATTCAAACTATTGAGAATCATAAAGCTTATTTATTGAATCTTCGAATATCTTGCGTCCTTTTCTTTCATCGGTAAGGGAACAAGGTCCGGAGAGGCAACCTCCCTGGCAGGCCATCACTTCAATAAAGTTTCCGGGTGCTTTCCCTCGAGCATAAGCTTTCAGCATATTCAAAGATTTTTTGTCTAAACCATTTATCACCACCTCTTTAATAAAGACATCGTTGCTGGCTTTTTTCACTGCGTTGACCACACCTGTACTTTTGGCAAATCCTCTGGCTTCAAGTGGCACCTCGGTCAACTCCGCCTCCAACGCCAGGCTTGAAACTGAGATATCCAATCCCTCGAGGATAGCATCCAGTTCTTCAAAAGTGAGCACATAATCTACCAAACCAGAATCGCGCGCTTCTTTTCGTTTTGCCACGCAAGGGCCAACAAATACGGTTTTGGCACCCAGGAACCGTTCTTTTACTTTACGTGCCGTGAAAACCATAGGCGAGGGGGTTTCACTTACAAGTTTCTTCATTGCCGGAATATGCTTATTTACAGCTTCTACATAAGAGGGACAACATGAAGTGGTCATTAAAGTACACCCTTTTTCGAGACGTTCTCTGAATTCGGCTGCCTCTTCACGCGCTGTATCAACGGCTCCTTCTGCCACTTCCATTACATGATGAAAACCAACTTTTTTGACGGCATTAAGAACCTGTCCGGGCTCTGCCTGATATTGCCCATACAATGATGGTGCAACCATAGCCACCAGTTGCTCGCCTTTTTTTATAGCATTCAACACATCTATGGTTTGCGATATTTCGAATATGGACCCAAAAGGGCAAGCGTTAATACACCGACCGCAGAGAATACATTTTTCTTCATCAATCTCCTCAACGCCATCATTATTCTTTTTAATAGCGCCAACCGGACAAGCTTCCTCACATGGCACGGGAACATAAATTATAGCATGGTAAGGGCATGCTTTATGACAGATACCACAACTAACGCAAACCTCTTCACGAATATGGGCTTTACCATCGGCATTAATAATAATGGCATCTTTAGGACAATTCATTTGGCACGAACGCCCCACACATCCGCGGCAAAGGTTACTTACCACATAATTAACCTTCACACAACTGGTACAAGCCTCATCAACCACTGTAAGCATGCTCTTCCCTGTTGGCTGCCGACGACTTAGTGCTACATTGGCATATTCGGATAAAGGGGTCAGTTCATCTTCTTCCTCATCGGGTCGAAAGCCCAACAAAGGCATGGTTTTATATTTAATTACCGCCCGCTCTTTATGTACGCAACACCGACGGCGCGCCCCCTTTTCCTTTGGTGCCATTTCCAGCGGGATACGGTCAATTTTTTCGGGTAGTAGATCTTCTTTCATCAGTCGGGTCAATCGCACGAGCAGCTCCCGGCGAATAACCATAGTGTTTTGGATGTAAGCCATAAAATTTGAAGGGATTACTTTGGTTTAATTTTTCGCCGCAAAAGTAGAGATTATTAAAGAATTTTCTCCGTAATTCCTGTTAAAAAAGAAAAATTTCTTTAATCATATCTCCTCGCAGTGAAAAGCAAACATCACCGGCGATTGTAACAAAAACCACAATACCTATTCATCCATATTTCCCTACTTCCGCCTGGCTATTGGATACATATTTTAATGAATAAGGTGTAGATGCTGCCTCATCCACTCAAACAGGCAAACGGCTGCGGCATGCGACACGTTCATCGACTTTACCGGTCCCAACATGGGAATATGAACGTCCATCTGACCGTGGAAGTTAACCTCATCAGGTATCCCTGACCTTTCGCTACCTACCATTAGGGCCATTTTGTCAGGCAATTGGGTATTCAGAAGATTAGTGGACCCGGGAGCAGTTTCCAGTGCCACAAAAGAATATTGCGGGGGAATGTGTTGAAGAAGGTCTTCTGAACGACAGAAAGACCAGTTAACCATCTCATAGGCTACCCCTGCCACATATTTCATTTTGGCCGTTTTAAAGACCGCTTCCTCCTTATTTTTTACAAACAAAACCAACCGGCACCCCACATTGGCAGCCAGGCGTAAAAGACTGCCTGCATTTTGAGGCGTTTGTAGATGCCAACCTATTAGTATGGGTGCCACCTCCTCAGGAAATGGGCGATAAAGTTTATCCGAAAAGAATTTATTGGCCTGATACAAAATATTAAGTGTTTTAAATTCAGAAATTGGGATTAGAGCAATCTATTTTTAACCCATATTGTTCCAACAACCGGGAACAACGAGCTAAAATTTGTTGGAAAACAGTGAAGTTTTCGACTAAAATATTTATTCCTTCAACACGCTCCTTCAGGTTAGAAGGATATTCATGAGTAATCTCATTTCGGATTTTTCTTAACTCTATCCAGTTTTGTGTTGAATCAATAATATTTAATTTCTCCATCCGGTTTAAAATATCAATAAAAGCTTTATCCTCCACAGGTTCAGCCAGAACTTGAAGTATTAATGGGAAAATTCGGGAACCAATGAGATCTTGTGCTTTTGAAAAGCGAAAAATATATTGATCAAGAAATCCAATGGTATCATCATCTAAAGATAAATAGTTATCAGAGGTAATTGGAAGAAATTTTTTCACTTTAGACAAAGCAAAATTCATTCTTTTGAGGTGTATATAACCGGTATCAAAAGCTTCTGTCAAAGCATCCTTTAAATCCTTATTATTCATAACAATAGTTAAATCATAAAATCACACCTTCTTTTTGGGCTGTTTGGATAATTGGCAGATCCTCATTTTGAGGTGTATGTATAATAGCATCAATTTTTTGTTCTCCCAACAGCATCTCCAATTTGGCCAGAAAAGCAGCCTTTTGACGCACAAGCTCATGAGCAGATTTCATCTCAGACAACCGTATGTACAAATCAATATCACCGCCTTTTTTTGTGTCATCGGCACGTGATCCAAAAAGATAAATAGTAGCACTATTCCCCCAAACTTCTTTAGCTGCTTGCTTAATAGATTTCCTTTCCTTTTCTGACAATCTCATGATTTCCTATTAAAGGAGTCCAAATCAAATATACAAAAATCGACACAATGGATTTATTATGCTGCAATTAGTTTGATTCTATATGCATTAGACATTTGTCGATTACCGTTTCTCCTATCCCCCAAAAATAAAATTCCTTAAACGAAATTTCCTTACAATCAAAACAAACATCAGCCCTTCAATCCCATCTCTTTCCCTTTCTTCAGCATGAATGTTCTGGCTTCTTCATAATCGTTGTGTATTGTACCTTCCAATATAGCTTCTTTAATGGCAGATTTAATTTCACCAACTATTTTACATGGGGGCAAGCCAAAGGTCTCCATAATTTCTTCACCGGAAATTGGCGGCTGAAAGTTTCTGATACGGTCTTTCTCCTCTATTTCCTTTAATTTTTGCCGAACAATTTTGAAGTTACGCAAAAACTTACGCACCTTCACCTCGTTCTTCGAAGTAATATCCGCCTCACAAAGCGTCATTAAACTGTCAATGTCATCCCCTGCATCAAACAATAGCCGTCTGATAGCCGAATCAGTCACCCCTTCTTCGCTCAGCACAATGGGGCGCATGTGAAGTTCCACCATTTTTTGCACAAACTTCATTTTTTCATTTTGGGGCAGACGTAGTCGCTGAAAAATTTTGGGAACCATTTTCATCCCCACATAATTATGAGAGTGAAAAGTCCAACCTACTTTTGGGTCGAACCGTTTAGTTCGGGGCTTGGCAATGTCATGCAACAAAGCAGACCAGCGCAACCACAAGTCATCCGAACGTTCTGCCAATTGGTCCAGGACTTCCAGAGTATGATAAAAATTGTCTTTATGCCCAATCCCATTAATTTTCTCTACTCCCTTTAAAGCCTGTAATTCCGGTAAAATAAGAGGTAACAAACCGGTTTTTTCGAGGAGTTTGAAACCCATTGATGGTCTTGGCGCCATTAACATTTTATTAAGTTCCTCAGTTATTCTTTCTTTCGAAATAATCTCCAATCTTTCCTTTTGAGAAACAATGCCTTCAAATGTCTTTTCTTCAATTCTGAATCCCAGCTGAGTGGCAAATCGGATGGCACGAAGCATTCGCAAAGGGTCGTCTGAAAAAGTAACCACCGGATCCCTCGGAGTACGAATAATGCCAGCTTCAATATCTTTAACCCCCATAAAAGGGTCAATCAACTGCCCAAAACTTTTTTCATTTAATGACAAGGCCAGCGCATTAATTGTAAAATCTCGCCTATTTTGGTCATCCTCAAGAGTCCCATCTTCTACAACCGGTTTTCTGCTATTTCTGTGATATGATTCTTTTCTGGCGCCCACAAATTCTATTTCCATCCCACGGTACTTAAACATGGCTGTACCAAAATTTTTAAACACAGAAACTTTTACTCCGCCCAATTTCTTCGCCACAGCTCTTGCCATCTCTATACCGCTACCAACAACCACTATATCAATGTCCGTAGTTTGTCTTTTCAATATCAAATCCCTTACAAAACCTCCAACAACATATGTCTCCCTCTCAATACTATCGGCTACTTGTGATATGGCCTTAAACACAGGCGTTTGTAAATATTGCTTCATAATATCTTTTCCGCGACTATTTTTCATCTAAGTTATTGATTCATCCGTATAAAATTTACTTACTTCATTGATATATTGTTTCTTAAAAGCAGCCATTAGTGGTTAGTCGTTAGTCACTAGTCCATTAGCACTAATGACTGTTGACTAATGACTATTGACTTCTTCTGCCTTATGCCTGTACATTATTTATATTTATTCTTACCGTGACAACCTTCTTCTGCAACCTCTACCTATTTCCTGAATTTGATAAAGCACCCACGTTGTTTAAACAGGATATAAAAAATAAGCCTTCCCCAAAAACAACATTCAAATGTAAATGTTATAAATTATAATGATATTTTATACTGTAATACTATAAAACAACTTTCTGCACAGACCGTTTCCTTAAAGAAACATATCATCATAATTGTCGATTGCCGGACCAAACACTTAAACAACAATAAAACAGAGCATTCATATTTTTAGCCAATGATAAATAATTACAACCCTAAATTATTACCTGGCCTTATTTTTTATCAAATGAGCGTCAAAATTACAAATATAATCCCAATAGAAAGGGCCGTTGACAAATCTCAGTTTTTTGGCACAATGATTGCATTAACATATTTACAAATTTAGATATTTTGAAATTGAGATAAAAAATCACTATTTTTGAACCAATAAAAAAAGAAACATTATGGTTGAGCATTTAACAAAAGAGACTTTTAAAGAAAAAGTATTTGATTTTGAAAACAACAAAGAATGGAAATTTGAAGGTGATAAACCTTGTTTAATAGACTTTTATGCTGATTGGTGTCAACCCTGTAAGATGGTGGCACCAATTTTGGAAGAACTGTCGGAAGAGTACGACGGAAAATTAGACATTTATAAAGTAGATACCGAGGCCCAGCAAGAATTGGCCGGGATGTTTGGTATTCAAAGTATTCCGTCGTTACTGTTCGTTCCTGTCGATGGTCAGCCTCAAATGGCACAGGGCGCATTACCCAAAGACACGTTTGAACGAGCTATTAAAGATGTTTTAAAGGTAGAGAAATAACATCTCTACCCTATCTGTTTTCTAACCCCTTCAAAGTCAATAATCATGAGAAATTACTTAGCATTATTTTCGGTTGTCGTTTTGTTTCTCTTTTCAGGAACCCAAACAACAAAAGCCCGAACAGGCGGGAATGAAGCCGAGTCTAAAATCATCCATTTAGACAAACAGGCTTTTATCGAGAAAGTGTTTGACTACGAAAACAACAGTGAATGGGTGTACAAAGGTGACAAACCGGCTATTCTGGACTTTTACGCCGACTGGTGCGGACCCTGTCGAATGTTAGCTCCTGTATTGGAAGAAATTCAAGAGGAATATGGCGGAAAGCTTCAGGTTTATAAAATTGATACCGAAAAATCACGTGAATTATCGGCGGCATTCGGCATTAGAAGTTTACCAACCATAGTTTTCATTCCTATGAATGAAAAACCGCAGGCAGTGCTGGGTTTCGTCCCTAAAGAGCAGTTAACCAAAATGATTAATGAAATTCTTAAAGTATCTAAGTGATTCTCAAATGGGTTAATTGAAAAAAGAAATATTAATCAATAATTAGCTAATCAGTTTTTATTCTTTTTGATAGGTGCTATAAATTGGAAGCAACTTAAGAGAAATTGATTTTTACTGATTGGTTTATAAAAATATAAAGGGATTGTCAACGATGGCAATCCCTTTTTTGTTTCCTATTTCTGAATTCACTAAATTTAACTGACTAAAAAACATACTTCATGACACCCAACACATCATCAGCAACAAATAGCGGAAAAGCCCTTCTGGAAGAACGACTCAAAGGATTGGACCACAAGAACTTCAACTGGCAAGCCTGGAAAAAAGGGACACTGCTGGTCTTGAAAAGAATCTTCGGTCCCGACAGCATCTACGTGCGCGAACTGGAAAATACCGATTATCAATACAACAGCTGGTCGTTACGCGACACGGCCGGAAGCGAAGACCCGGTAAAGGAAAGCGTCAGAGAACTGCTCCGGATTTGTATTACTGAAGCCAATCTTAACGAGCCTCTTAAATCCAACCCAACAACCGATCTCTCACAGGAACTTAAGAATATTTTGTCTCAATATTTCGACCATGCCACTTTGGCAGAAATCCAAAAAATTGCATCGGCCGAGATGCCGATGGTGGCAAAGGAAGAACAAGTAGGAAAAATTATCTCGGATAAAATACCGAAATATCAAACAGCCTTGCTGGGCAAAATCTTATTGTGGGCTGCCAACAGATAACTTTTTGCGAACCTGTTTCTAACTTTCCCTCCCCAGAAATGCTTAAAACACTTTTTTATTCCTCATTAGTTATCATTATTTTAACATGCACTCATTGCAAACAACTGCCGGTGCATGAAAGAAAGCTATTAAACAAAGCAGAGTCATTGCTTTATAAAAATGTAGACAGCGCTATTATTCTGTTAAATTCAATACCCCATCCTTCCCAATTGCCCCAAAAAGACTTTTACAGATTTTTTTTACTAAAAGCAGAGGCTAAACACAAGAAGGATAGGGACATTTCATCAGATACGCTTGTCTTTTTAATTGAAGACTTCTTTGCACATAAAAAAGACTTTCATAATGCTGCAAAGGCAGCCTACCTCGCCGGGACAATATACACCCTTCATGAAAAACTTGAAAAAGCAACCCAAAAATTCCTGGAGGCAGATAATTACAGTAAACTCGATACTGACTATAATCTAAAAGGACTAATAAATGGTGCTTTAGGAAATGTATACTACGGTCAGCTTTTAAAAGATGAAGCGATTGTCAGGTACAAAAAAGCAGTCCGGTATTTTCATGAGGCAAACAACCATAAAAACTTAAGTATTGCCCTGAACATGATTGGCAACTGCTTTTTGCTCAAAAACATGCCCGATAGTGCCATCGCGTTCTATCATAAAGGATTAACTATCGCAGACAAATACAATTTAACAAGTGAAAAAATCAGCATTCAACAATGCCTTGGAGTTACCTATCGCGAAACGGAGCGATGGGATAAAGCCAAAAATATTTTTTCAAGTACTTTATCCCAGACCGGTGACTCAACTGAAAAAGCACGAACTTATTACAATTTAGCCAACGTTTTTGCCGGAACCAAGCAATATGATTCGGCACTGGTCTGTCTTAACACCGCCATTAATTTACTCAACTCAAAAGAAAATATTTTTCTGTTAGCCAACATTTACAAATCACTTTCCTTAGTTAATGAACAAAAAGGAGATTTTAACAGCGCATTAAACAACCATAAGCTTTACAGCGAATACCTGGCTGCTATACTGGAAAAAAATAAGAACAGCGCCATTTTGGAAATTCGCGAAAAATATAATATTCAAACGCTTTTGGCCAAAAACCGGCTACTAATTATCCAGCGACAACGCAATATTATTATTATTTCCGGTCTTTTGCTGACTCTTGGTATCTTTCTATTTGTCTACTATCTCCAAGACATGAACCGTAAAAAAGAACTTCTGGAAATTGAAAAACGCATTTATCAATTGAAAGAGATGGCACAAACCGCCCAAAAAGAAAAAAATTCATTCCGCTCGGTATTGCTTGAACAATTTGGTATTTTAAAAAAGGCAGCTTTGCTGGAAATATACCTCCGTAACGACAATGGACAATCAGGAAGACATTTTATAAAAACCTTTAATAAAGTAGTATACGGCCAAGAAGAATTAGACTGGAATAAATTTTACAGAACTATGGATTCTGCATACAACGGGCTTTTTACTCAAATGAAACAGGAACTTCGAGAACTCAATGAAACAGAATTCAGAATTTGTTGCCTCGCCTATGCAGGACTTTCTAATACCGAAACAGCTGTAATTCTGGGCTATAGCCCCAACACCATCCAAGCCAAAAAATCTTTAATCAGGAAAAAACTTAAAGTCGGTAAATTCGCCAATTTCAAAAGCTTCCTGGACGAAAAAATCAAAGAAAACCGGCAAAATAAAAATTAAAGATTGGTATCTTTTTAGATATAAGATGTAAAGAGATAATTTACATTTAGATACCATTGTTGTGGATTTGCAATTCACTCCGGTGTAAAGTCCGAAAACCAATCCTACTCTGCTCTTAGGGATAAATAAACTAAGAGCACAAATCGTTTTAACATTAATTCCATTCACCACACATGGCCACCAAAAACAATATCACTATTTTCCCAAACTCCTAATATACAACCCATTGACACACAAACACACTACAAAAAACCAATATTGGCAATAAAAACTATTGCAAGCGAGATTACAAGGGAATAATTTTGCTATTGTTAATCACTTAAAACCCATAAACATGCTAAAATACATCTTAACCCTTGTCTTTTTAAACAGTGCCATTTTACCGTTTTGTTCTTTGGCTTATCAAGATATTCTTCTAGCAGTAGATTCAAAAAAAGAAATCGAACTCTTGGGCTCACTATCCACACCCGGACTCAAATCGGCTTCAAACCCTATCAGGGCTTTTATTCTCAATAATCAATTAAACATCAGTTTCCTCAAAAAAAAATTGGGAACCATTAGCATTGTCATCAGTTCTTCCTCAAATGTAGTAAAATGGGAACAAAGCATCAATACCTCCATTACAGCCAATGTCATCATTGACATTTCGTTCTGGAATAAGGGTATTTACGAAATTCATTTTATCGATAGTAAAGGCTACTACCTCTATGGACTATTCAATATTGACTAAAAAATATCCTCTTTTTGGCAGGGCTGGCAACCCTTGTTAAAAAGAAAAAGGAACCCTTGCACAGTCGGTTCCCCTAATTACACACCTACACAATTGTCACCTAAACCATACAAAGGCTAACAAAGATAATCAAACACACGAAAATCAGAAGGCAATATTGCCAGTTTTCGGAAGCAGTCAACGGTAATGGATAACTTCCTTGCCTGTAACGGTATAGTTTTCCGGCGAAAGCTTTTAAAAATAGCCGGAACGGTTCCCGAAAAGCGTTTTGAGTATGAGAATAAAACTAAGTTTAATCAAAAATCTTTGTGTCATGAAAAAAACAGGATTAATTTTTACAATGATAATCACTATGCTGACTGGCACGGCAGGTATCAATGAGGTTTCTGCCGATTGTGTAACTGTAGCCATTGATTGTAATAATGGAAAGGGTACTGTAACATCAGCATGCGGGACAACTGAACAAGTTGCCGAAATAATCAAAGAGGTCATAGAGATAACCTGTTAAATTCCAAGAATATAAAAATCAGTTTCACCCTTTTCTGAAATTGGATGTGGCTATCCAAAATTTCCGTTTCCGGAAATAAAAATATTCCGGTTAAATGGGAATCTTGGAAGCCACAATTTAACTCACTATTAAAATAGATTTCCTCAGAAATAAAAAATGAAAACACCGGGTATTATTATCAAATATGTATTTCTCTTGCTACCCATTTTGACATACTCACAAGAGCGAGAGATTATTGACACTGTAAAAACAGAATTTGTTTACGAATATATGTTTCAGCAAGACTCAATGTCAGAAAGCTCAATAAAAAGCCAACTTATGGTTTTGCAATTAGGGAATCGATTTTCGAGATTTACAGGAGAAAATATTCCTGCACAAGACTCCATATTTGAAGCCAATAAAAATACCGATACTCAACACATTATTAACCAACTGTTACCACTTATGACCTCACAGCCGGGAAATATCCTGGCCGATTATTCTATTTACAAAAGTTTCCTCGAAAAAGGAAGCATTGAGATGACCTCTGTCCTGTCGCCGGATAATTATTATAGGGTTGTTCAAAAAATCAGGTACCAATGGTCAATCATCAACAGTGCCGACACTATTATTCTTGGATATCCCTGCAAAAAAGCAAGGACTCACTTCGCAGGCCGCGATTACACTGCCTGGTTTACTCCAGAAATACCAGTTAGCGATGGGCCTTACAAATTTTACGGACTACCGGGGTTAATAGTACTTATTGAAGATTCACAAAAGCAACACCGTTTTGAATTGTTAAGTACTCGAAAGCCAAAATATCTAAAACCTATATATTACCAGCATAAATCATACATCACCATAACTCCCCAACAATACATCAAAGTTATTGAACAGGTGAACAACCATCGATATGAAAAATTTTCTAACATGTCGGAGTTTTCAGAAGAAAATTTAGGACAAGTTTTACGCAGAACTAAAATGAGAAACAACTTTATTGAACGATATTAAAAATCATTTGATTTAAACAAAAAACTAAAGCGCATTAAACCCATTCAATAAATTTTGGATTCGATATGACTGGAGAAAATAGCTAACATTCTTCTCTTTTGAATTACACATCCATTGCTTTTGTCCGGTGTGGATTTGCAGTCCATACCGACGTGGAACCAATTTAATAAACCTCACCGCAATAATAAGTATGAATACCTTTGATAAGAAAAGGCTGTTCTGCCACCTTTATATAACAACGTTAATATTTCTATTACAAACGCTTGCACCTTCTCTTGCTCAGGTTACAATAAGTGGCACACTTGTTTCATCAGATGCAACAAGTGTCAATGGCGTCAATATCATATTTCATCCTCCCAATAATTTCCAACAAATAATTGCTTTCGGATTTTCTGATAACAAAGGATATTTCAGCGTAGAAATAAATTCAAAAGAGGATTCTATTGCATTGACGGCAAAATCATTATCCTTTAGAGACACAACACTAGTATTAGCAAACAAAAGCCAAAACCTAACGCTGCACCTAGTGAGCGAAACCTTTAATATAAAAGAAGTAACGGTAAAAGGATATCCCATTATCTCGGGGAAAGATACCACCACATATATAGTAAATGCATTCGCACAAGAGAAAGACTTTTCTATTGGCGATGTCATAAGCAAAATGCCCGGTTTTGAAGTGAGTCCTTCCGGCAAAATTTCCTATATGGGTCGCGACATTCAAAAATACTATATCGAAGGACAGGACCTGCTTGGCAGAAGATACCCACTGGCTAACAAAAATTTACCATACGAATCGGTCAGTGCCGTAGAAGTGCTTCACAACCACCAGCCCATTAAAGCTATTGATGGCGTCATTGCCACAGATGCAACCTCCATCAACATCCGCTTAAAAAAAAATGTTACAATTACAGGAACAGCCCAGACCACCGTTGGTTTTAGCCCTTTGCTTTGGGATATCAATCTCACGCCTATGCTGTTTCAAAAAAATCAACAAATAATAGCTTCCTGGCAAACCAATAACATTGGCAATAACCTTCAATTTCAGCATCAACCCCTAACCTACAGTAACGGAGAACTCAATGGAATGATAACGCTAAAACCTCAATTAATTTCCATTCCCAACATCTCATTTCCGAACATCCCCCAAAATAGATATCTTGATAATAATGCACATCTGGTAACATATAACCATCTTATCAAACTAAATTCCGATACTGAACTTAAAATTAACGGCTCTTATTACAGAGATAATATTGACGATGTACAATCTATTACCACCAAGTACTTTTTAGAAGATTCCGCCTTAACCATTTCAGAAAAACAGTTTAACAATTTATTCAGAAACAGTTTAATTTCCAACCTTACACTCACACGAAATGTTTCTTCCGTCTATTTGGAAAACCAACTAAGCTATGGCTTGTTTCGAGACAAAAATGCTGCTAACATTTTTAATTCCGAAATGCAACAGATAAATGCTGAGCTCTATCACCAAACATTATCCAATGATTTTCAAATACTCATCCCAATAAAGAAAAACTTCCTGCAAATAAATTCGGTAATTGACTTCAATCATTCCCCGCAACAACTCATCTTTGAACCGGGTGTTCATTCTTTGGTGGTGGAAGATAGTGACGGCACCGTACAACAAATACTTAACAAAAATTTGATAACAGAGAATGAAGCCAGGTATGGTCTTTCTTTTGGAGATTTTATCCTTAGTTCGTCCTTAGCTTTGAACCATGAAATTCAATCCCACGAAACAAAAATAAAAAGCAATGGATATCTGATTGATTCCGACTCCCTCAAAAATATGCTTAAATGGCATCAAACAACCCTAGAATTCAGAGAATCCATTGAATACAAAAAGAAAAAACTCATCTTAAAAATAGGATTTCCCCTGAGATATATCATCTTAGATATTGACGACCACATACACAGCGCCACCAACAAAACGTACAATTTACTGGGAAATCCTTTTATCTCGGCAAACTACAAACCATCAGGATATATCTCAGCCAACTTCTCGGCTAATTACTCAAAAACACTGAGCGACCCAAACAAGCTAACACAAGGTTACATTACTATTAGTCACCGACTTATTCAAAAAAACGATATGGAAATAGACCTGGTCTCTTCGGCCTCATACCAAACAAAAGTTAACTTCAGAAATCCTTTAGCCGGTCTTTGGGGAACACTTAGCTGGCAAGAATCGGTCAACTCAAAAAAATTCCTGACCAACCAAATATCCAATGACGACGGAACCTTTTTATATCAAGCTGTCAGATACGACAACCGCAGCCACTTCAGAAATCTGTCGTCAGAATTCACCTGGTTTATCCACGACCTAAAGACAACATTAGGGATGAAGAGCAGGTTTAACCAAACTATATCCGATTATTTTCTGAACGGACAGCCTAGCAAAATGCAACAAAAGAAATATGAATTGGTTCCCAAAATCCTTTATACCGGAAACAGGTCATGGACTGTCGAATATTCCTGTCACTTTTCAAAAACTTCATTACAGTTATATCAATCAACATCCGACATTACAGAAACCGGCCATAATCTTAATTTCTTTTTTTATCCTAATAAACAACACTCGATAGGCTTCGAAACAGAATATTTCATTTTTGGAAGAGAAAATATGAAAACAGTAGAATCTCTGTTCTCCAATATTGTTTACCGTTTTAACCCCAATGGAAGGCGAATAAACATTAAACTCCAATGCCGAAATATTTTTAATACTCACAAAATTGTCAAAACCCGCGAATCAAATTTAGCCTATTTACAAACCGAATATTCCCTGCGCCCAAGAGAATTCTTAATAACGGCTTCCTGGTCTCTTAGAAATCCAAAACATTAAGGTCATCAAAAGCCAAGGGATGAAGAATTTACATCCTTCGCTGTGCATCTGCAATTAGAAATGCAAAGCCTATCCAACAAATACATTAATTTTATACAAAAAAATGAAAGAAGAAAACCATTTTGATTTATTGCGAGAGCATCTTGCCAATGAACGGACATTTCTGGCTTGGATACGAACCAGCCTTGCCCTGATGGGCTTTGGTTTTGTAATCATTAAATTCTCGTTTTTCCTTCAGGAACTGGCTTTATGGGTAGAGCCGCAGAATGATGCCACTGTCGAATTTTCAAACCACCTGGGAATTATCATGGTAGCCGCCGGAATTGTTTTATCGCTTTTGGCATGGATTCGTTTCAGGAAGATAGGGAAACAACTTAACAACCGAACCTACTCCACATCATTTGTTCTTTCCATGCTTTTAACCATTATTATTATCCTTATTGGATGCTTTGTATTTGTGATTTATTTGTTTCCAATGGTTTAAATCGGTTGGCCCCAAGAGGTGTAGTGTTGAAATCCACACCAACGTTGGGGCTGCTAATATTCCTAAAAACGGCTTATATGATTCTCTGAAGCGGCTTTCAAAGTTCTTGTTTAAGGCTTGGAAGCGTATCACATAAATTAACCCAAAGACCTGGCATGAACTCCGCCCAATGAGAAAACCATCCCGAAATAATAAACTTTAATTACCCCCCTTTCTGCCTGTGCACTTAATGCATGTTATCTTTGTAACAAAAAATTATTTCAAAATAATTTGTCAGGAATGGGGTATTCCCCCGACAAATTCCCGACTCATTAAAAGGAGAACCGGCAGCACCAAACAATATGGCATGCCAATCTCTTTAAATTAATAATTCGTACAAACATTAATGATTCAAACAGAATATGAAAACATACGCCTTTTGTCCCATATCGCCACATAAGATCAATGAAAACGTTGCAAGAATCAACGGGGCATTTACCTTTCTAATATTGTTAGCTTTTGTCTATAGTGGATGGTTCTGGCTCATGGCCTTTCTGGCACTCGATTTTTTGTTGAGGTCAACCAGGCTTTCGCCATACAGTCCGATAGGAATTATCTCCCGACAAATGGTAAAGCAATTGTCTCTACCACCACGGATGATCAATGCCGGACCAAAGATTTTTGCTGCGCGCATCGGTCTTCTCTTCAGTGTTGCCATACTGGTGACGACCATACTTCAATACCCGGCAACAGCCATTATTCTGACCTCCATCCTTGGTTTGTTTTCTTTTCTGGAAGCGGCCTTTGGCATTTGTGTGGCCTGTAAAATTTATCCTTTTGTATATAATAGTCTGTATAAACCGCAAGGATAAGTCATTCGAGTTTCATGATGAAAGGAATACAGATAAGTTCATAGGGATAAAAAATCTTTTTTACCTTTAACCAATGGTGACAAAGCCAATGGCCATCAGAGTAGCGCCTGACAAAAACACGTTGTGGTATTTAAATTTCTTCATAAATGTCAGTGGAAAAGAGAGTAGACCTCACCCATCTGGTAGAGAGCTATGCCGGTGATTTATATTCCTGGGCATTACATAAAGTTTCCGATAAGGAACCATGTCGTTGTGGATTTGTAATCCACAACGTCTTAATCCAGGGATTTGCAATCCCGGACTAGAACAATTTTCCTTCATTTTCTGAAATTAGGACTTACTAATTATCTTTCAATTTTTTCCATCAACTTTTCTTTGGATTAATTTTTGGGGGGATTGCAAATCCAATGTTTTTTCCGGCGTGGATTACAAATCCACGCCTACGAGATAGCTAAAACAATAATTCCACTTGCAACAAGCCGGGCTCACCCGCATAATTTTTCGCAGAGCTATATTTATATTCATGAGGCTCGTCAACTATTTCTGCGACTACAGGATTCATATGAATGTAATTTAATTTCTGCTTCAAAAAATCCTCAAGAAATATCTCTTGTTCAGCATTTCCCCTCTGCCAAACGGTGAAATTTTTTATTTTTTTATTATACCGCCCGGCTTTGTAAAAAATATCCAACATCCACTCTCTCCGACTTTCTGCTTGTGTTTTAATAGCCTCAACTATCTTTTTGCTGGTAAATTTTTTAAAATCCCTGATAATATCAGAATGTTTTACACCTTCTTTTGCTCCTGAAATCAAATGAAGATGGTTACTCATCAAAACCCATGCATACAGTATTAACCCTTTATTTTCCTGACAGTATTTCAAGGCATCAACTATGATATGCTTATGACAAGGTCGAGTGAATACATCTACCCAGTTTACAACAGTCATGGTAGAAAAATATATCTCACGGGTTATTCTGCGAGCTATATCCATACCTCATTCTTTTCAATCTGTTTCCTCTCGATTACAAATCTATAATTTTTATTCTGTGAAGAATTCCTTTATTTTTCACTTAGCTATCGTCGTTGTGGATTTCCGAATCCACAACGCTTTATTTCCGGGATTTGCAATTCCGTTTTAATTACTGTTTTTCCCAATTAACCATGTCGTTGTGGATTTGTAATCCACAACGTCTTAATCCAGGGATTTGCAATCCCGGACTAGTCCAATTTTCCTTCATTTTCTGAAATTAGGACTTACTAATTATCTTTCAATTTTTTCCATCAACTTTTCTTTGGATTAATTTTTGGGGCTTGCAAATCCAATGTTTTTTTCCGGCATGGATTACAAATCCACGCCTACGAGGGGTTTTTCCACTTAGCCCTAAATTATGATTCACTGGCTTTTATGCCTGCTATATCAATATCTTTTTATTGGAATTTGTTTTTGTGGATAGTAAATCACGCATACTTCACAAACCATCTCATCATCGAACCACGCCCCAAAAGTTAACACCTATTAATTTTTCTTAATCTTTTGTTAAAATAAATTTTCGCTGTCAGGAAAAAGAAAATGCACCGACCAATGTAGTAAATCAAAACAAGTCTCACTTAAAAATAAACAGTTATGACAAAGATTGCCATTTTAGTGTTTTCTGACACCAACAGTGCAGAAGCATTAGGAAAAGTTGCCAATGCCTTTACCCTGGCCAGTGAGGCCACTGAAGCCGGCGACCAACTTAAAATCATTTTCGAAGGCGCCGGAACCAAATGGATTGGTGAACTCGAAAAAGAAGACCATAAAGTGCATGCGATGTACAAGGCGCTAAAGGATAAAATAACAGGCGCTTGTTCGTTTTGTGCCAAGGCTTACGGTGTAAAAAGCCAGGTGGAAAAGGCCGGTATTCCCTTATTAAGTGAATACAAGGACCATCCCAGCATTCGCACCCTCATAGCGGAGGGATTCCACATTATAAGTTTCTAAACATCAACTTTTTAAATAACAAAACGAGCAGCCCAAACTAAGTTTTATATAAAAAAGCAAGGGCAATAGACTGTTAGGCGATTAGGCCGCCAGAGTGCTTCAAACAACTTTGAACTACAATCTTTGAACTTTTTTGTTCATGCTTGTTTCATTCAACCAATAACTAAATAAAATTTTACAATTATGAAAGCAAAATCAATTTTAGTAACTCTGACACTCTTCCTTTTGGTATCCTTGTCGGTCCTATCACAATCAGATGTAAAGGTTTTAGCAGTGGTGAATCATGCAGAATGGTGCCCCACCTGTCAACACAATGGTGAACGAGCACAGGAAGCCTTTAAAGAAGCGAATACCGATGGAACTATCAAATTTGTTGTCAATGACCTTACCAATGACGACACCAAGGCACAATCGGCACAGGCCTTAAAAGATGTAGGCCTCGATAAGGTTATGACCCAACATAAAGGGACCGGAGTGGTCTATCTGTTTGATGCAAAAAACAAAACGTTTATTAACAAAGTCAGTGTCGCCAAAAGTAACGAAGAAATCATAAAAGCTCTGCTCAGTGCTAAAAACAAGATAAACTAAGTTATTTTTCCCAAAATTGAGCTGTCCCGGAAAATAGGGACAGCTTCATTTTTGTAATTTTGGTTTTGCCAAACAATTTAAACCACTTTTAAAAGGATATCCAAGTTAAAAATCTTATAATATGAAACTGCAATCAGGTAATAACGCCATCGATTTTACGGCCCAAGACATTCATGGCAAGGAAATACGTTTATCAAATTATCGGGGCCAGAAAATCATATTGAGTTTTTTCAGAAATGTAAATTGTCCTTTTTGCAACCGCAGAGTTCATCAATTGATGTTTAACAATATTCATTTTAAAAATGCGGGGGTACAACTGGTTCTTTTATTCGAAAGCTCCAATGAGAAACTCCTATCCAGCTCTTTCCATCGCGGTATCAGCCCATGGCCATTAATTGGTGACCCGGAAAAGAAAATTTACAAACTTTACGGGGTGGAACAATCTACGATAAAAATGATGAAAACCATGTTTGTGGCCAATTTAAATCAGGCTAAAAAGGAAACCAAAGAGCTGAATCTACCTCAGGATAAAGATGCAAGCATGAATCTTATTCCGGCCGATTTTCTTATCGATGAAAACTTTAAAATTGTCAAAGCCCATTATGGCAAACATCTGGATGACCATATCGATTTCAATGAATTAAAAGCCTTTGCCGGTATTGGTAATCAGTTTAAAAAGACGAGTTAACCAATTTTTTATATCCATTTTCGAAGTTTTAACTGGAACTTCTCTCCCACCTTATTCCCTACCCCAAATTATTTTTCCCCATTTTTCCATTATGGCTTACAAATTTCCCCAAAGTCCGTACTGGACCAATAAAATTTACCACACTAATTGTCAACAAAATCCTTACTCGCGGAAAAATTAATGGCTATTTTTTTCAGATTTTTGGCGGAAATGCGTACTTTTGCGCATCCTTTAAAACGGTCCGTAGCTCAGCTGGTAGAGCAGCTGACTCTTAATCAGCGGGTCCAGGGTTCGAGTCCCTGCGGACCGACCATTAAAGACGATTCGTAATTTTACGGGTCGTCTTTTTTTATAATCCCTGTTGTTATAGCTTGCAATCAACAACAACGTGTCAAATGGGACTTGTATTTGAACATTCGGAGTTGGCTATTTCGGTCAGACTATGCCACCGATTTCGGTCAAAATGTGCCAGTGTCGGAGATAACCTTTCCCAATACTTAGGATAACCTTTCCCGACATCCGGGATAACCTTATCCCGACACTTGGGATAACCTTTCCCAACACTTGGGATAACCTTATCCCGACACCGGGGATAACCTTTCCCAACACTTGGGATAACCTTTCTCAACATCAGAAATAACCTTACTACTACCATCCCACCTGTTTCACATTCAACCGCTCATCGTCGTTGTGGATTTCCCAATCCACAACGCTTTAATACCGGGATTTGTAATCCCATTTAAATTACGTTTTTTTCCACTTAGCAAAAAACTATAATTCATTGGCTTTTATGCCTGATATATCAATATCTTTACCTTTGGTTTTGCTTTTGTGGATTGCAAATCCACTTAGTTCTGCGTGGATTACAAATCCACGCAGACGTGAGATAACCTTTCCCAACATCAGGGATAACCTTTCCCAACACTTGGGATAACCTTTCCCAACATCCGGGATAACCTTATCCCGACACTTGGGATAACCTTTCCCAACACTTAGGATAACCTTTCTCAACATCAGAAATAACCTTACTACTACCATCCCACCTGTTTCATCGTCGTTGTGGATTTCCTAATCCACAACGCTTTAATACCGGGATTTGTAATCCCATTTAAATTACGTTTTTTCCACTTAGCAAAAAACTATAATTCATTGGCTTTTATGCCTGATATATCAATATCTTTACCTTTGGTTTTGCTTTTGTGGATTGCAAATCCACTCTTTAGTTCTGCGTGGATTACAAATCCACGCAGACATGTAGGTTACAAAAAAAATTCCGGATAAGTTAAGTGAAATTTTTCTCTCTGCCTTATGCAAAAAATTTCCTGTAGGTTACCGGAAAAATTTCTCGTAAGGCTTAAAGAAAAATTTTGGTTAAGGCTGCCAAAAAGTTTCGTTAACCTAACGAAAAAATTTCCGTAAGGCTACCGAAAAGTTTCGTTAAGGCTGCCAAAAAATTCCGTTAACGCTGCCAAATTTTTTCTGCCTGCCTTATGAAAAATTTTTCCTGCTAACCTATGAGAAAAAATTTTTGGTAAGTTATGAGCAATTTTTTTACGGTTTTTCCACCAAAGAGATTATAAAACCCTTGGTCGTTGTGTATTTACAATCCACAACGCCCTAATAACGGGATTTATAATCCCGTCCTCATATCCGAAAAAATTAAATTGTATTTAAACCTTCAATAATTTTCGTGTTGGATTGGGAAATTTTTCAATGTGAATTGCAAATCCACGCAGACGTAAGGAGACAATTAGGTGTCCGCCTTTCCCCTCTTCAACCTCTACCCGACAGCCATTCTGCCTTTCCATACTATACGACCTAAGTCCTTTACTCACCGAAAGTCATATACGATGGAATCCCCGGCTTGAGGTATTATTCTGACTCTTTAAAAATTAATGAGCTGGTGTTTCGACTTGGTTTTTTCGTAAATATCCCGGCTAAACATATACAAATTGGCCGGTTTCTTTGATACCCCTGTACGTTTTTCTGCTAAAGGAACAATATAGGTTTTGGAGATAATTTTTTTTCTAAAGTTACGATTGTCGATTTTAATATCCAGCACCGATTCGTAGGCCTGCTGTAACTCGTTTAAAGTGAATTTATCGGGCAGGAGCTCAAAGATAACAGGCTCTGTCAATACTTTCTGTTTCAAATCGTCATAAGCACTCGCAATAATATCTTCATGGTCGAAGCCCAGTTGGGGTATTTGTTTTATGGAAAACCATTTTACATTTTGTTTTTTTAGCGTAACTTTCTCTTTGGAAAGAAGAAAGTAATAAGCTACGGATATAACACGCGGATTTATGTCACGGCTGAGCATCCACAGGAGGTCTTTATTGTTTTTTACACGGTCAGGATTGCCGAAGGTGCCAAATTGTTTGTAGTAAACCTGTTTTAAACCGGTGAGGTTGCTAAATATCCTCAGGGCCGCTTCATCCAAACTTTCATCTTTCATAATATATCCACTTGTCAGCATCCAGTCGTCAATAACCGGGTATTGGTCATCGTGCATGTTTAACACTCTCTTTGACAAAAGAATATTTATCCCGTTGGTTGACAGACCAAAGATGATACAATCAATCGAAATATTTGGAACCTTTCTGAAATCCATATTATAAACGTCGAATATACGTTTTAATTAAAAAATTTCAACAAATATAAATATCTATTTTGAAAATACCAATAAATGCAAGAACAACCAACCGACAAATAAAACAGACAATTAAACGTTTTATTGGATTTATTTCGTCATTAAAGACATCGGAAATTGGGTTAAAACCAATGCCTTTAACTAAACATGTTAAAAAACATGTAATTATATTTGCCTTATTTTCAATCAAATAAAGAATTTATGGAAATATTTTGATAAAAATGTTTGTTTTTGATAAAATTAATTTGATACATTTGTTCCGCAAGCGTATTTTTTACGTTTTAACAACAGAACCGGATAATAACCTAATTTAGAGGACAAAGCAATGATAAAAGATGAAGATAAATGTAAAAAACATGTGATTGGGTCGATTTTACGTTTTATGGAGCCCGGTTTAACCCCTATGCTTGTTTTGTGTAGTCTGTTGATGCCGGCATTGATGCACGCACAAGAGGAACAAGCTGTATCAGAACGTTTTGACCTTCATCTGGATGTAAAAAACATGCATTTGTGGCATGGCGGCGTAGTGACCCCTGGGGCAATGTTTGCTTCGGCAATAGAATATAAATCAACCAATCAGAAATTCACGGCCGGATTGTGGGGAGGTGCCGGATTTAGTGGCGACTACAAAGAATTCTCTTACTATGCACACTATCGTTTTAAGCCCAACTTCCGGGTCTCTCTTATCAGCCATAACAATTACAGTAATTCGGAGGAGGTGAATATTTTTAGCTATGACAAATATACCTCACCCAATTTTGTTGATGTGGTTCTGGAATATACCCTTTCTGAGCAAACACCTTTAACCGTTTACTGGTCAACAATTTTGTTTGGGAATGGGGGCGACTTTGAAGTCAATAACGACGGCTCGGTAAGTGATTCCTACTCAACCTATGCCGAACTTAGATACCTTTTATTCCCCATGCAAAAAACACAGGTAATGCTGTTTTTGGGCGGCGCTTTTTCTTTGACTACAGAAAAAACTTTTTACAGTGACAGCGCCAATATCACTGCTTTTGGACTGACCCTTCAACGAGATGTTGAAATACTATCGGGAAATTTCCCTGTTTCAGCCACCGCTCTTTGGAATCCCGAAACCAAAGTGGGAGCACTGCAGCTGGGCATTTCCTTGTTTTAATGTTTGCGACCTCAACTGACAGAAAAAATTTACATCAAAAAAAACGGAATAATGAAAGAGCATTCCATCCCCAATTTTGACCACCTTGACGAAGAACAATTACCCATCGCCAAAAATCAATTGCATGGCGGAAAACATTTTGCCGGATTGTATGCCGGCGAACATGTGGCAGCTACAGAATTTGTCATAGGAGCCACCTTTGTGGTGTTAGGTGCCGGTACACGCGACATACTGCTGGGCTTGCTCATAGGTAATATTCTGGCCGTATTAAGCTGGACTTTTTTAACGTCACCCATAGCCGTTCAAACCCGACTCAGTCTATACACTTATCTGAATAAGATTGCCGGCGACACCATGACCAAGCTTTACAATTGGGCCAATGTAATAATTTTTACCGTCATCTCGGCGGCCATGATTACGGTCTCTTCTTCGGCCGTCCGTTTTCTGTTTAATATCCCCGCCCAATTGAACTGGTATTCGACAAATGTTGGCTTCATTCTCATTGTACTGGCTGTTGGCATCGTTGTTGTTTTGGTGGCAATTTATGGTTTTAATACGGTGGCCGATTTTTCAAGTATTTGTGCGCCGTGGTTATTCACCCTTTTTGTTGCCGGCGCCCTGGCATTGTTGCCGGCACTGGCTCATTCGGTTATCGGTTCTACGCATATATCAGGCTGGCAAGAGTTTTTGAAAATAGGCGACCAGTCTATTTGGAAAGGTGTTACCAACACCGGAGAATCCGGAATAGGATTATTAGAGGTGATAGGCTTTGCCTGGGCCGCCAATACTATTACGCATGTGGGACTCATCGATATGGCTATCCTGCGTTACGCCAAAAAGGCGAGCTACGGACTCTATTCCAGTTTTGGAATGCTGTTTGGTCACTACATTGCCTGGATTGCTGCAGGCATTATGGGTGCCGGCGCCGGAGTATTGCTAAACCAACCTGTTGTGGAACTTGACCCCGGCGATGTGGCCTACTATGCCTTGGGTGCTTCAGGCTTTGTCATTGTCATCGTTGCAGGGTGGACTACTGCAAATGCTAATTTGTATAGAGCAGGATTAGCCGCCCAGGCCATCTTTCACAATCATTCGCGCCGACGAACTACGCTGGTGGTAGGCATTTTTACCGTTATCATTGCCTGCTTCCCCTTTGTTTTTTCCAAAATGTTACCTATGCTTACCTATGCCGGCTTAATAGTGGTTCCGGTGGGGGCTATTGTTTTCGCCGAGCATTTTCTGTTTCCCAAAATCGGTTTAACACGATACTGGGCTCATTATAAAAAGTTGGTTACAAGTAAGCCGGCAGTCTATTCCTGGGGTGCCGGCCTCATCCTCGGATTCGGACTCAACGCTCTTCAAATCATGTCGTTTTATTATCTCTTCATTCCCACATGGATTTTTTCACTGATATTATATACCTTTTTAGCCAAACGATATGGTGCCAAAGAAGATTACACCCGTGAAGAGGCCGAAGAAAAACAACTTAAGGCAGATATCCTTGCATATCAAGAACAAAAAGCCAAACTGAAAGTGCCTCACCAAAAGACAATTCTCTATTCTCTAAAATATTGGCTTATGCTTCGGTAGCGTGTTTACTGGTAATCCTGGCATTGTCGGCCATTACCATGTTTGGTAGTCCGGATATGGAAACATACAATATCAATAAAGCAATGTTTCATCAATATGGTTTTTATTGTACTATCGGGTACTTTGTTTTTGCCTACTGGAATTTGCAAAGAAAAAAAAGACTCAATAAAAACGCGTTTAAAGATATCGTGAATTAGGCAGTCAGCTATACAGTAATACAAAGCGAGCATGACAAAGTTAGGCAATTAGGCTGTTAGGCCAATAGGTTATTAGGACATTAGGCTGATAGGCGATTAGGTTATTAGGCGATTAGGCCAATAGGTTATTAGGCCATTAGACAGATAGACGATTAGGTTATTAGGACATTAGCCTGTTAGGCCAAAAGGTTATTAGGCGATCAGGATGTTAGGGGCTGGCCTTTTAACTAATAACTTCAAACTTATTAAGTCATGTGAATTCCATGAGACCAATAAATTAACTAAATATTATACTGATGAAACGAGCATGGCGACTTTTTGCCACAAAAGAGCATGTATAAATTTTATTAAGCCATACGAGTTCCATTCGGCCAATGAGTTAAATAAATTTTATACGAATGAAACGAGCATGGCGACTTTTGCCACAAAAGAACATGTATAAATTTCATTAAGCCATGCGAGTTCCATTCGGCCAATAACTTAGATAAATTTTATACGAATGAAACGAGCATGACCAAGAAAACTTGTCGCAATAAGAACATGAATAAACTTTTGGTCATGCGAGTTGCATCAGACCAATAACTTAAAAAAATTTATACTGATGAAATCATCCATAGCATTAAATCAAGAGAATTTGAAGCGTCTATCGCCCAATATCAAGGTTCCGTCTTATAACCGGAATGATGTTAAAACCAGTATTGTCCATATAGGGGTGGGTAACTTTCACCGCTCACACGAAGCCTATTATACCCATCAGCTAATGGAGCGTTTTGGCGTTTTAGACTGCGGCATCTGCGGCGTCGGATTGTTAGATTATGACCGCCGAATCTACAACATTTTAAAAGACCAGGACGGCCTGTACACCCTGGTAATCAAAGAGCTGGACGGAACACTGAATCCTACCGTAATTGGTTCAATTGTAGAATACATCTTTGCCCCGGAAAATCCCATTGCAGTCATAGAGAAGATGGCCGACCCCGACATAAAAATTATTTCCCTCACCATTACCGAAGGGGGCTACAATTTGAATGAAGGAACCGGCGAATTTGATTTTAGCAATCCCGTAATTGTTGAGGATATGAAAAACCCCATGTCGCCCAGAACCGTGTTCGGTTATCTGACGCAGGCGCTGAAACTGAGGATGCATAGAGGTGTTGGGGGTGTCACCATTCAATCGTGTGACAATATTCAAGGTAATGGCAATGTGGCCAGAAAAGCCCTGCTCAATTACGTTGAAAAGGCCGAACCCGGGTTGCTGCAGTGGATTGAAGACAATGTGTCGTTTCCCAATGCCATGGTCGACCGTATTACACCGGTTACAGTGGCTGAAGATATCGCCCGCCTGCAGGAAGAGTTTCTTTTGGAAGACCAATGGCCTGTTGTGTGTGAACCTTTCATCCAATGGGTTATAGAAGATGATTTTGCAGCAGGACGCCCCGCCTGGGAAAAAGTGGGTGCTCAGTTTGTCGATAATGTGGTTCCCTTCGAGAATATGAAGTTGCGATTGTTAAATGCCGGACATACCGTCCTTGGAATGCTGGGGGCTTTGCACGGCTATAAGACCATTGATGAAGCTGCCAGAGATGAGGATTTTTGTGAATTCCTTAAAGGCTTCATGGACCGGGAGGTGAGCCCCACCCTTGGCGATTTGGGAGATATCGACCTTGAAAAATATAAAGCAAGCCTCATTGAACGGTTCCGAAACGTACATATTAAAGATTTGGTAGCGAGAATTTGCCTGGAAAGTTCGGCTAAAATTCCCATCTTTCTGTTGCCTACCATTCGTGCCCAACTGAAGAGTCATCAAAACATCACCAGAGCAGCCTTTGTTGTAGCGGCATGGTGTAAATATAATGACGGGAAAGACGAAAACGGAAACACCTATCCCATCGAAGATGCCATGAGCAACGAATTAATTCGTGCAGCCGCTTTGTCGCATCATGAGCCTATCCGTTTCCTTCAAATTGAGCCGGTATTTGGTGATTTGGTTAATAACAAAACTTTTGTGGAGGCATTTCTCTCTTCTTTGGAAATGCTCAGAAGCAAAAAAGTAAAAGAATGTGTTCGGGAATTAAACTCAAAACTGAAGTAGAATGAAACGAGCATGGCGACTTTTGCCTCAAAAGAGAATGTATAAACGACAAAGGCAGAAGTGCACAGGCAGAAGGCAGAAGAAGTGATTAGTCAATAGTGATTAGTCATTAGTCAATAGTCATTAGTGATTAGCGTTGATTAACTAATTACTAATTACTAACCACTAATGACTACTTTTAATAAACAATATTTCAATGAAATAAGTAAATTTTATACTGATGAAGAATATAGTCTGTTTTGGCGAAGTGTTGTGGGATATGTTGCCTTCGGGGAAAAAACTGGGAGGGGCGCCACTCAATGTGGCTCTCCGGGCCCAATCATTCGGGAATAACGCAACCGTTATCAGCAGCATTGGGAATGATATTCAGGGTCAAGAAATTTTAAAGGAGATGAAGACCTATAAGGCGGATATCGGCCATATTCAGGTGAGTCGTAATTTTGCCACCAGTGAAGTGTTGGTTAGCCTTAACGAAAGAGGTTCTGCTTCTTATGAAATCACCATGCCCTGTGCCTGGGATGACATCGAACTTTCGGACAAGGATGTGGAAAGCGTAAAGAGTTCAGATGCCTTTATTTACGGCAGCCTGGTGGCTCGCACTCAAAAATCGCGCAATACATTGTTTGAGTTGCTAAAGCATGCGCCCTTTAAAATTTTCGATGTCAACCTGCGACCACCCCACTATGAAATGACAACGCTGTTACCATTAATGAAAGCGGCCGACTTAATTAAGTTGAACGATGATGAACTCTTTGAGATTTGTGCACGATTGGGGTATGCAAGTCAGTCCATTGAAGAAAGTATAAATTTCTTGGGAAATAAAACCAATACCGGGCGGATTTGTGTCACATGTGGCAAACACGGTGCTATACTATTTATAAACAATCAGTTTATAAAAAATAAAGGATATAAAATTAGGGTGGCCGATACAGTGGGAGCCGGCGATTCATTTTTGGCTTCATTGGTTAGCAAATTGCTTAATGGTGATTCGCCAGCAGAGGCTCTTGACTTTGCCTGTGCCGTTGGTGCCATTGTTGCGTCTAAAAGTGGTGCCAATCCGACCGTGTCAATGGCAGAGATTGATGACATGATGCAATCGTAATAGCGCAAGTTATAGCCCAAAAGTATAAGGGATGTGGCGGAACGGCAGAAGAGGAAAGGGTGGAATGGTGTAGTAAGTGAGGAAATGTGAGTACAACTTTATGTTATGTCTTATAATACGGCAATTCTTCCCGGAATATAGGTCAGAATGGTCTATACTTAAAGTTATGAAAGTGATACTCTGTGAAGTTTAAAACGTCACAGAGTATCATCATATTTTCAGACAGTTATTATAAAATAACAAAAGAATCAGAACTATTACATTCTTTCAGGGACATCGATACCCAACAGCCACATGCCCTGGCGGATGGTTTTTCCGACAGCATAGGTCAACGCCAGGCGATTGGCACGAAGTGCTTCATCCTTTTCATAAACAATTGGCAACTCGTGATAAAACTGATTGAATTCTTTGGCCAAATCGTATACATAATTGGCAATAAGTGCCGGGCTATACACTTCTCCGGCCTCTTTAACAACATTCGGGAAGTTGCCAATCATCTTCATCACTTCGGTTTCTTTAGGTGTTAAAGAAACTTCCCTGACCAAATTTTCTATTGAAGTATCAATACCTTTTTCCTTAGCTTTTCTAAAAATTGACCGTACCCGCGCATAGGTGTATTGAATAAAGGGCCCGGTATTACCATTAAAATCGATGGATTCACGAGGGTTGAAGGTCATATTTTTTCGCGGGTCAACCTTCAGGATGAAGTATTTTAGTGCGCCCAATGCGATGATGCGGTAAATGCGCTCAGCCTCTTCATCAGTATAACCATCGAGTTTACCCAACTCTTTGGACATCTCGCGGGCGGTATTGACCATGTCTTCAATCAGGTCATCGGCATCCACTACGGTTCCTTCGCGGGATTTCATCTTGCCTTCAGGCAGTTCGACCATACCATAGCTAAAGTGCATCAGACTTTTACCCCATTCAAAGCCGAGGCGGTCGAGCAAGATGGACAGCACTTTAAAGTGGTAGTCTTGTTCGTTTCCCACCACGTAAACCATCTTGTCAATATTGTAATCATCAAAGCGCATACGGGCAGTACCAATATCCTGAGTCATGTAGACCGAGGTACCATCCGACCGCAGCAACAGTTTTTCATCCAAACCGTTTTGAGAAAGGTCGGCCCATACACTGCCATCTTCACGACGATAAAAAAGCCCTTTATCCAGTCCTTCCAAAACCAGTTCACGTCCCACTTTATAAGTTTGGGATTCGTAATATATTTTATCGAAGTCGACACCCAAGGCTTTATAGGTTTGGTCAAATCCTTCGTATACCCATCCGTTCATGGTTTTCCAGAGCTCAACCACTTCGGGGTCGCCGGCTTCCCAGGCACGAAGCATATCGCGAGCCTCCTGCATAAGGCGGGATTCTTTTTCAGCTTCTTCTTTCGAAAGTCCCTGGTCCATCAATTGAGCCAATTCTTTTTTGTATTCCTGGTCGAATTTCACGTAAAAGTCACCCACCAGATGGTCTCCCTTTTTTCCTGCCGACTCGGGGGTTTGCTTATTACCCCATTTTTTCCAGGCGAGCATCGATTTGCATATATGAATGCCACGGTCGTTAACAATATTGGTTTTCACCACCCGATTTCCGTTGGCGGCAACGATTCGCGACAAAGAATATCCCAACAGGTTATTGCGTATGTGTCCTAAATGTAAGGGCTTGTTGGTGTTGGGTGAAGAATACTCAATCATAACAAGAGGCGAGGCCTCAGTAGCTTCGGTAAAACCAAAATTTTCGGTGCTTACAGCTTCTTTAAGAACTGAAAGCCAGTAATGATGAGAGAGGGTAAGATTTAAAAAGCCCTTAATAACCTCATAAGAAGCGATATCAGGACATTCTCTTTTCAGGAAATCACCGATTTCGGCACCGGTCTCTTCCGGTTTCTTGCGAGAGATGCGAAGAAGGGGAAAGACCACAACGGTAAAATCGCCCGGCTGGTCTTTTCGTGTTCGTTCGAGCGGCACTTTTTCCACTTCAAAATCAGCCCCATATAACTCCTTAATGGCCCGGGCTACGACCTCTTTAATCTGTTGTTCGATTCCCATTATTTTGATTTTATATGGTCTACATTATTCCCTTATGCTTCGGGAAAAATGATGTAGAAAACAGAAAGAAGGCAGAAGAAAAAACAAATACCACCTTCGTTAGTAATTCTTGTATTAAGCTGCAAAGATAATAAAACAAGGTAAATCAAGGATAATAAACCAACTTAACTCAACAGAAGTTATTTTTTATCATAAACTACAAAATCTTTTTAAATTCAAATTCCATAAATCAATTCCTCAAGTCTTTTGTTCAATTTCTTTACTTTAGGAATCAACGGCTCAATTTCCTCTCTATCAAATTCTACAAAATCAGCATAATCCGATTCCTGACGCCAATCAAACAAATCATCTTTGGTGACAGTCATGTCAACAAGATTCCATGTTCCTTAATATTCTGATAAAAAGGGGTGGCTGAATACTTCAATTCCCATTCTTTTTCTGAAAAAACAAATGTAGAAACAGGCTCACCAACTTCCAATTCCACTTCAAAAAGTTCTTCTCTGTATTCTTTTTCAACCTCTCTTGACATATTGAATCCTTTCAACAATATTAAAATATCCCAATCAGAATCACCATTAGCATTACCCTTTGCATGCGAACCAAATAAAATAATCGTTGCTTGAGGATTTTTTTTCAAAATTCTCTCCCTGATAAGGTTGACTATATTTTGTTCCCGTAAATTCATGAATATAAAGATAGAATTTCAAGATATTTACTTTTCAAATTTAATTTACCTCAAGAACTAAGTCAAAATAACTGCCTCAAATTTGCGAGTTGGCACTATATCCATGTTATTCCAAATAGGTATATCCGTAAAGGCCGGACCGATAATTGGACAAAAACTCTTTTCCTTCTTCAGCCGAGATAACACCCGATTTGACGGAAGAAGTAACCCAGGTTTCTACGGTACGCACCATTCGTTTAGGACTGTATTGCACATATTCCAGCACTTCGGCAACGGTTTCGCCATCAATTATCTGGTCGATTTTATAACCATTTTCAGACACTGAAACATGAACAGCATTGGTATCACCAAAGAGGTTGTGCATATCGCCCAAAATTTCCTGATAGGCCCCGACCAGGAAGACGCCAATGTAGTAAGGTTCTCCTTTTCGTAATTTATGCACGGGCAAATAGTACGAGATATTCCGTGTAGCAATGAAATTATCAATTTTACCGTCCGAATCGCAGGTGACATCCTGCAGGGTAGCCACCCTGTCGGGTCGCTCATTCAACCGATGAATGGGCATCACGGGAAATATCTGGTCGATGGCCCAGCTGTCGGGCAAAGACTGAAAGAGAGAAAAGTTACAGAAATATTTATCGGCCAGAAGCTTTCTAAGATTCAACAACTCATCGGGCACATGTTTCAATTTGGTGGTCATCAGATGCACCTCCCGGGCGATAGACCAAAACAGTCGTTCAACGCGGGCTCTGGTTTTTAGGTCAATAAGACCAAGACTGAATCTGTCGAGCGCCTCTTCGCGAATCTGCTGTGCATCATGCCATGTTTCCAGCATTTTGGGTTGGTTCAGCGTATCCCACAACGCATAAAGGTCTTTTACCAGGTCATGGTCATCATCAGAAATCTCTTCGTCTTCATCCCATTGAGGGACAGAAGCAGACTCCATCGCTTCAAAAATAAGGACAGAGTGGTGAGCGGTGAGTGACCTTCCCGATTCTGTAATAATATTAGGATGCGGAAAATCATATTTATTGCTGGCATCGACCATGGTATAAACCGCATCGTTCACATATTCCTGAACACTATAGTTAATACTGCTCTCGCTATTTGCCGAACGGGTGCCGTCGTAGTCAACGCCCAGTCCTCCACCGATATCGACAAACTCGACCCCAAAACCAAGTTTTCGTAGTTCAACATAGAATTGCGAAGCTTCTTTCAGGGCACTTTTGATACTCCGAATCTTATTTACCTGACTGCCTATATGGAAATGTATCAGTTTCAGGCAATCTTTCATATTATTTTCCTGCAGGTAGTCAATGGCCTCAATAAGCTCACTGGAAGTAAGTCCAAATTTGCTAACATCACCACCGGAATCTTCCCATTTTCCGCTGCCGGTACTGGCCAATTTAATACGAACCCCCAGATTGGGACGTATTTTATGTTTACGTGCCAGCCGGACAATAAGCTTTAATTCATTCAGTTTTTCGATAACCAGGAAAATACGACGCCCCATTTTCTGGGCGAGCAAGGCTAATTCAATATAAGCTTCATCCTTATAGCCGTTACAAATAATCAGGGAATCACTGTCGGTATTTGTAGCAATAACGGCATGCAGTTCGGGTTTTGAACCGGCTTCGAGACCAATGTTAACCTTTTTGCCGTGGCCAACAATCTCTTCGACCACCGGTTTCATCTGGTTAACCTTTATGGGATAAACGATAAAGTTCTGACCCTTGAAATCATACTCGTCTTTAGCCTTTAAAAAACAACGTTGCATGGTCTCGATTCGACTGTCCAGAATGTCCGGAAAGCGAATCAGCATAGGTGCTTCAACATCTCTAAGTGTCAGTTCATCGACCAGCTCTCTGAGGTCTACTTCGACACCTTTACCGCGTGGTGTAACTACCACATTGCCTTTTTCATTGATTGAAAAATAATTAATTCCCCAGCCGTTAATATTGTACAGCTCTTCAGAATCTTCAATGCGCCATTTTCTCATTTCGACAGCGATATTCTTTAAAGTTATTAAAATGAATAACCGACACCAACGCGGGCATTAAACCCCTGCATGGGATAGCCGGCCCAAGGATAAAATTTGGCTGCAAATATATTCTGAATTCTGGCAAAAAAATGCATTCGCTTATTATATTGATAATTTGCGCCCAAATTAAAATCGGCCACCGAACTAAGATTCTTAATTTCACCGGATTGCATCAAGGCTTTCCGTTCACCTATCACATTAAACGAGGCATCGAAGTGCCATTCGTCATTATAATTATATCCTGCTCTGATACCCAACTCCATTTCGGGTTTATGCCATGCATAGTCATAATTATCCAACGTCCATCCGTAATAGACACCTTTCAGGATAATATCCAAATCACGGTCAGGACGAATAAGAAATTCACCGGTCAGACTAAGCAATGTGGCATCATCGTAAACAACGTCAAAAAGATTACTCATTCCCCAGGTATCAGGACTCCCATCTTGTTCAAAAAAACGATTCACAAAAAAATACTCATCTTCAATAAACTCATAATCGAGACGGGCAGTAAACGAGGTGGCACTGCTAAAATTACCTTTCACACCGGCAAACCCACGAATATTGGTAAAGGAAGGTTTTACAAGCACATCGGGCGACACAAACGGATTTTCTTCCATAATCTCCCGATAACTGTTTTGGTGCAACTCCCCCGTCATGCCCAGGAAAGTAGAAACCACCCCTTCGGCAATGACCAAATCGCCCCTGACATGAGGCGATAAATAAAACTCTTCGGTATCTGAGAATTCGCCGGTAAGATTTAATCCCACCTCTACTTTTAACTTATTTCCCGGGAATACCACTCTGGGATTCAGTGTCAAATATACTTGTTCACGGTCTTCAAACTGAAATAAACTGAGAAATTCATTGTCATCATTGGTGGCCCTAACTTTACGATAAATACCCTCACCATCAACTTTTAAGGATAAAGCACCAAAAGGAATATACAAATCCCCACCCAGAGAAAAACTATTTTCTCCTACATCTGTACGGTTATTGAAACTACCAAAATCAAAATTCAAATGATAACGGGCATCATCCAAATCCGATTGTTGACTAAGAAGTCCGAAATGAAGGTCAAAGGTAGTCTGGCGTTGTTTATCGTCCGGACTTAGTAAAACTCCGTTGACATCTTCTATTTTAATATCATTGTTCAAACTAATATCATATGCACCATTCGGGTCAATGGTTTGCAATCCATAATAACGATAGGCAAAGCGATGAAAATCCAAATCCAGTTCCAGGGTCTTATCATCGAAAAAATGGCGCATATACAACCCTCCGAGCGTATTGTGATACGGGGCATCTACCCGGTTTCCGTCTTCCAGTTCCAACTCACCCCATGAAGATTCCTGCTGTAATCCAATAGAAAAAGCAAATTTTTCATTACGCGTTAAGTTGTAAAAAATGTCGCCAAACAAGAGCTGATAGTTTCCCATACCACCACGTATATATGAAGAATAGAGGTCTTTAGGACGTTGAGGTGCCAGTCGTGCTGCTTGCAACGGTGATACTTGCGGAACGCCGGGCATGGCATGACCGGCAACGGAATAACTGAACTCGGGTTTCACGGTCAAAGTATCTTCCCGTTCCGGCATTTGATTAATTTTCATGGCATCCGAAATGGTAGGTTCATATTCTCTTTGAACCCGAACATCCTGATTTAATGGTTCCTGCGAAAAAACCATTCCCCCACATCCAAAGAGGGCAAAAATCAAAAGCAATATATTGATGGTCTTCATAGACAATTGAGCATTAGATATTAAAGATTAAGATATTAGATGTTTAGATATTAAATGAAAAGATTTACAGAGCCGCGGCATTTAATTTTACTCACCGGCATTCTGTTTTTCTGTAATTTCACTTAGGCGCTTTTGAGCTCTTTCCTGAATATCATCCTCCGTATTTTTATAATTCTCCATTAAACTTTCCACATATTGCCGGGCCTGGAACAAATCACCCTTACTCTGATAAATTTCCGACAATAAGAGGAAACACCTTGCCATCCAGTATTGGTGAGGGGTGCCAACATTAACAAAGTCGAATATTTCTTGTTCGGCCTGTTCAGCTTTCCCCTGGTCGAAAAGAATTTGAGCTACACGATAACGGGCAATGGCCCCTTCGAGCGAGCTGGTATTTTTCTTTAAAAGCTGAAACTCTTTTAAAGCCAAATCTTTTTCACCCAGCTCCAGGTGTGCTTCTGCTTTTCTGTACCGGGCTTCGCGTTCCACTTCGGGCGATGTTTTAGGGTCTTCAAGGATGCGTTGAGCCAGACGAGATACATAGCCGGGCCGGTCACCCAACTTCACCAGACAACGCATTTGTCCTATCAGTGCTTCCCTTCTCAACTCCTCTTCGTCGGCTTCATTTTCCAAACGTTCATAATACCCCAGAGCCTCGCTAAAACGCTCGAGCTGATAGCTTATCCTAGCAATATTTACCAGGGCATCTTCCATAAAAATATTCCCGGGGCGACTCACAACAAATTCAAAAGAACGCCGTGCATTTTCCAAATCCTGATTTCGATACTGACAATCGGCCTTGTAGAAATGGGCATTAATAACAAAACGCCCGTCAGGATAATTTCGCAGATAAGCCTCAAATTGATTAATTGCCTGCAGACACTTGTCTTGCATATACAATTTTTCGGCAGTAATGTACGACAGCGAATCTTCCTGACGCTTATCAATACTTGCAAAACCACCTACCTGCCGCGTATATTGAATATAACCATCGGCATCATTTCGGTCGAGATAAATATTTTTAATACCCAGTAGCGCATCTTCGGCTTCAGGTGTGCCGGGAAACTCATTTACCACTCGTTTATAAAATGCGAGCGACTGGTCCAAATCGCCACTGTTGTAATAAACCAGTCCCAATTGCAACATAGCCTTTTTGGAAAAGTTGGAACGTGGATACTGCTCCTTCAGCTTTTTGTACATCCTGATAGCCGAAGTCAAATCATCTACGGCAACATAAGAACGTCCCATTTCATAGAGGGCATCATCAACATAAGGTGATTTCGGGAATCGAGTTACAAGCAACTCTAACTGGTTAATTTTACTTTGATGGTTTTTCAACAGTCCGAGCGAAAAAGCTTTTTGATACATGGCATAATCGGCTGACGCCCCCGGAATATTTGTGGCTTCATCATAATAACTAATGGCACGTTCAAAGTCACGTTGCATAAAGAAACAGTCTCCAATTCGGGTTAAGGCATCTCCTAACATGGGCGACTGACTGCTGCCCATTAAGTTTTCGTATTTTCTGAACCATGAAGCAGCCTGGGCATAATTTTTTTGCTTAAACCAAGCATAACCAATATTGTAATGAGCCGTTTTAAACTCATCCAATTGATACGAACCGGGTGTATGTATAAAAATATCGTAATTTTCAATAGCCTTATCGTATTGTCCCAAACGATAATAGGCTTCACCAAGCCAATATCTGGCTTTAACTTTTAATTCCCGGTTATATTCACCGTATTTCAAACTGTACTGAAGCATATCCGCCGCCTCATCAAAACGAAGATTGGTAAACAACTCCAGCCCACGATGATAGGCAATACGCTGAAGTGCTCTATAGTTGGCGGCCGTTTTGTTTTTTACCTGTTCGAGAGCTTCCAAAGCCTCCTTATAATTACGTGTGGTTAAAAGGGCTTGTCCCAAATATTGCCAGGCTTCATCAATATACGCACTATTGGGGAAGCGCTCAATAAATTTCATGAAACTGTCAATAATTTCATTAAAAGGTGAAAACGACAGTTCATAATTCAGTTTAATGTAATTAAACATTGCCTCTTCGGTGATAACCTGGTCAAAATCGGTTTCGGATGCCGCACCAAAAGCAACCCGGGCTTTTTCTTTCTCCCCAATTTTTAAAAAGCAGTCACCCAAATGGTAGTAAGCATTTTGCGCCATAGCATCTTTCTCCATCGTTGTTTTGGATAATGCTTCGGCAGCCTCAGCATATTTTTTCTGATGATAGAGGCTCAAGCCTAAATAGTAATAATCTTCTCTGGGTGGCTCCTCGGTCATCTCAACAGCAACAGCAAGATATTTGGCAGCATTATCGTAATTTTTAAGAGCATACCAGGCATTACCAACCATACGGGCCATATCGGCTTTTCGAACGCCCTCGGCTTGCTCCACCAAAGGGGAACCATATTTTATAGCCTTTTGAAAATCGGATTGCAGAAAATAAATTTGAGCAATGTAGAAAGGCACTTCATCTCCAAAGCCTGGCTCATCTTCCAATTGCTCAAAAATCTTAAGCGCAGCATTGTAGTTTCCTTGTTCATACTGAATATGTGCGTAATAATAGTTAGCAGCGCCCCACCATTGACCTTGCACATTTCGTATTTCGGAAAAGGCGGGTAAGGCCTGGTCATATTCACCCTCCATAAAATGGCAATAACCCGACTTAAAACGGAAGTCGTAACGTGTTTCACGGTCCAACTTTCGGGCTTCTACATACCTATAATTGCGCAAAGCCTTACGATATTTTCCATCCTCATAATCAAGGTCTCCCAGTCGTTTATAGACATAAGGGCGCATACCACTTTCGGGGAATTCGACCAAAAAAGATTCCAATAAATATTTGGCATCATCATTTTCAAGATGGGAAGCCGACATTGCCACATAATAAGCCGCTTCGGCTTTCAGGTTACTCTGTCCCGGCAGAAATTGATCCTGAAGATCGGCAAACAAGCTACGTGCCACGCCATAGCGGCCGTTTCGATAATGGTCCAAAGCTTCGTTAAAAAGTCGTTCGGTTTGCCTGCTGTCATATGATTGCTGCGCCACAGCCAAAGGCATGACAACCATTATCAGCGATAAAAACCACAGGAATCGTTGTTTTGTCATGGTATTCTGAATAATATAAGATGTAATCAAAGAAACCTATTATCTACAAAAAAGTATTACTGAGTTGTTTTAATCAACGAAAATAGAGAAATTTTGGTGTATTTCCAGATAAATTAATCAATAAACTATCGGGTGAAACGAGCATGGCAAATTAAGTTTGTCATGCCCGTTTCATCTTTTATCAAATATTTCTATATTTGCGGCCGCAGGGGTGCCTGATATAAGGCTGAGATCATACCCTTTGAACCTGATACGGGTAATGCCGGCGCAGGGAAATGAGCTCACCTTTTATTTTCATTCCTGAATATCAGAAACGAAAAGATGCAGAATCATAGAAAGTAATGCGAAACTATAATTGGCTGAACATTACTTCTGCCTTCTGCCTTTTCACTTCTGCCATTAATATCAACTACAATGGGGTGCCTAAAAATGGCTGAGATCATACCCTTTGAACCTGGCCGGGTAATGCCGGCAAGGGAAAACGTAAGATCTTCAAAAGCTTTCCCATTGCAGTTTATAGTTTAATTATTAATTGTTAAACATTAACTGCTATTACCATGCAAAAAATTATGATTTTTCTGGGGCTGTTATTTCTTTCGGCCCAGGCATTTTCGCAGAGATCCCTAAAGGGGACCGTCTATTCCGAGAACTACGAACCCTTAACCGGTGCAACAGTGGTAATTAATCCGGGTAATCATGGAACTACAACCGACCAAAATGGCGAATTCTTTTTTACCGGAATATCTACCGCAAGATGTCATATAACCATCTCGTTTATTGGATACCGGAAATGGGAAAGAGACATTGACCTACGAGAAACCAATCAACTGAAAGTTATTATGGAACCGGCCAGCCATCTGACAGAAGAGGTGGTGGTAACAGCCTACCGGGCAGGTCAACAAACACCTGTAGCGCACACCGATATTGACGGGGAAGTGCTTCGCTCAACAGGTGTCGGAAATGACATTCCGTCTCTTCTGAAATTAACGCCGTCACTGGTGACCACCTCCGAAAGTGGCATCGGACTGGGATACACCAACCTCAGGATTCGGGGAACCGACCCCACCCGTATTAATGTAACCATGAATGGGGTGCCATTAAACGACTCGGAAAGTCAGGGTGTCTTTTGGGCCAACATGCCCGATTTTGCCAACTCGGTAGAGAATGTCCAGATACAACGGGGGGTGGGAACCTCAACGCAGGGCTCTGCCGCCTTCGGTGCTTCCATAAATTTTCAGACCACCACCAGTGACCCGCAATCTTATGCCGAATTAACCTCTACCGTAGGGTCTTTCAATACTTTTAAGAACAGCCTGCGTTTCGGGACAGGTCTTATCAACGATAAATTTTCCTTTGAAGGACGATATTCCCGACTGAAAAGTGACGGATACATCAAAAACGCCTTCTCGGATCATCAGTCACTGTACCTTGGTGGAACCATGCATTTCGACAACAGCTTTTTAAAGATGATAATCCTTCATGGCGACCAACAAACCGGCATCAGCTGGTGGGGCGTCCCGCAGGAAATGCTGGAAACCGACCGGCGATACAATCCGGCAGGGGTCTATACCGACGAATTCGGCAATGAACAGTATTACGACGACCAAACCGACAATTACAAACAGACACATGCACAGTTATTCTACAGTTGGGCACTAAACACTGAATTCCATGCTACGGCAGCCCTTCACTACACCCGGGGCGACGGGTTTTATGAACAATATAAGGAAGATGAAGATTTTGTTGATTACGGACTATCAGCCATTCAAATTTCGGATCAAACCATTGAAACCAGCGATCTGATTCGTCGGAAATGGATGGGTAATGACTTTTACGGCGCTACCCTTTCGGGGGATTTAAAACTTTCAAGTCAATCGAACCTGACATTTGGTGGTGGATGGAACCGATATGACGGCGATCATTTCGGACGAATCATCTGGATGCGTTATGCCGGGACCACCGAGAAAGACTATGAATGGTATTTCAACAACGGCACAAAAACCGAACACAACCTGTTTGCCAAATTCGACTGGGAAGCATCCCCTCTCCTTCGTCTCTTTATGGACATCCAATACCGCGGTATCAACTATGAAATGTCGGGTATTGACGATGACCTCAGGTCACTGGATCAGGAACATGATTTCCGGTTCTTTAATCCCAAAGCCGGATTTTATCTCACACCCAAAGATAACCACAGCATCTACGCCTTTGCCGGAATTTCAAACAGGGAACCCACCCGCACCAACTTTAAAGATGCCAATCAAGATCCTGAAGCTACTCCAAAAGCGGAAAGACTTTATGACATTGAAACCGGATATAAATATGAATCGGGAACATTTTCGGGAGGCATCAACCTCTATTACATGTATTATGAAGACCAGTTGATTCCAACCGGTGAAAAAAGTAATGTGGGCTACGACATCATGACCAATGTGGATAAAAGCTATCGCACCGGCGTTGAAGTGATGGCAGCAGTTCAGCCGCTTTCATGGCTGACCTGGGATATGAACCTCACCCTCAGTCGCAATATCATCAAGGATTTTGTGGAAACATCGACCAACAGCTATCCGGACCCTGACGGTAGCGAGGATTGGATTACCGAAACCGTCAAAAACCCTTTGGGCGACACACAAATTGCCTATTCGCCCTCAGTCGTTGGTAGCAGTAACCTGGCGGCTAATATAACATCCCGTTTTAAAATTTCTTTGCAGAGCAAATATGTAGGCGAACAGTATTTTAACAACACAGAGAGTGATGAGCGTAAGCTGGATGCCTGGTTTGTAAATGACTTACAATTCAACTGGAAATTAAATCCCAAACCATTCAAAAGTATCGGCCTGCAGTTTACCATTCATAACGTTCTGGACCATGAATACGAAAGCAATGCATACGGCGGCAACTGGTATGAAGAAGACGTCGAAAAAACATGGGCCTACTATTATCCCATGGCCGGACGGTATTATATGGGTCAGGTAGTGATAAGATTTTGATGATTTTACGCAAAGAAGAAATAAAAGGCTGTCTGATACTTTTCGGACAGCCTTTGTTTTAACTTATCATCAGCATATAGTTTGCTTATAAACCAAAAGTATTAAACCAACGCAGGCTCCTTAATCTCCTAAAGGGAAAATACCCTTTCTGACTTCTGCCCGATTACAGCATCCCGTTTTAATGAATGATACTTCATGAACGGAAAAAACGCAGAGACGCCAGGACGCTGAGAGACATTGATTTTTAGATGGTTGATTTTAGTTAGATACTGTGTTAAAATCCAAATTTAATCAAAGAATAATTCACTAAATTTTTAACTTTGCGTACAGACAGAGGGAAGACATACGGTGATACATT
>NZ_FONA01000037.1 GCF_900112795.1 Thermophagus xiamenensis
CCAAATCCAGATTGCTACAAATGGACCAGCAGCAATCTGAATTATTTGAAATTGTCAATAAACATTTTTAGGGTGTCCCAACGCTGAAAACAGGAAAAAGGTTCCATTCGCCGGGTACGCCCTATTTTCCTCACCGCTTCAACTGATATACTCGGTTTCCTGCCTATGGCCATTTCCACATCAGCAGGGGCGGAAGTGCAACGTCCGCTTGCAACGGTGGTCATTGGCGGAATGTTAACGTCCACGCTTCTAACACTGGTCGTGTTGCCTGTTTTATATAAAATGGTAGAGTCGGGCAAAACAAAACTGAAAGCGCCCAAACTCAATACCACGGTAATAATCCTGTTGTTTATTATCGGCGGGCTTGGAATTTCGGGCAGCCTGAAAGCACAGGAAAACAACCTTACCCTTGAACAGGCTATCGAACGGGCTAAGGAAAACTATCCTTCCTTAAAAGTCGCTTCGCTCAATGTCGAGAAACAAAAGGCCCTGAAAGCTACAGCTTATGATTTGGGCAACACCTCTATCTACACCAGAAAGGAGGAGACCGGCAATGGTGAGGTGGGTATTCAAAACCAAATTGGGGTAGCGCAATCGGAAATTGACCTGTTTGGTATACCTGCTAAAAACAAGCTGAATGAATCGCGTATCAACCTTGCCGAATCAAGGCTTGAATTAACTGAACAGGAGCTGGTCAGAAACGTGAGTTTAGCATGGTACCGGGCATTGGTAGCCAAAAAGCAAACCCAATTGTACAACCGGCTCGACAGTGTTTATGCCGATTTCCTCAGGGCTGCCGGGTTGCGTTTCGAAACCCAGCAAACATCCAAAGTAGCTTATCTGGCAGCTTCTGCCAAATACCAGGAATTAATGGTTAACATGAAACAGGCAGAGAGCGAATACATGGCTTCTTTGCAACTGCTGAACCAGTACCTGATGTACCCCGATGGTGTTGAAATTGCCGATGCCGGGCAGGAATGGGATGAAACCATTCAAACTTCCTACCCGCTTGATTCGTTAAACGCCGTCCCTTTGCTTAATCTTTACAGGCAACAGTTGGATGTTTCCGAAGCAGAGTGGAAAGCCGAAAAAGCAAATTTTTTGCCTAAGCTCGATTTGGGGTATTCCCGGCAATCTGTCGATGGAACATCCGGTTATTATGGATGGGAGGCCGGTATCTCCATTCCTCTGCTGTTCTTTTCCCAGTCGGGCAAAACAAAAGCCGCCCGTATCAATTACGAAATGACCGGGCAGCAATTCAAGCAGCGGGCGCTCGAACTGAACGCTTCCTACAAAGAACTTTTAAGCCGGTACAGGGTGATGGGCGAGGTATTGGAATATTATAAAAACGAAGCGCTGCCACTTGCCGATGAACAAATTGAAGCCGCCAACCTGGGTTACCGTTTGGGCAGTCTCGGTTATATCGAGTTTATCCAGAATACCGAATCAGCCATCAGAACAAGGCAGGAATATTTGTCCCGGCTGGCGGAATATTTCGAAATTAAAGAACAATTGGAATACATTACAGGTCAATAATTTTAAAAACAGATAACAATGAAATCAAAAATAATCATAGCACTTCTTGCAGTAGTTACACTCATGTCGTGCAATAACAACAAAAACAGTGAAACCGGGGAACAGGAGGAACACGAGG
The DNA here is from genome assembly GCF_900112795.1 of Thermophagus xiamenensis. Taxonomy (GTDB): domain Bacteria; phylum Bacteroidota; class Bacteroidia; order Bacteroidales; family Marinilabiliaceae; genus Thermophagus; species Thermophagus xiamenensis. Next base: position 1,655 of record NZ_FONA01000037.1, read on the forward strand.
GCCCCGAAGGCGTGGTATTTCTTAACCCACAGCAACGCGAAGCCCTGGATTTAGAACTGGGGACTTTCCAAATGCGAAACCTCACCACCATGGTAAAAACAAACGGTGAGATGCAGGTGCCGCCCGCAAGCTCGGCAGAAGTTACGGCAGTAATCGGGGGAAATGTGCGAGATATCAGAGTTTTCCATAGCGACAAGGTGCGTAGGGGACAAACCCTCGCCATTCTCGAACACCCTGATTATATCAAACTACAGGAAGATTTTGCCGAATTAGCCAGCCGGCTCGAATACCTGGAAATGGAGTATGAACGCCAGAAAGAGCTCTTCGAGAACAACGTAGGCGCAGGCAGGGAGTTCCAACAGGTAAAGTCGGAATATAATTCGGCCAAAGCAAAACACCAGGGATTAAAAGCCCGCTTGCAACTCCTGCACCTCTCGCCCGAAAAAGTTAAAGAGGGAACGATTTCCAACAGCGTTCCCATTGTTTCGCCCATCAATGGGTACGTGAATGAAATAGACGTGAAAGTGGGCACGTATGCCGGGGCACAGGACATGCTATTTGAAATTACCGACAACAGCGAAATCCATGCTGATTTTATGGTGTATGAAAATGATGTGCATTTACTGGAAAAAGGACAAAAGGTACATTTTACCGCAGCCAATATTCCCGATAAGGAGCTCACGGCAACGATTTTTGCCATCGGTCAGGAATTTGAAGCCAACGCCAGGGCCGTGCATGTACATGCCAGCCTGGATGAAACCGTACCGGGCCTTATTCCGGGCATGTACATTTCAGGCCACATTCTTACCGATGAAAATTATACCCGCACATTACCCAACGACGCCATTGTTTCCGAAGGAACCAAATCTTATATTTTCGTGCTGGATGAAGAAGCCACCGAAGCGGAACACGGTCATGAGGAAAACCATGCTGGCGAAAGCGATGAAGAACACGGCGAACATTCCGGAGAAACGCAAGAAGGTGAAAACAATGAAGTAATGGCCTTCCGGATGGTGGAAGTAATAACCGGCTTACAGGATGAGGGATACACCGAAATAAAATTGCTCAATCCCCTGCCCGATGATACACAGATTGTAATGAACACAGCTTACTACCTTTTATCTGATTTGAAAAAAGACGAAGCTGGTGATGATGATTAATTAATTCTAAAATGATTAGATATGAAAGAAGTAAAAGCATTTATACGTCCCAATAAAGTAGATGGTATAGTGCATCATTTAAAAGATGCAGGTTTTGAAAACATGACCATTTCATCGGCTGAAGGCACCGGAAAATTACAGGATGAGGATGCATTTGTCTCACAAAAATTTTCCATTACCGAAAGCGAAGTGGCCAAACTGGAACTTGTAGTCGATAAAAATGATGTGGACAAAGTGGTACAAATTATTTCAGAACAGGGCAAAACATTAAACCCCGGCGATGGGTTGATTTATGTTTCTGATGTTGAAAAAGTGTACCGGGTAAAAAAAGGATTGGAAAACGGGATGAAATAATTTATTACCCCTGCCTTCTACTTTGAAATAAAGGTCGGGGCAATTGTTTTCAATTTTAGTAAATTTGGAATTGAAAAACATAAAATGTTGTTTATTGTCAAACAATTACCGTTATGGAAAATAATGAAATTGAAAAGAAACTCGAATCGAAAAACGTCAAACCAACAGCCATGCGCACCCTGGTTTATAAAACACTTGCGGAATCCGGGAAAGCGCTGAGCCTGGCGGATTTGGAGCAACGATTTGAAAAAGTGGAGCGTTCAACCATTTTCAGGGCGCTTAAAACATTCGAGGAAAATTTCATTGTCCACCCTGTTGTTGATGGTTCAGGCTCGGTGAAGTATGCCGTTTGCGATGACGATTGCACATGTAATATACATGACCTGCACGTTCATTTTTATTGTACCCGTTGCGGCAGAACACGTTGCATGAAAGAACTTCCAATTCCCAACATTAAACTGCCTGAAGGCTACACCTACGATAATGCGCAATTCATCATTAACGGGGTGTGCCCGCGCTGCGATTAACTTTGCAATAGTGTTGCACTAACTTATTGGTAATTTTGATGTTGAAATTATTAGAATGTCTAACATTAAAAATTATTAATTATGAAAACTGGAAAATTTAAAATGGCTTTTTTACTTGCAGGATTGATTGTCTTTTCTGCATCGCAGGCAATGGCACAGCACCATTGCTGTAACTCAAACTGGTCGGCTAACGCCGATGCCCAATGGTGGAATTACAACACCCCGGCAGAATATGCGTTATCAGCCGAACAAATTACGGAAATCAATGAGCTACGTAAAAACAGCTACGAGAAAAAGCTTCCAATCGAAAATGAGCTTCGCAGTTTGAGAATGGAATACCGGGCTGCTAATTCAAATCCTGAGCTGGATGTAAAAAAGGTGAAATCACTGAGAAGCACTATCCGCGACAAGGAAGAAAAAATTGAGGATATCAACCTGGAGACAAAAGTTCAGGTAAAAAAACTTCTTACTGAAAAGCAGCTTACCTACTTTAACAACAACAATTACAATTGGTGGGATATGTCGGAAAATTGCTGGCACGCAGGTAATATGGGAATGAATTCTCGTAAACAGATGATGATGTCGCGTCGCAGCAATTGTTGGTAAACACCAGTTCGGTTTTTAAAAAAACAAGCGATAAAAAGAAAGGAGAATGTTATGATGAATGGATTTGGGTGTCACGGATGGGGAATGGGAATGGGCTGGTGGTGGGTTATAGGGCTCATTATCGTAATTGCTGTTGTTTGGATGGTTGTTAAAGGAATGAGTCAAAATAACCGCCCCGGCAACCCACCCGAAAGTAAGTCGGCGCTCGATTATTTAAAAGAGCGCTACGCCCGTGGCGAAATAAACAAACAGGAGTTTGAAGAACGAAAAAAAGATTTAATGTAAAATAAAAATATCATGAAGTATTACATTGAAAAAACAACAGAGTACGGTTTCGACAAAGCCATTAAAATTGTAACCGAAGAACTAAAAAAAGAAGGTTTCGGGGTGTTGACCGAAATTGATGTACAGGCTACATTAAAAAAGAAGCTGGACGTAGATTTCAAAAAATACCAAATTTTAGGGGCTTGCAATCCACCCTTTGCTCATGAAGCATTGAAAGCGGAAAACAAAATAGGCGCCATGCTCCCCTGCAATGTAATTGTGCAGGAACTGGATAATGGCAAAACAGAAGTAGCTGCCGTTGACCCGGTGGCTTCCATGCTGGCGGTTGAAAATGACGAATTAAGTGATATCGCCAATGAAATCAGGGCGAAACTTGAAAAGGTAATTGAGAATATATAATTCTGCTTGCAGTTTATTTGGGGAACATATTCAAAACTTTTTAAAATGAGAAAACAACTTTTGTTATTAACCTTCGCACTTTTCTGGGCATTCACCACGAATGCTCAGGAGGGCGAACGGTTAAAAGTTACTGCCGGGGTGCGTGTTAACCCCTTTGTAATGTACGATTTTGAGGGTAACAAAACAGAAATGACACGTATCCATGCCGAGCTGGGCGCCATGTTTAACAAAAAAACATACCTGTCGGTGGGTTACACGCCCTATGTTAATTCTATATATAATTTCAACGAATACTGGTTGAGCGGGTTTGAGAACAAAATTCCGGTATCGTGGGTTGTGGCGGAAGAGTATATGTTTGATGAAAATAAATTTATCCTACAATCAGGGCCTAATTTTAAATTAGGTAATGTGGGAAATGCTTTTGTGTTCCTGTTTACCCCCGTCGATAATATTGATTGGGGCTTGAAAGTGGGCGCATTTATTCCGTTAAATGTGGTTTTGTATAAAGATTAGTTCACATGTTCAAATCTGTATTTACCATCAGCAAAATGGACTGCCCTTCTGAGGAATCTCTCATCCGGATGAAACTGGAAGGGCTTCCCATGATTAAACGTCTGGTATTTGATATTGAAAACCGGAAACTTACTGTTTTTCATTCCGAAGAAAACCCGGAAATCGAAAAAAGCCTGAAAGAACTCAATTTAGGCGCTGAACACAAAGAAACTATCATTGTCCATCAGGATGAATTTATTGACAATACATCAGTACAATCGAAACTGCTTTGGACAGTTCTGATTATCAATTTTGCTTTTTTTCTCATTGAAATTACCACAGGTTTTATTTCAAAATCTATGGGCCTGGTTGCCGATTCACTGGATATGCTGGCAGACGCGTTGGTTTATGGCCTAAGCCTTTGGGCAGTTGGCTCAACTGTAACCCGCAAGAAAAAAGTAGCCCGACTAAGTGGCTATTTTCAACTGGCATTGGCACTGATAGGCCTCGTAGAAGTAATACGTAGGTTTATCAGTTTTGAAGAGGTGCCGGATTTTCAAACCATGATAATTGTATCAATACTGGCATTGATTGCGAATTCAGTTTGTCTATATCTGTTGCAAAAGTCAAAGAGCAAAGAAGCACACATGAAAGCTACCATGATTTTTACATCAAACGATATTATTATCAATACGGGCGTTATCCTTGCAGGTGTTTTGGTATTGTTGACCCAATCAAAATATCCCGATTTAATCATTGGCTCAATTGTATTTTTGATTGTGGTCAGGGGGGCTTTCAGGATATTGAAACTTGGTAAATAGACAGAGCATGGCACATTCGCATGAACATACAACTCAAAAAAATTACGGAAAAGCTTTTGCCATTGGCATAGGTTTAAACATCGCCTTTGTTGCTGTTGAAATATTTTACGGTCTGTTAGCCAACTCATCAGCACTATTAGCCGATGCAGGCCACAACGCCAGCGACGTACTGAGTTTGATTTTTGCCTGGGCTGCAATCAGGCTCGCTTCCATAAAACCAAAAGGAAAGTACACATACGGACTTCGCAAAACAACCATTCTTGTATCGATACTCAATGCGTTATTGCTTTTTGGAGCAGTAATAGCAATTGGCTGGGATGCTGTAGGAAAATTCAAAAATCCAGAACCCGTGGCAGGTATGCAAGTGATGATTGTTGCCGGGATAGGCGTAGTAATCAATACCATTACGGCTTTGCTGTTTATGAAAGGCCAAAAAGACGACCTGAACATCAAAGGGGCATTCCTGCACATGGCTGCCGATGCCGGGGTGTCGTTAGGTGTAGTAGCTGCCGGGCTATTGATTAACCTCACCGGAATTCAATGGATTGACCCGGTAATGAGTTTTATAATTATTCTGGTTATTCTTGGGGGTACATGGCGGTTGTTTACTGATTCCATTGATTTAGCGCTGGATGCAGTACCCAAACAAATAAAACTTGATAAAGTACGCAACTTTCTTTTATCCCAAAATGGAGTTAACGATATTCACGATTTACACGTTTGGGCAATGAGTACCACCCAAATAGCTTTAACCGCCCACCTGATAATGCCAAAAGGGTTTAACGATGAATTTATTTCTGAACTGCAGAAGAAACTTGAACACGAATTCGGAATTGGACACACAACCTTTCAAATTGAGAATGAAAGGATTGAAAAGGAATGTAAAACTGATTGTTGAAAACTTTATAGATATGAAAATTCAATACCACTCAATCATAACCTGCCCAAATTGCGGGCATCAAAAAGAAGAAGAAATGGCGGAGGGTTCCTGCCAGTTCTTTTATGAATGTAAAAATTGCCATACCGTTTTAAAACCAAAACAGGGCGATTGTTGCGTGTTTTGTTCTTTTGGTACTGTTAAGTGTCTTACTTTTAAAAAGATGTAGAATATTATTTCCTTGGCACAATTTTAATTTCTAATTTTCCTATCTTAGCTCCGCTATCCATCAAGGGTATAATTAAATAATTATGCCCGATATACTTAAATTCTATCAACCAATAAGCCTAAGCAACGGGCTTATTGCTGTTTATACCCTACAATGTAACAGAACATTCTCGGTTTTTCGTGCCATTTCCGGCAAAGCACTCCGATACGGTATATTTTGTCCAAAAAGTCTTCTTAAGCAAGCAAGATATACTCTTCAAAATCGGGTATGTCCTCAAAAGCATTCGCATTATACTCCCGAAGTAGCCAAAAGTATTTCAAATATCCTCAAAAGCCCTGAAAAGGAAGAAAAAGCAGTAGCAAAGCACTCGCTGAACCTGCAATTTCAGACATTTTCGGGACTTGTTGCATTGTATTTACGGCTAAATTTGTTCTCTCTTTTGACATTTCGAAGAACTGGCTTGAATCAGGATTTGGTTTAACCCGGATTATGCATTAGAATAATTAAAAGGTGGACTTAGGCTTTCCACTTTCGCAAATATTCCGTCCATCCAGGGTCGCCTTTTTGCATTCAAAG
>NZ_FONA01000033.1 GCF_900112795.1 Thermophagus xiamenensis
TATTTATCAAATCAGGAAAAAGAAAAAATTAAATTTGCAATACTAACTAAACTGAGATAGATCTTTATCCGGACACACTAATTTAAACACTACCATCCTATAAACCAATAATTATTATTTTATTATGGCTAAAAATGAAAATTATAGATAAACCACTATTTCCCCCTGATTTTAAAATAATAATTACTAATAAATTTACAACTAAAAATCACATGAATTGCGTTGGATAAGAGAATGTTGTGCTCAATAAGAGAAAGTCAAAATTATAAGAATGAAGAATGTCAAATTAAATTAAAATCGGCCAAATGTTGTCCAAATTTTTATGGACATCGGTTGTAATTTAATAAATTAGAAATAATTACAAAAAATAATTGTGATCCCGGGAGGACTCGAACCCCCACTATAGGAACCGGAATCCTACGTTCTATCCAGTTAAACTACGGGACCCAATTGTGCCGCAAATATAGAATTTTTTGTGCATTCATCAAACCTCATTCATTTATTATATCAATACTTTTTATAATGTCCATCCTTCAAATCTAACAAAAAGATGAGGTACAAATAATCGGCCCCTTAGGTAAAAGAACTATTTGATTCATTACAATCTTAATTTGCAAATTACTCAATATTGTTCCTTTTTCATTGTTTTAAATTATTTCTCATAGATAAAAACACCCTATACGTCAATGATTTCCTATTATACATTGAAATCTTTTCTTACCTGTTTGTAACAGCCATATATTTGATTCAAACAAAATTCAAAAACTAAAAAATTAAATTATGAAACGGATAAAAAAAAATTACTGCTCTTATTGGGATTACTATTTTAATGATTTCAGTAACAAATGTTTCTGCACAAAACAGAAGACCACAAGAACGTAGAATGGCTCCCGATTCCACTCAAATCATAAAAATGGTGGATAATCTGGCAAAAGAACTTTCGTTAACCGATACGCAAAAAGCCAAAATTAAAGAATTGCATTTGGCTCAAATGGAAGAAATGAAGGCCAACATGGAAAGTGGCAAAAATGACCGGGAAAAAATGAGAGAAGAGATGGAAGAGTCAAGAAAAGAACTTCAAGAAAAAGTCATGGAACTTTTAACTAATGAGCAAAAAGAAAAATACACCAAACTAATGGAACAACGACAAAATCAAAGGCCGCCAAGACCACAAAGATAACAATAGAATAACTTGAAATTATAATCGGGCTGTCCTCTAATAAGTTCTAATAAGTGTTTTAGATTAATTTAGAGGTCAGCCTTTTTGGGTCATAACGTTTTATCAATGGGATGGCGCAAAAGAACGTCATCACCAACAAAAAACACTCATTATACATAAAAAAATCCACCAATTATTTATTATAGACTATCCATGATAATGTTAGTCTTCTACCCCCCCAAGGAAAATTGCACATTCTCAGCTCTTCACTAAACTTATATTACAACCTAAACTCTACTTTTCTCCCCGGTTTTATGGAATAAAACATCTATATCTTCACATAATACCAAACATCCATATCGCATTTTTTCAAGAATAGGTTTAATACTATTATAAAAACTTTCAACTTTAGCCCTTTGATCAATAATTTCCACAACTACCGGAACTTTTTCTGTCACTTCCCAGAATTTATAAGAATGAATAATTGAACTGGAACCATAACCCAATGTTCCCTTTATTGCGGTAGCACCTGCCAAACCGGCATCGCGGGCTTTAAAAACAAGAGATTCATATAATGGTTGATGACCATCTTTGTCCGTTGAACTTATAAAAATTCTTAACAATGTAGCACTACTTTTCTTTTCCATTTCAGATAATTTTGGTTAAGCCTCGCCCCAAAAACACAGCCATCAGACTTAAAAAGAAGCTAAAGCCAGAATAAAGTACAAAACGGAAAACCTCTCTGTTTTCCAAAAGCAATAATGCATCGTTAGAAAACGTGGAAAACGTAGTAAAGCCGCCACAAAAACCAACCGTTAACAAAAGGCGCCACTCCGGCGACATAAACGTTCCTTTTTCTGCAATACCAAAAAATAATCCTATCAAAAAACTCCCTACTATATTTACAATTAGAGTACCCCAAGGGAAAGTTGAAGCAACAGTTATTTGCACATAACGGGAAATCAAATATCTGAATACAGTTCCAACAAAACCTCCAATTCCGGCAATGAGAATTGTTTTAATCATACCGATTTTATGTTCAAATAATTAAACTAAAGTAGAAGTCATCAGCCATTTTGGCGGTTAAAGGCAGACCTCATTGCCCTGTACAAAATAAAGAATTTTTATTCGGTTATTAAAATATCCGTTTTTTAGTTTAATTTAAAGATCAAGGGTCTCATTAATCATTCACAGCTTAATAAAAAAAATACATAATCTTATTGTGCCTACTTCCCCGCTCCCACTCATTAAAAAAAGTGTAGGTCATACGAAAAAATATCGGAGATTACCTGATTTCCATTTGAAAAGCCTTGAGTAAAATTTTGGTCGGAATAAAATCGACCTTCAATACCGTATCCTAAAAAAAATTAATTTCAATATGCTGCCCACAACATTAAGAATGGCGACTTTTGCCGCTATTATAAAATGTTTAGACATACAAATTCCACCAACCTAACAAAAACTTAGTTTCGGGGAAATGGATTTTAATCTATGGCCTGGCAATAAACTTATTTTTTAATTCTTCATCATTGTTATATTACATACCATAAAAAAAGGCCTGGTAAAACAGAGCCTTTTTTAAGCGACATATAAGAAATTAAAATTTAAAGGCTACATTTTTCTTCTAGCCTTAAAATCTATTACAAATCAATTTTGGCTTTCAACGAAGTATTAATACTTCCATTTATTGGCCAGCGCTACCAACGATAACATCACCGGAACTTCTACTAATACCCCCACAACAGTTACCAATGCGGCAGGCGAATGTAATCCAAACAAAGATATGGCAACAGCTACAGCCAGTTCAAAAAAGTTACTGGCACCTATCATAGCAGCAGGTGAACATACTGGATGAGGCAATTTAAGTCGTCGCCCCGCAAACCAGGTAATGAAAAATATAAAATAGGTTTGAATGACCAATGGGACTGCAGCAAGTAATATTACTAAGGGATTATCAACAATATTTTGACCCTGGAAAGCAAACAGCAACACTAAAGTTACCAACAAAGCCACAATACTTACCGGCTTTAGCTTTGGCAGGAACACAGTTTTAAACCATTCCTCGCCGTGCCTTTTTAGCAATGCTCTTTGAGTTAGCACACCCGCTACCAGCGGTATAACGACAAAAGTCACAATGCTGGCAACCAATGTGTCATAAGGAATGGTCACATTGGTAATGCCCAATAAAAATCCAACTATCGGAACAAAGGCAACCAATATTATAAGGTCGTTAACAGAAACCTGAACCAAAGTATAATTAGGATCCCCGTCAGTCAAATAAGACCATACAAACACCATAGCCGTACAGGGCGCCGCTCCCAGCAAAATAGCCCCGGCAATATATTCCCCAGCCATTGAGGGATCAATCCAAGCCTGATAAAGCTTTGAAAAAAATAACCAGGCAAAAAATGCCATCGAAAATGGTTTGATTAACCAATTAACTACCAACGTCAGTACCACCCCTTTAGGTCGTTTACCTATTTTTTTTATGCTGGAAAAATCGACCTGAAGCATCATCGGATAAATCATCAACCAAATAAGTATGGCAACTGGTATATTTACTTTAGCAATTTCCAAATTACTGATAATCTCAATGGAATCGCCGGCAAGATGTCCAATACCAATACCCCCCAAAATCCCCAGGGCTACCCAAATTGTCAGATATTTTTCAAAAATTCCTATTTTCTTTGTACCCATTTCTCAATATTCATTTAAAGTTTTCTCATCAACTAATTCAAACTAATAATAAGTTATTCCTTAAAGACTCTTTTCCCTGAGTTATTATTTTAATCGGTTGGAGTTGACCTACTAAAGATTAATTAAATTTGCCACTACAATAAGTTTTAAATCTTGCAAGTTCATAATTGAGGCTCTATTTCATCCTTATAAAATTTATAAAAAGCTTCTTTTATTTCATCCCGAACCCGAATGAATTCGCCCCAAATATATTCATCGGTACCGGTAGCATGTGAAGGATCATCAAACCCCATGTGTAATCGATGTTTAACTTTGCCCAGAAAGGCAGGACAATTTTCATTTGCGCCCCCACAAACAGTAATAACATAGTCCCACTCATCATCTAAATACATATCAACAGGATCGGAAGTATGGTGACTAATATCAATACCCACTTCTTTCATAGCTTTCACAGCATTAGGATTAAGTTTACCGGATGCTTCCGTCCCGGCCGATGCTACAATCAAATCTTTATTAAAAGATTGCAAAAAACCATGAGCCATTTGGCTTCGGCAACTGTTTCCGGTACATAGAATAAGGATTTTCATAAAGATTATTTTTAAGTAATTGATTAAAAACGGAAAAAATTCTCAGGATGTCTCCCCACAAATAAGATCATCCGTTTCAAGAGTATTTAGGAAGGAATCACAAATCAATTTTAGGGTCTTAATTTTTTCGGGATTAAGACAATAATTTGTATGCTTACCGCTAACGTGTCCTTTCACAAGGCCTGCTTTTTTAAGCTCAGCCAAGTGCTGGTTAACAGTTGTTCTACCAAGAGGCAACTCATCAGATATATCCCCTGTTATGCACATTTTGGTTTCGGACAGATACCGCAAAATATGAAGACGAGCCGGATGGCCCAAAGCCTTGAAAAATGAAGCCGCTTCCTGTAATTCTGAATCGAATAAAGTCGTTTTGGCAAGTACCATAGTTCCATAAATTTGACGCAAAGATACGTCACAAAATCTTATGACGCAAAAATACGTCAATTAAATTTTTGCATGGACGTTTACTATTACTAAAAATCAGTTTTTTAACGATATTCGTACCTTAAATAAGAAGTTTTGTTAAACCCGAATGAAACGAGCATGACCAGGAACGCTTGTCACAACAAGAACATGTATAAACTTAAGGTCATGCGAGTTCCATCCAACCAATAACTTAAGTAAAAACGGATGAAAAGAGCATGGCGGCTTTCGCCACAAAAGAACATGTATAAAAGACAAAGGCAGAAGTGCACAGGCAGAAGAAGTGATTAGTCATTAGTCAACAAGTGGTTAGTGTTAAATAACTAGTGACTAACGACAAACCACTAATGACTACTTTTAAAAACCAATATATCAATGAAGTAAGTAAATTTTATACGGATGAAAAGTAAATTCTTCAACGAATTTCAATCCATAGTCAGCAATTACCAATGGGTTTAGCTCAAACACTTTTGCAGTCGAATAATTATGCAAGCCTCTTAAGTCAATTGATTATTTAAATTTATCCGACAAAAAATTTAGAAAAATTCAAAGCCTAAGACCAAATAAAAAAGGTAAATTTTACATTTTTGAAAAACCAATTGACAACAATTTTCAAAAAAAACAAATTTAAACTTAAGCTCTATGAAACATACTTTTATTTTATCTCTGTTATTTTTTTATCAACACATAGCCTTCGGTGCCTCATTTCAAACCCGGATAACAGTAGCCAAAGACGGAACAGGCGATTTTAAATCGCTTCAAGAGGCAATTTACAGTGTCAAAGCTTTTCCTGACACACAAATTATCATTTACTTAAAAAAAGGCATATATCATGAAAAAATAAGAATCCCCGCTTTCAATACGCATTTATCGATAATCGGCGAAGATCCTCAAACAACTATTATTTCGTGGGATGACCACTTTAAAAAAATTGGAAAAGGAAGAAACAGTACCTTTTATACCTATACATTAAAAGTTGAAGCCAATGATTTTTATGCAGAAAATCTGACGATTCAAAATACAGCCGGTCCCATTGGACAGGCAGTGGCCCTTCATGTAGTCGGCGACAGAGCCTTTTTCAGAAATTGTCGAATACTAGGGCATCAGGATACCTTCTATGGGGCTGGAGAAAACAGCCGTATTTATTTTAACGAATGCTATTTTGAAGGAACAACCGATTTCATCTTCGGCGAGGCAACCGTCCTATTCGAAAACTGCGAAATTCGAAGTTTGAGTAATTCCTATATTACTGCTGCCAGCACACCGGAGTGGAAAGATTTTGGCTTTGTATTTCTTAACTGTCGTCTCACTGCTGCAGATTCAGTTAAGAGTGTCTATTTGGGAAGACCTTGGCGCGATTATGCCAATGTTGCATTCTTGAACTGTTACATGGATGACCACATTCATCCTGAAGGATGGGCCAACTGGAGTGGAACAAACCGTGATCAAACGGCTATTTTTATAGAGTATGGCAATACCGGCTTAGGTGCAGATTTGTCTGGCCGAGTCGGCTGGATGCGCCGGATTACAAAAAGAGAGGCCAAACGTTATGTCATTGAAAATATACTGGCCCCACAGTGCAATCAACAATCCAAATTAGAGATGTGGCCTTTAAGGTACCCCATAAGAAAATAACATTTAATTTAAATTCCCTTTTTTCAGATTGCAAATAAACGCCTACTCGAACAAATGTTCTTAAACTTTTTGTATTTTCGCATTTTTAACCCCTCGGCGATGATATTGGTTTAAAACAAAATAAATATTCTTAACTGCGATATGGAATACAATTTTAAAGAGATTGAAAAGAAGTGGCAACAATTTTGGAAAGACCAAAAGATTTATGAAGTAGACATAGACAAAAATCGTCCGAAATATTATGTTCTTGACATGTTTCCCTATCCTTCGGGCGCCGGGCTTCATGTGGGGCATCCGTTAGGATACATAGCTTCTGATATCTTTAGCAGATACAAACGTTCGTCCGGATATAATGTTCTTCACCCTATGGGATTTGATGCCTACGGCTTACCGGCTGAGCAATATGCCATTCAAACTGGACAACATCCGGCTATTACAACCGAAATTAACATAAAACGTTACCGGGAGCAACTCGATAAAATCGGTTTTTCTTATGATTGGAACCGGGAAGTTAAAACCTGTGACCCCAAATATTACAAATGGACACAATGGGCATTTATCCAGATGTTCCATCATTATTATGACAACAAAGCCAACAAAGCACTGCCGATCAAAGAGTTAATAAAGCAATTTGAAACTTCCGGTACCAAAGACGTAGATGCCGCATGCACCAAAGAGCTTTCATTCACGGCTGAGGAATGGCTGAACATGAGTGAAAAAGAACAACAAGAAGTTCTTTTAAATTACCGTATAGCCTACCTCGCTGATACAATGGTAAATTGGTGCCCAAAACTGGGAACCGTTTTGGCCAATGATGAAGTTAAAGATGGTGTGTCTATACGTGGTGGATATCCCGTTGAGCAAAAAGTAATGCGACAATGGTCACTCAGAATTTCTGCTTATGCAGAGCGACTACTAGAAGGCCTGGATACCATAGACTGGTCTGATTCTCTTAAAGAAATTCAGAGAAACTGGATTGGTCGTTCTGAGGGTGCGGAAATAATTTTCCCCGTTAAGGATTCAGATGTTGAAATGAAGATTTTTACCACACGGGCTGATACAATTTTCGGTGTTACCTTCATGGTTTTGGCACCCGAAAGCGAATTGGTAGGTAAAATTGTTACATCCGAACAAAAGGCTGAAGTAGATAAATATATAACCGATACAAAAAAACGAACTGAAAGGGAACGACTATCTGAAGTAAAAAAAATGACAGGGGTATTTTCAGGTGCCTATGCCATTAATCCTCTAAATAATAAAGAAGTTCCCATTTGGATAAGCGACTATGTATTGGCCGGATATGGAACAGGCGCAATTATGGCAGTACCTGCTCATGATAGCCGGGATTTTGCTTTCGCCCGTACTTTTAATTTGCCTATAATTCAGGTTGTGGTTCCTGAAGGGGAAGAACCGGCTGATGTATCGCAATGGGACGATGCCAAAGATTCAAAAGAAGGCTATCTTATCAATTCCGGGTTCTTGAATGGACTGAAGGTTCCTGAGGCCATCGAAAGAACAAAAGAATTTATCCGGGAAAAGAAAATAGGAGATGTAAAAGTCAATTATCGACTTAGAGATGCAATATTTAGTCGCCAACGCTATTGGGGCGAGCCTTTCCCGGTCTATTATAAAGACGGCATGCCTTATACCCTCGATGAATCAGAGTTGCCTTTGGAATTGCCGGAAATAGATAAATACCTGCCAACAGAAAAAGGTGAACCCCCTCTGGGCCGAGCCAAAAATTGGAAAACGAAAGATGGTTACCCATTAGAACTTAATACCATGCCGGGTTTTGCCGGGTCATCGGCATATTTCCTCAGATATATGGATCCACATAATGACCAGGCACTCGTAAGTACTGAAGCCAATCAATACTGGCAGGATGTGGACCTTTACATCGGTGGGACAGAACACGCTACCGGGCATCTTATTTATGCCAGATTCTGGAATAAATTCCTTTACGATTTAGGCGTGGTGTGCAAACCCGAACCTTTCCGGAAGCTCGTTAACCAGGGAATGATACAGGGTAGGTCCAATTTCGTTTACAGAATCAAAGGAACTAACACTTTTGTATCGTACAATTTGAAAAAGGATTATGATGTCACCCCTATTCATGTAGACATCAGCTTAGTGCACAATGACATATTGGATATTGAGGCATTTAAAAAGTGGAGCCCGGAATATAAAGATGCAGAGTTTGTTCTTGAAGAAGGAAATAAATATGTTTGCGGGTGGGCCGTTGAGAAAATGTCTAAGTCAATGTTTAACGTAGTCAATCCGGATAATATTATTGAACAATATGGGGCAGACACCCTCAGGTTGTACGAAATGTTTTTAGGCCCACTCGAACAATCCAAACCATGGGACACTAATGGTATCGATGGTGTGCATAAATTTCTCAGAAAAACATGGAGGCTCTTTACGGATCGGGAAGGCAAATTATTGGTTTCGGACGACAAGCCTAACCGTGACGAATTAAAAATATTACACCGAACCATTGCAAAGGTCACAGAAGATATTGAACGATTTTCTTTCAATACATGCGTCAGCGCTTTTATGATATGCGTAAATCAACTTTCAGAACTCAAATGTCATAAGCGCGAGATATTGGAACCTTTGCTCATTTTGATTTCACCCTTTGCACCTCATATTACAGAAGAGCTATGGCACCTCTTAGGCCATACCAGTTCTATTATAGATGCTCCATGGCCTAAATCCGATGACCAATATTTAAAAGATGACACAGTTGTTTATCCGGTTTCTTTTAATGGAAAAATGAGATTTAAACTTGAAATGCCGGCCGACGCAAAAAAAGAAGAATTGGAAAAAGCTGCCCTGGAACACGAAGCCGCAAATAAATGGTTGGAAGGTAAAACAGTAAGAAAAGTAATTATCGTCCCCGGTAAAATCATTAATATTGTTGTTTCATAAACATGTTCGGCCTTAAATTCCCTGCCTTAAGGTTTAAATAGTTATTGGGAAGCTGCATGAACAATTAAATTTACCATCACATTGTGATTGCAGTTTTTAACCGAAAATGTTATAGAAGTTTGTTATGGCCCGAATGAAACGTGCATGGCCTAATGTTTACATAGATTTTTTTTGTGACAAAGATTCATGGTCATGCACATTTCATTAGTATATCTAACTAACTCATTGGTCTAATAATTTTATTCGTTAAGTGATCTGAGAAACAAAATCTATTAAGTTAAAATTAGTGGCTGGTAACCCCAACAAATGTTGTCCCCAAATAAAATATTAAACCTAGAAAGGCATGAAAAAAAATATATTGCAGGGATCATTCTAATTATAATCCTTGTGTTTTCCTTTTTCTGGTGTCGACGTCAATTTAGTGGAATCAGCACTCCGGACACCACCCAAATGGCCGACAGCATTGATTTAAATGTGGTTCCGTCACATCCCCCAGAAACGTTATATGGCTTTGTAAAAGATTCCTTTGAAATAGAGCAAAACGTGGTTAGGTATGCCGAAAACCTGGCAAGTATTCTTTCTTCCTATCATGTGGATTACTCCGTTATTCATAATCTGGCAATAACTTCTAAAAAGGTTTTCGATGTAAGAAAAATTAAAGTTGGAAATACCTATACACTTTTCTACCAAAGAAAAGATTCGATAAAAACACCGGTCTGGTTTGTTTATGAAATAAACCCTATAGAATACTTGGTAATGTCGCTACAAGGCGACTCAACCGTTTATTTAGGGAAAAAAGAAATTACCTTAAAACGAAAAAGCACCGTGGGGGTTATTGAATCGTCATTGTGGAACACCATAAATAAAAATCACCTGTCACCCTATCTTGCTCTTGATTTATCAGATATTTTTGCCTGGACCGTTGACTTTTTTGGCTTGGAAAAAGGAGACCATTTTACAGTAATTTACGATGAACAATATATTGATAGTGTTTCAATTGGAATTGACCAAATTCATGCGGCGTTTTTCAACCACAGAGGAAAACCATACTATGCCTTTTTATACGAGCAAGATAGCATTAAGTCTTATTTTGATGAAATAGGTTCTAGCCTTCGCAAAGCATTTTTAAAA
The DNA here is from genome assembly GCF_900112795.1 of Thermophagus xiamenensis. Lineage (GTDB taxonomy): Bacteria > Bacteroidota > Bacteroidia > Bacteroidales > Marinilabiliaceae > Thermophagus > Thermophagus xiamenensis. Next base: position 10,564 of record NZ_FONA01000033.1, read on the forward strand.
GCACCTTTAAAATTTTCACGCATTAGTAGCCGATTTAGTAATAGCCGCTTACATCCCATATTAAAAATCAGACGTCCTCATCATGGTATTGATTATGCTGCGCCGGCCGGCACTCCCGTATATGCTCTTGGCGATGGAACAGTGATACACAAAGGTTGGGATACCAAAGGCGGTGGAAACTATATAAAAATTCGTCACAACAGCGTCTATACAACTGTTTACATGCATTTATCCGGTTTTGCCAAGGGACTTAAAAAAGGGATGACCGTAACCCAGGGGCAATTAATTGGATACGTTGGTTCAACAGGGCTGGCGACTGGTCCACATCTCGATTTCAGAGTCTATAAAAACGGGAAACCAATTGATCCACTCACCATTGAAGCACCACCGGTGGATCCCATTCATGAAGAAAACCTGACAGAATACCTAAGATATATCCGACCGTGGAAAGCGCAACTCGACAGTCTCACCCATTCACACCACCTTCGGCCCGATTCTGTTTTTGTTGCTCAAGAATTTCCTCAATAACTCGAGGAAAGTGTTGATATTCTAATTGATGGATGCGTTCCGCCAATGTTTTTGGTGTATCATTGCTTTCAACAGAACAATGGGCCTGAAAAATTATATCCCCTTCATCATAACGTTCATTCACATAATGAATGGTAATGCCCGATTCTTTTTCTCTGTTTTGAAGCACCGCCTGGTGAACATTTTCGCCATACATACCTTTTCCACCATATTTGGGTAAAAGTGCCGGATGGATATTAATTATTTTACCTGTAAATCCTTTTACAATTTTGGCCGGTACTAACCACAAAAAACCCGCTAAAACAATAAGATCCGGTGAAACCTCTTTCAGAAAATCATATATATGGTCCGAATAAAAAAAGTCGTCCTTATCAAACACTTTTGTCTTAATTCCCAACCTTTTAGCACGTTTTAAAACCCCTGCATCTCTACGATTGGTTAAAATATAAGAAATCTGAACATCTGAACGATTTTTAAAAAAAAGAGCAATATTTTCTGCATTAGTCCCGGAACCTGATGCAAACAAAACAATATTCTTCATTTTCAATATATTATATGATATTTTTTTCGTACTTTTGCCCGGTCAAAATTAGAAAAAAGAACCCTTAAAACTAATTTCATTGGATGAATATTTGATTTATTTTAGGCAAATCTTTTTCTTTGCACAGTTGTTTTAAAACCAAATTTCTATTATTAACTTAAAATTTAAAGCTATGTCAGACATTGCATCAAGAGTTAAAGCAATTATTGTAGACAAGTTGGGAGTTGACGAAACAGAAGTTACCAACGAAGCCAGTTTCACCAACGATCTGGGTGCTGACTCTCTTGACACTGTAGAGCTGATCATGGAATTCGAAAAAGAGTTTAATATCGCTATTCCGGATGATCAGGCAGAGAATATCGGTACAGTGGGTGACGCCATTGCTTACATTGAAAAGAATGCAAAGTAATCAGTAAAGGAAGAGTTATACTTTAAAAGCAGTTATGGAGTTAAAAAGAGTAGTTGTAACAGGGTTAGGTGCCATTACCCCGTTAGGAAATACCATCGATACATTTTGGGACAACCTGGTAAAAGGAGTAAGTGGTGCTGCGCCCATTACTCGATTTGACGCCACCCATTTTAAAACGAAATTTGCTTGCGAGGTAAAAGACTACAATCCTGCCGATTACTTCGATCGTAAAGAGGTAAGAAAAATGGACCTGTTTGCTCAGTACGCAATGGTAGCGGCTGAGCAGGCAGTCCGTGATGCCGGCATCGATCCTCAGACCATAGACCAGGATATGGCAGGCGTCATCTGGGGAGCGGGCATAGGTGGCATTATCACATTCCTCGACGAAACACGTTCTTTTGTTAAGAACAATGAAGTACCACGCTTCAATCCATTCTTTATCCCGAAAATGATATCCGACATTGCTGCCGGACATATTTCTATGAAGTATGGATTAAGAGGCCCCAATTATGGGACGGTTTCTGCATGTGCTTCAGCTTCACATGCTATTGCCAGTGCTTTTGATCTCATTCGATTAGGTAAAGCCAATATCTTTATTACCGGTGGATCGGAAGCAGCAATTAACGAAGCCGGTGTAGGCGGATTTAATGCTATGCAGGCCATTTCAACTCGCAACGATGATCCGGCAACCGCATCCAGACCTTTTGATAAAGACCGCGACGGCTTTGTCATGGGTGAAGGAGCCGGAGCCCTGGTTTTAGAAGAGTATGAACATGCCGTTAAACGTGGTGCAACCATCTATTGCGAAATGGTAGGTGCAGGCATGACTGCCGATGCTTACCATTTAACAGCCCCACATCCCGACGGATTGGGTGCCCAAAAAGTAATGGAAAATGCATTAAAAGACGGAAATCTTAAACCCGAAGATGTGGATTATATTAACGTTCACGGAACTTCCACACCTCTGGGAGACATCGCTGAGCCTCTTGCCATTCAAAAGGTCTTTGGCGATCACGCGTATAAGCTTAACATTAGTTCCACCAAATCGATGACAGGCCATCTTTTAGGTGCTGCTGGCGCTGTCGAAGCCATCGCTTCTATCTTGGCGCTTAAAAATAGTATTGTGCCGCCTACCATTAACCTGTTTGAAGTTGACCCGCAAATTGATGCGAAGCTCAACCTAACGCCCAACAAGGCGCAGGAAAGAAATATTAAGGTGGCAATGTCCAATACTTTTGGTTTTGGTGGACATAATGCATGTGTGGTATTTAAAGCATTGAATTAAATTGTGTTGATACCGCTATTAAAATCTATAAAACTTTTTTCCCGTAAGGGAAGAAAGTTTTATAGATTTATAAATTCAATTACAGGCATACGACCAGGTAATACAGATTTGTACTATCAAGCTATGGTACATAAATCTGCTGAAAAGCGTTTCTCCAAAAATAAATCCTTTAATAACGAACGCCTGGAATACCTCGGAGATGCCATTTTAGGTGCTGTTGTTGCCCAAGAACTTTACTTGCTTTTCCCCCACGAAGACGAAGGGTTCCTCACAAAAACAAGGTCTCGAATTGTTAGCCGCAGCAATTTAAATCAAATTGCCTTGGAAATGGGGCTCCAGCAATGGATTCAATTTCATCCCCCGGGTGACATTTCTCAAACTCATATCCTTGGTGATGCTTTGGAGGCAATCATTGGTGCTATCTTCCTGGATAAAGGATATGGTAGTTCCCGAAGATTTATCCGAGATCGTATTCTCACCAAATATCTTGATTTAAAAGAAATCGTTGAAAACGATACAAATTATAAATCCTTACTAATCGAGTGGGGACAAAAAAACAAATGTCCCGTTCAATTTATTACCGAAGAATATAAAGGAAAAGAAGAAAAAAATACCGTTTTTATTGCCAGAGCAGTCATTAATAATAAAATTTCAGGCCTGGGAAAAGGATATTCGAAAAAAGAAGCTGAACAAAATGCCGCTAACGAGGCACTGGAAAATGTTCAATCAGATTCTTTATCTTAGTAACACTTAACCAACCCCTCCTAAATATTTTAAACCTATACAGTGAAATTTTAGTTGGGCAAAACAACTTAAACTATTTAAAACAACTCAAATTTCTTAAATAAACGGCTTAAAATATAGAGGCTTTCCATTATCACAACGTTTTTTCAAATGCATTCAATTCCACAAAAAACGCAATAATTTAATTGGCTTTTGAATGTCAAAATCCAGCAAAAAATTTTTATCTTGGCTATCCTGGATGAGTTTTTATGGTTTTTATTAAAATTATTTTTTTATTTCATTGTTATATTGATACTTGATTAATCCAATGAACATACATGAATATATTATTTTTCAATCAAACATTCACGGTCATACAAATTTCGTCAAATGCCGATTCAATGAAAATAAAAAACCTTTATTAACTGAATATCAAGCATTAAAGTTAATTAATGTTAATCAAAGGGAATTTCACGTTCAACCCATTATTTTTGTAGCATGAGCAGGAAATTCATTTGGGTATTGACCATCATCATAGCTTTTACATTAGCCGGCCTGATATACATTCAGACTCTGTGGATAAAAAATGCCACCAAAATTAAGGAGGTGCATTTCGATCAAACGGTTCGGCAAGCGATGGATCAGGTCATTGCCCGACTGGAAATGAATGAGACATCAAGATTGGGAGCTCAACTAAAGCTAAATCCGATCAACAATTTACCAGAAAATCTGCGAAAGGAAAATAAGTATTTCTCAAACCAAAACGATGAATTTCAGCAAAGCGAGGTCCCTCAATTAGATATTACCTTCGACTTTTTTATTCAAGGGTCGAAAATGAATACCGAATTCTCAACATACCGGGAAGATTCTCTGGTTTTTTCTTACAGGGAAACGACCCCTATGATTTTCAACAAATCGGAAGCAATGGACCCCCTGGAAATTGCTTTTAACAATATCCAGCACCAGGTACGCAATAAAATGGAAGAACAACGAAAAAGGCTACTTAAAGATCTTTTTGACGATATCCCCATCGAAAAAAGAATTGATCGTGAACTGGTAGATGCTTTTTTGTTGAAAGAATTCGAAGAAAGAGGAATCAGATTACCTTATGAATTTTCAATCGTAGATTCGCGAGGTAACCGAGTTATGTCAACAGTTGGATTTGACGAAAATAAAGCCAACAAAATATACCAAAAATATTTGTTCCCAAATGATCTTCACCCAAAAGCCAACCACATTCAGCTTTATTTCCCTGAAAGACCAAACTACATTATGGAATCAATGGGAATGGTACTACCCAGTGCTATTTTTACAATTATCATGGTGTTGGCTTCAATCTTGACACTCGTCATCATTGTCAGACAAAAACGTTTAGATGAAATTAAAAATGATTTCATCAATAATATGACCCATGAATTCAAAACTCCTATCTCTACAATATCTTTAGCCTCACAAATGTTAAAAGACGCATCGGTAGCCAAAAGTCCTAATAATCTGCAACATATATCAAATGTCATTCAAGACGAAAGTAAAAGGCTTAGCTTTCAGGTTGAAAAAGTCCTACAAATGGCTATCTTTGAAAAAGGAAATGGCAATTTAAAAATCAAAAAGGTTAATATCAATGAGCTTATTTCCAATGTAACCAATAACTTTAAACTCAAAGTTGAAAACAAAGACGGACAAATTATAGAAAAATTGGAAGCCAAAAATCCGACGGTTTATGTCGATGAAGTGCATTTTACAAATGTTATTCATAACTTGCTGGATAATGCCCTTAAATATCGGCGCGGCAAGCCAGTTTTTCAAATTAAAACCTGGAACCGACCCAAAAATGGAGTAGTCATCTCTATTCAAGATAATGGAATGGGTATTTCAAAAGAAAATATAAAACGTATCTTTGAAAAGTTTTATCGTGTTCCAACCGGAAATATTCATAATGTCAAGGGGTTTGGTTTGGGCTTAGCGTACGTAAAAAAAATTGTAGAAGATCATGGTGGCACGATTACTGTAGAAAGCGAATTGAATGTAGGAACAAAGTTTGAAATATTTTTACCTTTTAAAATACCTAGGAATGGAAAAAGAATATAAAATTCTCCTGACCGAAGATGATGAGAACTTAGGAATGTTGCTTCGTGAATATCTCGAAGCCAAAGGCTATGAAACCGACCTTCTGCCCGACGGTGAACAAGGGTACGAGGCATTCATGAACAAAAAATATGATGTCTGTATTTTTGATGTCATGATGCCCAAAAAGGACGGTTTTACACTTGCCAAAGAAATTCGGATGGTTAATACCGATGTCCCCATTATCTTCCTTACCGCAAAGTCGATGAAGGAAGATATTTTCCAAGGGTTTAAGATCGGAGCGGATGATTATCTGACCAAGCCTTTTAGCATGGAAGAACTCCTTTTCCGAATTGAAGCAATTTTACGTCGAACTAAAGGAGGCCTTGCCAACCAGGAAGTCTTTCAGCTTGGTAAGTACAAATTTGACACTCAAAAACAACAGCTCATCGATGGGGATAGGATAGTAAAACTTACGACTAAAGAATCCGAATTATTAAAGTTGTTGTGCAATAACGCCAACAAAGTGTTGGAACGCAACTTCGCCCTTAAAACCATTTGGGTAGACGATAACTATTTCAATGCCCGAAGCATGGATGTTTATATTACCAAATTAAGAAAACATCTAAAAGATGAACCTGCTGTTGAAATCATCAATGTGCATGGTAAGGGCTATAAATTAGTTCTATAGCTGTTTACTAAAACATAAGTATCTTAAAATCTATCTTGTGCCGACCCGGAAAAATAATGATTTCGGGTCGGGCGGGTTTTTATTGCTTTTTATAAACATGTGGCAAATCCTCTTAGATCGTTGCCTTACTATTTATTAGTCAACTCTTTTCTCCTTTCATATTAATTAAATTGGCAGGAAAATCTAAATTTGACTCATATTACTGATCCTTTATAAGCTATTATCCAGAGGTTTCCAACGAAAAAAATGAAGATTTACTGAAGGTTCTTTTAATAAAGAATTATTTAATCTTCATAATATCCGTATAAAATAATTCTAATTCATTGGTCTGATGGAAATCGCATTACTATAAGATTATACCTGCTCTTGTTGAGACAAACTTAAGGCGGTCATGTTCGTTTCATACGTATAAATATTACTTATGTTATTGGTTGGATAGAACTCGCATGGCTCAACAAAATTTATACATTTCCTTTGGAAGCAAAAGACGCCATGCTCGTTTCAACTGCCTAAAGTTTATCAAGGGAAATTCCGAAATACTCTATTTCTTTGACGGAAAAGCTATTATCACTATCTTTGAGCAAACAAAAAACCCCGAAATTAGGCACATTTGCCTAAAAACGGGGTTCAAAATTTTTCAAGCAGTGGTAAAGGTACAAAGAATTCCGAATTTTCAAGCAACACTTCCGTTATTTTCTGTTGAAGATAATTTTCATTTACTCTACAATCAGTTTTTACAGACAGACCTTGGAAAGATATACACAGCCATTCCGTGGGACGATCTGGTACGAATATTTAAGTTGCGGGAAAACAAGAAAGGACCGGCCAGTATATTTTCCCCCCGAGGGAAAATAGCGTTAATGTTTCTTAAACATTATTCGGGCTGTTCAGATAAAAGGCTGATAGAGCAGTTCAATGGAAATATCTATTATCAATTTTTTTGCCAGACCTTTCTTGAGAAAGGCGAGTATATAAAAAACTACAAGATAGTAAGCCAAATCCGTTGTGAGATATCGAAAAAACTGGATATCAAGGAAACTCAGAAGGTCTTAGCAGCCTATTGGCGTCCTTACATGGAAGGATGTGACCAAATAATGATGGATGCCACTTGCTACGAGAGTTCGATGAGATATCCAACAGATCAGAAATTGTTGTGGGAATCGGTAGAGTGGGCCTATGGGCAGCTTATGTTGATGTGCAAATATTTAAAAATAAAAGCACCCAGGACGAAATATCAGAAATGGAAAGAACGTTACCAGAGTTA
>NZ_FONA01000023.1 GCF_900112795.1 Thermophagus xiamenensis
AAAGAGTTGGAAAGGGTTTTGAAACAGGAAAAGTCCACATTGTCATTAAAGCAAGCTGCTGAAGTAACGCATAATATGTATCAAATAACTTATAAATTGCCCGAATCTAAACAGACCAAATCCAGATTGCTACAAATGGACCAGCAGCAATCTGAATTATTTGAAATTGTCAATAAACATTTTTAGGGTGTCCCAAGGCTGAAAACAGGTCTTAACCAATAATTCCTCCGTATAAATATTACTTACTTCGTTGATATATTACTTCTTATAAGTAGTCGTTAGTGGTTAGTCATTCGTCATCAGTTATTTAATACTAACCCCTTGTTAACTAATGACTAATCACTTCTTCTGCCTTCTGCCTGTGCACTTCTGCCTTGGGCTTTTTATACATGCTCTTTTGAGGCAGAAGTCGCCATGCTCGTTTCATCCGTATAAATATTACTTACTTCGTTGATATATTGCTTCTTATAAGTAGTCGTTAGTGGTTAGTCATTCGTCATCAGTTATTTAATACTAACCCCTTGTTAACTAATGACTAATCACTTCTTCTGCCTTCTGCCTGTGCACTTCTGCCCTGGGCTTTTTATACATGCTCTTTTGTGGCAGAAGCCGCCATGCTCGTTTCATCCGTATAAATATTACTTACTTCGTTGATATATTACTTCTTATAAGTAGTCGTTAGTGGTTAGTCATTAGTCATCAGTTATTTAATACTAACCCCTTGTTAACTAATGACTAATCACTTCTTCTGCCTTCTGCCTGTGCACTTCTGCCCTGGGCTTTTTATACATGTTCTTTTGTGGCAAAAAGTCGCCATGCTCGTTTCATTTGTTAAAACAGGGCTATCCGGGAAAATATTTTTCTATGTTTTCGCCGGTCTAATACAATGGACCGATGAAAATTGTAACTTTGAAAGTTTCAAAAAACCATTTTTCCATGAGAAAGACCGATACATCACGGCGAAAAAAAGTTGACTTTCTGGTAATAGGTTCCGGTATAGCAGGCCTTAGCTTTGCCTTAAAAGTGGCTGATAAAGGGAAAGTTTGTATCATTAGCAAAACCCGTATCGATGAGACCAACACATCGTATGCTCAGGGGGGTATTTCCTCAGTGACCTATGCACCCGATAATTTCGAAAAACATATTCAGGATACGCTAACTGCCGGCGCCGGTATATGCGATAAAAAAGTAGTCCGGAAAGTGGTAGAAGAAGCCCCAAAACAAATTGAGGAACTGCTTAAATGGGGCGTCCGGTTTGACAAAGATGAATCGGGAAGGTTTGACCTACACCGTGAAGGGGGCCACTCCGAAAACCGCATACTGCATCATAAAGACCAAACAGGCTATGAGATACAACGTGGTCTGGTAGAAGCAGTCAGAAAGCATCCCAACATCGAAATTCTGGAAAATCATTTTGCTGTAGAAATCATTACACAGCATCATTTAGGGGAACTGGTACATCGCTGGCGACGCGACATTGAATGTTACGGTGCCTATGTGTTAAATCGGCGAACCAACAGCGTAGAAACCATTCTGGCCAAAGTAACCATGATGGCCACCGGCGGCGTGGGCAGTGTATATCAAACCACCACCAATCCCACCATTGCCACCGGCGATGGTATTGCCATGGTTTATCGTGCCAAAGGCATCGTTGAAAACATGGAATTTATTCAATTTCATCCAACTTCTTTATATAACCCTAAAGAGCGCCCCTCATTTCTCATTACAGAGGCCATGCGTGGCTTTGGCGGCATTCTTCGCCGAAGGGATGGAAAGAAATTTATGCATAAATACGATGAACGGGAATGTCTGGCGCCTCGTGATATTGTTGCCCGTGCCATTGACCATGAATTAAAAACAACAGGTGATGATTACGTCTATCTGGATGTGACCCATAAGCCTGCAGATGAAATAAAAAAACATTTTCCCGCCATCTATGAAAAGTGTTTATCATTAGGTATCGATATCACTAAAGATTACATCCCGGTAGTTCCTGCAGCTCATTTCTCCTGCGGTGGCATAAAAGTAGATATGAATGCTCGAACCAGTATTGCCCGTTTGTATGCAGCAGGTGAATGTAGTTGTACAGGCCTTCACGGCGCTAACCGACTGGCGTCAAATTCTCTGCTCGAAGCAATTGTTTATGCCGATGCCGCAGCAAAAGATGCCGGTGAAAAAGTGCACACTTATTCGTTCTGCGATGATGTGCCCGAATGGAATGATGAAGGGACATCTCACCCTGAAGAGATGGTTTTGATTACCCAAAGCCAAAAGGAATTGGAACAAATTATGAGTTACTATGTGGGCATTGTGCGGTCTAATCTGCGGTTAAAGCGGGCCCTCGACCGCCTGGAAATACTATATCATGAAACAGAAGACCTATATCAACGCTCTACTGTTTCACAACGACTTTGTGAATTACGTAATACCATCCAGGTGGGATACCTGATTATCAAAATGGCAAGACAAAGAAAAGAAAGTCGTGGTCTGCACTACAATAGCGATTATCCTGAGACCATTGACCTGAAGCACCATGAATAACAATGGCTTCGGAAGATTCCGGCAACCGTTGTTTCTCCAGTCCCCAAAAATTTCGTTTAACTGAACCGAACTATTCTGAGAAGGCAAGGGGTTATAAACCATTTGCTAAAAACAAGTAACAACAAACAAAAAAGTACTCAAAAAAACTCTGTGGAATTTCGTGATAAATTGCATATCACAAAGTTCCACAGAGCAATATATCCATCCAATCTTTAAATCTATTGTATCTTAGTTGCTTTCCAGAATATTCAATATTTTATCAAGTCGAGGCGTAAGGATAATCTCAGTTCTTCTGTTTTTTCTTTTTCCTTCGGGCGTATCGTTGGATACTAACGGAACATATGGTCCACGACCGGCTGCAATAATCCTTGACGGGTCAATACCGGAATTCTCCAATAAAATCCGGACAACTGAAGTAGCCCGCTTTACACTCAAATCCCAGTTGTCCAACAACACTCCACTACGATATGGAACAGGGTCGGTATGACCTTCAACCATAATATTTATGTCTTTGTTTTCTGCCAATACTTTTGCCACCTGTCGCACCGCCGATGCTCCTTCAGCACTGACCTGGTAACTTCCCGAACCAAAAAGTAACTTCTCTTCCATTGATACATAAACCTTCCCGTTTTTCATATGAACCTTGAGTTGGCTTTGGTCAAAACCGGTAAGCGCATCGGCAATGGCTTGTCGTAAGGCACGACTGGCACTGTCTTTCTGTGCCAAAGCTTGTTCCAATTCCAACAATCTTTGGTTTTTAGCCGCCAAATCGTCCTGAGCAGCTTTTAACCTGGCCATTGCGTCTTCAAGTTCAGCTTTTCTTAATTTAAGGTCACGCTCTGCCGCAATAAGAGCATCTTCCCGCGCCTGTAACTCTTCCTGTAATTTTTGCAGATAGGCTAAAAGCTCTTCGGTGTCACCGGCTCCGGTACGGCTACGTAACTGAGATAGTAAATCGTCATATTCCTCCCTCAATTTTTTAAGGTCGTTTCTGCAACTTCTCACTTCACGTCCTTTTTGCAGTGTATCAGCCGACAGCTCAGCTATCTGTTCTTTCAAACGGTCGGCTAACTCTTTTAATTCATTTGTACGTCCCAGAAGAATTTCATTCTCACTACTTAAACTCTCAACCTTGTCATCAAGCTGACGATTAGCTTCTTCCAACTCGCGATACTGGTTGAGGGGGACACACCCAATCAAAATAAATAGTAATCCTGCCCCGGCAAATAATTTTTGATTTAACTTCATTCTCGGATGGTTTTCATGGTTATTGTTTGTGGAATATCGTGTGTTTTCAAATAATTATAACTAAAATACCGAAAGTTTATTTTACAAATATAAAAAGCTAAGTGCATCTATCATAGTCAAAATATTAACAAACTTCTATCTTTGCAGGGACAAAGGGAAAAATGGTTCGTTCCTTAAAGATTCCATTAATTAACCAGAGAGAAGGAATGACCGGAATAATGGGCTTTGATTTCAGAAATTCATACATTTAGATTATAGCCCATATATTGTCCGTTAATTTTTATCGGACAATAATCAGGATATTTGAACAAATTAAGAATAACGGGCATGGCCTTGGATGAAACCCAATATTTAAAACAAATTAATAGTCCGGAAGACCTTCGGAAATTACCTCCAAAGGAATTGATAAAGGTTTGCACCGAATTGCGCGACTTTATTATTTCTTCAGTATCATGTAACCCCGGACATTTTGGCGCAAGCCTGGGTGTGGTAGAACTAACCGTAGCGCTCCATTATGTTTTTAACACCCCCTACGATAAAATTATATGGGATGTTGGGCACCAGGCGTATGGTCATAAGATTCTGACTGGCCGTCGTGACAGGTTCCATACCAATAGGAAATACAAAGGTATAAGTGGTTTCCCCAGTATTTTTGAAAGTGAATACGACGCTTTTGGGGTGGGTCATTCCTCCACATCCATATCTGCAGCGTTGGGTATGGCTGTTGCAGCCCAACAAAAGGGTGAGGACCGACAAATTGTAGCGGTTATTGGCGATGGTGCGATGACTGCCGGTTTAGCCTTTGAAGGGTTGAACAACCTGGCAGCTACCAAAGCCAATGTTTTGGTTATACTGAATGATAACAATATGGCCATCGACCCTAATGTGGGGGGATTTAGTGATTATCTTGTTGACATTGCCACCAGCCGAACATATAATAAATTAAGAAGAGAGGTCTTTAAAGCCTTACAAAAATTTAATATTGGTGGTCCGCGTTCCCGTGAAATGATTATTAAAATTAATAACAGTATTAAAACGCTGTTAACACGGCAAACCAATATTTTCGAAGGCTTCAACATTCGTTATTTTGGACCGGTTGACGGTCACGATGTGGAACGACTGGCCAGCGTCCTAAAAGACCTAAAAGAGATAAAGGGGCCTAAAGTATTACATATCATAACAAAAAAAGGGAAAGGGTTTAAGCTTGCTGAAGAAAACCAGACTGCCTGGCATGCTACAGGGAAAAAATTCGACCCCCATACGGGTCGGTTCCTCGAACCCTCATCCAACAAACCTAAACCACCTAAATTCCAGGATGTTTTCGGACACACCATTATCGAATTGGCGAAACAAAACAACAAAATAGTGGGTATCACTCCCGCCATGCCCACAGGGTGCAGCCTAAACCTGATGATGCAACAAATGCCCGACCGTGCTTTCGATGTGGGAATTGCCGAACAGCACGCTGTCACTTTTGCCGCCGGACTGGCTATTGCAGGTATGGTCCCATTCTGCAATATTTATTCTACGTTTATGCAGCGAGCCTACGACCAGGTGATTCATGACGTTGCCCTTCAAAAACTGAATGTGGTATTCTGTCTTGACCGGGGTGGTTTGGTAGGTGCTGATGGCCCTACCCACCATGGTGCTTTTGACCTGGCCTATTTTAGATGTATCCCTAACATGACTATTGCATCACCGATGGATGAATCGGAACTAAGGAACCTAATGTATACCGCGCAACTGCCCAATCAGGGTCCTTTTGCCATCCGCTATCCGCGTGGCGTAGGAAGCCTCATAAACTGGCAAACCCCTTTCGAAGAGATTAAAATAGGTACCGGCCGAAAACTCGCCGATGGTCAAGACCTGGCATTTCTTACCATAGGACCTATAGGTGTGAAAGTGGCCCGTATTGTAGAAGAATTACAGGAAGAGGGTATCACAGCCGGACATTACGATATGCGTTTTGTAAAACCTTTAGATGAAGCCTTACTTCATGAAATATTTTCAAAATATAAAAAGATTATAACCATCGAAGATGGTACCATTGTTGGCGGACTGGGCACTGCGGTACTGGAATTTATGTCTGATAACCACTATTATGCTACTGTACATCGGATGGGCATCCCCGACCGATTTATAGAGCAAGGAACGCAAACCGAATTGGCACGCGACTGTGGATTTGACATGGAAAGCATTAGAAATACAGCCAGAAAAATGGCAAAAGAAAGTTGATAGCCCGCTAAAGGTTCGGCAAAACCAAGCCCGTCCTTTTAAAGTCATGTTTATTCTCATCACCCTAAACGGCATTAAACCTTTATGCCGGCTACGAGCGATTTTATTCGTATAAAAATCACTTTACTTATTGTCTAAATGAAACGAGCATGGCGACTTTTGCCACAAAAGAACATGTATAAAAGACATAGGCAGAGTTGCACAGGCAGAAGGGGGTTGTAATGGTTAGTGGTTAGTTATTAGTGCTTTGTGTTGATTTACAAATGACTAAATACTAACTACCAATCACTATTGACTAACCACTAAAACCCCTTTTTTCTGTGAACATATATTCTTGTTGCGGTAAGAGTCGCTGTACTCGTGACATTCCATTTCAAATAAGGGAATGAGTTAATTTCTCTGTATTAAAAAAACCATTTCAATCTAACGGCTCCCTGAAACGCGGCGATATCAGTTATTTTGTCCGACCCATCTACAAACATATTAATAAAGGTAGACAGATAAACGTTAGATTTTATTGAATACTCAAAGGACGGACCTACATAAAAAGCCCGGGTTGGTGGGAAAGCCATCGCCGCAAAGCTACCGCTGAGAAGCGGCGTAAAAGGATACTCTACCGAGGCAAACAAACTGTATTTGGCAAAACTCAGTTGTCGAATCGACGATTGACTGCTGAATAAGGAAGCTTGCCGGCCAATAAATTCCGTTAATGATTCAGCTTTACCGGACAAATTACTGCTGTACAAAGCTTCGGCCTGAATCAACAAAGAGTTTTTAAAGGTATAATTAAACCCCATAGCGGCAATAAGCGTTTGTTCACCATCATCGGGAAACAGAAGGGTATTTTCTCCATAAAAGGCGGCATCGCCAATTTGTCCGGACCATCCCATTCCGGTCACCCATTCCCGGTCATTTAATCGTCCACCTATAAATTGCCAGTCGTAACTGCCGGCATTAAAGCGGTAACGGGCAGCCCACGTTTTTTGTCGTTCGTGGTCTATTTTGACTACCCCATCCAACTGTGAAGCAACACCGGTAAAGAACTGAAGCCGAATGCCATCAATTCCCGGACGTTCCGGGTAATCAAAATCAAAATAAGAATAAGCATTAAAAATGTCATTGGGATTCCACACCATAGCCTGCCCCCAGTTTATACGTTGGCGTCCTGCCCTTACCTGCAATTTGCCAATGTAAAAATCGAGCCACAATCTGTCCACTGCCACATTCATTACAGATGAAGAACCCGATGTCAAATTGAACGACATATCCAAAAAGCCATCATCTTTTTCTATCAGTCCGGAATACCCAACGATATCTCTAACCGTTTCGCCGCTTATATATCGATTTCGAAATTGTATCACACCCAATACCGAAGGGGAAAAGTCGTAACTAAAGTTTAACCGATTATGGACTACATTTTCCCACATCTTTAAATCCTGCAGGTCGAGGTAATAACCCACCGGCATTACACCGATATAACCATCAGCTTTAATTTGTGCGGACAGCTGAATACTTGTCAATAGTAGAGCAATTGAAATTAGTTGCTTCATCAGTATACTGTTTATCCTCTTTTAGTTTAAGGTGCAAAGTTCAAAGTATTTAATGGTTAAAGCCAGATGCCTAAAAATAAACCACCCAAATGTTCTTAAACTTGCACTCATACCTCTATTTTCTCAAATAGTCTTGTCATCTTTAATGGTTCCGTCTTGCAAGGTAACCACCCTTCTTGCTTTTTTCACCACCCGCTCGTCATGGGTAGAAAAAATAAAGGTAGTGTTCTCCTGTTGGTTCAACTCATGCATAATAGACAAAAGGTTTTCGGCCGAAGTACTGTCCAGATTGGCCGTAGGCTCATCGGCCAGCACAAACCGGGGATTAGATGCCAGCGCCCGTGCTACGGCCACACGCTGCTGCTGACCGCCCGACAGCTGTCGGGGGCGCACATCTGCTTTTTCGGGAATACCCACCGCTTCCAGAAGCTGAAGACTTCTTTTCTTTCTCTCGGCTTTAGGGACACCCTGTAACTCAAGGATAAATTCAACATTTTCACGGGCCGTAAGTACAGGTATAAGATTATAGGCCTGAAAGATAAAACCGATATGGTTTAGCCGAAACTTTATTTTCTCATTTCCTGACAAACGGTTGACATAAACCTCATCAATTATCACATCGCCACTATCCGGGTCGTCGAGCCCTCCCAGAATATTTAAGAGCGTTGTTTTGCCTGACCCGGATGGCCCTACAATGGCCGTAAATTCACCTTCGTCAAATAAAAGGTCGACACCTTTCAGTGCATGAACCGGCACCTGACGACTGTTATAAGTCTTATAAATTTTATTTAAAGTTATGATTGACATACCTGAAACTTTTTTTCTGATATATAGTTAATTTGAAGTATTAAATTTTTTCTGACATCAAAATTCGGTGCAAGAGGTCTTAAAAATTTATACCGTTCGCTCAATCCTTTTTAAATGGTTCTGACTGCTTCGGACGGTTTAAGCTTCAAAGCTTTCCATGCCGGATAAAGAGAAGCCAAAATTCCGGTTATTACTACCAACAATGCGATATTTAAAACCAATGCAACATCCCATTCAGGATAAATTATCGGGTCAAATCCCATTTCGGTAAGCCCTGTGCTCCAAACTGATAAATCGATCCCTGTGTAACTTAGTCGCCAGACGGCAATCATTCCCAGTAAAATACCTGACATACCTCCGGCTGAGGACAACATTACCGTCTCCAGGACAATCATTAAGAAGATTCGCCTGCGGCTCATTCCAACCGACATTAGCATTCCTATTTCTCTGACCCGTTCCAGAACAACCATCAACATGGTATTGATAATACCAAAGCCCAGAGCCAAAAGAATAATAATGACAAAAAGATAGAGGTAAGTATTTCCCAACTCGGTCATATACCCCAACTCGGGGCTAAGCTCTTTCCATGGCACCACTTCCATTCCTGTTAGTTCAGATTGCAGCTCTCGGGCTACCACCATGGCCTTGTCAGCATCACTAAGACGAACAACCAAAGAATGGCATTTATCGGCCGAGACACCCAATAATGACGCCAGATTCTCTTTTTTTACCCACACATTGGCTTCGTCAAAAGCAGTGTTATTGGTTTTAAAAATGCCGGCCACCCGAAAAGCCCCGCCGGTGATATTCCCGTCTACATCCTGGAAACGCAGAATAATTCGAGATTTCAACTTCAATTGTAACTGACCGGCCAGCTTTTGGCCAATAACAATCGGTCTTTTATATGGCGATTCAAACCAGTCTCCCTCTATGATTTTTTCATGAAGGTTAAGCACCGCTTTTTCAGCATCAGGGTCTATCCCATTAATTTTCACTCCCCTGGCGGTTTCAGTAGAAGCTGCCATTCCTTGAACCATAATACGTGGCGATATACCCTTTATCAAAGGATTTTCTGAAACAACAGTAGCCAGTTCGGAATTAAAAGAAACAGACACTTCAGGATGTTTTCGATATCCGTCACGAAAAATCTGTAGGTGTCCCGTCTCTGTTTCAACCCCGTCATGCAGCCGTTGCATCATCCATCCATTGATAAATGTGGCAGAAAAAATACCGGCAAACATTCCTACTGTCAATGCTGATATGATAATCCAGCTACGTACCGGACTGCGCCAAATATTTCGCCAGGCAATTTTAAACAACATATTCTTCTATTATTTAGTCTGTTAACATCTAAAATTCTTCGAACAAACAAGGACTACTCTTTTCTCGGCGAACTTATATTTAAGCTTTTAAAGCTCACAATAAAAAACTGTATTACAATAAATAACGCATTATGTTATAATCCTATATTTTAAGTTATTTACAAACGGTTTAATTCTTTTCTCCAATTACCGGTGAAACTTTAAAGGCCCTCGTCACAGGATAAACAGAGACTACAATAGTCAGCAGTAACACAGCAATCACTTGCTGAATGAAAACGCCGATATCCCAGGCAAAAAACATAAAAGGTTCGAACCCGAGGTTTTTCATCCATTCGCCTGCCTGTCCGGCAATAGGAATAGGATGATAAACAAACCAGCTGATAACCGGCATACAGCCTATAAAGCCGGCCAGAACTCCCAAAAGCCCCATCAGCAAGATTTCCAGTAATAACATAAGAGAAAGGCGAGAGCGGAACATTCCTACAGCCACCATGACACTGAATTCAGCCCTTCGCTCAGCCATCATCATCACCACCGTCCCCAGAATGCCAAAACCAATGACCACATAAAGAATTAATTTCATAATTAAGGCTGACGCTCTGTCACTTTCAATTTGCTGTAGGACGGCCGGAAACATTTCCTGCCAGGTACGTATTACTAAATCGCTATCTATTTCCTGTTTTAATTCCGTCAAGATATAATCCATATCCTCCTGAGAGTGCGCAATCAGAGCCAGGGAAGTAACACGACCAAAAGCCTGGAAAAAATATTGAGTCTCGTTAAGCGGCAGATAGACCAAACGTCGGTTCAGTTCAGGATTGGGATGCTGAATAATTCCTTCAACCTGATATTGTCCGAAAGCACTCACGCCATGAAAGCCCTGGCTAATCATCACAAGTGTATCACCGACCTCCAGACCAAGGTTATCCGCCAAATCAGCACCTACCAAAGCCCCATTCTTATCGAGATAAGTTCCACTTACCACTTTATTCGCCAGCCCGGTCATCCTGTCTTCTTTCCCGGGGTCAATACCCAAAACCAGAACGCCTTCTGTTTGGTTGCCCGAGGAAGCTAAGGCAAAACTTTCGAGACGGGGTACTACCATTTCAATTTGGGGATGTTTGCGTAGCTTTTCAAGCAAAGAATCGGAAGGAACAAAAGAATTATTAATGGTCTGATGGTCGGGAAACTCCTTTTGCTGAATCTGGGCATGACCGGCATAAAACTTAACCACATTTTCAATCATTTTTTGATAAGAACCTTCTTGCATAGACCCCATCAGTGCAGAAAAAATAACACCAAAAAATATGGAAGAAACGGTAATGAGTGTCCGCCGTTTATTACGCCACAGATTTCGCCATGCAATCTTAATAATGCCATATTTTCCCGCCACAACTCCCTGGCGAGTATTTCCTAAATACTCTTTATTAGAAGTAGTCATTAACCATTGAGATTAAAAGATGAAAAAATCACTTCAGCGCATCTGCTTCATATTCTGAATAGAGAAAAATGAATCTTTAATATCGATACCAAACTTAATATCCTTGAATTTTAAAATGGTTTTATACCCATCCTTGTCAACAGGTATCATGGTATACCGGGTAGGAATGGTGCGGTCCCCCACATTTTCAATTTCATCCAAAATTTCTTCGTTAACTAACTCCCCGGTTTCATCATAATACTCATTTCTAAGATTAAGAAATCCATCTTTAGTAATCCAGCTAAGGACCTTCCCCCATACTACAGGGGCATCTTCATGCGGTACCATTTTAATAACATAGCAATGGTAGCCACGTAAAGTCTCGGTACGCAAAAGCTCATGGTCATAATCCTTAACAATAGAAGCAGCATTGACGAGGTCGTCATTGGTAAGGTCAGAGCCCATCCACGATTGCATCATCATACTGGGTGGTATCTTAATCATTCTGTCAATGGTTGGGACGAAATTCCACATTTCCCGTTGACGCTTCAGAAACCTTTGTCCTTTCTCACGTGGTGGATGGTCAATATAAACCAAAGAATAGTCGTCACCTTTGGCCCAGGTCCTGAAACGCAAGGTTCGTGTCCATGAAGGACGAATAATCTGCATCTCCATTTCAGAATAACTACTATTGTCTCGCATCAGGTCGTCTGCTTTTTTAACAATATCATAAGCAGAAAGGGTCTGAGACGCCACATTCGTCTTAAAAAAAGAGAACAACAAAACGGAAATTGCACAAAACTTAAACAATAAACCTGAAGTTTTCATGACATTCAATTTTTATCTTTCGGGGACATTTTTTTCAAAAGCCCCTCATAATATTTTATCAAACGGTCAACGGCATAGTCTAATGGGAAATTATGCGGGTCAACAACATAATTAACACTAATACCATCGAGCATGGAAAAGAAAAACCTTAATTCAGCAACAGGGTCGGTGAAACCACGATGCCTAAAAAAGGCCTCTGCTTTCTTCATATGAGGCTCGAGAATCTGCCAAAGCTCTTTTTCTAAAATAGCATTTACCTTAGGCTGAGTAACTATCGAGTAATAGAGAATTAAAAACTCCCTGTTTTTTATCAACCATTTTTTGCTCTTTTGAATTACCCGGAAAAATTCCTCCTCTGTAATAACTCCGTCATGGTCAGAATCCATCCATTCAACGGCCTCAACAATGGTTTCAAATATCAACGCTTTAAGAAGTGACTCTTTACTTTCAAAGTAATTGTAAACCGAACCTTTGGCCACTCCCGCAGCTTTAGCAATTTCTTCTATCGTGCTGGCATGATACCCTTTTTGGGCAAACAACCTCAAGGCACTCTCTAAGATTCTTACTTTTTTGTTCTTTTTCATAACTCAAAAATTGACTGACCGGTCAGTCAAATAGATAAAATTCTTTTCAACGCAAACTTTTTTTAAAAAAAATACCCGAAGCACAAAACATGCCGTCGGGTATTTATTAGAATAAGGATTTATTCATTACTTCACCTCAAACCGGCTATCGTCGATACCTGAATTTACCTCAATCGATTTAATCTCTATATCAAACATCTGCGGGCCAACGGTTTGTTTCATGGATGAAGGGAAAAGAATTCCATCAACATTTTCATATCCCATATAAATTGTAGAAACGGTTCCTTGCGGGGTTTGCATAACTTCCTTATGTTTCAATCCATCATCTACACCAAAAAACAAACTGGTTTTCAAGCCGGATGATTTAGTAACAACTACCTTATAAACATCAATACCGTTAAAAGATTCTACCCCTTCAACTTCAAGATTGCCATCACCCTGAAGATAACTTAGCTCAGGGAAAATATGTGCACTTTCTTTCATGTACTCCAGAGCTTTCCCTTCAACCATTTGTTCGCCCATAGGTGTCTTCATCTTCCCTTTTTCACCATCAAAAACCTGCATTGAAATCACATTGCCATTCATCAGTGTTTCCTGACACATTTTATTGGGTTTCTTTTGATAATAATTAATTTCAATAGGCATACCCTGCATTTCCATGCCCATCATCATTTTCAAATCATTCACTTTATCCAGTGCCTGCTTACCACCGATGGCATCAATGTAAGCAGAAAGAATCTGGGATGGCGTTACATCGGCACTTACAGCTTTCGTTTCTACCAGGTTACCATAGTAGTCATACTCTTCCACAGTATTAGAAGGACTAAATTTTTTCATTTTACTTTTAATGGCAGAGACATCACCTACGGCCAAAATAACAGCTCGGTCGGGCTTAAGATATTTCATAGCCATTTCGCGCACATCTTCCTTGGTCACTTTTTCTACTTTTTGCAAAAAAGTTTCATAATAATCCTTAGGAAGATTGTATCGTTCAATGTTAAGTGCAAAACGAGCCACTGTTTGCGGGTCTTCCAGCGACCGGCCAAAATCCCCTGCAATTACATTTTTGACCAGTTGTAATTCTTCATCGGTAACCAATTCGGTGCGCATGCGTTCCATTTCTTTAAGAATTTCGGTAATGGCACTGTCAGTAACAGATGTACGCACTTCTGCAGAAGCGGAAAAACGCCCAACACGCTCATCAGTTTCAAGTTGAGAATAAGCACCGTAAGTAAAAGCCTTATCTTCACGCAAGTTCTGAAACAAGCGGGCATTAAATGACCCTCCGCCCAAAATGGCATTCATCACACGAGCTTTAATGGCATCAGGATGTCCGGGTGTGAGCATAACTTCATGAGTGACCATTACCACTGATTGCTCAGCACCTTCTTTATTGGCAACAACAACTTTGGGCTCATTATAACAATTCGGATAAGGGAATAAATTTTGAGGCACGGGCGCATCTTTCCATTTTCCAAAATATTGTTTGGCCTGTTTTTTAGCTTCCTTAACAGATATATCCCCTACAATAACCAAATAAGCTTTCCCGGGACGGAAGTACGATTCATAATAATTCCGACAAAGATCAACAGTGACATTGTCCAGTGTTTCTTCGGTCATAATCTCAGCATAAGGGTCTTCTTTCCCATAAACCAAGACCCCTGCCACATTTTCGGCAATGGCCCGCGGTTCTTGTTTATTAGCTTGAATAGAGGTTTTATATTGAGTCACTAATTTATCCAGCTCTTCTTGCGGAAACGTCGGATTCAACAATACATCCGACATCACGGATAAGAGTTCATCACTATGTTTAGTCAACGAACGCCCATAAATACCTTTAGAATAAGTTTCTAAATAGGCACCAATGAAATCAACAGCCTCGTCAATTTCTGCTTTTGTTCGGTTAGTTGTTCCGGCACGCAGTAATTCACCGGCCAACTGAACATAACCGGCAGCATCCCCTTCACGGGGCAATGTAACATTCAGGGTAAGCGAATAAGAAACTACAGGAACTTTATGGTTTTCAACCACAATCACAGTGAGGCCATTGGGCAACTTAAAAGTTTTATAATCTCCTATTTGTACTTCAGGTGCAGGTCCGGGTTTGGGAGGAACTGAACGATCGATTTGGGCACTGACTCCCGAAATCATTAATGTTAATAATAGAATTAAAGAGAAATATCGTTTCATAATTTTCATTGTTTTTTATTTGACACAATCCAAGGTTAAGAAAGTATTTGAATTATTTTTTTGGCAAATAATAAAGCACCACACGATTATCTTTGGTAAAATATTTATTGGCCACACCCTTAATATCTTCACGCGTTACAGCCATATATTTATCAAGCTCTGTATTGATTAAGTTTGTATTCCCGAAATAGGTATAATATCTTGCCAAATTGTTAGCTCTTCTAGCGATACGGCTATTGCTGTTTATAAAATCATTTTCAAACTTATTGCGTAGCTTTTGAAATTCACGTTCGTCAATAAGCTGGGTTTTCACTTTGTCTATTTCATTAATCATAGCTTCCTCAAGTTCAGCAATGTCTTTACCCATATTAGGTAAAGCCAAAACGATGCTTACACTGGGATCTTTGTATGGAAGCGGGAAAGAGCCCACTTGCATTGCAATTTGTTGATTATCGACCAACGCTTTATATAATCTGGAACTATGACCATCCGACAGAAGCGTGCTCAGCATATCAATAGCATAATAATCATCGGTTCCCATAGCAGGTGTTCGATAAGCATGCAAAACAAGGGGAACCTGAATATTGTCAAAAATGGTATCTCTTATTTCTCCATTCAGTGGGGGCTCAACAACGTTAGGTCTGTAAATTTCTTCTTTTCCGGCAGGAATATCTCCAAAATATTTTTCAACCAACTGACGTGTCGTTTCCGGCTGAATATCTCCGGCAATAACCAGCACAGCATTATTGGGAACGTAAAATTGATTATAAAAATGTTGAAACTCCTCATCTTTGGCTGCTCTAATATGATCGGGGTCACCAATAGTTGTCCAACGATAGGGGTGAACTTTAAAAGCTCTTTTCATAACTTCTATAAGAAGCGAGCCATAAGGACGGTTGTCATAACTTTGCTTTTTCTCCTCTATCACCACTTTTTTCTGTGTGGCAATACCTATGCTATCCACTTTCGCATGAAGCATACGCTCAGATTCAAGCCATAATCCCATCTCCAACTGATTGGAAGGAAGTACTTCGTAGTAATAAGTTCGGTCGGCAGAAGTATTCGCATTTAGAGTTCCTCCTGCTTTTTCTACATATTTGGCATATTCGCCTCTAGGAATATTTTTTGTGCCTTCGAACATTAAATGCTCAAAGAAATGTGCAAAACCGGTTCGATTGGGTTGTTCATTCTTTGAGCCCACATGATACATTACACTTACAGATACTATCGGTGTAGAGTGGTCTTCGTGAAGAATAACATGTAATCCATTAGTAAGATCAAACTCTGTAAATTCAATTTTCTGTTGTTGGGCGAAGGCAAGGCTTCCTGACAACAGCAGTGTTAGTAAAATCAAATAACTTCTTTTTGTTCTTTTCATATTAGTCATTTTTAACAGTTAAGGTCTTATAGACAATTAAATTCCAACTGGAAAAATAATTAGCCGATTGAAACGAGCATGACAATGAGAGATTTTCACAAAAGAGAATGAATAAAACTCTTTGTCATGCGAGTTCCATCCGACCAATGATTTAAGTAAATTTTATACGGATGAAACGAGCATGGCGACTTTTGCCACAAAAGGACATGTATAAATTTTATTAAGCCATGCGAGTTCCATTCGGCCAATGAGTTAAATAAATTATATACGAATGAAATTTTAAAGTTCATTTGAATATAAATATAAAATTCGCGTGACCTATAAATTTGTAAAACTTCTTGTTGTAACAAATCTTGTTATTCATGATTGTTCATTCAACTTTCGGGGGAGGTAGTGATAAATTTTTCGGATAGTGCATTTTTTTTGCATTAAGGGTTATAATATTTTTCAGCGATAAAAAATAAAATATTAGTTTGAAACATAATAGCCCCTAACAAATCGGAGACCAAACACAACAAAACCCTGATTATATTAATGTTAGAAACAACGGCTTGACCCTGGTCAGTTTATACAATCGCCCGCAAATGAACATATAGGTGTACAAAAATGAACACTCAAAAACGACCACTTAAAAAACCACTTAATTTTCTACCTTTGTGCATTACAATCTAAATAATTATGAATTTAGTAAAATATACATTTTTAATTTCCATCTTGCTCTTAACAGCTATTGCGTGCAGTGACGATGAGGCTTGTCTTTCCAATCAGCACTCTGTTCAGGCACAATTGCTATCAGCATGGTGGGATACCGATGTCGACACAACATTAACAGAAGTTACCGTAATCGGTTTAGGCCAAGAAGATAGTGTTTACAATAATGAATCGGTTTCCGAATTGTTTTTACCTCTAAATTTTCATACCGACACCACGGTTTTTGTCATTTCAGCTAAAACCCTTAAAGATACCCTGCGTTTAGTGGCAAAAAGAGAGCTCGATTTTATCTCCAGAGAATGTGGCTACATCTTTTCCTTTGACTTGGATACCGTTATCCACACCAAGACCTTTATAGACTCTGTCTCTATTATTTATCCAAAAATCAAATATGGCGAAACTACCGAAAATATTCAGCTCTATATTTATTAGTTTTTTGCTTATCCAATCTACTGTAAACAGTCAAAATAAGGAAAGCAAGAATCTGTTATCCCGAGATTCAAACCCTCAAGGAATTACTTTAGGATTAAATTTGGAAGGGCCTATCGGTTATTTATTTGACAAAGATAAATCGGCCTTTTCAATGGTTACACACATCAATTTATCCTCAAACTGGTTTTTTAGAGGGGAAGCAGGATTTGAGAATTTAACCTTTTCGGATAGGCATGCAGAAGAAAGAAATTATCAATATCAGAGCAATGGCTCATTTCTTAAGGCAGGTCTTTTATATGATTTTTTTAATGTTGATGAACCGGGCAACAATGACAACATTTTCATAGGCCTAAGTTATGGATTTGCTTTACAAGAACATGGTAGCCAGAGCTTCTTAATAAAAAATGATTATTGGGGCGACTACCAAGCTTCGATGACAAATTATTTCCTCCAAACTCATTGGTTGGAACTCATCGCAGGTCCACGTACCGAAATAATGAAAAATTTATATATGGGATGGACATTAAATATCCGGGTAAAAGTATTTCAGGATAATTCAAAAGCACTCATCCCCTTTTCTATTCCAGGTTATGGAAGTGGTGATAAAAATATTAACCTGGGCTTTTCTTACATTATTGAATATTTTATACCATGGAATAAAAAAAGAAAATAGATCGAGAGTGAAACAAATAACCTGTAATTGAAGTAAGTTTAATACGAATGAAATCCCAACAGAACATAGCTGTTTTTTGTGCCTCGAGCCCTCAGGTACCAAAAAAATATTTTGATGCGTCCCGAAAAGCCACTGAAGTTCTCGTGAAATCGGGTTACGGAATAATCTATGGCGGCGGAGGTCAAGGCCTTATGGGCGCTGTAGCCAATGAAGCCTTGAAACATAATGGAACCATAACCGGCATCATACCACGTTTTATGGTCGAGGTCGAATGGCAGCACAAAGATGTTAAAGACATGATACTTGTAGAAACCATGCATCAACGAAAAGAGTTAATGGTTCAAAAAAGTTCGGGTATTTTAGTGCTTCCCGGTGGCATCGGAACTATGGAGGAGCTTTTTGAGGTATTATCACTTAAAAAGCTGGGAAAATATTCTTATCCGGCCATAATTCTCAACACTGATGGTTTCTATGATGGTTTGTTAACACTTTTTCAAAAAATGACACAAGAAAAATTTATGCGTCCCATTCACAATCAAATGTGGACAATAGTAGATGAACCAACGGATATTATTAAGGCACTTCAAAGTGCCACCCTATGGGGAAAGGATGCAATCAATTTTGCCGCACTTTAATAAAAGTTTTAATTTTGTACTTCAATTTCGAGGGTTATGAACAGCCAAAGCCACTTAGTTGAAAAATATTTAGTTACGACTAAGAATCAAGATAGTGCTGCACAAAAGAAAATGCACCCGGCTGTGATTGTGCCTGAAAAAATTGAGCTTAAATTACAAAAACCAACAATAAAGCTATTAGAGATACCTGACGACTCTTCGTTTCAGCAACGGCAACAAATTCATTTTGAGAGAAAAGCCAATGAACAAAAGCTTTCATTAGCATCCACTGACAATAGTGGTGAGTTGCCTTATTCAAATATTGAAGGACCAGATACATTGGACGCGGTATTAATACACAACTGGATATCCTCAGGATTCAGGCAAACTCTATGGGCCTCCGCATCCAATGATTCGGTATGTTTTATACCCTATAACTATTCTTCAAGAACTAATACAACCTTAAAAGATAGCGTTAAACATTCTAACAAGCCTTACAACAAATTAAATTTAACTGACAGTACATCATTCCTTCAAAGAACTGAGCGTGGAGCCACGCAAAGTTCGCTCAGTAAACAAAAAGAACCAATTACTCATCCATCGCACCACAATCTGGTAACCGAGCCTTGGTTCATCTCAGCCCTCATACTATTTGTAGCCATTACCGGTTTTATTCGTTTAAAATGGCAAGCATATTTAACCAAAATTTTCCAGGCTGTTACATTTTCCACTATTGCCACCAAATTGCAGACTTCATCAAGCAGTAAAGAAAAAGTGGCATCCTTTTTTCTTAATGTATTGTTTTATGGTAATTTTTCTTTGTTTTTATATGAGTATATGGTTTTTAAAAACCATTCCTATTTTCATTGGACGGGATGGAATTTATGGTTATTAATTGCCGCATTTTTAATGGCTATTTCTTTTTCAAAAACTATTGTTTACAAATTTATAGGATGGGTATTCCGAATTGAGAAACAAACCACCAACTATTTATTTCAAGCATCCGTAATGAACAAGGCTTATGGCGTTATACTTATGCCTCTAGTAGTGCTTTTCCCGTTTTTAAACCCCGAAGCCAGCCCAATCGTTTTAAAAATTGGATTGGCTGCTTTTGTTTTGATGTATTTCATTCAAATAGTCAGAGGAATTGGAGCAAATTTAAGAGATGCGCTTTCAGTTTATTACATTATTTTGTACCTTTGTGGCTTAGAAATATTACCCTTATCCATACTGTACAAGGTACTTATTCATTGACCTGATTACTGGAATGGTTTCTGGTTTTGTTGAACTAAAACTTAAGTAAATTGAAGATCAAAAAAATTCTGGTTTCACAGCCTAAACCGTCAACGCCAAAATCCCCTTACTTTGAATTGTCTGAAAAAAACAACGTTAAAATTGATTTCAGACCATTTATCCAAATTGAAGGGGTTTCTGCAAAAGAATTCCGACAACAAAAAATTAATATTCTTGAACACACGGCAGTGATCTTTACAAGCCGTACGGCAATAGACCACTTTTTCAGGATTTGTGAAGAAACGCGCGTGACGGTTCCTGATGATATGAAGTATTTTTGTATTTCTGAGGCCACTGCTTTTTATCTTCAGAAATACATTGTGTATAGAAAGCGGAAAATTTTTCACTCAACCGGTAAATTTCCTGATTTGGTGGAGGTAATCAAAAAACACAAACAAGAAAAATTTTTGGTACCTCTCTCTGATATCCATAAACAGGAAATTCCGGACCTGCTGACAAAAGCCAAGGTGAAATTTACCAAGGCTATCTTGTATAGAACAGTAAGTAGTGATTTGAGTGATTTGAAAGAGATCGATTATGATGTGCTGGTATTTTTTAGTCCTTCCGGTATTAAATCATTATTGCAGAATTTCCCGAACTTCAAACAAAATGACACGCTAATTGCTTCCTTTGGACCAGCCACCGCAAAAGCGGTTAAGGAAGCAGGCCTGCGACTGGACATTCAGGCGCCAATGCCTCAAGCACCATCAATGACTGCTGCGCTGGAAATGTACATTAAAAAATACAACAAAAAGTAGCAATAATTCCTGCCAATTAACGGCGGGAATTATTGCATTACAGTTAATCTTATTCTGAAAAGAATATTCATCGACAAAAAGGACCTCGTATATCTTCATAATTGGGGGGTTAATATCAATGATTAGCGAAAAAGCCCGCCGATCGCAACCCATTCAAACTTGTTGATTAGGGGCCTTTTCTTGCTTTACAATATTCATATAAAAGCAGGCACTTTGTTCTTAACCTTAATGCATATTTTTATGTCATGAAAGGCTGTGAATTATTGAACCAGTTACCAATATGCATCAATCAGGATTCACGTTCGGAAAGTCAGAAAAGCTCTGTCGCCGAAAAATAATTGACCAATTATTTGGAAAAGGCAATTCTTTTCTGGCTTTTCCTTTAAAGGTACAATTTTTGTTCACAGAACTTCCTGAAGATGTCCCGGCTCAGGTAATGTTTTCAGTATCAAAACGTCGTTTTAAAAGGGCCGTAAAACGTAATTTATTGAAACGACGCATGAGAGAAGCCTTCCGGCTAAACAAACATCAATTGCACGAATGTGCCCAAAGCAAATCACTTCAAATGGCTATTGCATTCATTTACATTGGGGACAGCATACTCGACTACCATACTATTGAAAAAGGAATGAAAAAAGCCTTGATTAAACTAACAGATGAAATGAAAAAAAATGACACTATTCAGAGCCGTGATTAAGGCATTGAAAAAAACTATGGTTTTCTTATTAATAATTCCTATCAAAATATATCAATGGACCATTTCCCCAATGATTGGTCCTTCCTGCCGATATACGCCTACCTGTTCAACTTATTCTATTCAAGCCTTGAAGAAACATGGTCCGATTAAAGGATTATGGTTAGCCATAAAACGCATTTTATCATGTAACCCATGGGGTGGTAGCGGATATGATCCGGTGCCATGAACAGAAATTCATTTATTAAAACTCATCTGTGTGAAAGTACTGCATATAAATAAATTTGATTCCACAGGAGGTGCTGCTCTGGCAGCAGTAAGATTACTTCAAGCACAACGAGCCTATGGCATTGATGCCCACATGCTCGTTTTACAAAAACAAAGCGATTCGCAGTATATTACTCCCATATTCAAGAGTATAAAAGGCCAGATTTTTCAGAATCTGAAGTTTATTAGTGAAATATTGTGGTTTACCAGATATGAGAAAGACCGACAAAATCGATTTACTTTTTCTCCCGCCCGTTTTGGATTTAATCTTCACAAGCATCCTTTGGTAAAAAATGCCGATATTTTACATATTCATTGGATAAATCAAGGCTTCATTTCCCTGCCAGGTTTACAAAAGCTAACAACATTAGGAAAACCTATTGTCTGGACTTTACATGATTTATGGCCGGTTACCGGCGGATGCCATTATCCGGGAAATTGTGATAACTTCACTTCGGGCTGTGGCCATTGTCCTTTACTTAAAAAGCCAGGAAAAAATGATTTATCTGCTATCCAAAATAAAAGAAAAGAAGACATTTATTCTAAAGGAACAATAGCTTTTGTGGGCTGTAGTCAATGGATAAAAAATGAAGCAGAAAAAAATTCTCTTACCAAACTACTCAATCCACCCTTTTATCAAATATTTAACCCAATAGATTTAAATCTCTATTGTCCTGCACCCAAAGATGAAGTAAGACGACGGCTTGGGCTTCCCCGCGACAAAAATCTTTTATTATTAGGGGCAGCCAACATTTTTGATCCGAGAAAAGGAACTCAATATTTAATTAAAGCACTAAAAAATTTAGCAACTCAACATCCGAAACTATTAAAAGAGATAGAATTAATTACCTTCGGGAAAAACACTAATATATTTCAGGAAAAGTTAGCATTTCCCATTCATGATTTAGGCCTTGTAAAGGACGAAGTAAAAATGGCTCAACTATACCAGGCATCGGATCTATTTATTTTGTCATCCTTACAAGATAATTTACCTAATACGGTTGTGGAATCTCTGGCTTGTGGGACACCCGTTGTTGCTTTTAATATAGGAGGTGTCCCCGAAATGATTCACCATAAAAATAACGGCTATTTAGCTCAATCAGGACAATGGGATAAATTAAGTGAAGGCATTCTGTATGTCTTAAAAAACCATGAACAACTAAGTACCAATGCCCGAAAATTTGCAAAAAATAATTTTGCCCCTCATATTATTGCCCGGAAATACAATGAAATTTATCGGTCATTCCATTAATGCGCAAGGCAATAAACTTATTCTTTTTGAATACGAAAAACAAAACGTACTGTTCATCATTATGAAATTAAAAATAGTCTTTGATGCATAAACCCAGCATATCCATAATAACGGTAGTATATAACGCAGCCACATCAATTGAATATACTATCCAGGCAGTATTGGCTCTTACATATCCCAATAAAGAATATATTATAATTGATGGAGGTAGCACCGATGGTACAGTCGACATCATAAAACGGTACGAAAGGCATATATCAAAATGGGTGAGTGGTCCGGATGCCGGCTTGTATGATGCCATGAACAAAGGATTAGAAATGTCAACGGGCGATTTTGTTTGGTTTATTAATGCCGGGGATGCTCCCGCATCCCCCGATATTCTTGAAAGGGTCTTCACCGGCAACTCATACGCCGATATTTATTATGGAGATACCATGATTATTGATGAGAATGGAAAGAAAATAGGTAGACGACGCCTCTCACCTCCCTCTGCACTGAAATGGAAAGACTTCCGAAAGGGAATGCTTGTTAGCCATCAATCATTTATTGCTTCACGGAAAGTAGTGAAAAAATACGATTTAAGATATAAATTTTCTTCTGACTTTGACTGGTGCCTATATGCACTAAAAAATGCCTCAAAAGTCCAAAATACTCATCTAATTTTATCTCTTTTTCGTGATGGCGGAATAACTAAAAAGAACATTATTCCGGGCTTGAAAGAGCGTTTTCAAATTATGGTAAAAAATTATGGGTTGATATCCACATTACTAGCTCATCTAACAATTACACCAAAATTCTTTTGGTTTTGGATAAAACACAAACGATTTTAATAAAGCAAAACATAGACCAATACTCTGACGCTTGCCAAAAGTTTTTACAGAGCCAGTTAATTATTCTTCTTTGTTATTTCAGAAGGTCTATAGATATATACTACCCCATATTCAGAAGCTTTTTCTCTCTTTTGATCCGGTTCCAAATCCCCAAAAAATGCCTCAACTTCGTTCCATATCTTGACAATAAGAGAATCGGCAATTTCTCTTTCGGCAGCCACTTTCTTCTGCATTTTTTGGGAGGTTTTAACCAGATCTTTGTGTATGTTATAGTTTTCTAAAAATTTTTCAAAATGCACTTTCACCATGGCTATAGTCGGATTGAAAACCCTTGATCCTCCTTGCCCCATTCTTTTCTCTTCTCCTTGAATTACTTTTTCGCCCCAATGGATAAGTTGTTGTTCGGTATTAATTTCCGGAAGGTTTTTATCGGTTTCATTCAACCCATAAAAAGTTCTAACATTAGGCTTTAATTCACCCCTTGCGATAGCCATATTCACAACTTGAAGGAAATGTGAAAGGTACATTCGGGCAATGCGGAAATGCTCCGAAAGCAACTTCCCAAATTTTGATTGACGTTCTTTACTAAATTGATATTGACGGATAGCTTGTTCAAATTGTGGAACAAAAACCTTGACCTCGAATAATAATTTTTGGGAAAAAGCCAACTCTAAGGGACTAATTTGCGCCCCTTTACTTTGAGCAGTCTTTAAAGCTCTTAACCTAGCCTGATCTGTATTGGGAAGTCGTCGGTATGGCATGGTTTCATCTTTTCCTGCGGCATGAATATAGCAAAAAGTTTAACCAATTACAATACAAACAGATAATCTTATAATAAACAATACAAAAAACAAACCCCGGAGTCTTAAACGATCCGGGGTTATATAATTTTCAAATTCAATAACTATTATTCTTTAAGCTTAGCTTTAAGAAATTCACGATTCAATCGTGCAATATTGGCTAATGAAATTCCCTTAGGACACTCCACTTCACAAGCGCCAGTATTGGTGCAATTTCCAAAGCCCAATTCATCCATTTTGGCTACCATATTCCGAGCCCGCCGAGCTGCCTCAACGCGTCCCTGGGGCAATAGGGCAAGATGGCTAACCTTAGCTGAAACAAATAACATGGCAGAACCATTTTTACATGCAGCAACACAGGCTCCACAACCAATACAAGAAGCAGCATCCATGGCTTCATCAGCTGCTTCCTTGGGAATAGGAATAGCATTAGCGTCAGGAACCCCACCTGTACTAACAGAAATATACCCACCAGCAGCAATAATTTTATCAAAAGCGCTGCGATCAACAATAAGGTCCTTAATTATTGGGAAACCAGCAGAGCGCCACGGTTCTACAGTGATTGTTTCTCCATCCTTGAACTTACGCATATGCAACTGGCAGGTGGTAACACGGTCGTCGGGTCCATGAGGGCGACCATTTATATAAAGCGAACACATACCACAAATC
This sequence comes from Thermophagus xiamenensis, assembly GCF_900112795.1. Taxonomy (GTDB): domain Bacteria; phylum Bacteroidota; class Bacteroidia; order Bacteroidales; family Marinilabiliaceae; genus Thermophagus; species Thermophagus xiamenensis. The sequence continues at coordinate 25,097 of NZ_FONA01000023.1, forward strand.
CCCTCCCGACAATCGTGATCAAATGCAACAGGTTCTTTCCCTTCGCTAATTAATTGTTCATTAAGAATGTCCATCATCTCCAAAAAGGAGCTATCAGTAGATATGTTTTTGAGCTCATACGTTTCGAACCGACCTTTAGCTTTAGGACCGGCTTGACGCCAAACTCTAAGTTTAATATTAATCGTTTTTTCCATGACAAAATACTCCAATTAATTTAACACCCCCGTTATTTGTAGTTGCGTTGAACAGGTTTTACCACTTCAAATTTCAACTCTTCTTTGTGCAATTCTGGGTCCTGATCTTCACCTTTGTATAGCCAGCAGGCGGAATAAGAAAACTTATCATCCTGACGAAGTGCCTCTCCATCTTCCGTCTGATATTCTTCACGGAAATGACCTCCGCACGATTCTTCACGGTGCAACGCATCTATAGCCATTAACTCGCCAATCTCAATAAAATCAGCTAGTCTACTGGCTTTTTCCAATTCAACATTCATACCTTCGGAAGACCCGGGAATGCGCACATTACTCCAAAATTCTTTTTTGATGCTACGAATTTTTTCAATAGCTTGCTGCAATCCTTCCTTGTTGCGAGACATTCCCACAAAGTCCCACATAACAAGTCCCAATTCTTTATGAATGCTGTCGACCGAACGTTTTCCCTGTATGCTCATAATTTTGTCCAGTCGTTCTTTGGCTGCTTTTTCTGCTTCCTCAAATTCTTTTTCGTTAGTCGACATTCGCGGTGTTGAAATATCATCCGCTAAATAATTTTGAATAGTATATGGCAGAATAAAATAACCGTCTGCCAATCCTTGCATTAATGCGGATGCACCTAAACGATTGGCACCATGGTCGGAAAAGTTAGCTTCACCAGCAGCAAATAATCCGGGAACAGTGGTTTGCAATTCATAATCAACCCAAAGACCACCCATTGTGTAATGAATGGCGGGATAAATCATCATTGGTGTTTCATATGGATTTTCATCCACAATTTTTTCATACATCTGGAACAAATTGCCATAACGAGCCTCAATTGCATCTCGCCCAAGTCGTTCGATAGCAGATTTAAAATCAAGATAAACAGCCAATCCAGTAGCGCCTACACCATATCCGGCATCGCAACGTTCTTTGGCAGCCCTGGAAGCCACATCTCGGGGTACCAGGTTACCAAATGCAGGATAACGACGCTCAAGATAATAATCACGATCTTCTTCGGGAATATCTACTGGTCTTAATTTTCCAGCCCGGATAGCTTCTGCATCTTCTTTTTTCTTCGGCACCCATATACGTCCATCGTTCCGAAGGGATTCGGACATCAATGTAAGTTTACTTTGAAACTTGCCATGAACCGGGATACATGTTGGGTGAATTTGGGCAAAACAGGGGTTGGCAAACATAGCGCCTTTTTTATAGGCTCTCCAGGCAGCAGATCCATTCGATCCCATGGCATTGGTCGACAGGAAAAAAGTATTTCCGTACCCTCCGGTCGCCAAAACTACTGCATGCCCAAAATATCTTTCGAGCTTACCGGTAACCAAGTTACGAGCAATAATACCTCTGGCTTTGCCGTCAACAATAACGATTTCTACCAACTCGGTCCGGGTATGCAACTCAACGCTACCCTGATGCACTTGACGCATCAAAGCCTGATAGGCACCTAAAAGCAGCTGTTGCCCGGTCTGTCCTTTAGCATAAAAAGTACGACTTACCTGCGCACCACCAAAAGACCTATTATCTAACAATCCGCCATATTCCCTGGCAAATGGAACGCCTTGCGCAACACATTGATCTATGATACTATTACTTACCTGCGCCAACCGATATACATTAGCTTCTCTGGCCCGATAATCCCCTCCTTTTACGGTATCATAAAAAAGACGATATACAGAATCTCCGTCGTTAGGATAATTCTTGGCGGCATTAATACCACCTTGAGCAGCAATAGAGTGCGCACGACGAGGAGAATCCTGAATAGTAAAGACTTTTACATTAAACCCCATTTCACCGAAAGAAGCGGCAGCAGAAGCACCGGCTAATCCGGTTCCTACAACAATGATATCCAGCTTTCTTTTATTGGCCGGATTAACAAGTTTTTGATTAGCTTTATAATTGTCCCACTTTTGAGCTAAAGGCCCTTCGGGAATTTTCGCATCTAATTTAACCATGATCTCTCCGTATTTTATTTAGTTTGGCTGATAAAATAAGTATTGAAGAATGGCAATGGAAGAAAATCCTACTCCAATAATCCAGGCAAAAATATTACCTAAAATGGTTAATCTTTTTCTCCATAATTGGTTGCTAAAACCAATAGTCTGAAAAGCGGACCAAAATCCATGCGAAAGATGAATAGCCAGCCCAACAGCCCCAATGACATACACCACAACTATCCATAAATAACTAAAGGTAGTATTCACCAAAGCGTAGGCATTCTCCACCTGAGTAGGAACTCCACCAATTTCAATGGTTGTATGCTCAAGTCTTGGATCGCCTGTTATTTTCATTTTTACCCAAAAATTGGCAATGTGAAGTACCAAAAAGGCAGCAACGGTAATACCAAGCACCAACATGTTTTGCGAAGCCCAAGAAACGCCCTGGGTCTTTTTACCCGAAGCATAACGTTCCGGCCCTCGCGCTCGCCGATTCTCAAGCGTAAGCTTAACACCATAAAGGATGTGAATGATAAAACCCAGCGCCAACAAAGGCTCAATCACCCGTACCGCAGGATTGGTCGCCATAAAATGAGCGCCGGCATTAAAAAGGTCACCTCCATCGGGGACCAACAGAAAAGAGTTCACAGTTAGGTGAACTACAAGGAACAGAATCAGAAAAAGCCCTGATATACTCATCAGAAGCTTTTTCCCAATTGAAGAACCTAGTGTACTACTCATAAACCTATCAATTTTATTTGTATCTCGATTGTTTAACTAATTATTGAACCCCGTTTACATTGTTTATTGCCGCAAAGGTAGAAGCTACTTTCTTTATTACCCAAGAAAATTAAAGAAATTGTTCTTTATTTATAACTAATCTAATTTGGTTACTTCAAAAACCACTATTTCAAATCGTTTTTTTAATTTCTATATCTAAATTTAACAAGCTATAATCATTTTCATTTTTCATTCTACCACAAAAGTAGTATAAAATCAAAGATTTGATAAAAAATATAGCTTTAATTTATTCACATATCGCACTAATTGTTATATTTTATTTTTAAAAATCTTCAGTATCTTAAAAAATGTTTGACTGAATAACTAATTTTGAATTATTGTACTACATGAATCAAAAACTTACTGAAAAATTACAGCCATAAAATGAGAATATATTATTTATCAAACAAGTTTCGAATTGTACTAAAGTTTTATATTTTTGTTCAAAAATAATCCAGAATCAAACCATAATCAATTGATTTTAGCCATGGAAGATGATGTTCAAATTATAATTGAAAGCGCAGAAGAAAAGATGCAAAAAACCATTAATCATCTCGACCGGGAACTTGGAAAAATACGGGCAGGGAAAGCAGATCCCAGGTTGCTGGAAGGTGTATTAGTGGAATATTACGGCAGTATGACGCCTCTTAATCAAGTGGCAAGCATTAATACTCCTGATCCCCGTACAATAGCTATTCAACCCTGGGAAAAGGGAATGATTGCCACAATTGAAAAGGCTATTATGAATGCTAATCTGGGTCTTAACCCCGACAATAATGGTGATGTTATCCGGATTAATATTCCGCCTTTAACCGAAGAAAGACGGCAAAACCTTGTAAAACAAGTAAAGAAAGAAGGCGAAGAAGCTCGTATCAGTATCCGAAGCATACGACGCGATGCCAATGAAGAACTTAAAAAATTAAAAAAGAATGGACTTCCGGAAGATATTGAAAAAAATGCAGAAGAAGAAGTCCAAAAATTAACAGATAAATACGCTAAAACAATTGACTCAATGTTGGAAAAGAAAGAAAAAGATATAATGACCTTCTAAGAATGAATTTTCTTTCAAGATATACAAATTCCCGGACATCTATTAGTCTTAACAAAGATAAAATGTCCGGGATTTTGTTTCAATAAAATTTATTGACTTACTATATTTTATCTGACAGCTTTTTCCTTACAAAATCTTCGGTATATTCCAAGCGGTTCTGTCCTTCCACATCCATAAGCGTAATTTCACTTTTATTTTGCTCCCTCATGGAAGTTAATATCCTTATCATAACATTAATATTCCCTAAAGATTGATTTATCCGAGCCCTCATTTTCTTGGTTTTAGATTCAACCAGCCAGTCTTGGATCATATCACTTATCAATCCCTCCACAAATTCATCCGCCATTTTTTTCAGAATCAAAATATCACGAGCAGGGAAAAATGGCTCATTAAGAGCAGCAAAGCAATTCATCAAACTTGCAATGTAAGGGATAGCATCAAAAGCTTTGTCAATTTCACTTGGGGGAATAGCATCAAACTTAACTTTCCGCGAAAAATACAACTCCCAAGAACCCCAACTATCTTCTTGTTTCAGATAATCCACAGCTTCATTCAATGCTAGTTGAATTTTTTTACCGATGTCAATTGCTTTTTCCAAAGTTAGTGAACGCGCATTTACTTCCCCGGCCTTTTCAGATAGGTATAGCAAACTTGAAACTTCCTGAAAATAATACTTATCCATAGTAGCCTGCCTGATATTTTTCACCAGAACCCGTAAGCTCCGCGTTTCCCGTTTAGATTTAAGCAAAGGCTTAACTTTTTCCAGTTCTTGATCAAAAATCTGTATCCTTTTGGGGAAGGACTTTAGCAACATATAGGTTTCAAGAAATTTTAGCCTCTTAGGATCATTTTCATTATCTTGTTTTTCTAGGACAACATAAAATAACGATCTTAACCCAGGTATTTGGTCAAGGTTTTGAGAAGATAAATGAGGCAGTAATTGTTTGGTAAATGCTGTATTGGTTTTTCTCTCTTTTCTGACCTTTTCTTTCCGGAAATTTGTCAGCATCTCAAAATAGTTCTGAAGCGTCTCTTGCTTAATTATCTCTTTTTGAGCTTCTTTTATCTGATCTGCTATCCCCTTAAACATGATTATTTTTTTAATTGAATTTAATGCTAATTGTCCTATTATTCTGCAAAATATAATAAAGCCAGGAACACGCCTAGAAATTTCATTAACCTTTTAAAATTTCTCCTTTAAAACTTACTTGAATAAATTAATAGAATTACAGTTTTTTTACCGAATGAAACGAGCATGGCAACTTTTGCCACAAAAGGGCATTTATAAATTTTATTAAGCCATGCGAGTTCCATCCAACCAATAACTTAGATAAATTTTATACGGATGAAACGAGCATGGCGACTTTTTGCCACAAAAGGATATGTATAAATTTTTTAAGCCATGCGAGTTCCATTCGGCCAATGAGTTAAAAAGATTCTATACGAATGAAATTAAACTTATTTTACTGCAAATTGTGTTATATCCTCTTCTGCAATTTTTTAACTACAATAGAAATTTCTAAATAAATTCCCTTCTGCCTGTACTCTATTTTTTATATATTCATTTGGTTTAGCTTATTACATCGGAACAAAATATATTTAATTAATTGGTCCGATTAAACTTACATTACCTAAAGTTTATACATCTTCATGTTGTTACAACCTTTGTGGTACTGCTTGTTTCATTCAAAAAAACTTTTAAATTTAAATCACCATGACAATAAAATAATTTCTAGAAATATTTTTACAATCATATTTTAGAAAATTCTATTTTTTTAAATGCAAAATGATTAGATACAATACATTGAAGCCATAAATATAAACAAATATACTGTTCTTCAAATATTAATTTGACTGATAATAATGGATAAATGACGGTTCCCATATATCAGCCTGATTAATGAAATAACTTCGCTATAAAATTTAAATATTACACTTTTCTAATTAAAAACATAAGATTATATTTAAATAGTGGCACAATTTCTAATAGCCAAATCAAAAATTCTTCAATATAATTAATTATAAAAGTGCAAGTAAGCTTACAAGAATCAAACAAACCTCGGAAAAACAAAAAGCTTAAATTAAAATCTCCCAATCCCAATAAATGTCCGGCTTTAAATTCATTCCAATAAAGAATTGAAAAACAACAATAAAACTATAGTCCTATAACATATTTTTAGGCCACAATAAATGGTTGTTAAGAAATCAAATGTAACATTTAACAATAATCCAGTTCATGAATTCTTCTTTCTAGCATTTTACCTTCCCCCAAAAGTCCTTCAACCATAGATATTGTTAACTTGGAACAATATCAAAATCTTATGAGATTTTTTAAAATCCCACTATAATTTAATTCCGGAAACCAATAACTATAGTTAATTCCTTCGAATTTTGCAATTATGGCTATAAAATTGCCAAATAAAGACAAACATACCTACTGATGCAAAAGCAACGAACAACCAGGAAATAGTCATTTGATCAGGCAAAGGCTGAAGTGGATTTATTTCAGGATGTGTATATCGATAATAATAGAACAATATCAATGATAAAAAATTGTTGGCAAAGTGTCCTGCGATGGGATACCAAAGATTTTTGCCCCAAATCATCAGATAACCAAGAATCAAACCGAGGAAGAAACGCGGTAAGAAAGAAAAAAATTGTAAGTGAATAGCGCTAAAAATAAAAGCTGTCAAAAAAACTGCTAAATGTTCATTGCGAAACCATTCTTTAAATATAGGCTGCAATACCCCTCTGAACAACATTTCCTCACCTAAAGCTGGTAAAATGGTTATCATAAAAACATTAACCAAAACAAGATAAAATTGATCGGTATCCAAAAATCGGAAAATCAAATCTGCAGCACTCTCCTCTGATTGACGCATCCATTTCTCTAATCCTCCCAAAAAATCGGGCAACTTTAAAGTGCTATTCCAAAGGCCTAAATAATTAACTAACGGTTGAGAAAAAATTATAATCAAACAGCTAAGTATAAGCATTATTCTTTGGGGCTTATATAGGCCTAATCCCCGGGAAAAATGACCCCAAAACAAACTTCCTGCCAACAAAGAGGGAATAATAAACAGCGACATACTTTGAACTATCTGAAGATAGCGCAGCATCCCGGTAGTCATCAATCCATCTATACTACTTCCCTTCAGTAAAGAAATATTATCTACAAAAGGCAGAGCTACAAGCACAGCTAAAAAAGAAAAAACCATAAAGCTGGATATTACCAGCAATATGGTCATGACTATTTTCCCAAATCCCCCAAAATGATTCCAGACTGCTTTCATTCGCATAAAATTCACTTAAGTTATTGTCAGGATAAACATGCATGACCTAAAGCTTATGCAAGTTCTTGTTGTGAAAATCTTACACTGTCAAGCTCGTTTCATACCAGTAAATTATTCCACTATAACTAAGTAATAATTTTTTTTGCCTTTCTGAACCAGCAAATATTTGTCATTCAAAAGATCTGATGAATTAACCTTTTTATCTTCTGATTGAACTTTTTCCTTATTTATTCCAAGGCCTCCTCCTTTAAGAGTGCGGCGAGCTTCACCTTTCGATGGGAAAATGGGAGTTTCCCCTGCAACCAAATCTATAACGCCAATTCCTTGCTCAAGATTTTTGCGGCTGATATTAAAAGTAGGTACCCCCTCAAATACTGATAATAGTGTTCTTTCATCCAATTTTCTTAATGTATCTGTTACATTTTTCCCAAAGAGAATTTGAGATGCATCAACAGCCATTTGAAGTGCATCCTGGCCATGAACCAATTGTGTAACTTCTTCTGCCAAACGCTTCTGTAATAATCTTTGGTGCGGTGCTTCGTTGTGCTGAACTATAAGTTCTTCTATCTCTTCACGAGGTATACGAGTAAATATTTTAATATATTTTTCAGCGTCTTCATCAGAAGTATTAAGCCAGAATTGATAAAAAGCATAAGGACTGGTACGCTCCGGATCAAGCCAAACATTTCCGGTTTCTGTTTTCCCGAACTTACCGCCATCGGCTTTGGTAATAAGAGGACATGTTAATGCAAAAGCTTCACCTCCGGCTTTTCGCCGGATAAGTTCTGTCCCGGTAGTAATATTTCCCCACTGATCCGAACCTCCCATCTGTAATTTACACCCATATTTCTGATACAAATGGAAAAAATCATATCCCTGAACCAATTGATAAGTAAATTCAGTAAATGATAACCCCTCTCTGGCCTCATTACTTAAGCGCTTTTTAACTGAATCTTTAGCCATCATGTAATTGACGGTAATGTGCTTACCAACGTCCCTTATAAACTCCAGGAATGAAAAGTCTTTCATCCAGTCATAATTGTTCACTAAAAGGGCACTGTTTTCCTTCTCGGAATTAAAATCCAAAAATTTGGAAAGTTGTTTTTTTATACATTCCTGATTATGTCGAAGCGTTTCTTCATCCAGAAGATTCCGCTCTTGAGATTTCATGGAAGGATCTCCTATCATCCCGGTAGCACCACCAATCAACACAATTGGCCTATGCCCAAAGGCCTGGAGGTGCCGGAGCATCATAACTCCAACCAAATGACCTATATGTAACGAATCGGCTGTAGGATCAATACCCACATAAGCCGTGGTCATCTCTTTTTCCAATTGTTCTTCAGTTCCGGGCATGATATCGTGAATCATCCCTCTCCACCGTAATTCTTCTACAAAATTCATATTATTATGGTTCTCTTTTTTTAATATTAAAAACAATAATTAAACCTCATCAAATCGTTAAAAAGGTTTGACCTTCTTCTTCAGCTTTAAGTATATCATTCAAATCTTTGTTCATCAATTCAAAAAAGAATGGAGCTACGTTTTTAACCGGACCATAAAATTTCGAACGTTCCTGCTCCGATGGAGTAATAATATTATCTTCTAATCCAAAAGCATTTAAACCAAGCAATACGACACTTATTATGAACCCGGCTTTCAGAACACCAAAAATCAATCCTATTATTCGATTTATCAACCCTAGCGCTATAGCCTCCAGCAGCATATGAATCAAACTTGCCACCAGATGAACTATTACCACAACTACCACAAAAGTGATCAAAAAAGCGATGATACCCAAATATTGTGTATTGATAAAGCCGGAAATTAAATCGCTTGTAACATCTGAAAACTGCACAGCCATTATTATCCCCAATATTAAAGCTGTAAGTCCTGCTAACTCTTTTACAAAGCCATTTTTCAACCCCTTAATGCCTGCCCAAATGAAAATAATTCCGGTAATTATATCAAAATAACTCATAATTATATTATTTAGTTGGAGACAAAAAATATTTAAAGTCCATTTTTTAAGTAGGGTTGAAAAATAACCATTGCCAAATTCCTCATCTTATGCTTTTTTTATATCCGCAACTCTATTACAAGTCAAGGGAAGGCAAAATTATTTATATTTATATGCAAAACAACAAATATAATGTCATATTTTTGGAGAGGGTTTAAACAAAGCCTCTTTATTATTCTAGATTTTTTGCAGAGAATTCTCTTAAATTTTGATAATTAATTCACAACAATACAAAACAAAGAAACTATTTTATGCCGTTATTTTCGAGCATTATTGGATTATTCAATGCCCGGCGCTTATCTCAAATAGATCTTTTCAGAAAGGCGCCTATGGAAGTTCAAGAATCGGTTTTCTTTTCATTAATTGAAGAAGCTCAAAACACGGAGTGGGGTAAAAAGTACGATTATTCATCCATTCGCCGAATTCAACAATTTCAGGAAAGAGTTCCTGTTCAGGGTTATGAAAGCTTTGAACCTTATGTGGAAAGACTGCGAAAAGGCGAAAAAGATGTACTCTGGCCGGGAGTAACACGCTGGTTTGCAAAATCCTCAGGAACAACTTCCTCAAAAAGCAAATTTATTCCTGTAACTAAAGACGCTCTTGAATCTTGCCATTTTCGAGGAGGAAGAGATGTTCTCGCAATTTATCACGACAATTATCCTGACAATGGTGTTTTTTCCGGGAAAACATTAACATTAGGCGGAAGTCATCAAATCAACAATTTTAGTAATGATTCTTATTACGGTGATCTTTCCGCAATTCTTATTGAAAATCTTCCTTTTTGGACTCAGTTTTTTAAAACACCGGGACAAGATGTAGCATTGATGGAAGACTGGGAAGAAAAACTGGAAAAAATAACGCAAATAACCATTGAAGAAAATGTTACCTCTTTAGCGGGTGTTCCTTCCTGGTTTTTAGTGCTGATAAAACATATTTTAAAAACAACAGGTAAAAATAATTTGCTTGAAGTATGGCCCAACCTCGAACTTTTCATTCATGGTGGCATCAACTTCACGCCTTACCGAAAGCAATATCAAGAGATTATACCTTCCGACCAAATGCATTACATGGAAACGTATAATGCCTCAGAAGGTTTTTTTGGCATACAGGATGACCCATCATCTTCTTCAATGCTTCTAATGCTTGATTATGGCGTTTTTTATGAATTTATTCCATTAAACGAATTGGGACAAGATCATCCCAAAACCCTATTGCTTGACGAAGTAGAACTCAATAAGGACTATGCATTGGTCATTTCCACCAATGGCGGGTTATGGAGATACATAATTGGCGATACAATACGATTCACCCACAGATATCCCTTCAAATTTATTATTTCTGGACGTACTAAGCATTTTATTAACGCTTTTGGAGAAGAAGTGATTATCGACAATGCCATTAAAGCACTTCATGCAGCCTGTGATGCTACAGGCGCCATTGTTAGAGACTATACTGCCGGACCACTCTATATGAGCGCCGGGACTAAAGGAGCACATCAATGGATTATTGAATTCGAAAAACAACCCGACTCATTAGATAAATTCAAAGAGGTCCTTGACAAAACACTGCAAAATGTCAACAGTGATTACGAAGCTAAACGTTACAAAGATATTACGCTTGGTCCTCCCGATTTGGTTGTTGCCAGGAAAGGATTATTTTTTGACTGGATGAAATCAAGAAATAAATTAGGTGGACAAAACAAAGTCCCCAGGTTATCCAATAATCGGGACTATTTAGATGATTTACTCAAGCTTAACCATTAAAACACCAGATTTATGCATATCGCAATTGCCGGAAACATAGGTGCAGGAAAAACCACCCTGGCAGGCTTACTGGCCAAACACTACGGATGGGAAGTTCATTATGAAGAAGTAGATGAAAACCCCTATTTGGCCGATTTCTATAATGACATGAAACGATGGGCTTTCAACTTGCAGATATACTTTCTTAAAAGTAGGTTTTCTCACATTATTAAAATTAGAGAATCCAACAAAAATGTAATTCAAGACCGAACCATATACGAAGATTCGGTAATCTTTGCCGCGAACCTTTATGACATGGGATTGATGAGTCCGCGGGATTATGAAAATTATACCGGACTTTTCAATCTTATGAGCCGTTTAATTGCTCCACCCGACCTGTTAATATACCTTCGGGCATCGGTACCAACCTTGGTCCGGCATATTCAAATGAGGGGTCGCCCTTACGAATCATCCATTCGTCTTGATTATTTAAAACGACTTAACGAACGGTACGAAACCTGGATACGAGATTTCAAAGAATCAGACCTGTTAATTGTTGATGTTGACAAAAACGAATTTATTAAAGACAAAGGAAATCTTAGCGCCATCATCGATAAAGTTGACAGTAAAATCAACGGTCTTTTTAGCTAATAAAAATGTGAATGAAACAATAAAAAAATATCCTTTTAAAAACCCCAAAGCGACTTATTGATGAACGAATAATCCTGGAAGCAAAACGACTTCTTGTGCACCCCAATTTATCCGTCAAAGAAATTGCATACCAAACCGGATTTGAGGGTCCCACTAATTTTATTAAATATTTTAAGAAGCATACCTCTTTAATCCCCTTACAATTCAGGAAACAGTATTAACCTTAACCAGAGCATCAACACCCGCTGCCTGTAACATATAATTGTGTAAATCTGTGTTACGGACAAAAGGTGGTAATGCTTCGGTTTCTACCCCAAACATGGCCAATTCCACAAAATCCCCGGAATGATTCATTCCTGACCAGTAAATTGAAAGATATTTTTCCTGAATTTCGGCCAATTGACGGAACGGCAACTTATACGCATTGTAAAGCCCATCATTATCAAGCGAATGATACTCATTCAACAATATTTGTGCTTCATCAGTGGTTATAGAATATCCTTGGGCATAATTAATGCGTTCTATAACATCAGCGGGTGAATCGTTCCTTTTTATATTAGTCAGTATCCACTCATTGGTATGTTTAAAATTTTGCATTAAATCAAACTTCGCATCTACCTTAGAACTCATTATTAGACCTGGATTAGAGTTCCCATGGTCAGTAGTGATGATAACCAATGTGTCATCCCTGTTTTCAGCAAACTTAATCGCTACATCAACAGCTTCATCAAAAGCTATCTGATCATACAATAAGGCACCAGCATCATTCCCATGAGCAGCCCAGTCAACTTTACCCCCTTCAACCTGCAGAACAAAACCATTGGAATTTTCCGACATCAAGGCAATAGCTTTAGAGGTCATCTCTGCTAGTGTGGGCACTTTTTGTGTCAACTCCTTATCCGATTTTTGGTCAAGTGTATAAGGCAATCCACTTTCAGAAAAAACACCTAAGGTTGGTTTCCCCGGTTCAACCAATTCCATTTCACTTTTGGTTTGAACCACATTAAAACCACGTTTCTTAAAATCATCAAAAATATTTCTACCGTCTTCTCTCTTCGTGCCATCAAAATATTCTCTTCCGCCACCCATCATCACATCAAATTGAAGTTCCAAATATTTATCTGCAATTTTTTCCTGCATATTTCGGTGCTTCATATTTACACAAAAACCTGCAGGAGTGGCATGTGTAATTGGAACAGTAGTAACACATCCAACGGCCTTCCCGGCTTCCTTAAACTTCTGAAGAATTGGCTTATGCTCCAGACCGTTTGGGCCCACATTAAGAGAACCATTCTTAACTCTGATGCCCCCTCCCCATGATGAACTGGCAGCAGCCGAATCCGTTACTAAAGAATCGGCCGAGGCTGTATCCATCAAGGCATGTTTAACTTTATTTTGACGATACAAAGACATCCACCTGCTTTCTCTGCCCTCCTTCCTTTGCAACAGTAAATCAGCCATGGTAAGGGTACCATTGCTCATTCCATCACTTACTAAAAAAATTATGTTTTTGGCTTTCCCTTTAAAACCTTTTTTCCCTGTTGATGATACCGGACTACATCCTACTGATGCCATTGTGCCACCTAAGGCAGCTAACAACCCTGCATTTAAAAACTCTCTTCGTTTCATTCGTATTAAATTTTCTTTAACTATTAACAAGCAAAATAATCATGAAAAAATAACTGATAAAAAGTATTTATTGTTCTTTATTGAAACAATCATCCCCGTAAAAATAATTAATTCAACCAAAAACAAAGATACTTCCGGCTTTATTTAACGCAATGTAAACATTGATTTTATTTTATCTTTATACTTCAGTTTCAGTCAAATTAATAACCTATTGCATTTTCAGCTCATGCTGCCAAATTGTAACCATATCCCCACATCCACAAAAAAAAATCACACCTCGAGAATATTTTTCACCACAATTCTATTGTTGGCAAACCACAACACAGCCTCCCCTATCCACATTCAGCTTTATCCGTTAAAAAACTAAATTGCGTTAACTTTGTGTTTCATTTATAGGATACGAAATTAATTGTTTAATTTAACAACCTGAAAAAAAATAAAAATAGTACCCTATTAAATGAAATCATTTACAGAAGTTATGAATAAATTATTCATTTATTTTGCTCTAATTTTATTTGTCCTGGGTTGTCAAAACAAAGAAAATAGTTCTCATTCCCCCTTTCATCCGGCAATAAGTGCATTCACTTCGGGACAGATTTCTGCAAAATCACCCATAATGATTGAATTTGCCAATCCGGTTTCAACAGCGGCGGCTGGCGAACAAGTGCCCGCCGAAATTATCTCATTTACTCCCTCAATTAAGGGTACCGCTACCTGGTCCGATAATCGCACAATTGTATTCAACCCTTTTGAAATACTTCCTTCGGGAAAGTCATTTAAATGCAAGGTCAACTTGCGTAGCCTTTTCCCTAATGAAAAGGAATCTTTCTATTTCACATTTCAAACCATTCCTCAAAATTCCTGGATTACCACTGAATTTATCGGGCCAAAAACTGTCGCCGATTACAATACTTACCAAGCCGTTTTTAAAATTACTTTGGCAGACATTGCCGAAAACAAAATGGTTGAAGACAACATTGACATTGACTTTAACGGGGAAAAATTATCCCCTCAATGGACGCATATCGATGGACGTAATCATCGCTTAACAATTAATGGAATAAAACGCGGCCCAGAAGAACAAGAATTAATAATTACTGTAAATAAAGGACCTTTATCACCGGAGAAAAACAAACAATTATCAGTAGTTATTCCTCCTATCAATACTTTTAAAATACTTTCGGCACAGTTAAGTAATTCACCTCGAAAAATTATAACGGTTACCTTCAGCGACCCCATTGATCCTGCCCAAAATATTTCAGGACTTTTCCGATTATCAAATCATGACCTTGATTGGAGTCTTGATAATAATGTGGTTGAACTATATCCCGATGAAAAAATTTCCGGAGAGCATACACTGGTCATTTTACCAGACATTAAAAGTCTTACCGGTCAAAAGTTACCAGGCAGTGCAGAATTCACTTTTTCATTTACAACTGATATGCCCGCAGTGGAAATTATTGGTGACGGGACCATTCTTCCTGGCACCAACGGTTGGTTTTTACCTTTCAAAGCGGTAAGTCTAAAAGCAGTAAGGGTACGAATTATCAAAATTTATGAACATAACATCGGTCATTTTCTACAGGTCAACCGATTAAACGGGGAAACCCAACTTAAAAGAGCAGGACGTCTTGTTCATAAACAACGAATAAACCTTGATACAGATCCTACCCGAAACCTTCTGAACTGGAATACATTTTCATTGGATTTGTCGCGCTTTATTCAGCCTGATCCCGGAGCCATCTATCGTGTAGAATTAGGTTTCGAAAAAACGGATGCTATTTTACCGTGTACAAATCAATCTTCAGGCATCACTAATACCAGCGAGCAGCCTGATCCAGAGGAAGGTTTTTGGGATGATGCTGAAAACTACTATGCGGTATATCCGTATTATTACGGTCCAAATTTCAACTGGTACGAACGCAATGATCCCTGTTCCGATTCTTATTATTCCCGTGATCGATGGGTAACACGCAATGTGCTGTCATCAAATATAGGGTTATTGGTCAAAGCCGGAACTAATCAACAATTACTGGTTACTGCTACCGACTTAATAACAGCCCACCCGCTCGAAAAAGTAGACATTGATATTTTTAATCTGCAAATGGTAAAAATAGGAAGCGGAACGACAGGAAAAGACGGACAAGTTTGGGTTAAAATCGATGGCACGCCATTTCTTCTTATAGCCAAACAAGGCAAACAAAGAGGTTACCTTCGCCTGGATAAAGGTCAGGCACTTCCTACGGATCGCTTCGATGTTGCCGGTGAACAAGTAAAACAGGGATTAAGAGGATTTATCTTTGGAGAACGAGGTGTGTGGCGACCAGGCGACTCACTTTTCATCTCATTTATGCCCATTGAAAATGAGCCTGGTACACTGCCCGAAGGTCACCCTGTGACACTCGAGTTAACTGATCCTCGAGGACGATTGGTTTATCGGCAAACACAATCACAACCTGAAAACCGTCTCTATACATTCCGCACTAAAACCAACCCCGATTCACCTACCGGATTTTGGTTGGCCCGAATTTTTGTTGGAGGAGTAACCTTTGAAAAAAGCATCCGGATTGAAGCTTTCCGTCCAAATCGACTGAAAGTACAGTTAACAACACCTGAAGCTATTCTCAATGCTGGTTCAACAGAAAATTTCAAAATATCATCGGAATGGTTACATGGTTCACCTGCCAAAGACCTCAAAACAGACGTGCATTTAAATCTTATTCCAGCTAAAACTTCCTTCAACAATTATCAAAGCTTTATTTTTGATGATCCAACCCGTTCCATCAACGAATCGGAAATTACCATTTTCGAAGGAGTACTTAACTCAGAAGGACAAAGTTCTTTTCAATATAAAATTCCTCATATTAACCGCGCACCAGGATTGATTAAAGGAAATTTCTCCATACGTGTTTTTGAAAAAAGCGGAACATTTAGCATCGGAACAAAATCAGCACTTATTTCCCCATATAAAACCTATACCGGTATTCGCATACCCAAAGGGGATGACAGAGGATTTCTATTAACAGATCAAGACCACCAAATTGATGTGGTTACTGTTAATGCAAAAGGTCAACCTGTTGGCCAACAAAAGGTACAATACTCTATTTATAAAATAAATTGGCGGTGGTGGTGGGAAAAAACAGATGAAGACCTGGGGCGTTACATTTCGTCCAATAGTAGCCATATCATTGATAAAGGAATAATTACAACCGATAACGAAGGCAAAGGGCACCTTAATTTTCGCATAAACAAACCCGACTGGGGCAGATACCTAATTCGTATGGTAAACCCGGAATCGGGACATTCAACCGCAGCCACTGTACGTGTCGATTGGCCGGGATGGGCCAGAGAAGCTCATGAAGGCGACGGCGCATCTCAATTAGCAATTTCTTCAGATAAGTTGTCCTATGATGTAGGGGAGCAAATAACTGTTACCTTCCCATCAAGCAATGTTGGAAAGGCGTTGGTGAGCATTGAATCAGGTAGTAACATACTCAGAACATGGTGGGTAGATCCCAAACCTAAACAAACTGAAATAACCTTTGAAGCTACTCCTGATATGGCGCCCAATATTTACGTCAACATTACTTTAATTCAACCTTTTGGGCAAACCGTTAACAATCGTCCTTTACGCCTATACGGCATCATTCCCATTATGGTAAAGGATCCCAATACCCTCTTAAGTCCGGTCATTCAAACTCCCTCGTCATGGGAACCCGGAAAGGAAGCAGTTATAAAGGTTAGCGAAGCCCAAAATAAAGAAATGTCTTATGTTTTGGCTGTCGTAGATGAAGGATTACTCGACATTACAGGTTATGCCACCCCTGATCCCTGGACACGCTTCAATTCCCGGCAAGCACTGGGAGTAAATACTTGGGATCTGTTTGACGATGTTATTGGTGCTTTTGGTGGAAAAATAGAACAAATTTTTAGTGTCGGAGGCGACCTTTCACTGTCCGAAGATAAAGGAAAACTGTCTACTCAAAGATTTGAGCCCATGGTCAAATTTTTTGGGCCTTACCAACTAAACAATAGAGAAAAGAACGAACATCGGTTCAAAGTTCCTGCCTATACCGGTTCGGTAAGAGTGATGCTAATTGGCACCAATGGCCATGCTACCGGAAGTTCTGAGACCATTGTAAAAGTAAAAAAACCGCTTATGGTATGGGCTGCTATGCCCCGATTATTAGGCCCAAATGAAAAACTCTGGTTGCCTGTAACCGTTTTTGCATCGGAAACTAACATTAAAAAGGTGACCGTATCGCTCTCTGGCTCTCACCACTTCTCCATTGAAGATAATGCAGAAAAAACCGTATCATTTGATACACCCGGCGAAAAAACCATCTATTTTAAAATATCCACCACATCATCGCTAGGAGTATCCAAACTAATGATAAGTGCCTCAGGTAACAACTATCAGGATAATCTAACCAAACAACTGGAAATAAAATTACCCAACCCAAGCGTAACAAAAACAGCTTTTTCTGTTATTAAACCCGGTACTTCAATCCATATTCCTTACAATCTCCCGGGAATTAAAGGTACCAACACACTTAAGCTGGAAGCTGCTAATATTCCACCCATAAATATTGCTGAGCGTCTAAATTTTCTTGTCACCTACCCTCATGGATGTATAGAACAAATTGTTTCCGGTGCATTTCCTCAATTATATCTAAACAACATTACGGAGCTTAGCGACACGCTTCGTCATGAAGTTCAGAATAACATTGCTTCCGTTCTCCAACAACTTAAGGCTTACCAAACACCTGATGGCGGTTTTTCTTACTGGCCAGGTCAATCACAATCGGATGACTGGGGCTCTAGTTTCGTTGGTCACTTTATGCTTGAAGCCGAAAAAAAAGGTTATCCCATTCAACCAAATTTAATGAATGGCTGGATTAAGTGGCAAAAAAACAGAGCATCCAACTGGTTACCTCGCCCTGAATCCACTAGCTATTCTTCTGAACAAATGATACAAGCATATCGCCTGTTCACTCTTGCACTAGCTGGTGAACCTGCAACTACTGCCATGAATCGCCTTCAACAACAATCAAATCTTATACCTCAGGCGCGATGGTTATTGGCTGGTGCCTATGCCCTTGCAGGAATGTCTGAAGTAGCTGAAAAAATCATGGACCATACACCTATGATTAACACAACCAATCTTATTCCTCATACCTACGGGTCTTCTTTGAGAGATAAGGCTATTTTAATATATACGCTCAATTTACTAAACAGAAAAGAAGTAGCGCTGCCATTAATTCAAGAAATAAGCAAAGCCCTCAGTTCAAAACAATGGTACAGTACTCAAACTACGGCCTGGTCCCTACTTAGTATTCTGGCATTTTCCGATAATAACAAATATGAATCCTCTCTTCACTTCTCATATTCCTTAAATAATGGGGCGAACATTACTGTAGGGACAGACAAACCACTGGCACAACGCACCCTTCATATCGGTTCTAATCTCAACGGAGAAGTTAAAGTTACCAACCATTCTAGCAAGGAACTTTTTATCACATTACTAATGCAGGGTACTCCTGCAAATATCGACACAACTGAATGGTCAAAGAACATTTTCATTGAACGACGATTTGTTACTCTTGATGACAAACCCTTAAATCCTCATCAAATCGAGCAAGGAACCGATATAAAATACATAATAAAAGTTACCAATCCAGGATCGGCAGGTGATGCCTCTCATCTTGCTTTAACGACTATGATTCCCTCGGGATGGGAAATTCGTAATTCCAGATTGGAGGGAATACACATATCGGGTAACGACCAGCCGGATTATCAAGATATAAGAGATGACAGAGTTCTAACTTATTTCAATTTACCGGCAGGAAGTACCAAACAATTTGTAATATTAGTACATGCAGCATTCCCTGGAAGCTTTTATCTGCCTCCTATTACTGTTGAGGATATGTATAATAATTCTATTAATGCTAAAACGTCGGGGTTGATGACTACTATCACAAAACCATGACATTAATTTTAATTTATGAGCTTTCCTCAAACAAATTAGACCCAAAATATAATTCTAATGCTCGTAGATGTAATTTTTTACTCGCACTCTTAAGCTTTTTATAAATTTGAAAATAGAGAAAAGTGCACAGAAAGAAGTAAGAAGAAGTTTTTGTGATTTGTCATAATGAACAGTCATTAGTGATTTGTCAATAGCCCATAGAGAGTTGGTGCAACTAATGACTAAAGACTAACCTTGAAAATTATTTGATCAATGAGTTAAGTAAATTTTATACGGATGAGATACATAAATTTTCATACTCACTATCCCCCGGCAGATACCAAACCGGAAATTGCCATTGTTAGTTGCGTAGCGCCCGAACCACTACAACAATGTCCTCCCGGAATTTGGTTATCCTATGGTATTCATCCTTGGTATATCCTCCACTCAAACATGACTAATTTAATTGAAAAGGTCAAAACTTTAGCCCATAACCAACAAGTGATCGCTATTGGAGAAGCAGGATTGGATAAGCTTAGAGGACCCGCAATGGATATTCAGAGACAGATTTTTTGTCAACAAATTGATATTTCTGAAACCACGCAAAAACCATTAATAATTCATTCCGTTAAAGCCAACAATGAAATATTAAGCCTGAGAAAGAAAAGAAAGCCTTTGCAACCTTGGATAATTCACGGTTTTAATGGTCTTCCACAGGAGATGGAACAACTGATTAAGGAAGATTTTTATTTGTCTTTTGGACCCAGAATATTTTACTCAGACAGTAAAGCAGCCAATTCATTAAAAGCAATACCATCCGACCGTTTTTTTTTGGAAACTGACCATACCAATAAATCCATTTCGGCTTTATATCTTCGTGCCGCAGAAATAAGAGGAATTTCTACCCAAGAACTGGAAGAAATTATTGAAAACAACTTTAGAAGATTATTCGGAAATATCATTGAATAATGGACAATTATTGGCTGGAACGTACCGACCTTCTGATAGGTAGTAAAAATCTTCAAAAACTCAAACAATCACATGTATTGGTAGCAGGCCTGGGTGGGGTTGGATCATGGTGTGCCGAAATGCTTGCAAGAGCCGGAGTAGGCGAGTTGACGCTTCTCGATGGCGACGTTGTTACACCCTCGAATCGTAACCGGCAGTTGCCGGCTCTCAAATCAACGGAAGGAATAGCAAAAACAGAGGTGATGGCTGCACGAATTAAAGATATTAACCCCGATATTGTTCTTCATACACTTAATCAGTTTCATACAGGAGAAGATTTTAAGACACTTTTATGCCAACCCTTTGACTATGTTGTGGACGCTATCGATTCTCTGCATCCTAAGGTTTGTTTAATTGTTACCGCCATTCAAAAACAACATCGGTTAATCTCTTCCATGGGGGCAGGTGGTAAAATCCATCCCGAAAACATACAAATTGTGGACATCAGCCGTTCATACCACTGCAAATTGGCGCGTATGGTACGAAAGCGCCTTTCAAAGTTTAATATAAAAAAGGGATTCAATGTTGTCTTCAGTCCTGAACCCGTCCCTAAATCTGCAGTAATTTCTACGCAATCGGAACGAAACAAAAAGTCAACCGTTGGCACCATTTCATACATGCCTGCCATATTTGGTTTGATGGCGGCCTCAAAAGTTATCAGAGATTTAATCGAAAATAATCACAAAAATCTAAAGCCTAAATCACAACTTCATAATCACTTTCCTGATTTGCATTAAAAATAATTGTTGATTCGTATAAAATTTGCTTATATAATTAGTTAAAAGATCATTGATGCCAACGCTCACTCCATAATCCCCTAAAGGGGAAATTCCCATACCAGCATCAAATTCAATAAATTTCACTTCTGCCTTCTGCCTGTACACTTCTGCCTTAGAATTTTATACATGCACCGGGGCAAACCCTCTTAGTCATGTTCGCCACATTCATCATTTCTGCCTGTTTTTTTATTTCTTTGCACTATGATTGAATCAATAATAAATCCTTTACACACAGATTGGACGACATGGTTGGCTACATTGGCAAGTGCATTATTAGTAGGCTTATCCAAAAGCGGACTTAAAGGTATCGCCATGGTTACCATTCCTCTTTTGGCCCACTTCTACGGGGGGATGGCCTCCGCCGGATTGTTAGTCACATTCCTGGTTTTCGGTGACATGTTTGCTATTCGCTACTATTATAAAAGCCTAAGGTGGGAGCATATCAAAAAGCTCTATCCTTATGCATTGGCGGGCATTATATTGGCGCTCATTATAGGAAAAATGATTACTGATAATCAGTTTCGCAACGTCATTGCCATTTCAATACTAGTTTGTTTAGCTTTAATTTTTTATCGTGACTACTCAGGTACCTCTGGTGGTTTTACTCAAAGAAACTGGTTTGCCCGAACATTAGGGGTAACCGGAGGCTTTGCTACCATGATTGGCAATGCGGCAGGACCAATCTTTAACTTGTATCTTTTATCAATGCGACTACCCAAAAACAGTTTTATAGCTACCGGTGCAGTATTCTATTTGAGTATGAATCTGCTTAAAATTCCACTTCATTACTTTGTATGGAAATCGGTAACCATCGAAACATTTCAGCTAAATTTTGTTATGTTGCCTGCCGTATGGCTGGGCTCTGTCACCGGCAAATACCTGGTACGTTTCATCCCGGAACGGGAATTCAGAATCTTTGTAACTTTTGTCATTGCTGCCTCAGCTATCTTGCTTTTCTTTAAGTAAAAAAATTGTCTGGCATTCCTCTTATAATCCCTAATTTTTATCTTATCCCAACCATAGTTATTCATAAAAGTATACTTCCCCCGGTAATGGGAAACGCTTTCCCTCGATAATGGGAAACACTTTCCCTCGGTAATGGGAAACACTTTCCCTCGGTAATGGGAAACACTTTCCCTCGGTAATGGGAAATGCTTTCCCTCGGTAATGGGAAATGCTTTCCCCCGGTAATAGGAAACGCTTTCCCTTTACCCATAGAAATACATTCCCGACAAAAGAAGACAAGGACGGATAGTATTCCTCCGAATGTTTTGGGGTATTATTCTACCCGATATTTTTTCGAATTCAAATCTATTACATAACATGTTTACGACTCTGTTCCGGAAAAGTTGATCAACCCCGAATAATCCCAAACTGGGAAAAGCTATGTAAAAATAAATCTTACCGGGATCCTACAATATGTATAGCCCGGTAAGATTTCAAATTATTAAACACCTACAACAATAGACTTCGGGTCACGACAATTAATTTACCGCTTGACGAATAGTGCTTTATTTTTTTGTTTCACTACTCCACTCAACTCCGCTGATATCGGTCAGTATCACCTTGTATTTTCCATTTGGCAAACCCATTAGCCCATCATCTACAATCGACAGAACTGCCCGGGCTCCAAGAGGAATTATAAGGCTATGCTTTCCCGGTTTAACTTTGGTGACGTACCTGTTTTCAATCCGTTCTTTCGGGAAAGAAGCCAAGGCCTCGCCATCCAGTTTCAAAACTGTCTCGCCTTGCTCATCTTCGAGGCGAATACCTATCAGGAAAGAGCCGTAAACATCCACCCCCTCTGTACGAAACACTTCAAAAGAAATGGTATTCCCCGAAATCTTTGCATCCGATATTTCAACCCGTGGCTTTACCGATTTATTATGCAACGGCCCCCATAATCCGCCATGAAAGTATTGATTGGTAAAAAGAGTGATAAACAAAATAAACAGGGAACCTGCCAACACAATCTTGCTCAATAAGGACTCTCTGATTGAAAGAGCACCTGACCCAAGCCAGTTAAACCACTTTTTACCGGCAATAACAGGCTTATTTTTCATCAACCAATAATCCAGGGAATATTTGTCGCTTCCGGCAATAAAAACGGTAAAACCGGCCGCTATACCCAATACCCCAATTTGCCATTCGTCCAGACAGGTGGTACCAAGCCACCCCGACCCCATCAGAATGCCGGTAGCAAGACTAAATACTCCGATACTCATCAGGCGCGTCAGCAAACCAAACATAAAAAGCAGCCCTACCACTCCTTCTATTATCGTAAAAATCACCATCGCCCACCACAACAGGTCGGGGTGCAACACCAGATACTCTATCATCGGTTTTATCCCCAATGCATTGGGCAAAAAATGATTGAACTTCTCACCGATATATCCTGCCGCTTCGGGGTTTAATTTGTCGGCCAAAAACAGTCTTCGCCAAAAAGCCGAAAAATAGGTCCAACCTACCACCAAACGTAAGGCCAGGGTAAACAATCCCTCTTTATATTGTATATGTTCAAATCTATTGTCATTCATAATAATGATGTTTTATTTTTTTTAATTCTCTAATGAAGAAATATATTGCCCATCGTCCTAACCGGGCAAGCTTCGCATGCTAACCTAAATATTTCCGGAATACACTGATTTCTTCTAAAAGTCACCGTCCTTGAGGTTGATAAATGGATGTAGTTTCTGCCATCAAACTCAAGACATCATCATCTCCCCTATCCGACAAAAAATAACTTTTGCTGCTGATGGAAAGACGATAGGTGCGTTCCTTAAGAGCGGTGAAATCTGTTTTATTTCAACCGTCATTAAAGCATTGTATTCTATCTTTTTGAGAACGACAAGTCTAAACCCAATATTTCATTTTTTTGTAGAGAATATAGACAGGAATCTTTACAGAAAGAGGCCATCCCTGAGATGGGGAAAGCAATGAATAACCAACATTTAAAACTATTGGTGAACAACCAACCTCTTTAACCTGGCATGAATGCAAAGAGGTATCAACAGTCGCTTTTGAAGAGGTGAAAAAATATGTTTGGACTCTATCCAGACTACAATGACTACCTGCATGAACAGTGGCTCTGGATGGATTAAGCAATTTAATAAAAGGCAATTCCAGCTCGTAGCTGATAAACCTTCGCACAGTACAGGAGGAGAGAATCACCAGCAAGACCATCCCGGCAAACACGAAAGCAGGCTTCCTTTTCTCAATTATGTTATGGATATTGCCGTACATTTCCCCTAAACGAAAAGTTTGATGCAAAAAATTTTTGCCTTGAAAAAATTTTCTGTCAAATTTAATATTTTGAAGCGAAAGAATCTCAAAAAGCAGAATCTTTACCCGGATAAATTTCCTCTAACCTAACAAACCTCATCCACCATTACGGAAAAATCCTTAACTTTAAGGTCTCTAAATGCGGATAGTAAAGTTATTTATCATGAATATAGATTGGTCTAATTTATCATTTAATTATCTGGATACCGACTACAATGTTCGGTGTTATTATCGCAACGGGAAGTGGGGAGAATTGGAAGTCTCATCATCCCCGCAAATCAACATTCACATGGCGGCAACAGCGCTGCATTACGGACAGGAAGCATTTGAAGGGCTTAAAGCCTTTAGGGGGAAAGACGGCAAGATCAGAATTTTTCGTATTGAAGAGAATGCCCGTCGTATGTTATCCTCGTCAAAAGGTATCATGATGGCCGAGGTGCCGGAAGAGCTGTTTGTTGAAGCAGTAAAGAAAGTGGTAAAGCTTAATGAACATTTTGTGCCTCCGTACGAATCGGGTGCATCACTTTACATACGTCCCTTGCTGATTGGAACCGGTGCGAAAGTAGGCGTTCATCCGGCTGATGAATATCTGTTTCTGGTATTTGTTACGCCTGTTGGGCCCTATTTTAAGGAAGGATTTCAGCTCACCAATATTGCAGTGATGCGGGAATACGATCGTGCAGCACCCCAAGGTACCGGTAACATCAAAGTGGGTGGAAACTATGCAGCCAGTCTGAAAGCCGGTATGCTGGCTAAAGAAAAAGGCTACTCGGCGGTATTATATCTTGACAGCCGAGAAAAAAAATACATTGATGAATGTGGACCGGCTAACTTCTTTGGTATAAAAAACAACACTTATATCACCCCGGAATCCCGTTCTATATTACCGTCCATTACCAATAAAAGTCTCATTCAATTAGCTCAAGACATGGGACTAAAAACCGAACGTCGTCCCATTCCTTTTGAAGAAATTTCAACATTTGAAGAGGTAGGTCAATGCGGTACCGCAGCGGTGATTAGTCCGGTAGGTAAGATTGATGACCTTGACAACAACAAATCTTACAGTTTCTCAAAAGATGGGAAACCAGGTCCTATATGCACCAAATTATATCATAAATTAAGAGCAATTCAATATGGCGACGAGCCCGATCCCTATGGTTGGGTTACGGTTCTCGAATAATCGCATCAGAGGGTGTCTAAAAATTTTGTAGTGTTTGGTACAAACAAACCTATTTCTTTGGATTTTATTATTTCACAAAGTAAAAATTACAGTTTTTAGACACCCTCTTTTTCCTATCCTGATATTCACTCCGCATATCCTATTAAACTCATTGACATATCCTTATCTCAGGCTACAGACAAGATTACAACGTTAAGACTTTCTTCCCAATTCCTAACCTTATTTTACTGTACCTTATGGTTTACAGACGTCACCAATCCACCTCTTTAAATCGGGTTAAGACACCCGGCATATGTGCTTTCCCCACAAAAAATGATGCGCACCATCCGGCAATATCATGTCCATCATTTGGTCAAAACATGCGCATCTTTCAACAATTTCATCGGTATCAAATTTTCGGTCGAAAAGCATCTTTTTAATATTCCATGCGGATGGAACGAGTACAGCCAGGCAATGTTGTCTTAAAATGAAGGCATAAAGCCAGAAAAACAAGGCATACATGTTCCTTACATTTAGCCGCGGGAGATTCCCGGAAGGTTAATCTTAACCTTTAATAAAGACAAAATCGTGCTCATGAATCAAACAAAAAGTCCTACCCATTATTTTGGATAGGACAAAAATCTTTTCTTCACCGAAAAAACTATCTATTTATTTAATCTCCTCGTAATCCACATATTCGCCTTTCTGGTCATTCTTGCCTGAGGTATTGGAACTTCGGGGATTATACTCTATTGTTACTTTACCCTCTTCTTTCTTCCTTTGGTTTATATAATCTTCTCGCGCCTTTTCCTGTTTATTCTGCATTTTATGCACCTGACGGGTAATAAACAGGGGCACCAGATACCGAAAAATTAGTCGGAATAAATAGTAGAATAAAATGAGATATATTATAATTCTAAAAAGCATAATCAATTAAAAAATAAATTGGTTTAACGAAGGAAGATTTCGGGCAATGTTTATTGCTGTTCAATGGCCACAGCCTGTTTATTTCCATCCTCCATTGTCCCGGCGGCGAAGTGCAGAATAGAATCTCTGAGACCACTTCGAATCACCTCTAAAGCCTTATTTAAGACCTCATCCTGTTCTCTGATAATAGGATAAAAACCTTCATTATCGAGGATATTTCGGGCGATATAGGCTTTTGTTTCGTTAATGATAAGTTTTTTTGAAACCTGATATTGGGCGGGATTAAATTTCACTTTCTCTTTTGTGGCAAATTCCACCAGCATATCACCAATGGGTTGTTTGTCGAGGTAAGCTTTTAATTCATCAACCGTTTCGTATTTGGAAAGTTCATTTCGGTTTCTGTCGGCATAGTCCAACGCAAATTTATAAATAACCCCCGATTCTCTAAGATTGAAATAATAATCAGAAAAGTTAGAAGTATCTCTTCCCACAAAAACATCGGGCATAATGCCGCCACCACCATAAACGATTCGACCACCCACGGTTTTGTAAACGAGTGAATCGTTAACGGTTATACTATCTTTATTAAAAAATTCGCCATGCTCGTAACGATAAAGAATGTCTTTGTAGTAGTCTTCGATACCGTTGTTGTAAGGTTTCTGGATACACCGACCACTGGGGGTATAATATCTTGCCACGGTAAGCCTGAGAGCACCCCCGTCGGGCAACGGAAATTGTTGTTGAACCAAACCCTTCCCGAAGGAACGACGACCAACAACTAAGCCTCGGTCATTATCCTGCATGGCACCGGCAAAAATTTCACTGGCCGAAGCACTAAACTCATCAATCAATACAGTAACATCGGTATTCTTACACGAACCGCTGCCATTGGCATGTATTTCCTGACGAGGGCTATGAACTCCTTCGGTATAAACAATCATATCGCCTTTATCCAAAAATTCGTTAACCATGCTAATGGCTATATCGAGATAACCACCGGAATTTCCTCTCAAATCAACAATTACATGTGAGCAATTATGCGCTTTTAACTTAGCAAGGGCACCTAACAATTCCTGATAAGTATTGCGCGCAAACCTGTTAATTTTAATATAACCAATGGAATCATCGAGCATGTAGGCAACATCTACACTGTATAGGGGGATACTACCTCTGGTTATTTCAAAGTTGATAAGGTTTTCTCTGTTTTTTCTTTTTATTCCAACGTTAACTTTTGTTCCGATATCTCCCCGCAACATACTTACCACATCATTGGTCGGCATATTAACGCCGGCAATAACAGAATCGTTAACAGTAATAATGCGGTCGCCGGGTAATATACCAACCTTTTCGGAAGGACCGCCCGAAACGACACTGATAACCATCACCGTATCATTCTGCATGCTAAACTCAACACCAATACCTCCAAATTTACCTTCCAACTCCTGATTGGCTGCCTGTAAATCTTTGGGGGGAATATAGACGGAATGCGGGTCAAGATTTTTTAAGACTTCCGGTATAACCTTTTCTTCCAGTTTATCTACATCTATACTATCGACATACTGTTCTTTGATAAGATTGATAATGGACTGAAGTTTTCCGGATTGTGGATATAACAACAGCCGCCGACCGCTTTCGCTGGTTGCGGAAGGCATCGTAACGCGACCAATCCACATGCCGAAAACCAATACTATCGCCAGTACTATCGGGAAATAAATTTGTTTGGATGTGTGTTTTCTTTTTTCTGTCATCGTGTTTCTTATGTTATTTTATTGCTGCCTAACTATTCAATTGCGTTGAGTTTCAATGCTGCTATCAGTAAATCTACCAGAAAATCGAAGACCCTACAAAACAATCAAAAATTTTGTTTCACTTATCAAATATTATACCTAAAAAACTATTGCCCTTCATCCTCGTCTACCTGCACCACTTCAATATTTGCCCGTTTCAGAAGATTTATTCCGTCTTCCACCCTATATTTCTCTGAGAAAACAACCCTTTTTATACCTGCCTGGATGATAAGCTTGGCACATTCGATACAAGGGGAAGAGGTAACATAAAGAGTAGCACCTTCAGAGCTGTTGCCAGACCTTGCAACTTTAGTGATAGCATTGGCTTCGGCATGCAATACGTAAGGTTTGGTTTTATTATTCTCATCCTCACACTCGTTCTCAAACCCGGAAGGTGTTCCGTTGTATCCATCGCTGATAATCATTTTGTCGCGTACCAGCAAAGCTCCAACCTGCCGGCGACGGCAATAA
Source organism: Thermophagus xiamenensis (assembly GCF_900112795.1). Taxonomy (GTDB): domain Bacteria; phylum Bacteroidota; class Bacteroidia; order Bacteroidales; family Marinilabiliaceae; genus Thermophagus; species Thermophagus xiamenensis. The sequence goes on from NZ_FONA01000023.1 coordinate 53,793, forward strand.
CTGTTTTGAGCCCAGATGCGTGCCATTGCCAAATAACGCTGGTCCAGAAGTTTCTGTTTTGTAATAGATTTTTGTGAATTTCCCATATCCGTTGTTAAATGGTAGTCCTACAAAAATAACAAAGAAAGCAACTTACAGTTGCATCCTAAGATAAGTTTTTCATCTTAAAAGACAAGAAAAGCTAAAAGAGGTAGTAAAGGAAGAAATGATAAGTAATACAATTGTGGGGTATAAGCGCTCCTTTAAATTTCTCAAATCACAAAATTGTCGTCGATGTATCTTTGCAATTTTTCCTTGTATTGTTCACTGACAGGAATCCGCATCTCATCGAAAACAATGCGTGACCGCTCAATCATGGTGATTTTCTCTACATTAACGATATAGGACCTATGTACCCGGATAAACCCGGAAGAAGGAAGTTTCTCTTCAATTTTTTTCATGCTCAGCAGAGTCATGACGGGTTTAGCATTTTCAAGAAAAAAACGCAAATAACCTCTGTTACCTTCGATGAACAGAATTTTATCCAGTTCAATGCGAATAATTTTATATTCAGACTTAATGAAGATATGATTGGGGGTAGAATTTAATTTCTCTTCAGAATGTTTTTGTTTAAAGTGTGAAAGCGCCTTATTTGCCGCTTTCAAAAATGTAGAATAATCAATTGGTTTCAGTATATAATCCAGAGCGTCCAGTTTAAAGCCATCAATGGCATAATCACTGTAGGCTGTAGTAAAGATGATGTCGGGACGGGGCGACAAAGTCTTAACCAATTCAATGCCGTTTAAATCAGGCATTTGGATATCCACAAACATCAAATCAATCTGATGATTATTCAAAAACTCCAATGCCGTCATTGCGTTCTCAGTTGTTTTAAATTTCAAATTAATGGATTGTTGGATTTTAGATTTGAAACAAGAACGAACCATGACAAAAATTTCACCATTAGGGCATAGTCGCCGCTTTTTTATTCATCGATATTCCTAACGCACCGCACAAAGTTATAAACATATCGGATATCGCCCTGCGGCCCTAAATACTGTGGATAATCCTCCGGGTTTCCACTCTTGGGGTCACTGCGCTGACAACCCGCGCCATGCACATCCATAATCATGTCATTCATCATCCCCAGACCTTCACCCAAAGCAATATAAACGGCACTGGAATAAGGATTAACGCCATCCCGGTGGGTTGTACTTGTCCAGAAAAAGGGGTAATGGCCCCCACTCCCATCCGGATAGTTTATCTCGGTTGTTTCGAAAACCGGGTCAATAGCCGGGGAATTGGTCGTTTGCGGGGATCGAGAATAATCAACAATACAACAGACCCGAGAACTTAGACTCTCGGGTCTGTTAGACTTAAAATCTCATATCACCATGCTAATCCGTTTTCATCTTCTTAAGGAAATCAGTTATTTCAGCCGGTTCTGCCCGCTCCCGGTAATCGGCATCCAGGAAGGCGTAAACAATTTTTCCATCGGTATTAATGATGTAAGTTGCTGCCAGAGGGAGTTCATTGGATGAATCGCCGTTATGGCTGTTAAGGCCAAACTTCTCATTGTAAATGCGGGCAACCTCATCCGTCAATTTAAATACTACGCCATATTGTTTTGCCACTTTATTTCCAACGTCGCTTAGTACTTCAAAATCCAACTGATGCTTTTCACTGGTTTTTAAGGATTCATCGGGCAATTCGGGAGTTAAGGCAAGAAGATTTGCCCCTTGTGCCTTAATATTCGGCAATTCTCTCTGCAAAAAATGTAAATTGATATTGCAATAAGGACACCATCCGCCACGGTACCAAACCAAAACAACCGGTCCTTTGGCCAGATAGTCCTGAAGCGATACCTCTTTACCCAAAGCATTCTTCAAAGTAAAGTCAGGAGCCATATCTCCCACATTTTTTGCGGATTTCAACACTCCGCTCTGCGCCACGGCCAATAAACCTTCTTCATAAATTTGTTTGGTTTTTTCATCGGCAACTTTTTCAAAGTCGCTTTTGCGTTCCAATAATGCTTCTTTTTGAGTTTTATAACTTTCTGTTTCCATCGGTTTTTCTTTTTCGTTGGTTTTACGACTTCCCGTTTGAGTGTTACAAGCAGCTGAAACTACCAGCAAACACAAGAGTAAATTTTTAATTTGCATCGCTATTTTATGTTTATTTGATCACTTTTATTCCTTTTTTTTGAAGCCTATTAAGTCATCCTTTTAGGAATAATTCTTTTTTAAAAAGTTGATCCAATCAAAATTGAATTGCAACTACATAATCTAAACAACTGGTACTTCATCTTTGTTGCCACAACTAATTCTCATTAACCTAAATTAATCATTAATCAACTGAAAGTTATATCACTATCTCTACGCATACATCCATATATAATAAAGAATAATCTTATTACAAACATTTGGCTCACAAAAATTAACAAAATATTTACAAATGTATTTTTTACTTAAACCATTCATCCTTCAAGTAGGTTAGCTTGAACAATTCAATCCTAAAAGATGTTTTTAACATTCAAAACAAAAACTCTAATCACAAATGAATTTTATTATGAAAAACTATTTACTAATTTTTCTTGTCTTTTTTAGTTTAAATAAAGCTGCTAATACCAAAAATTTTGCGGCTTTTTCTCATAATGATTATAATGGAATCAAATCCTTCCATGAATTATCCCCCCCCATTTTTTCGGGAGAAACAGATTCGGAAGACAGCAGCTTAACGGATTCCGGAAGTCGCGAAACCGACTCTCTGGCACTGGTGGCTTTATATAACCAGAATGGCGGAGAAAACTGGACAAACAAAGAAAACTGGCTAACAGGTCCGCTGGATACCTGGGAAAACGTTACCATTGAAGACGGAAGAGTAATAGCTCTCGAACTTAGCAAAAATAATCTAACCGGAGAGTGGTGTAACGAGTTAACCAATTTATCGGAATTGAGAATTTTGGATTTATCATTTAATGATATTTCAGGTAGCCTGTCTTCTGATATCGAAAAGTTAACAAACTTAGACACACTAAATTTATACTCTAACAATTTTTCAGGGAACTTACCCCCAGAAATAGGTAGTTTAACGAACCTCACCTTTTTAGCTTTGGATTATAACAACTTTTCAGGAGAACTTCCCGGTAGCATAGGCAATCTGTCTCAATTGAACTACTTATATTTAAGTTCCAATAAATTCTCTGGAGAAATACCCCAAGAAATTGGCAATCTTACCAACCTAATAGCCCTAAATCTGAGATACAACGACCTAACTGGAGAAATCCCTGAAACAATTGGCAATTTAATCAACCTAGAAACACTCGAATTGCAATATAATGAACTTTCCGGTACAATCCCTGAAACCATTAATGACCTAACATCTCTTGAATATTTAAACCTGGCTAGCAACAATTTTACCGGGACATTTCCAAACATTAGCAATCTTTCACAATTGTATTATCTGGCAATAAGCAATAATAATTTTACTGAGCTTCCTTATCTTTCCGGTTCTATTGCTTCAATATCTAAGCTTTACCTTCAATACAATTATTTTACCTTTGAAGACCTGGAACCTTTAATGGACGACGCACCTTCTTTCTTTTACTATTCCCCACAAAATTTATCCTATAAAGACACCTCAATAATTGTAAAACCAGGCGACGCCTTAACATTGGATTTTGAGGTTGGTGGCTCTCAAAACAAATACGTTTGGTATCGCAATGATGTAAAAGTTGACAGTACCGGGCATACTTTATCCATTGAAGATGTCGACGAAACCACCTCGGGCATTTACCATTGTGAAGTAACCAATGAACTGGTTCCAAATCTAACAATACGCTCAGGTAATTTTGATGTATTTGTGAGATTTCAGGCCAATACCACCGACTCGCTGGCTCTGGTCGCATTATATAACCAAAATGGTGGTGAAAACTGGACGAAAAAAGAAAACTGGCTTTCCGGACCAATGGATACCTGGGAAAACGTAACAGTCGTTAACGGACGCGTTACTGAACTAAAGCTTAACACCAACAAACTTACCGGTGAATGGTGCTCAGATTTACTCAATTTATCGGAATTAAAAATTTTAGATTTATCACACAATGATCTTTCCGGAAGTCTACCTTCTGATATCGATACTTTAACGAATCTCACCTATTTAAATCTGGAGAATAACGATTTTTCCGGCGAAATACCGGAAGCGTTTGGGCATCTCACCAATCTCGAAACCCTTAAATTGAACAGCAACGACTTATCCGGTGAAATTCCCCAATCAATCGGGAACCTAAATAAGCTGGAAACTCTTAATTTATCTTATAATGATCTTTCAGGAACAATTCCCGAAACGTTTAATAACCTAACATCTCTTAAAAGTTTATATCTAACATATAACAACTTCAGTGGAGTATTCCCGGATATTAGTAATCTGTCACAAATTTCATATCTTCATCTAGATAATAATCATTTTTCAGACATTCCATATCTTTCAGCTTCGATTACATCAATGTTTAGTCTTTACCTTCATAACAATTATTTTACCTTTGAAGACCTGGAACCGATAATGGACGATTCGCCTACTATCTTTTATTATTCCCCCCAAAATTTATCCTATAAAGACACCTCAATAATTATAAAACCAGGCGACGCCTTAACATTGGATTTTGAGGTTGGTGGCTCTCAAAACAAATACGTTTGGTATCGCAATGATGTAAAAATTGACAGTACCGGGCATACTTTATCTATTGAAAGTGCCGACGAAACAACCTCAGGTATTTACTATTGTGAAGTAACCAATGAACTGGCACCAAAGCTAACTATACGTTCAGGTAACTTTGATGTATTTGTAAAATTTCCGGTCAACACCACCGACTCGTTGGCTCTGGTGGCTCTATATAACCAGTGCGGCGGCGAAATTTGGAAAAATAAAGAAAACTGGCTAACAGGTCCGCTGGATACCTGGGAAAACGTTACCGTTGAAAACGGAAGGGTTACTGAACTAAACCTCAAAAACAATAACCTTTCAGGGGAATGGTGTTCAGATTTATTCAATTTGTCGGAATTAAGAATTTTAGACCTTTCATCTAATGATATTACTGATAGTTTGCCTGCAGATATCGAGAAGCTTACAAAATTAAATACACTTAAATTAAACTCAAATAATCTAACAGGCACCTTGCCTCCGGAAATAGGCAACCTTAAAAACCTCAATTACTTAGGTTTATCCTACAATGATTTTTCGGGAGAAATTCCTTCTGCCATTGGTAATCTCAAGGAATTAAAATCTTTATACTTTAATAATAACAACTTTACAGGAACAATTCCGGAAACAATTGGAAGTCTTACTAACCTGGAGTATCTTGATTTATCTTTCAATAGTCTTTCCGGCACTATTCCTGAATCCATAAACAATCTTTTATCTCTTAAATATCTATACCTCACATTCAACAATTTCAGTGGAATATTCCCCGATATTAGTAATCTCACACAATTAAGGTACCTGTATCTATACAATAATGAATTAACAGATATTCCATACCTTAAAGGTTCCCTTTCTTCATTATCTGGTCTTTACATTCAAAACAATTATCTTTCATTTGGTGACCTGGAACCTTTAATGGACGATGCGCCCTCTTTTTTTAATTATTCTCCACAAAAATTATCAGTGGAAGATACTTCAATCATTGTAAATGCCGGCGAGCCATTAACTTTGGATTTTATTGTTGATGGTACACAAAATAAATACGTATGGTATCGTAACGACGTAAAAATTGACAGTACCGACCACACTCTAACCATTGAAAAGGCCGACACAATCACTTTGGGCACTTACTATTGTGAAGTAACCAATGAACTGGTTCCGAAATTAACACTCAGATCAGGGGATTTCAATGTGAACGTAAGATTCCCGGTCAACACCACCGACTCGTTGGCTCTGGTGGCTCTATATAACCAGTGCGGCGGCGAAAACTGGAAAAATAAAGAAAACTGGCTAACAGGTCCGCTGGATACCTGGGAAAACGTTAAGGTTGAATACGGAAGGGTTACAGAGTTACATCTCAATAACAATAACCTTTCAGGGGAATGGTGTTCAGATTTATTCAATTTGTCGGAATTGAGAATTTTAGACCTTTCATCTAATGATATTACCGATAGTTTGCCTGCAGATATCGAGAAGCTTACAAAATTAAATACACTTAAATTAAACTCAAATAATCTATCAGGCACCTTGCCCCCGGAAATAGGTAACCTTAAAAATCTCAATTACTTAGATCTATCCAAAAATGATTTCTCGGGAGAAATTCCTTCTGCCATTGGTAATCTCAAGGAATTAAAATCTTTATATTTTAATAATAACAACTTTACAGGAACAATTCCGGAAACAATTGGAAGTCTTACTAACCTGGAGTATCTTGATTTATCTTTCAATAGTCTTTCCGGCACTATTCCTGAATCCATAAACAATCTTTTGTCTCTCAAATATTTATCCCTCACTTACAACAATTTCAGTGGAATATTCCCCGATATTAGTAATCTTACACAATTAAGGTACCTGTTTTTATACAATAATGAATTAACAGATATTCCATATCTTAAAGGTTCCCTTTCTTCATTAATTAGTCTTTACATTCAAAACAATTATCTTTCATTTGGTGACCTGGAACCTTTAATGGACGATACGCCTACTATTTTTATTTATTCTCCACAAAAATTATCAGTGGAAGATACCTCAATTATTGTTGGACCAGGCGATACCGTAACATTGGATTTTATGGTTGATGGTTCTCAAAACAAATACGTATGGTATCGCGAAGATGTAAAAATTGACAGTACCGGACATACTCTAACCATTGAAGACGCCGACACAACTACTTCGGCCTTATACTATTGTGAGGTAACCAATGAACTGGTTCCTAAACTGACATTCCGCTCAGGGAATTTCAATGTGTTTGTAAGATTTCCGGTCAACACCACCGATTCGTTAGCTCTGGTAGCGTTATATAATCAAAATGGAGGTGAATCCTGGCACTCTAAAACAAACTGGCTGTCAGGATCAGTAGATACCTGGGAAAACGTTACCGTTTTCAACGGTCGGGTTACAGGACTGAATATGCCAAGCAATAATCTCACTGGCCAATGGTGTTCAGATTTATCCAATTTGTCGGAACTGAGAGTATTAAATCTTCTTTCCAATAATTTGTCGGGAAATATTCCTGATAACATAAGCAACCTCAAAAAACTGGAAACGTTAGATTTAAGGAATAATAAATTATCAGGTGATTTCCCAATAGGAATCACAAATATCACTAACCTGAAAAGCCTAGACTTATCAGGTAATAAATTTTCAGGAGAGATTCCTTCTGATATCGAAAAACTCACAGAACTAGAAACCCTAGAACTTTCAAGAAATGATTTCTCAGGAACCATTCCTTCCGGCATCAACAACTTAATATCAATCAAAACCTTAGACCTTTCCGATAATCAGCTCGAGGGGTCCTTACCGGATATCGACAATCTCACAGAGATACGATATCTATATATAGACAACAATTATTTTTCTGATATATCTTCATTGCTTAATTTCCCATTATCATTATTTTATCTGAATCTAAGAAATAATTACCTCGATTTTGAAGATTTGGAACCTCTAATGGAGAAAGAAATATCCATATTATATTATTCTCCGCAAAAAGGAATAGAGACGGAAGACAGCACTGTTGTGTTAACAGCCGGCGAAAAACTTGAACTTGAATTCACCGTTGGTGGTTCACAGAATCAATATACATGGTATAAAGACGGAAACATTTTTAGCGAAAACAATAATTCACTAACAATTGAAGATGTGCAAGAATCTGATGCCGGAACCTACTATTGTGAAGTTACCAACAATTTGGTCCCCGATCTGACCATCCGTTCGCGAAAATATATTGTAACCGTTTCACCCGAAACGTATGTACCGTCGATTGAAGAATATGGTATCCGCATCGCACCGAATCCGTCTACCGGTCGTTTTACGTTGTATAACATTCAGGAAATTCGTGATATTGCCATTTTCAACATTAAAGGCGAGCGAATCTTCTTTACCGAAAACAACGCCGCATCGGAACAAATTACAATAAACCTTAATAACAAAGGTCTGTTTGTCCTTCAACTAAAAACGAAAAAAGGGGAGATTCTGACCGAAAAAATTGTGATTCGATAAGGAAGAATCCACCCTCAATTAGCAAAAGGCTGTCCTCTACTACATTCGGGACAGCCTTTTTCCGTATTGTAACACAACCTGCTGCATGATAAAAAGGGCCGGTGTATCCTGTCCGGACTCAACCTTCCAAAACGTAAAAACGATTTTTTCAGGCATCTCAACAGTCACATGCATCAAGAAAAACTGCAGCTCGATGAAGGTAAATCATTCTTTTTGTAATATGAATAAAATTGATAATTTTGCAGCCAACTTCTCATATGCATTATTACGCATATAAGAATTTAATCGAGGGAATATGGACGATTATATCAAAATATTTAAAGCTTTGTCGGATATGACAAGGCTGAAAATAGTCTGGTTACTCACCAACATCGACGAAAAAATCTGCGTTTCGGAGATTGTGGAAGTGCTCGGCGAACGCCAGTATAATGTTTCGCGACACCTGAAAATTTTAAAGGATGCGGGTATGATAAGGGAAGTTAAAGAAGGAAAATGGGTTTACTATTACCTGTTACCCATCAACGATAAATTCGGCCATTTCATACAAAGCGCCATCAGCGTTATACCGGAATCCGCGATGTCGCAGGAAAAAGCGAAATGCGAAAGGTTACTGGATCAACGAAAACATTATGACACCAAATAAAATCCAAATAACGACAATATTCAAAGCAATTTAAATATACAAAAAATCAGCATCCAACGCCGTCTAGAATAACTGAGGCTGCAGGACCAACTCCAATCACCATTTATTTAAGTTTTAGTTCCCGGCATTCAGGGACAACAGTAGAGAATTGAACATGTTGTAATCTTTTGCCCAAACATATGCGTTTTAGCACATATATTAAATCATAATCAATAAAAACCAGTAATTTATGAACGAAAAACTTAGTTTAGCTTTAGAAGAGTTTATCCACGTAGGGGTAGCATTAATTTTAATTATCACCCTTGTATCCATTCTTACAGGATTGGTACGAACCTTTATTCCTCAGGAAAAACTTCAGAAGAGACTATCCAAAGCAGGGAAATACAGCAGTTTAATGGGCGCATTGTTGGGTATCCCGACACCTTTTTGCAGTGCCTCCATGGTTCCGGTATCTATGGGGATGGTAGAAATGGGCGCGCCATTTTCTATGGTGTTTTCATTTTTACTTTCAGCCCCCCTGGCCAATTTTGTTGTGGTAGGCTTCATATTCGGCGTCTTCGGCTGGAAAGTGGCATTGGTTTATTTTGCCATAGTTTTTATCGGTTCCGTTTTAATGGGAACCATAGCGGGAAAGACTTCTATAAGACATGAAGTCAAAAGAATTAATTTAAATTCCGGAAAAAAAATTTCATCATGCGCACCTCAACCACAAAGTTGTTGTGATGCCACTCCCGTTGGTTTAACTCAGCAAAATTGCTCTCCGGTAGTACAGACTGCCGAATCATCATGTGCTACCTTATCGGCGGCTCCTTCCTGCGGGCAGACTATCACGACAAACTCTAAACTCAAAGAAGCCTTTGCCTTTGGGTGGGCATTGTTTAAACGCATTTTTCCCTATGTATTGGCAGGCGCCCTTATCAGTGCCGTTTCAGCCATCTTTGTCCCCGACACATGGGTTCAGAAACATTTAGGCAACGACAGTCCGCTGGCTATTCCAATCGCTGCAATAATTGGCATACCATTGTATTTGCGCATAGAGATGGCCATTCCCATATTAAAGGCGCTGATTGTGAAAGGCATGAGCATGGGTGCCGCCATGTCATTAATTATCGGAGGAACGGGTGCCAGTTTGCCGGAGATTGCCATTATCTCATCCTTGTTAAAACCAAAGGCCATTGCTGCATTTATTGTTTCGGTAATGTTCATGGCCATTGTGGGTGGTTTCATCTTCTACTTTTTCTTTTAACGGTCACCCACTCTTCATCCCGGCATGTTGTGACCAGCACCACGCAGCGCCTGGTCAAATTTAGTTTCAAAGTGAAAATGTCAGCTAGACGATACCGCATTTAAAACCGTCTCACAAAACAGGATCGTTTTCCCGAAGGAATACGGAAATTGTCATTCAAAACAAAAAAGGAGGAAATTTTATGGTTTCCTCCTTTTTTATTGTTTAACCTGTCAGATCAAGCTAAACTTAGTCATTAGCTTAACAACATATTTATTCCCCTATGGTCATTCCTCTTTTCACAGGGAAAATCATCTGTATAAAATAATTGACCGGATGGAAATCCCTTGAAACATGGTTTTATTTATACTCCTTTGTGACATTCATATAATATCCAATTCAATACGATAGGACATAATGCTATCCTTCACAAAAGGATATCCCCGACACTAAAGAACCTTTTATTTTATCAACAGCAGTTTGAATAAACCAAAATATAATTCCTAAAAAAAAAAGCCTGACAGATAAACTGTCAGGCTTTTTTAGTACCCAGGGCCGGGGTCGAACCGGCACGGTATTGCTACCACTGGTGTTTGAGACCAGCGCGTCTACCAATTCCGCCACCTGGGCATTGCTGGTCGCAAACTCTCGTTTGCGGATGCAAATATAAAACATTCTTGTGTGGATGCAAACAATTTTTTTTGAATTGATACATTTCTATGGTTTATATTTGCAACCGGTAAGTATTACTTCTAACATGAGTAACCTGATAAAAACTGATGGCATTGTACTGGACCATGTCCGTTATCGCGACACCAGCGCCATTATTCATATTTACACACGAGAACTCGGTCGCCAGAATTACATTGTAAATCGTGTTCGCGGAAACCGGAAATCAAAAAAAAGCGTCCTTCTTCAGCCCCTGAACAGAATCTCTATGGAAGTGTATCATTCCACGAAAAAGGACTTGCACCGAATCAAAGAATTCTCTCTATTAACACCACTAAAAACCATACCTTTTTCACAAAGTCGTCGTGCTCAGGCTTTTTTTCTGACCGAACTCTTCTCGCACATCCTTAACCTACAAGAAAAATCAGAAGAGTTATTCGACTTCTTAAAAAGCTCTATAGATTTACTCGATTCAGATGTAGAGGGTCGCGAAAATTTACATTTGTTCATAATGTTTCGTCTGACCCAATATTTGGGTTTTTATCCAAGAGCCAATCACATAGGACAAAATGCCTGGTTCGATATAAAAAACGGCCATTTTGTCTCATCCGAACCTTTGCATCCGTTATTTTTAAATCCGGATAAATCGGCATTAATCAGTCGGATGTTCGACGCTGACGTTTTTTCATTAAAAAACATTGCCCTAAATTCACATGAACGTCGAATTATCCTTCATTCCCTTCTGGATTATTATAATGTTCATGCCCATGGCTTTAGCCCACTAAAAAGTCTGGAAATTTTGGAAGAGGTGTTACATTCCTAAGTTTAAAGACACTAAAAAATCATCATATCAATAAAAAGCGGCCTCCGGTCAAATTTAATTTGATTTTTGATGCTAAATGTATTGAAATTTAAAAAATTACCAATGAAGGAATTAAGTTTTAAAACCTATGTGTTGCCAACCGGGCCTTGAGCGGCACATATTTTGCCACATCCAGTTATATCGAAATCTCAAACAACATCAAACAATTAAATATTAACCATTTACTTAATATTCTTTTGAAAAATTACCGACATATTATTTTTAACTCATTCTTATTTTCGCATCAGGTGACAATAAAGATTCACCTCCTGGAAAATCTCTCTATATGTAAAAAACAACCATTTCAACGAGAATAAGAAGTATATTTGATTAAATGTCATTGCATTACTACTCTGACAATCAAAAAAGGTCCGGACTTGTTGCCAAATGTATTTAATCAAAATACCTTCGCACAATTAATACAACACTAATATCAAAAAAACTAATTTAATCATATATCATGATCGCACCTAAACTTATTACCTTGGAAAGCAGCATTGTAAATGCCATGACAGAGCTAGGCAACAGCCATAACGCAATTAACATGGCAGCAGGGTACACTGACTTTCACTGTTCACCAAGGCTGATAGAACTGGTACAAAAACATATATCTCAAGGCATAAATGAACTGGCCCCGGCGTATGGCGTACTGCAACTACGTGAAAAAATTGCTGAAAAAATTGAAAATCTTTACGGCCATTATTACAATCCGGAAACTGAAATTACAATAACAGCCGGTGCCACTCAGGCTCTCTTTACAACCATTACGGCTCTGATTCGGGAAGGCGATGAAGTGGTGGTTTTTGAACCTGCCTGTGATAGTTATGTTCCGGCCATCGAGATTAACGGTGGAAGACCGGTGTTTGTTCCCCTGAAAGGAACAGACTTTCATATCGACTGGGAAGAGGTACAAAAACTAATAACATCCAACACCAGGATGATTATCATTAACACCCCTCACAGTCCTACGGGAATGGTCTTTTCCGAACTGGATATGCTAAGACTTCAAAAAATTATAAACGGAACCCGTATTATAGTCCTGGCCGATGAGATATTTGAACATATGGTATATAATGGGGAATCGCACCAAAGTGTTGCACTCTACCCCAAACTGGCAGAACAAAGTATAATTATCAGCTCCTTTGGTGAAACGTATCATGTATCGGGCTGGCAAATTGGCTATTGTGCCGGACCTGCAAATATTATGGCAGAACTTAGAAAAGTTCAGCAAGTAATGATGCAAAGTGTATCTTCTCCTTTTCAATGGGCATTGTCGGAATTTCTGGATTTTAAAGAAGAGTATTTGCATCTTTCCGAATTTTATGTAAAAAAAAGAGACCGATTTACCGAGCTGATGCGCGCCACACGATTTAAGCCCATCTTGTCTCGCGGGTCGTTCTATCAGCTTTTTAGCTATGAAGAGATTTCCGATGAAAATGATAAAGATTTTGCCATCCGATTGATAAAAGAATCGGGAGTTACAACGGTTCCCATCAGCGCCTTCTATCATGAAAAATCGAAAAAGTATTTGTTGCGTTTTAACTTTGCCCGTACCGATGAGCATCTGCAAATGGTGGCAGAAAGATTATCAAAATGGTAAACCCTGAGCAATTATTTTTATGGTTTCCAAGAAAATATTTTCCGTTTTCACAAGATAAACAGGAACAGTTTTCCAAATACCGGGGATTTTTCTATTTTTGCCCCGTCTTTTAACATTTACCATTAGAAAAGTGGTAATATAGATTTTCTACAAAACAGATTGAATACTCTATTTAGGCCCCATAGTTCAAGGGATAGAACGCGAGTTTCCTAAACTTGAAATCCAGGTTCGAGTCCTGGTGGGGCTACAAACCACAAAATTTACTACGCTATAGGCCAGACTTTTAACAAAAAGCAGCTGTTTTTTTTCTACGAAAAAAATACAAATTTACCCGGCACTTTTGGATTTGTGTGTTAAGTTTGATTCATCTCACCATTATTCTTCAAGAATCCATTATTTGTAATTGTTTTATTATCTTTATTCTGGTTTTCAATCATCTACAGCTTCAAAACCAATTTCTTGCAATACATATAAGTGTTAAATAATTTGCCTGAAATTAACCTATAGCTTTAAAATCCACGAAACTAACACACAAAGAAAGAAATCTCATTGAAAAAGTTGCAAGCTATGAATACATCATTGAATAAATCGGACAAAATAAAAGAGGCTTTTAATAAGCTTTTCAATGAAAGAACACAGGAAGAAATATTGGCGTCGGAATCAAGGCTTCTTAGTTTCCGTTTTTTAGACGTTATCGAACGCAAAATTAAGAAGGAAGGATTAAGTCGGAAAGAGCTCGCCCAAAAAGTGGGAACTTCTCCCTCTTACATTACTCAATTATTCAGAGGGGATAGATACTGTTTAAAAAAGTGTGTCTGTAATAGAATAAAAAAGGTCTTCTCAGCTTAGTTTTACAAACGAAAAAATAAAAAGTATAACTAAAAAGAG
>NZ_FONA01000041.1 GCF_900112795.1 Thermophagus xiamenensis
GGAAAGGTATTGCTGATTTCAAAAGCCGGATTGGTCCTCATCACAACCAATTCCAGTTATCTTTATTCCCTGATTAATTTTTGAGGAAACTCCAGTAATTTTATTGCTTGTTTAATTTTTCGATGAATTGTAAGATTTCATCTCTCCCTTTTTGGGTGATTACAGATGTGAAAAATAGTTGAGGTATTTCTGCCCAATCCTGTAAAAGCCTTTTTTTATAAACTAGCGTATTATTTTCAAGTTGCATCGGTTTAAGCTTATCTGTCTTAGTGAAAACTATTGAAAAAGGAATTCCGTTTTTCCCTAAATTGTTAATAAAGTCTAGGTCTTGCTCCATGGGAGGATGCCTGGAATCAACTAATACAAAAAGAGAAACCAAATTAGAACGATGAAGCAAGTAATCATTAATCAGGTTGGTGAATTTAAGTCTCTCTTTTTTTGATAGTTTTGCATAGCCATAACCGGGAAGATCAACAAAGTACCACTGATTGTTAATGAGATAGTGATTGATTAGCCTGGTTTTTCCTGGAGTTCCTGATGTTTTGGCTAAATTTTTTCTTTGACAGAGCATATTCAAAAGAGATGACTTTCCTACATTAGAGCGTCCAATAAAAGCATATTCCGGCTTGTTTGGAGATGGACACTCCTGTAGGGTTGAGCTGCTTTTTACGAATTTTGCATCAGTTATCACCATTTTCATTTTGCAAAAATAGTAAGTTTTATCGTTTGTCGGCTGGGATGGAGTTAATAACTCTAAAAATAAGTAAGCGAGTTAAGATTAGGCTAGTGTTTTAGTCTTATTTTGAGAAAAGGAAAAGATAGTGAAAAGGTTTTGATAGTTTAATATATAGATACAAGTAAGTTTAATGGAAGGCTTTTAAATAAGTATTTGATATAGTTGGAAATATTTACAGCAACGATTATTTGAAAAAAACATACTTCCAGGTCCAGATAAATTATTGGGCAATTAAAATCCGAATAAAATTGTTGTGATTATCTTTGTTGACCATAAGACATAAAAGCGTTTAAAATGGAAAGAAAATTATATCCTTTAAAATTTGAGCCCATACTAAAACAAAGAATTTGGGGTGGAACAAAATTGAAAACTCTTTTAAATAAAAAAACTGGATCGGCTACTGATATTGGTGAGAGCTGGGAATTAAGCGGTGTAGAGGGTAATGTATCGGTGGTCAGTAATGGGTTTTTAAAAGGTAATACTTTAAATGAATTGCTGGAAATTTATATGTCTGAATTGGTTGGGGATAAGGTGTTTGAAAAGTTTGGTGATATATTTCCTCTGTTAATTAAGTTTATTGATGCCAACGATGTATTATCCATCCAAGTCCATCCGGACGATGAGTTGGCGCAAAAACGGCATAATTCCTTTGGCAAAACAGAGATGTGGTATGTAATGCAAGCCGATGAAGGTTCATCTCTAATTAGTGGGTTTAAAAAAGATGTTAGTAAAGAAGAATATCTTAAAGCACTGCAGGAAAAACGGCTGGATGATTTATTGGCTAAACATGAAGTGGCGCCCGGAGATGTTTTTTTTATCCCTGCAGGTAGAGTTCATGCTATCGGAAAGGGAATACTACTGGCCGAGATTCAGCAAACCTCCGACGTAACTTACCGAATTTATGATTTTGACCGGCGAGATGCTCAAGGAAAAACTCGTGAGCTTCATACTGATTTGGCTCTTGATGCCATTGATTTTTCTGGTGGTGGGCAATACAAAACCGAGTATAACACTAATACGAACGATGTATCAAAAATCGTAGAATCCCCATATTTTGTCACAAGCTTGATTAATTTAGATGGTCATGTTTTACAAAAAGACTTTTATAAACTTGATTCATTTATTATTTTGATTGGTGTTGAGGGTCAGGCTGAAATTATTTATCATGACAACCAAAAAGAAACCATTACAATGGGCGAAACAATATTGATTCCTGCAGATTTGAAAGAGATTGTTATACAATCAACCGGTAAATGTAAATTGTTGGAAGTTCATATCCCGGATGGTGAAAGCAAATAAAATATTAGAATTTGTTGGAGTTGAGTTAAAAATTGTAATTTTGCGTCCATTGAAATGCAATAAACTGATAGTTTGGTTTGCATTTTGCTGTCAAGCAATAATGATTTGATGATTTATTCCTATTTTGGACTTTGATGAAAATTTATTTCGAGCATCGATATATAGGAAGGATCATCGTGGGTTTATAATATGTTGGGGAATACAATTATTAAATGTGCGTTGCAGCTTTTTCCCTAAAAGGAAAAATAAAATTGAAAAAGCAATGTAAGTTTTGCAAAACCAATAAGTTAGATAAATAATTTACTGATGAAGGTATTAAAATTTGGCGGAACTTCAGTAGGCTCTGCAGAAAGAATGCGAACAGTTGCTGGTTTGGTGACTTCGCCGGAAAGAAAAATTGTTGTACTTTCCGCAATGGCCGGAACAACCAACAGCCTGGTTGAAATTACAAATTATTTGTATAAAAAGAATTATGACGGTGCCAATGAAGTTATAAATAGATTAGAAAAAGGATATATTGATACCGTACATGAGCTTTTTACCAGTCGGGAGTACCAATCGAAAGGGTTAGAGGTAGTTAAATCTCATTTTGATTACATTAGGTCCTTTACTAAAGATGTATTTACCGTTTTTGAAGAAAAATCCATATTAGCACAGGGTGAACTTATTACCACTGCGTTATTTAATTTTTTTCTTCAGGAAAATGGAACCGAATCTGTGTTGCTCCCTGCGCTGGATTTTATGCGTACAAATAAAAGTAACGAGCCTGATACTGTTTATATTAGAGAAAATTTAAATCGTATATTAAAGGGATATTCTGATAAACAATTGTTTATCACTCAAGGATATATTTGTCGAAATGCCTTTGGCGAGGTGGATAATCTTCAGCGAGGAGGAAGTGATTATTCTGCTTCATTGATTGGAGCAGCTGTAAATGCCGAGGAAATTCAGATTTGGACCGATATCGACGGAATGCATAATAATGATCCCAGGTATGTTGAAAATACAAAGTCTATAGCAGAGTTGTCTTTTGACGAAGCTGCTGAATTGGCCTATTTTGGTGCAAAGATTTTACATCCCACTAGCGTGTTGCCGGCAAAGCTCGCCAATATCCCTGTTAGATTACTTAATACTATGGACCCACAAGCGCCAGGGACGATTATCTCCTCCTCCCAACATAAAGGAAGATTAACCGCTGTTGCCGCTAAAGATAATATTACTGCCATAAAGATTAAATCGGGACGAATGTTGCTGGCATACGGCTTTTTGCGTAAGGTATTTGAAATTTTTGAGAGCTATAAAACACCAATTGACATGATTACTACTTCCGAAGTTGGTGTTTCGGTTACAATCGATAATGACAGGCATCTTGAAGAAATCGTCGATGACCTAAGAAAATTTAGTACGGTTGAGGTCGATAGAGATCAGGTTATCATTTGTATTGTTGGTGACTTGGTGGCCGAAAATAAAGGGTATGCCAATCGAATATTTGAAGCCTTAAAAGATATTCCCATCCGGATGATCTCTTATGGTGGAAGCGAACATAATATCTCCTTATTGGTTAGTTCCAAAGATAAAGTTAGGGCTCTCAGGGCTTTAAGTGCTAAATTGTTTTGAATTTTTCCGAAAAAATGACTGTATTTCCTATTGATAAGTTTGAGGGGCTCCAGACCCCTTTTTATTATTATGACATGTTGTTGCTGGAGGAGACTTTGTCTACGCTGAGGAATGAAGCTCAAAAATATGATTTCCATATTCACTATGCCATAAAAGCGAATGCCAATGATCGAATTCTGCACCGTATCTGTCAGTATGATTTTGGAGTCGATTGTGTGAGCGGCTATGAGATGGAGAAAGCTCTGGAAGTAGGGTTCCCTGCTGATGGTATTTTTTTTGCCGGGGTTGGGAAAAGTGATTGGGAAATAGAATTGGGTCTCAACCATGATATAGCTTGTTTCAATGTTGAATCTCTGGCCGAATTGGAAGTCATTCATCAATTGGCTGAAAAAGTTGGCAGAAAGGCTAAAGTAGCGTTTAGAATTAATCCAAATGTTAGGGCAAATACTCATCACTATATTACAACCGGATTGGATGAAAACAAATTTGGAATTGGTTTATCAGAGCTTGAGAAAGTCATCAGCAGGATGCAACAGATGAAGTTCATTCAATTTGAAGGTATCCATTTTCATATTGGTTCACAAATTACAGAACTTGATAGTTTTAAAGAGTTGTGCTTGCGCATTAATGAATTGCAAGATTGGTTTATTGCCAAACATTTATTTCCCAAAATAATTAATGTAGGAGGAGGATTGGGAGTTGATTACGAGGATCCTGACAGTCACCCAATACCAGATTTTTCTGCTTATTTCAAAATATTTAAAGAGTTTCTCGAGACCAAACCGGGGCAGGAGGTTCATTTTGAATTGGGCAGGTCGGTAGTTGCACAGTGTGGAAATCTAATTTCGAGAGTACTATATGTAAAAGAAGGGGCAAAAAAGCGTTTCGCCATCTTGGACGCCGGAATGACAGATTTAATAAGGCCGGCATTATATCAGGCTCAGCACAGAATTGATAATATATCAGGTTTTAATGGAGATAAAGTTAGGTATGATGTGGTAGGTCCAATTTGTGAATCTTCTGATTGCTTTGGGAAAGCTCTTGATTTACCTGAAATGAAGAGGGGGAATATAGTTGCAATAAGAAGTGCAGGTGCTTATGGTGAAGTAATGGTTTCAAATTACAACCTTCGAAAAACCCCTGATGTCTATTTTTCTGATACCATTTGAAAAATTAAATAGGCAATTTCAGAAGTAAGAAAAAATTAGAATAAAACACAGAAGCTGGGATTGAAATTCCGGCTTCTTGTATTTACATAAGTTTTTCAAGATAGTTATATGTTAATTAAAATTGTTGTTATAGGTGCTTTAAGAGCATACCATCCCCATTGGTAAGCCCGTTAGAATTCATAGTATTGCTAAAATGATTTTAAGCAGCCTTTGTGACCTCTTGCCCGGCCTGGTACATCCGCCTTCCTATCTCCAATGCGTTGCCCGTATGTATGCCAAAAAATATCCAGAGTATTTCATTC
>NZ_FONA01000042.1 GCF_900112795.1 Thermophagus xiamenensis
TTTTCTGATGAGTCAGAGGCTAGATACAAAAAAGAAGGAATGGCTGCCTTTCATCAATATGAGTCAGAACATGAAGACGAACCATTAGGAGAAGGACCATTTGCCACATTATTAATCAAACTTTCTAAGATTCAAGAGGAACTACCTACAACAATAGAGCTTTCTCCATTGAGAATTGCAATTGTTACAGCAAGAAATGCACCTTCCCACATGAGAGTGATTAAGACATTACGAAAATGGGGAGTATATGTTGATGAAGCATATTTTTTAGGCGGACTTTCAAAAGATAAAATACTAAAGGCTTTTGGAGCACATATTTTCTTTGATGACCAAGATGTTCACCTGACAGAATCCTCAAAAGTTGTTCCTTCAGGGAAAGTCCCTTATGCATTTGATTCTCCATTAAAAGAAATAAAACCCAAAGAAATAAAACTAGACAAATCAATTAAAACAAATGACAAATAATCAAAATTCAGGCTATAACAATGTATAAAAATAACAGCCGTAATAGTAGTAAATTCTAAGGTTGTAGCCCGCTTCAGCTTTATTGTATCTTGACAAGAATGAAGCCCGCAATCGGCTACTATTCTTATGCGAAACGTTATGTGGCATTATAAAAAGACAGCAACCTAATACGAAATGAGAATATTAAAAAATACGATTACCATTCTTGCTGAGATTATAGTTTTGATTCTTTCGACTTTATGGTATTTGAAAACAAAAGAATATGAACCTCTAATTGCAATGATAATTGGTGGCGTTGGACTGTTGACAAGTTTGATTTCAAAATGGTTTCTAAGACCGAGAATTGTATTGCATCAACAAAAAACTGACTGGGGTAGACTTACAAAAGGATATACTAATAATAATCCACTAATTATAAGACTCGGCATAGATATACCAAATCAATATTGGGAGCTTTTCTGGAATCATATTTTGGAAATACGAAATAATTCATCACAGACAGCCTATTCAATTGATATTAAACATATAAACACACCTCACAAAACATATATTAATGAAGAAATTGGGAAAATAGAACCTTTGTTAGCAAATGAAAAGCGAGATTTTAAAGTTAAAATTATTCAAAATACAACAGGTACACATATCCAAGCTGATGATTACCTAAAAACAAATATTAAAACCTTAATGAAGGATGCCAAGATTTTAGTAAAATATGAAGACGAAAGTGGAACAAAATTTTATACTGAATATGATTGGCTTACCGATACAAATAAATTTAAACTATTCAATAATTTTAAAAACAAAAAATCATGAGCAAAGGAGGAAAAGTTGCAGTAACTATTTTGTTAATAGTTGGGTTCATCTTTATTTCTGGACTATTAACTGCCGCTGGTGCCAGTAAAACATTTACTGGATTATTAGCATTAGGATTGTTTTATGGCATTCGAGCAATGTGGAAAAAACCTAAAGTTGAAGAATCTACAGAAATTAAACTCGATAAAACTCAAAAACCTAATGGTGAAAATAATTTGACAAAATAATGATTCCAAATCTTTACAATATTTTGCAAGTTGACAGATTTGCTTCAAAAGAAGAAATAAAAAAAGCATATCGAAAACTTGCATTGCAATGGCATTCAGATAAAAACAAAAGTCCTGAAGCTCACGATAGATTCATTGAAATAAATGAAGCCTATCTCATTTTGTCAGATGAAGAAGCAAGGATTAAATATAATATTGAATACGATTTTTATTTTGCTACAAGTACACAAATAAAGGAAGAACCTGTTTTTGATGAATATCAATCCGCAAGTAACAGTACTTCGGATAAACAAAAATCAAATTACAAAGACCCTGATTTAAATAACTGGACATTCTCAGCAAAAAAGCAAGCTGAAAAATATGCCTCAATGTCTTTTTCTGATTTTGCTAAACTAATTGGAGAAGTCATAGTTGAAACAAGTAAACAAGGAGGAACAGCAGTAATTTATGCAATTTCTGGAGCAGTTGGTTCATCTGCAATTTTTTCGTTTTTCTCTGGCATATATTATGGTGATTTTCCTCAAATAATTCTTTCAATAGTCTTTTTAGGGCTTTCGGTAATAGGTTTTAACTTCACTTCAAAACGCTATAATTCATGAAATTAAATTATCTTTTTCTAATTATGCTCACCTTAATATTAGGGAGTTGTGCAAATCAAGTAAAAAATGAAGATAGAACAGAACAGGAGTATAAATTTGACTCTGTAATGTATATCGAATACAAAAAGAGTGATGATTCTGGAAATAAAGATGTATTTGGCAAAATCATTTTCAAAAAAAACTCTATTTCAGTTGAAATGAATGTTGACGGACAGATAGAAAATGAAGAATTTACCATAAGAACGGTTACGTATAATAATTCTCCGAATGAACTTAAATATAGAACATACAAAGGGGATTTTACAGTAAAATTAGAAAATGATTCAATTTCAGAAGTCACTCTTTATACAGGTTCGTTTTTAACCACATTTAATAAGAAAAAAGAAATTCCTTCAACTAAAAATAAATTACCGCTTGAAATTGGTAAGCCAATAAAAGATTGGAAACGTATTGAAATAAAGGATATTGGTACAATAGATTTATCTCCAATACTCGAAATACAAGCTGGTAAATACAGAATAAAAAATCAAGAATATAAAGACAGCATAGAAAATATTTGGAAAGTTGATTTTCTTGAATCAAAATTAACCCTTCAACCCAAAGGAATAAATGAACATAACGAAACTTCATTAAGCAAATATTGTAGAGTAATGGTTGAAACCATTGAAGGTAACCCAAACGATTTCCAAAGACTTAATGAACAGATAATTGTACCCTCTACTGAATTATCTGAATTGAATAATCAATTTAAAAATCAAGTACAACAAGGTTTTTATAATACTCCTCTAAAGCTTATCGAGTGGTATCCATTAAGTATTAATGAAATTAACGGAATGCCTTGTATTCATGCGAGTTATAAAAGACAATTTAAAGACCAACCATACGTAATGGTTGATTTGTATAGATTCATGAATTACGACAGAATTGTTTCATTAACAATATCATACCGAATTTCTGAGAAAGATTACTGGTCATCTACTTTGAATAATACTTTAAAATCATTTAGAATTACTAATATAAAATAAATTAACATGGAAACCATTGTAACACAACAAGCTGGATTAGGTTTAATCGGTTGGATTATTGTTTTTTTAATTATTGGTGCTATTCCAATGATGCTTAAAAAAGACAAAGATAAAAAAGACGCCACAAACCCTGATAATCAATAAATAACGCCACATAATATATAGGAACATGAGCACTCACCACGCCCCTACCGATTACCCTAGGTTGAACTACATCCCGGCAGACTACAACTGAATATTATGGACCTACAGTCGTTTTTTATGTTTTTTAGAAAGAATGCGCCTACTTGCATTGTGCTGTTTTTAGCCTTTGGGGCTTCAAAAAAGAGTGCTTGTTGTAACTCAAAAGTTAAAGATTAGGTGCTTTTTGGCTTAAAACCCACCTTTCAGGCAATACGATACCGGACCGGGGGCGTACGTAACCATCCGGCCTAACATGCAAACAGAATCGACGCAGAAACTCTTCTCCTTTGAGTGGTACCGTTTTTTTGTACCCGACCCCCGTAGACTTTTCTCAAAATGAAAAACAAACAAAGCAATGCGCCGGATGTAATTGTTTTGCGTACTTGCGCTCTGACCACGAAGCTCCACCTGATGCTTCGGTTTTAAATTCAGGAACAAGTACCATGGGCTGCTCAACAATCGTTAAACCTGTCTTTTTCTCACAACTGTATTATTTTAAGGTGAATAATTCAGTTTCTACCATTTGTAACTAAAATAATTTATGCTATTTTTGGTATGGGCTGTCCCGTAGGGATTTAGTTCAACAATATACATATTGCAGAGCGTGGTTCGGTGGTACACCAATTGCGGAATATGGCATCTCATTTCCGTGTCCTACGGACAGGAAAGCTCACCGAAATCCGCCCCGACAGCATGTACCAACCGTTATGGGCAATACTAAAAACAGACTACAAATAAATTATTAACAATTAAAAGGAGATTGTTATGAGAAAAGTTTTTTACGCATTAATTCTTGCGGTTATGATGACAAATTGTATGACTTATCAAGGTTTTTACAATATTGGACTTCAAAAAGTTGAAAGACCTGAAAACGCAAAAGAAAGATACGGTGAATCTAAAATCGTAAATTTTGAAGAAGAAGGTAAAACAAAGTATAGTTATGAAGACGACATGATTAAAATTGTTTGGCTTCCACTTTCCACACAATTTGGGTTTACTTTGAAAAACAAAACTGACCATTCAATAAAAATAATTTGGGATGAAGCAGTTTATGTTGACCCTAATGGTTCAAGTGGCAGAGTTATGCACGCAGGAGTAAAATATATAGACCGAAATAATCCTCAACCACCGACCGTAGTTGTTAAGAATGCAAATATTGATGACATAATTGTTCCGACTGACAATATTTACTATGTAAGTGGTCAATATGGTGGCTGGAGAACAAAACCAATGTTTCCTAATAGAGCAAATACACGAGAAGAATTAAATGCCCTGACTCAACAATATGTAGGTAAAGAAGTGAGAGTTCTTTTGCCACTAAAAATAGAAGAAACCATAAATGAGTACATTTTTACATTTAAGGTTGAAGATTTTATTGCAAAATAAGTAAAGCCTATAACATTTTGTATAAGTAATGGCAGGTTCAGTGCTAAATATCAGGGTGTGTAGCCCGCACAAACTGCCTAACGGTTTGACAGGAAACTACCACGCAATCTGCCACTACTCGTACAATTTACCGTTATAGCCAAAATAAATTAAGACAGCATGCCTATTGATTTTTCAGATATTTTAGTTATAGGAGTCTCAAGTAGAGCACTTTTCAACCTCGAA